>NZ_JAKFEM010000020.1:0-132814 GCF_036675685.1 Sphingopyxis sp.
ATCGCCATCGTCGCGCTGAGCGAATTCGAGACAAGTTCTTCAGTGCGCATAGTCGCTTCCCCTTCAGGAACAGCCCCGCTTTAGCATTAGCTTGGTTGGCGCGGCAACGTCCGCAATCGGTCGCTTGCAGTCTTTCCTGCAGGTAAGGGGCGATTGACTGAAACGGGCGTTTCTATGCCATCCCATCCAGAATCGATTGCGCTTCAATGCGGATTTCGCTCATCTCGGGCGCGGCCAAGATTGCCTCGACATTCCCTGAAGTCTCATCGACAAGACTACAAAATTTTTCTGCCAAGGCGACGATCCTAACGTCCCAAGTCCCGAAAACGGGTCGTCCAGCTTTGACGTTGAGCGACAGGTTGCTGCTGAAAAGTATCGAATGGCATAGCTCTTCCGGCACGCACATCACACTCTGATCGCGTCCCATCCAGTAATAGTCTTGGAAGTCTTTGTCGCTCAGCTCCTGAAGAGCCTCCAGCACAATCCCTTTGTTCGGTTTGGGCATGTTCGAAGTGCCTTGCTGCGATGGTTCTCGGCGGCATCTTGGCCAATAGGCCGAATGTCCGCAAGCGGTCGAAAGCAGTCTTCATTTTTCGGACCACCAATCGCCAAGCAAGTGATCAGCGGACGCCGTCGGCAGCGACGACCGCCTTGACTAGGTTCGCAATGTCGAGGCGGTTCTTGTCGTCGTCATAGCCCTGACGGACGATCACGAGCCCGCGCGACGGGATGACGACCAGATATTGGCCGCGATTGCCGAAGGCACCAAAAGCGTCGGCGGGAATGCCCTCCGATTTGTTGAGCAACCAAAAGCCCGCGCCATAGCCGAACGCGCCATCGGGTTGCGGTCCGCTGGGCGTCGTGACGAAGGTCCGCCAGTTTTCAGGTAGCAGGCGCTTGCCGTCCCACAGACCGTCGTTCTGGTAGAGCAGCCCGAGCCGCGCGAGGTCGCGCGCGGTCGTCCAGACCTGGCTCGACAGGATATAGTCGCCGTCCTTGTCGTGCTCGGCGAACGTGCGCGTCATGCCGATCCGGTCGAAGAAGGCGCCGGGGTTCAGCGCCCCTCCCGCTTTTGCCTGCGCGGCTTTCAGCGAAAGTATCGCGAGCATCGTATCATTATTGGCATAGCGATAGCGCGTGTTCGGCGGGTTCAGCAGCGGCCATTGCGTGGTCCACTGCCGAACCGATGCGCCGCCCATATAGATCGCATCGGTGCGATTGCCCGCGGTGTCGCTGGTCAGCCCGCTCGCCATGCGCATCAGCTGTTCGGTGGTGATCGCCGCGCGCGGGTCGCCGGGCGTCTTCCATTCGGCGATCGTCGCGGGCTTCGTCACGTCGATCTGACCCTGATATGCTGCATGACCGATCAGTGTGGCCGCCATCGACTTGGCGACCGAAAAGGTCCGCTGCGCCGTGTGCCTGTCATGGCCGGCCCGATAGCGTTCGACCGCGATCTTGCCATCTTTGACGATCAGCACCGCGCTCGTCCGCCCGCCAAAACGCGCTGGGTCCGCCACGGCATTTTCCAAGGCGGCGGGCGCCCGCGGTTTCTCGGCGTGGTCGCCCAGCGGCCACGGCCGGTCATCGATGTTGGGGCGCTGCTGGTTCGAGAGACCTTCAATCTTCGTGGGCTGTGCGCCGATCGGCAGCGTGACGCAGCCTTCGCGGCTATCCCATGCTGCGATGCGCGGCGGCATGTCGTCGCGGTAGCGCACGCTCACGCGCTTTGCCTTGTTGTCGACGTCGGCCTTCAGCGCGCGGACGTCGGGCTCGATCTCGGGATAGATGCCGGTGAGTTCGTCGCGTTCGATGTCGGCGAGCGATTTTCCGCCGCCGTTCCACAGCGACGAACAGGTGAAAGCCGCGCGATAACCTGCCGCCCAGGCCCGGTTGAGTTCAGCATTCGCCGGCGGGGTTTGCGCCTGCGCCGGGAGCGCGCAAGCGGCGAGCACAAGACCCAAGGCCAGCCGCCGCAGCATATCAGGGCTGCTCGCCAAAAGCTTGCCGCTGCGCCTTTTTCGCGCGCGCCCACCAGGCGCGGCGAATGACGTTGGCGACGCGTTCGGGATCGTCCGAACCGAAGCGGACGAGCAGCGCGTGCCAGCCTTCATAATGCGGGGTCTGCCAGAAAGTGTCGGGATCGGTTTCAAGCAGGATTTCCTTCTCGTCGGGCGAACACATTACAGCGAAACTCCCCGGCTCGCGCCCTGGCGAAGCGAGCGCCTTGCCATTGAGCTTGGGACAGGGCGTGCCATAGAATGACAGCATTTCGACATCGGGAAGCGCGCAGGCGAAGGCGACCACATCGTCCCAGCTGTCGAATTTCGGCGTCATTCGCCGCCCCGTGCCCGGCGTTGCTCGTCCCACCAGGCGATCCGTTCGGCGATCCTTTTTTCAAAGCCGCGGTCGGTCGGGTGGTAATAGGTCTGCGCCCCCATCCCCTCGGGCCAGTAGTCGGCGCCCGAAAAACCCTCCGGCGCGTCATGGTCATATTCATAACCCGCGCCATAGCCGAGATCCTTCATCAGCTTGGTCGGGGCGTTGAGGATATTCGCCGGCGGCGCGAGCGATCCGGTGTCGCGCGCCGAAGCGAAGGCTGCCTTTTGCGCGGCATAGGCGGCGTTCGATTTGGGCGCGGTCGCAAGATAGAGGCAGGCCTGCACGATCGCGAGTTCGCCCTCGGGCGAACCGAGGAACTGATAAGCGTCCTTTGCTGCGAGGCATTGCACGAGTGCCTGCGGGTCGGCGAGCCCGACATCCTCGCTCGCAAAGCGCACAAGCCGGCGCAGCACGTACAGCGGCTCCTCGCCCGCGACGAGCATCCGCGCCATATAATAGAGCGATGCCTGAGGGTCCGAGCCGCGCAGCGCCTTGTGCAGCGCCGAAATGAGATTGTAATGGCCGTCGCGGTCCTTGTCGTAGACCGGCATGCGGCGATGGAGGAATTGCGCAAGCTCGGCGGGATCGAGCGGTTCGGGTATCGCCGCCGCGAACAGCGTTTCGACCTGATTGAGCAGGAAACGCCCGTCGCCGTCGGCGCTCGCGACCAGCGCCGCCTTGGCATCGTCGGTGACGGGCAGGACGCGCCCGACTTCGGCCTCGGCGCGCTCGACCAGCATCGCGAGCGCTTCCTCGCCGAGCCGGTTGAGCACCAGCACCTGCGCCCGCGACAGCAGCGCGGCGTTCAGCGCGAAGCTGGGGTTCTCGGTCGTCGCACCGACGAGCACCACGGTGCCGCGCTCGACATAGGGCAGGAACCCGTCCTGCTGCGCGCGGTTGAAGCGGTGGATTTCGTCCACGAAGAGCAGCGTGCGCTTGCCCGCCGCCGCCATCTTCTCGGCATCGGCAAAGGCTTGCCGCAAATCGGCGACGCCCGAAAAGACCGCCGAGAGCGGCGCGAAGCGCATTCCCACCGCCTCGGCGAGCAGGCGCGCGATCGTCGTCTTGCCCGTACCCGGCGGACCCCAGAGGATGATCGACGACAATTGTCCGGCGGCGACCATGCGGCCGATCGCGCCCTCGGGACCGGTCAGATGCTCCTGCCCGACGACATCGGAAAGGTCACGCGGGCGCAGCCGTTCGGCGAGCGGGACGGGACCGGTGGCGCCGCCCTGCCGCGCCGCGGGAGCCTCATCGCCGAACAGATCCCCGGCCATGGCGGTCTCAGGTCCTGCGCCGCTGTTTCTGGCGGATCAGGCGCACATAAGTATCGGCGACCGCCTGGTTGATCGCATCCCATTGATAGGCGCCGCTTTCCAGCGTCGCCGCCGCGCCATGTTCGGCGCGAAGCTGGATGTCGCGGCAATAACGCTCGAGATGGTCGGCAAAGCCCGTGATCGAACCGGGGGCGACGAGATAGCCGGTCTGGCCATGCTTGACGATGCTGGCGCTGCCCGTCGCGCGCGCCGCGACGACGGGCAGGCCGCACGCCATCGCCTCGAGGGTTACATTGCCAAAGGTTTCGGTGACCGACGGGTTGAAGAAAATGTCGCACGACGCTAGCGCATGGGCGAGATCCTCGCCGCCCTGGAAGCCGACGAAATTGGCATTCGGCAAGCGCGATTCGAACCACTCGCCCGCAGGTCCTTCGCCAATAACCACAACCTTATGCGGCACCCCCCGCCGCGCGAGCACGTCGATCGCGTCGGCGAACACGTCGAGCCCCTTTTCCATCACCAGCCGGCCGAGGAAGGCGATGGCGGGGACGTCGTCGGCGATGTCGAGCGAGCGACGCCATTCCATGTCGCGGCGGCCCGGGTTGAAAATCGCCTGCTCGACCCCGCGCGTCCAGATGCCGATGTCATAGTTCATCCGCTGTTCGCGCAGCACCTGCGCAAAGCTTTCGGATGGTGCGATCAGCGCGTCGCATTTGCGGTAGAGCTTGCGCAACCAGGCAACGACCACGGGCTCGAGGAAAGACAGGTTGTAATAGCGGAAATAGGTTTCGAAGCGCGTGTGCACCGAACAGGCGACTGGGAGCCGGCGGCGCCGCGCCCATGCCGCCGCCTGCCGTGCCACGCGGTCGGGGCTGGAAATATGGACGATGTTGGGTGCGAAATTGACGATGTCCTCGCGGACGCGCGACGAGAAGGATACCGGAATGCGATATTCGCTGCGGCCGGGAATCGCGATTGACGGCACGCTGACGAGGTCGCCGGTGGGTTCGAAATCAGGATGCGCGACGGTCGGCGAATAGACGCGCACCGCGGCGCCATGCGCCAGAAGATAGCCGACAAGGCGGTTCAGCGCCTTGTTCGCGCCGTCGACCGTCATATTATAATTGCCGCTGAACAGAGCGATGCGCAGATCCGAAACGTCCATCCGGCCTCAGCTAGTCCCTTGGACGGGCAAAGGCAATTGCGTCAGAACTCTTGGCTCCGTTCCGACGGGGCCTCCAGATCGACCTCGACCGGCGGGTGGAGCCGCAGGCGATGGACGCGACGTTCGTCGGCCTGGGTGACCTCGATGCGCCAGCCGCTCGGGTGGAGCAGAATTTCGCCGACCTCGGGCACATGGCCCGCCAGCACCGCCGCAAGGCCGCCGAGCGTGTCGACATCTTCCTCGACCTCGGCGAGCCGCGGGTCGATCGCCTCGCCAATATCGTCAAGCTCGGCGCGCGCCTCGATCTCCCAGCAGCCATTTTCGCCCGGGACGAACAATGGCTCGGGCTCATCATCATGCTCGTCCTCGATCTCGCCGACGATTTCCTCGACCAGATCCTCTATCGTCAGTAGCCCCTCGGTCCCCGAATATTCGTCGATGACGATGGCAAGGTGCGTACGCTTGGCGCGCATTTCGGCAAGCAGGTCGAGCACGCCCATCGATTGCGGCACATAAAGCGGCTCGCGGATCAGGTCGATCAGCGGCGGCGGCGGCCGCCCCTCGGCGAGCACCGCGAACACGTCCTTGACGTGGATCATCCCGACGACCTCGTCGAGCGTTTCGCGATAGACCGGCAGGCGGCTGTGCCCCGCCTCGGCAAAAAGCGCGACGATGTCGGTGAAGCTCGCGCTTTCGGCGATCGCGACGATGTCGGCGCGCGGCACCGCGACATCGTCGACCGTTTGCTCGCCGAAATGGAGAAGGTTGCGCAGCATCTTGCGCTCGATCGGCGCGAGGTCGCCGACGATATTGCTGCCGCGCCGCCGTTCCTCGCCCTCTTCCTCGGCCTCGTCGATGACCTCTTCGATCTGCTCGCGCAGCGACGGTTCGTTGTTGCCGCCGAACAGCAATGCCTTGAGACCGGCCAGCAGGCCGGTTCTACTGTCCTCTTCCGATCGGTTCGAAGATCCCTGGTCGTCGGGCATGTGCGTGGCGTTTCCTAAGCTAATCCAGGTCCGCATATGGATTGGCGATGCCCAGCGATGCAAGCGCTTTCACTTCGAGCGCCTCCATCGCGGCGGCGCTGGTGTCGTCGATATGATCGTATCCGACGAGATGGAGCGTGCCGTGGACGATCAGATGCGTCGCATGATCCTCCAGCGAAATCCGCTTCTCCTCGGCCTCGCGCGCGCAGGTTTCGCGCGCGAGCACGATGTCGCCGAGCAATATTTCACCGTCGTCGCTGTTCGCGAGTCCTTCGAGCAGGTCGTCCTGCACCTGCGGGAAGGAAAGCACGTTGGTCGGCTTGTCCTTGCCGCGGAAATCGCGATTGAGCGTATGGACCTCGGCATCGTCGGTCAGCCGCACCGCGATCTCGACGAGCGGCGCGGCGTCGGCGAGCGAGGCATAAGGGGTCAGCGCGAGCGCGGCAGCGACCGCCTCACCGGCGCGCGCTTCCCAGTCGAGCGCATCGGGCCATGGTGTTGCGGCGTGGGTTTCGACGCTCAGCATGGAAAATCGCCCGAATAAAAAGTGGCGGAAAACTGCGCAACTTTACTCTGGAATCGCATTTTTTGCGAGAGCAGAACGGTGCCGGCGGTAAGGATATGAGTGAGGCGGGTCATCGCTGTCACGCTATCGCGGTGCGCTTTTGTAGGACAGCGATATTTGTCACGGATCGAGGATGATCGCGTTGTTGATATGCGCCCGCGCGGCCGCTACCTCGGTCGCCGCGGCGTCGCACAGCCAGTCGCGAAAGCGCGCGATCTTCGCGCTCTGCAATCGCGCGACGGAATAGACGAACCAGAAGGCGCGGCCGTCGCCCGCGACCAGATCGTGCGCCGGAACGAGGCGGCCGGCGGCAATCTCGTCGCGGAACAGGATCGGCGAGCCGATCGCGATCCCATGCCCGGCAACCGCGGCCGCAATATCGAGATGTTCGGCGGCGAGGCTGGTGCCGAAGCGTTCGGGCGAAGGGCCCGCGGTCACGCCAAGCGCGCGATACCAGATATCCCACCAGTCGGGCCGGCCGAGCAACGGAACGTCGAGCGGCTTGCCCGGATTCTCCAGACCCGCCGCGGCGTCTTTGAGCGCGGGGGCGCAGAGCGGTATGAACAGGATCGGGAACAGCCCGACACTCCTGAGCCCACGCCATTCGCCAAGCCCGTGACGGATCGCCCCATCGAACCGGCCGTCGCCCAGCGCGTGCGGTTCCGCCGACAGTTCGAGTTCGATCGATATATCGGGATGCCGGGCGCGAAACAGGCCGAGACGCGGGGTCAGCCAACTGGTTCCCAGCGTCGGCAAGGTCGTGAGCGAAAGCCGCGCCTCGTCCTGGTCCTGCGCCCTCATGAAACTCTCGTGCAGCGCCGCAAAGGCAGCGCTCGCCTCGCGCGCGATCGCGGCGCCGGCCGCGGTCAACGCAACCTTGTGCGGATGGCGGACGAACAGGTGGAGCCCCGTCTGCCGCTCGAGTTGCCGGACATGATAGCTGACCGAGGCAGCGGTCGTCCCAAGCTCCTGCGCCGCCTTGGCGAAACTCTCCAGCCGCGCGGCCGCCTCAAAGGCGCGGATCGAGGGCAAGGGCGGAAGTTTGTCGCTGCTAACCATAAATGTGACTTAGCCTCTATGCCGATTCTTCGCATCCCCAAAACATAACTCGTGGGGCAGACCGAGGCACACGTCCTCTGGAGGTCCGATGACCCATCTCCCCACTTCGCTCGACCGGCGCCACTTGATCGAAACGATGATCCTTGCCGGCGCCGCCGCGTTCGCCCCCGCATGGAGCCAGCCACGCTCTCCGGGCAGCAGCGAGGCGCATCGCCGCGACTGGCAATGGCTCGTCGGCAATTGGGACGTCTGGCACCGCCGGCTGAAGGAGCGGCTGGCGGGGAGCGACGATTGGGCCGAGTTCGGCGGTAAGAGCGCGTGCTGGCTGACGCTGGGCGGCCTCGGCACGATCGACGACAATATCCTCGACCTGCCGGGCGGCGAATATCGCGGCTTCGGTATTCGTGCCTTCGATCCGGCGACGCAAACATGGTCGATCTGGTGGGTCGATGGCCGCAACCCGACCATCATCGATCCGCCGGTTGTCGGGCGCTTCGACGGCGATGCGGGGGTCTTTACCGGCGAAGACAAGTTCAAGGGCCGCGACGTTGCGGTGCGCTTTCGCTGGCGCGATGTGCACGGTGTGCGCCCGAACTGGGATCAGGGGCTTTCGGTCGATGGCGGCGCGACGTGGGAGATCAATTGGCGCAACTATTTCACGCGCACCAGCGCGGTACCGGCACCCTTGCCTTTGCTGCACGACAAGGAGCCGGCACCGAACAGCCGCGATTTTGATTTTCTGGTCGGCGCTTGGAAGGTCCGGCATCGCCGCCTCAAAAAACGGCTGGCGGCAAGCCGCGACTGGGTCGATTTCGACGGCACGCTGGTCAACTGGCCGGTGCTCGGCGGCCGCGGTAATGCCGGCGACAATGTCATGAACTTCCCCGGCGCGCCGTTCCGCGGGGTCGGCATCCGCACACTCGACCCGGCGACGGGCGAATGGCTGAGCTGGTGGCTCGACGGTCGCAGCCCGGCGGCGATCGCCCCGCCGGTTCGCGGCGGGTTCAAGGGCGGAATCGGCACTTTTATCGGCGACGACAGTTTCGAAGAACGGCCGATCAAGACGCGCGTGCTCTGGTCGCGGATCACCAGGGCCTCGGCGCGCTGGGAGCAGGCCTTTTCGCCTGACAACGGGCTAAGCTGGGAGACGAACTGGATCAGCGATTTCGAACGGACGGCGTAAGATGTTCGGGATAGCCTTCCTCATCGCGGCGTCGGCGAGTGCCGATCCCCCGGTCGAGACCGTCGGCGAGGCCGAGCTTTTCGCCCCGGGGATCGCCTCGACCGACCATTCGGAAATTCGCCTGACGATCAGCCCTGACGGCCGGACCGCTTTGTGGTTCAGCCGCGACCGGCCCGGCGGCGGCGGGGGTTATGACATCTGGATGTCGCGGCGGAGAGATTCGGGGGCGGAAACAGGCTGGGGCGCGGCGACGCCGGTTTCGTTCAACGCGCCGGGACGCGATTTCGACCCGGCCTTCTCGCGCGACGGGCGATTCGTCTATTTCTGCTCCGATCGGCCCGGCGGGGTCGGCAAGGACGATCTTTACCGTGTCGCGGTGACGCGGGCCGGCTTCGGCACACCTAAAAATCTGGGGCCAAGCGTCAACAGCGCGGGAAACGAATATGCGCCGATGCTGTCGCCCGACGGCCAGTCGCTGCTCTTTTCGAGCGACCGGCCGGGCGGCGCCGGGCGGCATGACCTCTACACCGCGCGGGCTCGGGGGCGGGGTTTCGCTGCCGCCACGCCGCTCGGCGGAGCGACCAACACCGTTGCCGACGAGTTCGATGCGACTTTTCTTTCGGACAGCCGGACGATCGTCTTTGCGCGCGCGCCGAGCATGCAGGACGACCGCGTCGACCTGTTCGCCGCCGCATCGCACGGTAGCCGTTACGATGCGGGGATGATATTGCCGCCGGCGGTGAACGATCCGGTCGGAAACAGCTATGGTCCAATGCTCGACTGGTCGGCGCCGGACCGGCTGACCTTCTCGAGCCGGCGCGACGGCGCGGGGTCGATGGACCTCTACCGCGTCACCTATCGCCTGACGGCAACCGAAATTCTGGGAGGAAGATGATGCCCGATAATCTGGTGACTGGATTGAGCTTTGCCGCCGCGTCCGGCGCGGCGCTGGTAGGCGGCGTGTTCTTCGGCTTTTCGAGTTTCATCATGGCGGGGCTGGGACGAATTCCGTCCGAGCAGGGCGTTGCCGCAATGAATTCGATCAACGTCACGGTGATCAATCCGGGCTTCATGACCGCGCTGTTCGGGACCGGCCTGCTCTGCCTGGTCGTTGGCGCGCTGTCGCTGGGGTCGCTCGGCATGCTCGACGGCAAGCTGATCCTCGCCGCCGCGCTGTTCTATATACTCGGCTGCGACGCGGTGACGATGGTCTTCAACGTCCCGCTCAACAATGCACTCACCGCGGCAACGCCTGGAACGCCCGAAGCCGCCGCGTTATGGACGCGTTATCTGAGCGAATGGACGATGTGGAACTCGGTCCGAACGGCGGCGAGCTTTGTATCGGCGATCCTGTTCGTCGCGGCAGGCGCTCTCCGCGTCGCGGCCTAGTGCATGTGCTTTAGCTTGTCGGGGTTGCGCATGACATAGATGGCGGTGACCCGGCCATCCTCGATCTCGAGCGCGGTGGTCTGGAGTTCGCCGTCGGCCTCGCGCGTCACAAAGCCCGGCAGGCCGTTGATCATGCCGGCGTGGACCAGTGTCGAGCCATATTTGCCGAACAGCACCGCGAGGCTGCGGTGGAGCTTCATCACCGTGTCGTAACCCAGCACCGGCATCAGCGCCGCGGGGCGCTTGCCGCCGCCGTCGGACCACATGCCGACATCGGCCGCGAGCAGCGCGCCGAGCGTGGTCATGTCGCCGCTGCGCGATGCAGCGAAAAAGGCGTTGGCGATCTGGAGCCCCTGCTCCTTTTCGAGCTTGTAGCGCGGCCGCGCGTCGCGGACGTGGGTGCGCGCGCGCGCCGCAAGCTGGCGCGTCGCGGCGGCGTCGCGGTCGATCGTCCTGGCCACCTCCTCGAACTCGACGCCGAAAACGTCGTGGAGCAGGAAAGCGGCGCGCTCGAGCGGCGAGAGGCGTTCGAGCGCAAGCATCAGCGGCAGCGTGACGTCGTCGTCCTCTTCCTCCTCGACCAGCGGATCGGGGAGCCACGGGCCGACATAGGTTTCGCGCTGGTGCCGCGCCGATTTGATCTGGTCGAGGCAAAGCCGCGTCACGGTGCGGCGGAGAAAAGCCGCGGGCTCGCGGACCTCGCTGCGGTCGGTACCGAGCCAACGGATAAAGGCATCCTGCACCACATCTTCGGCATCGGCGACCGAGCCCAACATCCGGTATGCGACGCGGGTGAGGAGCGGACGCAGCGGGTCGAAACTGTCCGCCGCGTCCGCCGAATCATGATGTCCCCGCGGGGCCATCAGGCCGCCTTGGCCGCGGGCATTTCGTACCAAAGGTCGAAGCCGACCGCGAGGCGGTTCCAGCCATTGATGACGTTGATCATCAGCGTAAGATTCACCTGTTCCTCCGGCGTGAAATGCGCCTCGAGCGCGTCCTTGGCTTCCTTCTGTGTGTGGCCTTGCGACAGGCGGGTCAAGGCATCGGTCCACGCCAGCGCGGCGCGTTCGCGGTCTGTATAGACCGGGGCTTCGCGCCACGCCGCCAGCAGATAGATGCGCTGCTCGGTCTCGCCCGCGGCGCGCGCTTCAGTCGTGTGCATGTTGATGCAGTTGGCGCAGCCGTTGAGAATCGACGAACGGATCTTCACCAGCTCGATCAGGCTTTTCTCGAGGCTCTCCTGCGCGGCGAGCGACACGCCCATCCACTGCTTCATCAGCTGCGGCGCGGCGGCGAAGGGGTCGGTTACCTTGGTCATGTCCTATCTCCTTTGTGCGGGTTGTACTCACATGACGAGACAGGATCGGCGCGTGTGACATGGATCGCGAAAAAATTTCGCGTCGGCCGAAAAATCCGTTAGCCTGCCCGCCTCGACAATCGGAAAGAGGGGGGAAAATCATGAAATTTCTCGATGGTTTCGGCGAACAGACCTATGCGCTGCTGCGCATCGTCGCGGGCCTGTTGTTCATGGCGCACGGCGTGCAGAAATTCCTGGGCTTCCCGGTGGCATTCCCGATGCCGCTCAATCCTATGCTTTATGCGGCGGGCACGATCGAAATCGTCGCCGGTGCGCTGATCGTCATCGGTCTGTTCACGCGGCCAGCGGCGTTCATCGCCAGCGGCATGGCGGCGGTCGGTTACTGGGTCGCGCACGGCAGCCAGGGTCCCTATCCGATCGTCAATGGCGGCGAGACGATCGCGCTCTACTGCTTCATCTTCCTGTTCATCGCGACGCGCGGCGCGGGGATATGGAGCGTCGACGGGGCGAAGAAATAGGCAGCAGGAAAGGCCCTATGCGCCGATCCTTTCTGGGAGGCATCGCGCTTGGCGCGGTGCTCGCCCTTGGCAGCGTCATGGTCGCCGGCATATGGCTCAAGGATCAGCCCGAGCCGCTCTATCTGCGGATTGTGGACGATAATTTTCACGAGACGTTCGACGCCGAAAATCCTGAGTTCAAACCCGAGCATGGTCCGACCAGCGTGAGGCTGATCAGAGGCTGCAAAATTGCGGCCTTCACAACCGACAATATGGGCCTGGACCACACCGGGTCGTCATTCGTCAGGATCGACTCGACACCAAAAGCCAACCTGAATTGCCTGATTGGCGAAGCCCGAGCGCATTCGATGTCGCTGGCGATCACGCGCGGATTGGATACAACCGCGATCGAGTGCTTCCCGGGTTTGCCCACGCGCTTCCGGGACGACCCGCCTGCCGAATCCTGCCCGGCCGGCAATCCCGCACCGATATTCCGGGAGCCGCACAACAGAACGGACAAAAGGACGACAAAATAGGGGACGGCTCTCGCAAGCCGCCCCCAATTTCGGGCTTCAGGTCTTCAAAGCTTCCGCGTGTTCGTCTCGATCAGCTTCTTCGCCTCGGCGATCGCCTTGGCGGTGGTCAGCTTCTTTTCCTGAACCTCGTCGGCCATTTCGAGCAGGCGGCCGCTGATCACAGTGCCGGTTTGCGCTTCCTCGTTGATCGCGATGCCGCCCTTGGCCCTGGCGACACGGTCCCATTCGACGCGGACGGCGGCCCAATAATCCTTGGTCGCCGCCCAATAATCGTCGGCAGCCTTCACGTCATACTGGTCATATTTGATATAGGTGTTGAGGACATATTCCTGGACGATCGGCACCAGCTTGCCGTCCTTCGTCCCCATTTTCGTATTGTCCTGCCAATGGACCCAGCCGTCGGGCGAAGGCTGATGGCGGTTGATCGACAGATAGCGGTCGTAGACCGGGTTGCGGACCGCGTCGCGGCGCGCGAGCGGGCGCCACGTCCAGTTCGAGCGCCAGCGGCGGACGCCGCCCTGCGTTTCGAACTGGCCCCAGCCGGCGTAGCGCGGGCTGTCGTCGACCTGATAGACCGTCTGCGACCAGCGGCCGGTGCGCATCTTTTCGGGGACATCTTCCCAGCTCCACGCGTTGCGGTCCGAATAGACGAGCAGCTTCGCGGGCTCATATTCCCAGTCCTGCCGCCAATGCTTGATGATCATGCTCTTGTCGTCGTCGCCGGTGATGACGAGCATGTGCTGCAGCACGATCTTGCGACCGCTATCCTCGATTACGCGGACGACTTCGTTGCCGCCCGAGCGTTTCGGTTCGAGTATCTCGTAATTCGGATCCCAGCGCGTCGATTCCTGCATGTTGAAGCTGACGCGGTAATTGCCCGCCATCGCGAGGATGTCGGCGCGATCCTGTTCGAAATTGGCCGCAGCGGCTTCGGCGGCGATCGGCGGGTGTGCCAGCGCGGCAACCGGGAGCGCGGCCGACAAGAGCAACAGGCCGGCGGCGATTTTGCGACAGGGTTTCATCGGTGCAGTCCTTCTGTTTTAAAAGCGGTAGCTCAGCGACACGCTCGCGTTGCGGCCGGGCTGGGTATAGGCGTCGGTGATCGCCGATGTGGACGCGAGGCCGCGGACATCGCTCCACCAGCTGTATTTCTTGTCGAGGATGTTGAAGACGCCCGCGCGCAGGGTCAGCCCGTCGACGACGCGGAAAAATGCGGTCGCGTCGAGGATGGTGAAGCTGTCGGGACGGAAACATCCGGGGGTGCAAAGCCCGGCCGTGCGCGACGCTTCGTTGCGGCCGCTGTGCGTCATGATGACCTGGCCGCCGAAGCGCCCTTGTGGCTCGCGGTAACCGACGCCGGCGACGAGCTTGATCGGGTCGATCGTCGACAGCGGGGCGCGCGTGCCGTCGGGGTCGATCACGTCACCCTTCGCATAGGATAGGGCGAGCGTCGTATACAGGCCGGACGACGCTCGCCCCTCGAACCGCGCCTCGGCGCCTTTGACGCGGACGCGGTCGAGATTCACGAATTGGAAGATGGCCGGATCGTTCGGCAGGAAATTCCCGCTCACCTGTTCCTGGCTGATGAAATCCTTGTAGCGCGCGGAGAAGCCCGTCACGTCGAGGCTGATCGCATCGCTGGAAAGGCGCACGCCGCCCTCGAAACTCTGGCTGCGTTCGGGGCCAAGGTCGGGGTTGGGGATCGAGGTGTAACCCGACGCGAGGTTCGAGAAGAACTGGTTCACCTGTCCCGGCTCGGGCGCCTTGAAGCCGGTCGCATAATTGGCGAACAGCCGGACCTGATCGGTCAGCTTCCACACGGCACCGAATTTCGGGGAGACGCGCGAGCCGTCCTGCTTCGCCCCGGCAAAGGCCGGCAGCAGCGGGTCATCGTCGGGCGACAGGTCGTACCAGTCGAAGCGCAGCGCCGGATAGAGGAGCAGGCGGCCACCCGCGACCGAGATTTCGTCGCCGACGAACAACCCGGCGCGGGTAAAATCGGTGCTCGGGAAAGCACGCGTCGGGAAAGTCTCGCCGAACGGCGGGACGGTGCCGTCGCGCAGGCCGCGCTGGCGCGTCTGGCTGATGTCGCCGCCGAAAACGACGCGATGACCGATCGCGCCGGTCGCAAAGTCGGCGCGCGCGTCGGCCGAGGCACCGAGCACGCGGTTCTCGAAGGTGTTGAGGCGTGTGCGGTCGGCGGCGGGGGTACGATCCTCTTCGGTATATTGGCGGTCCGCGCCGTCCTGCCAGTACAGCGCGACGCGGGCGAAATCGATCGCCCCCTCGCCCTCCCAGCTCCAGTCCAGCGAGACGCGCTTGCGTGTCCCGGTGTCGATGGCTTCGAGGCGGTCGACGCTCGACGTGACGACTCCCGTCGCAGTGCGGGTCGCGGTGACGCCGGTCAGGCCGTTGGTGTAAAGGCGCGTGTCGAGATACTCGCCGGTCAGGCGGATCTTGTGGCCGTTCGCGGGATCATAGACGATGCGCGCAAGCGCTGCGTCGGAACGGCCATCCTGCGGGTTGGGAAGCGTGCGGAGCGGACCGGTGTTCGCATCCTTCCCCGAGGTGCCGTTTACGCCCGGAACACCGCTCAACAAGATACCGCCGGCGACGTTGCCCTTGTTGTCGAGTTCCTTGTAATCGCGGCGGGTATAGGCGGCCATCACCGACCAGTCGCCGCTGCGCCCTGCGAGGATCGCGGTTTCGCTGAACTCTTCGTCGGCGCTGCTGTAGCCGGCGCGGAGCAGGCCGCCGATATTCTTGCCCGCTTCGAGGAAATCCGTCGGATCGGCGGTGATGAAGCTGACCGCGCCAGCAAGGCCGTCGCTGCCATAAAGCGCCGACGATGGCCCGCGCAAGATTTCGACCGACTTGACGAGGCCGAGGTCGACATAGTCGCCGCGCCCCGACGCCTGCGCCCCGAAACTGAAGCCGTCGGGGACGCGGACGCCGTCGACCTGGATCAACACGCGGTTGCCGCCGATGCCGCGAATATTGAAGCTGTCGTTGCCCGCGCGCCCCGTCGCGCCGAGCGCGGCGCCGAAGCGGGCGGGCTGGCGCTGGACGCTGACGCCGGGTTCGAAGCGGACGAGATCGCGGATGTCGGTGACCATTTCATCGGCGATCTGTTCGTCGCTTTTGACGGTGACGGTGACGGGAATGTCTTCCACCTTCACCGCGGTACGCGTTGCGGTGACGACGATCTGGTTCTTGCGCTGGACCCAATATTCGCCGTCATTGTCCTGCGCGAAGGCCGGCTGAGCCGCGGCGGCGAGCGCGAGGCCCAGCGCAGTGCTCGCGGCGAGACGGGACACGGATGGCGAACGATGGTGGCTCAATTTTCTTCCCCTGATTCATTGCGACTGACTCGCAATAGCTGCGCTCTAGGCGCGCGAAATCCGGGGGTCAAGCTTTATGCTATTGCGAATCGTTTGCTAGAATAAAATAACGAGACCGAGGTTGAGCGACGGCAAAGTCACTCGTCATCCCGGCGCAGGCCGGGATCTCGGCGGTACGCCATTTACAGAGATTGAGATCCCGGCCTGCGCCGGGATGACGATGAGCAAAGGCGGCAGCGCGCTGCTCGCCTTAGGCCCCCGGCCCTTCATAGGCGTCGACGATACGCCCGACGATCGGGTGGCGGACGACGTCGGCGCTGGTGAAATAGCTGACGTTGATACCCTCGACGCCCTCAAGCCGCGCGACCGCGTCGGCGAGGCCCGAGCTTGCGGGGATCGGCAGGTCGACCTGCTTGGGGTCGCCGCACACGACCATGCGGCTGTTCATGCCGAAGCGCGTCAGGAACATCTTCATCTGCGGGATCGAGGTGTTCTGCGCCTCGTCGAGGATGATGAAGGCGTCGGCGAGCGTCCGCCCGCGCATGAAGGCGAGCGGCGCGATCTCGATCTCGCCGCTCGCAATGCGGCGCTCGACCTGTTCGGCGGGCAGGCAGTCGTGGAGCGCGTCGTAAAGCGGGCGCAGATAGGGATCGACCTTTTCCTTCATGTCGCCGGGCAGAAAGCCGAGTTTTTCGCCCGCCTCAACCGCGGGGCGCGAGAGGATCAGACGCTGGACGCTGCCGGTGATGAGCTGCGCGACCGCCTGTGCCACCGCGAGATAGGTTTTCCCGGTGCCCGCCGGGCCAAGCGCGAAGATGATGTCGTCGCGCGCGAGCGCCTGCATATAGGGGACCTGCGACGGGGCGCGCGGGACGATCGTCTTTTTGCGCGTGCGGATCATGATCGGCGGCGCTTCGTCCTTGTCGTGGCGGATGATGCCCTCGAGCGTCGGCTGCGCCGACATCGCGATCACACCGTCAACCATGCCGGCGTCGACCTCCTGCCCCTGTTCGATGCGGTTGTAGAGGTCGACGAGCACATCGCGCGCGCGCGCAGCGGCTTCGGCCTCGCCTTCGATCTGTACGCGATTGCCGCGCGCCGAAATGTAAACACCCAGGCGATTCTCGATACCGACCAGGTTGCGGTCGAACTCGCCGAACAAAATGCCCAGCAGCTGTGTCCTTTCAAACTCGGCCGTCAGTCGGACGCGGTCGCCGGGTTCGGCGGGAGTGGCAGCTGTCAGCGGGCGTTTGGACATATGGGCAAGGCTCCTTCGATCAAGGACACGACTGTACTCCCGCGAAAGCGGGAGTCCATCTCCTGTAGGTGCGGAATTCGACGGAAGGAGACGGAGTGTGTCTTCGCGGAGACA
The DNA here is from genome assembly GCF_036675685.1 of Sphingopyxis sp. GTDB lineage: Bacteria > Pseudomonadota > Alphaproteobacteria > Sphingomonadales > Sphingomonadaceae > Sphingopyxis. Next base: position 17,068 of record NZ_JAKFEM010000020.1, read on the forward strand.
CAGCTTTCTCCAGTCGCACTAGGCGACCTCTTCCATCAATGCCTCGGCGCCGAGGCTGTTGGGTCCGGCGGAGGTGATGCGCACATCGATCATGTCGCCGATCGCGAGCCCCGGCGCGATGACATGCACCGACTGGAGCCAAGGCGACTTGCCGATGAGCTGGCCGTCGAGCTTGCCCTTGCGTTCGAGGAGCAGCCGTGTCGTCTTGCCGACCGTCGCCGCGTTGAACGCCTGCTGCTGTTCGTTGAGCAGCGCCTGCAAGCGCTGGAGCCGGTCGTTCATCACCTCTTCGGAAATCTGCCCGTCCATCGTCGCGGCGGGGGTGCCGGGGCGGCGCGAATATTTGAAGCTGTACGCCATCGCATATTTCGTTGCGCGGATAACATCGAGCGTCGCCTCGAAATCGGTTTCACTCTCGCCCGGGAAGCCGACGATGAAGTCGCCCGAAATCGCAATGTCCGGGCGCACCTCGCGGACGCGTTCGATGACGCGCAAATAGCTGTCGACGCTGTGGCTGCGGTTCATCGCGGCGAGGATGCGGTCGCTGCCTGCCTGCACCGGCAGGTGGAGAAAGGGCATCAGCTTGTCGACCTCGCCATGCGCGGCGATCAGCCCGTCGGTCATGTCGTTGGGGTGGCTCGTCGTGTAGCGGATGCGCTCGAGCCCGTCCTCGCGCGCGAGTTCGCGGATCAGCCCGTCGAGACCGATCGCGCAGCCACGATCATCCTCGCCATCCCACGCGTTGACGTTCTGGCCGAGCAAGGTGATCTCGCGCGCGCCGCCCGCAACGAGCGCGCGCGCCTCGGCGATCAGGTCGGCGAAGGGCCGGCTGATTTCGGCGCCGCGGGTATAGGGCACGACGCAATAGGTGCAGAATTTGTCGCAGCCTTCCTGCACCGTCAGGAAGGCGGTCGGGCGCTGGCCGCCCGCGCGTTTCGGCAGTGCGCCGAACTTGCTCATCGCGGGCATGTCGAGATCGACCGCCTTTTCGCCGCGCGCGGCGCGGGCGATCAGGTCGGGGAGGCGGTGATAGGCTTGCGGGCCGACAACGACATCGACGCTCGGCGCGCGGCGCGCGATCTCGGCGCCTTCGGCCTGCGCGACGCAGCCGGCAACGGCGATCGTCGGGCGGCTGCCGTCGGCGCGCTTCAGCCGGCCGATGTCCGAATAGACTTTCTCGGCCGCTTTTTCGCGGATGTGGCAGGTGTTGAGCACGACGAGGTCGGCGTCGGCGCCCTCGGCGGCCGCGACATAGCCTTCGGCGCCCAGCATCTCGGCCATGCGCTCGCCATCATAGACGTTCATCTGGCAACCGAAGGATTTGACGTGAAAAGTCTTGGCAGGATTTTGTGGAGAGTCGGACTTCATCGGCTCGCTATAGGCGATGCAGCGCGGCGGCGGAAGACCGCGCGATTTCCCCCGCGATCGCGGCGCGCGCCGCCTCGCTGATCGCCTTGCGGTCGTGCTCGGCTTCTTGCGGAAGCGGGTCTAGATAGTGGATGGTCAGCGGGATGGGCCGCTTGCGCGCGAGGATACGCTTGAAATTGTCGAGCCCCGATTCGGGGTCGAGCCACGCGATGTCGCTCGCTTCGGCGCCATAATCGAGGAATACCGGCTGCACCCGCAGATTGGGCGGGGTCGGGATGATCGCCTGGAACAACGAGGCACGGAACGGCAGCAAGCCATCGCCCGGTCCGGTGGTGCCTTCGGGAAACAGCGTGACGGGGCGGCCGCGCACAAGCGCCTCGCGCAAGCTGTCGGCCTGGTTGTGAATCTCGCGCCGCGCTTCGCGCTGGACATAGATGGTGTGGTTCTGGTCGGCCAGCCAGCCAACGAGCGGGGTTGTTCCCACCTCGGCCTTCGACACGAAAGCCGAGCGCGCGGCGCCGCCAAGCGCGAGGATGTCGAGCCAGCTGACGTGGTTCGAGGCAAACAGGACATTGCGCCGCAGCCGTGTGCCGGTCGTGCGGACACGCAGCCCCGCGATCCAGCCGGCGGCGTTGAGGAACGCCATGACCATCGGCGAGGGACGGCCGACGGCGCGATAGCAAAGGTGCGGGACGATCAGGAAAAGCAGCGCCAGCACCATCAGCGTCAGGCGGGCGACCGTCCGCCAGGTGATCGTGGCGCGATCAGTCGCGCTTGCGATCGAGGGAGACACCATAAAGCTCCATGCGATGGTCGACGAGGCGGAAGCCCAGCCGTTCGGCGATCACCTTCTGCAACGCCTCGAGCTCGGGATCGACGAATTCGATCACCTTTCCCGTTTCGACGTCGATCAGATGGTCGTGATGTGCCTCGGGTGCGGCTTCATAACGCGAGCGTCCGTCGCCGAAATCGTGGCGGTCGAGGATTCCCGCTTCTTCGAACAGGCGCACGGTGCGGTAAACGGTGGCAATCGAAATGCCGCTGTCGACCTTCGACGCGCGTTCATAAAGCGTCTCGACGTCGGGATGATCCTCGGAATCCGAGATGACCCGCGCGATGATGCGGCGCTGCTCGGTGATGCGCAGCCCCTTTTCGTGGCACAGAGCTTCGAGATCGATAGTACCGGACATGCTGGCCTTTCCTGCAAGATGCAGCCGTGTCTTTGTTATGACAACTGTATAGGGTCGCGCCGCCGATAGGACAAGGGCGGCACCTGCCGGCACCGCCCCTCCCTACCCTGTGCGGGCGATCGACGGCAAAGCCTCAGACTTTCGGCTTGCGCTTGCGCCCGCCGCCACGGCCCTTGGTGCCGAGGCCGATTTCCTTCGCCAGCGCGCGGCGCTTTTCGGCATAGTTCGGCGCGACCATCGGATAGTCGGCGGGAAGACCCCATTTCGCGCGATAATCGTCGGGGGTCATGCCATAATGCGTCATCAGGTGACGACGCAGCATCTTCAGCTTCTTGCCATCCTCGAGACAGGTGATGAAGTCGGGCTTGACCGACGTGCGGATCGACACCGCCGGCACCAGCTTTTCCTCGGGAACCGGCTGGGTCCCCAAACCCGACAGCGCGGCATGGACGTTGTTGATCAATATGGAGAGATCCGAAATGGCGACACTGTTATTGCTGACATGCGCCGCGACAATGTCGGCCGTCAGTGTAACGAGCATCTCATTGGTATCGGCTTGATCGGACATGAGACTATTCCTTGTTTTATTTACCCAGAAGAGCGGCCAGCGAATATTGGTATTCTTCTTATGCCGACTGGATTACTGCCACTTTGGATGCAATTCCGCAATGACCGAGTCAGGTGCCTTTGCCATTATGGCACGACCGTCGCATCGTCACCGCGTCGCGAACCATGCCGTCATTGCCGCGGTAATAAGCTGAGCGGCGGCCGCATTCCGCAAATCCGGCGCGCTGATAGAGGGTCACCGCATCATTGTCGGCGCGCATTTCCAGAAAATAATCCTCGGCGCCCTGCTGCGCAGCCCAAGCCTGCCAGTCGTCCATCAATAACGCGCCAATACCGCGGCCGCGGTACAGCGGATCGACCGCCAACAACAGCAGTTCGCTTTCGGGTCCGGCGATGCGTGCGGCGGAAAAGCCGCACGGCTGTTCGGCGTCCCACGCAACGCAGACGCGCGCCGAGGGCAGCGCGAACAGCGTCAACAATTGCGCGCCGCTCCACGCCTCGCCATAGGTCGGGTCGAAGGCCGCATCCATCACGCGCATCACCGCCGCGAGGTCGCCGACACGCGCGGTCGCGAGGCGAATGTCGCCCGTCATACCGCCGCCATTGGTTTGGCGTCAGGCGCGCGGCCGTAGATCGGGCTGGGCTGGTCGAACAGTGCCGCGGACGGCAGGCGCAGGAAGGCGCGGGCGTCGGGAAGCGTCGGCAGCGCCCGCCCCGAACCGCGGCGCGCGACGAACGGCTCGGCGCGGTTGCCGACGACCAGCTCGTCGGTCAGCGCGGCGGCCGCTTCGGGGACGAGCGAGCGGACGTCGGCGCGCGGCGAGAGATCGGCGGCAAAAGGCTGGACGAACCATTGGCCATGACCGCCTTCCATGACCACCAGCGCACCGTCTGCCGCCACGACCGCATCGGCGGCGCTGGCTGCGACGAGCGCGAGCGTCGAGAAACCATGCACCGGCACTTGCCAGCCGATCGCGAGTGCGCGCGCCGCGGCGACGCCGATGCGCACCCCGGCAAAGCTTCCAGGCCCGCATCCCACGATGATGACATCTGCGCGGCCCCCGTCCGCCAGCTCGGCGATCAGCGGGACGAGCCGCTCGGCGTGGCCGCGGCCGATGACTTCGTGGCGATAGTCGACGACCTCGCCCGCCTCCAGCAGCGCCACCGAACAGGCTTCGCTCGCCGAATCGATAATCAGGTGCCGCATGGAATTTGGGACGGGTCGTTCAGGCGATGCGGTTGAAGCGGCCGAAGTCCGGGCGCGGACTGCGCCCGAAAATCGTCGCCGGATCGCCATAGCCGAGGGTCGAGATGAAATTGCTCTTCACATTGGGCTCGTCGGCGAAGAAGGCTTCGTCGACCCCCGCATTGTCGAACCCCGACATCGGCCCGGTATCGAGCCCGAGTGCGCGCGCCGCGAGGATGAAATAAGCGCCCTGCAGGCTGGAATTGCGGAAGGCGGTCGCTTTCGCATGCTCCTCGTTCCCCGCGAACCAGCTGCGCGCATCGGTGTGCGGGAAGAGTTCGGGCAGAAGCTCGTAAAACATGTTATCCATCGCGATGATCGCGGTGACCGGTGCACTCAGGATCTTTTCGGCGTTGCCGGGAATGGCGAGCGCGGCAAGCTTTGCCTTCGCTTCGTCCGACGTGCACCAGACGATCCGGGCCGGCAGGCAGTTGGCACTGGTCGGGCCGAATTTCACCAGGTCCCAGATCGCGTGCAACTGCGCTTCCGACACCGGCTGGTCGGTATAGCCGTTATAGGTGCGCGCGGTGCGAAACAGCTGGTCGAGGGCGCTGTCGGAAAGCGGCTCGCTCATCGGGCAATCTCCTGGATTTGGGGTGTTCAGACGGCGTGGACCGCGGTCACTTCGGGGACATAATGTTTGAGCAGCGACTCAATGCCATTCTTGAGCGTCGCGGTCGAGGACGGACACCCCGCGCACGCGCCCTGCATCTTGAGGTACACATTGCCCTTGTCGAACCCGCGATAGATGATGTCGCCGCCATCGTTGGCGACCGCCGGGCGGACGCGCGTTTCGATGAGTTCCTTGATCTGGTCGATGATGTCGGCATCGGCGGGATCGTCGGCAAAGCCGCCCTCATCCTCCGCCGGGACCGCGAAGCCCGCGCTCGCGGGATGGAACAGCGGCATGTCGGCGAGGAAATGATCCATGACGATGCCAAGCACGTCGGGTTTCACATCGCTCCATTCGGCACCTGGTGCGATCGTCACCGAAATGAAGTCGCGCCCGAAAAAGACGCCGGTGACGTCGCCGAGCGTGAACAGCGCGGTCGCGAGCGGCGATGCTTCGCCCTCTTCGGGGGTGGCAAAGTCGCGCGTGCCCGCGTCCATCACCGCCCGGCCGGGCAGGAATTTGAGCGTCGCGGGATTGGGCGTCGATTCGGTTTCGATCAGCATGGGGTGCATGTGGGACGCCATCGCCCTTTGTGCAAGATAACATAGATGCGCTAGACGCCAGCGATGCGCCGTTTCACCCATTTCGCCGCCCTCGACTGGTCGGGCGCCCGCGGCACGCGCCAGCGGGGGATCGCACTGGCGGTCGCGAGTAGCGCCGCAGCGCCCGAACTGGTGCGGCCGGGACATATCTGGTCGCGCGCCGAAGTGCTGGATTGGCTCGAAGGCATCGCCGCCGCGGGCGAGAATATGCTGATCGGTTTCGATTTTTCCGCCGCCTTCGCCTTTGCCGACCACGACGCCTATTTCCCCCTATGGGCCGAGAGCCCGCCCGACATCGTGCGGTTATGGGCGCTCGTCGAGGAGCTCGCGAGCGGCGATCCGCACTATGAACCCGGCGGATTTCTGGTCCATCCCGAAGCGCGGCGCCATTTTCGGCATGGTCGCGGCGATGTCGGCGATCTTTTTTTGCCCGGCGCGGGACGACTTCGCATCGTCGAACAATATCAACGCGCGACGAAACAGGCAGCAAGCGTCAGCAATTTCAACCTCGTCGGCGCCGCGCAGGTCGGCAAGGCGAGCCTCGCGGGGATGCGCCTGCTCCACCGCCTGTCGGGCCGGATACCCCTGTGGCCGCTTGATCCGATGCCCGCCACGGGCCCGGTGCTGGTCGAAATCTACACCAGCCTCGCCGCGCGCGCGGCGGGCATACCGGCGGGTCGCAGCAAGATCCGCGACGGCGAAGCGCTCGATGCCGCGCTCGCCGTGCTGGGTTCGCCGCCGGCCGGGATGACCGGCCCGGTCAGCGACCATGCGAGCGACGCGCTGCTCACCGCCGCGTGGCTGCGTGCGATCGCGGCGGATAGCACGCCTTGGTCGCCTTCGCCGCTGACCGACAATCTCGCACGCACCGAAGGCTGGACCTTTGGCATAATTTGAAGATTTCTTGTTTGCCGCATTTTCGCGACGTCAGATGTTTCCATCCGGCTGAAAAATGCTTAGGGGGCGGTCAGCCGTGCCGGCTTAGCTCAGTTGGTAGAGCAACCGCCTTGTAAGCGGTAGGTCGTCAGTTCGAGTCTGACAGTCGGCACCAGTTCCCCGCGGCCGGATCGCTATATGTCAGGGCCCCGGGAAACCATGGCGGCTATCGCGGCGCGCCCGCCAGCAAGGTCGTGCGAAGCCGGTCGATCGCTGCATCGTCCAGACCGAGCCCATCACGAACATAGCGGTCGAATGATCCGTAGCGTTTTTCGACTTCGGCAAAGGCCGCCTCGATATAGGCAGCGCGCACGCCCAGCACCGGCTCGAGATTCTCGCGCGCTATCGGCGTCGACGCGCTGCCGGCCGCGCCGATTATGGCCTCGTTCTTGGCGCGCAGATAATCGTTGCTGGCCAGATAATCGGCCATCACCGTTTCGCGCGGCACGCCAAGAATCGTCAGGATCACCGCGCTGGCCCAGCCCGTGCGGTCCTTGCCCGCGGTGCAGTGGTACAGGGTCGGTCCCGCGTCTTCGGCGCCGATCCGGCCGAGCAACGCGCTATAGGCGGTGCGCGCGCTGTCCAATGCGACGAATTCGCGATTGGCCTCGGTCAGCATCGCCGCGCCCTTGCCCGTCGTGATCATCGTCATCGCCTGACGCATGTCGCCGCCAAGGCCGCGGCTGTCCGCGGCGACATCGAGCACGAGATGCTCGGCGCCTGCGGGCACCCGGTCGGGTTCGCGGCTGCGTTCGCTTGCCGTCCGCAGATCGGCAACGAGCGCGATCCCGAGACCGCCCATCGCGGCGAGGTCGTTGTCGCTCAGCCGGTCAAGCTGATCCGAGCGATAAAGCATCCCCATCTTCACCCAGCGGCCGTCCGCCGTGCGGTAACCGCCGATGTCGCGCAAATTGGGGATCGTCTTGAGGTAGAGCCCGCGATCCGCGATGACCAGCGGCGTGCCCCGGTCGGGAACCAGCGCGAAGAACCAGCGCTTGCCGGGTGCCAGACCGGACACCCGGATACGGCCCGTCGCATCGCCCCGCCCCACGGGATTCGTTCGATCGCTCACCGCGGGATCGGTGCCCGCAAAAACCGTAACCCTGCCCGCGCCGGGCGCCGACCAGTTGACCGTGCCGTCGGCCGACACAGCGGCGGCCGTGAAGGGAATGGCGCCCGCCTGCTCGGGCACTGCACTTGCAACCGGCGTTTCGTCGATCGCCGCGCACGCCGGCAACGTCAGGATCAGGGTTGCCGCAAGCGCCGCGTGCAGGGCACGCTGATGATGGTCATTCCGCATTTTCCGGCTTTCCTTCCCGAACTCAGACGCGCTGCGAGGAAATATTGCCGCCATCGACGACGAGCTCGGCGGCCGTGATATAGCTCGCCTCGTTCGAAAGCAGGAAACGGACGACGCGCCCGATCTCTTCCGGAACCCCGATGCGTTCGAGCAAGATGCGCTTTTCGAAATATCCCTCGGGCAAATTGTCGACCGCGGGCTTCATCATTGGGGTCATGATCTGCCCCGGCGAAACCGAATTGATCCGGATATTGTCGCGCGCCAGCCGGTCGGCGAGCGAGCGTACAAGCGAAAGCATCCCGCCCTTGGCCGCGCTGTAGATGGGGTTGACCGCGTTACCGAGTGTCGCGTTGATCGAGGTGATCGCAACCACCGCCGAACCCGGATTGGCCGCAAAATCGCCGTGAAGCTGCTGCGTCAACAGCGCGAGCGGGCGCAAATGCGTATTGATGCCCGCCGCCCAGCTTTCGGGGGTGATGCCTTCGAGCGAGCCCGTATCGACGATGCCGGCGGCGTGGACCAGCCCGCCCAGCGCGCCAAGCGCACCGCGGCTAGCCGCGATCGCGGCGGGATAGGTTTCCAGATCGGTCAGATCGATGCCGATGCCAATGGCCTCTACGCCGAACTCCCGCGCGATCGCCGCGGCTTCGCCCTCGGCCTTCCCGGCGTTGATATCCCAGAGCGCGACCGCCCGGCCGATCGCGGCCAGCGCGCGCGCCGAGGCCCGTCCGATCCCGGACGCCCCTCCGGTGACGATGACGGCAGTATGGGGGGCGCCGAGCGCGGGCGAAAGATCAGTAAAATTCATTGCGGAACAATCTCCATGATGTGGGTCGATTTGATCAGTCAGGATGGGCGATCGGGGCTGGCCCCTTTTTCCCGAAAAAGCCGTCGAGCTTCAGATTGCTGACGCGCGGGGCGCCATCGGCCACCGAAACCCACATGATGTGATCGACCGCCGCCGGATCGTCGGGGCCGGCACCGGGCATCCCGCCGGTGGTGCCGAGCTGGACATAGTCGGTGCCCTCGCGCGTTTCATAAGCATATTTGTGATAATGACCCGCGAATATGGTGTGCGGACGCCCGCGCAGCATGGCTTCGATCTCGCGAAATGCGGGCGAATCGACCTTCCACGCCGGACGGTGCATCAGCACGAAGGTCCAGCGCGCCTTGGGGTTTTTGGCGAGCGCATCGCGGACCATTTTCACCTGTTCGGCGCTGAAGGCGACATTTTCAGAACCACGGATTTTCGCTGCGAGTTCGGCGAGCTTGGGGTCGCTGGCGAACAAGGCCTCGGCCTTTGCCGGATCGCCCTGAAGCACCTCGAACACGCGCTTCATCGCATCGCCGCCATATAACTGGAACAGCTTCATTCGCGCGATCCTGGGCTGCGGCGGATCCTCGGTGTTGAGGACAAGGAACAGCGCGTTCTTGTAGGTGAAGCTGTAATAGTCGGCACCCAGCCGCCTTCGCCAGTCGGCGCGCTGGACCTCGTTGGTCAGGTCATGGTTGCCTGGGACATAGAAGAAGGGAATGCTCAAGCGGTCGATCGCGGCATTAACCTCGGTCCATTCGCTGTCGAGCTGCGCCTGATCCTCGGTATTGCCCTCGATCAGATCGCCGATGTTGATGACGAAATCGGGACGCAGCCGTTCGACCTTGTCCATCGCGTCCTCGAACACCCCCGGACGATGCTTGCCGGTGCGGTCGCCAATGACGACGAAGCGGAACTCGCCCGCGTCGCCCGCAAAATCCTTTTGCGTGCGCGCAACATCGGGAGCGCCGGGGCGATAATCCTTCGCCTCCCGCCCAGCGCCGGTCGCGGCGCTGGACAGGGAGAGCGCAAGAAGGCCCAGCGCGATTGCGGAAGCTCTCATCGTAGACCTTCCGCTCAGAATTCGACGCTCAGGTCGACACCATAGGTGCGCGGTTCGCCGAACAGCGCGCCGGGGCGGCCGATGTTGAACTGCATGATGTAATATTCCTTATCGGTCAGGTTGCGACCCCACAGCGCGAGGCGCACGCCGTCGAGACCGGGAATTTCCGCCAGCGTCAGCCGCGCGTTGAGCAGGCCATAATCGCCGATGACAAATTTGCCGCCCGTGATGCTCGAACCCGAAAACTTGTCGCTCTGCATCGTGTAGTTGACGTTGGTCGACAGCGTTCCGATCGGCAGCGCGGGCAGGTCATAATTGGCGTCGAGCGCAAGCGTATGCTTCGGCGCATTAGTGAAGCGGAAATTGGCCGCCACATCATTGCCGACCGCATCGATCACTTCATCATATCTGGCATCGAGAAAGCCGTAATTGACCGAAAAGCGCAGCGCGCGTGTCGGCGCCAGCGTCAGGTCCGCCTCGATGCCCTTCACCGTTGCCTTGCCGGCGTTCAGCACGTCGGTGATCCGAGCGTTGGTCGGATCGGACTGGACGTTGATCTGGATGTCCTCATATTTCGACACGAAGCCCGCGACGTTGAAACGGACGCTGTTGTCCAGCCACTGGCTCTTCAAGCCGACCTCGTACGACCACAGGGTTTCGGAATCGAAGCCATCGTTGAAGCGCGAGATCGAGCTGGCGCGGATGTTATAGCCGCCCGATTTATAGCCCTTCACCGCCTTGGCGTAGAGGTTGACGTTGTCGGCGGCGTCAAAGGCGAGGACGACGCTGGGGCTGAAATCGGTGAACTTGCGGCTGCCATCACCAACGCCGGGCACCGGTGCGATCGGCCCTTCATTGACCTGGGTCTGCCGCGCGAGCGTTGCCGCGCGCTGGTCCCAGCTATGCCGCGCACCGACCGTCAGATGGAGACGCCGGTCGAGCCATTCGGGCGACCAGGTCGCCTGACCGAAGACCGCCCAGCTTTCATTCTCGATCGTCGCCGTGGTAAAGCTGCGCGTGCGCGTCGGCGGGCTGAAGCTGTTCGAGAAGTTGCTGCCTTCTTCGGAGAACCAGTAACCGCCGACAACATATTCGACCTGGCGGTCGAACGCGTCGCCGACGAGCTGGATTTCCTGGCTCCACTGATCCTGCAACGCCCGGCTGCTGTTCTTCTGGAGCGGGAGCGGGCTGATCGCGCCGGTCAGATAATCCTGGTTCTGGAAATTATCGAGCTTGCGATAGCCGGTGATCGAACGAACGGTGAGCGTATCCGTCGCATTCCATTCGGCGATCAGGCTGTGCCCTTGCGAGGTCACGTCATTGGCGAGAAGGTCGCGAACCAGCGGGCTGCCGGCCTTGGGCCGCGCCACCGTCAGCGGGTGGAGCGGCGAAAGGGCGACATAGATCGGCGTGTCCTGAATCTCCGAACGATCATAGCTGTAGCGCAGGCTGAAGGCGTCGAAAGGCTGCCACAACAGGTCGGCGCGCATCGCCTGACGGTCCTTGTCGCCCCAGCGCTTTACGCCGGTGCCAGGATTTTTGACGAAGCCGTCTTGCTGGATATTGGCATAGGAAAAGCGCGCGGCGAGCGTGCCCCCGATCGGCACATTGACCGCGGCCTTGAGGCGGCGATTGTCGTAATTGCCGAGCGTCACCTGTCCCTTGAAACCGAAATCGCCGAGTTCGGGTTTCTTGGTGATGAAGTTGATCGCCCCGCCCGTGGCGTTGCGGCCATAAAGCGTGCCCTGCGGGCCGCGCAGTACTTCGACGCGTTCCAGTTCCGCCACTTCGAGCGCCTGCCCCTGGCTGCGCGCGACATAGACGCCGTCCATATAGACCGCGACACCGCCGTCCTGCGTGATCTGATCGTCGCTCAGCCCGACGCCGCGCATGAAAATCTGCGTTGTCGCGGCGCTGTTCGGATGCGGGGTGAGTTGGAGGTTGGGCACATTGGCGCGCAGATCGGTCAGCCCGCTGATGCCCCTGGTCTCAAGATCTTCGGCGGTGAAGGCCGCGATCGAAATCGGCGTATCCTGGAGCGATTCGGCGCGCTTTTGCGCGGTGACGACGATTTCGCCGAGACCGCTCGCTTCGTCCGCCGCCGGTGCGGCGTCCTGTGCCAGCGCGGGATGCGCCGCGGTCATCGCGAGCGTACAAAGCAACAGGCGGGCCTGTGGCCCGGAAATCTTTTTCATCGTCTTCCCCTCCATGGAATATTCACGAGCGCTTTTTCGCCCCGCCTCTTGATTCTACCTTCGTGTAGGTAGATTTCTACCTTCATGAAGGTAGATTGCAAGCGTGATTTGATTGCGCCAAAAGGAAGCGCGCCTGCCGGGCGCTGATACGGAAGGTTTTTGAGCGTTGGACATAAAGCCCATCAGACACGCGCGCGGCGAAGCGACGCGCCAAGCCATTCTCGAGGCGGCCGAAACGGTTTTCGCCGATGTCGGTTTCACCACCGCGCGGCTCGAGGACGTCGCCGCCGCGGTCGGAATCCGCCGTCCGTCGATCGTCTATTATTTTTCCAACAAGCAGGAACTGTATGACGCGGTCGAGGAGGATATTTTCGCTTCGATGCACCGCGTTGCCCTCGGCGGCATCGCCCAGCACGCGAAGCCGATCGACAGGCTGCTCGCGCTGTTCGACGAATGGCTCGACTTCCTCGTCGCGCGGCCGTCGGCGGCGCGGATCATCCAGCGCCTTGTCGCCGACGTCACGCCGCGCGCCGGCAATCCCACGCAATTCTCGAATGTGCTGCTGCGCGATGTCGAGACCGTGGTGAACGAAGGCATCGCCACCGGTGACTTTCGTCCGCTGCCGCCGATGCACGTCGTCAACGCGGTGGGATCGAGCTCACTCTTTTATGTCTGCAACAGCAAGCAGCTCGGTTCCAACCGCAGTTATGACGCCGCCGACCCTGCGGAACTCGAAAGCTTCCGCGAACTGCTCCATTTGCTGACCCGCGCTGCCGTCGCCCCGGAGCGGCCCGGCTAGCGCCCGCCACCCACGCCTCAATCGGCCTGCGCGAGGTTGAGAAAGATCGGCCGTTCACCGCCACCGTGCACGGCAATCCTGGCGCCGCTGACATAAGCGGCATCGCCCGACGCCAGGAAACTGACAACCCCTGCGATGTCGGACCCGCGCGCCATGCGGCCGAGCGGCAGCATCGCGTCGATACGCTTCATCCCCGCCTCGCCGCCATAATGATCGGCCGCGGCCTCGGTGGCGACCAGCCCGACGATGACCGCGTTGACGCGCACCTTAGGCCCCCATTCCATCGCAAGCGATTCGGTGAGGCTCAGCAGCCCCGCCTTGGCCGCGCCATAGACCGCAGTGCCCGGCGAGGGCCGCGCCCCCGAAACGCTCGCGATATTGACGATGCTGCCGCCATCCTCCTGTGCCTGCATGATGCGATTGGCGGATTGCGCTACATGGAGCGGCGCGAGCAGGTTGAGCGCGACGACGCGTTCCGAAAACCGCGGCGAAGCCGAAGCCGCATCGGCTTCGGGCGATCCCCCGGCATTGTTCACGACGAGATCGAGCCGGCCGTGCCGCCCGAAAATGCGGTCGATCATCGCTTGAACCTCGTCCGCCGAACGCACGTCGCATGCCTCGAACTCCGCGGCCGCGCCATGATGGCGCGGCAGATCATCGGGGGCGTTGCGGCCGCAAATGACAACGCGCATCCCGTCTTCCAGAAGACGCTCGGCGATCGCGCGGCCGATCCCGCGGCTGCCGCCGGTCACGAGCGCCACGCGCTGTTTCTCGTCCGCCATGTCCATCTCCATATCTCGTCCGCCTCTCTCTCCTACCGGGCGGCGCGAAAGTCTCTCTCCATATGGTGGTATCGGGCGAACGGCCAGCGCGCCTATCCCTCTCGCAACATCGCGGGTGCCCTTGTGCCCGGCGTCTGGTGGCTGGAGAGTGGATTGAACAAGCAATTGACCGTCGAACAGTTCGTCGCCTCGCTGCAGAGTGGGATGACGATCGGGATTGGAGGCTGGGGCCCGCGCCGCAAGCCGATGGCGCTGATCCGCGCCATCCTGCGCTCGGACCTCAAGGACCTGACGATCGTCACCTATGGCGGCCCCGATGTCGGCATGCTCTGCGCCGCGGGCAAGGTGAAGAAGCTGATCTTCGGCTTTGTCTCGATGGATGCGATCCCGCTCGAGCCTTATTTTCGTAAAAGCCGCGAAGCCGGAACGCTCGATATTCTCGAACTCGACGAAGGCATGCTGCAATGGGGTTTGAAGGCCGCGGCGTTCCGTCTGCCCTTCCTCCCGACCCAAGTCGGCATCGGCACCGACGTGATGACGCACGGTGGTTTCAAGACTGTGCAGTCGCCCTATGACGATGGCGAGGTCGTCCTGGCGATGCCGCCGCTGAAGCTCGATGCTGCGCTCATCCACGTCCACCGCGCCGATAAGCTCGGCAACATCCAGGCGCTCGGCCCCGATACCTATTATGACGAATGGTTCGCGCGCGCCGCCGACCGGACCTTCGCATCGGCCGAGGAAGTCGTCGAGCGGATGGACTTGAGCTATCCCGAGGATGCGCGCGCCAACATCGTCGAGCGCTGCTTCGTCCACGCCGTCGTCGAAGCGCCGCTCGGCGCGCACCCGACCTCGATGCCGCCATCGTACGGCTGGGACATCAAACATCTCAAGGCCTATGCCGCGAGCGCGCGCGAGGAAGGCGGCTGGGACGCCTATGCCGCCGAAACGATCGGCGCCGACGAGGCGGGCTATCTCGAGCGCGTCGGCGGCAAGGATGTCGTCTCCAGCCTCCCCCTTCCCATTTTTTGAGGCGGACGAAGCCCATGACCACCGCACCCGAATTTTCGCTCTGCGAACAACTGATCGTCGCCGCGTCCGAAGCGTGGCGCGGCAATGGCGAACTCGTTGCCACCGGCATCGGCACCGCGCCGCGCCTCGCCGCCTCGCTCGCCAAGGTGACGCACACGCCCGAACTGATGATGACCGATGGCGAGGCTTGGCTGGTCGAGGACCCCGTTCCGCTGGGGCCGCGCGGGTATGACGATCGCAAGCCTTCGGGCTACCTGCCCTTCTCGCGCTATTTCGACGCCGCGGTCTGGCCCGGCAAACGCCACGCGATGGTGTCGCCCAGCCAGATCGACCGCTTCGGGCAGACGAACATCTCCTACCTGGGCGGCACCTATGACCAGCCCAAGGTCCAGATGCTCGGCGCGCGCGGTTTTCCGGGCAACTCGATCTATCACATCAACTCGATGTTCGTTCCGGCGCATTCGAAGCGCGTCTTCGTCGAGGGCGAGGTCGATATGGTGTCGAGCGTCGGCTATAATCCGGCGCGGCGCCTCGCGGGCGCAAATTTCGACCGCGTTGACCTGCGGCTGGTCGTCACCGACCTTTGCGTGATGGATTTCGGCGGCGCCGACAAGGCGATCCGCGTCATCATGCTCCACCCGGGCGTAAGCTTCGATCAGGTGCAGGAGGCGACGGGCTTCGCGCTAAGCGCCGCACCCGACCTCAAGGAAACGCCCGCACCCACCGCCGAACAGCTCGCGATCATCGCGCGGTTCGACCCCCACAACCTGAGGGCAAGCGTGCTCAAGGACAATCCAGCAGGCAAGAGGAGCTGACCATGGCCGACATCGTCTACGAAACCGACGAACCCGTCCTCTATCGCGCCGAAAATGGCGTCGCCTGGATCACCATGAACCGGCCGACCTTTAACAATGCGCAGAACAGCCAGATGACCTATGCGCTCGACGACGCCTTCCGTCGCGCGGTCGATGACGATGAGGTCAAGGCGATCGTGCTCGCGGGCACAGGCAAGCATTTCTCGGCCGGCCACGACATCGGCACGCCGGGCCGCGACGTGACGAAGACCTTCGATCGCAAGCTGCTGTGGCCCGATCATGTGAACAAACCCGGCGCCGAATTTCTCTACACGCGCGAGCAGGAGGTTTATCTGGGCATGTGCCGCCGCTGGCGCGAGATGCCGAAGCCGACGGTCGCGATGGTGCAGGGCGCGTGCATCGCGGGCGGGCTGATGCTCGCGTGGGTGTGCGACCTGATCGTCGCGTCGGACGACGCCTTTTTCCAGGATCCCGTCGTCCGCATGGGTATCCCCGGCGTCGAATATTTCGCGCACGCCTTCGAACTGCCACCGCGCATCGCCAAGGAATTCCTGCTGCTCGGCGAACGGATGCCGGTCCAGCGCGCCTATGACCTTGGCATGGTCAACCGCATCGTCACGCGCGATGAGCTCGAAGGCGAGACGCGCAAGGTCGCCGAGAAGCTCGCCGAAATGCCGCGCCTCGGCCTTTCGCTCACCAAGCAGGCGATCAACCATGTCGAGGATCTGCGCGGCAAGCGCACCGCGATGGATGCGGTCTTCCACATGCACCATTTTGCGCACGCGCAGAATGATCTGGTGACGGGTAACAGCCTGGCGGGCCTGACCGGCAAGGCGATGGCCGAAGCCAACAAGAAGGACGCAAAGGAAGGCTGATGGCCGATCCGCTCGTCACCCTGCTGACCGAACGGCTCGGCTGCCGCCTGCCCGTGATTCAGACCGCGATGGGCTGGATCGCGACGCCGAGGCTGGTGATCGCGTCGAGCGAGGCGGGTGCCTTCGGCTTCCTCGCGGGCGCGGTGATGCAGCCCGCCGAGCTCGAAACCGCGATCCTTGCGGTCAAGAAAGGCACCAAGCAGCCCTTCGGCGTCAATTTCCACATGTTCCAGCCGGGCGCGGCGGAGATCGTCGAGATCATCCTGAAGCACCGCGATCAGGTGCGCGCGGTCAGCTTCGGGCGCGGGCCAGATGCGAAGATGATCGGCCGTTTCAAGGATGCCGGCATTCTCTGCATTCCCACCGTCGGCGCGGTGAAACATGCGCAGAAAATGGTGCAGCTGGGCGTCGACATGGTGACGGTGCAGGGCGGCGAAGGCGGCGGGCATACCGGATCGGTCGCGTCGACGATCCTGCTGCCGCAAGTGCTCGACAGCGTGAAGGTGCCGGTGATCGCCGCGGGCGGCTTCGGCGACGGCCGCGGGCTCGCCGCGGCGCTGGCCTATGGCGCGGTCGGCATCGCGATGGGGACGCGTTTCCTGATGACGCGCGAAAGCCCGATCCCCGACCTGACCAAGGCACGCTATGTGAAGGCGAGCACCGACGATATTCTTGTCTCGACCAAGGTCGATGGCCTGCCGCAGCGGATGATCAAGAACGCATTGCTCGACCGGATCGAACGCTCGTCGGGCATCGGCATCTGGCGCCGCGCGATCGAGAGCGGGTTGCAGATGAAGCGCCAGACCGGCGCCTCCTTCGGCGAATTGTTCAAGGCGGCCAGGGGCATGACCAGCCACGGCGGCCTGACGCTGCCGCAGGCGATGATGGCGGCCTCGGCGCCGATGCTCATCCAGAAAGCGGTGGTCGAGGGCGACCCCGATCAGGGGCTGATGGCGACGGGACTGGTCGCCGGGCGGCTCGATGACCTGCCGGGCTGCGCCGACCTCGTCACATCGATCGAAACCGAGGCGCGCGCGCGTCTCGCCGCCCTTTCCTCCCCCTCGAAAACGGAGGCCTGAACCATGCCGATCCACACCGAAATCAAGGACCGCATCGCCGAGATCGTCTTCGACGTTCCGCCGGTCAACGCGTTCGACAGCACCACCTGGAACAGCCTGCCCACGATCATCCGCGCCGCCGGCAACAATCCCGAGGTCAATGTCGTCCTGATCCGCGCCGAAGGTCGCGGTTTCTGTGGCGGCGTCGACATCAAGGAGATGCAGGCGCATCCCGAGCGCATCACTTTGCTCAACCGCGGCAATTATCTGACCTTCAAGGCGGTGCGCGACTGCGAAGTGCCCGTCGTCGTTGCGGTGCATAAATTCGTGATCGGCGGCGGAATCGGCATTTGCGGCGCGTCGGACACGATCATTGCCGCCGATGATGCCTATTTCTCGCTGCCCGAGGTCGATCGCGGCGCGATGGGCGGTGCCTCGCATCTCTCGCGCATGTTGCCGCTCCACAAGGTCCGTGCCGCCTTCTTCACCGGCGGTAATATCTCCGCCGAGGAAGCGTACCGGCTGGGGGCGGTTGAAAAGATCGTGCCGCGCGCAGCACTGGTGGAGGAAGCGCGCGCCTTTGCCGCGATCATCGCGGGCAAGTCGCGCAAGGCGCTCGTCCTCGCCAAAGAAGCCTTGAACGGCCTCGAGCCGCGCGACGTCGATCACGGTTATCGCTTCGAACAGGGCTTCACGCTCGAAATGTACATGCACGAAGACAGCCAGAAGGCGCGCGACGCCTTTGTCGAGACGGGCAAGGCGGCCGAATTCTGATGGATCTCGCCTACACCCCCGAACAACAAGCCTTTCGCGCCGAGGTCCGCGCATGGATGGAGGCCAATGTCCCCAAGGAACCCCTCGTCACGCTCGAGCGCGAGGAAGGCTACCATCAGCATGTCGAATGGGAGCGCAAGCTCGCCAGCGGCAACTGGGGCATGGTCACCTGGCCCGAGGCTTACGGCGGGCGCGGGCTCGACCTCATCCAGTGGCTGATCTTCGAGGAGGAATATTACCGCGCGGGGGCGCCGCTGCGCGCCAACCAGAACGGCATCTTCCTGCTCGGCCCGACGGTCATGGAGTTTGGGACCGACGAACAGAAGGCGCGTTTCCTGACCCCAATGGCAAAGGGCGAAGTCATGTGGGCGCAAGCCTGGTCCGAACCCAATGCCGGGTCGGACATGGCGGCGATCACGTCGAAGGCGATCCGCGACGGCGACCATTATATCATCAGCGGGCAAAAGACCTGGTCGAGCCGCGCGAGCTTCGCCGACTGGGGTTTCGGTCTGTTCCGCACCGACCCGGAATCGAATCGCCACAAGGGGCTGAGCTTCATCCTGTTCGACCTGAACGCCCCCGGCGTCACGCGCCGCCCGATCCGCCAACTCCACGGCGACCCGGGCTTTGCCGAGCTGTTCTTCGACGAGGTGCGCGTCCCGGTCGCGAACCGCATCGCGGGCGAAGGCGAAGGCTGGAATGTCGCGATGGCGACCGCGGGCTTCGAGCGCGGGTTGATGCTGCGCTCGCCCGCGCGTTTTCAGGCGGCGGCCGAACGCCTCGTCGCGCTGTTCCGCGCGCATGAGGCAACGGCATCGCCGGCCGCGCGCGAGCAGGTCATGCAGGCTTGGATGGACGCGCAGGCCTATGCGTACAACACCTATGCCGTCGCCTCGAAGATCATGACGGGCGGGCATATCGGCGCGGAGGCGAGCCTCAACAAGATATTCTGGTCCGAACTCGACCGCGCGGCGCACCGCACCGCGATGCAGTTACTCGGAGCGTCGGCTGAGCTGCGCCATTTCGATGGCGGCGCGCTCAATATGTGGCTCGAAGGCTATATCTTCTCGCTCTCGGGCCCGATCTACGCCGGGTCGAACGAGATCCAGCGCAACATCATCGCCGAGCGCCTGCTCGGCCTGCCGAGGTAAGTCGCCATGGATTTCACGATCACCGAAGATCAGGCGACACTGACCCAGGGCGTCCGCGACTATCTGGCGGGCGTCCACGGCCCCGAATTGCTGCGCGCTCTCGACGGGGGAGACAGCCGTCGTTCGGCCGACGTCTGGCAGGGCCTCGTCGAAATGGGCCTCCCCGGCCTGCTCGTTCCCGAGGCGCAGGGCGGGCTCGGCCTGTCGCTGCTCGACGGCGTGCTGATCGCCGCCGAGCTCGGCCGCGCCGGGGTCGCCGAACCGCTTGCCGACACCGCGCTCGTCGCCGCGCCGCTTCTCGCCAAGGCGGGCGGGCAGGATGCGCTGCTCGCTGCGATTATCGCGGGTGAAGCGAAGGTCGCGCTCCAGCATCCGGTCAATCCGTGGGTCGCCGACATCGATGGCGCCAGCCATATATTGTCGGCCAAGGATGGTGCGCTGCTGCTCGCCGAACGGAGTGACGGCGCCGAACTACTCGACAGCGTCGACCCGCTCCGCCGCCTCTATGCGCCCGTCGCACCGACAGGCGTCGAAGTCGGGACGGCCGACACTCTCATTGACCATGCCGCGCTGATCGCCGCCGCGCAGCTTGTCGGCATCGCCGACGCAATGCTGAGCCAAGCCACCGAATATGCGAAGAACCGCAGCCAGTTCGGCCAGCCGATCGGCGGCTTTCAGGCGGTGAAGCATCATCTGGCAAGCGCGGTCGTGAAGATCGAGTTCGCCAAGCCGGTGATCCAGCGCGCCGCGATCGCGCTGGGTGAAGGCAACGCCAGCGCATCGGTGCATGTCAGCCACGCCAAGATCGCCGCCACCGACGCCGCCTGGGCGATGAGCGAGACCGCGATCCAGGTCCATGGCGCAATGGGCTATACCTATGAAGTTGACCTGCATTTCTGGATGAAGCGTTGCTGGGCGCTCGCGGGCGCGTGGGGCGACCGCGCCTTCCATCTTCGCCGCATCGACGCCGCCGTCATCGGGGGCACGCTCCCGATCGGCCCCGGCCATAGTTTCGCATAAGGAAAAAAGAATATGGCTGAAGCCTATATCATCGACGCCGTCCGCACCCCCATCGGGCGCAAGAAGGGCAGTCTTGCGGGCGTTCATCCCGCCGATCTCGGCGCGCATCCGATCAAGGCGCTGGTCGAACGCACCGGCATCGACGGGGGTCTCGTCGACGATGTCGTCTGGGGATGCTGCGACACGATCGGGCCGCAGGCGGGCGATATCGGCCGCACCGCGTGGCTCGTCGCGGGGCTTCCCGAGCATGTCCCCGGCACAACGATCGACCGGCAATGCGGTTCGTCGCAACAGGCGGTCCATTTCGCAGCACAGGGCGTGATGAGCGGGACGCAGGACCTGGTCGTCGCGGGTGGCAGCCAGGCGATGAACGCGATCCCGATTTCGGCGGCGATGTTCGCGGGCCAGCCCTATGGCTTCGACAATCCGTTTCTCAGCTCGCCCGGCTGGCTCGCGCGCTATGGCGATGAGGAGGTCAACCAGATCAAGTCGGCCGAGATGATCGCCGATAAATGGAACATCAGCCGCGAGGCGATGGAGCTGTTCGCGGCGGAATCGCACCGCCGCGCGCAGGCCGCGATCGACAATGGCTGGTTTGCCGCCGAGATCGCCCCGCTCGCCGGTCTGGCGCAGGACGAAACCGTTCGACCCGCCACAACGCCCGAGGGTCTGGCCACGCTCCGGACCGTCAACGAAGGCGGGGTGATCACCGCCGGCATCGCCAGCCAGAATTGCGACGGCGCCGCGGCGATCCTGATCGCGAGCGAGGCGGCGGTGAAGGCGCACGGCCTGAAGCCCCGCGCGCGCATCCATCATATTTCGGTCCGCGCCGACAATCCGGTGTGGATGCTCACCGGCCCGATCCCCGCGACGAAGTACGCGCTCGAAAAGGCCGGCATGTCGGTGGACGACATCGACCTGTTCGAGTGCAACGAGGCCTTTGCTTCGATCCCGATGGCGTGGATGCAGGAACTCGGTGTCCCGCATGAGAAGGTCAATGTGCAGGGCGGCGCGATCGCGCTCGGCCATCCGATAGGCGCCACCGGCGCGCGGCTGATGACCACCTTGCTCGGCGCGCTCGAACGCACCGGCGGCCGCTACGGCCTCCAGACCATGTGCGAAGGCGGCGGCCAGGCCAACGTCACCATCATCGAAAGGCTGTAAGACCCATGGGTATCTGCGACGGACGGACCGTCATCATCACCGGCGCGGCG
This sequence comes from Sphingopyxis sp., assembly GCF_036675685.1. Taxonomy (GTDB): domain Bacteria; phylum Pseudomonadota; class Alphaproteobacteria; order Sphingomonadales; family Sphingomonadaceae; genus Sphingopyxis. The sequence continues at coordinate 38,479 of NZ_JAKFEM010000020.1, forward strand.
CGCGGGCTCGGGCGTTCCTATGCGCTCGCCTTCGCGGCCGAAGGCGCCAATGTCGTCGTCAACGATATCGGCACAAGCCTGTCGGGCGAGGGCCGTGATACGTCGGCAGCCGACGGCGTGGTGGCCGAAATCAAGGCGGCGGGCGGCAACGCCATCGCCAATTATGAGGATATCACCGACTGGGACGCGGCGAAGCGCATCGTCGATGCCGCCGTGGAAGCGTTCGGCGGCCTGCATGTCGTCGTCAACAATGCCGGGATCGTGCGCGATCGCATGTTCGTGTCGGCGACGCCCGAGGAATGGGACGCGACGATGCACGTCCATCTGCGCGGCCATTTCTGCGTCGCCCGCCATGCGGTCGATTATTGGCGCGCGCAGCAAAAGGCGGGCCATCCCGTCGATGCGCGGATCATCAACACCACCAGCGGCGCGGGGCTGCAGGGGTCGATCGCGCAAGCGGCCTATTCGACCGCGAAGGGCGGCATCGCCGCGCTGACTTTGGTGCAGGCGGCAGAGCTTGGGCGGTATGGCATCACCGCCAACGCCCTCGCCCCGGCCGCGCGCACGCGGATGACCGAAGGCGCCTTTGCCGACAAGATGGCCGCGGTCGAAAGCGGTTTCGACGCGCAGGACCCCGACAATATCGCCCCCACCGTGGTGTGGCTTGGGTCGGAGCAGTCGAAGCATGTCACCGGCTGCGTCTTCGAGCTTGAGGGCGGCCGCATCACGATCGAAGATGGCTGGAAGCTTGGCCCGACGGTCGACCAGCAGGCCAAATGGGCGCCGGCCGATGTCGGCGCGGCGGTCGATGCGTTGCTGGGCGAACGGAGCGAGCCGCGCCGGGTCTGGGGCAACTGAGATGCATTTCGCCTTCACCGACGAACAGGGGATGATCGCCGAAACGGCGAAGGCATTTTTCGCGGAGAATGCGACGAGCGAACGCACGCGCGCCGCGATGGCCGACACCGGCGTCGATCGGGCGCTGTGGCAGGCTTTTACCGGCGAGCTCGGACTCGCCGGCGTCGCGATTCCCGAGGCGATGGGCGGCGTCGGGCTCGGCATGGTCGAGCTCGCGATCCTTGCCGAGGAAGCCGGGCGACACACCGCCGCCCTTCCCTTCCTCGCCAGCCTTGGCCTTGCCGCGCCCGCGATCCTCGCCGGGGGTAGCGAGGAACAGAAAGCACGCCTGCTCCCGAAGCTCGCCTCGGGTGAGCTGGTCGCAAGTTTCGCGGTTGCCAGCGCCGACGGCGCGCCGGGTGCAACGCTCGGCGACGACACGCTCACCGGCGCCGCGCTCCATGTTCCGCACGGCGCGGCTGCTGACCTGTTCGTCGTCGTCGCCACGAATGGCGTTGCGATCGTCGAACGCGGCGCGCCCGGACTTGGCATCACCCCGCTGACCAGCATGGACCAGACGCGCCCCTATGCGCGGCTCGATTTCGGCGGCGTGGCGGCCGAGGCACTTGCCGATCCACGCGCGGCGGCGAACGCGGCCTTCGCCACGGGCTGGCTCGCCATCGCCGCCGATGCACTGGGCGGCGCGCAGGCGTGTCTCGACCGGACGGTCGCCTATGCGCAGGAACGCGTCCAGTTCGGCCGCGCGATCGGCAGTTTTCAGGCGGTGAAGCACCGGCTCGCCGACATGATGGTCGCGATCGAACAGGCGCGATCGGCGGTCTATTGGGCCGCGTGCGCAATCGACGAAGGGTCGGACGAAGCCGAGTTCGCGGTTCATGCCGCCAAGGCGTTCGCATGCGATACCTACAGTCACTGCGCGGGCGAGATGATCCAGCTTCATGGCGGCATCGGCTTCACCTGGGAGCATGATGCGCATCTCTATTTCAAGCGCGCGCGCAGCAATGCGAGCCTGCTCGGCACCCCCGACTGGCACCGCGAGCGGGTGGCCGGGCTGACCGGATTGGACGAAGCGGCATGAAGCTGGGATTCTCTCCCGAGGAAGAGGCTTTTCGCGCCGAAGCCGCGGCATGGCTCGCGGCCGAGTTGGACGGCCCCTTCGCCGACGTGCGCGGGCTGACGAGCCTGATCGCTAGCCCCGAGCGCCGCCGCGACTGGGAACGCCGGCTCGGCGAAGCGGGATGGAGCTGCGTCGGCTGGCCCAAGGCCTATGGCGGCCGCGACGCGACGCTCGCGCAGCAGGTGATCTTCGCCGAGGAATATGCGCGCGCGGGCGCCCCGCCGCGGCTCAACCATATCGGCATCGAACTCGCCGGCCCGACCATCCTCGCCTTCGGCACCGAAGAGCAGAAGGCGCGCTTCCTGCCCGCGATCGCGCGCGGCGAAGAAATCTGGTGTCAGGGCTTTTCGGAGCCGGGTGCCGGCTCCGACCTCGCCAACGTCCGCACCAAGGCGTGGCGCGACGGCGACGAATGGGTGATCGAGGGCCAGAAGGTCTGGACCAGCCTCGCGCAATTCTCCGATTGGATCTTCGCGATCGCGCGCACCGAGGAAGGATCGAAAGGTCCCAAGGGCCTGTCCTTCCTGCTCGTTCCGGTCGACCAGAACGGCGTCACCGTCCGCCCGATCCATCAGATCACCGGCGAGGCCGAGTTTAACGAGACTTTTTTCGATGGCGCGCGCACCGGCGCGGCCAACATCCTCGGCGCGCCCGGCGATGGCTGGCAAGTCGCGATGGGGCTGCTCGGCTTCGAACGCGGAGTCTCGACGCTCGCGCAGCAGATGGGCTTCCGCAACGAGCTCGACGCGGTGATCGACGCGGCGCGCGCCAATGGCGAAGCGAAGAACCCGCTGATCCGCCAGCGCATCGCCAAAGCCGAAATCGGCCTGAAACTCATGCGTTACGGCGCGCTGCGCATGCTCTCCGACGCCGAGGGCGGCAGGCTCAATCCTTCGGCGCTCACTTACAAGATCCAGTGGGCAACATGGCGGCGCGATCTGGGCGAACTCGCGATGGATGTACTGGGGCAAGCGGGCGAAACCGTGGCGGGGCATGACTATGCCTTCCCCGCGCTGCCCAACCTGTTCCTCTACAGCCGCGCCGATACGATTTATGGCGGCACCAACGAGATCCAGCGCAACATCATCGCCGAACGCGCGCTGGGGCTTCCCCGCGAACCGCGCGGCGACCTCAAATGAAGGAGCCAAATGTGGCACGACCCGCCCCCGAATATCCGACCCCCACCGGCCTGCTGAAGGGCAAAACCGTGCTGATCACCGCCGCCGCAGGCAGCGGCATCGGCGGTGCGGTCGCGCAGCGTGCGGCGGAGGAAGGGGCGACGCTTTTCCTCTCCGACATGCACGAACGCCGCCTCGGCGAAACCGCCGACCGGATCGCCGCGCTCGGCTTCGCACGCCCCGGCACACTCGTCTGCGACGTCACCGATGAGGATCAGGTGCAGGCGCTGGTTTCGGGTGCGATCGGCGCGATGGGGCATGTCGATATACTCATCAACAATGCAGGCCTTGGCGGCGCAGCATCCGTCGTCGAGATGACCGACGATCAATGGCACAAGGTGCTCGACGTCACGCTCACCAGCGTCTTTCGCATGACGCGCGCGATCCTGCCGCACATGTACGAACGCCAGAAGGGCGCGATCGTCAACAACGCCTCGGTGCTCGGCTGGCGCGCGCAGAAGCTGCAGGCGCATTATGCCGCGGCCAAGGCGGGGGTGATGGCCTTCACGCGCTGTTCGGCGCTCGAAGCCGCCGAACAGGGGGTGCGCATCAACGCGGTTTCGCCCAGCCTCGCGATGCACGCCTCGCTCTCCAAGGTCACCCCGCCGGGGCTGCTCGAAGAACTGACCGAGAAGGAGGCTTTCGGCCGCTATGCCGAGCCGTGGGAGGTCGCGAACGTGATGCTCTTCCTCGCCAGCGACCTGTCCTCCTACATGACCGGCGAAGTGCTCGCGGTTTCGAGCCAGCAGGCATGAGTGCGCGTGTCTTTGAAACCCCGAACGCGCTGCTCGCCGCGGTGGGCGAAAGCTTCGGGCCGACCGGATGGATCGCGATCGAGCAGGATCGTATCGACCTGTTCGCGCGGGCGACCGACGATCACCAATGGATCCATGTCGATCCCGCGCGCGCGAAGGACGGCCCCTTTGGCGGCACGATCGCGCATGGTTATCTAACGATGAGCCTCGTCAACCGCTTCCTCCCCGAACTGGTCGAGGTGCGCGGCGTTTCGATGGGGGTCAATATCGGCACCGACAATCTGCGCTTCCTGAACCCCGTCCGGGCGGGCAGCCGGATCAGGGGCAAGGGCGAACTGGTCAAGGCCGAGGAAGCGAAGGGCGGCGTTCAGGCGGTGGTCCGGGTGACGGTGGAGATCGAGGGCGCCGAGAAGCCCGCTTGTGTGGTGGATACGATCAGCCGGTTTTATCCGGAAAGCTGAGATTTTGCGCTGCGGCCAATGGTCTGCTTTGGGGTGGTGAACCGCCGCTGCCTTCTTTCATCATCCCGGGTTGGATCCGGTCGGCGCAAGGATCGCGTCATCATTCCAAAGTTCAGGAAAGTTCAGCCTTATGCATCGCCGGATTTCGACCTTGGGGCCTGCTGGACGCGCCCGGCACGCCGCGTCGTGACCGCACCCGCGAGCCAGGCAGCGACCGCCTTTATCCACCAAATGAAAGAGCCGGGTGAAGGCTGGCATAGCCGGATAATGTAGGAAAGGCTTATTTGAAGGCGACGCATGCCTTTGGGGCGGGGAGCAGCCATTCCCTAACCTTCGTCATTCCCCTCCGGTCGCGCACCTATTCCACCGGGTCGCGCAGAAGGAATTTCTGTACCTTGCCCGCCGCGTTCACCGGCAGCGCGTCCATAATCACCACCTGACGCGGCACTTTGTAATTCGCCATATTCTCGCGGCACCAGGCGACGATCTCCTCAGGCGTCGCGCTCGCACCGGGGCGGAGGACGATATAGGCCTTGGGCACTTCGCCCAGCCGTTCGTCGGGAACGCCGATCACCGCCGACTGCATCACCGCCGGGTTGGCTGCGAGCAGCCCTTCGATTTCGGCCGGATAGGCGTTGAAGCCGCCGACGATGAAGATGTCCTTGGCGCGGTCGGTGATCTTCACATTGCCGCGCGCGTCCTGCACCGCGATGTCGCCGGTGCGCAGCCAGCCTTCGCTGTCGATCGCCGCTGCGGTCGCCGCCGGATCGTTGAAATAGCCGCGCATCACATTGGGTCCGCGCACGAGCAATTCTCCCGCCTCGCCCGGCGCCACCACCTTGCCCGCCTCGTCGATGAGCTTGACCTCGATCCCGGCCAGCGGACGGCCCGCAGTGTTGGCGATCGTCGCCGCATCGTCGCCGGCGCAGCACATCGTCACGACGCCGCAGGTTTCGGTGAGGCCATAGGCGGTGAGCACGACCTCGATCCCGAGCTTGCCGCGCATTTCCTCGATCAGCGTAACGGGTACCGACGCGGCGCCAGTGATCGCGACGCGCAGCGACGAAATGTCGAACCTGTCATAAGGTCCGGCGAGCAGGCTCTGAAAAATGGTCGGCGGCCCGGGGAGCAGCGTGACGCGCTCGCGTTCGATCCGTTCGAGAACCTTGTCGGTCTGGAAGACCGCGTGGGGCAATACGGTCACCCCGCGCATCAGCGCGACCAGCCAGCCCGCCTTGTAGCCGAAGCTGTGGAAAAACGGATTGATGATCAGGAAATTGTCGCCCGGCCCGTAGGTCAGCGTCTCGCCATAGCTGAGATACAGCCGGACATTCTGGCCGTGCGTCGTCACCGCGCCCTTGGGGTTGCCCGTGGTGCCCGAGGTGAAAAGGATGTCGCAGACCTGATCCTCGCCCAGCGCATCCATCCGCGCGTCGACCGCGGCATCCGAAAGCGCCGCGCCGCGATCGAGGAAGCTCTGCCACGGCAAGCCGCCCTCTTCGCCCTCCATCAGCACAATGCCGCTGAGGTCGGGCAGATCCTCGCCCGCGAGCAATTGCGGATAGGCGGTGCCAAGGAAATCGGCGACGGTGAGCAGCAGCTTGGCGCCGCTGGTGCGCAGGATATAGCCCGCCTCGCGCCCCTTCAGCCGCGTGTTGAGCGGCACGATCGCGGCCCCCGCCGCCTGCGCGCCGATAGCAGCGATGATCCAGCCCACCGCGTTGGGCGCCCAGATCGCAATCCGGTCCCCTTCGGCGATCCCCGCCGCGATAAAGCCCTTGGCCGCCACGCGCGCCAGCCGTTCGAGATCGCGGTAGCGGACCTCGGTCCCGTCCTCGCCCCGGATCGCGACGGCATCGCCATGTGCGCGTACCGCGGCGAAGATTTTATGGGGTATCGTAAACTTCGCTTCGGCCACGACAGATCGTCTCCTGCGCCGGGCATCGATGGACACGCCATCCATCCGCCCGGTCGATTGTTCCTTGTTGCGTGACGCGTGGGCGGGGCCGCGACAACCCCTATTCGGGGGGCTTGCGTACCCGCCCCTTGCCGCGCGGGCCCCGACAGGTCATTGCCGGATGGAGCCCGACTCCTCATAATTATCGGGCGACTGGGTGCGAATGGGAAGCGAAGCCGGAATGCGGATCGGGAAACCTCTGGCCGAAGTCGATGAGCTGGTAACACTGCTCTATCGCGGGCCGCTCGAAGCGACGCCGTGGCTGGGCTTCCTCGAAGCGCTGAGCCGGCGGATGCGCTGCGCCAGCGCGGCGATCACGCTGCGCCTCAGCCGGCAAGGCACACCGCCGCTGATCATCTGGGGACCACCTCCCGTGATCGACGAGCGCGAGGCGCGCCGGATTCACGCGGTCCATGCCGAACTCGGCGATCTCGACCCCTTGCGCAACGCGCTGACGAAGGCCGGCGACATTTACCGGCTGAGCGAAGTGATCTCGCCCGACGATCTTCGCGGCAATCGCTTCTATCGCGAGATATTGCAGCCCTATGGCATCGAATATCAGCTCGGCATGTATATTTCCGAACCCGGCGGGTGGGAGGGCAATGTCGGGCTCACCAACGGTCCGGGCGAAGAAGACTTCACCGACGACGACAAGCAGGTGCTGCTCGCGCTGCGCCCGCATCTCGAACAGTCGCTCGCGCTCTTCTCGCGCATCCGCCGCGACGAGACCGAGCTTCAGGTGATGATCGACACGCTCGACCGGCTGACGCTCTGCACCTTCATCCTCGACGGCGCGGGCCGCATCCTGCGCACCAACAGCGCGGGCCGCGCGCTGATCAAATCGAGCAGCGCGCTGCGCGCCGCCGATGACCGCCTCGTGCTCGCGAGCAAGACGGGCAACACGCAGCTCCAGCAACTGATCGGCAAGGCGATCTCGGCCCACCGCGATGGCGGCAGCTTCGCCGAAGGGCTGCGTATCGAGGCGGATATTGACCGGCATCTGGGCGTGCTCGTGCGCACGATCGAGACCCCCTCGCGCTACAGCAACGAGGCCGGCCCAGCCGCGGTGGTCTATGTGTCGGGGCTCGACAACAACCAGCCGCTCGAACGACTGGTCAGCCAGATTTTCGACCTCACGCCCTCCGAGGCGCATCTGGCGGCGCTGCTCGCGACCGGGCTCAGCCTGGCGGAAGCGGCCGCCAAGCTGGAGCTGACCGAGAATACGGTGCGCAGCTATTGCAAGACGATCCTCAGCAAGACCGGGGTCAGCCGCCAGGCCGATCTGGTTCGCCTGATCCTGCGCAGCGTCGCCGTCCTCGGCTGACCCGCCCCCATAAGGGGGTGGCGGCGCGCCGGGCAAAGCCGCAATCCAGCGTCCTATCTAGTCCAATTGAGCGATGCGCGGCCGGGACCGGGCGATAGGGTCGATATGTACCCGCCCATCAGACGCGGCCGGATGAGGAGCAAAAAAGGTCATGGCCGCCAATTCCGACGCCATCGCATTCCGGAGCGCGCTCGGCGCGTTCACGACCGGGGTCACGATCGTCACGACGCGCGACGGCGCGGGCGTCGATTGCGGGCTGACCGCCAACAGCTTCAACTCGGTCTCGCTCGATCCGCCGATGGTGCTGTGGAGCCTCGCGCGCACGTCGCAGAGCATGGATGCGTTTCGGGGTGCGTCGCATTTCGCGGTGCATATCCTCGCCGCCGATCAGGAGGCGCTGTCCAACGGTTTCGCCAAGCGCGGCGCGGACAAGTTTGCGGGGCTCCAGATCGAGCGCGGTGCAAGCGACGTGCCGCTGCTCACCGGCTGCACTGCGCGCTTCCAGTGCCGCACCGCCTATCAATATGAAGGCGGCGACCACATTATCTTCGTCGGCGAGGTGATCGCCTTCGACCATGAAGATCGCGGGCCGTTGCTTTTCCATGGTGGCCGCTATGCGCTGGCCGCGCGCAAGGCCGCGATGCTCACCGCCTGCGACACCGGCGCGCAGCCCGCCGGCAGCTTTGGCGAGGATTTTCTCGGCTATCTGCTCGGCCGCGCGCATTTCCAGCTCTATGGGCGGATGCAGAAAAGCCTGAGCGAACATCATCTCGACGCCACCGATCACTTCATCCTGAGCGTGCTCGGCATCAACGACGGACGCACCGCAGCCGAGATCGAAGGCGTGATCGGCTATACCGGCGCGCACATCACGCCCGATCGCATCGCATCGCTCGCGGCACGCGGCATCGTCCGGACCGATCCGACCGACCGGCTCTGGCTGACCGGGACCGGCCGGCGCACCCTCGTCGAACTCGCCGCCGCCGCCAAGGCGGCCGAGGAGGACGCGCTGGGCGCTTTCGACGAGAATGAGACCGCGCTGCTCAAGCATCTGCTCAAGCACGTCATCCGCAGCACCGATCCCGGGCTTCCCGATCCGTGGGCGGCGCAGGAGACGCCGTAAACGCAACGCACAAAAACAAGGAAAGCGCCGAGAATGGAGAGGATACAAACAATCGCGGGCCACGGCCCGATCGGCCAGATCGCCTGGCTGACCGAGGATCTCGATCGCGCGATCGACCAATGGCGCCTGCTCGCGGGCGTCGGCCCCTGGACCGTCTATCGCAACGTCACGCTTGACGGCCACTATCGCGGCGCGCCCGCGACGGTCCGGATCGATGTCGGACTTGCCTATCAAGGCGAGACGCAGATCGAGTTGATCGCCCCGCACGGCACCGGCCCCTCACCCTATCATGACGCAAATGGCCGCGTGCGCGTGGGCATGCACCATGTCGCCTGGCTGGTCGACGATGTCGCGGCCGCCGCGACGGATGCCGCCGCCGCGGGCCTCGTTCCCGTCTTCAGCGCCGAGAGCGGGGGCGGCGCAACGCGCGTCGCCTATCTCGAGGCGCCCGACGAACCCGCGATCCTGCTCGAACTGATCGAGGCGACGCCGACGATCCGCGAAGGCTTTGCGACCGGAACAGCGGCGGCCCGCGATTGGGACGGCAGCAATCCCGTCACCATTTTCGACTTCGCAGCCTGAGGGAGCATTATGGAAAAGGTCATTTACGCGCTGTGGAAAGACCGCGCGGAGGAAAGCGCGCGCTTCAACGCGCGGCTGCTAGGCGATGCCGCTTCGCGGCTTGGCGGACTGGCGCACGCGGTGCGCATCAATGTGCAGGATGAACGCGTCGCGACCGGCAATTCGCCGCGCATGACCTCGACCCGCCCGCAGATGGACGCCGTAATCCAGCTTTGGCTACCGAGCGCGAACGATCCCGAGCGCGCCGCCGCGGACGCGATCGTCGCGGACGCCGCCCCGCGTCACGCCGCCTGGCTGGCGAGTGAATCCACCATTATCGCGAACACATTGCATCCGCCGACGCCCGGCGCGCGGACCGAAGGCTTTTCCCAGATCGTGTTTCTGGGCCTGCCGCCACGGCTGAGCTGGGATGGCTGGCGCGACGCCTGGCAGCGCCAGCATTCGGCGATCGCGGTCGATACGCAAAGCAACTTCGAATATATCCAGAATCTGATTGTGCGGCCGCTGAGCTATGGCGCGCCCGCCTATGTCGCGATGGTGGAGGAATGCTTCCCCACCGCTGCGCTGGCCGACGAGGCGGTCTATTTCGACGCGGTGGGGGACGCCGCGCGGCTGGCGGAGAACCAGCGGCTGATGATGGAAAGCTGCGCGCGCTTCATCGATTTCGACCGGATCGACTGCATCCCGACCAGCCAGTTCGATATTCGGCCCTTCGCCCGCTAGAACCCCGAAAACCGGAAAGGATAAGCCATGCGCGATGTCGATAAATCGCTGACCCGCCTCGATCCCGATGCCATCGTTCGCTCGGAGCGCGTCGAAATCGACGCCCCCGCCGCGATCGTCTGGGAGATATTGGTCGACCTTCCCCGCTATGGCGAATGGAACCCCTTTTGCATTGCGGCGGAATCGACGCTCGCGATGGGCGCACCGGTCAACATGACGCTCAAAAGCTATACCGAACCCGATACGGTCTTTCCCAATTGCGAATATGTCTGCGCGTTCGAACTCGAACGGTTGCTGTCATGGGAGCTGCCGCATGACGACGCCTGGCCCTATCCGGCGCGGCGCGATCAGGTCATCGAGCCCCTGGGCGACGACGCCTGCGCCTATCATTCGACCGATGCCTTTCTCGGGCCCCATGGAATTCACGTCATGCGCTTTGCCGGCCCCTGGGTGAAACGCGCCTTCGACGACACCGCGCACGCACTCAAAGCCCGCGCCGAAGCGATGTATCGGACGCGGAGCGGCGTCGCGGCTTCAGCACCGAAATAGCGAAAGCCGGGCGCCGCCTATCGGCGACGCCCGGCTTGCCCAGATCAGTGCTGGCAAGCCCCTAGAATTTGAAGCCGAGCTCGACGCCATAGCTGCGCGGATCGCCATACATGACGCCGGCAAAACCCAGCGAGCCGAAGTCGATCCCCGAGAGCAGATAATCTTCCTTGGTCAGATTCTTGCCCCACAATGCGATCGAGGCACGCGCACCGCCGACCGCGATGTCGGTGATCGAGAGCCGCGCGCTCAGCAGCCCGACCCCGCCGTCGGAGATTTCCTCGTTGAACGGATTGACCGGGTGCCAATAGACCTTGCTGCGATAGCTCCAGTCGGTGCGCGCAATGAGTTTCCCGAAATTGCCGAGCCCGGTTTCATATTGCGCGCCGACATTGGCGGTCGTCGCGGCCGAATATTGGAACTTGGCAACATCCGAAATGTCGGCGGGGACGCCGGTCATCGGATCGACGAAGGTGAACTTCTTATATTTGCGGTCGGTATAGCCGAACGACGCGTCGACGGTGAACCCGTCGGCAATCTGGGCCAGAACCTCGGCCTCGATGCCGGTGTAGGTGGCCTTTGCCGCGTTGACCGTCGTGCTCGCTGCCCCGCCCGTACCGGCAAGGAATTGCTGCACCTGAAGATCGTCGTAGATGGCGTGAAAGGCCGCGACGTTGAACCGCAGGCGCCGATCGAACAGCTCGCTCTTGAACCCGACTTCATAGGAGACGAGATCCTCGGGATTGAAACCGTTGTTATCCGCCGCACGGGCATTGAAGCCACCCGCCTTGTAGCCCGTGCTCACACGGGCATAGGTCATGATGTCGTCGCTCCAGTCATAGGAGATGTTGGCGAGCCAGTTCAGACGATTGAACTTGCGCGTCAGATCGCGCGGCGCGGTTGGCAGCGGCGCCGACTGGGTCAGATGCTTCTTGTCTTCGGTATAGCGAATGCCGCCGGTGATGCTCAGCCGGCTGTCGAGCGCGGTGGGTTTCCAGGTAACCTGGCTGAACGCCGCCATCGAACGCGAGACGTGGCGATAGGAAAGCAGCGTGTCGAGGTTGAGCCCGATGCTGTTCAGCGTGATGCCCGGCGCGATAGGCAGCGCGGGGACGCCGGGGATGACGGCGGACACCGGCAGAATGATCGTAAAGCCCTGCGGATTATTCTCTGTCGCGCGCTCGCGGAAATAATAGCCGCCGAGGACATATTCGAAATCGTCGCCGATCGAGCCGATCAGGTTGAATTCCTGCGAGAATTGCTTCTGGTGCCGTTCGTTGCTGGTGTGGAACAGGTCGATCGGTGCGACCCCGAAGGTCGGCGCGGCGATAAAGCCCATCAGCCCGCCATTGCCGTCGAGATCCGAGCTCTCGCTCACATTGTCCCATTTGCGATAGCCGGTGATCGAACGCAGCGTCGCGTCGCCGATCTCGAGGTTGAGCGTCAGCGCATGGCCCTGCACCTTGTCATGGGCATTGCCGTCGCGATCGAGGCGAATCTGCGACAGTCGATCCGGTGAAACCTGCGGCGCGGTCCCGCCGAACGCGGGCGAGAAGTTCAGATATTCGAGGATGTCGGGGCGGATCGCACGCAACTGGAACGCGTTGGCGCGGCCGTTCCGGTCGCTGGAGTCGAAAACATAGTCGACCGTGAAGCCGGTGCCCTTGTCAAAGCGCACCGCGGCGCGGACGGCGTCGGTGTTGCGCGCGCCGGGATCGCGCTTGTCCGACGGTTCAAGCAGATTGTCGACGGTCCCGTCACGCTGGCTGTGCAGGAAGCCGAGCTTCAGCGCCAGGCCCGTGTCGCCCAGTTCGCCGGTGTCGAGCAGCGCTTTCACCATATATTCGTCGAAGCTGCCGTAACCGACCTGCAGGCGGCCGCCGAAATCCTTCGACGGCTTGGCCGAGATCAGGTTGACCGCGCCGCCCGTGGTGTTGCGGCCATAGAGCGTGCCCTGCGGCCCGCGCAGGATTTCCACGCGCTCGAGGTCCATCATGTCGAACAGCGCGCCGGCCGACCGGCCGACGATGACGCCGTCGACATAGAGCCCGACCGCGGGATCGGCGGTCAGGATGGGGTCGTTGTCGACGATGCCGCGGATCGAAATCGAGGGATTGGCCGTTGCCGACGGCGTTTCGGTGATGATGAGGTTGGGGGCCGCGCTGCCCAGCGCCGCGACGCTGGTGATGCCGCGCTGCTCGATCATTTCGGCGTTGATCGCACTGATCGCGAGCGGCGTGTCCTGCAGGCTTTCCGAACGTTTCTGCGCCGTGACAATGATTTCGCTGAGCCCTTCGGACGCGGCATCCTCGGCCTGCGGCGCCTGTTCGGCCTGCTGCGCTTGCGCGGCGCTGGCGATCCAGGGCGCGATCAGCGCGATGGCGGCCATCTGCGTGCGACGATGTGTGCGTACCTTCATCAGTCCCATCCCTTTTGCTTATCGATTATGGCGTATTATGCGCCGTTTTTTGATCAAATATCATGTGATGCGTAATATACGCAATATATATCTACGCATGAAGGTAATCCAACACCCCCTTTTGGTGGTGTGGTGCGCAGACAAAAAAGGGGCGGCAAAAGCCGCCCCAGTTTCCGCCCTTAACCCGTTTAAATCCCGGGCTGTTCCTTGGGGACATGAACCCGCAGCCCGTCCAGTTCCTCGGTGATATGGATCTGGCAACTCAGCCGGCTGCCCGGCGTGACCTCGATAAAGTCGGCCAGCGCATCGAGCATGATGGCCTCCTCCTCGCCCGGCGGCCCGACTCGCTCGACCCAGGCGTCGTCGACATAGACATGGCAGGTGCCGCATTGGCGCACCCCGCCGCACAGGGCATCGATCCCGTCGACAAGATTGCCGATGGCAAGGTGCATGACCGCCATGCCTTCAAAGTTGGTGCAGGTCTTTTCGCTGCCGTCGGGCTGGACATAAGTGACGCGCGCCATCAGTTTTTGCCTTTCGCGTGCGCCGGGCATCCCGCCGCCGCAGCAACCCCATCCAGATCGGCGGGCGCGCGCGCAGCCATGGTCCGGCGCTTGTAACGCACCCGGCAGGGCTGTTCGGGCCAATAGGTGCCCGCCCCGGCGATCGGGCGCGGCGTGTCGATCAATTCCATGTCGTAGCGCTGGAGCAGGATGGCGATCAGCGCCTTCATCTCCATCCGCGCGAAGTTAACCCCGGCGCAGCGGTGCATGCCGCCGCCAAAGCCGATCAGGCTGTTCGATTCGACCTTGGTATCCGCGCGTTCGGTGTTGAAGCGTTCGGGATCATAGTCATCGGGGCGGTCGAAAATTTCGCTCATCCGGTGGCTGACCGAGGGTGCGAGCAGGATCCAGTCGCCTTCGCGGATCTGGTAGCCGTCGCGCTGGAAGTCGGCGGCCGCCTTGCGGATCATCGTGAAGGCCACCGGGTGCAATCGTTCGGTTTCGCGCAGCGCCAGATCCATCTTCTGCATCGCGATCGCCTGTTCCCAGCTGAGATCGGCCCCCGATGCCGAGCCCAATATGGCGGCGATCTCGCCCCGCAGCACATCCTGATATTCGCGGTTCTGGAGAATATCGATCATCGCCCAGCTGACCTGCCCCGCGGTTGTTTCATGCCCCGCCCAGACCAAGAGCAGGATCATGTGGATGATCAGTTCGTCGGGGATCGGGCGGCCGTCGGGATAGGTCGACGCCACCATGTCCTGAAAGAAATCGGCCGGCTCGACCGGACGCGCGCGCCGCTGCCTGATCCAGTCGCCGAGGATCTGGTGCAGCTTTTTCTTGGCGGCCTGGCTGCGGCGCATCTTCTTCGTCGGGAGCCAGAGCGGCAGGACAAATTCCATCCCGCCCGAAAAGTCGCGGAACAGCTCGAAGAATTCATGGCCGAGCTTTTGCTTGAAATCGCGCCCCATGAAGCTGTGCGCCGCGATGTCCATGACGACCGGCCCGAGGGTCGAGACGAGATCGAATTCGCCGCTGTCGCCAAGGCGATGACAAAGCGCCATCGCCTCTTCGGCCATCACCGGCACATATTGCTTCATCGCCGAAGCCTTGAAGCGCGGCATGATGACCGCGCGCTGGTTCAGATACTCCTCCATCTCGGCGAAGGAGTAGAAGTTGGGCGAGAACATCTTGTGGAAAAAAGGCATCGATTCGCGGATCGACAGCAGCTTGTCGGTTTCCTGAAAGACGAAGCGATTGTTGTCGGGGCCGAGCATCACGACCATGTTCCGCCCGCCCATGCGGAACGAATAGATCGGGCCATGGTCCTGATAGCCCTTGCGCAGCAAGCCGACGGGGTCCTTGAAGAAATCCGTGAGGTGACCGAGGAACGGGACACCCCCGCGCATCGCAGGCGGCTGCATGGCGATTGCCGACATCAAATTTCTCCCTCCGACGCCGGCATCGAGACCGACTTGCAGCCGGTATCGCGCCACTGCTTCGTGCCGCCGAGAGGATCGCATGATTGTAGCGAATTTTAATCCTTGAAGGAGCGGCGTTCGCGACTTTCCGAACCGAACGCCCCCGCCGCGACATCGCGCGCGACCATCGGCAGCGGGATCGGGGTCGACGCGATCAGCAGGCCGACATTGGTCTTGACCGCCGGCGGCAGCAGGGCATCGCGCGCGATCAGGTCGCGCACTTCGCGAAACAGGCTGACAAGCCGGCGTTCGAGCAGGATGCGCGAGGCGTCGGACAATTCGCCAATCTCGAACTCCCAGATCGATCCCTGGGCCGAGAAGTCATATTGGAGAAACTCCTCCTTCACCCGCCGGTCGAAGAAACGCCGCATCGGCCCGCCCCGGCGCCAGCTGATGCTGCGCGCGGTCATCAGGCGGATGACGTTGCCGGGGAGCAGCTGGATCAACCCGATGCGCTCGAGCTTCAGCAGCGCGGGGACCAGCACCGTCTGGTCGATCGCATAGTCCCCCTCGATCCGGTCGACGGTCCAGCCGCCGAGCGCGAGGTGAAAGCAGAACAGCGCCAGCGGATCGTCGACCAGCGCCTGCTCCTGAACGTCGGAGAGTGTGTCGGGCATCGCCGGCCGCGCCGCGTCGGCCAGCCGCGCAAGCTCGAGAAAATTGATCCCGGCGAGTTCGCAGATTTCGCCGATCCGCGCGAGCGTGAAGCTATGCTGCGCGAAGGTACGGCGAACGCTGGCATGGCTGATCCCGAGCGCCGCAGCGACATCGGCATAGGTCAGCCCGCGCTCTTTCAACACGCGCTTTAGCGCCTCGACCAGATAGTTGCTCTGCGTATGCAATCGCTCTGCCGCCGTCATTCGCGCCGCCTTTCGTCGCGGTCACCATGCCCGCGGATCGATGCCGGCGCCATGCGATTCAAGGATGCGGCTACAGGACGGATGCTTCCATCGCGCAAAAACTGTGGCAGAGCCGCGCGTCGACGATGCGGTCGGGGCATTCGGGGTCGAACCAGCGATCGATCCGCGCCCAATGATAAGGGTGCATCATATATGGCCCCATCAACCCGCCGGCATCGGCATATGCCTGTTCCCAGACGTGCGTCCAACGGCGCGCGCCGATCGCGTCGTCGGCGCGGCTGAGCTGCCAGTTGCGGATCGCGGGGATGTAATGCGGCATCATCCGCGTTTCGGCCTCGAAACGCGCGACGACGGCGGGGTCGGTGCCTTCGTCGATGCTGAGCAGCAGCACGCGGTAGACGCCGTTCGCAAGCTCCGGATCGGACCGCCCGCCTGCCCCACCCTCATAGGCGACGCCATCGACCGAAGCGACTGCGGGCGCGGCGAGCAGCAGCGCGAGCGCCGCGTCGAAGTCCGCGCGCTTCGCCGCATCGTCGAACGCAAAATGCGCGATCAGGTCGCCGCCGAAATGGCTACCGGGCAACGCCGGAGCGACAAGCTGGCGCGATGCGAAATGCGCCGCCGCCAGCGCGTGTATCTCATCGGCCAACGCCGACGCACTCGCGGGGTCGGCGAGAGTGACGAGCCGGGTCAGCTTATACATCGCAAAGCCTTTCGATGTCGGCGGGGTCCGACGCGAAGAAGCGGCGACGGCTGACCGCGCACGCATCGACGTCGGCCCACCATGCGGCGACATCGGGGTCGTTTCCGCCGACAAAGCGCATCTGCCACCACGCCCCCGCACCGGCGAGCGACCAGCGAAAGACGAGAGTGTTGGACTGGTCGTCGAGCCACATCGGCGGGCTGACGAGAATCTGTTCGAGCGCCATCCCGCGCGCCCGCGCGCCGGGCGCATAGCGTGCCAGATAGTCGTCGAGCAGAGCCTTGCCCTCGCCCGGTTTCGTCACGATCTCGTCGATCGCATGAACCAATGGCGCGGCGGCGGCGTTACCAGTCGTCATGCGGCGTTACCTCCAATATGATCTTGCCGCGGACGTGCTGCCCTTCGATGCGACGATGTGCCTCGGCGGCGTCGCCCAGCGGCATGATCTCGATCGCGGGCGGCTTCACCCCGCCTGTAGCGCATAGCGCGGCCAGTTCCTTCAGATGCTGCGGCAGGCGCATCACCGCGTTCATGTTCGACAGGATGCTCACCCCGCTCGCAGCAGCCCGCGCGACCTCATCGGCGCTCGCCTGCGATGCCAAAGTAGCGATTTCGACATAGCGGCCGCCCGGCGCGACAATATCGACGGCGGACGGGAGCAAGCTGTCGAGCCCGACCGCGTCGAGCACAAGGTCGACCCCGCCCGGCGCCCATTTGCGCACCGCCTGTGCAACATCGCCGGCGCGATAATCGATTGCATGATCGGCGCCGAAACCCCGGACATAGGACATATTGTCGGGCCCGCAGGTGACGGCGACACGCGCACCGAGCGCGTGCGCGATCTGGATAGCGAGGCTGCCGACGCCGCCCGCGCCGCCGTTGATGAGCACGGTCTGCCCCGCCGACAATCCGCCGACATCGACAAGCCCGCCATAGGCCGTCGTCCCCGCGACCGGAAGCGCGGCCGCCTGCGCGAAACTCCATCCGTTCGGCAGGGGGGCGAGGAACGCCGCGTCGGCGATGCAATATTCGGCATAGGAGCCATCGCGCCCCTGCCCCTGCTTCGACATGCCGAAGACGCGGTCGCCGGGCGCAAAACCATCGACCCCCTCGCCGACCGCCTCGACGATGCCGGCGAAGTCGAAACCGAGCACGAACGGAAAATGATAGTCGATATAGGCCGACAGCTTGCCGACCCGCGTTTTCCAGTCGGCGGGATTCACCCCCGCGCAAAGCACCCGGACCAGCACCTCGCCCGCCGCCGGTTCGGGCATCGGCAGGTCGTCCCACACCAGCTGTTCGGGACCCCCGAACCCGTTGATCACTATCGCGCGCATCATTCCGCGCCGACCTGTTCCATCACCGGGGCTTGCCGCGCCCTGAAATGCGGGATGACGTGGGTTCCGATGTTGCGGATGGTTTCCATGATCGCCTCGTGCGGCACCGCGCCCATCTGGAAGAGGAAGAGGATCTCGTCGGCGCCGGCATCGAACAGGCGCTGGACATAGCGGATGCAGTCGTCGGCGGTGCCGTAAGCGTCGGCGACCTCCTCATAAGCGCCGGTATGCTCGGACCCGATGCTGATCTTTTCCTCCGAGAGATAGGCGACGACCGCCGCCTTTTCCTGCTGGAGGATCGCCGCCTGTTCGTCGCCCGACAAATCCTCGACCGTCGGCTTGGGGCCGCCCTGATACCAATAGCCGAGCGATTCGACGAAGAATCGCTGACCGCGGAGGCCAATGCGCCGCGCCTTTTCGCGGTCGTCGAGCACCAGCGCCGGACAGAGCGCGGCGAGATGTTCGGTCGGGCGAAAGCCGACCTGGTCCGCGGCCTTGCGATTGGCCCACGCCGCGCGATAGATCGCATTCTTGCTCGCGATGTCGTCGGGCCCAGCAAAGCCGAGCACGAGCGCACCGATGCCGCGCGCCCCGGCGGTCGTCAGCGCATCGGCGCGGGTGCACGCCATATAAAGCGGCGGGTGCGGGTCCTGGTACGGCTTGGGATGGATCGGACGGCGCGGAATCTGGATATGTTCGCCGTTATGCTCGATCTCGTCCTGCACCATGATCTTGGGAATCAGGTACATCGATTCATCGATCATCGGCTGAAGCGCGCCGAGGTCATAGCCGAAAGTTCCCGCCTCCTGCTGCGTGCCGCCCTTGCCCATGCCGAAATGGACGCGGCCCTTGGAGAGAATATCGAGCGTCGCGATGCGCTCGGCGACCTTGACCGGATGGTTCATCGCGGGCGGCAGGCAAACGACGCCATGGCCTATGCCGAGGCGCGTCGTCTTGCCGGCGAGGAAGGCGAGGAAGGTCTCGGGCGCCGACATATGCGCATATTGGGTTAGCGCGGTGTGTTCGACCGCCCAGACGGTGTCGAAGCCCATCGCCTCGGCGAGCAGCGATTGTTCGACGATCTCGTGAAAGCAGCGCGCTTCATTATCGCGCGAGGTGTCCACCATCTGCGCTTCGTAAATGATCGAGAATTTCATGGCTGTCCGGTCCTCTCCGCTATCCCGAATTTTTCGCGAGCATAAGGCGCCGCCTCGCGGCCGTTCCTCGTCCAATTGGATCAATTCGCCGGGGCCTGCCGGTGCTACGAAATCGGGCAACGATGGATGGAGAGAGGATCGCAATGGGCATGTTCGAGGGCAAGGTTGCGCTGGTAACCGGCGGCGCTTCGGGAATCGGCGTCGCGGCAGCGCTGCGCTTTGCCGAAGAGGGCGCCGCGGTCGTGGTTGCCGACCTCAACGAAGCCGGCGCCGAGGCGATCGCCGCGGCGATCCGCGCCAAGGGCGGCCGCGCGCGCGCCATTCGCTGCGATGTCGCGAGCGCCGCCGACAATGACGCGATGGTTGCCGCGGCGAAGCAGGATTTCGGACGGCTCGACGCCGCCTTCCTGAACGCCGGCGCCTATGCGCAGACGGGTTTCGAGGAATCGGGCACCGCGACCTTCGACAATATGGTCGCGATCAACCTCAAAGGCGCATGGCTGGGGTTGCAATCGGTATTGCCCGCGCTCGAGCGTGGCGGCGCGGCGGTGGTAACCGCATCGACCTCGGGCGTCATCGGGCTGAATGTGGCGGCCGCCTATAGCGCCGCCAAACATGGCGTGATCGGGTTGGTGCGATCGACGTCGCAGAGTTTCGCGGCGCGCGGCCTGCGCGTCAACGCGATCTGCCCGGGGCCGGTCGCGACCGCGATCCTCGGGGTGGCCGAGCAGGCCCCGATTCAGCCGGCCGACACGCTCGCGCTTCCCGATTATGGCGGCGTGTTGCTGCCGCAGCATATCGCCGAGGTCGCGCTATTCCTCGCCAGCCCGCGCTCGGGCGGAATCAACGGGCAGTCGCATGTCGTCGATGCGGGCTATCTGGCCAGTTATCCGCCGATGCCCGAATGAGCCGGAGCGCGCGTCAGTCGCGCTCGACGCGGATGCGGCTGAGCCGGGTTCTGGCGATCAGCCAGCGTCCGCGCGCCTTGCGGTAGCAATCGTGATAATGTCCGAACCCGTGGCGCGAGCGGCCGGCAAGGTCGCTTCCCTCGCCCGCCCAGAAATGATCGTCCATCGCCCAGATGCCCTCGGCGTCGCGCGCGCCGGTGAAGCGGATTTCGAAGCTGTGGACATGATGGACCGTCGTGGCATTTTCCAGCGTGGCGGCGACCCCTGTGACAAAGGCCTCGGCACCGGTGGTCAGCAATCCCTCATCGGTTTCACCCGGCATTTCGCGAAAGTCGCCGATCATGTCGTCGGTGAGCAGGCTGCGCAGCAGCGCCCAGTCCTTGGTATCAAGCGCGCGCACATAGCGCGCCTTGAGCAACCGGATCTCTTCGATCGCAGCGAGATTGACGGCTTCGGTCATCATCTATTCCCCCTCCAGGAAGGCGGCTCGATAGGCCGCGAAACGCTGTTCTACATCCGAGCGGACCAAGCCGAAATCCTCAAGCGCATATTTGTGCGGCGCGCGATCCTCGCGCTTGTTCGCTTCGATCCATTCGGCCATGCCCGCACGCACCGCGTCGGTGACATCGACCCCCGCGGCCTCAAGCACGCGCACGCCCTCACCGATCGGATCGCCCAGCAGGTCGGCGTAGCGGACATCGATAAAATTCTGCCCCGCGACCTGTCCGCGCACCGCCATGAAACGATCGAGCAGCTCGGCAAGGCGCGGCACCCAGAAAGCGGCGACGCTCGCCGGATCGACGCTGTCCGACACCATTTGGTACAGGCTGTGCTCCATGCTGCAATAGCTCGGCACCGTCGCGACCGGATCGCGGTGCGTCATCACGATCTTCGCCTCGGGGAACACCTCGATCACCGCGTCAAGCGCGAGCAGGTGGCCCGGCGTCTTGAGTACCCATTTCGCATCCGCGCGGCTCTGGTCCTGCCATTGCAGCGACTGGAGGATCTGCTTGAGGTCGCGGTAGCATTGGATGCGGTCGTTTTCGGTCAGCCAGCGCGCATAGCCCGGGACATGGTAAGTCCCCTCTATCATCGTGCTCGAATAGAGCTGGCCGAGGATGATCAATTCCTCGTCGGGCTGGTCGATGCTCATCGGATGGATCGACATCAGATCGGGGATCGTCGCCAGCATATAGTCGAGGAAACCGCGTGCCGCTTCGCGCCGCGGTTCGGGGTTGCCATGCTCCTCCCCCGGGAAGGGGGCGTAATTTTGCGTCTCGAACCAGCGCGTGCCGGTCATCCCCGGCGCCGATGCGAGCATGCGGTGCAACATGGTGCTGCCTGTCCGCGGCAGGCCGACGACCACCGCAGCGACCTCGACCTGCTCACCCAGGATTTCGGGATGGCGCTTGACGAGGTCGACATGGCGCAGGCG
Source organism: Sphingopyxis sp. (assembly GCF_036675685.1). Taxonomy (GTDB): domain Bacteria; phylum Pseudomonadota; class Alphaproteobacteria; order Sphingomonadales; family Sphingomonadaceae; genus Sphingopyxis. Next base: position 59,906 of record NZ_JAKFEM010000020.1, read on the forward strand.
ATTGACGAGGCCGTTCACGATCATCGCCGAGGCGCTTGCAACACCCGCCTCGCTGAGCCGCGCTTCGGTATTGAGCGCGGGGATCAGCGCGTCGATATTGGCGAAGAACCAGGTGTCACCGAAATCCGAAAGCCCTGCCTGCTCGCACGCTCGCGCGACAAGCACGTCGCGATTCGGCACCTGGCCAATTGCCTCACTCACGGCACATCCTCTCTGCATTATGATAGCATTTTTATATATTACGCACGATATTCGTATTTTTGTATGCTATCATCCACGCAGAAAGATGCAACACCCTTAGCTGGAACCTCCCAATTCGGTCATTCCAGCGTGGAGCAGGTGCACAAGCTGCGATTGCCGCCGTGCCCCTGTCTTGGCGAAAATCGATCGCAGGTGCGACCGGGCGGTGTTGTGCGCGATGCCCAGACGGTCGGCGGCTTCGACCAGCGAACCGCCGCCGGCGAGCGCCGCGGCCAGCATCGCCTCCATCCGCGTCAACTGGAACAGGTCGCGGATCGCCTCGGGATCGGGCGTCGCATCCTGCCCCGGATCGCTGATGAACAAAGCCAGCGCCGCGCCCTTGCCGCCGCGCATGAAGGCCGGCGTCGTCACCGCCTTGGCCACAACGCCCAGATCGCGCTGTCCCGACGGCCGCTCGATGCGGAAGCGCTGGGGCGGCGAGGCGGCGGGATCGGCCTCCGCGCTCAGCAATTTCAGCAGCTTTTCGAGCGTGCGGTGCGCATGGCCCGCCGCCAGGCGGAGGCGCCCGCCCGCCAGCGTCAGCCCGTCTCCCCCGGCAAGCAACCGCTCGGCAACCGCGTTGGTGCGGATCACCTTGCCATCATGGTCGAGGGTGATCGCGGCCACGCCCATCTGTTCGACCACGCCGCGATAGACGCCATGTTCGGCGCCCGACGCCTGCAGCCGTTCGAACAGCTGGATCGCATGGCGCAGATGCGGGACGAGCGCCTGCAGCGCATCGCGCTCGGCGGCGCCGAAGTCGCTGCGGCTGTTGTCGCGCATGACGCGAAGCCGCGCCTCGAAACCGCTGTCGAAACGCAGGTCGACGCCAAGGATCTGGTCCCCCCCGGCGGCTTCGAGGAAATCGCGCCAGAAATCGCTTGCACGCGCCGCGCCCTGCACGAAGTCGGTGAAGGACAGGACCTTGCCTTCGGGCAACCCCTTGAACGGATCGCTGGCGAAAAAACTTTCGACATACTCCTCGCTCGTTTGCGGGTCGGCGTCGGGCGTCACAATCGTCCCGGGCTTGCTCGTGCCGGGCATCGTCAGGATCAGCGTCGCATAGGTGCCGTCGAGATAGAGCGCGAGACGGCGCAGGAAATCCTCCCACGGCACATCCGCCAGCAGGCCGCCGAACAGGTCGGACAGCAGCCCCGAAAATTCCGCCGTATCGCCGTTCGCCCTCACCATCGTCCCTTCATTCCGGTCCATTCCATCCCACAAACAGGAGAGCTTTGCCATGCCCATTGACCCCGCCCTTGTGCCGTTGCTCGATATGATCAACACCCTGCCGCACATGAATCCGCCTTTCGATGCCGCGGCATTCCGGCTGGGGGACGAACAGCCCATGCCGGCGTTCAAGGCCGATATCGCCGAGGTGCGCGACGTCACGCTCGATACCGCCGCGGGACCCGTTCGCGCGCGGCTGTACCATCCGGCGCCGGGCGAAACGCTGCCGCTGCTTTTCTTCATGCACGGCGGCGGCTGGGTGTTCGGGACCATCGAGACCCATGACCCGCTGTGCCGCGCGCTTGCCTCGGCAGCCGAAATCGCGGTGCTCTCTGTCGAATATCCGCTGTCGCCCGAACATCGCTATCCCGTGGCGCTCGATACGATGCGTGCCGCGCTGACGGCAGTGGCGGACCGGGCCGATGCGCTGGGCATCGACCCCAGCCGGATCGCGGTTGGCGGCGACAGCGCCGGCGGCAACCTGTCCGCCGCGCTGTGCCTTTCCGCGCGCGACGAGGGCGGTCCCGCGATCGCGCACCAGCTGCTCCTTTATCCTGTCATCGACAATGATTTCAGCCGCGCATCCTATACCGAAAATGCCGCCGGCTATCTGCTCAGCGGCGCGATGATGCAGTGGTTCTGGGCCCAATATCTGGGCGATGCCAATGCCGCGCCCGAACCGCTTGCCGCCCCGATCCGCGCCGGCAGCCTTGCCGGCCTGCCATCGGCAACGGTCATCACCGCCGAATTTGATCCGCTGCGCGACGAGGGGAACGCCTATGCCGAGCGCCTGAAGGCCGCCGGCGTCGCCGTGCGGCACAGCCAGGTTCCCGGCGTGATCCACGGTTTCGCCAGCATGCTGGGAATGCTGCCGCAAGCCGACATCGCGGTCGGAACCGCGGCGAAGGGTCTGCGGGAAGCGTTCGGAATGGAGGCCGTGACGGCGTGATCGGGTCCGGGGTCCGGCCGTTCGATCAGACCCCGTAACCCCCCGCGACCGCAATTTGCTGACCTGTGATGTAGGCGGCTTTGGACGAGGCAAGGAAGACAGCGGCATGACCAATTTCCTCGGGACGACCCCAGCGCTTGAGCGCGAGGTTCTTGTGGACCTCGGCGGTCCATGCGTCGTCGAACACGCCCTGTTTCGACAGTTCGAGAAACATGCCGGCCTCGATCACGCCGACAAGGATGCTGTTGGCGCGGATGCCATATTTCCCCTCCTCGCGTGCGATGCCCTTGACGAGCGCTTCGTTCGCGGCCTTGGGCGCGACCGACAGACCATCCTTGTCGGGCCAGCGCAGGGCGCCCGCCGAACCCAGATGGACGAACGAGCCGCCGCCCTGCTCGCGCATGTGCGGAAGGATGATGTGCGCGGCGCCGAAAAAGCCATGCACCTCGACATCGACCGCGCGGCGCCATTGTTCGGGCGTCGTTTCGGCGATGTGGACCTGCGCGACGAGCGGGCCGGCGCCCCACAGCACAGTGTGGATACGGCCGTGCGCCGCGACGGCGTCGGCGATGGCAGCGGCCAGCGCGGCGTCGTCGGTGACGTCGCACCGGTGCAGGCTCGCCTTGCGGCCCGACGCCTCGATGCGGGCGGCCAGTGCCTCGGCATCCGCCTGTTTCGAGCGCCAGACGATCGCGACGTCGCTTCCCGCCGCCGCGAACTCGCCCGCGACGGCGGCACCGATGCCGCCGGTCGCGCCGAAAATCAGCGTCGCGCCGTCGGGAAACTGCGAACCTTCACCCATCTCCACCCTCCTTGAACCACAAAATATTGCATAATGTCGATAATAGTGAGATATGTTATCGAAATGCGATGATATTACAAGTTTTCAAAACGCATAGTGACAATGCTCAATGCAAAACCGGGCATGAATGGGAGATTTCCGATGGCGACAACCGCAGACTATGGACTGGGCGACCAAGCGTTTCCGCGCGGCTGGTTCATGATCGCCGCCGCCGCCGAACTGGAAGGGACGACCCCGCTCGCCGTCCGCTTTTTTGGCCGCGACCGCGTGCTCTACCGCGGCGAGTCGGGGCAGGTTTATCTGGTCGACGCCTATTGCCCGCACATGGGCGCGCATCTGGCGAAGAACGAGACGAGCTTCGTCATCCGCGACAATGAGCATGTGCAGGGCGAATCGATCCGCTGCCCCTATCATGGCTGGCGATTTGGCCCCGACGGCAAGTGCAACCAGATCCCCTATTCGCCGCAGAAGATCCCCGCGGCGGCCAAGCTCGAAAACTGGCCGGTAATCGAGCGCGCGGGCTGCATCTGGATGTGGCACGATCCCGAAGGGCTCGAGCCCGAATATGACCTGCCGACGTTCGAGGAATATTATCAGCCGCATTGGGTGAAATGGGATCTCGACCGGCTGGGCGAACTCGCCAGCCATCCGGTCGAGATCCTCGACAATATGGCCGACCGCGCCCATTTCGAACCCGTCCACGGCAATGATGCCGTCGATGTCTTTGAAAATGATTTCGACGGCCACCGCGTCGTCCAGCGGCTGCGCGCGGGGCATCGCACGCTTCAGGGCGACGCCCCGCTCGAAACCGACACCTGGTACACCGGGCCGGGCATCCTGCAATCGCGCATGTCGGGGCAATTCCCGTCGATCATCATGATCGCGCACACCCCGGTCGACGACGGGGTGGTGAAGGTTTGGCACGCGCTGCTGGTCAAGGTGCCCAATGCCGAACCGACCGCCGATGATGTCGCGATGGCGCGCGCCTACCAGGCCGCGGCCTGCGCCGCTTTTGCGCAGGATTTCGAAATCTGGTCGAACAAGAAGCCGTGCATCAATCCGATGGCAGTGCAAGGCGACGGCCCGATCGGCAAATTGCGCATCTGGTATCGCCAATTCTACAACCCGCGCGCGCGCGCCGAGGAATTCCAGAAGCGCGTCAACGGCACGCACGTCACCCGCGGCACCTTGTCCGCGCCGTTCGAACAAAAGGTCGCCTGAGGGCGGCAGCACAAACAGAAATCAGGAGAAAATGCGTGGCAAGACTCGCAGGTAAAGTTGCGATCGTAACGGGTGCGGCCCAGGGCATGGGCGCCGCGACCGCCCGGCTCTTCGCGGCCGAGGGCGCCAAGGTGGTGCTGTGCGACGTGATTGAGGACAAGGGACGGGAAACCGCGGCCGAAATCGGCGAGAGTGCCGTCTTCCAGAAGCTCGACGTGCGATCGGACGCCGACTGGGAACGCGTGGCCGCCGAAACGGTCGCGCGCTTCGGCAAGCTCGACATCCTGATCAACAATGCCGCGATCGTCCATTTCAGCCCGATCGAGGCGATGCCCGCCGAGGACATCGAGCGCGTCCTCGCGATCAATGTGATGGGAACGATGCTCGGCGCGAAATATGCCGCGCGCGCGATGATCGAGGCCGGCCGCGGCGTCATCGTCAACATCTCGTCGGTCGACGGTCTGCGCGGCTGCAACGGCCTGTCGGCCTATACCGCCAGCAAATGGGCAGTGCGCGGGCTGTCGAAATCGCTCGCCTATGAGCTGGGGCCGCGCGGCATTCGCGTCTGCACCGTCCATCCCGGCGGTGTGAACACCCAGATGGGCAACCCGACCGGGCTGACCGGCGACGCGGTCAATGTCGGCTATGAGCGCGTGCCGCTCCAGCGGATCGGCGAACCCGAGGAAATTGCGCGCGCCAGCCTGTTCATCGCCTCCGACGATGCGAGCTATATCAGCGGCGCCGAGCTGGCGGTAGATGGCGGCTGGTCGGCGGGCTATTACCAGCCCTTCCTTCCCGGCGCGCCGGCAAGCCTGATGGGGCAGCCCTGATGCGCGCGAAGCTCGGCTGACGGGCGGGCGGCGATGCAAACGGCCGTGGGTATCGCCGATCCCTTCGACCCGGTGCGGATCGGGCCGATCACCTTGCGCAACCGCTTCATCCGTTCGGGCGCGAACGAGATGATGAGCAAGGCGACCTTCCCCACCCGCGCACTCATGGATTTTCACCGCGCCTATGCGCGCGGCGGCGTGGGGATGACGACGCTCGCCTATCTCGCGGTCTCGCCCGACGGACGCACGCTGCCCGGGCAAGGGATGCTGAGCAGCGAGAGCGTGCCGCATTACCGCGCGGTCACCGATGCGATACACACCGCGGGCGCGAAGGCGTCGGTGCAAATCACCCATGGCGGCAGCTTCTGCCAGATCGACGACCTGTCGACCCCGCGCGCGATGTCGGCGTCGGCGGGGATCGACAAGATGGGAGTGCTCAAGGGCCGCTTTTTCCAGCGCGCGATGACGCGCGCCGACATGGAGATGGTGGCGGGCGAGTTCGTGCGCGCCGCGGAGCTGGCCGAGCAGGCGGGTTTCGATGCGCTCGAAATCCATATGGGGCATGGCTATCTGCTCAACCAGTTCATCTCGCCGCTCTCCAACTTCCGCAAGGATGGCTATGGCGGATCGGCCGCGAACCGCGCGCGCTTTCCCGCCGAGGTGCTGGCGGCGGTCAAGCAGGCGACCGGCGGGCGGCTCGCGATCCTCGCCAAGATCAACCTGACCGATGCGGTGCCAAAGGGCGCGACGGTGGACGACGCGATTGTGACCGCGCGCGCGCTCGAAGCGGCGGGGGCGGACATGCTGATACTGTCGGCGGGGCGCAATATCGAAAGCACCTGGGCGATGTTCGGCAGCGCGCTGCCCTATGACGACCTTGCCGCGATGCAGGGCGGGCTGCTGGCAAAGCTGCAATTCGCGATCCTGAAACGCAGCGTGCCGAAGCTGCCGCCGTTCCGCGAAAATTATCTGATGGAATCGGCGCTGAAGCTGAAGGCGGCGCTGGGCCCGACGCCGATGAAGCTCGCCTATCTGGGCGGCATCCAGTCGCTCGCCGGGGCGCGGCAGGCGGCCGCCGAAGGATTTGACGCGATCGCTTTGGCGCGCGCGTTGATCCACGATCCGGCGATGATCGCGAAATGGCAAAGCGGGGCAAGCACGGTTTCGGGCTGCACCGCGTGCAACCGCTGCGTCGCCGCGATGTATGGCCCGTCGGGTACGCACTGCCCGGAGGTCGGCAACGCGCTCGATCCCGGACTCAAGGACATATTTGCGGGAGAAGAATATGCCGAGCCTGCTTGAGAACAAGGTCGTCATCATCAGCGGGGTCGGCCCCGGCATGGGGCAGGCGATGGCGCGGATCGCCGCCGCCGAGGGCGCGAAAGTCGGGCTCGGCGCGCGCAACAGGGATTTCATCGATCAAGTTGCCGACGAGATCCGCGCGAACGGCGGCGAGGCCGTCGCGGTGCCGACCGATGTCGGCGATGCCGGCCAGTGCTCGGCGCTCGCCCAAACGACGGCCGAGGCGTTCGGGCGGATCGATGGGCTGGTCAACACCGCCTATATCCACGGCGCGTGGGTGACGGTGGACGAGGCCGATCCCGAGGATTGGGCGAGGGTGTTCGACGTCAATTGCCTCGGCGCGCTGCGGATGACGCAGGCGGTGCTTCCCGCCATGAAAACACAAGGCGGCGGCGCGGTGGTCAATGTCGCCACCATGTCGCAGGTCAATCCCTTCCCCGGCGAGGGCGGCTATGCCACCGGCAAGGGCGGCCTCACGACCATGACCAAACATATGGCCAAGGATCTTGGCCGCTATAACATCCGGGTCAATGCGACGCGGATGGGCTGGATCGGCGGCAAGCCCGTCTATGACTATATCGACCGCGCCGCCGCGGGCGGACAGGACCGCGACACGGTGATCGGCGAGATCACCGGGCGCATCCCGCTCGGCGTCATTCCGCCCGAGGAGGATTGCGCCAAGAGCGTGCTTTTCTTCCTCTCCGACTATGCGAAAATGGTCACCGGCGCGACGCTCGACGTCAACGGCGGCCAATATATGGCGCCATGACGATGACAAACGACCGCATCCTGTCGCCCAATGTCTGGAGCGATTTCTGCCGGCGGCTGGAAGCCGCCGGCGAGATCGTCACCGGCGCCGAGGCCGCCGCCAACCCGATCGACCGTGCCGAGGGCTATCGCTACCTCACGCGGCTGCTGCGCATCGCGCTCGACATGCAGCTCGAGCATGCCGATCCCGATTTCCCGAGCTTCTACGCCGCGTCGCACGAAACGGCGAAGATCGGCGCCGACAATCCCGACAATATCTATATGAACGCGACCATATCGGGGGCGCGGCGCTACCGCATCCGCGGCCAGCGCGGCAGCGTGCCGATCCTGAGCTTTGGCACCAAGGCCAATCGCTATGCCGTCGACGGGACGATGGCCTCGACGGGCGAGATCGATTCGGCCGATATGGTTGTCGCCCCCGACGGATCGTTCGAGATCATCGTCAGCCGCGAGAAGGCGGACGGCAACTGGCTGCCGCTTGCCGACGACAGCTCGATGGTGATCGTGCGCCAGACCTTTCTCGACCGCGCGAACGAAGTGCCCGCGACGGTCGCGATCGAGGCGATCGGCGGCCCCGCCTACCCCGCGCCGCTGTCCGCCGACACGCTCACGGCGGCACTCGAACGTACCACCGCCTTTGTTGCCGGCACCGCGCGGACCTTCGTCCAGTGGACCGAGGACTTCCGGGCGAACCAGATGAACCAGCTGGCGACAATCGAGCAGTCGCCCTTTTTTCGCGCGGGCGGCGATCCGACGATCTTCTACCTCCATGGCTGGTGGCAGCTCGAACCCGGCGAGATGCTGCGCATCGATACGCGCGTGCCCGCATGCAGCTTCTGGAATTTCCAGCTCGACAATTACTGGATGGAATCGCTCGATTATCGCTACCACCGCATCCATGTGAACGGACATAGCGCGCGGCTGAACGACGACGGCACGCTCACGCTGATCGTCGCACCGCGCGATCCGGGCTTCGGCAACTGGATCGATACCGCGGGGCACCATCAGGGCACGATGTTGCTGCGCTGGATTGGCGCCGACGACCATCCCATCCCCGAAACCAGGATAATCCCCATCGATGACCGATCTTGAATCCCGCGTCGCGCGGCTGGAAGCCGAAAGCGACATCCGCCGCCTGAAGGCGCGTTACCTCAATGCCTGCGACGCGAAGGATGTGGGCGCGATCCGCGCCTGCTTCACCGTCGATGCGGTGATCGATTTCCCGCCCATCGGCGAATTCGACCTCGACGGGCTGATCGGTGTGTTCACGCAGATGGCGGCGACCACGCCGATCACCGACGTGCATCAGGGGCATAATGCCGAGATCGAGATCGACGGCGACGAGGCCCATGCCCGATGGAATCTGGGCTATGCGACCTTTGACCCGCGCACCGGGGATTTCCGGCTGCTCGCCAACTTCTATCACGACCGCTATCGCCGCACCCCCGAAGGGTGGCGGATCTGCTACACGCGGTCTGAACCGCGCGCGATCGTCGACGGTACGTTGGTCGAAGAGGGGGTCAAGGCAAGCTGGGTGGGGATGTAAGACGACCGGAACTAGCCGTCGCCCCCGCGAAGGCGGGGGCCGCTGGAGAGGTGGCGCAAGGCCGATGGCGGCCCCCGCCTTCGCGGGGGCGACAGCTATTTGCTATGTCCGCTCCCTACCCCTTGACGGCCATTCCCTGGCGCTCTTTGCAATCGATGCAGCGAGGGTCTTCAATCGACCAGCGCGCACCAGCGATAGTCGTGCTTGATGAAATTCTGCCCGAGGCTGTAGCGAACCCGCCGGACACCCGGAATCTTGTCGATCGTCTGATGCAGGAAATCGGTCAGTTCATTGCCGTTTTCCACCAGCGTCATCGCGAGCACGTCGGCGCGGCCGAGCGTGGTCGCGACAAAACCGATTTCGGGCAGGCGTGCGAGGCTCTCCGCAACAGCCTCAATATCCGCGGCGCTGTCCGCCTCGACCCAGAGATAGGCGAGGATCGGATTGCGGAGCCGGTTGGCGTTGGTCACCGCGGCGACGCGGATCACCTTGTTGTCGAGCAACCGCTTGAGCCGCGAGCGGATCGTGCCCTCGGTCAGATTGAATTCGCGGCCGATCTCGCGGTTCGAAACCCGCGCATCATGCCCAAGCCGCTCGATGATCTTGTGATCGAGCTCGTCGAGGCTGATCTTGGTGCTCATAGCGGCGCCCATTCCGGATTATATTTGAGAACCTTGAGCGCGAGGCTGGGAAACAGCCGCTCGACCCCGTCGATCTTGGCGATCACGCTGGTCAGGAGATGCTGCATCTCCTCCAGCGTTTCGGCCACCACCTGGATTTCCAGATCATGCGTTCCGATCGCGACATTCACGGTGATCACCCGCTCCAGTTCGGCGATCTCGGCGCCGACATCGCCCGCGGACCGGCCCTTCACCTGCACCCCGACGGGCGCCAGATAGCCAAAGCCCATCGCCGACAGATCGCGCATCGCGACGACGCGGACCATCCGCGCATCCTCGAGCCGGCGCAGGCGCGTGCGCACCGTCGCTTCGTTCAGCCCCATCTCGCGCGCGATGTCGCGGTTCGCGATCCGGCCGTTCTTGCGAAGCGCGGCGATGATCTGCTCGTCGACATCGTCGAGCGCAAGCAGCCCGTCACCCTGGTTCGCGTTCGCGGCCTTGCCCCGCGTCCTTTTCCCGGCCTTGGTTGCGGTGCGCAACGCCTATTCTCCCAAGCTGAACCAGCATCCTGTGCGATGGCGCGTCGACGTCATCGATCCGGCGTCCCACAGACCGTATCGCCGCGCCACTGTCAACATTCATCGATTGCGGCGCATAATATATAACAGTTTGCGTAATTATTTCCTCTTTCAAAAACGCAATCATTATGTAGAACCGGACATAGACCGGAAAGCGCGAGTTTCCCGAGGCAGGCACCGCAGGAGCAACATGAGTGGCCGTTCACGAAGTCGATATCCTGGTGATCGGATCGGGCGCGGGGGCGCTGACCGCGGCCTTCACCGCCGCCGATGCCGGCGCCGACGTGCTGGTTGTCGAGAAAAGCGCACGCTATGGCGGGACCTCGGCGACATCCGGCGGCGGCATCTGGATTCCCAATAGCGACGACGCGCGCGCCAAGGGCCATGCCGACGATCCGGAGGAAGCGCTGGGCTATATCAAGACGCTGATCGGCGACGATGTGCCCGAAACCAAGCTCGCGACCTATGTCGACAATGCGCACCGGATGCTCAGCTATCTCGAAGAGCGCTCACAGGTCCAATATACTGCCTACGCCTATTCCGATTATCATATGGACGTGGAAGGTGCGCGCGACGGGTGGCGGACGCACGACCCCATCCCGCTGATGGCCGACAAGCTGGGCGCCGATTTCGAGCGGATGGAGCCGCCGCACACGCTGACGCTGACCTTTGGGCGCTTCACCTGGACGATGGAGGAGGCCAAGCTCCTCCTGACCATGAGCCCCGGCGCCAAGCCGCTGCTGTTCAAGCTGATGCTCAAATATATGTTCGATCTGCCCTGGCGCTTCAAGACGAAGCGTTCGCGGCGGCTGACCGGCGGCAATGCGCTGATCGGACGGCTCAAGCTGTCGATCGACGAAAAGGGCGTACCGCTCTGGCTGAATGCGCCGATGGTCGAGCTGGTCCGGGACAAGAGCGGGATCACCGGCGCGATCGTCGAACGCGACGGCCAGCGGATCGAGGTTCGCGCGCGCTGCGGCGTGATCATCGCAAGCGGCGGCTTCGACCATGATGCCGCGCTGCGCGAGAAATATCTGCCGCAACCGACCTCGGCCGATTGGAGCGCGGGGGTGCCGAGCAACACCGGCGACGGCCTGAAGGCCGGGCTCGCAGCGGGCGCCGCGACCGCGCTGATGGATTCGGCCTGGTGGGGTCCCGGCTTCCTGCTCGAAGGCGAGGACCGCGCGCGGATCATGTTCGTCGAACGCGCGCTCCCCTCCTCGATCATCGTCAACCAGGCGGGCAAGCGTTACATGAACGAGGCGGCATCCTATCACGTCGCGGGGGGCGAGATGCACCGTTGCAACACCCCCGAGGCGCCCACCGCCCCCTCGTGGTTCGTGTTCGACGCGCGCTACCGCGGCAAATATATGCTCGGGCCGATGATGGCGGGCAAGCCGTCGGCCGACAGCCGCATCCCCGAGCCGATGCGCAAGATATTGAAGAAGGCCGGAACCCTTGCCGGGCTGGCGAAGGAAATCGGCGTCGACGCTGCGGTGCTTTCCAAAGAAATTGCACGCTTCAACGCCCACGCGCTCAAGGGCGAGGATCCCGATTTCGGCCGCGGCGCGTCGGCCTATGACCGGCATTATGGCGATGCGTCGGTGACGCCGAATCCGACGCTCGCGCCGATCGCCGAGGCGCCCTTCTATGCCATCCCGATCTATCCGTGCGACCTTGGCACCAACGGCGGGCTGCTCACCGACGACAATGGCCGGGTGCTCGGCGAGGATGGCAGGCCGCTGGACGGGCTCTATGCGATCGGCAACGCTTCGGCCGCCGCGATGGGGCGGACCTATCCGGGCGCGGGCGCGACGCTAGGCCCGGCGATGACATTCGGCTGGCTTGCAGCGCGGCACGCGATGCGGGTGAATCAATAAAAACAACGTCATCCCGGCGAACAAGGAAACCGCCGGTCACGGACGAAGGCGGCAAGACGGCTTTCGCCGGGAACAGGAATAACGGCTGACGACCGGTTGCGGACATTCTCCATCATCGTCACCCCGGACTTGATCCGGGGTCCATGACGACGGTGCAACTATGGATCCCGGATCAAGTCCGGGATGACATAAGTCTGAATCCAACCGAGAGTTGCTGTTCCCCGGCGAAGGCCGGGGTCCAGAGCGTGACTAGCAAACGCTTGCTCTTTAATGCCTGGACCCCGGCCTTCGCCGGGGAACAAGATTGCGCTAGCGTCCGCTCCCCTCCCCAAAGCAGGCGTCGCCTTCTAATAGGCCTTTCCTACATTATCCGGCTGTGCCAGCCTTCGTCCGGCTCTTTCATTTGGTGGATAAAGGCGGTCGCTGCCCGACGTGCGGGTGCGACCACGGCAGGGCGCGCCCAGCACGCCGCGACGTCCAAATCGGGCGATGCATAGGGCTGAACTTTCCTGAACTTTGGAATATTACGCGGTCCTTGCGCCGACCCGATCCCGGATCCAATCCGGGATCACGAAAGAAGGTAATCCGATGAAAGCCCGGTGGCGGCTGTTTGCTCAGCGCGCCAGATAGCCGCCGTCGACCGCGAGCGGGTGGCCGGTGATGAAGCTTGCCTTGTCCGAGCAGAGGAAGATCACCGCGTCGGCGATTTCATGCGCTTCGCCGATGCGGTTCATCGGGTGCATTTCGGCCACGAAGCGTGCCGCGGCTTCCTCTTTCACCACCGCATCGACCATCGGGGTACGGATCGCGCCGGGGCAGACCGCGTTGATACGGATGCCCTGCGCGGCGTAGCGCATCGCCGCTGAGCGGGTGAGCCCGACGACCGCATGCTTCGATCCGCAATAGCCGGCGCCCCCGGCGCCCGCCATGCCCGCGATCGACGCGGTGTTGACGATCGCGCCGCGCCCGGCCTTTTCCATATGGCGCAGTTCGGCCGCCATGCAGAGCAGCAACCCGCGCTGGTTGACCGCGATCGTGCGGTCATAGGCGGCGAGGTCGCCCCATGGGGTTTCCATCCCCTCGAGCGAGACTCCGGCATTATTGAAGGCGCAATCGAGCCGTCCCCAGCGCTGCGCGACATCGTCGACAAAGGCGTCGACCGCGCGCCCGTCGGTGACGTCGAGCGCGCCATGATGCGCCTCACCGCCCTCAGCGCGGATCAGCGCGGCGGTCTCGGCGGCACCATCGGGATTGAGATCGCCGATCGCGACCTTCGCACCCTCGGCGGCAAAGGCCAGCGCGGCGGCGCGGCCGATGCCGCTGCCCCCGCCGGTGACGAACGCGGTTTTTCCTTCGAACAACAGCGTCATCACCGCCTCCTTCTGGTTCAGACGATTTCGAACAGGCCGGCGGCGCCCATGCCGCCCGCGACGCACATCGAGACCACGGCGTATTGAACACCGCGACGCTTGCCCTCGATCAAAGCATGGCCGACGAGGCGCGAGCCCGTCATCCCGAACGGATGGCCGATCGCGATGCCGCCGCCGTTGACGTTGAGCTTGTCGGGATCGATGCCGAGCTTGTCGCGGCAGTAAAGCGCCTGGCTGGCGAACGCCTCGTTGATTTCCCACAACCCGATGTCGTCGATCTTGAGGCCGTTGCGTTCGAGCAGCTTGGGGATGGCGAAAACCGGGCCGATGCCCATTTCCTCGGCCTTGCAGCCCGCAACCTGAAAACCGCGATACAGCCCCAGGATCGGCAGGCCTTCCTTCTCGGCCATCGCGCGGTCCATCACGACCTGCGCCGATGCGCCGTCGGACAGCTGGCTCGCATTGCCCGCGGTGACATGGCGGCCTTCCTTGACGACCAGCCCGTCCTTGAACACGGGCTTCAGGCCCGCGAGCTTTTCGGCGGTGGTGTCGCCGCGCACGCCCTCGTCATGCGCCAGCGTCACCGCTTCCTTGCCGGTCTCGTGACCTTCCTTGTCGAACAGCGCCTTGGTGACGGCGATCGGCACGATTTCGTCGGCAAACTTTCCCGCGGCCTGCGCCGCGCCCGCGCGTTGCTGGCTGGTCGCGGCGAAGGCGTCCTGCGCCTCGCGGCTGACGCCATAGCGGTCGGCGACGATCTCGGCGGTCTCGATCATCGCCATATAGGCATGGCTGTCGGCGGCGCGGATGAACTCGGACCGGTTGCGGAAGGCGGGGGTGTGCTTGTTGAGGGTGAGCGAGATGCTTTCCATCCCGCCGGCCACCGCGACGTCGATCTCATTGCACATGATCCCGCGCGCGGCGAGCGCGAGCGCGTTGAGCCCCGACGAACATTTACGGTCGAGCGTAAAGCCCCCGGTCGAATCGGGGAGCACCGAACCATGAACCGTCAGCCGCCCGAGATTATAGCTCTGCGTGTTCCAGTGATTGCCGACGCCCAGATAGACGTCGTCGATCCGCGCCGGGTCGATCCCGGCACGCTCGATCGCGGCGTTGACGACATGCGCCGCCAGCACCGGCGCCTCGGTGTCGTTGAACGCACCGCGATAGGCCTTGCCGACGCCGGTGCGCGCGGTCGAAACGATGGCCGCTTCGCGCATGGTCATGATGCCTCGATGCCGCGCATGTTGGCCGGGCTCCAATAGGCGCGCATCTCGGTCACTTTACCCTCGCCGTCGAACTTGAAGGTGTCGATCACCTCGATCTCCTTCGGCCCGCCGAAGTCGACGAGCACGGTAAAGGCGAAGGCGGCATAATCGCCGCCGGTGCGAACGGGTCCGTCGAGGCGGAGCTTTGCATTCGCCTGCATCGAGACCGTGTAAAAGGCATGGATCGCGTCGCGGCCGCGATGGATCGGGGTGCCGATCGGATCCTCGACCGTCGCATCGTCGGCATAAAGGCCGGACGCCATCGCGGCATCGCCTTTGTCGAATGCCTCGACATAGCGTTCGACGGCGCGGACCATATCGTCATGGCTGGGCATATCTATTTCTCCAATGAAACGGAAACTGGCGGAATGACGAGGATGCGTCAGCCGCCGAAATCCCAATGATGACCCCATTCGTCTTCCTTGAGGCTGATCGTCGGGGTGAAGCTGGCCCAGTCAGGCTGGATGCCGCCAAAGCCATATTCGATGTCGAAGCCGCCGGGACTGCGCATGTAAAAGCTGACCATCTTGTCGTTCATATGCTTGCCGAGGCTCGACGAGATATGGACCTTCGCCGCCTGGGCGCGGTCGAGCGCGCGGCCGACGTCGTCGAGGGTCGGCACTTCGACCATCATATGGACAAGCCCGCTCGGCACCGGAAATTCGGCGAGCGCGACGCTGTGGTGCCGGGGATTGTCGCAGTGGAGAAAGTGGAGGCCGAGACCCGGGTCGTTGGGTCCGCCGCCCTGCATATAGACGCGCATCTCGTCGGTATCGCCGAAGCCGAGCAGGTCGATATAGAAAGCGCGCGTCTCCGCAAGCTTGGCCGCGGGGAAGACGACATGCCCCATTCCCATCTCGCCCGTGATGAATTCGGATACGCCCGCGGGCGAGACGAACGGGTTGCCGTCGACGACGCGCCCCCAGCCGAGTTCGAGCCGGTTGCCCGAGGGGTCGGCGCAGCGGACGAACTCGACGACATGGCGATCCTTCGCCTCTTCGGCGGACGCGGGCTCGACGGCGATGCCCGCGTCGCGAAGCCCCGCAATGCCGCGGTCGAACGCGGCCTTGTCGGGATAGACGAGCCCTGCGGCGTGAAACTGCTCGGCGTCGCCCGCCCGAATCAGCATGCGGAAGGGGCGCTCGTCCATCCTGAGGCGCAGCCCGCCCGCATGGTCGATCGCCTGCATGCCCAGCACCTGCTCGGCATAGGCGCGCCAGACTTCGACATCGGCCGTATCGACCACGACATAGGCCAGTGACCTGATCGCCATTCGTTCCATCCCCTACATTCATATGCGCGCATTCGGCGCTCCAGATTTGACGCAGGCTACAGGCGACAATTGCCCACATCAAGTGTAATACGTAGAAATAGTCGATGAAATTTACGCAAAGCGTGAATTTTGTAGCACCCTGGCCCGCAAGTCGCCATCCGACGGGTCGCAGCACCCTCGGGGGCAACCCCTCTGTGAGCAACGCTTTGCGTATCGCGGATGCGTCATCGATACGCAGCCCGGCCATCAGAGTCGTGCGGAGCGACATTTTGCATAGAAACCGGATTGACAGCTTGCGTAGGAAAATGCATCGTTCGCTACGAATATGGGAACAATATCGCAAAGCGGCCACCCGCAAGCGCACAGAATATCCGAGGAGAGCATATGGCCACCGCCCCGAAGCAAGCCGGCGACACCGCCCTGCCCACCCCCGAAGCGCTGATCGAACGCGCGCGCGCGATGATCCCGACGCTTCGCTCCCGCGCACGCCAGACGACGCTCGACGGCAACGTCCCGGCGGCGACCGTCGCCGAGATGCAGGCCGCGGGATTCTTCCGCATCCTGCAGCCGAAGCGCTGGGGCGGTTATGAAATGCATCCCAATGTCTTCTTCGAGGTGCAGAAGGCGCTCGCCGAAGGCTGCATGTCGACCGGCTGGATCTATGGCGTCCTCGGCTGCCACCCCTATGAACTCGCGCTCTTCCATGATGAAGCCCAGCGCGAGGTGTGGGGCGACAAGGACGACATGCTCGTCTCGTCGACCTATCAGCCCGTCGGCAAGGTCGAGAAGGCCGAGGGCGGCTTCTATCTTTCGGGCCGCTGGGGCTTTTCCTCGGGATCGACGCATTGCGGCTGGGTGCTGCTCGGCGCGCTCAACTTCGATACCGACGGCGGCCCGCCCGACATGCGCACCTTCCTCCTCCCGCGCGGCGACTATCAGGTCATCGAGGGAACGTGGGATGTCTTCGGACTGCAAGGCACCGGCAGCTTCGACATCTTGGTCGAGCGCGTCTTCGTCCCCGAACACCGCACCCACCGGGCCAGCGACGGTTTTGCCTGCACCAATCCCGGTCAGGCCGAAAATGACGGCCCGCTCTATCGCCTGCCCTGGGCGCAGATCTTCGTCCGGTCGGTGTCGACCGCGGCGTTCGGCGGCGCCCGCGCCGCGGTGAATGCCGCGATGGAGATCATGCAAGGCCGCATCTCGACCAACACCGGCAAGGCGTCGAAGGCCGACCCGCTGCTGCACGGCGCGATCGCCAAGGCGCACGCGCAGATCCTCGAAATGGAGCTGACGCACCAGACGACCTTCGACCGGCTGATGGCGAAGGCGACAAACGGCGAGCCGATCACCCTCGAGGAACGCGCGCTCTATGCCTATCAGAGCTCGACCGTCGTGCGGCGCCTCGCCGAACTGGTCGACGGCATGGTCCAGCTGCTCGGCGGCCGCGCCATCTATATGTCGAGCGCGATCATCCAGCCGTGGCTCGATCTCAACGCCGCGCGCGCGCACGTCGCGAACGATCCCGGCAATCGCACGACCGACGTCGTCATGACGATGCTCGGCGAGCCGCCCGCCTTCACATTCATGTAAGCAAGGAAAAGGTCGATGGGAGAGATGAAGGAGGCGACTTACCGGGTCGCGGGCGGATATGACATTCACGTCAAGGAGGTGGGCCAGGGTCCTGCCGTTGTGTTCATCCACGGCAGCGGCCCCGGCGCGTCGGGTCTCTCGAATTTCAAACAGAATGTCGCGCCCTTCGTCGATGCAGGCTATCGTGTCCTGCTGCCCGACATGATCGGCTATGGCGCATCGTCCAAGCCCGGAGGCATCGACTATACGCTCACGCTCTTCACCGACACATTGTTCGAAGCGCTGGATCAGGCCGGGGTGACCAGCGCGATCCTCGTCGGCAATTCGCTCGGCGGCGGGGTCGCGGTGCAGATGGCGCTCGACCATCCCGGCTTTGCGACCAGACTGGTACTGATGGCGCCCGGGTGTATCGAGGAACTACCCGTCTATTTCGCGATGCCCGGCATCGCCAAGATGGTCGGCGACTTCACCAGCCCCGATTTCACGGTCGAGGATCAGCGGGGGCTGGTTTCCAACCTCGTTTACGATGCCTCGGCGATCACCGACGAGCTGGTGGCCGAACGCTATGCCGTGGCGCGCACCCAGCCCAAGGAAGTGCTCGCCCGGATGCGCACCCCCAATCTCGCCCCGCGCCTCGGCGAGCTTCCGATGCCGATCCTCGGCTTCTGGGGGCTTAATGACGAATTCTGTCCCGCATCGGGCGCGCAGCGCTTTCTCGACGCCTGTCCCGACGCGCGCTTCATGACCTTCAACAAGGTCGGGCATTGGGTGCAGGTCGAGCGGACGCAGGAATTCAACCGTTATACGCTGGAGTTCCTGCGTGGCTGATATTGGTGCCCATGGTGCGGAGCTGTTCGCGGCGCTTCGCGAGCGCCGGACAGTTCCGCCGCTGAGCGGCCGCGATCCGTCGCTGACGATCGACGACGCCTATCGCATCTCGCTCGATTTCCTCGCGCGCCGCACCGCCGAAGGCGAGCGCGTCGTCGGCAAGAAGATCGGCGTCACGTCGAAGGCGGTGCAGGACATGCTCGGCGTCCATCAGCCCGATTTCGGCTTCCTCACCGATGCGATGCACATTCAGGGCGATGCGATCGGCATCGACGCGCATGGCCTGATCCAGCCGCGCGCCGAGGCCGAAATCGCCTTCATCCTCGACGCGCCGCTGAAGGGCCCGGGCGTCACCGCGGCCGATGTGCTCGCGGCAACGGCCGCCATCGCTCCCTGCTTCGAAATCGTCGACAGCCGCATCACCGACTGGAAAATCGGCATCGTCGACACGGTAGCCGACAACGCCTCGTGCGGGGTCTTCGTGGTCGGTAAGGAGCGACTCGACCCGCGCGCCTTCGACCTTCCGAACCTGCACGTCGCGGTGGCCAAAAATGGCGCGGCGCTTTCGGAAGGTTATGGCCGTGCGGTTCAGGGCGACCCGGCAGAGGCGGTCGCGTGGCTCGCCAACACGCTCGGCGCGCATGGCGTCACCCTCGATGCCGGCGACATCATCCTTTCGGGCAGCCTCGTGCCGCTCGAACCCGCGGCGAAGGGCGACATTTTCGAAATGATCCTTGGCGACGGCCGCCGCACGCTCGGCCACTGCGTCGCGCGCTTTGTATAAGGAATGGCAATGACACGGGTGAAGGCGGCGATCATCGGATCGGGCAACATCGGGACCGACCTGATGATCAAGATGATCAAATATCCGCAGAATATGGAGCTGGTGGCGGTCGTCGGTATCGATGCCGCGTCCGAAGGCCTCGCCATGGCGCGCGAGCGCGGCGTCGCGACGACACATGAAGGGATCGACGGGCTGAAGGCGATGGACGTTTATCCCGAGATCGGGATCGTGTTCGACGCGACCAGCGCCTATGCGCACAAGGTGCACGATGCGGCGCTGCGCGCCGACGGCAAGCAGGTGGTCGACTTGACCCCCGCGGCGATCGGCCCGTTCACCGTGCCCGCGGTCAATATGGAAGCGCATCTTGATCAGCCCAACGTCAATATGGTGACGTGCGGCGGCCAGGCGACGATCCCGATGGTCGCCGCGGTCAGCCGCGTCGCGCCGGTGCATTATGCCGAGATCGTCGCGTCGGTCGCATCGCGATCGGCGGGTCCCGGCACGCGTGCCAATATCGACGAGTTCACCCGCACCACCGCGAACGCCATCGAAGTTGTCGGCGGCGCGAAACGCGGCAAGGCGATCATCATCCTCAACCCCGCCGAACCGCCGATGATCATGCGCGATACCGTCTTCACGCTGTCGGACACCGTCGACGAGGCGAAGATCGAGGCATCGGTCGCCGACATGGTCGCCGAGGTGCAGAAATATGTGCCCGGATACCGGCTGAAGCAGAAAGTGCAGTTCGAGCGTTACGGCGACAACAACAGGCTGAAGATCCCCGGGCAGGGCGAGTTCACCGGCATCAAGACCTCGATCTTCCTCGAGGTCGAGGGCGCGGGCGATTATCTGCCCAGCTATTCAGGCAATCTCGACATCATGACCGCCGCCGCCAAGGCGACAGGCGAGCTGCTCGCGAAGAAAATTCTGGATCGGAGGGCCGCGGCATGAATTTCGATCCCACCACGATCAAGCTCTATATACAGGACGTGACGCTGCGCGACGGCATGCACGCGATCCGCCACATGTATGGCCTCGACCACGTCCGTTCGATCGCCAAGGCGCTCGACGACGCCGGGGTCGATGCGATCGAGGTCGCGCACGGCGACGGGCTTTCGGGCGCCAGCTTCAACTATGGCTTTGGCGCGCATACCGACTGGGAATGGATCGAGGCAGTCGCCGATGTCCTCAGCAAGTCGGTGCTCACCACGCTGATCCTGCCGGGCGTCGGCACCGTCGAGGACCTTCGCCGCGCCTATGACCTCGGCGTGCGCTCGGTCCGCGTCGCGACGCACTGCACCGAGGCCGACGTTTCGAAGCAGCATATCGGCATCGCGCGCGATCTTGGCATGGACGTCGCGGGCTTCCTGATGATGAGCCACATGATCGAGCCCGACGCGCTCGCGAGCCAGGCCCTGCTGATGGAAAGCTATGGCGTCCAGTGCGTCTATGTCACCGACAGTGGCGGCGCGCTCGACATGGATGGCGTCCGCGCGCGCTTTCAGGCCTATGACCGGGTGCTGAAGCCCGAGACGCAGCGCGGCATGCACGCGCATCACAATCTCTCGCTTGGCGTCGCCAATTCGATCATCGCGGTGCAGGAAGGCGGCATCCGCATCGACGCCAGCCTCGCCGGCATGGGCGCCGGCGCCGGCAACGCCCCGCTCGAGGTGTTCATCGCCGCCGCCGACCGCAAGGGTTGGAACCATGGCTGCGACGTGATGAAGCTGATGGACGCCGCCGAGGATCTGGTGCGCCCGCTGCAGGACCGCCCCGTGCGCGTCGACCGCGAGACGCTCGCGCTCGGCTATGCCGGGGTCTACTCCAGCTTCCTGCGCCACGCCGAAAAGGCGGCGGCCGATTACGGCCTCGACACGCGCGAAATCCTCGTCGAGCTCGGCCGCCGCAAGATGGTCGGCGGGCAGGAGGATATGATCGTCGACGTCGCGCTCGACATGCTGAAGGCGCGCGAAGCAGCCGCATGAACCCGCTGAGCGCAACCCGCCCCTTCCCGCACGATCAGGTCGCCCGCTGGGACAGCGAGACCGATGTCGCGATCGTCGGCTTCGGCGCCGCGGGCGCCTGCGCCGCGATCGAGGCCGCCGAGGCCGGCGCCAGCGTGACCTTGTTCGAGGCGGGATCTGGAAGCGGCGGCGCCTCGGCGCTTTCGGGGGGCGAAATCTATCTCGGCGGCGGCGGCGGCACCGACGCACAGCGCGACGCGGGTTTTACCGACACCACCGAAGCGCTCGAAGCCTATCTGACGATGGCGGGCGGCCCCGATGCCGATGCGGCGAAGGTCGCGCTCTATGCGCGTGAAAGCCTCGACCATTATCAGTGGCTCAAGGACCAGGGGCTCCCCTACAAGGGGACGTTCCTCCCCGGCAAGATCATCGAACCCGCCGAGGACGACACGCTGATCTGGTCGGGCAGCGAGGCGGCGTGGCCCTTTTCCGAAACCGCGGCCCCCGCGCCGCGCGGGCACACGATCCAGTTCATGGGCTGGGGCGGCGGGCGCAAGCTCGTCGATATCCTCGAAGCGCAGGTGCGCGCGCTCGGCGTCGACGTTCAATGCGATGCGCGCGTGCTGTCGCTCGTCGCCGACGCCCATGGCAGCGTAACCGGCCTCGTCGTCCGCATAGACGGCCAGCCGCAATATATTCGCGCGCGCAAGGGCGTGGTGCTCGCGACCGGCGGCTTCTGCATGAACGACGACATGCTCCGCCGCCACGCACCGCAGACGCTACGCCTCGCGAACCCGATCGGCGAGAATGACAATGGGTCGGGCATCTTGATGGGCATGGGCGTCGGCGGCGACGCGATCCACATGGACGAATTTTTCACCACCTGCCCGTGGATCATGCCCGAAAGCCTGGTGAAGGGCATTTTCGTCAACGAACGCGGGCAACGCTTCATCAACGAGGATTGCTATCACGGGCGCGTCAGCCGGACGATGCTCGACCAGCCCGGCGACCGCGTTTTCCTGCTCGTCGATAACGCGATTTTCGCACGCCCGCTCGATCTCGCGCGGATCGAAATCGCTGCGGTGGGCGACAGCTGGGAAGAGGTCGAACGCGAGCTTGGCCTGCCCGAAGCCACGCTGGCGCCCACCGTTCACACCTTCAATCGCTACGCCGCCGAAGGCCATGATCCGATCTTTCGCAAGGCGCCCGAATGGCTGAAGGTGCTGGACGAAGGGCCTTTTGCGGCGCTCGAACTCAACATCCGCACCAGCTTCTTTTCCTTCTTCACCCTTGGCGGCCTCAACACCCGTCCGTCGGGCGAGGTGCTCGATCGCGCCGGCAACATCGTTCCCGGCCTCTATGCCGCCGGCCGCGCCACGTCGGGGCTGCCGCGCTGGGGGCATGGCTATAGCTCGGGGCTCAGCCTCGCCGACTGTACCTTCTTCGGCCGCATGGCGGGGCGGCAGGCGGCAACCGCTACGCCCGACTAGTAGACGATCGCGGGGTTTGGCTCGCGCGGGCTACCCAGCATCTCGCGGTGCGAAGGCGGTGTCTTGCCGCGGTCGGTAATGCCATAGCGTCCCGCGATCTCTGCGCCGATGACCGTGTGGCCCGACAGATCGTCGCCCTGGGGATCGCTCGCGATCGCATGGATGATATGCCCGGTGAACTGCGGCATCTCGGCCATCGCCATAAAGCCTTCATATTGTTCCTTGTGGACCTCGGCCGCGCCCAACGCGCGTTCGGTGATCTGCGGCCCCAGCCAGACCGACACGGCGCGGACGCCATAGGGCTTGAAATCGACCGCCATGTCGTGCGCGAGCTTGTCGACCCCCGCCTTTTGCGCGCCATAGGCCGCACCGTGCATATAGCAGCTCGCGCCGAAGGAAGAGGTGAAGGCGATCAACCCCGATTTTTGGTCCGCCATGATCTTCGCGGCATGCCAGCTCGCAACATAGGCCGAGCGCAATCCCACGTTGAGAATCTCCACCGCCTCCAGCTCCTTTTCCCAGAAGGGCGCCTGCGTGATGAGCTGATGATGGATAAAGGTGGCGTTGTTCACCAGGATGTCGAGCCGACCCGAAACCTTGCGCACCCGGTCGAAAAGCGCTGCGACCTGCGTATCGTCGGCATGATCGCAGGGAACCGCGATGCCCTTGCCGCCCGCGGCCGTCACCGCCTCGGCGGTTTCATGGATGGTCCCCGCCAGCGGCGCGCCGTCCCAGCCCGTCGCGTCGCTGCGATCGCTGCTGCGGCCGGTGACATAGACCGTCATCCCCTTTTCGCCGAGACCGATCGCAATGCCCTTGCCCGCACCGCGGCTAGCGCCCGTCACGATGGCGATTGCCGGATTTGCCATTTCACTCTCCCGATTGGGCCTCGCCTTCAGGCGGCGACCTCGGCCTTCACCATTTCGAAATCGTCGAAGTCGGGCTTCGCCATCACTTCGGCGAAACGGCCATAACTCCACGGCCAGGTCATCGGCACACCATCCTTGCCGAGATACCAGCTGGAACAACCCGAAGCGAAGATCGTCCCCTTCGCCGCCGCGATACGCGTGTCTTCATAGCGCGCCATGGCATCGGCGCTCACCGAAATCTCGTCGCATTCGCCCGTCGCCACCTTGTCGAGGAGTTGCTCGACATAGCCCCACTGGCGTTCGGCGACATCGATCAGCGAGAAATTGCCGACCGGCCCGGTCGGCCCGTTGAGGAAGAGAAAGTTGGGGAAATCGGGAAGCGAGATCGCGTTGTAAGCGGTCGCATGCTTGCGCCAGACATCGTCGAGCGCGACGCCGCCGCGTCCGGTCACGACGGCGGGGCGGATGAAGCGATCGCTGTGGAATCCCGTCGCGAGGATGATGAGGTCGAGTTCGTGCAGCACGCCATCCTTCGTGCGGATGCCCTCGGGCTCGATCCGGTCGATCCCGCCGACGACGATGTCGACGTCATGTTCCTGAACCACTTGATAATAGTCGGGCGAGAAAATGAGCCGCTTGCACGCGGCGCGATAGTCGGGGCGCAGCTTTTCGCGCAGCACCGGATCGGTCACGCCCTGTTCCAGATAGCCGAGCACCATCGCCTCGATGATCTGCATTTCCTCTGAATCGGGCTTGATGATCCCTTCGGTGAAGCGCAGCACATTGGCGAGATATTCGGGGTCATAGCGGATCGCGTCGATCAGCGCCGGGTCGCGGCGGAAGGCTTCGCGCTGTTCTTCGTCATAAGGCTCGTTGAGCACCGGCATGATCCATTGCGGCGAGCGCTGGAAATGGCTGAGCTTGCCAGCGCGGCTGCCGAGGGCGGAGACCAGCTGCACGCCCGTCGACCCGTTGCCGACGACGCCGATGCGCTGTCCGTCGAGCGGAATCGTTTCGTCCCAGCGCGCGCTGTGGGCGATGGTTCCGGCAAAATCGTCGAGCCCCGCGATGTCGGGCATGCGGGGATGATGGAGGACGCCGGTCGCGGTGATGACCACATCGGCCTCGCACGCCATCCCTGCCTTGGTCGCGATCCGCCAGACGCCATCGGCATAGACGCAGCTTTCGACCTCCTGCCCGAAATGCGCGATGTCGCGCAGGCTGTAGTCGGCGGTCACGCGTTCGAAATAATCCTGGATCTCATGACCGGGCGCAAGATAGCTGCTCCATTCGGCATTGGGCGCGAAGCTATAGGTATAGGCGTGCGCGGGGACGTCGCAATTGAGCCCCGGATAGCGATTCTCGCGCCAGGTGCCGCCGACCGTCTGTGCTTTTTCGAGAAGCGTGACGTTGCGGTAGCCCGCCTCGCGCAGGCGGATCGCCGCCAATATCCCCGACATGCCGGCGCCGATGACGACATATCGCAGGTCCAGATTGCGTTGCACGGGCTTTCCACTCCATTTTCCGTTTGCTCTTGCCCCATTCCCTACGGCCGCTGCCGGACGCTCACATCACTCAAACGGACGAGATCGGGATTGGAGGAACAAGAGCCGCCGGTCGGGAGCGGTTGGCGCTATCTTGCGATGCTTTCGATCGCGCGGCGGTAGTGCGGCAGGGCCACCAGAAGCAGCGCCACGATCAGCGGCAGCACGACCGCGCCGGCGATCGCGATCGAATAGCCGAGCGCCGCCTGGTCGCCGAAACCGAAATCGGTGATCGCGGCGATCACGCTGGCGCCCAGCCCCATCCCCACCAGATTGACGCACAGCAACGAGATCGCCGTTACCTGCCCGCGTAGCTGATTGGGCGTCACATCCTGAATCGCCGTCAACATCACGCCTTGCGAAGCCTGCCCGATCAGCGTGCCGATCGCCATCATCGTCAGCGACCAAAAGGCGGTCGGCATCAGCGGCGCGACGATGAGCGGCACGCCCTTCAGCAACGTCGCGATCAGCACGACGCGCATATTGGCGTCCGCCCGCCCGCCCTGCATCAACCGTCCCGCGAGCCAGCCACCCGACAGCGTACCGACGGTGCCGCAGGTCAGCATGATCATCCCGTATGACATCCCCACCTCGGCGGGGCTCATGCCATAGCTGCGGATCAGGAAAGTCGGGAACCACAGCGCGGTGCCGATTGCCAAGAGCGCAATCAGGCTGAGCGAACCGATCAGCGAACCGAACAACGCCCAGCGTTCGGAAATATAGTCGAACCCTTCGCGAAGGCTGCTCTGCACCGGAAGGCCTGCCGCCAACTCCTGCCGCGCCGGCTCGCGGATCGTCATCATCGCCGCGGCGACGAGCAGCCCGGGCGCCGCAACGCACAGGAACACCATCTGCCACGGTTCGAAACTGCCCAGCCACGGCAATGTCACGCCGCCCGTTTTGGTGAAACGCGCGAGCAGCCAGCCGCCGATCAACAGCGCGAGGCCGCCGCCGATCGGATAGCCGATCGCATAGAAGCTGATCGCCAGCGCCCGCCGGCGCCGCTCGAAATAGTCGCTGATCAGCGAATAGGCGGTCGGGCTGAGCGTCGCTTCGCCTACCCCGACGCCGACGCGCGCGAGGAAGAGACCGATGAAGCTGCTGGTGAACCCGCAGGCGGCGGTCATCGCCGACCAGAACAGCACCCCCCAGACGATCAGCGTCGCGCGCCTTTTGGTCCGGTCGACGTAGCGGCCGATGGGCAGCGCGGCCATGCTGTAGAGCAAGGAAAAGGCGAAGCCCTGCAGCAGGCTGATTTCGAAATCGCTGAGGCCCAGGTCGCGCTGGATCGGTTCGACCATCAGCGTCAGCACGCGCGCATCGATCGCGCTGAAGCAATAGCCGACGAACAGGATCGCGACGACCAGCCAGCGATAGAAACCGCCCCCTGTCGCCGCGCCCTGCTGCTGCTTTTCGGACGCCGTGGCCGTCACCATGCCGACGGCGGGTCCCGCCGCGCCAATATCTGTTCGGTTCGCGCGGCGATCAGCACGTCATTCTCCTCGCTTTCGGGCAGCAGCCAGAAACGCCCCGCCCGGATGCCGGCGAGGGCGAAGGCGGATACCTCCCCGGGCTCGGTCAGCTTGAGCTTGAGCCCGGTCGTCCGTACCAGATCCTCCATCGTGCGATAGGCCACCTTGGTCTGGGCTTCATTCTCGACATAGTCGGCGGGGCGGACCTCGCCCGATGCCATGATCGCGGTGTTGACCGTGTGCGGCCCCGGGAAGAGCGTCGCCGCGCGCAGCTTGCCGCCCTCGCGCAGCAATTGCTGGTGCAGGACTTCGGAGATGCTGGTCACCGCCGCCTTGGTCGCGGCATAGATGGGGGTGTTGGGAAGCGAGCGCAGCCCGCCGTTAGTCGAACTGGTGTTGACGATCACGCCTTCCTGCCCCGCCTCGATCATCCGCGGCACGAACGCCGCGATCCCGTGAACGACGCCGAGCACATTGACATCGATGCCCCAGCGCCAGTCGCTGAGCGGGAGCGTCCAAAGCTTGCGCTGCGCCTCGCCCAGGCCGACGCCGGCGTTGTTGAACAAGATATGCACCGTCTCGAACCGGTCGAAGACCTGATCCGCCAGCGCGCGCACCGATGCTTCCTTGGTCACGTCGCAGGCGATCGCGAGCACCTGTCCCGAACCCAGCGCGTCGATCTCGCCGCGCACACTTTCGAGCCGCGCCGGATCGATGTCGGCGATCACCACATGCGCGCCGGCGCGGGCGAGGTCGGCGCACAGGCATTTGCCGACCCCGCTCGCACCACCCGTTACGACCGCTACCCGGCCGGTAAAATCGTCCATCAGGCGGCCTTCCGCTCGCCGATCTCGGCACCGACATTGCGCGGATCATCGTGTCGCCCGACCCAGTGCGGCGCGATCCACTCGCCCGGCACCTTGCGCAGCAGCGTGCCGCCGGTCGCGGTCCCGCCCTCGACATATTGCATGTCGACGAGGCGGCGAACGGGGATGTCGACGAGCGGATCGAAAGGCGAATCGCGCAAGATGATCGTCCCCGTCATCGCGCGCCGCGCGTCGTAATTGCGTTCCCAGTTGAGGCGGGTGAGGAAGACGTCGCCATCGAACTGGCCCGGCTGGTCGATCGAGGGCATGCCCTTGTAGCAGAACAGATGTTCTTCGAATTTCAGCGGCGCGTCGATCGCTTCGCCGATCGTGCCTTCGATTTCGAAATAGGTGATGCCGTGACGCGAACAGGTCGCGCGCAGGTGGTCGCCATTGCGTTCGAAATGCGTTTCCGCGATCTTTTTCGGCTCGCCGAAGCGTTCGCGTCCCGAGGTGACGACGGTTTCGCCCTCCATCGCCATGTGGAAGCAATAGGCGCCCGGCGCGCCCTCGTGGGTGCAATTGACCCCCATGGTCAGCGCGCCGATTTCGACCGTGTCGGTTTCGGTCACGTGCATCGAAACATGCGCCATCTGGAGCCAGATTTCGGGCCGTTCGGCCGCGACGAGCGGCTGCGGCAACAGCGCCGCGATGATTTCGGGATCGGTCTCATATGTCGCCCGTATCCCGTAAACGGTGTTGCGCAGCATGCCGGGCGCGCGGGTTTCGACGGGACCCTGGATATAACGCAGTTTGGACATCGCAATTCTCCCTATGGCGCCCAAGGCGCAGCTAGTTGACGGTGATAGTTTTCCGCGCGCGCGGAGGCCTTATTCGGCGGCTTCGACGAGACGGTTTCCGCCCGGCCCATCGCCATAAAATTGCTCGAAATAGCGGCGAAAACGGAGGATCGGACCGTCGCCATCGCACAGATAAGGCTGGGCGCGGTGGATCTTGTTATGCCAGATCGGAATGTCGCCCTCGACGCCCTTCTGGCCGCAAGTATTCTCGATCGCCGCCTCGATCGCCTTTTCCTCGGGCGAACCGGGCGCGACCTTCGGGTGCGTGAAACAGAAGCGCAGTTCGACGTCGTCGGCTTCGATCGGGGTAGCGATGACCAGCAGCGACAGTTCGACGAGTCCGCTCAACCGCGTAAACTTCTGCCCCGCCCCATTCTGGATCGTTTCGACCGAATAGGGCAGTTGCTTCCGCTCGCCCGACGGCAGGTCGATGGTGCGATGTCCGCGTGCAACGCTGCGCCGCCGCACACCCTCATAATCGGTCTCGCCCTCGGGCACCGCGTCCATCGAATGGACATAGGCGAAATGCGCGACATCGACGCCGTTTTCGGCTATTTCCTGCGGATTGCTGGCAAAACGCCATTCGCGCTTGATCGGCGCGGCCCAGTTCGCGTCGGTAAATTCGGGATAGTCGATGATATCGAACATCGGGGCGACATCGTCGGGGTGATACCAGGCCCAGATGACGCCGCTCTTTTCGGTCACCGGATAGGATCGGGCAAGCGCCTCGCGCTTCGCCCGCGGCGGGAAAGCCTTGGCATAGGGAATGCTGCTGCAAAATCCGTTGGGACGGAATGCCCAGTGGTGGAAGGGGCAGCGAATGCTGTCGCCTTCAACCGTTCCGCCATGCCCCAGATGCGCGCCGAGATGCGGGCAATAGGCATCGAGGAGTCCCGCCTCGCCCTGCTCATTGCGGAACAGCACGAGATCGCGGCCGAAATAGCGGACCGGCCGGACGTCGCCGACCGCGAGGTCGGAGCCATAGCCTATCCCGAACCAGCCATGCGGAATGGGCATCGGAAAGCGATCGACCTTTGGCAACGTCAGTCTCCCAGTTCACGCCATCTTTGAGCGATGGCCATTGTCCGGAAGTGTATCGCCTGTTCGCCAAGAGGTAAGACCGAAATCGCGCACAGTTTGTGCGTGCTCGCGAACAATGGCGAGACTTGAGGTCCGAACCCTAATAGCGCGCGACGAGCGACGCGGCCATCGACGGACGGATTTTCGTGCGCCCCGTCTTGCGCACCAGATAGTCGATGAAGGCACGCGTCGCCACCGACATGATGCCCGGCGAATAGACGACCCAGCATTCCCGGTCATAGAAGGACCATTCCTCCTCGAGCGCGACCATCCGTCCTTCGGCCAGATCCTGCCGAATGACCATGACGGGCAGGCTGGCGATGCCAAGGCCCTTTCGCGCCGCGCTGCGCAAGGCGATACCGCTGTTGCTGGCCCATTTGGGCTGGACCCGGATGCAGATATCGCCGTTGAAACTGATCGACCCGCTGCGGTCGGTCAGGCAGTCATGTTCCTGCAGGTCTTCGGGTGATTTCGGCCAGCCATGCGCCGCGACATATGCAGGCGTAGCGCACAGGCAATAGGCCAGATAGCCAAAGGTACGCGCACGCAGGCTCGAATTCGGCAACGCGCCATAGCGGATGACGATATCGAAGCTTTCCTGAACAATCTCATTCTCGTTCAGATAGGCGATCGGCTCGATCATGATCCCGGGATGGTCGGCGCTGAATTCGGCGAGCAGCGCCGACATATAATCCGAGCCGAAAATGTCGCTGAGCCCGATGCGCAGCCGGCCCACCGGATGGGTGCTATAGAGTCCGACCTGCTTTTCGACTTCGCTCAGGCGCTGTTGCAGCTGGGCGCATTCGCGATGGAAGCTTTCGCCCGCGCCGGTCAGCGAAAGGCGGCGCGTGGTGCGGACGAGCAGCTGGACGCCCAGCCGCTCTTCCAGTTCGTGCACCGTCTTGCTGATATAAGATTTCGAAACGCCGAGTTGATCGCCGGCAGCCGTGAAACTGCCCTGATCGACGACCGCCAGAAATTCCTCAATCCCGCGCCAACTCGACATCAACCCATCCTAAAGGACGGGATGTATCAGCCCCCATCGCTCTAATGCAATCGCCTATTCCCCGCGCTCGTCGCAGGGGCTCCTATTCGGCCGCCTGCTTGACGAACAATTCGCGGCGCGGTCCGATCTCCCCGGCGATTTTCCACAGCGCGTCGGCATCGACGTCATAAACGTCGAGCGCGTTGATGCCGAGCATCGCCTGAATATCGTCGTCGGGCAATCCGCCGAGGCTGGCCGACATTTTTTCGAAAGTGTGCGGCCAGGTTCCTTCCGGATGCGGATAGTCGGTGCCCCACAGGATGCGATCGACGCCGATGTCGTAATAAGCCTGCGTCGTTTCCTCATCGGGCAGCGCCGAACAGCCGACCCACACATTGCGCGCAAAATACTCGCTCGGCTTCATGCTCATATTGGCATAATAGTCGCCGAGTTTCCCGCTCGTATGCTTGGCCGAGGCGCGGACATCCATGAGCTGCATCACCCACGGGAACCAGAATTCACCGCCCGCCTCGGTGAAGCAGACTTTCAGCTTCGGATATTCCTCGAACACCCCGCCGAACGTCATCGCCCACAAGGGCCGCGTCATCCAGAAGGCGAACTCGCACAGGAAAGTGCCGATCCAGCCGGGCTGCGTCGTGTCATAGGCGGGCGCGGCGCCCGAGTGGAAATGAAGCGGCATGTTCATTTCCTGGAGCATCGCCCAGATGCGATGATATTTGGTGTGGTTGTAAAGATCATACCCGTCGGTCAGCGCCGGGAAAAATACGCCCTTCAGCCCGTGGCGCTTCGCCCATTCGATCTCTTTCGCGGTCTCGTCGATATCGTAGAGCGCCGGAATGACCGCGAGTCCGATGCGGCGGTGCGGATCGTCCTGGCAGAATTCGGCCAACCAGCGATTATGCGCCCGTGCACCGGCCCATTGCAGTTCGGCCCGCGCAGCCGAGGGCCGGAGGCCAATGTCCGCGCCAAAGGGCGGTGCGTTGCGTTCGGTAATCCCGTCGGGAAACAGCACCTCGGCCGCGACGCCGTCGCCGTCGAGCACGCGATTGCGGATGGTGCCGTCCCACGCGCCCTCGAGCCCGTCACCGACGCGGGCGCGCCACTTGTTGTTGAAGTCGTCGATCAGGAAGCGCTTTTCATGCTCCTCGCGCGCCTTGATCTCCAGCTCGACCGTCTCGTCGAACTGCTGATGATATTTCGATTCCAGATAGCCGCGATATTTTTCGGGAGGCAGACCGACATGACCATCCGACGAAATAACAAGATAACGATCCACACTCTCTCTCCAGTTTCTATTTCTGTGCGCGAACATCTTTTGCCGCCGCGATGGCTGGCTGGCCGTGCACGCCATGGTCCAACACTATGCGCTTCGCCCGCCGGATAAAGCGGGTCGGCGCGAACGATCTATCGCTCGTCATGGACAATATGCCGGACGAGCACGGGCAAAAGATGGCTCAACAGCAATGCGCCCCCGATCACCGCGGCGATCGCGAACGGCGCCGGCCGCCACCATTGATAGGCGGCGGACGCGATGACGGGCGGCAAGGTGATCGATGCCCCGGCGATGAAGGTGATGGCGGAAGCGATCGCGACCTGATCCTCGGTCGATCCCGCGAGCGAGGCCGCCGCGCTGAACCCCGGACGCGCGAGGCCGTAGCCGAAGCTGGCAAGGACAAAGCCCAGGACAGCGGCATGCACGCTTCCATGGAACACAGCCAAGGCATTGCCTGCAAAGGCAAAACCGGTGCCTATACGCATCATCGCGTGCGGCGAGGGCGAAAACAGCCGGACGAAACCCCATTGGCCGAGCAGCGCGGCAGCAGCGGCGATGGTCATGGCAATGCCGATCATCCGCTGCGCCGTCAGCGGATCGTCGGCCATCCGGTCGATGATCACAAAACCGATGGTATAGAGGTTGATCGCCTGCGCCGAGCAAAGCAGCAGCCCGAAGTTCAGATGCTGCCCGATCCCCCTGCGGCGCCACACAAGTGCGAGCGACATGTTCGGCGCGCCGCCGGGCACGGGCGCACCGCTACGCCGGTCGCGCGGGAGGCACACGAAGGCGCCGGCAAGAGCGAAACCGCCGAGGATCGCAAAGCCGAGCATCGGCCCGAGCGGCCCCAGCGGATCGACGATCATCGCGGGCGCGATCGCCGGCCCGACGATCGTGCCAAGGCTGAGCGCGCCGGCCAGCGTCGTGATCGCGCGCGTCCGCGCGGCGCCGGTCGTCTGGGCCGCGATCAGCGCCTGCGTCGCGGTGGCGGCCGCCGAACCAAGCAGGCCATAAGTCGAGCGCAATATCGAAAAGAGCAGGAAGGCGGCGAACGGCGTCAAGAGCCCCAGCAAGCCCAGCTCGACCGACAGCGCGCAGCCCCCCATCGACACGACGAAGCCGACGAGCCCTGCCCGAATATAGGGGTTCGGTCCCTTGCGCTCGATCCGCGACACCCAGAAGGGCGCGCTGATCGCCCAGGTCAGCGCCGAAAGCGAAAAGATGCCCGCGACCAGGAAATCCGGGATATGCAACAGCCGGCCGATCGTGGGCATCACCGATACCAGCCCGATATTGCCGATCGCGGTGAGGAAGGTCACCGCCCCGAGAAAGGGCAGGACCCACCGCGACCCGGTGCGCGGCGGGTCCAGAACCACTGACATATCGGCCTCGCCGCGATCAGAAGCGGATGCGAAGTTCGCCGCCGAAACTGCGCGGATCACCGTACTGGCCGAGCGTGAGGACGCCGAGGTTGATCGCGCTGACCTTATATTCCTTGTCGGTCAGATTCTTGCCCCACAGAGCAAGTTCTGCCGTCGCGTCGCCGCCAAGTTCGATCTCGGTGAGCGCAATACGCCCGTCGAGCAGCCCGTAGGACGGCATCTTGGCCAGCGGGTCGGGGGTGATCGACGAGAACTGGCTGCTGCGCCAGCTATAGTTCAGGCTCGTTTCCAGCCGGCCGACGCCAACCTCGTGCCGATAGAGCGCACCAAGCTGGTAATT
Source organism: Sphingopyxis sp. (assembly GCF_036675685.1). GTDB lineage: Bacteria > Pseudomonadota > Alphaproteobacteria > Sphingomonadales > Sphingomonadaceae > Sphingopyxis. The sequence goes on from NZ_JAKFEM010000020.1 coordinate 93,074, forward strand.
CCATTTGGGTACGCGCGAGAGCACATAGGTATCGGTGACGTCGGTGCCGTCGGGCAGGATGAAATCGGTGTAGCGCGCATCTACATAGCCGCCGCCGAAATTGAAGCTCAGCCCCTCGACGGGGCGCAGCGTCCCTTCGACCTCGAAGCCGGTGAATTTCGCCTTGCCCGCGTTGATGATGTTGGTGGTCACCAGCGACGGCACGAACACCCCGGCCTGAAAATCCTTGTAGATCGAATGATAGACCGCGGCGCTCAGGTTGAGCGCATTGCCGAAGCCCCCATATTTCACCCCGAGCTCGAACGATGTCAGCTTTTCCGGATTATAGGGGGTCATGAAGGCGGCGTTGGTCGCGGCGGTATCGTTGATGCCGCCGCTCTTGAAGCCCGTCGCCACGCGCCCGTAGACCGAGAAATCGGGCTGGAATTTATAGAGGATATTGAGTTCGGGATTGAACCGTTTCCAGACGCCCGAATTTTCGAGCGGGCTGAGGTCGGTGTAGCCGATCCCGCCCGCACCCGGCCGCGCGCCGGCCGCCGGGCCGCCGCTGCGGGTGACCGGATTGCCGTTCGCGTCGCGCTGGAACACGCCCGACCCCGGGGCTGCCGGATTGACGCGATAAGCCGAATTGGAAAGCAAGAGCTCATAGGCGTGCTTGGATTCGCGGGTGTAGCGAAGCCCGACCGACGCGGTCAGTTTCTCGTCGAGCGCCTGCGGCGTCCAGGCGAGCTGGCCATAGCCGGCATAGGATCTGGACCCGCCACCGCGCTCGCTGATGTCGAAGCTATTGCCCCCGAACTGGAAGTTCCAGCGCGGGTTAAACACGTCATAATCGTCGTCGAGATAGAAGGCGCCGAGCGTGTATTTAAAGTCGCCGACGGTCCCGATCGCCTGCAATTCCTGGGTGAACTGCTTGTAATTATTATTGAGAATGATACGCAGCAGGTCGAGCGGACTGCCATCGAAATCGCTCGCCGACCGGGTCATCGCGGTCCGCCGCGCGGTGATCGACTTGAGCGTGAGGTCGCCGAGACCGGGCTGCCATTCGAGCGTGAGCGCGTGTCCGTTGGTGCGATAGTTGCTGTACAGCGCGCTTTGCGCCCCGATCTCGCGCGTCCGTCCGGTGACCACATAAGGCGCCATCAGCGCGTTGACGAACGCGGTCGCGCCCGACCCGGTGACCGCAGTGGCGGCGAGCTGGTTCGGGGTGCCGTTGCTGTCCGAAATATCATAGCTGTAGAGCGCGCTGAAGCTGCTCGACGGACGCCACAGCAGGTCGGCGCGCGCTGCCCACAATTCTTCCTCGCCGAAATTCTTCTTGCGCACCGAGTTGCGATAATAGCCGCCGTCGAGCTTCGTGATGACGCCGACCTTGGCGCTGAAACCGGCCACCTCGGGCAGGTCGACCGAGATCCGCTGGTTGAACTGGCCCCAGCTCCCGGCGCCGGCCAGATACTGGCCGCCGAATTCGCCGCTCGGCTTGCGGGTGATCAGGTTGACCGCGCCGCCGATCGTGTTCTTGCCGTATAAGGTGCCCTGCGGTCCACGCAAAACCTCGACCCGCTCGAGATCGACGGTGTCGAAGGCCGCGCCGGTCGATTTTCCGATCGGCACGCCATCGATATAAAGGCCGACCGGCTGGTCGCGGGCGAGGCTGGTATCGGCCGACGGGGACAGGCCGCGAATGGTGATCAGCGGGCCGAAACTGTTGCCGATCGTTTCGTTGATCTGGATGTTCGGAACGATGGTCGCAATGTCGGTGACGGTCCGGACCTGGGCGCGGTCGATCGCGGCACTGCTCACCGCCGAAACCGAGATCGGCACATCGATCAGCCGTTGTTCGCGGCGCTGCGCGGTGACGACGATCTCGCCCTCGCCGACCGCCGGATCGTCACCGCTCGCCGCCTGTGCGAATGCCAGTGAAGAGCTCAGCGCCGTCGTGATCATAGCCGCCGCCAGGGTGGCTTTCAGAATCGTCATAATATCTCCCTCGTCCCGCGACGGCCGGGTTCGACCGTCAATCTTCGGGCTTCTCCATGCTCGGCCCGATAGCTGTGTTCGAGGATAACCGACGCGCCACGGCGGTAAAGCGCGCCATGGTGGCCACACTGTTCACCTCCGTGGCGAATGGGACCCGCGCAAAGGATGCAATGCCTTTCCGCCCGGGTGCCTGAATTTGCCCCGGTGTCAGCGTTTTAGCAGGATGGCGATTGACCGCCATGGTCGCTAATCCGCCGATGTTCCGAAAGCGACAAAAAAATGGGCGGACCGCTTGGCGATCCGCCCAGTTTTCGACCGGCGTCAATCGGGGTCGTTGCCGGTCGCCCCGTTCGAATTAATTATTCGGCGGTTTCCTGCTGCTCGGCCGCCTTCTTGAGCTGACCCTTGGTCATGCCGGTCACGAGCACGTCGCCCGATCCCGCGAAGCTTGCGGCGGGAAGCGTCGCGACGCGGTTGCCGACCTCGACGGTCACCGCCTGGACGACGCCGCGCCCAGTCTGGCGCAGTTCCTGGACATAGCCGATCACCTTACCGCGCGGGTCGGTGACGGGCATGCCGGGGGCGACGGCGAACATGCCGTTGCCGCTCGCCGCGCCGCTGCCCGCTGCGGCAAGCTGGCCGAGGCTGCCCTGGAAGCCGCCCGCGACCGAGCCCGCGCCGCTGGCACTGCCTGAGACGCCCGACAGCGCGCCGCCGGCCCGATCGCGGACAGTCCCGACCGCACCGCGCGCGGTGCCCGTTGCGGTCGAAGCGGTGCCCTGTGCGGTGCCGACAGCGCCGCGCGCGGTCTGGCCGACGAAGTCGGTGCCGACGGCCTGCGCATCGAGGCTGCCATTACCCGACGCGCCGCCCGAACCATTGGCGTTGCCGCCGATCGTATTGCCGAGCAGATTGCCATTGCCGTCGACCGAACCCTTGCCGTTCGCATCGGCGCCGCCCTTGCCCTGCACGCGGCCCGAACGGCGGTCGACATTGGCCTCGCCGCGACCCGATCCGGTCAGGTCGCCGGCAGTACCCAGCGTGCCGCCGATCGGTCCGGTCGGATTGCCGAGCGTGCCGCCGAGACCGCCGCCCAATCCGCCGCCTAGCCCGCCGCTGCCACCGAGCAGCTGCGCCGACGCGGGCGCTGAAAATGCCATGGCCGACGCGGCGAGCGCGATGGCCGAAATGAAAATGCGATGTGCCATGATCCTTGTCCTTCATCTTGCGGCCCGGAGGGGTGAGCCTCGAAGGAGAACGATGGCGCTTTCGATTTTCTTCCGAATAATTCTGGAGAGGCCCGGCTTCTCTTAATCTGTGCCGGAGGTGCCGGTCAGCGGCGGCCGCAGGTGCCGCAAATCAGGCCATGGCCATAGATTTTGTCGCGGCCTTTTTTGCCGAGGTCGCGCGCCTCCATGACCAGCGCGGCAACCGCCGGTCCGATGCGGTCGATGGCCGGGGCGGGATAGCGGAGCGCGAGGCGCCCCGCCACCAGCGGCGCGGCAAAGGACGTGCCGCGCAGCCGTCCGGTCTCGCCGGGCCCGGTCGCCGCGAGCACGGCATCGCCGGGGGCGGCAAAGTCGACATCGAGCGCGCGGCCAGCCTCGGGCAGCGCGCGATCCCTGGCGTCGACGCCGGTCACGGCGAATACGCCTTTATAAGAGGCGGGATAGGCGGGCGGCGCCGCGGGGCCATCGTTGCCCACCGCCGCGACGATCAGCATGCCGCGCTGCTGCGCGCGCGAGACAGCCGTCGCGAGCAGCTTGTTGTCGGGGCCGACGAGGCTGATCGTCGTCACCGCGACCCCGCGACCCGCGAGCCAGCCGAGCGCGCGCGCGATCGCGCTGGCGTTGCCGCCCGCGGGGTCGGTGCCATACACATCCGCGGCAAGCAGGTTTTGCCCCGGCGCCGCGCCGCGCACCGGACCATTGCCGACCAGCAGCGATGCCACCGCGGTGCCGTGGCGGCTGGCCGCGGGCGCGCCGGCGGCGAACCCGCGCTGCTCGACGCGCCCGGCAACCGAGGGATGCGCCGCGACGCCGCCGTCGATCAGCCCGAGCGACGTGTTTCCGGAGACCGCGGCGGTAGCGAGCGCGGCGCCGGGCAGCGCCCCGCCGGGACCGCTCGCGAAATAGATATGGTCGACATCGACCTCGGCATCGGGGAGCAACTTGGCGAGCTGCTTCTGCGCGCGCGCTATGCTGCGCCCCTCCGGCACCGAAAAGCGCACGATGTCGATCGCGAGGCTTTCGATGCGCTCGCGGTCCAGCAGGGCGAAACCCTTTTCCGCCGCGCGCGCGATCATCGCGTCGTCGACGCCGGTTGCGATCAGGACGCCGCGCAGCGCGGGCTGGCCGTTGCGGTCGGGCTCTACGCGCGTACGATTTTCGCGCAGCAGGCTTGTGATCCGGTCGAGCCGAACCCGCGCCAGCGTATCGCCAACCGTCACCAGCGGTTCGATTCCAATGTCGGGCAATGAGGGCAGCGTGCGCGCCGCATCGGGAAGCTGAACGGGCGGGAGCGCAACCTGCGCGTGAACGCCCTGCCCGGCCCCCGGCAGCAGGAGGCTGATCATCAGCATCAGGGCAGTCAAAATTCGCATCATCTTCCTTGTCTCGACCGGATTGGCGCGCGGCGAACCGGCGGCACCCGAAAAATTTAGCATGCTGCGGAAGAAACGATAGAGTGGCGTCGTTTCTTCCTCGGACATGATGAAAAGGCGGATATGCGCTTCGAAGAGGAACTGGTTGAATTATTGCCACGCTTGCGCCGTTTTGCGCGCGGATTGACGCGCCATGCGAGCGATGCCGACGATTTGTGCCAGGCCGCGATCGAGCGCGCGCTGAAATCGCAGGGCCAATGGCAGCAAGGAACGAGACTGGATAGCTGGATGTACCGCATTACCCGCAACCTGTGGATCGACGAACGCCGCGCCGCCGGCCGGCGCGGGCCGCACGATCCGATCGACGATGCCGTCACGCAGGTCGCCGGCGACGGCGCGGCGGAGGTCGAAGCCGGCGCGCTGCGCGGCGATGTCGACGGCGCGATGGCGCGCCTGCCCGACGAACAGCGCGAGGTGGTCATGCTGGTGCTCGTCGAGGGCTACGCCTATCGCGAAGCCGCCGAGATATTGGACGTGCCGATCGGCACCGTCACTTCGCGCCTCGCGCGCGGACGCGAAACGCTGATGCACTATCTGGGAGAGGCGGCATGAGCTTTGCCCCCGAAACCGTCGCGGCTTTCGTCGACGGCGAACTCGACGACGTGACCGCGCGCCGCGTCGAACGCGAAGCCGCGGGCGATCCGGCGCTGGCAGCCCAGATCGCGCGGCACCGCGCGCTGAAGCGACAGCTGACGGCGCATTATGCGCCGATCGCCGAAGAAGTCGTGCCGGACCGGCTGCGTGCACTGCTTGTCGGGGACGCAAAGGTCGATTCCAGCCTGACCGATCGGCGCGAAGCGAAGCGCGGCCGGTTTGCGGCCATGCAATGGGGCGCGATGGCGGCGTCGCTGGCGCTGGGGCTGACGCTCGGGCTCCGGCCGTGGATGCCCGCCGCCGACGTGACGGCGGAGAACGGCAGGCTCGTTGCGGCGGGCTCGCTGGCCGACGCGCTCGACAGCCAGCTCGCTTCCAGCCAGCCCGGCGACGCGCGGGTTCGTATCGGGATGAGCTTCCGCGACCGGCAAGGGCGCTATTGCCGGAGCTTCGAAAGCACGGCGGTCGATGGCATATCCTGCCGCGAGGACGGTCGCTGGGCGCTGGAGCGGACGCTGCGCGGGCAGGCGCCGAGCGAATATCGCCAGGCGTCTTCGGGGGCGCTGGCCTCCGCGGTTGCCGAAATGGCGGATGGCGAACCGTTCGATGCCGCAGCCGAGCGCGCGGCGCGCGATGCGGGATGGAACCGCTGAGCCCCGATCAATTCCGGAATTGCTTCGGATCGATCCGGTGCCGCTGCATCTTGTCGTAAAGCGTCTTTCGCGGAATGCCGAGCCGCGCCATCGTCTCGGCGATATTGCCCTGGGTCTGAGTCAGCGTGTCGTGGATGATCGTCGCCTCGAACCGGCGAAGCCGTTCGGATAGCGACGCGTCGGCGGGCATCGACGACAGGCCAGGGTCCGACGGCAGGTCGAGAACGACGCTATAGGCGAAATTCTTGAGCTCGCGGACGTTGCCCGGCCAGTCATGCTCGACGAGGTGGCGGCGCACACTGTCGTCGATCTGGAAGCCCTGCCGCCCCATCTTCGCCGCGGCTTCGTCGAGAAAATAAGCGAAGGTCTGCGGGATGTCCGACCGGCGCTCGCGCAAGGGCGGGATGCGCAGCTTCACGACGTGGAGGCGGTAATAAAGATCCTCGCGGAACGTGCCCGCGCGCACGGCATCCATCAGGTCGGTCTTGACCGCGGCGACGACGCGCAGGTCAACGGGTTCGGGCGCCCCCGCGCCGAGCGGCTGGACCTCGCGCTCCTCGATCACGCGCAACAGTTTCGCCTGCACCGCGAGGTGCATCGTGTCGATCTCGTCGAGGAAGAGCGTGCCGCGATGCGCGCTGCGGACGCGCCCCGCCTGCCCCAGCTTGCCCGTTGTGCGGTCGACAAGGTCGCTGCCGAACAGCTCGGCCTCGGCCAGATCCTGCGGCAAGGCGGCGCAGTTCACAGCGACGAGCGAGGCGGCGCTGCGCCGACTCTGGCGGTGGAGCATATGCGCGACCAGTTCCTTCCCCGTCCCCGTCTCCCCCTCGATCAGCACGTCGAAGTCGGCCTGGGCCAATTGCATGATCGTCTCGCGCAAGCGCAACATCGCGGTGCTTTCGCCAATCAGCGGGCTATCGATCGCTGCTACGGCCGTGACGAGCCGGCGATTGTCGAGGATCAGCGCGCGGTGCGCGAGCGCCCGGCGTACCACCCCGACGAGGTGATCCGAGGCAAAGGGCTTGGCGAGGAAGTCGAAGGCGCCGTCGTGGAGCGCGCGGACCGCCATCGCGACATCGGCGTGGCCGGTAATCAGGACGACGGGGATGCCGGGGTCGATGGCGTGGATCGCGGCGCGCAGCTCGAGCCCGTCCATCCCCGGCATCCGGATGTCGGTGACAACGACGCCCGGGAAGTCGGCGTCAATGCGCGGCAGGACTTGCTGGGCATCGGAAAAGGTCTCGACCGCGAGCCCGGCGAGGTCGAGCGTCTGGACATTCGCCTCACGCAGCGCCGCATCGTCGTCGACGAAAAAGATCGTCTGCTCGTTGGTGAAGAAGCTCATGCCGGCCGCAATGTCAGGCGGAAGCCCGCGCCGCCGAGCGGCGACGGAATCAAGGTCAGCGTGCCGCCAAACTCGCCCATGATGTCGCTCGCGATGGCGAGCCCCAGGCCGAGCCCGTCGGGGCGGCCGGTGATGAAGGGGGTGAAAAGCTGCGGCAGCAGGTCGGCGGGGACGCCGGGACCATTGTCGCAGATGTCGATGCAAACGGGATCGCTGCCATGGGCGCGGAGTGCGATCCGCGGACCGTCGACGCCCTGCACCGCATCGGCGGCGTTCTGCAGCAGGTTGACGAGGACCTGTTCGAGCCGGACGCGGTCGGCATGGACGCGCTGCGCCGGGTTTTCGACATCGATGTCGAGCGCAATGCCCTGCGCCCGCAGCCGGTCGCCGATGAGGAGGCTGGTCCCCTCGATCGCCGATTGCAGCGCCACGGGACCGAGCGGAGTCGGCTTGCGCCGCGCGAAATTGCGCAGCTCGTTGGTGATCGCGCCGACGCGCGCGGTGAGTTCGACGATTGTGTCGAGGTTGCCGCGCGCCTTGTCGGGCTGCTCGCGTTCGAGATAGCGCAGGCTGTTCTCGGCGAAGCTACGGATCGCGGCGAGCGGCTGGTTGATCTCGTGCGCGACGCCGGCGGTGATCTGCCCGATCGAGCCGAGCCGGCTTGCCTGTGCCAGTTCTTCGCGCGCGGCGCGGTAGCGGCGGTCGGTGTCGGCCTGGCGTTCGGCCGCCTGCTGCAGTTCGGCATTGGCATCGCGCAGGTCCTGCGTACGCGCCGCGACCTCGCGTTCGAGCGCCGCGTGCGCCGCGTGCCGCAGCGCCTGTCGCTCGACGAGGCGGAGCAAGGCGAGGATCGTCGCACCAACGAAGATCAAGAGTATGAGGAAAAGGACTCGCGCGGTAGCGTTGGCGCCATCGCGCGTGGGCTGTGCGGGCTGCAAGACATGCAGCGTGCCGTCGGGAAGCGACACGCGCTGCGCCGCCTCGCGATACAGTCCATCGCGCCCCGCATCGACAATGCGGAGATCGCCGTCGGTATGGCGGATCGACAGCGGCGCCAACGTCGCATCGCCATAGCTGCGCGTATCGCGGAGGCGTTTTTGCGCGGTCGGCGCGATCGGGCCGAACGAGCGGAAGCGCCACGCGGGCTGGCTCGTCATGATGACGATGTCCGCATTGTCGGTGACCAGCGTCGTCGCGGACGAATCGGCCCATTTCGCCTCGAGCTTGTCGAACTCGACCTTGACGACGATCACCCCAAGCGGACGGCCGTCGACATCGACGCGGCGCGCGAGGAAAAGGCCGGGACGGCCGCTGACGGTGCCAAGCGCGAAAAGCTCGGCCTCGCCGCGCTGCATCGCGCCCCGGAAATAGGGGCGGAAGCGGTAGTTCTGGCCGACGAAGCTGGTTTTGGCCTTCCAGTTGCTTGCCGCGATGGTCATGCCATCGGCATCGATGACATAGATAACCGCGGCGTCGGTACGCGCCGCCAGCTGCTCCAGCTCTTGATCGAGCCGGCGCGATGCCGCGGCGCTGTTTTCGGCCAGCGCGAGGCGGACGTCGGGAAATTCGGTGAGCACGCGCGGGAGCAGGCGGAATTTCTGTAGCTCGCTTTCGAGCAGGCTTGCATGCGCGCGGGCATTCTGCCGCGCCTCGGCATCGGCCTGTGCGCGCGCATGGCCCGCCGCCCATTGGGTTAGACCGAGCGCGGCGACGAGAAGGATCAGCGCGCCGACAACCGTCGCGACCACCAGCCGCCGCCGGTCGAGGCGGGGAATGATCCGGGGCGACTCAGCTTGTGATGCCATGTGCGGATTATTGCACAAATTTTGATCGGAGCATGCGGTTTTTCGCACAAAATGCGAGCCGCTATGAAAGTTTCCGGAAAAAAATATAGTTATAACATATAGATAAAGAATATTACGCCATATTTGACCCTGCTCCATCCAGCCGCCTATTTTTGCCAGACAGCCGAAGAACGGTTGCAGACCGCGTCGAAACGGGCGCCTGACAAGGGAGAGGCCGTTGGCCGCGACGATCGAACTGAACGCGATGCCCGAAGCCGCGGGGCGCAAGCCCTGGTGGTCGCATCTCTATGTGCAGGTGCTGGGCGCCATATTGGGCGGGGTGCTGCTCGGGCATTTTTATCCCGACATCGGCGTCGCGCTCAAACCGCTGGGCGACGGCTTCATCAAGCTGGTGAAGATGATCATCGCGCCGGTGATCTTCCTGACCGTCGCGACCGGCATCGCATCGGTCGGCGAGGCCAAGACGCTGGGCCGGCTGACGATCAAGACCTTTGCCTATTTCCTCTTCTTTTCGACCCTCGCGCTGATCGTCGGGCTGGTCGTCGCCAATCTGATCCAGCCCGGCGCCGGGATGAACATCGATCCCGCGACGCTCGATGCCGGCGCGGTGTCCGAATATCAGGCGAAAGCGCATGAGGCGACGCTCACCGCCTTTCTGCTCGAAATCATCCCGACCACCTTCGTGTCCGCACTGACCGGCGGGTCGATCCTGCAGGCGCTGTTCGTCGCGATCATCTTCGGCATCGCGCTGTCGCGCACCGGAACCGCCGGCGCGCAAGTGCTCGGCGTGCTCGAAAAAGTGTCGGTCGTCTTCTTCCGCATCGTCGCGATGCTGATGCGCTTTGCGCCGATCGGCGCTTTCGGCGCGATGGCCTTCACCATCGGCAAATATGGCGTCGAATCGCTCGCCAATCTCGGCGTGCTGATCGCAACCTTCTACCTCACCTCGATCCTGTTCGTGGTCGTCGTACTCGGCGCAATGGCGCGCTTTTCGGGCTTCTCGATCTTCCGGCTGATAGCGTACCTCAAGGCCGAGCTGCTGCTCGTGCTCGGGACCTCCTCGTCGGAGGCCGCGCTGCCCAGTCTGATGGAAAAGCTCGAACAGGCGGGCTGCGCCAAGCCGGTGGTCGGCATGGTCGTGCCCACGGGCTACAGCTTCAATCTCGACGGCACCAATATCTACATGACGCTTGCGGCGCTGTTCGTCGCACAGGCGACCAATGTCGACCTCAGCCTCGGCGATCAGGTCGCGCTGCTGCTCGTCGCGATGGTGAGTTCGAAGGGCGCGGCGGGGGTCACCGGCGCGGGGTTCATCACGCTCGCCGCGACGCTGTCGGTCGTGCCCTCGGTGCCGGTCGCGGGGCTCGCGCTGATCCTCGGGATCGACCGCTTCATGAGCGAGTGCCGCGCGCTCACCAACTTCATCGGCAATGCGCTCGCGGCGATCGTCGTCGCGGGATGGGAAAATGCGCTCGACCGCGACGCGCTTCACCGCGCGCTGAACGGGGAGCCCGCAGCGGGGCTCGCCGCGCGACCGATCGAGACCGACACCGACTGACGCCAAAAGGCGCAGAAATTCGAACAATAAAATTGGGGAGAGTGACAATGAAACGCACAATCGGAACAATGCTGCTTGCGAGCACGGCGATCTGCCTTCTCGCGAGCGCACCCGCCCGGGCCCAGACGGTGGCGACCGATGCCCCCGACGAGCCGCAGGCCGATGGCGCGCCCGCCGACGAAATCGTCGTGGTCGGCACGCGCATCGAGGGCGCGCGCGTCACCGAAGCGCTGCCGGTCGTGGTGGTCGGGCAGGACAAGCTCGACGCGATCGGCGCGGTCAGCGGCGACGAACTGATCCGCAACATCCCGCAAATGGGCGACGTCAGCTTCAACCCCGGCAACAATGCGCAGACCAGCAATGCGGCGCGCGGCGACGTCGGATCGGTCAACCTGCGCTCGCTTGGCGTCGGCAACACGCTGGTGCTGCTCAACGGCCGCCGCATCGTCACCCATCCCGCCAGCCAGGGACTGTCGGACACCGGGACGGTGCCGGTGCTGAGCTATAACTCGAACGCGATCCCGACGACGGGGCTCCAGCGGCTCGAAGTGCTGCTCGACGGCGCGGCGGCGCTCTATGGCTCGGACGCCGTCGCGGGCGTCGTGAACACGGTGCTCAAGGACAATTACGACGGCCTCAGGCTGCAGGCCCAATATGGCGGCGCCGAGGGAACGCATCTTCGCGAGTTCCAGGGCAACATCCTTGCGGGCAAGAATTTCGATCGCGGCAATATCACCGTCTCGCTCGAATATACCGACCGCTCGGCCCTGCGCGCCGAAGATCAGGATTTCACCGCTTCCGCCAATCTTCGGCCACTGTTCGCCGACTATCCCGACTTCGCCGGCTCGCTGACCCCCGACGCGCGCGCGACGCGTGGCGCATGGCCGGCTTTGCAAGTTCCCGTCACCGGCGGCCGCCCGCGCCGCGGCGCGACAAACCTGACCACCGCAGCGGGCGCATTTACTGTGCGCCCGACCCGCCTCGGCGGCTGCACCCAGGCGCTCACCGCCGACCTCTGCCTCGTGAATACGGCGCTCGCAACCAACAACGCCTTTCGCGACCTGCGGTACGACACCGCGGTCGGCACCACCGTGATGCCGAGCGTGAAGCGTTACAATGCCTTCGCCAATGGCCATTACGACCTGACCGACGATCTGACCCTGTTCGGCGAGTTCGGCTATTATAGGTCGAGCACGATCCGCATCCAGCCGCCGGTGATCAACCTCAACCAGATCTGGATTCCGGCCAGTAACTATTACAATCCATTCGGCCCGACGACGGTGGGCGGCCAGCCCAATCCCAATCGCATCCCGGGCCTCGTCAACGTGCCCGCCGCGGGCCTGCCGGTGCTCCTCACCACCTATCGCTTCGTCGATACCGGGCCGCAGACGGTGAAAGTGACCGGCGAGCAATTGCGCGGCCTGATCGGCGTTCGCGGCGAGACCGCGGGCTTCAAATGGGACAGCGCCTTTGTCTATTCCGAAGCCTCGGCGGTCGACAGCAGCCTCGCCGTCCGCAGCTCGGCGCTCCAGCGGAGCCTCGCGCTGTCGACCCCCGACGCCTATAATCCGTTCAACGGCGGCTGCATCGACAGCCTGAGCTCGGGGGATTGCACCCCCAGTTCGCAGGCGGCGATCGATGCGATCACCTTTCAGCTCCAGCGCCGGTCGAAAACAACGCTGACGATGGGCGATTTCCGCGCCTCGCGCGCCGACCTGCTCGCGCTGCCCGGCGGCGACGTGGGCGTCGCTTTCGGCGTCGAAGTGCGGCGCGAGACCCAGCGCGACAATCGCGATTCGGCGGTCGACGGGTCGAGCCCCTTTGTCGATGCGGTCAGCGGAGCGGTGACGATCAGCGATGCCGCGGCAGTCAGCGACAATCCCGACACCTATGGCAAAAGGACGGTCGCCGCCGCCTATGCCGAACTCGCGGTCCCCCTGGTGTCGGAGGAGATGAACATCCCGCTCGTCCGGCGCTTCGACGTGCAGCTCGCGGGTCGCTACGAACATTACAGCGACTTCGGCAGCGTCGCCCGGCCGAAAATCGCCGCGGCGTGGGACGTCATCGACGGCCTTCGCTTCCGCGGCTCCTTCTCGCAGGGCTTCCGCGCGCCGAACCTCGAACAGGTCAACGCGGTCGAATATGCGCGGCTTGCGACCAGCCAGGACTTCCTGCGCTGCGAGGTTGACCTCCGCGCCGGGCGGATCCCCAACTTCAATGCTTGCGGCAACAATGTCGGCTACTCGCGCCGCGTCTCGGGCAATCCCGAACTCAAGCCCGAAAAGAGCAGCAACTATAACCTCGGTGCGGTGTTCGAGCCGACCTTCATTCCGTCCGACCTCGGTCGCATGACCTTCACCGTCGACTATTGGTCGATCAAGCAAAAGGGCATCGTCGGCATCCTCGGCAACGACACCGCCGTCGCGCTCGATTATCTGCTGCGTTTGCAGGGATCGTCGAACCCCAATGTCATTCGCGACGCCGCCAATGCCGACGACATCGCGGCCTTCGCCGGGACGGGCATCACGCCGGTCGGCCGCATCAACACGGTGCGCGATCAGTTCGTCAACCTGTTGCCGCAGACGGTCCGCGGGCTCGATTTCGCATTCTACTGGCAATCGCCCAAGACCGGCATCGGCAAGTTCGATTTTTCGGTCAACGCGACGCGGTTGCTCAAATTCTCGCGGGCACCGGGCGACGCGGTCGACCTGCTGGTCGCCGCGCGCGCGGCCGGCGACATCAACGCCGCGACACCTTTGCCCGAGACCGAGAATCTGATCGAGGCCAATGGCCGCCCGAAATGGCGCGGCACGGCGTCGCTCACCTGGTCGCTCGGCGACTTCCAGATCGGCGCCTTCGCGCGCTACACCGGCGCGGTTGACGAAACCGCGTTCGTCGATGCCGATGGCGATCCGTGGCGCATAAAGTCGCAGGTCACCGCCAACCTCTATGCTCAGGTCCGCATCAAGGATACCGGCGGCATCGGCGGCGACATGCGTTGGCGGGTCGGGGTCCGCAACATCACCAACGAAAAGCCCCCGCTCTCGTCCGAAGGCTATCTGGGGTCGCTCTACAACCCTTATGGTCGTTATTGGTACACCTCGGTCACAACGGAGTTCTGATATGAAACGCGGGCACGGCATCTGGCTTTTCATCGGCTGCGCCGCGCTCGCCGTCGCGCCGGCAGCAACGGCAAAGGAACGCGCGCCCGCGCCGACCGCCGCTGCCGGCGCGACCCCATCCGCTCCGCCGGCGAAAGCGGCACCGCGCACGATCCTGTTCATCGGCAACAGCTTTACCCAAGGCGCGCATTCGGCGGCGCGAAACTGGCGCGCCGGCACGGTCACCGACCTCAACAATGCGGGCTATGGCGGCGTCCCTGCGCTGTTCAAGCTCTTCGCCGAGCAGGCGGGGCTCGACTATGATGTCAGCCTCGAGACGCAGGGCGGAAAATCGCTCGGCTTCCATTACGACGAGCGGCGCACCTTGTTCGACCGGTCGTGGGACATCGTCGTGCTGCAGGAATTCAGCACGCTCGATCGCGAAAAGCCGGGCGATCCTACCGCCTATCTGCGCGACGTCGCACGGCTTGTTTCGCTTTTCAAGACGCGTAACCCCGCGGCCGACATCCGGCTTGCGTCGACCTGGACCCGCGCCGACCAGACATATAAACCCGGGGGGCATTGGTACGGCAAGCCGGTGACGGCGATGGCCGATGACCTCCGCGCCGCGGCCGACCGCGCACGATCAGCCACCCCGTCCGTGGCGGGCATCGTGCCGGTCGGCCAGGCTTGGAGCCGGGCAATGGCCGAGGGCGTCGCCGACCCCAATCCCTATGACGGGATCGGCTATGGCCAGCTCGATCTATGGGCCTATGACCATTATCATGCGAGCGTCGCGGGCTATTACCTCTCGGCTCTCGTGACGTTTGGCGCGATCACCGGCGTCGATCCCACGACGCTCGGCCCCAAGGAGAAGGGCGCGGACGAACTGGGGCTTTCGGACGCGCAGGCGGCGGCATTACAGGCCGTTGCGCGCGATACGCTGAAGGGCTCCAACGAACCGCATGGTTAAGGATGACGGCGAGTTCTCCTTGGGAATGAACTGAATTTCCTGTAGATTGTCTGCCTGCTGAGGAGAAAAGGCATGGCGGGCGGTCTCGCGATTGTGCTGAGCGGCGGCGGCGCCAAGGGCGCGTTCCAGGTCGGCGTCGTCCACGAACTCGTCGTCAATCGCGGTGTCCGGATCGACATCGTTGCCGGCGTCTCGACGGGCGCGATCCAGGCGCTCGGCGTTGCGCAGGACGATGTGCCGGGGCTGCTCGACGCATGGCTCGGCATCCGGGGCAACAGCTCGATCTACAAGGAGCGCCCGCTCGGTGTCGTCGGCGGCATCCTTGGCGAGGATGCGATTTATGATGCCGCGCCATTGAAGCGGCTGCTCAAAGGTTTTGCCGACGAGGCAAAGCTCGCCGCAAGCCGCCGCAAGCTGCTGCTCGGCGTCGTCAATTTGGGCACCGGCACCTATCGCAGCATCGACGAGAGCGTGCCCGGCATCCACAATTGGGTCTATGCGAGCTGCGCGATGCCGCTGTTTTTCGATCCGCTGCGGACCCGCGACAGTGACGGGACCGTCGAACAATGGGTCGATGGCGGTGTCCGCGACGTGACGCCGCTCAGCGCCGCGCTCGAAATGAACCCGCGCGGCGTCATCGCGGTGCGCGCCTCGCCCGCGCCGCAGCCGGGGCCGGTGCGGACCTTCGGCAACCTCATCAAGATCGGGCTGCGCGCGGTCGACATCCTCCAGTCCGAAGTTTCCGCCAACGACCTTGCCGGCGCCGCGCTGATCAACGACCTGATCGCGGCGCGCGAGGCGCAATTGCGCGCGCTCCAGAGCGAAGGCATCGGCGGCGCGCAGGCGGCACGCATCCTGCGCCCGCTCGACGTCCAGATCTCGCGCTACCGGTTCGCGCCGATCCGGATTATCGAGCCCGAAGAGGAATATTCCGAAACGCTCGAATTCAACCCGGCGAAAATCCGCAAGGCGATCGACGCCGGGCGAAGCGCGGTCGAGCGCGAATGGGACGCGCTCGAACCTTTGCTCAGCTGATCAATCGGCGGTGACGTCGATCTCGCGCTGCTGGCGAATATCGGCCGACGACGATCCCGCCATGATGCGATAGCGGCCGGGGACGACGCGCCACTGGCCGCGCTCGGCCTCGAACTGCGAAAAAGCCCGCGGGTCGAGCGTGACGGTCACCGTCCGGCGCGCGCCGGGCATGAGATCGATCTTGGCAAAGCCGCGCAGCGCGATTGGTGGATCGCCCGCCGCGGGTGCCAAGGGCGCGACGTAGAGTTGCACTACCTCCTTACCCGCGCGCTTGCCGTCGTTGCGGAGGGTGAGCTTCACCGAAAGGGCTTCGCCGCCCTTGACGCGCGCAGGTGCCGACAGCGCCGAATAGGCGAAGCTGGTGTAGCTGAGACCATGACCGAAGGCGAAAAGCGGCTTCACGTCGCGCGCGACATAGCCGCGATAACCGACGAGCAATCCTTCGGAATAGGGCGTCTTGGCGCCCTTGAGGTTGATCATGTCGTCCTCGGTGCGCACCGGGAAAGTCACAGGCAGCTTGCCCGACGGGTTGACCTTGCCGGTGAGGACATTGGCGAGCGCCACCGCGCCGCCCTCGCCCGGCAGCCACATGTCGACGATCGCGGGGGCCTTGTCGGACCAGGGCATGGTCATCGCCGCGCCCGCGTTGACGACGACCGCGGTCTTCGGATTGGCGGCAAGGATTGCCTCGACGAGCTTATTCTGGTCGCCCGGCATGTCGAGCGAGGAGCGGTCATACCCCTCGCCCTCAGTCGTCGAAGACGAGCCGACGAACACAATCGCGGCATCGGCGCCGCGCGCCGCCGCGACCGCTTCGTCGAACGAGGGCAGCGGCTCGCGGATGCCGAAGCTCAAATATTCATAGGGCGTCTGGCCGTTCACATAGTCGAGGCGGATCGGGTAGCTGCGCCCCGCTTCGAGTTCGACCGAGATCGTCCGCCGCGGGATCGGGAAGCCGAGCACGTCACGGATGTCGGGCTTCGACGGGCTTTCCTTCGACAGCACGGCATTGCCGTCGAGCGTGATCGTCGCATTGCCCGTGCCGCGCGTGCTGAACTCGTAGGTTCCGCTCTTGTCGGGCCAGAACAGCCCCTCCCAGCGGAATGCCGAATAGCCCGTGACCTGCGGCCCGGCGATATTGCCGCTGATCCGTTTCAGGAAGCTCGTCGCGGTCTCGCGCTTCACCGGCTCGCCGCTCATATCGGCACTGGCATAATAGGTCGCGGCAAGGCCGGTGACGCTGCGATCCTGCCCGGGGCTGAACCGTTTGGCATTGGCCGCGGGCGGCGTTTCCTCGTTATCGACACCCTTGGCGTAGACGATCTGCACCCCCGGCAGCGCGGCCTTGAGCGCCGCGAGCGGTGTGCTTGTCTCGAACGGCACCACAGCCGAGCTGCCGCCGCCTTGGATGCGCACGACATCGGCGTTCGGGCCGATGACGGCGAGCGTCTTGATCGACGCCGGGAGTGGCAGCACGCCGCTGTTCTTGAGGAGGACGATCGCTTCTTCGGCGGCGCTCTGTGCCAGCGCGGCGTTACGCGGCGTTTGTTCGGCGACGGGACGCGCGACGCCGCGCTCGATCGCGCCGCTGCGCACGATCAGCCGCACCATGCGGCGGGCATTGTCGTCGATCTGCACCGCCGTGACCTTGCCTTCCTCGACCGCCTTCTTGAGCTTGGGCCCGAAATGGTTCGGCGGGCCCGGCATCTCGAGGTCCATGCCAGCGTTGACCGTCGTCGCGGTCGAATGGACCGCCCCCCAGTCGGAGACAACGAAGCCCTTATAGCCCCACTCGGTCTTGAGCAGGTCGGTGAGCAGCCAGCGGTTTTCGGCCGCGTGGGTGCCGTTGATCTTGTTGTACGACGCCATCACCGACCAGGGATCGGCCTGTTTGATCACCGTCTCGAACGCCGGGAGATAGATTTCGCGCAGCGTCCGCGGATCGACGATCGAGTCGACGATGAACCGGTTGGTTTCCTGATTGTTCGCGGCGAAATGCTTGAGCGACACGCCGATGCCCGCGCCCTGCGCACCCTTCACATAACCAAGCCCGATCTGGCCGGCGAGATACGGGTCTTCCGAATAGGTTTCGAAATTGCGGCCCCAGCGCGGGGTTCGGACGATGTTCACCGTCGGCGCGAGCAGCACGTCGGCGCCGTGCGCGAGCGTTTCCTTGCCGATCGCCGCGCCGACCTTGGCCGTGAGATCGGGGTTCCACGTCGCCGCCATCGCGACGCCGACGGGGAAGACCGTCGCGGGCTTGCCCTCGGGCGAGCGGACGCCGGTCGGCCCGTCGGTCATGCGGATCGAGGGGATGCCGAGCCGTGGAATCGGGTTCAGCGTCATCGACGATTCGCCCGCGAGCAGCAGGATTTTTTCATCGAGCGTCAGCCGCCCCATTAGATCGTCGACGCGCGCCTCGATCGGCGCGGCTTTGTCCTTGTAGATCATGTCCTGTGCCTGAGCGCCGGACAGCGCCACCGTGGAGGACAGCAAACTTGCCGCCAGATAGGCCGTCCGGCTCTTCATCACTTGATCTCCGCCAGATCCTTGGCGGTCGCGGCCAGCATTTCGTCGGTGATCTTGCCATTCGAATAGGGCTGGAGCTGCGTCAGGCTGATCGCCTTGAACATCTCATATTCGGGCAGCGCGATCATGCCGGGGAAATGCTTTTCGATCACCGCCTTGCCCTTTTCGTCGGCGACGATGTCCTGCAGCGGGGTGTCGAGGTTGAACTTTGCGTCGCTGGCGGGCGCAGCCGGCGCCGGGGCGGGCGCGGGCGCCGGCGCAGCGGTACCCTGGGCAAAGGCGGGGGCGGCGGCCATCAGCGCCGCAACAAACATGGCAGTTTTCATTATGCTTCTTCCTTTCCGAGATCGGCGACCATCGCCTCTCTGATCAGATATTTCTGGACCTTCCCCGTCACCGTGGTGGGGAATTCATCGACGATACGCACGTAGCGCGGGACTTTATAGTGGGCGATCTGGCCGCGGCAGAATTCGCGTATGTCGTCTGCGCTCGCACTGGTTCCCGGCTTCAGCCGCACCCAAGCGCACAGCTCCTCACCCATGCGTTCGTCAGGAATACCGACCACCGCGACATCCTCGACCGCGGGGTGGCGATAGAGATAATCCTCGACCTCGCGCGGGTAGATATTCTCGCCGCCGCGGATCACCATGTCCTTGAGGCGCCCGACGATATTGCCATAACCTTCGGCATCGATCGTCGCGAGGTCGCCCGAGTGCATCCAGCCGTCTTCGTCGATCGATTCCGCGGTGCGCTGCGGTTCGTCCCAATAACCGATCATCACCGAATAGCCGCGCGTGCAGAGCTCGCCGGGTTCGCCCGAGGGCACGATGTTGCCATCGGTATCGACGATCTTGCATTCGAGGTGCGGCTGCACCTGGCCGATCGAGCCGACACGGCGCTCGAACGGATCGTCGGGCGCGGTCTGGAAACTCACCGGGCTCGTTTCGGTCATGCCATAGGCGATCGTCACATCGCGCATGTTGAGCCGCTCGACGACCTGCCGCATCAGCGGTTCGGGGCAGATCGCCCCCGCCATGCAGCCGGTGCGCAGCGACGACACATCGAAATCGTCAAAGCGCGGATGCGCGAGCACCGCGATGAACATCGTCGGCACGCCGTAGAGCGCGGTGCACCGCTCGGCCTCGACGGCGCGCAGCACCGCCTCGGGATCGAAGCCTTCGGACGGATAGATCATCGCGGCGCCGTGAGTAATGCTCGCCAGATTGCCCATCACCATGCCGAAGCAGTGATAGAGCGGCACCGGGATGCAGATGCGGTCACCCGCGCCGAGCCCCTGCGTACGGCCGACGAAATAGCCGTTGTTGAGGATGTTGCGGTGGCTGAGCGTCGCGCCTTTGGGCAGGCCGGTGGTGCCGCTGGTGAACTGGATATTGATTGCGTCGTTCGGATCAAGCGTCGGGCCGATGTCGGCGAGACGCTGCCGGTCGGCGTCGGTCGCCAGCCCTGCCACATCGTCGAAACCGAGCCAGCCGAGACGCGCATCCGCCCCGATCAGGATCAGCGAACGCAGCGTCGGCAGCCGCGCGGCGCGAAGCTGGCCGGGCGTGCTCACGGCGACCTCGGGAGCAAGCTCCTCGATCATCGCGGGATAGTCGCTCGTCTTGAAACTTGTCGCCGCGACAAGCGCCGACAGCCCGACCTTGTTGACCGTATATTCGACTTCGGACAGGCGATAGGCTGGGTTGATCGTGACCAGGATCAGCCCGGCGCGCGCCGCGGCGAACTGGGTCAGCGTCCATTCCACACAGTTCGGCGCCCAGATGCCGATCCGGTCGCCGGGGTTGAGGCCGAGCGCGAGCAGCCCCGCCGCGAGCGCGTCGGATCGATCGAGCAGTTCGGCGAAATTCCAGCGGATGCCTTGCGCAACCGACACCAGCGCGTCGCGGTCACCCCAGCGTTCGGCGGCGAGCGCGAGCGCGTCGCCGATACTATGTTCGATCAGCGGCGGTTCGGTTGCACCTGTCACGTGGCTCGTCATTTTCCAGGTGCCTCGCATGTAAAGCTCGCCGCATCGTCGGTCGAACCCTTACTGTCCCATTTCGCGACCTTGGGGAATGCACAGAGCGGCCGTGTCCGCCCGGCCTTGGCGGGGAGGCCGATATAGGCGAACAGGTCGTTGTCATATTTGGTCGCAATGATCCGTTCAGGCGCAGCGCCGCCCTGCCGCCAGCCATCGAGCGCGCTCAGCGGGTCAAAATTATTGGGACCCGGACCGCCGAGGCAGTGCGACATGCCGGGGACCATGAACAAGCGCACCGACGTGGCGGCGGCGCGCGGGTTGGCCGCGACGAGGCGCTCATAATAATCGACCGTATTCTGCGCCGGGATCCCGGCATCGTTCCAGCCGTGATAGAGGATCAGCTTGCCGCCGCGCTTGTAGAACGCGCCAAGATCGGTGCGGTCGGCGTCGAGATCGCCGCCGACGCGCGCCTTTGCGAGCGCATAGTCGCGGTCGAGGTTGAACTCGGACAATTGCCAGTCGGGATTGGCGTGCACGAAGTAGCGGAAGAATTGCGTCCCGAACTTCACATGCTGCGAACCGCTGCCCGTCAGCCACATTGCCCATGTGCCCGCCTCGGCCTCCGCGCCCGGTGCGAAGCCGGGGTAAAAGGATTTGCCGTCGGCGGTTTTCGCGCCCTCATAGAAGAGCTTCGCCGTCGCGACTTCGCCAGCCGTCAAACAGTCAGCGCCTTCGCCGCCCTTGCACGCGAGCTTTGCGGGATCGAAATTGCAGCTGCGCGGATCGTCGATCACGCCGTCCTTCACGCCATCGAGCGCGTCGCACTGGCCGAGCGACGCCGTCTGCAACAGTTTCAGCTTCGCCATCGACAGATCGCCGCCGGGCTTGGCGGCGGCAACGGCATTGTTGGTAAAAGCGCTCGCCATCCGCGTCCACGGCATCGCAGGGGCGCCCGCGATGATCGCGTCATAGTCGGCAGGATAGCGTTGTGCGAGAGTGAGCGCCTGCCGTCCGCCATCCGAACAGCCGTGGAAATAGCTTGCCGCGAGCGGACCTTCGTAAAAGGCGGCGATCACCTGCTTGGCGGTCTCGGCGCCGACATGATTGGCGCGCCACCCATAGTCGCGGACCTTTTCGGGCGCGTTCAGCGCCCAGCTCGCATCGACATCGGCTTCGCTGACATGCCCCATGTCGGTGCCGACCGCGGCAAAACCCTTTTGCACCGCGCCGCGCATCAGCAACGACGGGAGCAGCATGTTCGCGCCGAAGCCGCCATTGCCCGCGCCGAGCAGCTTGCCGTTCCAGCCGGCGCGTTCGGGAAGCCACACTTCGACCTTGATCGACGATCCCGGCACCGGCGACAGCGTCGCCTGCACGCGGCAGAAAGCGGCGGGTGCAGGCAGGCCGGGCTTGCCGGCCTCCAGATTGACCATCGCGCCGCCCGCGAGCGAAGTCGCGGCATCGACCTTGCCGTCTTTCAGTGCCAAACCGGTCAGCGCTTCGCAGCTGCCGACCTTTTGCGCGACGGGCGTGGGTGCCGGGGCGGGTTCGTTGGCCGTGCAGGAAGCAAGCAACGATCCGCCGGTGAGCAGGACGAGCGATGCGACCCTCATTTGTGGACCAGTCCCTGCGTGCGCATCCAGTCCGCCATCGCCTCGGTCCACGCGTCGCTGGCTTTGCCGCTTTTCTTCATGCCGAAACCATGGCCTCCGTTTTCGTATGTAACGATCATGCTGTTCGCGCCTGCCTTTTTCCATGCTGCAGCAAGGCGGACGCTGTCGTCATACGCCAGCTTGTCATCCTTCGCCGCCGCGACGAACAGCGGGGGTGCCTTCTTCGGCACCGCGATTGTGTCGGGCAGCAGGCCGGGATAGATGGCGATCGCGAAGTCGGGACGGCTCGCGGGCTTGTCCGCCGCGAGCGTCCACACCGTCACCGCGCCGCCCGCCGAAAAGCCCATCAGCCCGACGCGGTTCGATTTGATGCCATAGCGGCCCGCATTTCTACGCACCCACTTCACCGCATTCTCGCCATCGGCGGTCGCGAGCGGGCGCAGCGGTTCGACCGCAGTACGCAGGGAAGGAAGATTGGCGAGATAGCGCATCATCTGGAGCGGGAAATCGGCACCGGTTTCGAGCAAGCGATATTTGAGCACGAACGCCGTGACGCCCTGGCTGTTCA
Organism: Sphingopyxis sp.; assembly: GCF_036675685.1. GTDB lineage: Bacteria > Pseudomonadota > Alphaproteobacteria > Sphingomonadales > Sphingomonadaceae > Sphingopyxis. The sequence goes on from NZ_JAKFEM010000020.1 coordinate 115,471, forward strand.
GCCATTTGGCAACCGCCTCACCCTCATTGTCGATCGACAGCATGTGAAAGCCGCCGCCGGGCGCGACGATCACCGCGGTGCCGTTGGGCTTATCCGCCACATAGGGCGTGAGCGTCGCGTCGGACACGTTGCGCACGATCGTGCCGAACGGCCCGGTCTCACGTACTTCCTTCGAGGTCGCGGGAACGGGGTCCGACGACAGGCGGATCACCTCCCACGCACAGGCGGGGATTGCGACGATGGCAAGCGCGCCGGCGATGACGGCGGAGAGACGCATGGTCATGACTTTCATTTCTTTCCGTCCCGTGCGGCAGCGATGGCGGTGAGCGCGGGCGTGGTTGCAGGCGCCATTGCGGTTGCGGCCATGCCCATCGAGAGCAACTGCGGCGTCGCGGGGTCGAGCCGAGACCAGACGGGCAATCCGCTGCCGTTCGGATCGCCAGTCTTCGCGAAATTGGTCCAATAGTCGCCGAGCTGCCTGGCGGCCGCACGGTCGGCGGCGGTGGCATCGGCAGGCAGATTACCGAACTGAAACGCGACATCCGACGCATGGACCGCGCCGACATCGGGCTTGCGCTGGCCCTCGGCAACATAGCCGAAACGATAGACGAAGGTCGGTGCGCCCGCACGGGCCTGCAGCAAGCCAAACGCAAGCGCTGGCTCGGCAAAGATCGCGTCGCCGCCAAGCCGCCGGTTCGCCTCGTCCTCGCTCGCATAGGCCGCTTTCACGGTGGCGGCGGCAGCGCCCAGCGACTTTTCGACCGGGCCGTTGACCATCGCGCGGAACGGCGCGGGGATGAAGCCGAGCTCGTCGTCGTTGCTGCCGATGATATAGGGGATGCGCGCCTGCTTGCCCTCGGCAAAGATGGTCTCGGCGCCCGCGGGAACGACCGTTCCGTCGGTCATCGGCCCCGAATAGCGATCCTCTTCCTTGCTCATCAGCGCGAGGCTGCCGAGAACCTTGTCGGCGGGAAGCGCGCGGAGTGCCGTCGCATCGGCCGCCTTTGCCCGATCAGCAAAAACCTGCCCCTTCCCCTGCGCTTCGGCAAGGGTCGGCCAGTCGTCGCGGCCGCCGCCCGACGCGACGATCGCGCGTGCGAAGAGGCCTTTCGCCGCCGGCGATGCCATCAGCCGCGACACCGATTCCCCGCCCGCGCTTTCACCGAAAATCGTGACCTTCGCCGGGTCGCCGCCGAAGGATGCGATGTTGCGCTGGACCCATTTGAGCGCGGCGATCTGATCCATCAGCCCCCAGTTGCCGCCCGTCCCCAACGCAGGATGCGCAAAGAAGCCGAAGCGGCCGAGGCGGTAGTTGAAGCTGACAATCACGACATCGCGCCGCGCGAGCGCCGCGCCGTCGGTTTCGGGCAAGGTGCCCGACCCGCCGACGAAGCCGCCGCCGTGGATCCAGACCATCACCGGCAGCTTCGCACCCTTTGCGGGCTTCGGCGTCCACACGTTGAGCGTCAGGCAATCCTCACTCATCGGCCGGCTTCCGGCCTGGATGCCCGGCAGCGGGTTTTGCATGCAGTCGGGGCCGTATTTCGTCGCGTCGCGCGGTGCGCTCCATGGCTGGACGGGCGCCGGGGCGCTCCAGCGGCCCGCGCCAACCGGCGGGGCGGCGTAAGCTATGCCCTTGAACGACGTGATACCGTCGGCAGTCGCCCCCGTGACGGCCCCGCTGTCGGTCGTCACCTGCTGCGCCGTTGCGGGCGATGCCATCGCCGCAACGGCGACCAAGGTAATCATGCCGCGGATCATGGGGCGCCTCCCGTGGTGAAAATGAAACGGCCGGGGCCGGTACGATAGACAGTGAAGCCCTTTTCCTGTCGCACCGATTCAGCGCCGGCGGGGGCAGTGATCGCTCCTAAGCGCGTCGGCACCCATATCTCGCCCGTCGTATTCGACGGCACTTCGGCGGTCAGCGTCAGCTTGCCCGCATCGACCTTCCAGCCCGAAAAGGCGCGGCCGTGGATCGTATCCATCGCGGCTTCGGCGCTCGCGAGGCCGTCAGGGACTGCGGGTTTCACGAGCACCAGCTTGTACCCCGGCGCACCCGGACGCAGCCCGGCGAGGCGTTGCCGCATCCAGTCGGCGATCGAGGCGAAATAATGATGGTCGCGCGAGCGGCTGTTCAGGCTCCACGTCTCGAACATCGTCGAATGACCGTTTGCGATCCACCAGCCCCAGCTCGGCTCGTCGGTGCGCGTCGCGACCCGGTACGCAAGGTTCGCATGGCCATAGTCGCTCAATATTTCGAGCAGGTAGCGCGCACCATAGACGCCGGTGCGCAGCCCCTGCTTGTCGACGTCGCGCGCGATGGCATCGGCGACACTTTGTTCGCGGCCCGGCGGCACCATGCCGAACGCGAGCGGCAGGATATTCTGTACCTGCGTCGGCTGGCCGATCGCACCCTTGCTGTCGATCGTGCGATACCAGCCGTTAGCGGCGTCCCAATAACGTGCATTATAGGCCGCCCGGATGTCGTCGGCGAGCTTGCGATAACGCGCCGCATCCTCCGTCTTTCCAACGATCGCCGAGGATCTGGCGAGCAAATCGACCTCATGAAAGAAATAAGCCGTCGTCACGGCGTCAATCCCGCCGCCGCGCGCATTGCTGTAATCCATGCCCCCCGCCGACGCCCATTCGGAGAGCCCCGCCGAGCGCTGGTAATCGGGCGCCCTGATGAAGGTCGCGGTATAATCGACCAGCCGCCGCTGCATGTCCTGATTGTCGGCAAGGATGCGCGTGTCGCCATAGGTCGTGTAGAGCTCCCACGGCAGGATCATCGCCGCCGCATCCCACGGCGTCGTCGGACCCCAGATCACGTTCCAGCCGGGGGTGTTTTCATAGCCGTAGAAGGGCGTCGTCGGTGCAATCTCGGGCACTTCGCCCTTGTCCGACTGGGCGTCGCGGAAATCGGCGAGCCATTTGGTCCAGACGCGCGCGATGTCCAAGCTGCGCGCCGCCGCTCCCGCCGACGCCTGCGCATCGCCGCTCCAGCCATTCTTCTCATAGGTCGGCGTATCGGTCTGGAAGCCATGGAGATTGTTGAGGATCGACGCGATCGCCGCCGCGTCGATCTGGTTCAGCAGCGGGTTGGCGCTGACAAAGCTGCCAGTGCGCGCAACCGCCGAATGGACGATATGCGCGGTCAGCGCCCCTTCGGACGGGGTGCCCGGAAAACCTTCGACCTGCACATAGCGAAAGCCACGATAACCGAAGCGTGGTTCCCATTGCTCCTCGCCCTTGCCCGCGAGCGTGTAGCGGTCGGTCTGGAGCTGCGCGTCGATCAGTCCCGCGGCGGGGACGACCTTGCCGTCGTCGGCGATGCGTTCGCTCGCGACCATCGACACGGTGAGCCCACGCGGGCCGCTGAGCTTGAGTACCGGCCGGCCCGCGACGATGCGGCCGAAGTCATAGACACGGACGCCGGGCGCCACCTCCTTGACGGCCACGGGCGCGATATTTTCGACCGGCTCGATCGCTTCGGAATTGGCGGCGACAAGCTGTCCCGTCGGTCCTGCAACTACCGGCGCCGCCGCCCATTTGCGGTCGCGGAAACCGGCGCGGTCCCAGCCCGCCGGAGCCAGCCGCGCGTCATGACGCTCGCCGCGATGCACCGAATCGCCCAGCGTCGGACCCGAAATGGTGCGCCAGCTGCCGTCGGTCGCGATCGTGTCGCGCGTCCCATCGGTGTAAGTGACTTCGAGTTGCGCCTTCAGCGCCGGTTCCGCGTGCCAGGGTGCAGCATGGAAATACCATTCATTGGGATCGGTCAGCCCATACCAGCCGCGCCCGAGTTCGGCGCCGATCACATTCTCGCCGCGGCGCAACAGCCCGGTCACGTCGTGGACATAGCTGAGCACGCGCTTGTCATAGGCGGTGTAACCCGCGCCAAGCGACGATCCCACGACGGTGCCGTTAACCGAGAGCCGCGGCATTCCGGCGCCGGCGACATAGAGCCGCGCGCCTGCGATCGGCTTGCCGAGGCGGAAGGCCCGGCGAACGAGCGGCGCGGGTGCTTCGATCGGCAGCACGAGGTCGACCCCCGGCACGCCGCTCGCGACCACCAACCCGTCTTTCGACACGCTGCCGCCGGTGAAGGGATTGTCGCCACCCGCGAAATCATATGCGACCGCCGGGCTTTGGGTGCCCGATACGCGGACCTTGTGGATGATCGCCGCGCCGGCTTCCTTGCCGGCAAAACCGACCGTCCCACGCTTGTGCGCGCCATTGTCGACCGTCGCAACGACCGCGCCGTCGATGCGCGTCACGATCTGGCCACCCTCGGCGCGGATCGACAGCGCGATGCGGCGTCCCTTGATCGGCGCCGGCAATTTGACCTGCCCCAGCCGCTCCATCTTGATCGCCGAACTGGTGCCGCCCGGATAGCGGCGGACGGTCTGGATCAGTTCGGGGCCGTTCTTGTCTTCGGCGAGCGTCCAGACATAGGCGTCGCCATAAGTCTTGCCGTTGGGAAGCGCGCGGAACAGGACATCGACGCTCTTGCCCGTCAGCGTCAGCTCGGCGTCGAGCGTCAGGTCGCCCCAGTCGTGATCGCGCCGCGCGGGCCCCGAAATCCATTGCGCCTGCCAGTCGGCCGCGGCGAGTAATCCCATCTCCCACCAGGCGGGGGGGCTCCAGTCGGTAACGTTGCCGTCGGCGTCCCACACCTGCACTTGCCACCAATAGCGTTGGCGCGATGCAAGCTTTGGCCCGGCATAGGCGATCTGGACATTGTCCGCCGATGCAACCTTGCCGCTGTCCCACAGCGGTGCGCGCTCGAGATCGGCGGCCGAGGCCCCGACCCGGATGCGGTACGCGGTCTGCCGCGCGACCGGCGAGCGCCACGCCAGGCGCGGCGCGGCGGTATCGAGGCCGAGCGGCGCCGCGGCATATTCGACGCGCAACTCCGCCGGCCCCGGTTCGGCCGCGTCGAGCGGCGCCGTCGCCAGACCGGCCGCCGCGAACACGCCCCATAGCAGGCTTCGCAGACTTCCGATCAGCGGCAACACCCTACTCCCTTAGAATTTGGTACGGATACCGAACGACACGAGCCGGCCGAGCGTGCTGCCATTGGTATAGCCAGATGCACTGTTCAGGAACGGCGGGTCCTCGTCAAAGACATTGTCGACGTTCAGCGTCAGCAGCGTGTTCGCGAGCATGTCGCCGAGATCGTAGCTGAAGAAGAGGTCGACGGTGTCGAAGGCCGATATGCGCGTCTGCGGCGGCAAGCCAATGATCGGGTAGCCGCTGCGGTGGTTGAGCGACGCGCGCGCGGTGAAATCGCCGACCGTCGCGCCGAGCCCGGCGGTGAAGAGGAAACGGCCGGTCCCGTTCTTGAGGTCGTCGTTGACCGGACCGCCCTGCACCACCTGCGTCTCGCGATTGAGGAGATAGCTGCCCGTGAAATTCGCGTTGATCGACCCGAAGCCCGTCGGGCGATTATAGGCGAGGTTGAAATCGATCCCGTCGACATTCACCGCACCCAGATTGGCGCGCTGCGCAAGGAACAGCACATAGGGCGAGCTGAACGCGAACAAAGTCGCGAGGTTGGGTACGCCATCGACGCGCAGATTGCCCGCCGCCGCTTGCGCCTGCGCCAGCGTCGGATTGAGGATGTAGAAGCCCGAATAGGCCGGCGTCGTGAAAAGCAGCGGCGACGTGAACGGCGGCACCTGGATCGCGTCCTTGAACTTGACGTTGAAATAGGTCGCGCTGGCGACAAACCCTTCGAGCGCCGCCGGCTTGAGGTCGAAGCCGAGCGACCAGGTATCGGCGGTCTCGGGCTTCAGATTGGCATTGCCGCCGGCGATCGCGATCGTCGGGCGGAGTGCGTCGAACGGCGAGCTGCCAGGCGCGCGGAACGGGCTGAACGGCAGCACCTGCACGCGCGCATCGACCGAATTGCCGAGGTCGGCAAGACTCGGCGCGTGGAAGGACGTGCCGTAATTGCCGCGGATCGTCAGCGCCTCGAACGGCCGCCAGGTCACCCCAACCTTCGGATTGGTCGTGCTGCCGACGTCGCTGTAATCGTCGTAACGGACCGAACCCGACAGCTCGAGGCTGTAGAAACCCGGCGTACGATTGTCGGCGCCGAAGATCGGGATCAGCAATTCGCCGAACAGCGATTTCACATTGCGCGCCGTATAGGCCTTCGAGCCGACGATGGCATTTTCGGGGCCACTGCCAGTGAAGGAGCGGATATTCTCGTAATGATATTCCGCCCCAACCGCGAGGCGGACGTCGCCGCCCGTCATCGCGAACAGCGGGCCATCGAGCACAACGCGCCCTTCGGCCAATTCCTGCGTTGCTTCGCCATGGTTGACGAAATCGTCGATCGCGGCGAGCACCGCCGGCGAGGTCGCCGACAGATTATAGGGATTGAGCGCGGTCGCTGTGCTCGTCCCGGCAAGCGCAACCGTCGCCGCGGTCGAATTGAACGACCGCTCGGTCGATTCATTCTCGCTGCGCCCGAAATTGGCGAGCGTGCGCAGTTGCCAGCCACCACCGAGTTCGAAATCGAAGCTGGGGGTGATGCCATAGGAGGTGAAGCTCGACGGGCTATCGTTGCTCGGCCCGAAGACATCGCCGAACGAGAAGGCAACGGTGTGCGCGAGTTCGGCACCGATCGGGCGGAAGAAAGGATTGGCGGCGGTGATCGTCCCGCTGGCGCTGCTCTGCGCGCTGCGATGCAACGTGTCGCGCTTCGACCAATAGGCCGACAGCTTGAACGACACCGAATCGCTGAGGTCCTGCGTCAGGCCGGCGAAGACGCTGTGGCGTTCCTCGCGCGGATAGATGGCAGCATAGTCGGTCTGGTCGCAGCGGTTGATCGTATTGGGCACGCGGCCGGGCATCGCATAGGTGACGCCGCCGGCAGTGATGTTCGCGAGCGGGCATGCGGTGCTGCGGAAATCGCCGCCGCCGCGGTCGGTCTGGTTCGCAGTCGCATAATCGCGGTCGAGGCCGATCAGGTCGTCGTGCCACGCATAGGCATAGGAGATGAAGACCGAGCCCGATCCCCAATCCTTGCCCGCGATGATGCTGGCGTCGATCGTCTGGTAATCCTTGGCGAAGCCGTAGCGCGCGTTGACGCCGATGCCGTCGTAGCGATCGCGCGTGATGAAATTGATCACGCCGCCGATCGCGTCCGAGCCGTAGATCGACGAACCGCCGTCGGGGATGACATCGACGCGCTTGATCACGTCGGGCGGGATCACCGAGGGGTCGAAGCTCGTCTGCAATATGCCCGCGCCGACCATGCGGTGGCCGTTCAAAAGAACGAGCGTCGTCGAGCCGCCGCTGTTGCCGAGGTTGCGGATATTGGGCCGCACGATCGGATTGCCGAAATTGCCGAGCCCCGCGGGCACCGTGCCGAAATTGCCGATTTGCGGGATCGAGGCGAGCAGGTCGTTGGCCGACGCCGCGCCCGAGGCGAGCACATCGGCTTCGCTGACGCCCACGACATTCGTGCCGACGGGCGCAACGCCGCGCAGCAATGTGCCGGTGACGACGATGTCCGCGTCGGCCGGTGCGTCGGAATCGGCGTCCTGTGCATAGGCACCGGTGGCGCCCATCAACGCGCCTGCGCATGCCAGCGCCGAAATGCCTCGCCGCCACACGCCCTGCCGCGCGGCATAATCCTGACCTGTCGTCGTCATCGCCTTCATTGCATCCTCCCTGCACTCGCCGTGCGAGTTGTCCCTTTTTGACGGAGGTGCCTGTCCGGCAATCTTGTTCCTCCGATGCCACGCTTCGATGAGCGTTTTTGCATCACTGGTCATTATTTGTCTTTAGCAATCACGTCAACGATCAAATTCAATCATTCAAGCCCGAATAGCACGGCAGGCTGCGGTTTTGTCCGGAGGCTTTGGGAAATTCAGGCGATGACGACGCGAATGCCGGCGGCTTCCATCATCGCGACATGCCGCGGCTCGATCGCGGAGTCGGTCACGACGATGTCGATCTCGTCGAGCGAACAGACGACATTGCCCGAGGGGGCCGAGAATTTGGAGCTGTCGACGAGCACGATGATCTCGTCGGCGCGCTCGATCAGCCGGCGTTCGGCGGCGACGAGGATCACGTCGGCCTGCATCAGCCCGGCGGGACCCATCGACGCCGCGCCCATGAACAGTTTGGGCGCATGAAAGCGCGGCATGCCGTCGTCGCCCGCCGCCGACAGCACGATATTCTGTTCGCGGAACACCTGCCCCGACGGCACCAGGATGCGCGTCGTCGGCTGCGGCAATAACGCACTGACGATATGGAGCGAGTTGGTCAGCACCTGCAGCGCGAGGCCGTCGAGGTGCGGGCACATCTGCAGCGTCGTCGAGCCGCCGTCGATCATCACGCCCTCGCCCGCGACGCAGAACCCTGCGGCGGCGCGGCCGATCGCTTCCTTGGCGCCGCGATTGCGGCCGATATTCTCGTGGAAAGGAATGCCCGACAATCCATCTTCGGACGTCGAAGCGGTGCTGCCCGCCTGCCCGGCGCGTTTCGCCCCGCCGCGAACGCGGGTAATGACACCCGCCTCTTCCAGCCGGTCGAGGTCGCGGCGGATTGTTGCGGGCGACGCGGCGACGCGGCTCTCGAGGTCGCGGAACGAGACGAAACCGCTCTCGCCCAGGCTGTCGAGGATCATTTTTTCGCGTTCGGCTGCGTGCATGGGGGTCCCTGTCTAGATGCGTCTATGTGACGGGAGCTGCGCCGAGTTGCAATCGAATGATTAGACGATCCCCGCCGTCGTCCCCGCCGCCCGGCGTTCCTGCGCCTTGCTGCCGCGCCAGCCGCTCGCACGATAGGCCGCGATCGTATCGATCGCCCCGCCCGCTTCGGCGCGCGCGGCGGCGAGGATCGGCGTCACATCGGTGCGGTACGCCGCGCGGAGCGCCTGGAACGCCATCATCGTGTCGTTCGCCTCTTGGGCCGCGAGCAGCGCCTCGCGGTCGACGAGCAGTGCCTTGGCATAGGCGCCGACGATCGCTTCGGCCGACGAGAGCATGGATTCGATCGGGTCGGTCACATTGTGCGACTGGTCGATCATATAGGCAGGGCGGAAATCGCCGCGCGGGTTCATCTCGGCCTCGACCAGTTCGTTGAAGACGAGGAAGAGCTGGTGCGGGTTGATCGATCCGCTATCGAGGTCGTCATCGCCATATTTGCTGTCGTTGAAGTGGAATCCACCCAGTTTTCCAAAGCGATGCAGCCGCGCGACAATCTGTTCGATATTCACATTCGGCGCGTGATGTCCGAGGTCGACGAGGCATTTCGCCTTCTCGCCGAGTTCCTGCGCGACGAGGATCGAGCTGCCCCAGTCCGAAATCACGGTCGAATAGAAAGCGGGTTCGAACATCTTGTGCTCGATCAGCATCCGCCAGTTGCCGGGCAGCGCGGCGTAAACCTCTGACGCGGCATCGAGATAGCGATCGAGGCTGCGGCCCAGATCCTGCTGCCCCGGGAAATTCGTGCCGTCGCCGACCCACACCGTCAGGTCGGTAACGCCAAGTTGCTTGCCTATCTCGATACATTCGATGTTATGCGCGACCGCCTGTTCGCGCACGTCGGCGCGCGTCGAGGAGAGCGAGCCGGTCGCGTAGCTTACTGCCTGGCCGGGTTGGTCCTGAAAAGTGTTGCTGTTCACCGCGTCGAAGCCGAGCCCGAGCGCCGCGGCTTCTTCGCGCAAACCGCGATAGTCGCTGACCTTGTCCCACGGGAAATGCGGGCTGACGCGCGGGGTCGCGCGGCCGAGCTGCTGGATCACCGCGCAATCCTCGAGCTTTTCGTGGATGTTGGTTGGCTCGCCGGGAATCGGGAATTTGGCGAAACGCGTCCCGCCGCGCCCAGCACCCCAGCTCGGCACCGCGACCGAAAAGCCCGCAACCTTCGCCTTCACCGCGCCGATGTCGATGCCGCGCCGGCCAAGCTGGCGGCCAAGGCTGCCGTAATCGTCATCGAGCGCGTCGGCGAGACCGGCGTTCAGTCGCTCGATATCGTCCTGTGCGAGCGGCAGGTCGCCAGCCATAACTCTCTCCTGGTTCCGTATCTTATCGGGTGAACGCCTGCGCGTTGCCCGCGTCGACGTTGATCATGTTGCCGGTCGACTTTGCCGACATATCGCAGCTGAGGAAATAGACGGCTTCGGCGACATCCTCGGGCAGCACGTCGCGCTTGAGCATCGAGCGGTTGCGATAATGTTCCTCGAGCTCGCTGCCCGAATCGATGCCGTGCGCGCCGGCGCGTTCGCGGCGCCAGTCGCCGTCCCAGATGCGCGATCCCTTGATCACCGCGTCGGGATTGACCGTGTTGACGCGGATGCCGAACGGCGCGCCTTCGAGCGCAAGGCAGCGCGCGAGGTGCAGCGCGGCCGCCTTCGCCGACGCATAGGCCGACGCGTTGGTCGCTGCGGCGATGCCGTTCTTCGACCCGATGAAGACGATCGAGCCGCCGTCCTGCGCCTTCATCAGCGGGAAGGCCGCGCGCGCAGTGAGGAAATAGCCCTGCGCGAGCACGTCATAATTGCGCTGCCACAGGTCGAGCGTTGTCTCCTCGATCGGCGCCGACGACGCGATGCCGGCGTTGGCGACAAGGATGTCGAGCCCGCCAAATTCGCGCGCGCAGGCGGCAAAGGCCGCGGCGACCTGCGCCTCGTCGGTGACGTCGCAGACCGCCGAGCGGATGCGGTCGCGGCCGAAGCGGCCTTCGAGTTCGTGCGCCGCTTTCGTCAGCGCATCGGCGTCACGGTCGACGAGCATCACGCACGCATCGTCCGCCGCGAGACGCTCGGCGGTCGCGGCACCGATGCCGCCCGCGCCGCCGGTGACGAGCGCGATGCGGCCCGCGAGCGGCTTGGGCTTGGGCATCCGCTGGAGCTTCGCTTCCTCGAGCAGCCAATATTCGATGTCGAACGCTTCCTGTTCGTTGAGCCCGACATAGGCGCCGATCGCCTCGGCACCGCGCATCACGTTGATCGCATTGGCGTAGAATTCGCCCGCGAGCCGCGCGGTCGTCTTGTCGCCGGCAAAGGTCATGCGGCCGATGCCGGGGACGAGCACAACCACCGGATTGGGATCGCGCATCGCGGGCGAATTGGGCCGTGCGCAGCGCTGGTAATAAGCGGCATAATCGACGCGGTACGCCTCGATCCGTTCGGCGAGATACGCGCCGTCGTCGATCCGCGCGGGGTCGAGCACGAGCGGCGCGATCTTCGTGCGCAGGAAATGGTCGGGGCACGAGGTGCCGATCGCGGCGAGCTTCGCAAAATCGCGGCTGCCAACGAATTCGAGCGTTTCGGCATCGTCGGAAAAATGACCCACCCGGCTGCCGCCCATCAGGCCGCGCAGCAGCGGCATCAATTTCGCGGCGGCCGACGTGCGTTCGGCGGCAGGTCGCGGCGGCGCGGCCTCGCCACCGAACGCCGGGCCCCCGGCCAGTTTCGCGTTCAGATAGTCTGCGGCGTCGGTGATCAGCGCGATCGTGTTGTCATAGCAGCCCTTGGCGCTGTCGCCCCAGCAGATGATGCCATGCCCCGCGAGCATCACGCCGCGGAGCCCCGGGTGGGCGGCGACATAATCGCGCAGTTTCAGCCCGAGATCGAAACCGGGGCGTTGCCATGGTAGCCAGCCGACCGCGCCGCCCCAAATGGCTTGGGTTGCGGCCTCACCCTCGCTCGACGCCGCGAGCGCGATGATCGCATCGGGATGGACATGGTCCACATGCGCGAAGGGCAGATAGGAGTGGAGCGGGGTATCGATCGACGCCGCGCGCGGGTTGAGCGCAAAGGTGCAGTGCGGCAAATAGCCGACCATCTCATCCTCATGCGCAAGACCGCGATAGAGCTTCTCCAGCCCGAGCAGCTTATCCTGATACAGCGTCGAAAAACCGTCGAGCTTCATCGAACCGATGTCGCCGCCCGATCCCTTGACCCACAGGACCGGGACGGTTTCGCCGGTCAGCGGATCGCGCGCATCGAGCTTGGCCGAGGTGTTGCCGCCGCCGAAATTGGTGACGGTAAGGTCAGATCCGAGGCGGTTCGAGCGATAGAGGAGCAGATCTTCGGGCGACTTGCCGTGCGCCTCTTCGTCCGACCAGCGATTCGCCGGAACGGCAAAAAGCAGCGCGGCGGCGTTGGATTGGGGCGTGACGTCCAGAAGTTCGGGCATGAAGGAAACTCGTTGTTTCGACTATGAGAGGATGTGTATCGAAATCGCTGGTGTCCTGCAATCAGTTTCGATAAAGTTCGATCAAATTCGGTCGCAACGAAGCAAAGGGAGAAGGATGAAGGGTCGCGCAACCATAGTCCTCGATGTTGGGAAAACCTTGGCAAAACTGAGCCTGTGGTCGCCCGACGGCGCGATGATCGAACGCCGCGTGCGCGCCAACGCGCGCACCGAAACGGGCACCTATATCGCGCTCGACGCCGCGGGGATCGAAGCATGGATGGCCGAAACCTTGCGCGACTTTGCCAAACTCGCCGATGTCGGCGCGATCATACCCGTGGGACATGGCGCCGCGGCGGCTATCATCCGCGACGACCGCCTCGCCTGCCCGCCGCTCGATTATGAGAACGCGATGCCCGCGGATCTGCGCACGCGCTATGAAGCCGAGCGCGACGCCTTTTCCAATACCGGTTCGCCGCGCCTTCCCGATGGCCTCAATCTCGGCGCGCAGATCTTCCGGCTCGAGGCGCTCGATCCCGATCTCGCGCGCGGCACGCAAATCCTGCCCTGGGCGCAATATTGGAGCTGGCTGCTCTGCGGCGTCGCGGCGTCGGAGGTGACGAGCCTCGGCTGCCACACCGACCTGTGGAATCCGCTGACGGGCGTGCCCTCTAAACTCGCCGAACGGCGCGGTTGGGCCGGACGGCTCGCGCCGCTCCACGGGGCAGGAGAAGTGCTGGGCACGCTAACGCCAGCGTGGATCGCACGCACCGGCCTGCCCGCCGACACCGAAGTCCATTGCGGCCTCCACGATTCGAACGCGGCGCTTCTTGCCGCGCGCGGCTTCGCCGAGATCGCCGACAGTGAATCGACCGTGCTGTCGACGGGCACCTGGTTCGTCGCAATGCGTTCGCCCAAGGATGCCGCATCGATGGACGCGAGCCGCCTCCACGAAGCACGCGATTGCCTCATCAACGTCGACGCGTTCGGCAAGCCGATCCCGTCGGCGCGCTTCATGGGCGGACGCGAGATCGAGACGCTGATCGGGCTCGACACGCGGCGGATCGACATCGCCCCCGACCAGCCGGCGCTGCTCGCGGCGCTGCCCGATGTGCTGGCAAGCGGGGCGATGGTGCTGCCCAGCTTCGCGCCGGGCTTCGGCCCCTTCCCGCATGGGCGCGGCCGGTGGATCGCAGAACCCGACGATCCGGTCGCGCGCCGCGCCGCTGTGTCGCTCTACGCCGCGCTCGTCGCCGACGCGTCGCTGAGCCTGATCGGCACGCGGGAGCGGCTGTTGATCGAGGGGCGCTTTGCTGAGGGACAGGTCTTCGTCCGCGCGCTCGCAGCGCTGCGTCCGGACCTCCGCGTTTATACCGGCAAGGCGCACAACGACGTCTCTTATGGCGCGCTCCGCCTGCTCGACGCCAAACTGCCTCCTGCCGAGCCACTCGAACTTGTGCAGCCGCTGGGCGTCGACCTCGCGCCCTATCGCGACCAATGGCGGCAGGAAATCGAGCGGATGGAGGAAGCCGCGTGAAGCCTGCCTCGATCGGCGATTACCGCGAAGCCGCGCGGCGTCGTCTGCCCCATTTTCTCTTCGAATATTTCGACGGCGGCTCTTATGCCGAGCGCACTTTGCGCGCGAATATCGAGGATTTGCAGGATATTTCGCTGCGCCAGCGGGTGTTGAGCGATGTTTCGGCGATCGATCTTTCGACCACGCTGTTCGGCCAACACCTCGCGATGCCGGTCGCGCTCGGCCCGATCGGGCTCGCCGGAATGGCGGCGCGGCGCGGCGAGGTGCAGGCCGCGCGAGCCGCCGCGGCGAAGGGTGTTCCGTTCACCCTCTCGACCGTATCGGCCTGCTCGCTCGCCGAAGTCGCGCGCGGCTGCCCGACGCCCTTCTGGTTCCAGCTTTATATGGTGCGCGACCGCGGTTTCATGCGGTCGTTGCTCGATGAGGCGAGTGCAGCCCGCTGCCCCATGCTCGTCTTCACCGTCGACATGCCCTTGCCCGGCGCGCGTTATCGCGACGTCCGCTCGGGGCTTTCGGGCGCGACGAACTTGCGCGGGCAGGCCCGGCGCGTGGGGCAAGCGATGGCTCGCCCCGGCTGGGCATGGGATGTCGGCATCCACGGACGGCCGCACCAGCTCGGCAATGTCGCACCTTTGCTCGGCCCCAAATCGGGGCTCGAGGATTTCCTCGGCTGGATGAAGGAGAATTTCGACCCGAGCGTGACCTGGGCCGACCTCGATTTCGTGCGCGCGCACTGGAAGGGGCCGATCGTCGTCAAGGGCATATTGGACGCCGAGGACGCGCGCCGCGCCGCCGAAGCGGGGGTCGACGGGATCATCGTGTCGAACCATGGCGGGCGCCAGCTCGACGGCGTGCCCTCGGTGGCGCGCGCGCTGCCACGCATCGCCGATGCGGTCGGCGACCGGCTCACCGTGCTCGCCGACGGCGGCGTGCGATCGGGGCTCGACGTCGTGCGGATGCTCGCACTCGGTGCGCAGGGCGTACTGCTCGGCCGTGCATGGGCCTTCGCGCTTGCTGCGGACGGCGAACGCGGGGTCCGGCATGTGCTTGACCTGATCGAAGCGGAGATGCGCGTCGCGATGGCGCTGACCGGCGTGACCGCGCTGAAGCAAATCGGCCCGGAGACACTGGCCGCCTGAAACGGACGAGGGGAGAAAAAGGATGGATGCGAACCCGCTGCTTGGCGTGTTCTTTCACTGGCTAGGCGGGCTGTCGTCAGCGAGCTTCTATGTGCCGTACAAGCGCATCCGCGCCTGGTCGTGGGAGATTTTCTGGATCACCGGCGGCATCTTTTCGTGGCTCATCGCGCCGTGGCTCTTCGCCTCGATCCAGACGCATGACCTGATCGGCGTGCTCAGCCGGACGCCGGGCGACATCTGGTTCTGGTGCTGGTTCTGGGGCGCGATGTGGGGGCTTGGCGGTCTGACCTTCGGGCTTACCATGCGCTACCTCGGCCTCTCGCTTGGCATGGCGGTCGCGCTTGGGCTGACAACGGTGATCGGGACGATGGGGCCGCCGATCTTTCGCGGGACATTGGGCGAGCTGTTCGCGACAACCAGCGGGCAGACGGTGTTTCTCGGCATCGCGATCACGCTGATCGGGATCGTCATCGTGGCGCAGGCGGGGCGCCGCAAGGAACGCGAGATGGCGGGCGAGATCGCGACCGCCGACACCTCCGAATTCAACCTGCGCAAGGGGCTCGCGATCGCGGTCTTTTCGGGCATCATGTCGGGATGTTTCGCCTGGGGTCTCGACGCCGGCCAGCCAATCCGCGAGGCGGCCCTGGCGGCCGGCACCGACCCGCTGTGGCAGGGATTGCCTGTGCTCTGCGTCGTGCTGCTTGGCGGGCTCACCACCAACCTCATCTGGTGCAGCATCTTGATCGCGCGCAATCGCAGCGTCCGCCAGCTCGCCGGCGAGGCCGCGCCCGGCGCGACCGAAAAGCCGCCGCTCGCGCTCAACTATGGCCTTGCCGCGCTTGGCGGGACGCTCTGGTATTTCCAGTTCTTCTTCTACACGATGGGCGAAAGCCAGATGGGGCGCTTCGGCTTTTCGAGCTGGACGCTGCATATGGCGAGCATCATCCTCTTTTCGACATTGTGGGGTTTTGCGCTCAAGGAATGGGCGCCCGCGGGCAAGCGCACGCGGGCGCTCGTGTGGTCCGGGATTGCGGTGCTGATGCTGTCGACGGTCGTGATCGGCCTCGGCAACAGTCAGGCGTAGCTCAGGCAGCTTCGCCGACGGGCGTGGCGGCGAGTTCGCCGCGCGCCTGCCGGAAAACCTCGAGGCTACCCCAGATCGCGAGCCCAGCCATGATCGCCGCGACGGCGAGGTCGGGCCAGCTTTGTCCGGTGCCGAACACGCCCAGTGCCGCGCCCATCACGGCGACATTGCCGATCGCGTCGTTGCGCGAGCAAATCCACACCGAGCGCATGTTCGCATCACCAGTGCGATAACGATAGAGCATCAGCGCGACCGCGACATTGGCCGCGAGCGCCAGCGCGCCGACCAGCCCCATCGTCTCGGCATGCGGCGCCGATCCGGTGACGAAGCCCCATATCGCCGAACCGAAGACCCACAGGCCAAAGGCGAGCATCGTTGCCGCCTTGAGCAACGCGGCGCGCGCGCGCCACGCAAGCGCCATGCCTACGACACCAAGGCTGATCGCATAATTGGCGCTGTCGCCGAGGAAATCGAGCGCGTCGGCCTGCAACGCACGCGAGTCCGCCGCGATGCCCGCGACGATCTCGACCCCGAACATCGCGGCGTTGATTAACAGCGCGATCCACAGGACACGCCGCCAGCGCGGGTCGTTGAGCGCGGTCTTGCCGCTTTTGCCGGCACAGCATTGATCGGCCAATGTCAAAGCTCCTGGTTTCTTCGAGTCGGCACCTTATATGCACCCTGTAGCAACTACAGGGTCAAGCGATGAAAATCGGCGAACTGTCGCGGGCAACCGGGACCAACATCGAAACCATCCGTTACTATGAGCGGATCGGGCTGCTTCCCGAGCCGCATCGCACCGCGGCCAATTACCGCAGCTATGGCGATGCGCATCGCGCGCGGCTGGCGTTCGTCCGCCATTCGCGCGAGCTGGGGTTCACGATCGAGGAAATCCGTTCGCTGCTCGACCTGTCCGATCATCCAGAGCGCGAGTGCGACGAGGCCGACCGCATCGCAACGCGGCATCTGGAGCAGGTCGAGGAAAAAATCGCGCAGCTGACGCTATTGCGCGACGAGCTCACACGTATCGTCGGGCGTTGCCGCGGCGGTGTCGCCGCCGATTGCCGGGTGATCGAGGCACTCAGCGACCATAGTCACTGCGAAAGCGCGCACTAACCACCACTTTTCGTCATTCCCGCGAAGGGTGGCGATTTACGAAATGAAGGTTGGTGGTTTGGGAAAGGTGGGACGATTCTGTTGCCCGGCTCGTCCCCAGCCGCTGGTATCCGATTCTGTTGCCCGGTTCGGTCCGAACCGCGCTCTCTTTGAATAACTTTCGGCCGTGAGGCCTAAAGGTTACGCAGCCAGAGCGAGTGCTTCGTTATCGTTAGCACCTATTGGTTTTGAGCCTTGAACGGGTTACTCAGCCCGGGCAAAAATATCGTCTTTGAACACACGTCGATCCTGGTTCGGCCCCGTCAGA
>NZ_JAKFEM010000021.1:0-35210 GCF_036675685.1 Sphingopyxis sp.
TGCCGCTTCCGGGGAAAGGTTCAGAGCCGGGATGTCGACCAGCCCTGCCTCAAGCGGCAGAAATACTTCTGATTGGGCGGCGCCTTGGCCGAATGCGTTCAATTTGTCCAGCGAAATCGCCTGTGCCAGATCGAACGGCCCGGCCCTGGTGCGGCGGAGCATGGTGACGTGGCCGACGGTGCCGATGGCGTATGCAATATCGCGCGCGAGGCTGCGGATATAGGTGCCTTTGGAGACGTGGGCGGTGAGGGTGATCTCATCAAGTTGCCCCTCCCCTCGCTCGTCACCCCGGACTTGATCCGGGGTCCACTCGTACGGCGCCGCGATGGATGCCGGATCAAGTCCGGCATGACGAAGAGAATGAATCGTGACACTCCGCGCCTTCATCTCGACCGCTTCGCCTTTGCGCGCGAGATCATAGGCGCGCTGGCCGTCAATCTTGATCGCCGAAAAAGCGGGCGGTACCTGCTCGATCGGGCCGGTGAAGCGCGGCAGCACCGCCTCGACCTCCGCAAGCGTCGGCCGCGCTCGGCTGGTCGCGACCACCTCGCCCTCGGCATCGAGCCCGGCGGTTTCGGTTCCGAACTTGATCGTGAAATCATAGGTCTTGCTCGCATCGAGCATCCGGCCGCAGAGCTTGGTCGCCTCGCCGAGCGCGATCGGCAGCACCCCCGAGGCGAGCGGATCAAGCGTCCCGCCATGGCCGACCTTGACCTTGCCCAGCCCCGCCTCGCGGCACACGCGCTTGACCGCGCCGACGGCTTGCGTCGAGCCGAGCCCCACGGGTTTGTCGAGGATGATCCAGCCGTTCATCCCGCGCCGCTATGGCGCGGAGGGACGGCTGTCAATTTTCGGCGGAGGTTTCGGCGGCCTTGGCGGCTTCCTTCGCCGCTTTCTTGTCCTTCTTCGACGGCGGACCTTCCGACGTCACAAAGGAGCTAAGCTGGCAGCGTTCGCCGCGCACAAGGATCGACGCGAAACGGTCGAGCCGCCCGGCGCCGCGCGTTTCGACCCCGATCGCCTGCGCGAAATCCACATCGCGGCAATAGCCGGCGAAGGTGCCATAATACCAGTTTCCGCGGCGATCCTGGATCCAGATGCCGCGGCTGCGGTCGGCCTGCCAGTTGCGGATCGAGCTGTCGCTCGGAAAGACGATGCTCGATTCGACGCCGAGCGCGCGCGGCGCGCTGGCAGCGGGCTCGGCGGCCGCCGCTGCCGAAAGGGGAAGCAGCATGGCGGCCAGGGAGAGTGCGAGTTTCTGTTTCATGACGAGTCGCTTAGCGGAAGCTGCCTGAACCGATGCTGACCCCGCCGCCTCCCGTCATCCCGGCGAAGGGTGTTCAGAGGCACGTGACTCTGAAACACGATCTCGACCTCTCGCCATTGCACACCGTGGAGATCCCGGCCTTCCGCCTTTAGCGGAAGTTTATCCTGAGCGCCTGCCAAGGCAGTCGAAGGGCCGGGATGACGGAAATCTAAGAACGCCCCGCCCACTCATCGGCGAGCAGCGACCAAAGCCCGGTGTCGCGCACATAGCCGGTCCAGGTGATGCGCTCGGAGCGCAGCACGCCTTCCTTGGTACAGCCGAGCTTGGCGACCGCAGCCTGGCTCCGCTTGTTACGCTCGTCGATACGGAATTCGATACGGCGGATGCCGACCGCAAAAGCGTGATCGAGCATCAGCTTTTTGAGCCGGCCATTGAAGCCGGTGCCGCGCGCGTCGGGGTGGATGAAGCTGTTGCCGATCTCGACCGTCTGCGCCGATACATCGGGACGCAGCCAGGCCGTCATGCCGACGAGCCGATCGCCGTCAATGATCGCATAGGGCATCCGGCCGCCGCCGCTTCCGGTCAGCGTGTCAAAGCTCTTGTCGAAGTGGCCCGGGCCAAAACTCGACGAATAGATAGCCCAGACATCGGCGTCGGCGGCACAGGCGGCGCGCAGCGCCTCTCTATGATCTTCCTTCAGCTTGACGAGCCGGAGGTCGCCGTCGGCGAGTTCGACATAAAGACGGTCAAGCATCGCTCAGCGCCTCTGCAGCTTCGCGCCGCTTCGCCATGAAGTGCCGCCGGCACATCGCGACATAGCGGTCGTTGCCGCCGATCTCGGTCTGCGCGCCCTCGACCACCGCGCGACCCTGTTCGTCGACGCGCAGGTTCATCGTCGCCTTGCGCCCGCATTCGCACACGGCTTTGAGTTCGACGAGCGCGTCGGCGATCCCAAGCAAGGCGGCCGATCCGGGGAAGAGCTCGGCCGAAAAATCGGTACGCAAACCATAGCAGAGCACCGGGATACCAACCTCGTCGGTGAGCCGGGCGAGACCCAACACCTGCGCGCGCGTCAGGAATTGCGCCTCGTCGACGAGCACGCAGGCGAGCGGGCGTTCGGCATGTTCGGCGTTTACCGCGGCCCAGAGATCGCTGTCGGGATCGAATTTATGCGCTTCGGCGATCAACCCGATCCGGCTGGTCACCTGCCCCGCGCCGTAGCGGTCGTCGAGCGCCGCGGTCCACAGCATCGTTTCCATGCCGCGCTCGCGATAGTTGAAATCCGCCTGCAGCAGCGTCGTCGATTTGCCGGCATTCATGCTGGCGTAGTAGAAATAGAGCTTGGCCATGACAGGTGCGATAACGTGTTGGCCGGACTTCGCCAATCGTCAAAGCTTCGTCACCCCGGGCTTGATCCGGGGTCCGTGACACCGGCGTCAGATGACCCTCGGGATCAAGTCTGGGGTGACGATGGAGCAGGTCAGCTTGACTCGCCCACGCCCCCTGTCATGCTGCGCACCAAAAGATGCAGCATATACAGTGGGGAGAGCTGCTATGCGGCTGATGCCGGTGACCGACGCGATGTTCCTAGTCGCGGAGACGCGCGAGACGCCAATGCATGTCGGCGGGGTCAATCTCTATACTTTGCCCGACAAGGTCGACGAAACCGAATGGTTGAACGAGCAACTCGCGATGCTGCGCCAGTCCGAAGGGCTGCGCCGGCCGTTCAGCGAGGTGCTGAAGCTCACGCCGCTCGGCCAGTACGGTCCGATCCGGCTGCAGCCCGACCGCGACATCGACATGCATTACCATGTGCGGAGCGCCGCATTGCCGAAGCCGGGGCGTTATCGCGAGATGTTCGAGCTGGTCTCGCGCCTCCACGGCACGCTGCTCGACCGCACGCGGCCGATGTGGGAAATCACGCTGATCTCGGGGCTGCCAGACCGCCAGATCGCGACCTATTTCAAGATCCATCACGCGCTGATGGACGGCGCGAGTTCGATGCACTTCACCAACGCGATGCTGAGCGCCGACAAGAGCGAGCGGCGCAGCTATTCGCCGATGTCGGTCGAGGCATACGAAGCCTACAAGCGCAAATTCCCGGCGCCGAAGAAGGCGCCGACGCCCAGCCTGACCGATTTGAAGGCGATCGGCACCTTCCTGAAGGAGCAATGGGGCAACAGCGTCGGGGTGACCAAGGCGCTCAACCAATATGCCGCGGCGATGTTCGGGCTCGGCGGCAGCGACCTTGCGACGCCGTGGGGCGGGTTGCCGCGCACCAGCTTCAACCGCAACATCACCGGCGCGCGGCGTTTCGTCGCGCAAAGCTGGTCGCTCGAACGCGTGCGCGCGATGGGCAAGGCGTATGACGGGACGATCAACGATGCGGTGCTCGCCATGTGTTCGGGCGCGATGCGCAAATATCTGCAATCGCTGAACGAGCTGCCCGACAAACCCTTGAAGGCCATGGCGCCGGTGTCGATCCGCGCCAAGGACGACATCGATTCGGGCAATTCGGTCGCGGCGGTCACCGCGAACCTTGCGACGCATATCGACGATCCCGCCACCCGCATGGCGACGATCCAGGCGTCGATGAACGCGGCAAAGGCGCAGCTGCGCGAGATGACCGCGCAGCAGATCCAGATCTATACCGCGATCACGCAGATGCCGCAGATGCTGACCGCGCTCACCCGCACCGCCGACAAATTCCCGGCGTACAGCGTCACCATCTCGAACGTCCCCGGCCCGCGCGAACAGCTCTACTGGAACGGCGCGCGATTGGACGGCATGTATCCCGCGAGCATCCCGGTCGACGGGATGGCGATGAACATCACGCAGGTGTCGAACAACAAGAATATCGATTTCGGGATTACGGCGTGCCGGCGCAGCGTGCCGCATGTGCAGCGGCTGATCGACTATCTGGAGGATGCGCTGGTGGAGTTGGAGCAAGCGGCGGGGATCAAGGGGAAGAACCCTTAGCCGAACCCACACCCGTCATCTCGGCGAAGGCCGGGATGACGGGTGTGGGTTCAGTCTTGAACTTCGCCCTCGCCGCCCGCCAAATCCCGCGCGACCTTCGGATCGCGCAGCAATTTTTCGATGTGGCTCGCCTCGTCGAAGCTTTCGTCCGACAGAAATTTCAGCTTCGCGGCATATTTCATCGTCATCTTTTCGGCGACGCTCTTTTGCAGCCAGGCGGTGTTGGTGCGCAATGCCTTCAGCACCGCCTCCTCCTCCTTGCCGAGCAGCGACTTCACGAACACCGTCGCATGGCGGAGGTCGGACGACATACGGACTTCGGTGACGCTCACCGGATGCTTGGTCAGAAGATCGTCGTGGACATCGCCGCGCGCAAGGATTTCGGACAGGATATGGCGCACCTGCTCGCCGACGCGCAGCGTGCGGACGGTGGGGCCTTTGTCCTTTTCGGTTTTCATGACTCCGCTTTCTCCAACTGGTCGAGCTTGTCAATAATCCGCGCGATCGAGCGGATGTTCCGCGCCGTGCCCTTATGTTCCAACCGGCGTTCGATAAGCCGCACGGTCAATTTGCTGTCGGCCACGCCGTCACCATAATCGATGTAAAGCGCCCGGTCGCCGAGCGCGAGACGCTCGTTCGGCTTGATCCACTTATCGGCGGCCAGCGCGTCGAACTGTGCCGCGGTCGGCTGCCCATCCAAAAACATCGTATGGACGATCCGGTCCTCGTTCGTGCCCGCGAACGGATTGTCGGCGATCGCCGCAGCGAGCTCGTCGCGGCTGCGCACCAAGGCGGCGCAGGTCATGTCGAAACGGTCGTCGACCATCAGTGTCAGCTTTTCCTCGAGCCCGCGCGTCGGTCGCGCGGGGTGCGAGAAGATGACATTACCGCTGGCGACGACCGTCTCGACGTTCTCAAAGCCCTCCGCCTCGAACGCCGCGCGCAGGTCGACCATCTTCAGCCGGTTGCCACCGACATTGATGCTGCCGAATAGGGCCACATAGCGAGCCATGCCGGCGCCTCCTGATCCGCGCGGAGCGGACGCCTGTTACAGCGTCCGTTCGCGCAGTTCGACTTCGAAGACTTCGAGGTGGTCGCCCGCCTTGATGTCGTTGGTGTCCGCCAGCACGACACCGCACTCCAGGCCGGCGCGCACTTCGGCGACGTCGTCCTTGAAACGGCGGAGCGACGAGATCGTCGTTGCCGACACGATGACGTCGTCGCGCGTAAGGCGGGCGTGCAGCCCCTTGCGGATGACGCCTTCGAGCACGAGCAGACCCGCGGCCTTGTCGCGCTTGCCGGCGGGGAAGACGTCCTTGACCTCGGCGCGGCCGACGACGGTTTCGACGCGTTCCGGACCCAGCTCGCCCGCCATCTCCTTCGCGATTTCGTCGGTCAGGTGATAGATGACGTCATAGTAGAGGAAGCGCACTTTTTCGCGGTTCGCGATCTCGCGCGCCTTGGCGTTCGGGCGGACGTTGAAGCCGATGATCGGCGCATTGGTCGCCGCCGCCAGCGTCACGTCGCTCTCGGTGATCGCGCCGGCGCCCGACTGGAGCACACGGACGCGGATCTCGTCGGTCGACAGCTTGTTCAGCGCATTGACGATCGCTTCGACCGACCCCTGCACGTCGCCCTTGATGACCACCGGGAACTGGATGACGTTCGCCTTGTCGGCGAGCGCCTCGAACATGCCCTCGAGGCTGACCGGCGCCTGCGCCGTCCGCTTGCGAAGCGCCTGTTCCTGGCGATAGGCGGCGACTTCGCGGGCGCGCGCCTCATTCTCGACGACGGTCAGCGTATCGCCCGCCATCGGCACGCCGCCGAGGCCGAGGACCTCGACCGGCAGCGACGGGCCAGCGGTCTTGATCTGCTCGCCCTTGTCGTTGATCAGCGCGCGAACGCGGCCGCTTTCGGCGCCGCAGACGAAGATGTCGCCGACCTTGAGCGTGCCGCGGCGAACGAGGATCGTCGCCACCGGGCCGCGGCCCTTGTCGAGCTTCGCCTCGACCACCGTGCCTTCGGCCGGACGGTCGGGGTTGGCTTTCAGCTCCATGATCTCGGCCTGCACCGCGATCGCGTCGAGCAATTTGTCGAGACCGGTTTTCTTCAGCGCCGACACTTCGACATTCTGGACGTCGCCGCCCATTTCCTCGACCACCAGCTCGTGCTCAAGCAGGCGTTCGCGGACACGCTGCGGATTGGCGCCTTCCTTGTCGACCTTGTTGATCGCGACGATAATCGGCACGCCGGCTGCCTTCGCATGGTGGATCGCCTCAATCGACTGCGGCTTCAGCCCGTCGTCGGCCGCCACCACGAGGATGACGATGTCGGTGACATTGGCACCGCGCTGGCGCATCTCGGTAAAGGCTTCGTGGCCCGGGGTGTCGAGGAAGGTGACGAGCGACCCGTCGGGGGTCTTCACCTGATAGGCGCCGATATGCTGGGTGATGCCACCGGCTTCGCCCGCGACCACATTGGCGCCGCGCAGCGCATCGAGCAGCGACGTCTTGCCGTGGTCGACATGGCCCATGATCGTCACGACCGGGGCGCGCGGTTTCAGATGCTCGGCATCGTCGACATCCTCGTCGTGACGGATGTCGATGTCGCCTTCGCTGACGCGCTTGATCTCGTGCCCGAATTCGGTGACGAGCAGCTCGGCGGTGTCCTGATCGATCGTCTGGTTGATCGTGACGGGGCTGCCCATCTTGAACAGCGCTTTCACCAGGTCGCTGCCCTTTTCGGCCATGCGGTTGGCGAGATCCTGCACCGTGATGCTTTCGGGGACGACGACTTCGCGGACCTGCTTCTCACGCGGGCCCGACGACGCGGTGTGCGAGCGCTTTTCCTTTTCGCGGGCGCGCTTCAGCGCCGCGAGGCTGCGCGCACGCGCGCCCTCATCGTCGTTGAGCGCCCGCGTGACGGTGAGCTTGCCCGACTGGCGGCGGCTGTCGCCGCCACGGCTGACCTTGGGATCGGGGCGCTTGGGTTCGGGGCGCTTCGGCGCCTCGACCGGGGTGAAGCGGCGCGGTGCCGGGGCGGCGCTGGTGGTGGTGCGCTGCGGCGCGGTCTCGCCCTCGTCGGCCTTGGCGGCGGGCGCCTCTGCGGCGGCTGCGGGTGCTTCGGCGGCGGGCTCGGCAGCGGCGGGCGTCGCGGCAGGCTCGGCCGCCTTCGCCGCGGTCTGCTCGACGCGCGCTTCGGCGCGGGCTTTTTCTTCCTCGGCGGCGCGCGCGCGCGCGGCTTCCTCGCGGCGGCGCGTTTCTTCTTGCGCCGACATGCGCGATTCTTCGGCCTCGCGCAGCAATTGCGCCTGGCGTTCCTGACGCGACATCAGGCTGTCGTTCTCGCTCGCCCGGGGTGCCGGCTTCGGAGCGGGAGCGGGGGCAGGCGCCGGGGCGGGTGCGGGCGCCGGAGCGGCCTCGACCTCTTCGACCTCGGCCGGAGCGGCTTCGCCCGGACGGCCGATGACGCGGCGACGCTTCACCTCGACCACCACCGTGTTGCGACGGCCATGGCTGAATTGCTGCTGCACCTGTCCGGCCTCGACCGTCCGCTTCAGCCCCAGGGGCTTGCGGGTAAGGGTCGGTTTGTCCTGTTCGTCACTCATCGAAACTTATCATTCCTTCAAAACGCGTCCGAAGCGGCGGTGCTGGTCGGCAACGCCCCAATATTTTCCTCGCCGACGGGCGACGGGGTATGCGGGTCGGAATCGCGGTTGGCCGCGTCCCTACTCCATCCTGTGAAAAACTGCCAGCGGCTCAAATGCGCCAGCACGCGGTCCGCGGCGCGGGCGTCGATAATCGCCAGATGCACCGCATTCTCGCGCCCCAATGCCATAGATAGGGTGTTTCGGTCCACCGGCAAGACTTTACCCTCGCGGCCCGACCCTTCATCGTCCTCGCCGACGCGCCACGCCTGCGCCAATTTCTTGCGCCCGTCCTCGCCCGCATCATTGGCGTGGAGCAGCAGGCGAACCTGTCCCTTGCGCGCTGCGGTTTCGATCTTTTCATTGCCGCTGAGCAAGGTGCCCGATCGCGATTCCAGCCCCAGGCGGTCGAGCGTCGCACGCTGAAGCTGCGTCTCAATACGCGCGCCAAGATCGTCGGGAATGGTGAAATTGCCGTCCTGAAGCGCGCGCGCAAGCCCGCCCTTCAGCTTGCCCTTCGCCTGGGCCGCCTCAAGCGTCGCGCGGTCGACGCCGATCCACGCGCCGCGGCCCGGCGCCTTGCCAAGCACGTCGGGCGCGATCGCGCCGTCGGGCCCGAGCGCGAGGCGCACGAGCCGTTCGGCCGGCGAAACCTCGCCGGTGATGACGCAGCGCCGCTCGGGCACATGCTGGCCGCGCCGACCAGCGCGGTCTGGTTCGCTCAGCTGATCATTGTGCGGGGTCCGCATCGGCGGCCTCCCCGGTTTGCGGCTCCGCCGCGGGCCCAGCTTCCGGTGCGTCGGCCGCCGGCTCGCTCGACTCTTCGTCGTCGAACCAGTGGGCGCGCGCCGCCATGATGATTTCGTTGCCCTGTTCTTCGCTCAGACCATATTCGCCCAGCACGCCGCCCTTGTCCTCGGCGCGTTCGCTGCGCGGCGGGCCGCGGCGGTTGTCGGTGCGCTTCTTGGCGATCAATTCGTCGGTCGCGAGATCCGCGAGGTCGTCGAGCGTCTTGATCCCCGCCTTGCCGAGCACGACGAGCATCGCTTCGGTCAGGTGCGGGATTTCCGCCAGATCGTCTTCGACGCCCAGTTCGCGGCGCTCGGCGCGCGACGCTTCTTCGCGGCGTTCGAGGCCTTCGGTCGCGCGGCTCTGCAGCTCCTGCGCCAGCTCCTCGTCGAAGCCTTCGATGCTCGCGAGTTCGTCGATACCGACATAGGCGACTTCTTCGAGTTCGCCGAAGCCTTCGGCGACGAGCAGCTGCGCGAGCGTTTCGTCGACGTCGAGTTCTTCCTGGAACATCGTCGAGCGTTCGACGAATTCGCGCTGGCGCTTTTCGCTGGCGTCGGCCTCGGTCATGATGTCGATCTGGCTGCCGGTCAGCTGGCTGGCGAGACGGACATTCTGCCCGCGGCGACCGATGGCGAGCGACAGCTGGTCGTCGGGAACGACGACTTCGATGCGGCTGTCATCTTCGTCGATCACGACGCGCTGGACCGTTGCCGGCTGGAGCGCGTTGACGACGAAGGTCGCGGTGTCTTCGGACCAGGGGATGATGTCGATCTTTTCGCCCTGCATTTCCTGGACGACCGCCTGGACGCGGCTGCCCTTCATGCCAACGCACGCGCCGACGGGATCGATGCTGCCGTCATAGCTGATCACGCCGATCTTGGCGCGCGAGCCCGGGTCGCGCGCGGCGGCCTTGATCTCGATGATGCCGTCGTAGATTTCGGGCACTTCCTGCGCGAACAGCTTCTTCATGAAGTCGGGGTGCGCGCGGCTGAGGAAGATCTGCGGGCCGCGCGTTTCGCTGCGCACCGACAGGATCAGCGCGCGGACGCGGTCGCCGACGCGCATCAGTTCGCGCGGGATCTGCTGGTCGCGGCGGATCACGCCTTCGGCGCGGCCGAGGTTGACGACGATGTGGCCGAACTCGACTGATTTGACGACGCCGGTGATGATCTCACCGCCGCGATCCTTGAATTCTTCATACTGGCGCTCGCGGTCGGCTTCGCGGACCTTCTGGAAGATCACCTGCTTGGCCGACTGGGCGTCGATGCGGCCGAGGTCAACCGCGGGCAGCGGGTCGACGATGAAGTCGCCGAGCTGGGCGTCCTTCTGCAGCTTCTGGCCGGCGGCGAGGTCGACCTGCTTGAAATAATCCTCGACGGTCTCGACCACCTCGACGACGCGCCACAGGCGCAGGTCGCCGGTCTGGACGTCGAGCTTCGCACGAATGTCGTTTTCGGCGCCGTAGCGGGCGCGCGCGGCGCGCTGGATCGCTTCCTCGATGGCCTCGATCACGATCGCCTTGTCGATCATCTTCTCGCTGGCGACGCTGTTGGCAATCGCCAGCAGTTCGGCGCGGTTGGCGGAAATGGCAGTGGCCATCAGTCCTGTCCTTCTTCTTCCATTTCGTCGGCGCCTTCGGCTGAAAGCGGGACGGTTGCAGCAATCAATTTGTCGGTGAGGACCAGCTTGGCCGTGTCGATCGCATCGAACGGCAGCTTGTGTTCCACACCCTCTTTATCCGAAATCGTAACGACGTCGCCGTCGATGCCGATCAGCTCGCCGTTGAAGCGCTGGCGCCCGTCCAACTTTTCCTTCAGCGCGACCTTCGCCTCATGCCCCGCCCAGTCGGCGAAGTCGCTACGGCGCGTCAGCGGCCGGTCGATGCCGGGCGACGAAACCTCGAGCCGATAGGCTTGGTCGATCGGGTCCTTGCCCGCTTCCTCGAGCGCGTCGAGCTGGACCGAAATGCGGCGCGACAGGTCGGCGCAATCCTCAATCGTCAGCTGGCGCGTTTCGGGCCGTTCGGCCATCACCTGCAGCGTCGGATCGCTCTCGCCGCCAAAGAAGGCGACGCGTACGAGCGCAAGGCCCATCGCCTCGGCTTCGGGCGCGATGATCGCATTGAGGGCGTCGAGATCGGCCAAGTCTGTCTTTCCAATTCGGATGACCGGAAAGCATATGGGTACAGCCGCCGCGGCCCGCGGCCCCGACGTCCCAACTGGCTAACCATGTCAAGAAGTAGGCCGCATATAGGCGCGCGAGGGTGAGTCGGCAAGGGGGAATGCGGGACGGCTGGCGATCAGTTGCGGACGCCTCGCCTTTCGATCATGCTACCAACCTGACATAGGGAGGCGCTATTGTTCGATTGGCTTAAAAGGAGGTCTGAGCAGCCGCAGCCAGAAGCGAGATGGTCCGTAATCATCGATGAGGCAGGCATCAGCGTTCAGGATGATAAGGGCGAGCGGCTGACCATTCCCAAGACGGACATAACGGGAGTGGCCATTGAGACAAATGACACCGGACCCTGGGGCGCAGACGTGTGGTGGCTGTTGTTTGGCATGGACGATAGGCTGGCTTGCGCCTTCCCGCAGGGAGCGACAGGCGAGCAGGTCGCGGTAGATTATATGATGGGCATGCAAGGATTTGATCACGCCGCGATGATCGCGGCAATGGGCTCGACTCGAAACGATGTATTTCCTGTCTGGCGCAAGCCCAGCTAACGCCCGCTTACCGCTCCAAAGCAGACCAAACATCGCTTCTCTCTCGACGCTGGGTGCGCGGGTCCCTTCCCGAACGCTTGCCATTCTGCCCCTTTGAGATAGGGAAAGACCATGTCGTTCGATAGCGAAGCCGAGGCGCTGGCCCACAACCATGTTTTCCTCGGCAAGCGGCACGACGAAAATGCGCAGCGCACCTTGTGGGTCGTCGCGCTCACCGCGGTGATGATGGTCGGCGAGATTGCCGCGGGGCTCGCCTTCAACTCGATGGCGCTGCTCGCCGACGGCTTTCATATGGCGACGCATGCGGGCGCGCTCGGCATTGCCGCGATTGCTTATGCTTATGCGAAGCGCCACGCCTATGGCCGCCGCTACAGCTTCGGGACCGGCAAGGTCGGCGACCTTGCGGGCTTTGCCTCGGCGCTCGTGCTTGGGCTCGTCGCGCTCGGGATCGCGTATGAATCGCTGATGCGGCTGTTCGATCCCAGCCCCGTCGCCTTTGCCGAGGCAACGGTCATCGCGGTGATCGGGCTGGGGGTGAACATCGCGAGCGCGCTGTTGCTCGGCCATGGCCATAGCCACGGGCACGATCATAGCCACGACCATCATCACGATGACGCGCACGATCACGACCATGAGCATCCGCACGAACAGGACAATAACCTCCGCTCGGCCTATCTGCATGTCGTCGCCGACGCGCTGACGTCGGTGCTCGCGATCGCGGCGCTGCTTGGCGGGCGCTATCTTGGCTGGGTGTGGCTCGATCCCGCGATGGGGGTCGTCGGGGCGGTCGTCATCGCGGTGTGGGCCTGGTCGCTGCTGCGCGACACCGGCGCGGTGCTGCTCGACGCGACCGACGCCGCGCTCGAAACCGAAATCCGTAAACTCGTCGAGGAACCCGGCGATGCGAAGATCATCGACCTCCACGTCTGGCGCGTTGGGCCGGCGGCGCATTCGGCGATCATCAGCGTCGTCGGCGCGACGCGCGAAGCGATTTGCCAGCGGGTCAAACCCGTCCATGGAATCGAACATCTGACGGTGGAGATACGCTAACCCGATTCGGCCAATTCCGTCCAAACATTCGCGGGAAAAACAGCCGGTATTTATGGAAATTGCCAAAAACCTTGACTTTTCGGCAAAATAATTACAATCTATTCGCGCTAACGTCGCCTGCGACGGAAATTTGATGCCACTAGGCGGATACTTCCCTTCACGCGCTACCAGCTCCACTGGTGCTTTTACCGGTGGATATTCCTGTTTTCGTGAAAGGAAACACCCATGCCCATCGGCACCGTAAAATTCTTCAACAGCGACAAAGGCTATGGTTTCATCGCCAACGAGGATGGCTCGGGCGACAGCTTCGTCCACATCACCGCGGTCGAGCGCGCCGGAATGGCGACGCTGAACAAGGAACAGCGCGTTTCTTACGAGCTGGAAACCGACCAGCGCGGCAAGACCTCGGCTGTCAATCTTCAGCCTGCATGAATGAATTCCGGCCTGGCGTCCTCGGGCGCCGGGCCGGACCATTCGCCGATCTTTCGGCGCCCAAGCTCGTGCAGCCACCCAAGGAATTATCCATGGATATGAACGAGCTTTTCTATCACCACCAGATGGCCCTGATGGCCGTCGGCCAGACCCGGGGCGCGAGCGCGCGCCATGCCGATTTCGACCTGCCGGGCCATTATGCCAAGCGCATCGACGATTATCGTGCCCGGCGCGGCATGCGCAAATATTTTGCCGGTTCCCCGCTTCCCGACACGGCGGCAATCACCGACGCCTAGTCGGCGCGTTCGACTTTGACGGTGCGGCCAGCGCACCGCCGGCCAGCGCCCGTTCCATATCCGACCAACAAGGCCGTTCCGCGTGCCGGACCTATCAGCTATGGATTGCGCGTGACCCACGCCGTCCTGCCATGCCGCGACCATCTCGGCGCCTCGCTGCGCCGCTGGCGCACGCTCAACCGCGTCAAACAGTCGGCATTGGCCGGGGAAATGGACGTCTCCCAAACAACCATATCGCGGTGGGAGGCCGGCACACTGGCCCCTGGCCCCCGCGAAGAAGACCGGCTGACGCGGCTGTTGGCGGCGCGAACCACCTCCGCAGCCGACGGCGCGTTGCTCGATCTGGTGCGCCACGCGCCGGCGCCGATGCACCTGATCTGCGACCTCACGCACCGGCTTTTCGCGGCATCGCCCGCGCGGATAGCGGCGTGGCGGATCGGGGTTGAAGAGCTCGCCGGCAAGTCGCTGTGGCGTTTCGCTTCGCCGGGCATCGCGCGCGGCGAGGAAGCGCTGGAAGCGCTCGGCTGGTACGAGCCGCTCGCCCCCGCGGTTATCGTCGATACCGAGCACGCAGACTTCGCCGAACTCACCATTGCCGCC
The DNA here is from genome assembly GCF_036675685.1 of Sphingopyxis sp. GTDB lineage: Bacteria > Pseudomonadota > Alphaproteobacteria > Sphingomonadales > Sphingomonadaceae > Sphingopyxis. Next base: position 13,783 of record NZ_JAKFEM010000021.1, read on the forward strand.
GGCCGCCTTCGTTACACAAGAATGCCGCTTTCGGACGGAACCTTTGCCCGCCTCGTTCAAGACAGCGGCCGGCCGGACGGCGCATAAATTATTCGGCGGATTGTGTCCGCCAAGCGGGCGGTTAGCCTCGTCGCATGACGACACAACCGGACATAGACCCGTCGCGCCTCGCCGCGATCATCGACTTCCTGCAGGCAGCGGAAAAGCTGAAGGACACGCTGCGCAGCGGCATCACCTCGAACGGGCGCGCCGAAAGCACCGCCGAGCACAGCTGGCGGCTGTGCCTGATGGCGATGCTGTTCGACCGCGAGCTGGCCGGATACGACCGGCTAAAGCTGCTCAAACTTTGCATTGTCCACGATCTGGGCGAAGCGATTTCGGGCGACGTCCCGGCGACGTCCCAAACACCCGACGATGGCCGGGCGGCGCGCGAGCGGACCGACCTCGAGACATTATGCACGCCGCTTCCCGACGATCTGCGTCGCGAAATCCTGGGTCTGTCGGACGAGTATAGCGGCGGCGCGACGCCCGAGGCCCAAATGGTCAAGGGCTTCGACAAGCTGGAGACGATGCTCCAGCATCTCATCGGACGGAACGCCGCCGATTTCGACTATGAATTCAATCTGACCTATGGCGCGCAGCATACGGAAAAACACCCGCTGCTTTCCCAGATACGCCAGCTGGTGGACGCGGCGACGCGCGAGCGTATCACCCACGGCGCCTAGGGTCAGGTCCCGTCATTTGGGCCCTTCATTCCCGCGAAGTGAAGCCATCCGCCTCTTAAGCCCCGGCGCGTCGCGCGTTCCGCTGCGGAACAACCGAAATGCACTGCAACATTTTGTTGGCGTTTCAGCGTATAAAGCAAGCTGGCGCCCTGCCCGCGCGAATCGGCGACGGTGGGGGCAACGGAATTTGATGCACGCATGAAGCCCGAACTGACCCTGACCGCCCGCTCGACGTGGCGCGACCCGGTGCCGGAAAGACCGGCGGGGCCGGGGCGTGCCTTTTGGGCCGCAATCGTCGCGGTGGTCGCAATGGCCTGCCTCGCCTTCCTTCTGTCGAGCGGGCAGTTGCGTGCGCCCGCGGTCTTCGGGCCCTACAGCGTCTCGGTGCCGATCGACTTTCGCGTCTATGATCCCGAACGCTGGGCGATCATGAATGCCGACGATTATGCGGATGCGCTGAGGATCGACCCGACGCTGCCCGACCCGAACAGCGTGGGTTACGGCGACGCCGCGGCGCTGCCTCCCGCCGATCCCGCGCTGCTGCGCGAGGAGGCTTTCGTCGGACCGCCGGCCAAGCCCTATGCCTTCCGCGGCGTCACCGCGCTCGATCGCGAACGCGCGCATTACTGCCTGACCGCCGCAATCTATTATGAAGCCGCGTCCGAAAGTGACGACGGCATGCGCGGCGTCGCGCAGACGGTGATCAACCGCGTCCGCCACCCGAGCTTTCCGAACACGGTGTGCGGCGTCGTCTTCCAGGGATCGCAGCGCGCGGGGGTGTGCCAGTTCACCTTCTCATGCGACGGCGCCATGGCGCGCGCGCCGAGCAAGCCCAATTGGCTGCGCGCGAGCCGCATCGCATCGGCCGCGCTCGGTGGCTATGCCTTCCCCAAGGTCGGGCTTGCCACCCATTATCACACGCAGGCGATCTGGCCGCGCTGGGGCAAGAGCCTGGTGATGACCAACATCGTCGGCGCGCACATCTTCCACCGCTGGCGCGGTCGCTGGGGCATGCCCGACGCATTTCGCGCGCCCTATCTGGGCCGCGAGCCGGTGCCCGGCCCCTATCTGCCCGTCGCGCAGCAGCTTGCGATCTTGCGCGGCGGCAGTGCAGCCCTGCTGCCCGACGGCAGCGGCACGCTCGCGCCGCTTCCCAACGCCGCGCCCGCGCCGCTGCCGAGTGCGATGGCGCAGCCGATCGGCGCACCGGCGGCCCCCGTCCTCCCGGCCGCGCCGCCGCAGACCTATGCCGATCCGCGCCTCAACCAGTCGGGCCAGGTCCGCGAGGAATTCCGCGGCAGCGGGGAGTGGAAACGCTGAGCCGGAACGATTAGGCTTGCCCGGCGCACACCCCTCCCGTCATCCCGGCCCTTCGACTGCCTTGCAGGCGCTCAGGATAAACTTCCGCCAAAAGCGGAAGGCCGGGATTTCATCGTCGAGGATCAAGGCGCCGTGGAGATTCCGGCCTGCGCCGGAATGACGAGCAGAGGTTAGGGAGGCCAGCATGGGACATGTGAAAGGCATTGGCGGGCTGTTTTTCCGGGCGCGCGATCCCGATGCGCTGAACGCCTGGTATCGCGAACGGCTGGGCATCGGTGCCGGCTGCAATGCCGACGACACGGGGCCGGTCAACGAATGGGTCTGGAATGTCACCGCGGGTCCGGTCGTCTTTGCGCCGTTCAAGGCCGACACCGACTATTTCCCCGCCGACCGCCAACATATGATCAACCTGCGCGTCGATGATCTCGACGCCGTGCTCGTCCCGTTTCACGAGGCGGGCGACGAGGTGATCACCAAGCCCGAATGGGATGACCCCACGGTCGGGCGCTTTGCGCGGGTGCATGATCCCGAAGGCAATCCGATCGAGTTGTGGGAGCCGCCGAAGAGCTAATTCCCACGCCCCGTTCGTGTCGAGCCTTCGACTGCCTTGGCAGGCGCTCAGGATAAACTTCCACCCTTGGTGGAAGTCGAGACACCGGGAAGGCGCGCACGGCCGATGGGCATCTCGACGTCGCCCGATGCGAACGGAAGTTGGGTGGTTGGTTCTTACCGCCCCTGGCTGCGCCAGCGCTTGACCACGCGCTCGAGAATTTCCGCCTCGCCGCCCGTTTCGCGCCACAGCTTAGAGAAGAGCGGGTCGCTCGATGCGGGCCGCTTGTCCTCTTCGAGCGTGTCGAGATAGACGCGGATCGGGATCGAAACGCCCTCGCCGCAGATGATACATTCGCGGTTACGCAGCGCCGGGATCGAATCGATGAAGCCGCGCGCACCCTCGGGCATCGCGGCCTTCACGAAATGCTGGTCGCGCTCGTTGTTGAGACGCATCGAAATGATCGTACCGCACTGCGACAGCACGCCTTCGGCCAGGTCGGACGGACGCTGGGTGATCAGGCCCAGCGAGACGCCATATTTACGGCCTTCCTTGGCGATCCGTTCGAGGATCTTGCGCACCGCCTGCCCCTGCCCGATGTCCTTGGCCGGAATGTAGCGGTGGGCTTCTTCGCAGACGAGGAGGATCGGGCGCTGCGGCTCGCTGCGCGACCAGATCGCATAGTCGAAGGTCAGGCGCGACAGCACCGCGACGACGACCGACGTGATGTCCGACGGAACGCCCGACACGTCGATGATCGAGATCGGCCGGCCGTCCGACGGCAGGCGAAATATCTTGCCGATGAAATTCGCCATCGTGTCGGCGACGAGCATGCCCGAGAACATGAAATTATAGCGCGGATCGGCGCGCATTTCCTCGATCTTGCCCTTGATGCGCATGAACGGCGCGCTCGACGTCGCCTTGTCGAGCTTGCCCATCTCGTTCTGCAGGATGTTGAGCAGGTCGGAGAGCAGATAGGGGATCGGCGAATCGACCGTGAGCTTGGTCATGCCTTCGGCCATGCGGTTCTTCTGCCGCGCCTGGAGCAGGCATTTGGCAAGCACGTCGCAGTCGGCCTGGCGATCGCGGCCGGCGCTGGTGACGAAGACTTCGCAATGTTCCTCGAAGTTCATCAGCCAATAGGGCATCGCGAGATTGTCGACGTCGAACAGCGCGCCGGTGCCCTTGAACGCCGCCGAATATTCGCCGTGCGGATCGATCATCAGGATATGGCCCTGCGGCGCCAGTTCGCAGATCTTGTGGAGGATCAACGCGGCGCTGGTTGATTTGCCCGTGCCGGTCGACCCGAGCAGCGCGAAATGCTTGCCGAGCATCGCGTCGATATAGAGCGATCCGCGAATATCCTTGGTCGGATAGACGGTGCCGATTTCGACGTGCGCGCGTTCGTCGGCGGCATAGATTTGTTTGAGGTCGGGGCTCGTCGCCGCATAAACCTGACTGCCCGGGATCGGATAGCGGGTGACGCCGCGGCGGAAATTATGGATGCGGCCGGTGATTTTTTCCTCTTCGCCTTCGCCGAGGAAGTCGATCGTCGCGACGATCAGCCCTTCACCGCTCTGGTGCAGCTGCTGATCGCGGATACTGGCGATCAGCCAGATATTGCCGACGCGAACCTTGACCTGCGCCCCGACCTGACCGGCCATCGCCACAGCGGAATCGCTGGACGCCGACAATTTGCCGATCGTCGCGACATCGAGCAGGATGCGCGAGGCCGAACCCGAAATATCGATCACTTCGCCGATCATCAAATCGTCGCGATGATGGTTGACCACCGGCGCCACCGAAGCCGCCATGCCGCCGCCCGCAAGCCGGACGTGCTGCGCCGCCGTCGAATCGCCGGCGCTGAATCCGCCGTTTTGTATGTCCATCACTTCGCCCCGCCACTTGTGGTCCCGGTTCCGGTATCGCAGATGAGGGTAAACAAAGCGCTTATGGTGGCCGTTAAGCGCTTTCAGCGGCGGCGGAAGATCGCCGAGGCGGCATAGCCGAGCACAAGCGACAAGAGCACCGCGGTCAGCCCATAGAGAAAGCCGTGGCGCTGCGCCGCCAGCGCGACGAAACGCTCGAAGCCCGCCTTGCGGATCTGGACGTCGCGCGACGCGACCGCGAGCACGCGCCCGCGGCTGATCAGATAGGTTTCGGCGCGATAGGTGCCGACGGGAACGCGCGCCGGGACGGGGATGCGGGCGCGATAAAGCACGCCTTCGGTAATTTCGACCGCCGCCGGATTTTCATAGAAAAGGCCGATGCGGCGATAGAGGTCGGTGAGCCCCGCCTCGAAGCGTTCGAGCTTCTTCGCTTCCGAAAATCCCGTCGGCGACATCGATAAATTGGCAAGCCCGAGTTCGAAGATCGCCGCCGTCCGTTCGTCCACCAGCTTGTCGATCGGGCGCGACGATCCGATCGCGTAAAAGCCCGGCGACGTGCGCAGGCGCAGGCTGTTGGCGTTGACCCAGATGCCGGCGACGCGCCGCTTTTCGCGCAGGATGATCGGCCGCACCGGCCCCTTCAACACGACGACGATGTCGGCGCGGTCGTCGGGCAGGCGCTGGCCGGGATAGAGGATCGCGCCGAACAGCAGCAATTCCTCGCCGGTAAAGCTGTACTGGATGTCGATCGCGCGGCTCGACACGTCGGGCACCAGCCGCGGATCGACGGCCTGAGCGGTGCCCGTTGGCAGCAGCGCCAGCACGAGCCCGAGGAGCAAGGCGCGCGCGGCCGTCATTGCACGGTGTAGATTTCGTCGGGGCGGATGAAGAGATCGACCGCCATACGCGCCGCAACGAGCAGCACGATCACCGAAAGCGCCATGCGCAGATATTCGGGTTTTACCTTTTGCGCGAAGCGTGCGCCGATTTGCGCGCCCGTGACGCTGCCGAGCAACAGCAATCCGGCCAGCACGATGTCGACCGCACCCGTCGTCAGTGCATGGACCATCGTCGTCGCGATCGTCACGAAAAGGATCTGGAACAGCGAGGTGCCGACGACGACCTGCGTCCCCATGCCGAGCAGGAAGATCATCGCGGGAACCATGATGAAGCCGCCGCCGACCCCGAGGAGCATCGTCAATATGCCGACCGCCATCCCCAGGATCAGCGGCGCGAGCGGCGAGATGTAGAGCCCCGAGCGATAGAAGCGCCAGCGCAGCGGCAGGTTGGCGACCATCGGATGGTGACGCCGTTTGCGCGCGGGGGCCGGAAGTCCGGCGCGCAGGTTGCGCAGCGCGCGCCACGCCTCGCGCGCCATGATGCCGCCGACCGAGCCGAGCAACACGACATAAAGGATGTTGATCGTCGTATCGATCTGGCCCCAGGCGGTGAGCAGTTCGAACAGCCCGGCGCCGATCAGCGATCCCACCAGGCCGCCGACAACGAGCACCGCCCCCATGCGCAGATCGACCCCGTCGCGTTCGAGATGGGCGAGCGCGCCCGACACGCTGGCGCCGGTGACCTGCGTCGCCGCAGACGCCGCGGCGACCGTCGGCGGGATGCCGTAAAAGATCAGGAGCGGCGTGGTCAGGAACCCGCCGCCAACGCCGAACATGCCCGACAGGAACCCCACGCCGCCACCGAGCAGGATGATGACCAGCGCATTGACCGACAGATTGGCGACAGGAAGATAAAGGTCCATGGGCCCCGAACGTACATCTGCGGTGCCAGAACGGCGCCGATTCCAAGGACCCTAGACCATTTTTGCGGGGTGGGGAATCGGCTGTGGCGGCTATTTTCGCCGGGGGTCAGAAGTCGGTCGCGAGGGTCAGCGCGAGGCCGCTTTCGGGGCGCGCATCGCCCGCGACCCGCTGGCGCCAATCGAGCGCGATGCGGCTGCCTTCGCCGACCTTGGGAAGGCGGAGCGTCAGCCGCGGCCCGACGTCGACGCGCGACGCGCCGGGCTGCACCGCCCCCGCCGCCAGCGCGCCAAGACGCAGCGACGAGGTTTCGTCCGATCCGAGACGGCGATCGATCGTCACCGCGCCATCGGCGAAGCCGTCGCGCCGCCGCGCCCCGACAACGCCGGCCTGACCATAGGCGTCGAGCCGGAAGCCGCCGGGTAGCGCGACATCGGAAACGCCGCCGCTGACCATCGCGACGAGCGCGGTCCGGCCTTCGGTCCCCGCCGCGACCCGCTGTTCGATCGCAAAATCGACCGGCAGGTGCGCGAGCGGCGCAAACGCGAGGCCCAATGCGATTTCTCGCTGTTCGGGCCTTTCTATGGCAATCGTCGCGCGGCCGTAAGCGCGCACGCGCCCGGCATCGCCAAAGCCGTAGCCGAGCCTAAGGCCGGCCTGGCTGCCCCCCAGTTGGCTCGCTGCCGCAATGCCGTCGGGCGCTGCCGCGGAGCCATCGCGCAGGTAAAGCCAGCCGCCGAGCGACCATCCCTCAAGCTGCCGCCGGATCCAGAAGGGCTTACCCTGCCCCGGCTCAGCATGCGCGGCGGGCGGGATCGGGAACCACACAGCTCCGCGGATCGGGGCCGCCGATCGCGCGACGCCGCCCGGCGGCGGCGGCAGGAGCCGGGCCATCAGCGCGAGGCGGAGGCTATGGCGATCGGCGCCACCATGGCTCGTCGCCGAGTTCGATACGTTACCACTGGCGAGCGGCGCCAACGTGGACATAATCTGCGAGCGTTGCGGTGCCTGCACTCGCACGGAGCGCGTAAGCGTCTGACTCATGAAGGCCGTGGGGGCCTCCTTCGCGCGCATTGCGCTCGAAAAGGGCAAAGGCGGGACCCACGGCGCGTGCGCAGCTTCGGGGGATGCCGGGAGAACGATATCCCAAGTGGTTATCATTCGGGCCGCGACCCATCCCGAAACGCAAATCAGTAAAAAGCGGAACGCCCTTGCATCACCACTCCGGCGTATGGCCGACGAAGAAGAGATCATGACGGCGTCGCTCGCGACCTTGCCGTCTCAAGGACTGGCGTGCCGTGGAAATGGTCGGTCTTTTCCCACACCACCTGCCCCGAGCGAAGCATGCGCCAATAGAGCATTACGGCCCGCCGCGCTGCCAGTATCGCGATGATGTTGGCGACGAATGCCCGCGGTAGCGCCAATATCGACTGTTCCAGCCCGTACCAGCGGGCCGTGAAAAAACCACGCATGCCCAATCGCCACAGCAGGAGCGCAGCATTTACGGCAAACAATGCCCGTACGACTCCGTTGGATGGCAACATCTTCCAACCCATCAGTTCTTGCCCGGCCCAACCAACTGTCGTGACAATCAGAGCGGCATAGGCGGCCAAGAGGACGAGCGCGGCCAACGGCGCGCGGCGATCACGCCACAGCATCCATCGCGCGAGCCAAATATCATGGCCGGAGCGCTCGACGTGAAGGTGGTTCGATCCGATCCAACCGAGCGAATCCCAGCCGGCCAGCGCGATGCCCGCGATCCAGCGCGACTTTTGCTTCACCGCGGTTTCGACCGAAATCGGGAACGCGCCACGCGAGACAATACGGTCGCCGGCGGCTCCCAAAACGTCGACAAACCGCGCGCGAAGGCCATATGCTCCGATCAGCATGCCAAGTTCATAGTCTTCGGTAAGGCTGTCGGCGCGAAAGGGGTGTCCGCCCCGTTCGATGGCGAGTAGCGCCATAGTATGCCGACTTAGGGCACAGCCGACGCCGGCTGAAGGGATTGGGAGGCCAAGTCGCGAACGCAGCACGACCTCCTTGCCATGGGCCTCTGCAAATTCATCGCAATAATGGCCGTTGATCCATGTCGATCTGCGATCCACAAAAGGTACGACCGGTATTTGTACCATGGCATATCGGGCGAGTTCCCGCCGATAGAGCGCCAGCTCCTCGGGATGCACATGATCCTCGGCGTCGTGGAGGACGATGCCTATGAAGCGAAAACCTTCGGCGCGCTCATCCTCTCCCAACGCGGCCCACAGTCCGTTGAGATTATCGCCTTTCGTCGTGGGGCCATCCTGTGCGCCGATCACCAGCCGGAGCCGCGGGTCGCGCGCGATCAGCGACGATATGGCGAGAATCGTTGTGGCATCGTTGGGGTAACAGCCGATATAGATGCGAAAATTCTCGCCCTCCCAAGCGGCTAGCGCACGGGTCAGCGTCGCGGGCAACACCGTCGCTTCTTGCCATGCTGGCAGGAATATAGCCAATTTTCCAAAAAGCGGCGCGGCCGCGTCGACCGAATCGGCCGACTGGTCGCGATCACGGCTCGTAAGCCAGAATAGGTCGAAAAACAGGTCATCGATTCCGAAAAGAAGAATTCCGATCGACGCGAACAGCATCAGTTCGTGGCTGGCCCCCAGCACCAGCCATTCCAACCATCCGGTCGACAGCTCCACCACCCGACTAGCTCCGCCCCTCACGATGACGTAAAGTCATCCGTACCCATAGTGCTAGTGAAGTAGGCAAATTTGTAAAGATGGGCGCCTGCCCTTGGATAAATGTCGAACTCTCTGACGAACTAAGGAAATAACTTACCTATGACTCGCAGTTTTCCGTCCCGTTCGGCCTTGCGCGACTTTCTCGAAAGCGAAAGCGCGGGCGGCATGCTGCTCATTTTCGCAGCCATTTTGGCGATGATTGTTGCCAATTCGGCGCTCGGCACCCTCTATCACGACGCAATCCATGCCGTGACGGGGCCCGTGCTGACCGACAAGCTCGGCCCGATGACCGTTCATTTGTGGATCAATGACGGCTTGATGGCGATTTTCTTCCTGCTCGTCGGGCTCGAGATCAAGCGCGAGTTCGTCGACGGTCGGCTCGCGAGCTGGGACCGGCGGCGGCTGCCGTTTATCGCCGCGGCGGCGGGAATGGTCGTGCCCGCGGCGCTCTACCTGGCCTTCGCCGGCGGGACGCCGGGCCTTGCCCAAGGCTGGGCAATTCCGGCCGCCACCGATATCGCTTTTGCGATGGGGGTGTTGGCGTTGCTTGGCAAACGGGCGCCGACGTCGCTCAAGCTGTTCCTCGTCACCGTCGCGATCGTCGACGACATGGGCGCGGTGGCGATCATCGCGCTGTTTTACACCGCGAAGATCAACCTGCTCGCGCTGGGCGCGGCGGCCATCATTCTCGGCATCATGTTCGCGATGGGCCGCATGGGCGTGAAAAGCTTGCCCCTCTATCTGCTGATGTTCCTTTTTCTCTGGTACGCGATGCTGCTGTCCGGGGTGCATGCCACCATCGCCGGGGTGCTGGCGGCGATGGCGATTCCGTTCGACCGCACGCCGGGGGCACCCGACAGCGCGACCTCGCCGCTGCACCGGCTCGAACATGGGCTTCACCCATGGGTCGCCTTCGCGATCGTGCCGCTGTTCGGCTTTGCCAACGCCGGCGTCGACGTCGGCGGGCTGACGGTCGAGCAGATTTTCGCGCCGCTCCCGCTCGGCATCGCCGCGGGGCTGTTTATCGGCAAGCAGGTCGGCATCTTCGGCAGCGTCTGGCTGTCGGTCAAACTTGGCATCGCGGGCAAGCTGCGCGGCGCGACCTGGCTGCAAATCTATGGCGTCGCGATGCTGTGCGGCATCGGCTTCACGATGAGCCTGTTCATCGGCGGCCTCGCTTTCGCCGACGATGCGTTGCTGATCGAAGAGGCGAAGATCGGCATTTTGATGGGGTCATTGGCCGCGGCACTCGTCGGCTTTGCGGTGCTGCGCTTCGCACCGCTCCATCCGCAACATGACGCGATCGAAAGCGAGTCCGACGCCGAAATCGCCGCCGATGGCGATGTGCGTGACACCTCCGAAAGTGGCGGTATAGCAGCATCGTGATGCGCAAACTGATTGCCCTGTCGCTGATCGCCGCCCTGCCCGGCTGTGCCACGAGCGAAACGAAGCCACCCGTCGCCAAGGCGGGCGTCGCGACCGTCGACGTGCGTCGCACGCCGGCCTCGACCAAGGCGCTGGACGATATTGCAGCGACCTATTTGCGGCTGACGCTCGAGATCGGAACGCACGAAGCCGGCTATATCGACGCCTATTATGGCCCACCCGAACTGCAAAAAGCGGCCGAAGCGGCGCCGCGCGACAAAGCGGCGTTGCTGGTGGCGGTCCGCGCGTTGATGGCGCAGATCGATCTCGCCGCGCGGCGCATGCCCGATCCGCTCGAACGGCGCCGCGCGACCTTTCTTCGCACCCAGCTCCGCGCCGCCGAAACGCGGCTGATGATGATGCAGGGCACGCGCTTTGCCTTTGTCGATGAGGCTGAAGGGCTGTTCGGCGTCCGGCCGCGCCTCAGGCCTCTCGCGAGCTATGACCCCGAGCTTGCGAAGATCGAGGCGCTCGTCCCCGGCGAGGGGCCGCTCGCGGACCGCGTGGAGGCCTATCTCGACCGTTTCACCATCCCCAAGGACCGGCTGCAAAAGACCTTCGACGCCGCAATCGCGCGATGCCGCGGGCGCAGCATGGCGCATATCGCGATGCCCGAGGGTGAAAGCTTTCACCTGGAGTTCGTCACCGGCAAAAGCTGGAGCGGCTACAATTATTACCAGGGCGGCTATCACAGCCTGATCCAGGTCAACACCGACCTGCCGATCCGCCTGTCACGCGCGCTCGATCTGGGCTGTCACGAGGGTTACCCCGGCCATCACCTGCTCAACATGAAACTCGAGGAAAAATTGGTCAAGGAACGCGGCTGGGCCGAGTATAGCGTCTATCCGCTCTACAGTCCGCAGAGCCTGATCGCCGAGGGCAGCGCCAATTACGGTATCGATCTGGCCTTTCCCGAACAGAGCAAGGCGGAGACCGAGCGCGACGTGCTGATGCCGATCGCCGAAATCGCGGTGCCGTCCGACGACCGTTATTGGCAGCTGTTGAAGGCGATCAAGCGGGCATCGGGCGCGCGGCTGACGATCGCCCAGCAATATCTCGACGGAGCGATCGACCGTCCGGCCGCGGTGGCGCTGACGCAGAAATATCTGCTCGTGTCGCCGCAACGCGCCGAGCAATCGGTCAGCTTCACCGACCAGTATCGCAGCTATGTGATCAACTATGGCCTCGGCGAGGAAATGGTGCGCGCCTATGTCGAGCGCGGCAAACCGGGCCGCGACGAAATGTGGCGGCGCATGGCAAAGATCGTCAGCGAACCGACGCTGCCGTCGGACCTGCTCGCGCGATGACGGCGCGCGCGGCGCTTTTGTGGCTCGGCCAGGCGGGATCGCCGCGGCGCCCGCCCGCAGGCGTGGCTCCGCGCGGATAACGAACCGGCGCATCCCCGCGCCGCCCGTCATCCGTGCCCATATGCCAAAAGGAGCAGATCATGCTCGACAAGACCGACATTCACCGCCGCATCGAAACGCCCGACATGAAGGATTATGGCGTCTATCTTGCGGTCGACCGCCTGCTGGGTTGCCAGAAGCCGCTCGCTGACCTCTGCACCCCCGACGAGCTGCAGTTCCAGATCATCCACCAGGTCGAGGAATTGTGGATGAAGCTGATGGCCTTCACCCTCGCCGAGATCGACGGCCATATGGCCGCCGGCGAGACGATGCGCGTGCTCACCCTGTTCGACCGCGTGAACCGCATCATGCGGCTGATGACCGACCAGCTGGCGCTGCTCGAGACGATGAGTCCCTTCGATTACCAGTCGATCCGGCTCCAGCTCGGCAACGGGTCGGGGCAGGAAAGCCCGGGTTTTCAGATCCTCCTCACCCTGCCCCAGCCGCTGTGGGCGCGGTACAAGGCCGCGTATCTCGATCCCGCCGGGCGCAGCGTCGCCGACGTCTACGACACCGGCTACAAGCATGACGAGGCCTATATGGTCGCCGAAGCGCTGATCGAGTTCGACGAGCTGTTCCAGATCTTCCGCGCGCACCACATCTACCTCATCCACCGCTCGATCGGCATGGGGTCGAAATCGCTGAAAGGGCGTCCGGTCGAACTGCTCAACGCCGGGGCGCGGCACCGCTTCTTCCCCGAGCTTTGGGACATTCGCGCCGAGATGACCGACCGCTGGGGCGCCGAATATGGCGTGAAGCGCGACAGCATCAGCGGCGCGCCCGGTCACGGCAGCGGGCTGTGACCGGCGCGCTGTTTTCGGAAGCGGTCGCCGACCGCTTCCACCTGCCGCCGGGCGCCGTTTATCTGAAGAGCCACAGCGTCGGTTGTCAGCCCCGCACGGCGGAAGCGCTACTGCGCGAGAAGCTGCTCCAGCCCTGGCGCGAGACGGGCGAGGCATGGCCGCACTGGCTCGAGGCGATCGACGAATGGCGCGCGGCATTGGCCGGACTGATCGGCGTCGAGGGGCGCGACCTCTGCCCCGCGGCCAACGTCAGCGCCGCGCTGTCGCGCTATATCTCCGCGCTCGGGCAGGCGACCGGGCGGCGCACCATCCTGCTCGCACCGAGTGCCTTTCCGACGATCGGCTATGTCGCGAGCGGCCTCGCGGCGACGGGGTGGACGACGCGCTATCTGCCCGATGATGCCGATGTTCGCGATCCGGCGAACTGGTCGGCCGCGCTGGACGACGATGTCGCGCTCGTCGTCGCGATGCACGTCGGCTCGAACAGCGGCGCGCTCACCGACATCACGGCGGTTGCAGCGGCGGCGAAAGCCGCCGGTGCGCGCTGCATCGCCGACTGCGCGCAATCGGTCGGCGTCGTGCCGGTGACGCCAGCCGATTGGGCGATCGATGCGGTGGTTGGCACCAGCGTCAAATGGCTGTGCGGTGGTCCCGGCGCGGCATGGCTGTGGGTCGCGCCGCACGACCGCACCGCACTCGACCCCACCGAACGCGGCTGGTGGAGTCATGAAAATCCGTTCGAGATGGATATAAAGGATTTCCGCTACGCCCCCGATGCAAGGCGCTGGTGGGGCGGCACGCCCGATGTCGCGCCGTTTGTGCTGTCGATGGCGGGCATCGGGGAGATCGCAGCGATCGGCGTCGATGCGGTTCGCGCGCATAATCAGGCGTTGCAGACGATGCTGCGCGATGCGCTGGAAACAAGGACGCCGCAGTGGCGCTGGCCGACCGGCGCTATCGGCGGCACGCTGTGCATCGATACGGGAGCGGACCAGTCGCGCGTTGCCGAAGCGCTGGCCGAACACAATCTGCGCGCCGATTTTCGGGGCACGATCCTGCGGCTATCGTTCCACGCCTACAATGGCGTGGAAGACGTCGAGAGGGCGACCGCAGCGCTCATCTAACAAACTCGTCACCCCGGCGAAGGCCGGGGTCTCGACCTCGCGTGCAAATGCACCGGCGAGATCCTGGCCTTCGCCGGGATGACGAGGGGAGTTATGCCGGATGACGGAGAGGCTTACTCCGCCGCCATCGCCATTTCGACGCGTTGCGGGCCGCGGATGACACCACCCGGCGTCGGCCCCTGCATCGCGCCATCGCGGAAAGTCACCACCCCCGACTTCACCGTCGCGACATAGCCGTCGGCCTTTTGCAGCAGCCGCTTGCCGCCCGCAGGCAGGTCGAAGGCGAGCCACGGCTTGCCGAGCTTGATCGCTTCCATGTCGATGACGTTGAGGTCGGCGAGATAGCCTGGCGCAAGCACGCCGCGATCCTCAAGTCCATAGAGCAAGGCGGTGTCGCGGCACTGGCGCTTCACCGCATGTTCGAGCGCAATGCGATGGCCTTTGCGGTCGCGCACCCAATGCTGGAGCATGAAGGTCGGCGACGCGGCGTCGCAGATCGTCCCGCAATGCGCGCCGCCGTCGGACAGGCTGTTCACCGTGTCGTCGGCCGCCTGCAAATCCTCGAGGAAATTGAGGTTGCCGTCGCGATAGTTGAGGATCGGGAAATAGATGAAGCCCTTGCCATCGTCCTTCATGAGGAGGTCATAGGCGTAGTCGGCGGGACTGACCCCGGCCGCCGTGGCGCGCGCCATGATGCTTTCGTCCATACGCGGTTCGTAGTTGAAATCGGGGTCCATTTCGAACTGCACCGGCCAGCCGCCCGCGACGATCATCAGGAAATCGATGATGTCGCTTTCGGGGAAGACATTCTCCTCGGCAATCATCCGCGCCTTGAACGCGGGGTCCTTGAGCTTCGCGAGCTGCTCGGCCCACGGCAGGTCGATGATCTCGGTCCAGGCGGGCTTGAAGCGGAAGGGATGCACGGTGCCCTGCCACGCCATGATGATGCCATTGCCGCGCAGCGCGATCTGCGCGACGATGTTCGCGCCGGTCGCATTCTGGCGCCGCATTTCCTCGATCTGCTCCTCGAGCGGCAGTTCCTTGGCGATCGACTGGAGCGCGGCGAAAGTCACCGGCAGGCCGGTTTCGCGGCTGAGATCGCCCATCCACTGAAACTCGTTCCACTCGCGCTTCATGTCGCTCGCCATTTCGAACACGCCGTAACCGACACGCCCCATCGCGCGACCGATCGCGATCAGCTCCTCGGCGGTCGCGGTGGTGCCGGGGACGAGTTCGCCGTCGATCGATTTGTGAAGCACGGTGCGGCTGGTCGAGAAACCGAGCGCGCCGGCACGCACGCCTTCCTCGACGATCCGCGACATTTCGGCGATGTCGTCGTCGGTCGGGATCGCGCCCGGCTTTTCGCGGTCGCCGAGCACATAGGCGCGCACCGCACCGTGCGGGACGTGGCACGCGACGTCGACGGTGCGCGGCAGCTTTTCGAGCGCGTCCATATATTCGGGGAAGGTTTCCCAGTCCCACGACATGCCTTCGGCGAGCGCGGTGCCGGGGATGTCCTCGACGCCTTCCATCAGGCTGATCAGCCAGTCGTGACGATCGGGCTTGGCGGGGGCGAAGCCGACGCCGCAATTGCCCATGACGACGGTGGTGACGCCGTGCCAGCTCGACGGCGCCATTTCGGCGTCCCACGTCGCCTGCCCGTCATAATGGGTGTGGACGTCGACGAAGCCGGGGGTGACAATCTTGCCGCTGGCGTCGATTTCCTCGCGGGCAGGCCCAAGATTTTCGCCGACCGCGAAGATCCGGTCGCCATCGACCGCGACGTCGGCGACAAAGGGCCGACCGCCCGAACCATCGACGACGGTGCCGCCGCGAATCACCAGATCATACATGTCCGCTCTCCCGATTTTTAGTTTCACAGAAAAACCTATCATCAAAATCGCGATATGCAAATATGCGCGCGGCGCATGCGACAAAGCGCTATGGTGGCACGGCAAAGCAATGGGAGTCGCTGCCATGATCCGCCCGCTTACCCTCGCCCTCCTGCTCGCCGTTTCGGCAATGCCGCTCGGCGCGAAGCAGACCGCCGCCCCGAATTACAAGGCCGCGCTCGCCGATCCCGCGCGCCCCGCCGCCGACCGGACACGCGACGCATCGCGCAAACCCGCCCAGCTGCTCGCCTTTGCTGAGATCGCGCCGGGCGAGAAGGTTGGCGATTATGTGATGGGCGGCGGTTACGTCACCCGCCTCCTCGCCGCCGCGGTCGGCCCGTCGGGCAAGGTCTATGGTTTCCAGCCCGCCGAGTTCATCGCCTTCAAGAAGCAATATGGCGACGATCAGGCCGCGGTCGATGCCGCCTATGCCAATGTCGACGCGGTGGCCGGTCCGTTCGCGGCGCCCGCCTTTCCCGAGCCGCTCGACACGATCATCACCGTGCAGAATTTCCACGACCTCTATCTGAAACCCTTCCCCGCGGGGACGGGCGACAAAGCCAGCGCGGCGTTGTTCGCGGCATTGAAACCCGGCGGCACGCTGGTCGTCGTCGACCATAGCGCCGCGAAGGGCAGCGGCACGACGCTGTCGGACAGCCTGCACCGCATCGACAAGGCCGCGGTGGTCGACACGCTGACCAAGGCGGGCTTCAAACTCGAGGCCGAAAGCGACCTCTACCGCCGCCCCGCCGACCCGCGCACCGCCAGCGTCTTCGACACCGGCATCCGCGGCAAGACCGACCAGTTCACCCTGCGCTTTCGCAAACCGGGATAAAAGAATGACCAGCGACGAAGAAGATTATGTCTATGACGAGGCGAGCGGCGAATGGCTCTCGGCGAGCGACGCGCGCGATCGGGCAGCGGCGGCGTCGGCCGGTCCCGAGGTGCGCGATGCCGTCGGCAATCTGCTCGCCGACGGCGACTCGGTCGTGCTGGTCAAGGATCTGAACGTCAAGGGCGCGGGGCAGACGCTGAAGGTCGGCACCGTGATCAAGTCGATCCGCCTGACCGGCGACGATCAGGAAATCGATTGCCGCCATGAGGGGATCAAGGGGCTGGTGTTGCGCGCGGAGTTTGTGCGCAAGCGGTGAGCCACCGCCATTTTGTCGTCAAGGTGCGAAAAGGCGGTGGCCGATCAGCGGCGCAGGCGCTTGATCCGCCCGTCGTACCATTTGCCCGCGAAATGCAGTGCCCAGGCCAGCGGGCCGATCAACAGGATCCAGCCCCACCAGTCGACGCGTTCGATGAGCCCCTCGTCGAGGTGCGAGAAGTAGAAGAGCAGGATGACCGGTACGATCACCGCGATCGATGCGGTCTGGAACCAGTTGTTCCCGCTGCCGATCCGCGCGGGATCGATGGGAAGCGGCGCCCTCGCCGCGATCGCCGCCTCGATGCCGTCGCGCCGTTTGCGCCAGCCGGCGACATAGTCCCAGATTTCGATCCCGATCATGCCGACCTCGACGATGAAGATGCCGAGCCCGATCGCGGGGGCATGGAATCGCTGTGGGATCGCCAGCATGTCGAGCAGCCAGCCGCCGCCGAACACCACGGCGACGAGCGCGCCGATGGCCCACGCCGCCTGGATCGGAATCGATGCGATCATCGCATCGACATGCTCTTCCAACGCGCCACGCCAGCGCGCGACCTCCTCGGGTTTCACGCCGCGGACGCGTCCATCACGCCCGCGATAGGCCGGACCCATCGCGGTCTCGACGAACCAGCGATCGAAGCGCCGAAGTTCGGTGTCGCGAATCTGCCGTATCTGGAAATCGCTGATCAAGGCCATCGCCGCGTCGTAACGCCCGGACCTTACGATCCGGCTAATAGTGGGGCGTCAGAGCGCCCCATAGGAGGCATAATCCTCGACATGCGCGTTCGAGCGGCGAAAGCTCGTAAAGCTCATGCTGGCCGACAGGTCGAGCGCCTCGACCTGGTGCCACCAGCCGACGGGCAGGAAAATCGCCTCGCCCGGGCCGATGATCGCCTCGAGGATCGGGGGCGTGTCGGCGTCGCCGGGCCCCGCGGGCAGCGCATCGTTGGCCCAGTCGGAAAAACAGTGACGGCGGTTCTTCATGCGGTCGAACGCCCAGGGCGGCGCCATCCGCACACGCTTGCGGCCGATCACCTGGACGAGCAGATTGTTGGTCAGGTCGTGATGCCAAGGGGTGAGCGTGCCTTTTGGCCCCAGCCAGAAAAAGCCGTCGCGTGTCCGTGCTCCATCAAGCAGGTCGATCGGCCCGAGGTCGTCCCATAGCGGCCCGAGCGCCGCGGCATTGGTGCCGCTGTTATAGGCGGTGAGATAGACGTCGTTGCTCGCCTCGTCCTTGCGGAGCCAGTCGATCAACTCGCCGAAGCGGACAAGCCGGCGATGCTCGTCCTTGGCGAGCTCATAATCGGGACTGCGTTCGCGCTCGACCTGCGCTTCGACAACGGCACCGCCCGCGACGCCGGCAAAATGGTCGAGCGACCAGCGGGTCAGCGCGGGCCAGTGATCGATGATGCCAGTCAGTTTGGCGGGTCGGTTCACCTCATAATAGTGGCGGTAGAAATGGCCGGCGTCGGGCCGGTCGAGCGTGTCGAGCGCAAAGCCGCCCTCGGCCTCGCACGCGAGGCGTTCGTGATTGGCGAGCAGCCAGCCCTGCTTCACCATGCGGGCGGTCTGCCGCCGCAGCATCGCCGCCATCGGATCCTTGCCGAGCCGGTCGATCTCATATTTGGCGGCGGCCGCCGATACGCCCGCGCCAACAAGCCGCGCGTGGAGCGCCGTATCGTCGTCACCGGCGGCGAGGCCTTCGGCGAGCAGTGTGCGTTTGTCGGGCTGGGACATCGAAAACTCCTCGGCCCGGCTCAAGGGCATCGCGATGACAAAAGGATGACAGCCTAGTCGCCCGCCGGCCCCTTATAATCCGCGCCATAGACCGCGGCGCGGAAATCGCGGTGGAGCGTGCCGTCGTAAGGCATGGTCTGGACGAAGAAGACCGCGGTCAGCTTGTTCGCGGGATCGACCCAGAACAAGGTCGAAGCAGCGCCGTCCCAGAAAAATTCGCCAACCGCGCCGCGATTTTCTTGCACCGTCTGCGGCGGCGCCTTGCGCACCGCGAAGTCAAAACCGAAACCGACGGCGCCCTTGCCCGGCAGCCAGGCGCGTTCGGTGATCGAGGGGTCGAGCTGGTCGGTCGCCATCAAGCGCACGGTCGAGGGTTTGAGGATGCGCGCCCCGCCCAGTTCGCCCTTGTTCAGCAGCATGCGCGCGAAGCGCTGATAATCGTCGAGGGTCGAGGCGAGGCCGAAGCCGCCAGGGGTCAGCGCATTGTCGTGGAAATTGAGCTTTTGGGCCTCGGCCCCGTCCTGCTGGACGAGCTTGCCGTCCGACTTCACATTCATCGTCGCAAAGCGGGGCAACTTCGCATCGGGCTGGCGCCAGGCGGTGTCCGTCATCCTGAGCGGCTCGAAGATATGGGTGCGGACATAGGCAGCGAAGGGCTGGCCCGAGAGTTTCTCGACCAGCGCCGCCTGCACGTCGACCGCGATGCTATATTCCCACTGCGTGCCCGGCTGAAACAACAGCGGCACGCCGGCAAGGCGGCGGCTCGCCTCAGCGAGCGGGATCGTCAGCGCGAGCGGCTCGGCGGCGACATAGGCGTCGTGCGCGGGGGTCGGCCCCGCGCCATATGCGAAGCCCGCGGTGTGGCGCAGAATGTCGCGGATCGTGATCGGGCGTTCGGCGGCGACAGTGCGCGGTTTCCCTGCCGCATCCTTGCCCGCATAGACACGCATGGTCGCATATTCGGGCAGATATTTGGCGACCGGATCGTCGAGGCGAAATTTGCCCGCTTCCCAAAGCTGCATCAGCGCGACGCCGGTCACCGGCTTGGTCATCGAATAGATTTGCGCGATCGTGTCGCGGCGCATCGGGCGTTTCGCTTCGCGGTCGGCCATGCCGGCGGCGCCGAAATAAACCTCGCGCCCGTCCTGCCAGATCAGTGCCGAGGTGCCCGCAGCGCGGCCGTCGGCAACCATCGATTTGAGCGCAGCATCGATGGTTGCCTTGTCGACCTTCACCTTTTCAGCAGAGGCAGTCTGCGCCTGCGCGGGCGGCGCGGAGAACGGAGATGAGACGCCTGCCGACAGGATGGCCAAAGCGATTGCCGCTGCGCGCATAAATTCTCTCCCCTGTCCCGGCCGATGATCGCCGGTTCGGGGCATCTCATCGGGTCTGGTCGCGCGCGTCAACTCCGGAGCGACGTGAATAGGTCTGCGGCTACTCGGCGGCCGCGGGCTCCGCCGCGGTCAGGCTGCCGTTCTGGATCAACCATTGCGGGTGCCCCGCCTGCGCCGACGCGGTGATGCGATCGATCGCGGCGGCGACCTGTTCGCCCTCGGCGTCGCGATCGCGCTGGACGATCACGCGCCGCGCCTGTGCATCGATCAGCACGCGCTCGCGCGGCACCAGGTCGCCGACGGTCAGGCCGGCAAGGATCGCGCGGCTGTCGTCATCGCGCTGCTCGAGCGTCGCGATGCGCTGGTTCAATCGCTCCTCGAATTGCACCGCGGCGTTGGTCTGTTGCCGCAATTGCACGATGTTGACGCGGCCGGCGCGATCCAGTTCGCGGCGCACCTTGGCCGCCAGATCGTCATTGAGCCGCGCGGCATATTGGTCGACGAGCACGACGCCGTCGACCGCGACCGCGTCATTCTCGATCCGCACATTCAGGCTGTCGACGCGGTCGTCCTTGCCGAGCAGGCGGTTCAGTTCGGACTGCACGATCGTGCGTGCCCGCACTTCGCGCGCGATGCCGTTGAGCGACAGCGCGAGCGGGATCGACAATATGCCGAGCGCGATGACGATCCCCGTCACCTGCATCGCGGTGTGCTGCCGCGTCAGCGACGGGCCGAAATGGTTGAGCCGCGCGACGATCGTCGCCGCAAACGCAATGGCGAGCGTGTTGGTAAGGAACAAGAGCGCGGCGCCGAGCGCGAAATCCATCCGGCCGGTCACCAGCCCGAAAGCGACGGTCGAGAGCGGCGGCACCAGCGCGGTCGCGATCGCAACGCCGACCATCACGCCCGACAGCTTGCGCATGATCGCATAGACGCCCGCGATCCCGCCGACGACCGCGACACCGAGGTCGAGCAGCGTGGGCTGCGTCCGCGCGCGCAGTTCGGGGGTGACGTCCTTGATCGGCGACAGCCAGATGATCAGCACCGCGACAAGGATCGCGACCGCTACCCCGGCGGCGAGCGTCACCAGCGAGCGGCGGATCAGATTGCTTTCGATCGTCGCGAGGCCGAAGCCGAGCCCCATGATCGGCCCCATCAGCGGCGACACAAGCATCGCGCCGATCACGACCGCGGTCGAGCTTTGCAGCAGGCCGAGCGTGGCGATTGCGGCGGCCAATATGATCAGCAGCAGGAATTTCTGATCGAGCCGCGCGTCGCGCGCGACGCTCGCCAGAATCAACGAGCGGCCGTGGGCATCTCCCCCGGCCGCTTCGTTATTTTCCTTCTGCGCCGCGCGGCGACCACCGGCGTTGAACGGCGCGTCGCCCAAACCGGGCACCCCGGGATGGTCGCCGGCCAAAGCCGTTAGATCTTGCCGGTCAGTTCGGGAACGGCGCTGAACAGATCGGCGACGAGGCCGAAGTCGGCGACCTGGAAGATCGGGGCGTCTTCGTCCTTGTTGATCGCGACGATCGTCTTCGAATCCTTCATGCCGGCGAGATGCTGGATCGCGCCCGAGATGCCGATCGC
>NZ_JAKFEM010000042.1:0-131058 GCF_036675685.1 Sphingopyxis sp.
CCCAAGATCGTCGATCTTTACATGGACGGCACGATCCAGATCGACCCCATGATCACCCATGTCCTCAGCCTCGACGAGATCAACAAGGGGTTCGACCTGATGCACGCGGGTGAGAGCATCCGCTCGGTGGTGGTGTTCTAGGCGACAAATAATCCGTTCGTGCTGAGCTTGTCGAAGCACTGTGCTCTTCTTCGGAGCGGGAGGACGGAAGAACGGCCCTTCGACAAGCTCAGGGCGAACGGGTTTCGAAACCGGTTATTGGGCGGGAGCAATGATGAGCGGACCATGTCAGCTGCGTCGATGCGGTCGGCATCCCGTTGCTGGACGCGGCAAAGGTAGAGAAGGCCTTTGCGTATCGCATCCTTCGCTACCTTCCTTCGAAACCGCGCAGGGATAATGCGCTGTCATGATCCTCGTCATCGACAATTACGACAGCTTTACGTTCAATCTCGTTCACTATCTGATCGTGCTCGGGGCGGATGTCCGTGTCGAGCGGAATGACGCGCTCACCGCGGCCGAAGCCCTGGCAAGCGAGGCGTCTGCCTTCCTGATTTCGCCCGGCCCCTGCACGCCGAAGGAAGCCGGTGTCAGCCTCGATCTTGTCGCCGCGTGCGCCGAGGCGAAGCGCCCGCTTCTCGGCGTATGCCTCGGCCATCAGGCGATCGGCCAGCATTTCGGCGGGACAGTGCAGCGCGGGCATTTGATGCACGGCAAGACCTCGCCCGTCTGCCATGACGGCTCGGGTCTCTTTGCCGACCTGCCATCGCCGCTGACGGCGACACGCTATCACAGCCTCGAGGTGGTCGATATTCCAGAATGCCTCGCTGTCAACGCAACCAGCGATGACGGCGCGGTGATGGGATTTCGCCACCGCGCGCTTCCGATACATGCCGTGCAATTCCATCCCGAAAGCGTGGCCACCGAATATGGATACGAACTTCTCGCCAATTTCCTTGCCATTGCCGGTCTCGCGACTTCCGCGTCGCGCGCGCCGGCTCCCTTTCTGCACCCGTTTCAGACCTCGATCGGCCAGGCGCGTGGGACATGGTGAAAATCTGCGCGACGGCATCCTTGCATCCGTTTCTTCCCGTCCGGTGCTGGAGGTTCATATTGCCCGTAGCCGTTAAGAACTAGGAGGCGTCATATCGCTCGACAATATCGTCCACGACGGCCGAAAAAGTTCCTCCTTGGATGGGAAGTAGCTCCACAGGGTTGTCTTCGAGCCGCCGACCTGGCTCGCGATCGACGACATAACGGTGCCGGCATAGCCCTGGGAAAAAAAAGCCGATAGCGCAGCGTCGATGAACGCCTTCCGGCGCTGCGCCGAAGCGTCGGAGCCCTTGTTGTCCGCTGCCACCGCCGACTGCATCATCCGCTCTCCCGGGCTTGACGACATGAGAGTCGTGCTCTCACAAAATTATTGTTTGTGTTGCATACAAACTTTGATATGCCTTGCCCATAAATTTCTTGAGATAAGGAGAGAGGGCAAGTGTCGGCGAAGAATCTGGAACAGGTCTTGGGAGCAGCCGGGAATCCTGTCGAAATGCTGCGCAACTCGCAGCTTGGCGCCTATGTCTACCCGGTGGTGGCGCCCGAGTTTCACAACTGGCGCGACGAGCAATGGGCGTGGCAACACAGCGCCGTGCTGTTCGATCAGTCGCACCACATGGTCAATCTCTACATCCGCGGCAAGGACGCGCTCCGGCTGCTGACCGAGACGATGATCAACTCGCCCAAGGGGTGGGCGGTGAACAAGGCCAAGCAATATGTGCCGACGACGCCCTATGGCCATGTCATCGGTGACGGCATCATCTTCTGGCTCGCCGAAGAGGAGTTCGTTTATGTCGGCCGCGCGCCGGCGTCGAACTGGCTGCGTTTCCATGCGGCGACGGGCGGCTATGACGTCGAGCTCGAACTCGACGACCGTTCGCCGATGCGCCCGATGGGCAAGCCCGTCACCCGTTCGTGCTGGCGCTTCCAGATCCAGGGACCGAACGCGTGGGCGATCATCGAGAAGCTGCACGGCGGTCCGCTCGAACAGCTCAAATTCTTCAACATGTCGACGATGAACATCGCCGGCAAGACGATCCGCACGCTGCGCCATGGCATGTCGGGCGCCCCGGGGCTCGAAATCTGGGGTCCGTATGAGGAGCAGGAAGAGGTTCGCGCCGCCATCCTCGAGGCGGGCAAGGAATTCGGCATAGTCCCGTGCGGCAGCCGCGCCTATCCGTCGAACACGCTGGAATCGGGTTGGATCCCGTCGCCGCTCCCGGCGATTTACACCGGCGACAAGCTGAAGACCTATCGCGAATGGCTCGGCGCCGACAGCTATGAGGCGACCGGATCGATCGGCGGCAGCTTCGTGTCGGACAATATCGAGGATTATTACCTCAACCCATGGGAACTGGGTTACGGCCCGTTCGTCAAGTTCGACCATGATTTCCACGGCCGCGAAGCGCTTGAGGCGATGAACCCGGCCGAACAGCGGGCCAAGGTGACGCTGGCCTGGCATCCCGAAGACATGGCGAAGATCATGGCCTCGCTGTTCGATCCCGACGGCGACCAGTATAAGTTCTTCGACGTGCCCTTGGCCAACTATGCCTCGTCCAACTATGACCGCGTCGTCGACGCGGGCGGTCGGACGGTCGGCCTGTCGATGTTCACCGGCTTTAGCTACAACGAAAAACAGGCGCTCTCGCTGGCGACGATCGACCATGAAATCCCCGTCGGAACCGAGCTTCGCGTCGTGTGGGGCGAGGAAAATGGCGGCACCCGCAAGACGACGGTCGAGCGGCACAAGCAGATCGAGGTGCGCGCGGTCGTAAGCCCGGTGCCCTATAGCCGGGTCGCGCGCGAAAACTATGCCGAAGGCTGGCGCACCCAGCGCTGATCCGGTCGCCGCAGCCCGCGCCGCGCCGGTTATCGGCATGGTGCGGGCTGCGGCAACCGCCTGATATGGAGGGCCGGATGGTCGTACCCCTGATCCATCCCAATTGGGCGAAGGCGCCGGCCGGCATGACCGACGGCTATTCGCTGGAAATCACTGCAAAGGACGTCGCCGCATTGCGCGAGGCGGCCCCGCTGATCCCGGCCGAAACGCCGGTCGCGATCACCTTTCTGCCCGGTGAGGAGGCGCAGGCCCGGGTCGCCGCCGCGGTCGCGGTACGCGAGCTCGGCTTTGAACCCATGCCGCATTTCTCGGCGCGGCGGATCGTCTCGCACGACGAATTCGAGACCTATCTGGCGGCCGTCGCGCAGGATGCCGGGGTGCGGCGCTGTTTCATCGTCGCGGGCGATCCGCCCGAACCGCAAGGCCCGTTTTTCGACACATCGGCGCTCATCGCCACCGGCGCCTTCGAACGCGCGGGCATCAAGGCGATCGGTGTCGGCGGCCATCCCGAGGGTCATCCGGTGATGTCGCCCGCCGAATGCTGGGCGGTGCTGGAGCGCAAGGTCGGGGACATCGAACGGCGCGGGATGTCGCCGCTGGTCGTGACGCAGTTCGGCTTCGATCCGAACGCCTTTCTCGGCTGGCTGAAAGAGGCGCGGCGGCGCGGGATCGACACGCCGATCCGCATCGGCATCCCCGGACCCGCCAGCATCAAGACGCTGCTGCGTTTCGCCGCGCGCTGCGGCGTCGGTGCATCGACCAGCGTGATGAAGAAATATGGCATCTCGCTGACCAGCCTGATCGGCAGCGCCGGTCCCGACCGGCTGGTCGATGAATTCGCCGACCGGCTGGGCGACGAACACGGCCGCGTGCGGCTGCATTTCTATCCCTTTGGCGGGATCAAGGCGACGGTCGACTGGATCGACGGCTATAACCGGCGAAACGGTCTGTGACCCTGCGCCCCTGACCGCGCGGTTCAATCGCCAAAGAAATTGAGTTCCAGCAGTATCCCGTTGGGGTCCATCGTGAAAATCTGGCGCAGGCCGATCGCGGCTACCAGGTTCAGCTGATAATCGGCGCCGCGCGCGTCGAGCTGCGCGACCGTCTCGCTATGGCCGACGCAGCGCAACGCGACATGGTGGATTGACCCGGTCGGTCCAGACGCCACTTCGCGGTCATAGGCGCGGACGCAGTCGAGGCTGTTGACGTGCAGGATCGCGCGGCCTGCCGTATCGTGCATCCACTGCGCCGTCCCGGGCGTCAGCGGCGGCGGCGCATCGCGCCGTTCGAGACCGAGCAATTCGGCGTAGAAGGCGCACGTCGCGTCGAGGTCGGCCGTGATGATGTTGACATGGTCGAGCGCCTCTATGTGCATCGCTTCTGGTCCTGTCAGGTTGCATTTTGCGCTGCGTCGCGTGCATCCTTGTAACTCTTGCGGCGAAAGGCTTCAAATCCGACCCGTTGATCATAGCCGGGGTCTTCGGGATAGTCGCGGTAGTCGGCCAGATACTCGGCGAACAATTCGGCGACCTCTTCGCGGTGCTCGGGGTGCGAAAATATATAGGCGCGGTTCTCGCGCATCGCGTCCAGCACCCGCGCCGCGATGACGTCGGGCTCCATGCCGAATTCATGCACCCCGGCGAGCCGTTCGACATGTGCGGTATCGACGGGCTTTGCGCCCACCATCAGTTCGGGCGGACGCACCTCGTCGCTGGCAAAGATATGCGATTTGACCAGGCCCGGGCACAGGATCGACACGCCGATGCCGTGCGGGGCCAGGCTGGCGCGCAGGCTTTCACTCATCCCGCGCACCGCGAATTTGGTCGTATTGTATATCCCCGGCGATCCGCTGGCGAGCCAGCCTGCCATCGATGCGGTGTTGACGATATAGCCGCCCTGGCCCGCCGCGATCATCCGCGGGACAAAGGTCATCACGCCGTTGATCGGGCCGTGCAGATTGACCCCCATCACCCAGTCCCAGTCCGAATAGCTCGATTCCTCGATCGGCTGGAACAGGTTGATGCCGGCATTGTTGAACAGCAGGCTGACCGGCCCGAAGCGTTCCTCGACCGTGTCGGCCGCCGCCGCCATGCCTTCGCGCGACGACACATCGACCTGCACCCCCATCACCATCTGGTTATCGAGTGACTTCAGCGCCGCGTCGATTGCATCCTGGCGAATGTCGGCCATCGCGACCTTGCACCCTTCGGCGAGCAGTGCGCGGACCAGCCCGATGCCGATGCCGTTGGCGCCGCCGGTGACAAAGGCCGTGCGTCCTGAGAAATTGATCATGTCACAATCCTGCTTCTACTTCACCGGATTCTCGGGCGCGGCGGACCGTCCCTCCAGCTGCTGGTTAAAGATTTTGCGGTGGGCAAACAGCCAGCGGCCATCGACCCGGCGCAATTCGTCCTCATAATGGCCAAAGCCGCCGACCTTCGGCGTATGGCCCGGGCCGTTGTTGGCGACTTCGAACCAATAGGACCGCCCGGTCGCCGTATCGCCGTCCACGCTGATCGAAATATTGGTGATGAAATGGCGCAGCGTGACCGGCTTGCCCGATCCGTCGTCGCCGTAATAGGGCGCGAGTTGGGCGCGCATTCCGCGTACTTCCTCGCGGATGGCATCGCGTCCCGTCACCGTGCCCCGCGCCCAGTCGAGCGTGCCGTCTTCGGTGAAGGTGGCGGCGTAGGCTTCGGCATCGAACCAGTCGAGCGCGAACATGTAGCGCGCCTGCAGATCTTCGATCTCGGCCCGGTCGCGGGCATAGTGCGCGTCATAAACAGGGTTGGCCAGCGCCGTGACCGCCGAAAGCGCAGCCACGAGCGCCAGGACAGGGCGACGCGGGTTCATGGCTTCAACCCTTCCTGACGGGCGATTTCCGCAGCGTGGATGGGGTTTTCGAACAGCATCGCGAACGTCTGTTTATATTCCGCATTCTCAGGGAGATGGGCCGGAACGGCGGCGGTCGTCGCGTCGCCCCGCCGGCGTACGCCTTCCAGGAATTCGCTGTGGGTCAGGATATAGAGCTCGTCGTTCAATATGCCGCGGAGCACCCGCTCGCCGACCTCTTCCTTGGTCTGGTAAAGGTGGAAGAAGTTGCCGCCCTCGCGCCGCCTTTTGTCGGCCTCGGCATAGCCGCTGTCGGCAAGGTCCGCCGGCCGCGTCTGGCCCGCTTCGGCGATGTTCGACTGGACCGCGCCGGGACAGAAGGCCGAACAGATGATGCCTTGCGGCTCCAACTCGGGCCGCATGCATTCGATCATCGAAATGACGGCCGCCTTGCCGGTGGAATAGATGGTCGTCCCGCCGACCGGGACCAGCCCCGACATCGACGCGGTGTTGACGATATGGCCGCCTTCGCCATGGCGCTGGATGCGCGGCAGGATCGTGACGATCCCGTTGATCGTGCCGCCCAGATTGACGCCCATCACCCAGTCCCAGTCGGCAAATGTGGCGATCGCGGTCGGGCCGACGACGGCGACCCCGGCATTGTTGCACAACAGGTGGATCTTGCCGAACCGCGCCTCGGCGGCATCGGCGGCGGCGGCAAACGCGGCCCGGTCGGTGACGTCGAGCCGGACGGTCAGCACCCGTTCGGGGTGGCCCAGTTCACTCGCCGCATCGGCCAGATGGTCGTCGCGGATGTCGGCGACGACGATATTCATGCCTGCACCGAGCAACGCCTTGGCGATTCCCAGCCCGATGCCCGAGGCACCGCCCGTTATGAAGGCGGTTTTCCTTTCGAGATTCTGCATTTTTTCCTCTCCCGTCACAAAGCGCTGGACAAGTGCTCGCGAACAGGATTGTATCTAACACATACAATATGGTCGTTGTAAAGCGATTGTGAGAGAGGAGAGGTTGATGGCAGGTGGGTCCCCCGTTGCCGTGCGCGCGAACCCGGCCATCGCCACTGGCGAGCGGGTCTGGCCGTCGTCGGGCGCTGCCTATTGGGCCTTGTTCGTCATTGTGCTGGCGACCTTCCTGACCTTTTTCGACGCGGTGTTGTTCGGCATGCTCGCCGAACGCATCAAGGCCGATTTCGGGTTGAACGACGCGCAATTGGGGTTCCTGGCCGGGCCGGCGAGCATCATCTGCTATTTCTTCATCGGCATCCCGATGGCGCGCCTGGCCGACATCTATCCGCGCAAATATGTGCTGGCGGCGGGGGCGGGGATCGTCGGGGTCATCATTTCGCTGGGCGGGCTGGCGCAGAATTTCGGCCAGTTCGTCGCCAGCCGCGTCTTCCTGGCGGCGGGCGGATCGGCGCACGCCCCCGCCTCCTATTCGCTGCTCGCCGACGCCTTTCCGCCGCAAAAACTGACGCGTGCCTTTGCGCTGCTGCAATTCGGCTTCATCGGCGGCACGACGCTGGGGCCGGTGATCGGCGGCATGCTGGTCGTCGCGGCGGCGGGCTGGGGCGCGAGCGAGGTCATGGGGCTGCGCATCCTCGGCTGGCAGTGGATCCTGCTCCTCCTCGGGCTGCCCTCGCTGCTCGTGGCGGGCCTGTTCCTGACCATCCGCGAACCCGGTCGCCTTGCCCCCGCCGCCGACACGCCGCAGCCCCCGACCGGCGTCTCGCTTGGCCGGCAGATCGTCACCTTCATGGGGTGGGACGCGGCGAAGGCGATCCACGCCAACGGGCGCGTCTACTACCCGCTGTTCGGCGCGCTGGCACTGAGCGCGGTCGAAGTTTTCGGACTGCAATTCTGGCGCGTGCCGTTCCTGATCCGCACCTTCGGCTGGAACGAAGCGCAAATCGGGGCGGCGCTCAGCCTGACGGTGCTGATCGCGTCGCTGTCCGGATTGGCGCTGGGCGGGGTCTTCGTCGAGTGGCTGGCAAAGCGGCACAAGGACGCCAATGTCCGCGCCGCGTGCATCTTTTTCGCCGGCACGACGGTCAGCACAATTACCGCGCTGTTGATGCCCAGTGCCTGGGGATCGCTTATCGCCTTCGGCTTTGCCGGCATGTTCGGCATGGCGGGGGCGGTGCCGCAGAATGCGGCGATCCAGCGTGTCGCGCCCAATGCGATGCGGGGGCAGGTGACCGCCTTCTATCTGTTCATGTTCACCTTTTTCGGTGCGATGGGCAGCTTCGTCATCGGCCTGGTCGCTGAATATGTCGTCGGCGATCCGGCGCAGCTGTGGCGAGCGCTGCTGATGACCGCGGGGACGCTGCTGCCGCTCGCCACTTTCCTGATGTTCAAGGCGATCCGCCCCTATGGCGAAGAAGTCGCAAGGCTCGAAGCGCTGGGCCAATGACCCGGCCCGATTATTTGAAACGGAACCGAATATGATCGATTATCCCTCGCTCCACATGCTGATCGACGGTGAGCGCGTTGCCGCTGGCGACCGCCGCGTCCATCGCGTCGTCAACCCGGCGACCGAGGAGATACTCGGCGAACTGCCGCTTTCCGGCGCGGCCGACCTCGATCGCGCGCTCGCGGCGGCGCAGCGGGGTTTCGTCTGCTGGCAGGGCACCCCCGCCTCCGAACGCGCCGCCGTGCTGACCGGCGCGGCGCGGTTGATGCTCGAACGCAAAGAAGCGATCGCGCGCATCGCCACGCTCGAGCAGGGCAAGACGCTGGCCGAAACGCGCATCGAAGTGATGATGAACGTCGGCCTGTTCCATTTCTACGCCGGCGAATGCCAGCGCGTATATGGGCGTCAGCTCGTTCGTCCCGCCGGGATGCGATCGACGGTCACCTATGAACCCGTCGGCCCTGTCGCGGCCTTTGCGCCGTGGAATTTCCCGATCGGCAATCCGGGGCGCAAGCTCGGGGCACCGATTGCCGCGGGCTGTTCGGTGATTTTGAAGCCGCCCGAAGAGGCGCCCGCGTCGGCGCTCGCGGTCCTGCAATGCCTGCTCGACGCCGGGCTGCCGGGCGATGTCGGCCAGATCGTGTTCGGCGTTCCCGACGAAGTATCGCGCCACCTGCTCGCCTCACCGGTCATCCGCAAGCTCAGCTTCACCGGCTCGACGACGGTCGGCAAGCACCTCGCTAGGCTGGCGGCCGACGATTGCAAGCGCACGACGATGGAGCTCGGCGGGCACGGGCCGGTGCTGGTGTTCGACGATGTCGATGTCGATCGGGTGCTCGATA
This sequence comes from Sphingopyxis sp., assembly GCF_036675685.1. Lineage (GTDB taxonomy): Bacteria > Pseudomonadota > Alphaproteobacteria > Sphingomonadales > Sphingomonadaceae > Sphingopyxis. Next base: position 8,995 of record NZ_JAKFEM010000042.1, read on the forward strand.
CGGTCGTGCCGCACAAATATCGCAACGCGGGGCAGGTGTGCGTATCGCCGACGCGCTTTGTCGTTGAGGAGGGCATTTTCGAACGCTTCCGCGATGGTTTCATCGAGCGCGCATCGAAAATTCCCGTCGGTAACGGTCTGGAAGACGGGGTCCAGATGGGACCGATGGCCAATCCGCGGCGGCCCGAGGCGATGGACCGGCTGGTCGGCGAAGCGGTGGCGAGCGGCGCCGCGCTCGGCTGCGGCGGCCAGCGGATCGGCAACCGCGGGTTTTTCTATGCACCGACGGTGCTGTCCAACGTGCCCGCCGATTGCGCGATCATGACCGAGGAACCCTTCGGCCCGGTCGCGCTGATCAACGCCTTTGCCGACGAGGCGGCGATGGTCGCCGAGGCCAACCGGCTGCCCTACGGGCTCGCCGCCTATGTCTGGACGAAGGATGCCGAGCGGCAGCGCCGCGTCGCTCGCGCGGTCGAGGCCGGCATGGTCGGCGTCAACACGACGATGATCGGCGGCGCCGACGCCCCCTTCGGCGGGGTCAAATGGTCGGGCCACGGGCATGAGGACGGCACCGAAGGGCTGATGGCGTGCATGGTGCTCAAAGCGATTCACGAGGGATAATGATATGACCCACGAACTGAATACCGGCGGAGATCGGGGCTATCTGCGGATCGCGACCGAAGAAGCCTTCGCCACGCAGGAACAGATTGACGTCTTCCTGCGGATGGTCCGCGACGGCACAGCCGACAAGGGCATGGTGTCGCTCTGGGGCTTTTACGCGACCTCGCCGTCGGAGCGCGCGACGCAGATCATGGACCGGCTGCTCGATCTGGGCGAGCAGCGGCTGCGCCACATGGACGAAACCGGGATCGACCGCGCGGTGCTCGCGCTGACCTCGCCGGGGGTGCAGCCGATGCTTGACGTTGCGGAGGCAAAACATATCGCGGCAAACGCGAACGACCGGCTCGCCGACGCCCGCGCCGCGCATCCCGACCGCTTCATCGGCATGACCGCGGTGGCGCCGCAGGATCCTGACTGGTCGGCCGCCGAAATCCGGCGCGGCGCGGCCGAACTCGGCTTCAAGGGCGTCCAGATCAACAGCCATACGCAGGGCGAATATCTCGACGATCCCAAATATGACCCGATTTTCCGCGCCCTCGCCGATACCGGCCAGCCGCTTTATATCCATCCTGCGACGCCGCCCGACAGCATGATCGATCCGATGCTCGAGGCGGGGCTCGACGGCGCGATTTTCGGCTTCGGGGTCGAGACGGGCATGCATTTGCTACGGCTCATCACCATCGGCATCTTCGACCGCTATCCCGATCTGCAGATCATGGTCGGCCATATGGGGGAGGCCTTGCCCTATTGGCTGTACCGGCTCGATTTCATGCACCAGGCCGGGGTGCGCGCGAACCGCTATGCGCGGATGAAGCCGCTAAACAAGACGATCGCGGGGTATATGCGCTCGAACGTCCTGGTCACCAATTCGGGCATGGCGTGGGAGCCCGCGATCAAGTTCGCGCAACAGGTCGTTGGCGAAGATCGCGTCATGTACGCGATGGACTATCCCTATCAATATGTCGCCGACGAGGTCCGGGCGATGGACAATATGGACATGGCCCCGGAGCTTAAAAAGAAGTTCTTCCAGACCAACGCCGAACGCTGGTTCGGGCTGTGAACTGCAACGAACCAGGGAGAGAGACGATGGGAACGAACATGATCGGCATTACCGGAGCGACCGGTCAATTGGGGCGCCTTGTCATCGGCCAGCTGGTCGAACAAGGACTGGGCTCGCGGATCGTCGCGCTGGTGCGCGACCCGGCGAAGGCGGCCGATCTCGCCGCGCTGGGCGTTGCGGTCCGTGCGGCCGACTATGATGCACCCGAAGGCCTTCTCCCCGCGCTGGCCGGCGTCGATCGGCTGCTGCTGATCTCGGGCAACGCGGTGGGCCAGCGGGTGGCCCAGCACCGCGCCGTCATCGAGGCCGCGCGCGAGGCCGGGGTCGGCTTTGTCGCCTATACAAGCGTGCTGCATGCCGACACGAGCCCGATCGGCCTGGCCGAGGAGCATCGCCAGACCGAGGCCGCGCTGCGCGCCAGCGGGCTGGCCTTCGCGCTGCTGCGCAATGGCTGGTATATGGAAAATTATCTGGGCGGCATCGCGCCCGCACTGCAGTTCGGCGTGATGATGGGCAGTTCCGGCGCGGGCCGGATCGCGGCGGCAACCCGCGCCGATCTGGCGGCTGCCGCAGCGGCGGTGCTCGCGGGCGGCGGCGAACATAACGGCCAGACCTATGAACTGGCGGCCGACACCGCCTTCACCATGGCCGATTTCGCCGCCGAGATCGCCAGACAGTCGGGCAAGCCCGTCGTCTATCGGGACATGGCCGAAGCCGATTATGCCAAAGCGCTCGAAGGCGCCGGCCTGCCGCCACCGGTCGCGGCGATGATCGCGCAGTCGAGCGCATCGGCGGCGAGCGATGCCCTGTTCGACGACAGCCGGACGATCAGTCGCCTGACGGGTCGGCCGACCACTGGCCATTCGGCCGCCATCGCCGCGGCGCTGGCCGTTTGATGGCGGCGGTGGATCAGCAGCAACCTGTCGGAATGCGTGTTCCGGCCGGCGCGAAATATGCGCTTGCCCTCGTCGCGCTGACAAACGCGCTCAGCCTGCTCGATCGTAACATATTGGCGATCCTCGCGCCGCAGATCAAAGACGATCTGGGGATCGGCAATGCCGAAATGGGGCTGCTCTACGGCACCGTCTTCGCGCTGTTCTATGCGCTCTTCTCGCTGCCGCTCGGGCGGCTGGCCGACGGCTGGTTCCGCAACCGGCTGCTCGCGATCAGCCTGGCTTTCTGGTCGCTGGCTACGGGTTTTGCCGCTTTTGCCAGCGGCTTTGCCATGCTGGCGCTGTCGCGGCTCGGCGTGGGGATCGGCGAGGCCGCGACCCAGCCGGCGGGAACCTCGCTGGTTTATGATTATTGGCCGCGCGAGCGGCGCGGTTTCGTGATGGCGGTGCTCGCCGCCGCGATCGCCGTCGGGTTGGGCGGATCATCGATCCTTGGCGGCTATGCCGCCGACTGGTGGAATCAGACCCAGCCGGGTTCCAGCCTGCGCGGCTGGCAGTTCGCTTTTCTGGTCGCCGCCGCGCCAGGCTTCTTGCTCGCGATTTTGCTGTGGCGATTGCGCGAACCGGCGCGCGGCGTGATGGACGGTATCCCGACGGCGCACGATCGGGCACCCTTTCGCGCCAGCGCTGCCGTGCTCGGGTCGGTGACGCCGGGGCTCAACTGGATCAGCCTCTATGGCCGCAAGGCTTCGGCGCGCCAATGGCTGCTCAACATCGCGGTATTGCTGCTGATCGTCGCCGCAATGGTTGCCGCCACCTGGGCGGCGCAGCGTTTTTCGCCGCGCCCGCCGCTCGAGATCGGCGGGCTGGCGCTCGATCCGCACGTGCTGCAGTGGAGCGTCGTCGGCTTTGGGCTGTTCGTGATTTTCAACCTGTTGCAAGGCCTGAGCCTTGCCGACAAACCGGCCTTCGCAGTTATTTCCCGCTCGCCCGCGCTGATGATGGCGATGAGCATCGGCGCGCTCCAGACAATGATCAACTATGGCGTGATGGGTTTCACGCCGTCCTTCCTGATGAAGGAATTCGCGCTGTCGCCGACCGAGGTCGGGCTGAAATTCGGTTTGCTCTCGGCCGGGATCGGCATTGTCGGGCCGATGATTACCGGGCCATTGTCGGACCGTATCAACCGCCGCTTTCCAGGCAGCGGACGCATCTGGGTGACGCTCTTCTCGCTCGGCCTGTCGCCGCTGATCGCGCTGTGGGTTTATGCGGCGGAGGATGCGGCCAGTTTTTACGGCCGCTTCCTGCTTTACAGCATCGTGCTGACCGGCTGGCTGCCGCCGCTTTATGCGGTGATGTACGATCAGGTGCTGCCGCGCATGCGCGGGGTGATGACCAGCCTCTACCTGATGCTGACGACGATCCTCGGCCTTGGCATCGGGCCCTATCTGGTCGGCATGATCGCCGATGCCAAGGGCGGCCGCCTAGCGCCTGCGATCCTGTCGATCAACTGGGTGGCGCCGGTGATTGTCGTGTTGCTGATCCTGCTGGCGCGCCGGGTGCGCCGCGACGAGGCAGGGTTGATCGAGCGCGCGCGCGCCGCGGGCGAGGCGATCTAGCGCGGGGCTGCGCTACCTAATGGCGTCAGGCCGCCAGCCCGATCGCGTCAGCGTCGGCCCAGTTGCCGTGCAGGCCGAAGCGCAGCCGGATAGGGATGTTGATCGTCGCGATCGGTCCTTTCTCGATGGCGAGCGCGTCGAACAGCAACAGGTCGCTGCGCGCTTCCTCCAGCCGGTTGCAGACCTGCACGACCCAGCCATCGCCCTCAGGCGCGTCCTTCGCGCGCGGGATGAAACAGGGTTCCTGCAGCGACGAGACCGGCCCGCACCACCAATGCTGCTCCGCCCCCGTCCGATGGTCTTTCAGGAACAGGCAGTTCATCAACATCCCCGCCGCGCTGCCACCGCGCAGTTCGCAGGGGCGGCGCATGTCCATCTCGAGCATCCAGCCATAGCGATAGGGCAGGCCGGCGAAGCGGTCGTCGATGCGCGGAAATTCGCCGACCGTCTCGGTCAGCCGTGTGATCGCGGCAAAGCCGTCGCCGTTCGAGGCCATGTCGACGGTCCAGCGCGTGAGGTAACTCGACGCTGCGACCGGATCGAAGGGGGCGCCATCGACGTCGGGGAAGAAGGGGAACATGTTGTTCTTCGCCTCGGGTGTGTCGAAGTGGATTTTTGTCCCTTCCTGAAAGGCGTTCATCACATGGCTTGCAAAGCAATTGTCGCGCTTGAACCAGCGGATGTCGTCGGCGCTCGCGCCCGCCCGGCGCGGCAGCACACCCAGATATACCGGCAAACTTGTGTCGAACCCGAAATGCGGCAGCCCCCTTTCCAGCCGGTCCCAGCTGCCGATCGACGGGACGATGTGGAACAGCGCATAATCCTCGGTGATCGCGAAATCGTGCATCATGTTGTAATAGGGCGCCTTGAACCAGATTTCGTGGATCAACTCCCCCTCGGGCGTGACCTCGTAATAGGTGCAATCGTCGCTGCACAGACCCGACGCGGCATAACCAAAGGCGATCATATTGCCGGTCGCCGGATCGATTTTCGGATGCGCGGTAAAGGTCTGGCCGGTCATCTTGCCGTTGAACCAGGTGTAGCCCAAAGTCTCCATCGTCGCGGGGTCCATGACCAGCGCCGGGCTGTCTTCCTTCAGTGCATAGAGCTTGCCGCCATGGATCCAGGCGTTGGTGTTGGCGGTGCCGCGGATCTTGCCTTGCACACGATCGTCGTCGGTCAGCGGGTTGCGATAGGCACCGAACAGTCCGGCGCCCGCGTCATGCTCCAACTGCCATTTGTCGGTCTTTGCCCAGCGCTGGCGGAAATCGCACTGGCCGTCATGGAAATGGAACCGCGTGATCATGCCGTCGCCGTTGAACGCGATGTCGTCGCCCAGCCGCGGCGGATATTGCGGATCGGGCTGGACGCGAAAAAAGGCCCCGCTCAATTCGGGCGGGATGCTTCCCTGATGCGCCAGATCATATATATCCGCTTCGATCCGCGACGGCGTGTTGAAACCCGTAAAACTCGGCGTTGCCGGAAAATGTGCCATGATGCAGCCTCTCGACATAACTTGTATGTTCTACTAACAATCACCGCAAGGGGAGCCGATGACAAGGAAAAAAGAAACGCTGGTGCCGACGACGCCGCATGTCGAAGGCGACGAAGATATTGGCGAGATCCGCAATATCGTCGGCTTTCATATCCGGCTGGCGCATGGCGCCGTGTATCGGCATTTCACCGAGACGTTCGAGCATGTCGAGCTGACCCAGAAGCAGGTGTCGGTGCTGTGGCTGATCGACGATCATCCCGACATCGCCCAGACCGATCTGGCGCAGCGCATGCGCATGGACCGCGCCACGACGATGGCAATCGTCAACCGCCTGCAGGCGCGATCTTATCTGGTGCGCGGCAAATCGCCGCACGACGGGCGCAAGCAGACACTAAACCTGACCGATCAAGGACGCGCGACGCTGAGGCAAGCCAAGTCCGCGATCCAGGATCATGAGAGCTGGCTGAAAAGCCGGTTCACCGACAAGGAAGTCAGCCAGTTGATCGAGATGCTAAGTCGCATTCACGAGTGAACAAAAAAGAAAAACGAACGGGAGAGATGTGATGGTCGGGGCCAATCCGAAATCGGCGATCGACGACGGTCCAATGCACGCCTGGCAATGGCTGGCGGTCGCGATCACGGTCGGGCTCAACGGCCTCGATGGTTTCGACGTGCTGTCGATAAGCTTCGCGTCCCCCGGCATCGCCCGGGAATGGGGCGTCGATCAAAGCATCCTCGGCTGGATCCTGTCGATGGAGCTGCTTGGCATGGCGGTCGGATCGGTGCTGCTCGGCGGGGTCGCCGACAAGGTCGGTCGCCGTCCGACGATGCTGGGGTGCCTCGTCGCGATGACGATCGGCATGCACTTCGCGGGCGTCGCGGGCAGCGTGAACGAGCTGCTGGGCTGGCGGCTGCTGACGGGGCTCGGCATCGGCGGCATGCTCGCAGCGATCAACGCGGCGGCGGCGGAATTCTCGAACAACCGCTATCGCAGTCTTGCCATGTCGCTGATGGTGATCGGCTATCCGCTCGGCGGTGTGATCGGCGGGCTGGTGGTGCAGCAACTGCTCGTCGCCGGCAATTGGCGGGACGTGTTTTCGTTCGGCGCGTGGGCGACCGCGGCCTTCATTCCGCTCGTCTGGTTCTTCGTCCCCGAAACCCCGGCCTTCCTCGATCGCAGGCGGCCCGAGGGCGCGTTGCAGCGCGTCAACAAGGCGCTGCTCCGCTTTGGCCACGCCGCGGTTGCCTCGCTGTCGGTCGAGGCCGAAGGCGCGCCGAAAAGGTCGATCGCCGACATCTTCAAACCGGCGCTGATCGCGACGACTTTGCTCATCACCTTTGCCTATTTCGCGCACATCACCAGCTTCTATTTCATCCTGAAATGGGTGCCCAAGATCGTCGTCGATATGGGGTTCGAACCGAGAGCCGCAGCCGGCGTGCTGACCTGGGCGAATGTTGGCGGCGCGACGGGCGGCGCGATTTTCGGGATGCTGGCGATCCGCTTCGGCCTGAAGCCGCTGACGGTAATCGCGCTGGTCGTCTCGTCGGGCATGATCTTCTGGTTCGGTTCGGGCGCCGACGATCTGGCGCGCCTGTCGATGATGGTCGCGGCGACCGGTTTCTTCACCAACAGCGCGATCGTCGGCCTCTATTCGCTGTTCGCCAAGGTTTTCCCGACCCATGTCCGCGCGACGGGAACCGGCTTTGCGATCGGGGTCGGGCGCGGCGGCGCGGCGCTCGCGCCGGTGCTCGCGGGCTATCTGTTCGCTGCCGGGTTCGGCTTGCAGACCGTCGCGCTGTGCATGGGCTTCGGTTCGCTGCTTGCCGCGATCGCGCTGCTGATGCTCAAGGAGCGCGCTGCCGATTAGCGGCAGCGCCGGACCTCAGCCGATCAGCATCAGCGCATCGAGCGCCACCGCGCCTTCGCCGTCGGGATAAACAACGACGGGGTTAAGGTCGATCTCGCGGATCGCGGGACCGGCCGCCAGCACGGCGCCGAGTGCCAAGACGATGTCCGCCACCGCCCCGACGTCCATCGCGGGCGATCCGCGAAAGCCCTGAAGCAGCGCCCCGCTTTTGAGCGCGTGAAGTTCGTCGACGATCGCGCCGCGCGTCAGGTCGGTCGGCAGCAGGCGCACATCCTTCAATATCTCCGCCTGGACCCCGCCAAAGCCGGCGAGGATGATCGGCCCCCAATCGGGGTCATTCTTCGCCCCGATGATGAGCTCCAGCCCGCGCGCGCCCATTGCCTCGACCAATATGCCGTCGAGTATGAGTCCGGGGCTGTATTCGGCAACGCTGGCCTGCATCTTTGCCCAGCCCGCCGCGATCGCATCATCGTCCCCGACACCGACGATCACCCCGCCGGCATCGCTCTTGTGCGACAGGGCGGGCGACTGCGCCTTGAGCACCACTGGATAGCCGAGCTCGGCCGCAATCGCCTGCGCTTCGGCGACCGTGCGCGCGAGGCGTGCGGCGGGGAAGGGGATGGCCAGGGGCGCGAGCAGTTCCTTCGCCCGATATTCGGGAACCACGCCGGCCGAAGGCAGCGTGATCGACACGGCGGCAGGCGCCGCAATATCGGAATAGCGCGCGGCGAAACGGTCCAGTTGCGCCAGCGCGCGGAAGACCCGGTCGGGGGTCGGGAAGTAAGGAACATGCAGCGCGCGTAGCGCCGCGATATAGTCGGGCGGAACCGGCGCGCCGTCGTCCATCCCGGCAAAGACGATGGGCTTCGAAGGCTTCAAGGTCCGGATCGCCTCGATGATCGGCGGGAATTTGAGGTTGCAGGTCGCTGCGTCGGTCTGGATGATCGCAAAGACGACGCTGCCGAAGCGGTCGTCGCCGAGCAGCGCCGCGAGCGCGCGGCGATACAGATCGGGATCGACGAGCGCCTGCGCGGTCAGGTCGACCGGATTCGACACCGGCACGAAGGGCGGCAGCGCCGCGCGCAGCGCCGGGGTGTCATGATCGCCCACGACGGGCAGCGGCAGGCCGACCTCCTCGCACAGGTCGAGCGTCAGCGCCTTGAACGCGCCCGACTCGGTCAGCACGGCGGCGCCGCCCGCGGGAACGACGCCGCAGGTCGCGATGATGTCGGCGGTATCGCCCAGTTCCTCCAGCGTGTCGGCCACGAGCACCCCGGCGCGCTCGACCTTCACCCGCATCAGCGCATAATCGCCCGCCATCGCGCCGGTGTGGGTGGCGGCGGATTCGCGCGCCGCGCTGCTCTTGCCGGGGTGCAGCAGCACGATCGGCTTGCCCGCTGCGCGTGCCTTTTGGGCGAGCGCCAGGAAACGCTGCGGCTGACGGAATTGTTCGACGATCATCGCGATGACCTTGGTCCGGGTATCCGCGATCAGATATTCGACATAATCCTCGACCCCGCTCGCGGCCTCGTTGCCGGTCGAGATCGAATAGGAAACGCCGATTCCGCGCGAAAAGAGCGTACCGGCAAGCACGGCGGCCATCGCCCCGCTCTGCGACACGATCGCGACGCCCTGGCGATCGCCGAGCGGCGCCGACGGGGTTTCGACGAAGGTCAGCGGGATCATGTCGATATAATTGACGAGGCCGAGGCAATTCGGTCCTTCGATCACCATGCCATGGGCGTCGGCGATCCGCGCGATTTCGCGCTGTTCGGCTAGACCCTCTTCGCCGCCCTCGGCAAAGCCCGCCGAAAAGATGATCGCCGACCCGACGCCGCGCGCCGCGAGCGCGCGGATGCTGTCCAGCACGGCGGCGCGGGGTATGGCGAGCACCGCCACATCGACGCCGCCGGGCAGCTCGTCGATGGCGCCGAGCGCCTGGCGCGACCCGATCGTCGGGCGTTTCGGGTTGATGAGGTGGATCTCGCCGGCAAAGCCCTGCCGCTCGAGATTGGCCAGCACCGTCGACCCGAGGGCGCCCGGCGTCGCCGACGCGCCGACGATTGCGACCGATGTCGGGCGGAGCAGGCGATCGATCGATTTGGCGGGCAGGCTGATGGTGGCGTCGGTCATGGCTTTGGTTTTTCCTCTGTTCGCTGGCGGGCCTGCGGGGTCATATCAGCGCGCCGAACCGCGCCGGATCGGGAGCGTCGGCAACGGCCGCCTGCTCCAGATAGGGCAACCGGCACAGCATATCGTCGATCATTTCAGCGCCCGCGGCGCGCAAATGTCGCGCCGCGTCGTCGTCGCCGGCCGTTCGCAACAGCGCCGCCGCGATCCAGCCGGCTGCGACGGCGGACGCGAGGGCCAGATAGCCCGTCGCGCTCCACTCGGCCGCGCGCGCGTCATGGCCGGGGTGCGTCAATCGCGCGGTTGTCTGCTCCAGGCAATCGAGCGCCTCTGCAAGCGGCGGGCAATTCTCCGCCTCGCAGCGCGCTTCGGTCAGAAAGGCGCGATAGGGCGCGCCGCCATCCTTGCGCAACTGCCGGAACAGTAGATCCTGCGCCTGCATGCCGGTCGTGCCTTCGAAGATCGTTAACACGCGCGCGTCGCGCAGGCGCTGTTCGACCGGCCATTCCTTCGTGTAGCCCGCGCCGCCCAATATCTGGATCGCATCGCTGGCGACGTCGAACCCGGTTTCGCCGCCCATCGTCTTGACGATCGGGAGCAGCCACGCGGTGAGCGCCGCCGAATGGGCGCGCTGTTCGGGGTCGCCGGTGCGGTCGGCGCGGTCAATATGCTTGGCGGCGATCTGGATCAGGCCGCGCAGGCATTCGAGCCGTGCCGCCATTGACAGCAATTGCCGCTGGATGTCGGCGTGGGTCTCAATCGGTACGGGCAGGGGGCCGCTGCCGCCCTGACGGCGCTCGGCGGCATAGGCTTTCGCAGTCGCATAGCTTTGCGCTGCGATGCCCGCGCCCTGCACTGCGGTGGCCAGCCGCATGTGGCGGATCATCACGAACAACTGCTGCAGCCCGCGCCCCTCCTCACCGAGCAGGAAGCCCGTAGCACCCTCGAAACCCAGCGCGCAGGTGGGCGAGAGGTGGAGGCCCAGCTTCTCCTCGACACGGCGCACGACGATGCGGTTGCGTGTCGCGCCGAAGCGGTCGGGGACGAGGAACAGGCTGATCCGGTCGGTGCCGGTCTTGGCGAGCAGGAAATGACCGATACGGTCGGTCAGGTCCTGGTCGCCAAAGCTGATCCAGCATTTCTCACCCTCGATCGACCAGCGTCCGTCGGCGGAGGGCCGCGCCGATGTGCGGATGCGGCGCACGTCGGACCCGGCGTCGGGTTCGGAGATGCAGATCGTCGCCCCCCAGTCGCCGCTGGCCAATCGGGGCAGCCATTCGGCCTGCTGTTCGGCGCTGCCATAGGCGGCCAGCAGGCGCGATCCCGCGCGGATCGGCACCGGCATCATGCCAAAGGCGGGGCAGGCGCGGTCGAAGATTTCCTGCACCGCCGACGCAACGCCGGTGGGCAGGCCCAGCCCGCCGTGCGCCGGGTCGGCGTCGATCAGCAGCCAGCCGTCGTCGCGGTACGCCCGCCATGCCGGCTTGTGGCTGGCGGGGGTAACGACACGCCCGCCCACCAGCCGACTGCCGGTCCGGTCGCCCTCGGCGTTGAGCGGCACCAGCCAACGTTGCGCGAAGGCTTCCGCCGAACGCAGCATTTCTTCGATCTCGCCGGTCGACGGATCGGTGCCGTTGTGCGCGTTCGCCGACCCGCCAAGGGCCAGCGCGACCGCATGGCGGGAAAGCGTGGCGGTGACCATGGGGCGTCGCGTCCGGTCAGCGCTTGATCTTGCTGGTATCGAAGGTGCCGAGACCGGGCTTGAAGGATTTTTCGTCGAGGAACTGGCGGGTCGCTTCGTGGCGCGCCTCGACCCCGCCGAAATTGTGCAGTGCCTCCTGCGCGCGGATCAGATAATCCTCGGCATTATCATAGGTCATTTCGGTCATCCGGCGCACCGCCCATTTGGTCGCGCGCAGCGCGTGGCCGTCCTTCTTGGCCAGCGCTTCGGCGATTTCCAGCACGCGCGCCTGTAACCGGTCGGCGGGAACCGCCTCGGTTACCAGCCCCTGCTCGGCGGCCTCGATACCGGTCAGATTTTCGCCCATCATCGCATGATACATCGCCTTGCGCAGCGGCATCAGATCGGCGACAACCTTCGACGCGCCGCCGCCGGGCAGGATGCCCCAGTTGATTTCGGACAGGCCGAACTGCGCATCTTCGGCCGCGACCGCGATGTCGCAGGCGAAAAGCGGACCATAGCCGCCGCCGAAGCACCAGCCGCCGACCATCGCGATCGTCGGCTTTTCATACCAGCGCAGCCGTTCCCACCAGCTGTACGCTTCGCGCTGCGCCTTGCGGATGGCGCTTAAGCCTTGCTGTTCGGTTTCGCGGAAATATTCCTTGAGGTCCATGCCCGCCGACCAGGCTTCGCCTTCGCCGGCCAGCACGAGCACCTTCACATCGTCGCGGAACTCCAGATCCTCGATCACGCGCTTCATCTGCCGGTTGAGCTTGGGGCTCATGCAATTGCGCTTTTCGGGCCGGTTGAAACGGACCCAGGCGATGCCGTTCTCGACGGTGAAGGCGACAGTTTCTTCTTCGGTGCGTTCGCTGGTCATGGATTGTCCTTCGATTAAATGGGGAAATGGCCCGGCTGGGTCTCGATCGTGATCCAGCGGGTTTCGGTAAAGCTGTCGATGCCCTGCCTGCCGCCAAAGCGGCCATATCCCGATGCGCCGACGCCGCCGAAGGGCATCTGCGCTTCGTCGTGCACGGTGGGGCCGTTGACATGGCAGATGCCCGACCGGATCTGCCGCGCGACGCCCAGGCCGCGCGCGGTATCGCGGGTGAAGACGGCAGCCGACAGACCATAGGCGCTGTCGTTGGCGAGGACGATCAGCGGTGCCTTGCCGCCCAGTTCGAGCAGGCAGGGTTTCAGATGACCGGCGGCGCGGCGGGCGATGATCTTGCCGACCGCGGTCGAGCCGGTGAAGTTGATCCGCTTGACCTCGGGCGCATCGATCAGCGCGCCGACGACCTCGCCGGCATCGGCGGGCGCGTTGGTGACGATGTTGACGACCCCGTCCGGAAATCCCCCCTCGGCAAAGGCCTCGACGATCAGTTCATGGGTGCGTGGGCAGCTTTCGCTGGCCTTCAGGATCACGCTGTTGCCGCAAGCGAGCGGGACGGCGATGGCGCGCACGCCGAGGATGATCGGTGCATTCCATGGTGCGATGCCGAGGATGACGCCGACCGGCTCCTTCAACGCCATGGCGAGGCAGCCGGGCTTGTCCGACGGGATCACTTCGCCTGCGATCTGCGTGGTCAGTGCCGCCGCCTCGCGCACCATCGACGCGGCGAGGCCGAGGTTGAACAGCGCCCAACCCTTCGTAGCGCCGATTTCGCCCATCATCGCCTCGACAAAAGCATCGGCGCGCGCCTCGAGCGCGGTCGCGGCCTTCATCAGCACGGTGCGGCGGGCGTTGGGACCCATCGCGGCCCAGGCGGAAAAGGCGGCCGCGGCGCGCGCGGCGATGGCGGGAATATCGGACGGCTGCATGGCTGCGGCGGTTGATGCAATGCCTCCCGTTAGCGGGTTGATTCGCTCGAATTCCATCCGATCCTCTCCTTTGATTGCTATAATATATAACGATGTAGATTGCTATGAGCAATAGCATTTGCTAGGCAGCGATCATGCAGGATCCACTTTCCGCCTTGCCCGGCTATTTATTGCGGCGCGCATCGGCTTCGGCGCTGGCGGACCTGAACCAGCGGCTGGCCGAGATCGACGTCAATCATACCGACGCATCCTTGCTGATACTGATCGGCGCGAACCCCGGCGTCACGCAAAGCGACGCCGCGCGCATGCTGGGGATCCAGCGCGCCAACATGGTCGGCTTGATCGCCCGGATCGAAGGGCGGGGATGGCTGCTGCGCCAGCGGGTCGACGGGCGGTCGCAGGCACTGTCGCTGTCGCCCGCCGGGGATCGGATGCTGGAGCGGGCATGGGCGATCGTACACGCCTTCGAGGCGAGGTTGGTCGAGCGCGTGCCGGTGGAACTCCAGCCTCATCTGGTGCCGATCCTGCGCCATCTTTGGGGCGAGCGCGGCTAGGGCCTGACCTAATCCGTGGCGGCTGGGGTTTCGCGATACGGCCATCCCGCGATCAGCGCGTCGAGGCTTTTCAGCGCAATCGAATCGAGGTCGAACAATTCGGCCAGCAGGCGGGCGTAAGGCACATGGGCGAAGGTCGACCATCCAGTCATCAGCGCCTGGACGGCCGACGGCAACTGCACCGCCTCGTCAGGAGGCAAGTACAGGCCTTCCAGCCGGGTGCGAATCAGCGCGGTGGCGCGTTCGAACTGGGTCTCGTCGATTTCCGTTGTCGCGATCAGGTGACCGAGGACGGCTTGGGAACAGTGCGGCAGGTCGCCGTCATCCAGGGCACGATGATCCCCGTGGGACGGCACACCTGATCGCCGCCACCTGCGTTGCTATCCGTTCCGGACCCGGGGCGAATTCATCACGTTTTTGAGGCTTTCCATATCTCGACTCTTCCCGCATTGCCGTCCACGCGAACCCAGTCTCCGGTTTCGATGAGGTCAAGCGGATCGCGGTCGAGATCCGTGATGCTCGGCACGCGCATCACGACCGCGCCGAGCGCTACCTTGGTGGTCGTCACGTTGAACAGCATCGCTTTTGGCGCCACCCCGGCAAGCCGGGCCATGTGAAAGATCGACGACCAGCCCGACGATCCTTTTGCGCCCGGGAATACAAGAATCTTGCCGGCGAAGCTTTGGCCCTTCAACTCGTGGCGGCTTTCGATGATGGTGCCGGTCATCGCGTGCACGCCGCCCCAGCCGGAGATGGTCTCGCGCGTGACCAGCGCTTCGCCCTCCGCCACTCCGCCGACCACAACGCGACCGGTCAGGACGATGTCGGGCTTCGCAAGTGTGTCCGCGCTCATTGCAGCCGCCCCTTCCACTTCCCCGTGCAAGCGGCGTCGATGCACTCCCCGGTTGTCCCGTACCAGCCTTCGATTCCCATCATGGCGGGGAGGTAATGGACCTGCTTGGCGCTATCGAGGGCGGCAACTTTCGTTCCAGGCGGGATCGCCTGGCTGATCGCCGAACAGGTGTCGGTCATCAGATAGGCGCCGGCGTCCTGCAACGTCTTCGTATAGCCATTGGCGTCGGCGGTTGCCTTGACCGCACGGCTGGTGAAGACCCACAGTGCGCTGTTGGCGTGGACGTTGCGCCCTTCGATCAGATGGGCGGCATGGGCGATCTGCTCGATCGAATAATGCGGGCAACCGAGCATGACATAGTCAACATCCTCGCTCTGCCCCACGCTGTTCAGCGTCTCGTAGATGCGCTTGCGGGCTGCCGCATCATAGACAAAGGTTTCGCCTTTCGCCGCGCCGCCAAAGGCGCGCTCCACGCTGGAAGCTTCCGGGGTGATGCCAACCATATGGTACATTTCCACTCCGCCCGAGGAGGCGGCCGCCGCCCCGAAATGCTTGTGACGGATCAAGCTCGGCTTTGCGATTGAGCCGGCGATCACCGGAATCGTGTCCTGCACCACATCTCCGACGAAATAGCCGAGCATGCCCCAATCGAACACATCCTCGATCGGCACCTCAACCTTCACGCTGTGCTGGCCAAGGCGATAGTGGTCGCGATGGAATCCCCAATCGGGGATGCGCTTGGCCAGCATGGCGGCGCTTGTCGATTCACGGCCTTCGCAGTTCGTGCGCCCGCCGATCACCGAATTGCAAAACACGACAGCCGAGCTTTCCATCCACGCACAATGCTCGCCCATCACCGGCACATTGCCTGCGATGTAGGGCGTGCAGGTTTTGAGAATCTGGATGCCGTGCGCTGCCGTCTCGCGTTCGTCGGACATGAAATTATCATGCGCCTCCTGCGTCATGCCCTGTTCCGCCCAAAGCTCCGGATCCATGCCACCCTGCAGATGGCAGGAATATGCGTTCATTCGCGGCACATCGACCACCTCGTCGGCGTCGAGATCGAATCTGGAGAACACCGCACGATAGTCCCCGCCATCGTCCTTGTAGTAATTTTTGAGCCAGGGAGGCGCCGATCCCGGCACGCCGGCAACATTGTTGGTCTCGACGAAACGCTCGGCGCCCAAGGCATCGGCGTAGCGGATCAGCAACTCCATTGCTTTTGCCACGGCGGCACCTTGTTCGCCGTCAAGCATCGCCTGCTCTTCGCGGGTCAGGGTCACCATGGGGAATGTTCCTTATTAGATAGAAAGCTACATATCATGTTGGAATCCGGTCCTTGCAAGCCAGCGCATCAGCGCATTTCGTCAAGGCGGCGCAGAATCTGCGACATGACCCCGATCGTGATTTCCAGCTTGTCGGGCTCAATGTCGTGCAGAAGCTCGGTACGCAGACCGTTGGTTACGCTCATGATTTCGCGGATCACCTTTTTACCCTTTGGCGTAACCTTGTTGACGGTGACACGGCGATCGGCTTCGCTTTGCTGGCGTTCGATGAGGCCGTCCTGCGCCAGCGTATCGAGCATTCGCACCATCGTCGGCCCTTCGACGCTGATCAGGCGCGCGAGTTCGCCCTGCGTCAGTTCGTCGCCGGAAAACGCAACAAGGAACAGCGTTTCCCAACGCGCCATTGTCTGGCCCAGGCCTTTGACGCGATCGTTGGCAATCTTCCGCCAGCGCCGCGCCGCGACGACGATCGCCCGCGTGGTGCGGAAATAGATATCGTCGTCCGTGCCCTCTTCGAACTGGCTGTGATAGCTGATCAGGTGACGCTCGGCCTCGTCAAGGGGGTATCCGCCAAATGGCGCGGTCGCGCGGCGAGCCTGTTCGGCCAGCACGTCGCGTTCGGGCGCGGCTTTGGGGCCGCGCTTCTGCTCCGATCGCGGGCCGTTGCGTCCCTTCGCGCTCATGCAGCTATCGACCGGCGATGACAATTCTTCCCTCGCATATCCGATTCATAGCGCCCATCCCGTTCGGAAGACAAGGCAGAGGCGTGGGGCGCGTCAGGCATCGAGATCGGTCAGGACCGCGCCCGACGCCATCGATTGCACGTCGCGGCGATAGATGCCGAGATAGCCGTCCGCGGGAACAGGGTAGACGTTGCCCGGCGCCGACCGGCGTGCGAGTTCTTCGTTCGGCACATCGAGGTCCAGCCGGCGCTCTGCCACATCGATCACGATCCTGTCCCCGTTTCGCACCTTGCCGATGGGACCGCCCGCCGCACCTTCGGGCGAGACTTCGGCTATCGTCAGCCCTTTGAGGCACAGCCCCGAAAGCTGGCCGTCGGTAACGAACGCGACATCCTTCGCAAGGCCCGCCGCATCGATCGCGAACAGCACGATCGAAGCGCCGCCGCCCATCGCCGGCCCGCCTTTCAATCCCTGACCGTGCAGCACGAGCACATCGCCTTTTTTCAGCTCGCCGTCTGCGATCGCCTTCATCGCCGTCGCGGTGTCCGTGAACACGCGTGCGGTGCCGTCGAAGGCTTCGGGGCGGGATCCGTCGCGTATGCCGAGTTTGACCACGGAACTTTCCGGGGACAGCGAGCCCTTGAGGATGGCGATCGATGGACCTTCGGAGATCGGATTGTCGAGCGGACGGATGATGTCCGCGTCCGCCACCACGACATCGGCCAGGTCTTCGCCCAGCGTCTTGCCGGTGCAGGTGATCACCGTGGTATCGATGAGCGGGGCCAGTTGCTTCAGCATCGCGCGCGCGCCGCCGGCATCCTCGAACTTTTCGATGCGAACCGGGCCATTGGGACGAACCGCCGCAAGGGTCGGTATCTTTTGCCCCATTTCTTCCCAGATCGCGAAGATGTCGAAGCCGGTCTTCCCCTCGGTTGCGGTCGCCTGCAAATGCTTGATCGCGTTGATCGATCCCGAGACGCCCAGCACCATGGCCGCTGCGTTGCGGAACGCGCCCTCAGTCATGACCTGTCTCGGCGTCAGCCCTTCGCCGACCATTTCGACGATGCGCGCGCCTGCCGCGCTGGCGGCAGCGAACATCTTGTCGCTATTGGCGCGAACCGGCGCGGACCCCGGCATGCACATGCCAAGCGCCTCGACCACGCAATGCATGGTATTCGCCGTCGCCATGCCCGCGCACACGCCGGGGCCGCGGATCGCCTGTTCGGCCATTGCATCCATGCTGTGCTTGCCCGGCTTGCCAAGCGCGGCCCCGACGCCACCGGAAAAGAGATCCTCGATATCGACATGGTCGTCGCCGATCATCCCCGACGCCTGATACCCGCCGATCACAAGCAGGGTCGGTATGTCGAGCCGCATGGCCGCCATCAGATGGCCCGGCGGTGTCTTGTCGCAGGACGTCAGGCAAGCCATGCCGTCAAGCATCGCGGCTTCGACCTGCGCCTCGATGTCATTGGTGACGAGATCGCGGGCGGCAAGAATATAGCTGCCCGATTTGCCGGCGCCGGTGATGAAATCCGAAGGCGCGGTGGTCCGCACCTCGAACGGAATGCCGCCCGCGGCGCGGATCGCTTCCTTCACCACCTTTGCCACGCCGTCGAGATGCGAGAAGCAGATCGCGAGCTCGGAGGACGAATTCACCACGGCGATTTTGGGCTTGAGCATGTCCGCCTCGGTCAGGCCGAGCGCGCGCCAATGGGCGCGGCGAACAGGGGAATTGAAGGCAAGGCTGCGGAGGGTCATGAAAATACTTTCCTGGTTAAGATGCCGGGACCGCGCTCGGGACCGGACTGTCCGGGACGGCCGATCCGCGGCGACGGACGATCAGGCCGATCCCGATCGCGCACGCTGCCAGCACAGCCGGGCAGATCGCCAGGATCGCGTAACTGCGTACAATCGGCAATCCGCTGGAGAGAACAAGGGCGCCAATGATCGGGCCGGAGATGCCGCCTATCTTCGCGATGGATGTCGCCCAGCCGGCGCCGTTCGCGCGGATGGCGCTCGGATAATAGATCCCCGCGATCGAGAGGATGCCGAAATGCGCGCCGCCCACAAAACTGGTCGCAATCAGCGAGATGACGAGGAATATATTCTGCGACATCGGCACCAGCCCGACCAGCAGCAGGAAGGGAAGCGCCAGCAACGGATAGACCGCGACCGCAAACGGTCCTTTCTTGTCCGTGAAGCGCATCAGCAGCAGCCCGAAGACGGCGCCCAGAATGCCGCCGAAGGACGATACATAGGCGGCCGTCGATCGATCGAAATTCAGGTCCTCATAGACGATCGGACCCCAGTTCGCCTTGAAATAGACCGCGAGCGTGCTGGCGATATAAGCGAGCCAAAGGAACGGCGTCAGCCATTTGAGATCGCCCAGGAACAGCTTGCTCACGCTGAACTCGCCCTTCACCTTGATCTCGTCGCTTACGGTAAAATCCTCTGCCGCGGTTGCACCCAGCGCGGGATCGACCTTGTTGAGCGTCGATGCAATGAGGTCGGGCTTTATTCCCTTGCTCGCGAGGAAACGCACCGACTCCGGCAGACCCCAAAGCAATGCGACGGCACACAGCAATGTGCCGACGCCGCCGAAAATGAAAACCGCTTCCCAGCCATATTGGGGCGCCAACCAGACGGTCACCGGGCCCGCCAGCGCCGTGCCAAGGCTGTAGCCGACCATGATGATCGTCACCACGGTCGAGCGCATCCGGTTGGGGACATATTCGATGTTCAAGGCCCAGGCGAGCGGCAACATCCCCCCGATCGCAAAGCCGTCGAGAAAGCGCAGCACCAGCAGCGCCTCATAGCTTTGCGCGAATGCGGTTGCCGTCGTCAGGACACCGAAGGCGAACGCCGCAGAGATGATCGTCCGCCGCCGCCCGATCCGGTCCCCGATATAGGCGAAGGCGAAGCCCCCCAGCATCATGCCGAACAGCCCGGAGGAAAAGACATTGCCGAGCATGATCTTGTCGAGGCCCAGCTCGTCGCGCATGTAGGGCGCCGTGAAGCTGATCATCATCATGTCGAAGCCGTCGAACACGGTGATCAGCCACGAGAGGATGATCAGCTTATAGTTGAACGGCCCCAGCTTGCGCCCGTCGATGAACGTTGCGATGTCGATGGTGCGCGGGGCGCTCGCCATAATCCTAACCCTCCAGATTGTCTCTCAGGCGGTTCTTGAGCGCCGCCATGTCGATCTGATGCACGCTGCCCGATCCGGCAAGCGTCAAGGCATGCGCGGCGGCCGCACCCATCGCAATGCACGGTCCCATGACGCGGACCGACGAAAGCGCGGTCGAGTCCGCGTCGATGCAGCGCCCCACTGCAACCAGATTGTCCGCGCCCGCCACCGTCAGCGACCCCAGTGGCACAGTATGGACGTGGTCCGGCCCGAACACCTCCCAGACATAGCCCTCCTGGTTGTGATGCTGCTCCAGCGGCCATGAGCATCGTGCGATCGCATCGTCGAATTTCTTCGCCCCACGCACTTCTTCGGTGGTCAGATGGTGCGTACCGACGATCCAGCGTGTCTGGCGAATGCCGGGCAGGCCATAGGCGCGGATCTTTGCTGTGCCGAACGCTTCGGGAAATTCGTTCTGGAGGAAGACGAGCGTGCGATCCGCCTGCTCCTTGCCGTCGATCTGCTTGGCGGCGGCGTCGAACGGATCGAGCGGGGTTTCGATATGCGTCATATTGACCATCGCGACATTGCGGCCAGGGAATGTCGCGGCGAAACCATCGCGCCGCATCATGCCGTATTTCTCGCCCTTTTCCGCAATGCGGGCGGCCATCGTATCCCAATCGGGCTTTTTGCTGTCGTCGAAGTCCTCGATAATCAGCATCTGCGACCCATAGATCTGGCCGGTCTTCTGGACACGGCAATCGAGCCCCGCCTGCCAGGTGATCGCGGCGTCGCCCGATGCATCGATAAAACCGTTGGCGGTGATCCGCACATCGCCATGACGCGTGGCGATGTCGAGCGATGCGACGCGGCGTCCCTCCATGTTCACGGCGCGGATGATCGCCCCGGTCAGCGGCTGGACGCCGGCTTTCAGGATTGCATTTTCCACCCAGCGACCGAGCGCGACTTCGTTGTACATGACGGTCTTCATCACCCCGCCTGCGATGATATGCGCGTCACCCGTGGCGCCGAGATCATGGATGATGTCGTCGGCAATGCCATGCGTAAGCTGGGTTCCCTCCGGTCCGGGTGTGAAGAGCCCGCAAAACATGCCGATGATCGAATTGACCGCCTGACCGCCGAGCGACGGAAGGCCGTCGACCAGGATCACGCTGTTGCCGGCGCGCGCCGCCTCTATCGCGGCGGACGCCCCCGATGCGCCGGACCCGACGACACAGATATCGCACGAGCGCTCCAGGACCGGAGGCTGGTCCTTGCGCGAAACGATGCGTGTTTCCGGGTCGAAGGGGCGGTCGAGCATGAACTATCCTTATATTAGCTGGAAAAATGGGCAGCGCCTGTTCGCGGGCACGGCCCAGGGGAGGCCATCAGAAATTCAGTCGCACGCCGGCCTTGAAGGTCTGACCGACCGGGTTGAAGATGACGTTGTTGCCGGTGCCGTTCGCACCGGGAACCCGCGGCGGATCGACATTGAAGATATTGTCCGCACCGGCATAGAAGGTGAAAACGTCGTTCGCCTTGTACGTCGCGAGCAGGTCGACATAAGTCTTGGACGGAACCCGGTTCGTGTTGGAGCTGTTGGGCAAAGTGATGGCATAGCCATCTTGCTCCGCGCCGATGAACGCCGCGTTGTAAAAGCCGGAATCGATGTAACGGACGTGTCCGGTAAGCGAGAAGCTGTCATTATATTTCCACGTTGCCAGCAGATCGACCGTCCAGTCCGGAATTCCCGGTGGCGTCCCGGCGCGCAGGCCCGTCTGCCCGGCACGCTGGGTGGGTCCGATCGCGTCCACCGTGATCAGGTCTTTCACATAGGACACCAGAACGCGGGTATCGAGTTCGCCCAGTCCGCCCAATGGCTGACGGTAGCTCAATTCGGCGTCGACGCCCCTGCTGATCAGCTTGTTCACGTTCTGGAACGTATCGACGATGTTGATGATCGGATTGTTGCCGACATTGCCATCGCCGTCGGTATTGGCCGGATCGCGCGTGATCAGCGAGCAGCTGAGCGTGTCTCCCTGGAAACAGCGGGTGACGATATTCTGCTGTCCGAGCGTGCTGATCGCGTCGTCGATCTTGATGTCATAATAGTCGATCGAGGCGCGGAAGCGGCCGAGGAAGCCGCCGCGGGGCTGCAACACCACGCCGACGGTGAAAGTATCCGCCTTTTCCGGGATAAGGCTGCCGTTGGACCCGAGCGTGATCGGGGCTACAACCTGGAGGCCGCCGCGCGCGGGATCGGTCAGGATTCCCTGCACGCGGAGCGTGGGGCCGAACAGTTCGGATACGTTGGGCGCGCGAATGTCCCGCGAACGCGTGGCGCGAAAGCGGATAAATTCCGCCGGCGCCCAAACGCCGCCGACCTTCCAGGTTGTGACATTGACCGTCGAGCTCGGCTGGAAGTCGCTCGATCGCTTGTAATGTGTCCGGCGCACCGCGCCGCTCAGACCCAGCTCGTGGAAGAACGGCGTGTCCCTGAGCAAGGGGATTTCGGTTTCGGCATATCCCTCGGTCACATCGATCTTGCCGGAGATGAGGGAACCGTTGCCCGAGAAGAACTGGTTGGCGAGCGAAAGGGGATCGGCGACGCCGTTGACCTTGTCGCTCCGGAATTCACCGCCGACCGCAACCGCCACGGGGCCGCCGGGCAAATCGAACAGCTCGCCCCGCACGTTGGCGGCCAGCACGTGCTCGGTCGTCTTGTTGGTCTGGAAACCATTTTCCGTGACATAATCGCGCGCCGCCGCAAAGGTTGGGCCATTGGCATAGCCGAACGGATTGAGCGGAACGCAGGCCGCATCGTCGTTGGTGGCGACCGCGTCGGCATTCACGCGGCACACGATCTGCCCCGAGCTATTGCGCACCGCGTCCACGGCCTTCAGCACGCGCGCTGCGATGCTGCCATTTGTCGTATCGCTGCGGAACTTGTTGAGGCCGAACTGATAATAGGCGTCGAAGTCCCAGCCGCCGCCGATGTCATATTCGACCGACGCGACCGCGCGATAGACATTGTTCCTGATGCGGATGTCCGCCTGGCCGACATCGTCGAAGCCCTTGCCCAGGGTGAAGGATGTCAGGCCGCTCGCGGCAAGCACTGTCGGGATATCCAGCGTTGGATCAGCCGACCGGGGCAGGAACGCATTGTCCGCCATGATGGTGATCGCGGTGTTGCGATAGGCGACGCCGCGATGGCGACCCGTGAGATGGCCGTAACTGGCGTTCAGGCCAATCTTGAGGCCGTCGCTCGGCTCCCAGCTCAGGTTCGCCATCGTCGAATAGCGCTCGGTCGGCGAGACGATGTACAAGCCCTTGAAATAGATGTTTTCGCCGTCGCCGTTGCTCTCTCCGCCGACCTGGTAGAGATTGTTTGCCATGGTTCCGAACTGGAAGCGGCGGGGCGTGCCGTCATTGTTGAACGTGATACCGTCGATCGGGCGGAGAGCGGGCAATAGTCGACCGGCATAGGCCGCGTTCGGCGGCGTGGTGACGCCGTTATAATTGGCCGTCCATGGAATGACATTCGAGAGGATATTGTTCGCCGGAAGGCTTGTCAGGCCGGGGTTGCGACCCCAGTTCAACCACTCTTCCCGGCACCAGTCACGCTCCGGGCAGCCGCCAACGCCGCGGCTTTTTTCATATTCGCCGCCAACGACGAGGTTCGCGTTGCTACCAAGTTTGAAGCCCGCGGCCGCACCGAGCTGCGTCGTGGAATTATCGCCATATTTCGAAATTCCTTGCTGCGCGGTCACGCGAAAGCCCTCAAGTTTTTCGTTGAGGATCAGGTTGACGACGCCCGCAACGGCATCGGAGCCATAGACTGCGGACGCGCCGCCGGTGACGACCTCGGCGCGCGACAGCAGGATGGACGGGATCATGTTGGTGTCGACGGTCGATTGGGTGGTGGAAGGCACGAAGCGCTTGCCGTCGACCAAAGTGAGGGTGCGAACCGAGCCGAGCCCACGCAAGTCGAGGATGCGGCCCCCGACATAACCCGCGGCGGCACTGAGGCCGGACGACGCGGGCGTCTGGGTGGCTCGGAAGGAGGGAAGCTCGTTCAGCGCGTCGCCGATATTGCTCGACCCTCTCGCCTCCAATCGGTCGGCGCCGATCACGGACACCGGCGTTGGCGCGTTGAATCCTGTCGCAAGTCGCGACCCGGTCACCACGATGGCCGCGTCTTCTTCCGCAGTGCCGTCATCCTGCGGCTCGGCTGTTGCGGGCGCAGCCTCCTGCGCCCAGGCTGGAATGGCCCAAAGCGACGCGACAAATGCTGCGCCCAGGGCAAACCGACTCGCGCCCTGGCCCATGGCCGATCGACCGAAATTCCCCACTTTCATCCTTCTCTCTCCCATTTGGACGATCTCGCGCCGCCAATTAGTAGTAAGGTATCTATATCTAATTTTATATAGAAAGCTACCATTTATTCTATGCTCTGAAACATCTACGAAATTGGCTCGTAACACGCGGGAAAAAAAGAGAATTTCGAGAGGCCTGCCGCAATCAAGGGAACCGATGAGCTCCCCGGAAAATGCGACCGGATTTGAGTAGAGTCCGACGGGATGGAGGCGGATGGAATGAAGCGAAGCGGGCTCAACGAAGAGCAGATGATCGCGATTTTGAGCGGGCAGGAGGCGGGGATACCGATGGCGGAGTTGCTGCTACTCCTTGGCGCTGATCGCGCGCGACGCGATCCGACGCGAGCGCGGCGAATATCGTCCAGATGACCGCTTCACGCCCCAACTCGGTCGTTCGAAAAACGATGGGCCTGCCCTGAAGGCAGTCGTTCGGTAAACGCGGATTAGCGGTGCTTGGCCTTCCAGGCGCGAACCGCAGCCATCGTCTTTTCGATATGCGCCTGCGGCTTGCTATCGGTGTAGCTCAGCAGGATGGTCCCGTTCGGTGCGATCACGAACGACGTCCGGCTGGAGATCATCGTCTTGCCCGGGCCTTGTACGGCGGTGTCATACTTCGCCGCGACCTTGGCGCCCGGATCGGCTGCGACGGCGAATTTGTCGCGGCATTCCGACCTGGAAAACTCCGCGACGCGATCGATGTTGCCGGCGGTTACTCCAACGACGCGTGCGCCCAGCCGGTTGAAGCTGCTGCTCGCTTCGGCGAAAAGATGGGCTTCCACCGTGCAGCCGGGCGTAAAGGCGGCGGGAAAGAAGTAGAGCACGACCGGCCCTTTCTTCAGCGTCTGCTTCAACGACAGGCTGAAGGGCTTGCCGCCCTGCGCGGCGTTCAGTGTGAAGTCGGGCGCCTTCGCACCTTGCTGGAGCGCCGCGATACCCTGAGCAGGAATGACAGCCAGCAGCAGGCCAAGGCCAAACGACATCGCAATCTTCTTTTGGATCGTCATCTGCGGTCCTCCAATTCCATATTCGTCTGCACGCGGCAAAAGTTGCAGCCGGGTCTCAAGATGATGGAAAAGGATGAAGGCGTCTACATCGATCGTCCGCTCCGTGGGGGCGCCCTCAAAAGCGGTGTGGCCACAACCGGCCAAGCTATGCCTTTCGCCCGCCGGCGTTCCACGCGATTGCGGCGAGCGCCGCAAATATGACGCCGCTGAAGACGAGCATCGCGTTGATCGAGAAGCGACCGACGGCCAGGCCGGCCAGCGATGGCAGCAGCGCCGCTCCACCGAGTTGGAAGGCGGTTAGATAGAGAATAGCGCGGCGGGCCGGATCGATTTCGATGAGCCACCCTGCGAAAAAGGGAAGTGTGAAGAGCCAGACGAAACCGAACGCCATGCTGATCGTGATGATGGCAGCGGCGCTGCCGCGGAAGAGGAAGAAGAGCGCCACCAACAACGCACCCGTCAGGGCGCAGCCGGCAATCGTCTTCCGGTTGGGCAGTCGTTCACCGAAGCGCGCGGCGGCAAGCGCACCAACGACCTGCGAGACGAGGCATAGCGCTACCGCCGTTCCTTCGAAGGCTGGCGGGTATCCATATTGGATCAGCCAAAGGCCGAAATAGCTCCACACCGAAACAATAGCGCCGAGGAACAGCCCGGCGCAAAGCAGCGCGGTCAGGCTGGCGGGTGTCAGCGCGCCGCGTTCGCCGTCGGGCTCGGCTGGCCGGAGCTGTGACGGTAATGCGACGACCGATACGGCCGCAACCACGCCGGCCGCCGCCAGCGTGGCGAGCGCGGCGTCGGTCCGCGATTGGGCGACCGACAGCAGGGGAAGCGCCCCGGCGACGGCCGCTTGCAGAAGCGTCTGCGCGACGAGGAAGATCGCACTGGCGCGCTCCACCCTTGCGACGCGCGAAATGGCGACGAGCGCGGCGGCGACAAGAATCCCCTCGGTCAGCCCCGTTGCGGCCCGCATCAGCGAGAGAAAGAGCATCCCCGATTGCCCGAGCATCGCGAAATTGGCGGCCGCGAGTGTGACCCCGGCGACGCCGATCACAATCCTCGCGCCGATTCTGCGCAGCATCCCGATGCCGAGAAGCGACCCGAGAACGATCGCGAGCATTTCGATCGTGACGAGATTGCCGACCTGACTGTCGGCGATCCGGCCTTCCTGCACCAGAGCGCCGAGCAGCACGGGCTGCACCCCGAGGACGAGCAGGGCGCAGGACCCGATCAGGATGGACGTGGTGAGGGTGCGACCGTCGACCGGCAGAAGCGGCGCGGTCAAGACGGCAGGGTCCCGTCATTGCGCAGGGGGAGATATTCGGGAAGGAAGGTCCGCGAATAGGCAATCCGGGCGCGGCGAGCCTGTTCTTCCATCGCGTCGGTGATGACGCCGTAACGATGGATCGACAGCGACCAGATCGCGTCGCTGATCGCGATGACCTCGACCAGGCGATCCTCGATGTCTGGAATGTCGGGCATCAAAAATCGCTGGGCCATCAGTTGGATGCTGCGGCCGGCCATGACGAAATTGCTGTCGAGATCCTGCGCGTGAATGTCGGAGGACCATGCGGGCCCTCCAAGCAGGACCTGGCGAGCGGCCGGGTGCGCGTTGAACCATGTTTGCCCGGCGCGAAACTGTAGGGTCTGCAGTTCCTGCCAGCTTTCGACATGGCCCGGGGCTTCGGTCAGCACACCTTCCTCGAAGCGCTTGAGATAGCGCTCGGCGAGCGCGCTGAACACGAGCTGCGGCTCGGGGAAGAAATGATAGATCGACGGCGGCGAGATGCCGACCTCGGCGGCGATGGCGTGAATGCTGATCGCCGAGGGCGGAAGCGTGTCGAGCAAGCGTTCGGCGCCGTCGAGAATAGCTTCAAACCGGGCACGACTCCGTTTCTGGGCGGGGCGGCGGATTTCCGCCCGGGTCAATTCACTTGTGGTCATGCGCGCTCCTGGTCGCGTCGACTATTCCTCAGGCGTCAATTCAAATCAACCTTTTATCTGGTTTTGATGTCGGCAAGATGAAATTTTCTTGACTCTCTGGTTGCTGCTTGCTCTCTAAACCGGATAAATATCCGAAATGGAGAAGGGGAAGTCGATGAAACGCGGTTTTGCAATGATTTCGGTTTCGTTGCTGGCACTCACTCCGGCGGTTGCATCGGCGCAGGACGCCGATGTCCCGGCCGATGCGGCCTCCACTGCCCCCCAGGAGGGCCTCGGCGAGATCGTCGTGACCGCGCAGCGGCGGTCGCAGAATATCCAGGATGTGCCGATCAGCATCGCAGCGATCAGCGGCGAAGCGCTCACCGAGGTCGGCATCCGCGATCCGCGTGACCTCTCGATCCTCGTCCCCGGCCTCTCGTCGCAAGCCGGGACGTCGGCCACGACCACCTCGCTGTTTCTACGCGGCGTCGGGATCGGCGATTTCAACTCGAACACGACGGGCGCGGTGGGCGTCTATGTCGACGATGTCTTCCTCGGCGCGAATGCCGGCAAGCTCTTCAACGTCTTCGACAGCGATGGCATTGAAGTGCTGAAGGGCCCGCAAGGCACGCTTTACGGCCGCAATACGACTGCGGGCGCGATCCGTTTTTCCTCGCGCAAGCCAACCGACGAGTTCAGCGCCAACGCCGCGCTATCCTATGGCCGTTTCAACGAGGTGCAGGTCGAAGGCGGCGTTGGCGGGCCGATCGTCACCGATCTCCTCAAGATGCGCGTCGCGGGCACCTATCTTCGCCGCGACGGCTGGCTGCTCAACCGCGTCACCGGCAACAAGCTCAACGACCTCGATATGTGGGCGGGCCGCGCAATCGTCGACCTCACGCCGAGCGAAGATGTCCTGATCCGCGCGATCGTCCACGGCGGCCAGAATCGCGGTGGCGCGCGCCAGTTCCAGCACCGGGGGCAGGGCGTGGATTTTGCCGGCAATCCCAATTTCGCGGACGGTGTGCCGCTCGATGGCTTGGGCTATGCCGACACCGATGGCGATCTGAACGCGGGCGATTATGACATCGAGGGGCAGGAGCGCGTCAATGTGTTCGGCGCCTCGCTGACCGCCAGCATCAATTTTTCGGGCGTCACCCTGACCTCGATCAGCGCTTATGAGCAGGTACGCCGCAGCACGGTCGAGGATACCGATGCGAGCCCGAACAACGTGCTGACCGCGACCTATATCGATCGGCCGCAGCAATATAGCCAGGAACTGCGCCTGCAGTCGCGCGACGGCGGCGCGGTCAACTGGATCGTCGGCGGCTATTATTTCCACGACAAGCTGGTGACCGAAAGCGCGTTCGACATATTGCGCGTGTTCCGCGATCCGAACGATCTTCTCGGCACGTTCGACCCGGTCAATTCGATCGGCAATTTCGCCTATCCCTATACCCAGAAGACTGAAAGCTGGGCGGCGTTCGCGCAGGCCGATGTGAAGCTGTCTGATCGGCTGACGCTGACGGGCGGCCTGCGCTATTCGGCCGACAGCATCGATTTCGATTTCCACAGCTTCTTCGACGATGTGATCGTCGTTCCGGTGCTTGATTTCGAGGGGTCGAAGACATTCAAGGACCTGTCGTGGCGCGCGGCGCTGTCGTTCCAGGCGACCGACGACCTGCTCTTCTACGCCTCGTCGTCGAAGGGGTATAACAGCGGCGGGTTTGCGGGCGGATCGTCGAGCGATCTGGCGCAGTTGCAGCCGTTCCGCTCGGAAAAGCTTTATGCCTATGAAGCGGGTTTCAAGAGCGATCTGCTCGGCCGGACGCTACGCTTCAACGCGGCGGCCTTTTATTATGATTATCGCGATCTGCAGGTGTTCGTTTTCGACACGTCGGGGGTGCTGCCGGTCCAGCGCAAGCTCAATGCCGGCAATGCCGAGCTTTACGGTCTTGAAATCGAACTTCAGGCGCAGCCCTCGCGCACCTTCAACGCCTTCGTCAACGCGAGCCTGCTGCACGCGCGCTACAAGGATTTCACCGCGCTGGCGGCCGACGATTATTCGGGCAACAAGCTCGTCAATGCGCCCGAATATGCAATCTCGGCGGGCTTCTCGCTGACCCAGCCGCTGCCGGGCGACAGCGCGCTCAAGCTGCGCGTCGACGGCAGCCTCCAGTCCGAAACCTTCCTCACGCCCGACAATATCCGGGCCAACCGGGTCAAGCCCTACGGCATCGCCAATGCGCGCCTGTCCTGGCTCTCGGCCGACGAGAATCTGGAGGTCGCGCTCTGGGCGAAGAATATCACCGGCACGCGCTATGTGACCTATGTCTCGCCCGTCGTGACGATGGATCAGCTCAACTACAATGATCCGGCGACCTACGGCGTTCAGGCCGTCTTGAAATTCTGACAAAGCAAGCGAGATAGATATGACCAGAATGCAGGATGCTGCGCTGCGCGCGCGCGCGCTCAAAGTGATCCCGAACGGGATGTACGGGCATGAATCGGTGCGGCTGTTGCCGGACAGTTTTCCGCAATTCTTCAGCAAGGCCGAAGGCGCCTATATCTGGGATGCCGACGGCAATCGCTATCTCGATTATATGTGCGCCTATGGCCCGAGCCTGCTCGGCTATCGCGACGAGCGGGTCGAGGCCGCGGCGCGCGCGCAGGCGGCGCTCGGCGATACGCTGACCGGTCCGTCGCCCGCGATGGTCGAACTCGCCGAAACGCTGGTGGCGATGGTCGATCATGCCGACTGGGTGATGTTCTGCAAAAATGGCACCGACGCCACGACGATGGCGATGAGCAGCGCGCGCGCGCAGACGGGCAAGCGGATCGTGCTGGTGGCGAAAGGCGCCTATCATGGGGCCGCGCCGTGGTGCACGCCGATCCCCGCGGGCACGGTCGCCGAGGATCGCGCGCATGTCCGTACCTATGCGTATAACGACGTCGCCAGCCTCGAGGCGGCGGTCGCCGACGCGGGCGACGATCTCGCCGCGATCTTCGCATCGCCGTTCCGTCACGATGCCTTCATCGATCAAGAAGCACCCGACCCCGCCTATGCCCGCCGCGCGCGCGCGCTTTGCGACACGACCGGCGCGATGCTCATCGTCGACGAGGTTCGCGCGGGCTTCCGTATCGCGCGGGGCAGCAGCTGGGCCGACCTCGGCGTGGCGCCCGACCTCAGCGCATGGGGCAAATGCTTCGCGAACGGGCACCCGATTTCGGCGCTGCTCGGCTCGGACAGCTGCCGCGAGGGTGCCGGTGCCATCTATGCGACCGGGTCTTTCTGGCTTTCCGCCGTCCCGATGGCGGCGGCGATCGAGACGCTGCGTATCATTCGCGAGACCGATTATCTTGAGCATATGATCCGCCTCGGCGACCGACTGCGAGCGGGGCTCGACACTGCCGCCGCGGGAAGCGGTTTTGTGCTGCGCCAGACCGGCCCGGTCCAGATGCCGCAGATCATGTTCGAGGGCGACCCCGATTTCCGCGTCGGCTATGCTTGGGCCGAGGAAATGCTCGCGCGCGGGATTTATGTTCACCCGTGGCACAACATGTTCCTCTGCGCCGCGATGACCGAGGCCGACATCGACCGCACTATCGCCGCCGCCAGGGATGCGTTCGGCGCCATTGCTGCGCGCCGCGACGAGCTCGTCCCGCACGCGGTGCTTGTCGCGATGGCGGCGGCGATGGCGACGCCCGAAACGGCCGGCTGAGGCGCCGCATGGACCAGCCTCTCGACCTGCTGGCGGTCGGGCTCACGACGCTCGACATCACCGTCCATCCGGTGTCGTCGCTTCCCGACGCCGATACCGGCGACCTTGTCGATTCGATCGTGCTTTCGCCCGCGGGTACGGCCGGCGGGACGGCGCTTGTTGCGCAGAAACTCGGTATGGCGGCCGGCATCGCCTCGGCGGTCGGCGACGATCCGCAGGGTAAGCTTGTGCGTTCGATGTTCGTTGCAGCAGGCGTCGACACCCGCATGCTCGCCACGCAGTCGGATATGCCGACCTCGACGACCGTGCTCCCGGTCCGTCCGGGCGGTGAACGGCCGAACTGGCACATGATGGGCGCCAGCGTCTTTGCGCCTGTCACTGATGCGATGTTCGCAGCGCTGCCGCGTACGACGGCGGTTCATTGGGGAGCCGTCGACTTCCCGGGCGTCGCGGATCGCGGCGCCGATTTTCTCCGTCAGGCGCGCGCGCTGGGCGCGTTCACGTCATGCGACCTGATCGCGCCGTCGGACGCCGCCAATGCCGACCTCGATAGGCTGCTGCCGCATATCGATCTGTTCATGCCAAGCCTGGCCGAAGTTCGCGCGCTTGCCCGCACCGACGATCCGGTGGAGGGTGCGCGATATTTCATGGCCAAGGGTGCTGGCGGCTGCCTTGTGAAGCTGGGCGCAAAGGGCGCCTTGCTGGTGCAGTCGGACCGGCAAATCCACGTCCCCGCCTATCGGATCGACCCCGTCGATACGACAAGCTGCGGGGACAGTTTGTGCGCGGGCTTCCATGCCGGGCGAAGCCGGGGACTCGATGGGGAGGCGGCCCTGCGCTTCGCGGTTGCGACGGCGGCGCAGGTTGCTCTGGGCATCGGAACGCTGGGCCGGCTCGGAGGCTATGATGAGACGCGCGCGTTTGCGCGCGACACACCCGTTAGTGGAGAGGTGCGATGACCGACGCCGAAGCCCGCCAGCAACTCGTTGATGCGATGCGCGCGCTCGATGCGCGCGGACTCAATCGCGGCACATCGGGGAATCTTTCGGTGCGCTACGCTTCCGGCATGCTGGTCACGCCTTCGGGTATCACGCCCGATCGCCTCGTGCCCGACACGATCGTCTTCGTCGACGGCGACGGCAGCGTCGCGCCGGGTGCTGCGCGACCCTCGAGCGAATGGCAGATGCATCTCGGCCTTTACCGCCGCCGCGCCGATGCAAAAGCCATCGTCCACTGCCATGCGCGTCATTCGACCATTTTGGCGTGCGCGCATCGCGAAATCCCTCCGCTTCACTACATGGTCGCGGTGAGTGGCGGCGCAAGCGTTCCGGTCGCGCCCTATGCAACCTTCGGCAGCGAGGAACTTGCGGAAGGGGTCGCGCAAACGCTTGGTGGCCGCTTCGCTTGCCTGATGGCCAATCATGGGTTGATCGCGCTCGGCCCGAGCCTCGCCACTGCCATGGCGATCGCCGAAGAGGTCGAAGAGCAGGCGGCGGTCTATTGCGGCACGCTGGCGATCGGCAGTCCCAAGCTGCTCGATCCTGTCGAGATGGAGCGAATCCTGGAAGCCTTCAAAGGGTATGGCCAGCGGTGACCGCGGCGGCTTTTCATCGAGTTCGTCCGGATAGCCGCCAGAAGGCCTTGCTCTCGCCATCGTTCTCGCCGCCCCGGTCCTCTTCAGGCTATGATGCCTTTGAGGCCTGACTAACGCCGGCCAATGCCGTAATCGATCCTGATCCTGACCCAAGCGCCCACCAGCGGCCGTCCACCGAGTCGCGGAGGCCGCACCTGGAACGCCCACGCCGCGGCGAGCACCGCGCGATTGATCTGCGATCCGTTCGGATATTCGTCGAGCCCGACGCAATCCTCGACTCGATAATCCGGCGCTGTGCGGCAAGCGATCAGTCCCCAACCGGGCCCGCTGGCGGTGGACAAATAGCCGCGCAGCTCGTCATCTCGCGGCTCGCGATACCATGCCGCTGCATAGAGCGGCTCGCCATTGGGGGCCGTTCCCACCCGCTCCGTATCGCGGGAGGAAGAGCTCCCGCCAATGTTAGGTGGCCCATAGACCTGCCCGCCAGGTGGACGAGTGCCGATCCGGGGAGGCGCCGGCGATGGTAGCCGTTCGGCTGGCGTCGCTATTGCCGGCGCGGCCTTGGATACTGCTACGGGCGGGGGCAGCGGTTCGGCCGGTTTGGACGGCAGCGGTTCCTCAGGTGCTGGCTGCGGCGGTTCGGGCTGCTCCTCGGTTCGCTCCGCGCTGCTCGGTTTGGGCGCTTCCTCCGAAATCTCGGTGGCCTCTAGGCTCACCACGCTGACGCGCGCCTCCCGATAATCGGGCGGCGTTTCCGAGCCAAAGGTGAGCAGCATGAGCAGCAGGAGCCCGGGAATCAGAACGGCCAGGCTTATGGCAAGCGTGCGGCGCCCAAGCCCGATGTTGAGCGGTTCAACGTAGGGGGTGGCTGGAACAGGGCTCAGCTGAAGCAATCTTTGGTGGTGGCGTCCGCTGGTCAACGTGCCGGGGCTACATCCGCGATGGGGTAGTGGGGCGCCAGACCTTTGACAAGTGTGAGCGCCGTCTGATGAACGAAATGGCGGCCGGAGGCCAGTGTTTCGCTTCGACCGGCTGCAGCGCGGGGGGCATCGGCCCAGAGATTGGCCTTAAAAAAAGGGAGGGCTACAGGGCCCTCCCTTTTTCTTTCGTTCGCCTCGCGTCAGCGTGTCTTGAACCGAACGCCCACGCGGAATGCACGGCCCAAGAGGTCCGAATAGGTGCTGTTCGCGGCCAGGCCGGTTTCGGGCAGCAGGATCGGGTCGCCGTTGAGCAGGTTCGTCACATTAAAGAAGAACTCGCCCTGCGTGTCGCCACCGCCGGAGAATTTCTGCGTCAGATTGAGATCGACGTAGAATGCTCCTTTGACGCGGTTCTTTTCATAGGTCGGCGCGTTGACCGTCGAGACGGGGCAGGTGGTCTGGCATTCGATGCCGTTGGCGACATATTTGCCCGCGCTTACGCCGCGGCCAACTGCCGTGATGCTGAAATCGTCGTGATCATAGGCGGCGCTGACGCGGTAGATCCATTTCGGCGTGCTGAACTGGCCGCCGTTCACGCCCACCGTGTTGAGCACCACCGTGCCGGGGACGCCGCTGTCGAAGCGGTTTTCCAGATAGCGCGTGGCAAGGCCGCGGAGCGTGAAGGTGCCGCTGCTTTCTCCGAGCGGGATGCGATAGGACGCGTCGATGTCGAGGCCACGCATTTTTTGGCTTGCCGCGTTAAACGGCCGCGTCAGGATGACCAAATAGGGCTGCGCTGGGTTCTGGGTTCGCGCTGGATCGACGCTAATCGCGTCGCAGAACGCCTGCTCGCCCAGAAAGCACAGATTGACGATCTGTTGGGCGCTGAAAGCGCTGATCCCGCTTTTCAATTTGATGTCGAAATAGTCGACCGCAAGGTTGAACCCCGGAAGGAAGGTTGGCGTAAAGACTGCGCCGACATTCCACTGGTCAGACTTTTCGGGTGTCAGATCGGTGTTGCCGGTCGCGAACCCGGAATAGCTGTAGCCCGCCTGCGGCGGCTGTCCGGCAGGGACGAAGGACGGGCTGGTGCCCGTAATGAAACCGGGATTGCTGACCGAATCGCTGTTCGCCGTACCCGCCTGGAACAGATCGTTGAGGTTGGGTGCGCGGATGTCGCGCGAACGGGTGACTCGCAGGCGAATATCGTCGATCGGCTGCCAGGTCGCGCCCGCCTTCCATGTCGTGACATAGCCGGCGGTCGAATAATCGGTCGCGCGCACCGCACCATTGAATTCCAGGCCGAAACCGAGCGGAACGACGGTTTCGAAATAGGCTTCCTTGACGTTATAGGATCCGCGGCTGGGCAGATAGTTGCCCACCGACCAGCGATTGGTGGCACCGGTGACGTTGCCGTTCGCATCGCGGATCGGCACCGGCTGGAACTCATCGGGGACAAAACCGCTGACCTCTTCCTTGCGATATTCGGCGCCGATCGCGACGCTGACATCGCCCGCCCAGGTCGCGAACGGCGTGGCCGAGAAGTTCGCGCCGACCACCATCTGTTCGATCACCTGGTCGCGGTACGGATCGCCCAGCACATAATCGATCGCCGCCGGATCAGCGACGCCGAGGCCGAGGCGATTTAACGGAACGCACGCCGCATCGTTGTTATTCGGGTTCGCATCGACGTTGATCAGGCACTGGATCGACCCTGCGGGAAAGCCGCTGCCGGCGGGCGCAAAGGCCGCGTCGCGTGCGGCGTTGATGCGTGCAATGTTCTGGATGTCGCGCAGTTGCTCACGCAGTTCGGCGCGGCCATATTGACCGTATATATCCCAGCGTGCCGTCTTTCCAAATGCGTCAAACTCCCCCTCCGCGCCGATCAGGTAACGCTGCACCTCGCGCTTGTTGTTGATCCCGCGGAACGGCAGGTCGGCCGACGTCGTGGCGACGGTGACGCTGGTGATGCCCTGCAACCGTGCCGCGCCCAGCGTGTTGAGCAGGAAAGCGTTGCAGGTGATCGGGACCGGCGTCTGGGTGCAGCCGGTCGCATTGAGCACGATGCCGGTCTGCAGGTTCGGACCGGCGTTGAACAACACCTCCTGCTTGTTGTAAGCGGCTTCGGCGAACAGTTCGATGCCGTCGCTGACCTCATAGCTGAGGCGGCCGAACACGCCGTAACGGTCGTCGCGCGGATCGAGGCCGATATTGCGTCCTGAATCGTTGACCCGCCAGTCGCCGCCCCGGGTGCGCAGCGGCACCGCGGTGCCGGTTGGCGAAGGGAAGGTCATATCGCCCCAGACGAACTGGTTGACCGACCCGCCATTGCCGAAATAGAGGCCGCGCAGCCGGTTGGCCGCACCGCCGGTCGAATTGGTGATGATGCTGCCGGGAGTGGAGTTGACCGGGCCCGCGCCGCGCACGAAAATATACTGCGGCGCGCCCGAGTTGGCGTTCGCCAGATAGGCCGGGTTCTCGAACCGCAGAAACCCGATCTGATTCCAGTCGCGATCGACCTGGAAAATGCCGTCGCGGTGCGCGACCTCGCCGCTCAGCAGGATGTGACCGCGCCCGCCCGCAAACGCCATCCCACCCGCGACGCTGGCCGAATAGTTGAAGCCGTCGCCTTCTTGGGTGACGCCGCTGTCGGCCTCGATCTTCAGCCCCTCATATTTGTTGTTGAGGATGAAGTTGACAACGCCCGCGACCGCATCCGAGCCATAGGCCGCGGAGGCGCCGCCGGTGACGACCTCGACGCTCGAGATCAGCGCTTGCGGGATGGTGTTGATGTCGACCACCCCGGTGATCGCCGAGCCCACCGAACGCCGGCCGTTGACCAGCACCAGCGTCCGAGTCCCGCTCGAATTAGCATCCAGGTTGCGCAGGTTGAGCGTGTTGATGCCCGCCTGACCGCTTGAAATGTTGAGGCGCGAATTGGACGGACGGGTCGAGCCGGCAAGCGACGGCAGCGTGTTGACGAAATCGGCGATGTTGTTCGTCGGCGAGCTGTTTTCGATCTCCGTTTCGCTCAGCACGGTCAGCGGCGTCGGCGCCTGGAACCCGTCGCGCACGATGCGCGTGCCGGTGACGACAATCTGGTCGGCCGCCGCCGCATCGCTGTCCGCG
The DNA here is from genome assembly GCF_036675685.1 of Sphingopyxis sp. Classification (GTDB taxonomy): domain Bacteria; phylum Pseudomonadota; class Alphaproteobacteria; order Sphingomonadales; family Sphingomonadaceae; genus Sphingopyxis. Next base: position 45,356 of record NZ_JAKFEM010000042.1, read on the forward strand.
GAAGCCGTGGCCTCCTGCGCCAGCGCCGGCGCTCCTTGAACCAGAACCAGTGCGGTCATCGCCGCGCCGAAACGGATTTTGTGGCCCAGCGGCCGACGAGCTCGTCCAAGATCACGCATGTTAACAGTCCCCTTTTTTTGCCCAGAAGCCAAGCCGCACGCCGCCCGAGGCGTACCCCGGCGCCGGTGCGCCGAGTTGGCTTGCCCTTATGTCCCACCTGACCGCCCGGCGGGCGCTTGGCTCCGCCTTCTTATGTTTTTCGTGATATTCGTCGTATCGGTCCGGCCATCGCCACGTTCAAGGCGCGCGGACAGCCGGGTTCGTGACAGCGAGGTTACAGGGTGGCCGCAGCCGGTCAACCGCTTCGCTATGAACCTGGCGATATGGATATATAGCCCAAGGGAATGGTTTCGCCGAAATGCGTCGGCGCCGGATGCGGATAGCTTGCGGTTATAGGCGGCAGACCGCTTGCTATGGCGTTGCGGCACCGCGTTGCGATAGGTCGGGCTTCGTCATCTTCATTCCTTGTCGGGGAGGCCCTGTTGATCCAGCGCCGTGCGTTCCTGTTGGCTTCCGCCGCGCTCGTCGCGATGCCGGGAAGCCTTATTGCGAAACCAAGGGTCAAAGGCGGCAAGGGCGTCGCCCGCTCCATCAGGCTGCCCGGCTCGCGTGCGGCGATCGAGGTCATCGAAGACGAGTTGGGTGTGCCGCATGTCCGCGCCGCCTCGCTGCACGATGCTTTCTTCGGGCAGGGCTATCTGGTCGCGCGCGACCGGCTGTTCCAGATTGACATGGAGCATCGCCGCGACATGGGACGGATGGCCGAAGCCTTCGGCCCGCGTTTTGTCGCCGCCGACCGGGGCGCGCGGCTCTTCCTCTATCGCGGCGATGTCGAAGCCGAACTGGCGGCGCTGCCGCCCGACGTGCTCGAATGCGCGCGCGGCTATGTTGCCGGGGTGAACGCCCGGATCGACGAACTGGTGGCCGATCCGGCAGGGTTGCCGCTGGAATATGGTATATTGGGGATCAGCCCGCTGCGCTGGGATATAAACGACCTGGTGCGCAACCGCGGCATCGGCATGGGCGACGCCGACGACGAGGTGCGCCGGGCGCAGCTTCAGGCGCGGGGCCTGCTGGAGGCGGATCTGCTGATGGCGCCGCTGCGCCCCGCCTGGTCCTTCACCGTGCCGGCAGGGCTCGACTGCGCGGCGGTGAGCGACGCCGACCTCGGCATATTGGATCCGGCGACCCGGCCGACATCCTTCGATCCCGCCCAAGAGGCCCGGTTCGATCCCGAACAGCGTTGGGGCGACCGCTTTGCGCTGGGCAGCAATGCCTGGACGATCGCGCCGTCGCGCAGCGCGACGGGGCGGCCGATCCTCGCCAACGATCCGCACCTCGGCATCGGCCGCGCGAGTCCGCGTCATATGTGCCATCTGACGGCACCGGGGCTCGATGTCATCGGCGCGGGCGCGCCGGGGCTGCCCGGCATCATGCAGGGTCACACCGATCGCTTTGCCTTCGGCCGCACAAATTTCCACATCGACCAGACCGACCTGTTCATCCTGCGCACCAAGGAGGATGATCCGGGCCGATATTGGCACAAGGGCGCGTGGCGGGCCTTCGAGACGTTCGAGGACGAGATCGTCGTCAAGGGCGCGCCGAGTGAACGCGTGACGCTGCGCTATGCCGCGGGCCGTCCGATCGTGTCGCAGGACGTAGCGCGGGGCCGCGCGGTCGCCTTTGCCACGGTCAGCATGCTGCCCGGTGCGAACCAGCGGTTCGCGATCATCGCGATCAATCTGTCGAAGGACTGGGCATCGCTGCGGCAGGCGTGCAAGCTGCATGTATCGCCGACCAATCTCCATTATGCCGACATCGACGGCAACACCGGCTGGCAGACGATCGGATTCGCCCCGCGGCGGCCCAAGCATGACGGCCTGTTCCCCGCGCCCGGCGACGGCGATTTCGACTGGACGGGCATTTTGCCGGTCGAGGATATGCCCCATGTCTATAACCCGCCCGCAGGATGGTTCGCGTCGGCGAACCAGATGAACCTGCCCGCCGGCTATCCCTATCGCGAGCGGATCATCAGCTTCAGCTGGAGCGACCCCTTTCGTTACGACCGAGTCGCCGAGGTGCTGCGCAGCCAGCCGAAGCATCGGATCGAGGACAGCATCGCGCTCCAGCACGACGTCCAGTCGCTTCCGGCGCGGGCGCTGTTGAAGCTCCTTCCGGCCAGCCTATCGGCAGAAGCGGCGCCGGCGGCCGCGCTGCTCCGGCGATGGGATTGCGGGATCGAGGCCGACAGCGCGGCCGCGCTGCTGTATGAAATGGTGATGCCGGCGCTGTCGTCGGACTTCTACGACCGGATTGTGCCGGCGGCGGCGCGCGACCTGATCCCGTCGGTCAATCTGTCGGAAATGCTGCGCATCCTTGCGTCGCCGGACAAGCGTCTGGGCGAGAATCCCGCTGCCGCGCGCGACGCGCTGATCGACGCCGCGCTGGCGGCCGGGTGGAAGAAGGCGGTCGAACTGGGCGGCCCCGATCCCGCACGCTGGCGGTGGGGCGACCTGCACCGCGTGAACATCACGCATCCGCTGTCGTCGAATCCGGCGATCGCAGCCGCTTTCCCCAAGATCGACGGCGGCCGGTCGGGCGGCGACGGCACCACGCCGATGGCGCGCGGCTTCAACGCCAAGCGCGGTTTCCAGGTGTCGCATGGCGCCAGCTATCTGTTCGTTGCCGACGTCGGCGCTTGGGACAACAGCCGCTTCCTGCTGCTGCCCGGCCAGTCCGCCGATCCCCGGTCACCGCGCTATCGCGACTTCTATCCGCGCTGGCTTGCGGGCGCCATGCAGCCGCTGTGGTTCAGCGAGGCGGCGGTCGATCGGCACGCCGCCGCGCGACTGATCCTGGCGCCTGCCGCCGATTGACCTATAGCGCTTCGGCGACGGCGACCAGCGCGCGGTCGACCGCCGCTGTCGCCTGACTGTCGGTCCCGTCGGGCATATCGTTGGCCAGCGCCGAAAAGACGAGCATCCGTCCGCTGCGGGTGACGAAATAACCCGACAACGCGCGGGATGCGTTGAGCGATCCGGTCTTGGCGAACAGCCTGCCTTCCAGAAATGTTCCCTTGAAGCGGCTCTGCAACGTGCCGTCGCGCCCGGCGATCGGCAGCGTATCGCGCCACGCGGCGCCCCAGGGCTGGCGCGCGATCCACGTCAGCAGGCCGACGGCGGCGCGCGGCGTGATACGGTTATAGGTCGACATGCCGGACCCGTCCGAAAAGCCATAGCTGGTCTCGGGCAGCCCCGCCTGCGTCATCACCTGCCGCATCACCGCCTGCCCGTCGGCGATCGAGCCGCTGCCCGATTGCCGCGCGACGCGCCGCAGCATCAGTTCGCTATGGAGATTCTGGCTCTCCTTGTTGATCCGCACCATGTTTTCGGCGAGCGGCGGCACGGGCAATTCGGCAAGCATCGCGGGTTCGGCCTGCGCGACAGCTGGTGGGCCCTTGCGGTCCGCCGCGTCATAGGCGGGAGCCAGCGGCTGATGGCGTGCCACGACATCGCCGTCCACCCGCACCCCGCGCGCGCGCAGCAGGTCGCGAAAGCGCCACGCGGCATAATGCGCCGGATCGTCGATACCAAAACGCAGCGTGACGGGCGGCGCCTCGGCGCCGATTGTGCCGGTCAGACGGAAGGTGCGGCTGCCCGGCGCGCGGACGGCAGCGATGTCCTCGGCCTTGCCCGCCACGGTGGTGGCCCGATTTTCGATCTCATAATAGCCGGACGCCTCCACATTCGCGCCCGCGCCGACGGCGCCCGGCGCCAGCTTTATCACCAGCTCATTGTCGTCGAGCGTCAGCGCCGATGTGCCGGTGCCATAGCGCGACTGGATATTGTTCCAGCTCATCCCCGGGCTCCAGCGCTCGTCGGGAAACCAGCTGTCGTCGCCAATGACATGGCGGACATGCCGCGTCTTCGCGGCGACCGCATCGGCCAGCGTCCGCAGGCAGTCGATCACGCAGTCGTCGGCGCTCGACAGGCGGGGGTCGCCGCGGCCGTGCAGCACGACGTCGGTCACGCCGCCGCTTTCTTCGAGCCGTACCCCAGTGCCCTTCGCGGTCCGCTGAAGCAGCGGCAGCTGCGCATAAGCGATGGCGGTGGTGAACATCTTGGTGTTCGACGCGGGGATGAAACGCTGGTCGGGTGCGATCGACACCAATATTTCGCCATCGAGCGTCGTGACGAGCACGCCAAAACGCGCCCCCGCCGGCCCTTCGGCCAATTTCTGCTCGACCGTCGTCAGCAGCGGTGCGGCCGGTGGACTCGCGGCGGTCTGGGCATGGGCGGGAGCGGGGGCAAGCAGCAACGCGGCGAAGGCCGGGGCCACATGTTTGATCGATGTTTTCATATGATTTTCTGTTCGTCCCATGCTGCGATAAGCCGTTCGCCCACCGCGGGGCGCAGGATGGCGATGCCGCTGTCGGCGTGGCGGGTCGGATGGACCCGGTTGGTGAGCAAGGTCCATGCGAGGCCGCGCTCGAAATCGATCCACAGCCCGGTGCCGGTGAAGCCGGTGTGGCCGATGGTGTCGGCCGAGCCCGCGTCGCCCCCGTGCCATCCGGCAAAGGCGCGCTCCCAGCCGCAGGTCCGATGCCCTTCGTGCGCGGTGCGGACCTCGGCCATCATCGCGGACGAAAGCATCGATCCGTCCAGCATCGCGCGGGCAAAGCCCAACACGCCGTCGATGGTGCCGAAAAGTCCGGCGTGACCCGGCGCGCCGCCGAGCGCGAAGGCATTTTCGTCGTGCACCTCGCCCTTCATCACGTGCCCGCGCCAGCTGCAATCCTCGGTCGCGACCGCCGGGCCGGGCGGTAGGCCGAAGCCGAGCCCCTCGCCGAGCGGCCAGTCGGACAGCGGCGCGCCCGTGATCCGCTCGATCGCGATGCCGAGCAGGATGAAGTTGATGTCCGAATAGACCGGCGGGCCGTGGCGCCATTCGCGCTGGAGGACAAAGGCGCGCAGCCGCGCCGGGTCGTCGCCATAGGTATAGATGGGCTCGACCGCGGGCAGGAAGGTCCGGTGCATAAGGCAGTCGCGAAAGGTCAGCCGGCGCTCGGCGGCGCCCGCGACATCATATTGGCGCAGGTCGGGTATCGCGTCGGTCAGCGGCCGGTCGAGGTCGAGGCGCCCCTGTTCGGCGAGCGTCAGGATCATCGTGGTGGTCGCGATCACCTTGCTGAGCGAGGCGAGGTCGAACCAGTGATCGCGTGTCAGCGTTTCGCGCTCGGGGACGAGGGACGCCATTCCGGCGAAACACACGGCGCTCTGCCCGTCGGTTTGCACTACCCCCAGTGCCGCGCCCGGGATGCGGCCGCTCTCGACCGCTTCCAGCGCCGGTGCGAACCCTTGTTCGCAAATCGCCTCGATCGTCATGGCGGCGTGCGTCCTTTCACACGCGCGATCACGGGCAACAGGAAGATCGCCGCGAAGCTCAGGGCGCCCGAAAGCAGGAAAAAGCCGTCGTAGCCGATCTGCGTCTGCATCGTACCCGATGCGCCGGCGAGCAGGCGCGGCAGCAGAAAGGCAAAGCCCGACAGCAGGGCATATTGCGCCCCGGGATAGTTCGGGCTCACCAGCATCGAGAGATAGACCACGAACACCGCGCCCGCGAAACCATTGCCGAACTGGTCGATCGCCACGGAGGTGTAGAGGACGAAGGCCGACGGCTCGCTGTGCCAGAGCCAGACGTATATCCAGTTGCCCGCCGCCGCGGTCACCGCGCCGATTGCGAGCGTCCAGGCGAGCGGCAATCGTGTCGTCAGCCAGCCGCCGAGCGCGACGCCCGCCATGCTCGCCGAAAGCGCGACCACGCCGTCGGCGACGCCGATCTGCTGCAGGCTGTAGCCCGCCTCGTTCCACAGCGGATGCGAGAGCGTCAGGGTGAGGACGTCGCCCATGCGATAGAGCGAGACAAAGGCCAGCACCGCCAGCACCGCATAACCATAACGCCAGAACAGCTCGACATAGGGCGCGACGAAGGCGGACATGCTCGCCGGCGCGTCGGCGGGCAGGCGGCGGATGCGGGGCAGGGCCAAGGCCAGCGCTACGAAGGGCAATAGCGCCACGCCCAGGACGATCGGCGTCACATTGGTCTTCGACGAAAAGCCCGCGCCCTGCACCGCGGACAACAATGCCCAGCCCACCAATGTGGTGACGAGCGCGACCCCGAGCAGCACGGCCAGGCTGGCGAGCGTCCCCGCGATCAGCGCGCGCACGCGGCCTGTGGTGCCTTCATGTTCGGGCCGCATCGCGGCGAGGATCGGAAAGGGCGCAAATGCTGCGACCGCGATGGCCAGATAGGCCCAGGTCCAGTCGGCCCACGCCGCGACCAGCACCGCGCCGCTGCCCGCCGCGACCATGGCGCTGCGATAGCCCCACAAATTGGCGGCGACGATCGGCGCCTGTTCGGCCTGCGTCGGCGCGAGTTCGATGCGCCAGCCGTCGGCGGCAACCTCCAGCGTCGTCGTCCAGAAGGCGAGCAGGATGGCGAACAGCGCGGTCAGTGGCAGACTCTCGTCGCTCGACGTGAAGGCCATCGCGACCATCGACAGAAAGATGCCGAGCTGCGAGAGCATGATCCACCCGCGCCGGCGCCCCCAGAAGCGCGAGAAGCCCGGCACATCGTACCGATCGAGCAGCGGTGCCCAGGCGAATTTGAAGGTCGGCAGTAGCGCGATCCAGGCGAAGAAGCCGATGATCACGATGTCCACGCCATGCCGTGAGAGGCGCAGCGTCAGCACGGCATTGAACATGTAAAAGGGCAGCCCCGCCGCAAAGCCGAGAAGCAGATAGAGGCCGAGCAGGCGACGCGGCGATGGGCGCGCCGGAAGCGCCCCCGTCATGGCGTTCGCTTCGATCGCCGCCGCGGTCATGCGTCTGCCTTCGGGTCGTCCGCCTCGGGCCCGATCGCCTTCTCCCAGCGCGCCACCACGGTGGTGACCGTCAGATTGGCGCTGGCGCTCGCCACGGTGCGCGTCATGTCGAGCAATCGGTCGAAGGGGAGGATGAAGCCGACCACGAGCGCTGTCTGCTCGGGCGAAACGCCGACCGACGAAAGCACCGCGGCGAGCATGAACAGCGATGCCGACGGGATCGGCGCGGTGCCGAAGGCCGCGAGCGCGCCGGTCAGCAGGATGATCGCCAGCATCGACAGATCGGGATCGACGCCCACCGCCTGAAGGCTGAAGATGCTGAGCAGGCCGACATACATGGCGGTGCCGTCCTTGCCGATGCTCGCACCGATCGGCAACACCGTCGACGCGACGCCGGGGGCGATCCGCAGGTCTTCGAGCGCGATGCGCAGCGCGACGGGCAGGGTGGCGGCGGACGACGCGGTCGAAAAGGCCACCGCCAGCGCGTCGATGATCGTCCGGTAGAAACGGCGGACCGGCTGCCGCGCGACAAAGGCGATCAGCGGCAGGTGGACGAGCAGGATTTGCAGGATCACGCCCGCCGCGACGCCGACCGCCAGCCAGCCGATATGGGTGAACACGGCGACGCCATTATCGGCCACCGCCTTGGCGATCAGCGCGAGCACGCCGAAGGGGGTCATTTCCATGATGATCCGCACCAGGTGGAACAGCACCTGTCCGGCCGATTGCAACAAGTCCGCCATCGGGCGCCCTTGCTCACCCGCCAGGATGACGCCGAAGCCGAAAATCATGGAAAAGAAGATGATCGCGAGCATGTCGCCCTCGGCCAGCGACTGGACGATATTGACGGGCACGATGCCGATCAGCTGGTCGTGCAGCGATTTGGCCTCTCCCAGCGCGTGGGGGACCGCGGTGCCCAGCGCGGCCCCTTTACCCGGCTCGAGCAGCAGGCCGACGACGATGCCGATCGACACGGCGCAGAAAGTGGTCGCCGCGAACAGCCCGATCGTTCGTGCGCCGACCGACCCGAGCTTGCGCGGGTCGGCGAGCGCGGTGACCCCCGACGCGATGCTGATGAACACGATGGGGACGACCAGCATCCGGATCAGCCGGACGAACAATTCGCCGACAAATGCTATTGCGGATGTCGCGGCGGGCCAGGCAAGGCCCAGCACCACGCCGATCACCATGGCGCCCAACACGCGTTGCCACAGCGGAATCGCGAACCAGCCGCGAAGAAATCCTGTCATCGACCCATGTGCCCCGATCGTGTCAAATCCCGCCCCAAAAGCCGGGCCGTGGCGGCGATAGCATGCCGTTTGCCCCGCTGACGCCGCCGGTGCGATCCTCTGCAAGCCAGAGCGGCCCGTCAAGATCAACGAAGCTGCTCTGTGCCGCAACGGCCCAGGCGGGTGCGATCGACAGCGACGAACAGATCATGCAGCCCGTCATCACGCCCAGTCCGCGTTCGTGCGCCGCACGCGCAAGATCGAGCGCGGCGGTCAGCCCGCCAGTCTTGTCGAGCTTGATGTTCACGACCGCATAGCCATCGGGCAGATCGTTGAGATCGGCCGCGACATGCACCGACTCATCGGCTGCAATCGGGATCGCCGAGCGGAAACCGGCGAGGTCGCCGTCGGCATCGGCGGGCAGCGGCTGTTCGAGCAGGTCGATGCGCAAATCGGTCATCAGCCCCTGCAGATCGCGGACCTCGTCGATGGCCCAGCTTTCGTTCGGGTCGACGATCATCCGCGGCCTTGGCGCCGCGTTACGGACGGCTTTGAGCTGTGAGACCGGATCGCTCCGGTCGACCTTGACCTTCACCAGCGGCGCGTCGGCGAGCGCCGCGGCAGCGACTGCCATACGGTCGGGCGTATCGAGGCTGACCGTCATTGCGGTGACAATCGGGCGCAGCGGTTTTTCGAGGTCGAACGCCGTCGCGAAGTCGCGTCCCGCCAGCCGTAATTCCAGATCCCAAAGCGCGCAGTCGACCGCGTTGCGCGCGGCGCCGGCGGGCATCAGTTGTAATAACTCTTGCCGGTCCGCGCCTCGCTCGATCGCCCCGCGCGCTGCCTCGATCGCGAGGACCGTGCTTTCGGCATTCTCGCCATAGCGGGGATAGGGAACGCATTCGCCGCGCCCGGTTACGCCATCCTGCATGATGGCGACGGTCACGACCTGCGCCGCGGTCTTGACCCCGCGCGATATGCGAAAGGGCGTGTGCAGCGGCAGGATCTCGCCGGCGACGGTCAGGGTGCGGTGCATGACAGGCGGGTCAGGCGGTTTCAGCGATGCTTTGCACAGTGACATCCGTCCCGAGCAGCCGGTCGAGGATCGTCTCGACCCCGAAGCGATAGGGGTCGCTGGTCGGCAGCCCGAATTCGGCTTCGATCCTGGCGCAGAGCGCGATCGCTTCCTCCTCGGGTATCGCCGAGGTGTTGAGCGCGATGCCCACCATCCGCACGTCGGCGCTCGTCAGCCGCGCTACGCGCAGATTGGCTTCGATGGACTCGGCAATGCCGGGCAACGGATAGTGCGGCAGGCCGCGCATATGCGGGCGTACCGGGTCGTGACAAAGGACGAGCGCGTCGGGCTGCGCGCCGTGCAGCAGGCCCGTCGACACGCCGGCGAACGAGGGGTGATAGAGCGAACCTTGGCCTTCGATCAGGTCCCAGCCGTCGTCGGTGCGCGCAGGCGAAATCTGCTCGATCGCGCCCGAGATGAAATCGGCGACCACCGCGTCGAGCGGGACACCGCCGCCCGCGATCAGGATGCCGGTTTGTCCGGTCGCACGGAAATCGGCCTTAAGCCCGCGCTTTTCGAGCGCGGTTGCGAGGCAGAGCGTCGTGTACATCTTGCCGACCGAGCAATCGGTGCCGACGGTCAGCAGCCGCTTGCCCGCGCGTCGCTTGCCGTTGCCGATCGGAATGTCGGGCCGCGGCTCGCGCACGTCGTGCAGCTTGCGGCCCAGCCGCGCCGCGGCTTCGATCAGACGCGGTTCGGCGTTCAGCCGGTGGTGCAGCCCCGATGCGATGTCGAGCCCCGCCTCCATCGCAGCCAGCGCATCGACGATCAGATCCTCGCCCAGCTTGCCGCCTGCATTGGCGATGCCCAGCACCAGCGTTCGCGCGCCAGCGGCGTGCGCAGCGGCGAAATCCATACACGGCAGGTCCAAAGTCAGCGGGCAATCGTCGTGGCGATATTCGCCGATGCAGATGTCGGGCCGGAACACAGCGAGCCCGCGCGAGGTCTTGATGTCGGCGGGGTCGTTCGAATGGCCGAGGTAGAGAAGATAGGGTGTTTCGATCATGGGTCAGGGAAACCTGCGTGATGGTGAGAGGCCAATATTATCTCCACCTGCCGCAATGCCCCAATATCTAGCGCCCTATATCCTATAGCTTGATGCTATAGCCCCTCGATCACCGTCGCGAGCACCGCGAGGAACTGCGACGCTGTTCGCGATGGCGGGCGGTTCTGCAGATAGACCGCGTTGATGTCGAACGTGATCGCGGGCTGTAAAGGCCGGCTCGCCAAGCCGAGGGGCAACGTGGCATGGGCGGTGAAATTGTCGACGATCGCCATGCCGATCCCCGCGCCGACCAGCGCCGCCGCGACATAATAGGTGCGCGCCGAAACCACCTCGTCCAGCACGACCTCCAGGCGATTGAGCTCGCTTGACAGCATCCGTCCGATCGGGCCGCCCTGGACCGGGCTGATGAACTTGTGCCCGCATAGCTCGTCGAGGCGCAGGCGCGGCGGCGCGCCGGGCATATCCTCTTCGCGATAGATGACCACCAACTCGCCCTCGCCGATCACCTGGTGGGCGACAGGGGCCGACAGCGGAACTTCGAAACTGATCGCGATGTCGGTTTCCTGCTCGTAGAGTTTGCGCACCATTTCATCATGATGCAGCGTCTGGAGATCGAACATGATGTCCGCATGGTCGCCCAGAAACCGGGCCACGGCCTCGGGGATCGCGCCCAGGCCCAGCGAGGGAAGCGCGGAAATGCGGAGCAGACCGCCGCGCCCGTGACGCATATTCTGGCAGGCCTGGCGCAGCGACCGCACCCGGTCCTGAATGTCGGACACTTCGGCGAACAGCGTGTGCGCGTCCTGCGTCGGGATCAGCCGCCCCTTCGACCGTTCGAACAATGTCAGGCCGATCGAGCGTTCGGCATGGCGCAGCACCTTGGTCACCGACGGCTGCGACACGTTGAGCGACCGCGCGGCGGCGCTGACCGTGCCATGCAGGAAGACCGCGTGGAATATCTCGATCTGGCGCAGGTTCATCCGTTGCGATCCCAAAGCTGCGGTCAGGGGGAGTATATTCACCCCTTGTTTTGGCCGCATATTTGCTGCGGCTTTGACCTCTATGCCATCGGGTTATAGGGGGTGCAACAACACTCTCTGGACGCGGAGCGCGTATTCGGGACATCCTGATCCCCGGAAAAAACTGACCGGCGGCATGCGTCGAATGCCGTTCGCCATCACGCCCTCCCACGGAAGGATAACGCCGATGTCGCCGCCTGCCTCGCTTTCGGTTCGCCGGACGATCGGTTCGCTTTCGGCGGCTGCGGCGCTGATCTGTGTGGCGGGAGCGGCGGCGCAGCCGGACGAGGCGGTCGATGTGATCATCCGGGGCGGGACGATCTATGACGGCGGCGAGGGCAAGCCCTTTGTCGGCGATGTCGCGATCCGCGGCGACCGGATCGTCCATGTCGGCCGCCCGGGCCGCTATTCGGCGGCCAGGGTCATCGACGCGAAGGGGATGATCGTCGCGCCCGGCTTCATCGATCCGCACACCCATGCCGACAGCTTCATTCGCTCGCCCGACAAGGCGGTGCGCGTCAACGCGGCCTGGCTGGATCAGGGGGTCAGCACCGTGATGATCGGGGTCGACGGTTCGGGCACGCCCGATGTCGCGGCGGATGCCGGCAAGCTGGCGGGGTCGGGGATCGGCACCAATATCGTATCGTTCGTCGGGTTCGGACCGGTTCGCCGGCGGGTGCTCGGTCAGGATGCCCGGGCGCCGGACGCGGCGGAACTGGGCCGGATGAAGGCACTGGTCGCCAAGGGCATGTGCGAAGGCGCGGTGGGCCTTTCGACCGGACTTTTCTATGCGCCGCAAAGCTTTGCCACCACCGGAGAGGTCGTGGCCGTGGCGCGCGAGGCGGCGATTCGCGGCGGCATCTACGACACCCACCAGCGCGACGAATCGAGCTACAGCATCGGCCTGCTCGGATCGGTGCAGGAAGCCATCGACATCGGCCGGCAGGCGGGAATGCCGGTCCATTTCGCCCATCTGAAAGCACTCGGCGTCGATGTCCATGGACAGGCCGGCGCGGTGATCGCGGCGATCGATGCGGCGCGCAAGGCGGGTGTGGATGTGACCGCCGACCAATATCCCTGGCTGGCGTCGGGATCGAGCCTCGATGCGTCGCTGTTGCCGCGCTGGGCGGTCGATGGCGGCGGCGCGGCGTTGCTGAAGCGGCTCGACGATCCCGCCACGCTGGCGCGGATCCGCGAAGAGATGCAGGACAATCTTCGCCGCCGCGGCGGGGCAGGTGCGCTGCTCCTGATCGCGCAAGGTTTTCCCTGGGCCGGAAAGACGCTCGCAGAGGTCGCGGGCGAGTGGAAGATGGACAGCCGCGATGCGGCGCTGCGGATCATCCGGTGGAGCATCGAGGCGAAAGATCCGGAACGCGGCGGCGGCACCGCGGTCGCGTCGTTCAACATGGCGCAGGCGGACGTCGACCTGCTGATGAAACAGCCGTGGATGGTGACATCGTCCGACGGATCGGACGGCCACCCCCGCATGTTCGCGACCTTCCCCGAAAAATATGTGCGCTATGTCCGCGAGCGGAAGGTCATCGGCCTGCCGACCTTCATCCGCCAATCGACGGGGCGCACCGCCGACATCTACAAGCTCGACCGGCGCGGCTATCTGCGTCCGGGCTATTTCGCCGACGTGGTCGTGCTTGACCCCGTCCAATATGCGCCGCGCGCCGACTATGTGCGCCCGCGCGAACTGAGCGTCGGCGTCCGGAAACTGTTCGTCAACGGCGCATTGGCTGTCGATGACGGCCGAACAACGGGCGTAACCGCCGGTCGCGCCCTGCTGCGGCCTCCTCCGCCTGGCTGCACCGAGCAGCTTTCCGGGCCCTAGAAAGCTGCTTCGCTCATCATTGACACGAGGCCTCCACTCCGCTTTATCAAAAATCGAATTATTAAAGCGCTCATATTTATGAGATTCTGTCCGTTCGGCGTCTTGCGCCGGTACCGGGCATTCGGAGAGGCCGGAGAATAGTCCAGCGATGACCCCCCATCTTCCAGGTCTTGATCGGCGGCAAACGACAAAGAGCGGGGCCGAGGCGCGCGATGCGCGGTTGACCCTCAGTCTGTCGGGCACGAATCTCGAGCGTGCGGGCGACTATAACCAGCGGATCGTGCTCCAGGCCATTCGCCTGACCGACGAGACGACGCGGAGCGAACTGGCGCGCGTGACCGGGCTCACGCCGCCAACCATCGTCAACATCACGAAACGGCTGATCGATCTGGGCCTCGTCAAGCCGGCGGGGCGGCTGCAGGGGAAGCGTGGCCAGCCAGCGATGCGGATCGTCATCAATCCCGACGGTGCCTTTGCGATCGGGCTCAACATCGACCGCGATCACATCACGCTGGTCACGCTCGACCTCGCCGGCACGATACGCAGCCGCCACACACGCGAAATTGCCTTCGCGCTTCCCGAAATGGTCGTCGATCATGTCCGCGAGGCGCTGCCCAAACTACTCGAAGAAGGCGGGGTTGATCGGGGGCGCATCCTTGGCGTCGGGGTGGCCCTCCCCGACGATCTCGGGCGTATCTCGTTGCCGCATCGGCCCAAAGAGTATGACGCGTGGGACGACATCGACGTTGGCGAGCTGCTGCGCGATGTGCTCCCTTGGCCACTGCATGCCGATAATGACGCCGCATCGGCGGCGCTCGGCGAAGTGCATCTTGGCAACGGCATCGCGCATCCAAGCTTCTTTTACCTGCTGATCAGTGCGGGACTGGGCGGTGGCCTGGTTATCGATCGAAGCTATGTTCGGGGCGCGAATTCGCGATCGGGAGAGATTTGGGCGATGCCCGATCCCGAGCGAGGGGAAGGCGCGATCGTGCAGGATACGGTTTCGCTGTCGGCGCTGTACGCCCGGCTGGAGGCGGAAGGGCACAATGTGGACCGGCCCGAGGCGCTGATCGATGGCTCGGCCGATCAGGACGCCATTATCCTCAAATGGCTCGACGATGCAGCGGACGCGCTCGTTCAGCCCCTGATTGCGGTCAATTGCCTGATCAATCCTGCCGCCATCCTCATCGGTGGACGGCTTCCGGGAAAATTGGCGGATGCGCTCGTCGAGCGGCTCAATGCCCGGATGGCCGGGCGCAAGCTTCCCACGGTTGCGCCGGTGCGAAGGGCGGGGGCGGCCGATGATGCGTCGGCGATCGGTGCCGCCATCATCCCTTTCCTCGACAATGTCCTGCCGTCGGAATCGATCCTGATGCAGGCGGGGCGCTGACGCGCCCGACTCTACTCGGAGCCCTACTCGATCCGCTGCGCCATCTCGTCGAGATCGACGCCCCGGGTTTCGGGGAAGATGGCCGCGACGACGATGAACTGAACGACCATCGCGGCGGCGAAGATTGCGAACGGCGCTCCCGGCGACCAGGCTATCAATATGGGAAAGAGGCCGGCGATCAGTGCGTTCATCAGCCAATGCGTGCTGGCGCCGAGCGCGCTTCCCCGCGCGCGTACCGGCGTGGGGAAGATTTCCGAGATATAGACCCAGATGACCGCGCCCTGGCTGGTCGCGAAGAAGGCGATGAAGCCGATCAGCGCCGGCAGCATCAGGCCGGTGCCGAGCGTGCCGAACAGAACCCCGGCCGCGACGGCGAGGCACAGGGCCATGCCGGCGGCGCCGATCAACAGCAACGTCTTGCGTCCCAGCCGGTCGATCAGCGCCATGCCGACCAGCGTGAAGATCAGGTTGGCGATCCCGATCAGCACGGCCTGGCGGTCGGGCGACAGCGACCCGGCGCGGACGAAGATGTCGTTCAGATAATAGAGCACCGCGTTGATCCCGGCGAGCTGGTTGAACATCGCGACAAGGACCGCGAGCATCATCGGCCGGCGATGGCGGCGCCACGAGAGTTTCTCGCCGGGTGGGTCGCGCTCGAGTGCTTGCTCGACGCGGCGGAGTTCGGCTTCGGCCGCATCGGGGGACGTGCCGATCCGCGCCAGTGCCACGCGCGCTTCGTCGCGGCGTCCCTTCGCGACGAGCCAGCGCGGGCTGTTGGGAATCGCGAACAGCAGCACGAAGAACAGCAGGGCAGGGGCGGCGGTGACCCCCAGCTTCCACCGCCAGGCCGCGTCTCCGCCGACCAGCCCCGCGATCGTCGCATTGCTGAGATAGGCGACCAGAATGCCGGTCACGATCATCAGCTGGAACAGGCCGACCAGCAATCCGCGATGTCGCGGCGGCGCGATTTCGGCGATATAGATGGGCGCGAGGACCGAAGAGCCGCCGATCGCAAGCCCGCACAGGAAGCGGAAGATGAGGAACATCGGCCAGCTCGATGCAAGCGCGCAGCCAATTCCCGCGATGAAATAGAAGGCAGCGAGCACGCGCAAACTGTCGCGACTGCCGAACGCGTCACCGGGCTTGCCGGCGAACAGCGCGCCGACGAGGGTTCCCCATAACGCCGCCGAAACGGTAATCCCGAGCGTTTCGGGGGTGAGGGCGAACAGATTGGTCAGGTCGCCTGTGACGCCGGCGATCACCGCGGTATCGAACCCGAAGAGGAGGCCGGCCAATGCCGCTGTCCCGATCGCGGCGGCCAAGGTGCGGCTACCGCCGACGCGCTGCGGTGCGTCGGGACCGGAAAACGCGTCGCGGTCGTGCTTGCCTGTCATCCACTCTCTCCAACGGATCGAGCGCCGGCGCCCGTCCTGATTGTCGATCAACATGCCACAAAGCCGATTCCGATCAAATAAATTAATTTTCATTATTATCTTGACGAGGAGCGCCCGGCCAGGGCAGTTTTCTAAAAACCAGATCCGAACCGGAAGGGCGGGCGGGAAACAGGGAGAGGCTCGTGCCGGCGACATTGCTTGCGACCCACCGCGTGGAAAAGCCCTGGGGGCGCCACCGACTATGGGGTCCGTTTCGCGATCCGCCCGCGGGCGGCGAGCCGGTCGGCGAGGTCTGGTTTCAGGCGCCCGGCGACAGTCAGCCCGACCTCCTGATCAAATATCTCTTCACCAGCGAGAAGCTGTCGGTGCAGGTGCACCCCGACGACGAGCAGGCGCATGCCCGTGGATTGCCGCGCGGCAAGGACGAATGCTGGCTGATCCTCGATGCCGCGCCCGATGCCACCATCGCGCTGGGGACGAAGGAACCGGTCGACAAGGTCGCGCTGCGCCAGGCGGCACTCGACGGCAGCATCGAGCAATTGCTCGACTGGAAGCCGGTCAAGGCGGGTGACTTTTTCTATGTCCCGTCGGGCACGGTGCATGCGATCGGCGCAGGGCTGACGCTGATCGAGGTGCAGCAGAATAGCGAAACGACCTATCGTCTCTATGATTATGGCCGGCCGCGCGAGCTGTATCTGGACGACGGCGTCGCGGTCGCCGACGCCTCTCCCTATGTGCCCTATGCTTCGCCCGGCCGCGTTGCCGACGACCGCACGATCTTGGTCGAGGGGCCGAAATTCATACTCGAGCGGCTTGGTGGTGGCGCGCGTACGCTGTCGCTGCCCGAGGACACGACCGCTTGGCTGATCCCGGTAAGCGGAGGCGGTGTGATCGACAATATTCCCTTTCGCGCCGGCGAATGCCTGACGCTCGCTGGCACGACGCGCATCGATGCCAACGCCACCGCCGACCTGTTGCTGGCCTATCCGGGCGACCGGCGCCTGCACGGCTGACGCACAAGATGATGATCGGGAGGAGGATCCAGATGAGAGATGAGACCGTCCGATGGCAGGGCAAGCGCAGATCGCGAAAGATGGCGATCATCGCATCGTCCTTGGCGATGCTGCCGCTCATACTGGCCTTCCCAACCGCGACGGCGCAGCAGGCACAATCGCCCGTCGATCTCGCCGATCCGCTGGTCGGGACCGCGCCGCTCGACGATCCGAAACTGATCGGCAATGCGCCGCCGCCGGGGGAGCCGGTCTATTCGGGGCAGACCTCGCCGGGCGCGCGCCTTCCGCACGGATCGGTCGAGGCGGCGCCGGTGAACAATAATATCGAGCTTCTCTATCCGAACGGCGTCCCCGTTCCCTATTATTACACCAACCCGACGATGATCGGCTTCACCGGCGGCGGCGGCTCGACCTATGGCGGCGGCGCCGAGCCTTTCATCATGCCGGTGGTCGGCGACTGGTCGCCGCCGCCCGCCTACAGCCAGTCATACTATGACAAGTCGCGCGAGAAGGCGTCGCCGGGCTATTATTCGGTCTATCTCGACAGCTTCCGCACGCAGGCCGAACTCACCGCGACGCGCTGGGCGAGCGTGATGCGCTTCACCTTTCCTGCGAGCGAGCGGTCGAACATCATCGTCAACCTGCCGCGCCACGGCGGCTCGGTCGAGGTCGTCGGCGACCGCATCATACGCGGCATATCGAACGACAAGGACAGCGCCGACGGCGGCTATTTCGTCGCCGAATTTTCGAAGCCCTTCGCCGCGCTCGGCACCTTCCGCAAGGCGCCCGGCGACAATGCGGGCTGGGGCATCGGCACCAGCGACGTGAAACCCGGCGGGCGCGAGATGTCGGGCAGCTATGCCGGCAGCTATGTGACCTTCAAGACGAAAGCCGGCGAGCAGGTGCTGGTGAAGATGGCGCATGGCACCAGCTATGAGCAGGCCGCACAGCGGCTCGCCGCCGAAGTGCCGGGATGGGATTTCGAAGGCGTCCATGCGGCGGCGCGCGATACTTGGGCGCAGCTCCTGAACCGCGTCCGCGTGACCGGCGGCACCGATAAGCAGCGCAAGCTCTTCTACTCGACGCTGTTCCAGTCCTTCGCTTCGCCGCGCCTGATCGCGCAGAAGGGCGAGAAATTCGCCGACACCAATGGCAAGGTCCAGACGGCGACGCACGACCGTTACGGTCCGGTTCCCTTCTGGGATACGGGGCGCAACCAGATCGTGCTGCTCGAACTGATGGAGCCCGATGCGGTCCAGAACATCATGGCGTCCGAACTCGCGATGGCGCGCGAGAAGGGCTATATGAACACCTCCTTCCACGGCGACAACGCGGTGTTCCTGTTCCTCGGCGCGTGGGAGCGCGGTATCGAATTCGATTATGAAGCCGCCTATGAATATCTGCGCAAGAACGCGACCGACCCGAAGGGGCCGCGCGGCTATCTCGCCGAATATATGAAGCAGGGCTGGATATCGGACATCGTGCCCGACCATAATCCCAGCCCGCCCTATGCCGGCGGCAAGGCGGGGGCGGACAAGACGCTCGAATATGCGTGGGACGATTATGCGCTCGCGCTCTACGCGAAAAAGCTCGGCAAGGATGCCGACCACAAGATGTTCCTGAAGCGCGCGGGCAATTATGCCAACGTCTTCGACAAATCGATCGGCTTCATCCGCGGGCGCACCGCCGACGGCAAGTGGATCGCGCCCTTCGACCCGCAGGAACCCTATTATAATTTCATGATGAAGGAGGCGTCGGGCTGGTCGACCTTGTGGCTCGTGCCGCACGACGTGCAGGGGCTGATCGGCCTCATCGGGGGGCGCGATGCGTTCAATGCCAAGCTCGACGAGTTTTTCACCAAGCCGTATAACCCCACCGGCATCTGCCGCGATTGCACCGGCGTGATCGGGCAATATGTCCACGGCAACCAGCCCGACCAGCAGGCGCCCTATTATTACAACTGGAGCGGCCAGCCTTGGAAGACACAGGCGCTGGTGCGCCAGATCCTGGGCACAACCTATGGCAGCGATGCGTCGGGTTACGGCTATCCGGGGATGGACGATCAGGGCGCGACCTCTTCGTGGTACGCGCTCTCGGCGCTCGGCTTCTACCCGGTCGATCCGTCGAGCCAGGACTATATCATTGGCAGCCCGGTGTTCGACGACGCCAGCCTCGACATGGGCAATGGCAAGACGCTGCGGATCGTCGCGAATAATAATTCGGCGACCAATGTCTACATCCAGTCGGCGACCCTGAACGGCAAGCCGTGGAACAAGCCATGGTTCCGTCACGACGATGTCAAGGACGGCGCGACCTTCGTCTTCACCATGGGGCCGAAGCCTAACAAGGCGTGGGGCGCCGCGCCCGACGCCGCGCCGCCGTCGATGTCGCGAAAGCGCTAACCAGCCCATCGCCCCCGCAGCCCCCGCGGGGGCGCGAGCCCAGGACCCGCCTCATCCCCCTTAAGGGTCCTGGGCTCTCCCCAATTCCAACAGGATCGTTTCCATGCGCAGCCTTTTGATCATCGCATCTTTTCTCGCTCTCGCGCCGGTCGCGGCGCAGGCCCAGACTGCCGCACCGCCCGCTGGTGACGCCGTCTACACCAGCGATCTGATGACGCGGTGGGGCAAGGAAGTGACACCCGAAAACGCCTGGCGTCTCTATCCGCGCCCGCAGATGGTGCGCGATCGCTGGGTCAACCTCAACGGCCTCTGGGATTATGCCATCGCGCCCACGGCGGCCGAGCGTCCGGCGACGATGGACGGGAAAATCCTCGTGCCATTCCCGGTCGAGTCCAGGCTGTCGCGCGTCGCACGCAAGGTGACGCCCGACGACCGTGTCTGGTATCGCCGCAGCTTCACCGTCCCCGCCGAATGGCAGGGCGAGCATGTCATGCTCAACTTCGGCGCGGTCGATTATGAGGCCACGGTGCGCGTCAACGGATCGGTCGTCGGCTCGCACAAGGGCGGTTTCGACGCTTTCGGTTTCGACATCACACCGTATATGAAATCGGGCGCGAACGAATTGATCGTCGAGGTCACCGATCCGACCAGCGTGGGCACGCAGCCGCGCGGCAAGCAGATCCTCGATCCCGCGGGCATCTGGTACACCGCGGTCAGCGGCATCTGGCAGACGGTGTGGATCGAGCCGGTCCCGAAGCTCCATATCGCAGAAGTGCGCGCAACCCCCGACATCGACCGCGGCACCGTCGATGTCGCCGTGGCGCTCTCCGGCTGGGCGAACGACAATGACGCGGTGCGGCTGACCGCGAGCGCGGGCGGCAAGACGGTCGCCTCGACGATCATTCGCGCCAACCGGCAGGCGTCGCTTGCCATTCCGAACGCGCATCTCTGGTCGCCGGACGACCCTCATCTCTATGATCTCAAGGTCGAGCTGGTGACGATCGCCGATCCCTATGCGGGCGAAGCCGAGCGCGACCGCAAGGCCTATGACTCGCGCTTCACCGATCATGAGCGGCGCGTCTATGCGAAGGCGCGGGTGCAGGGCGCGCCGCGCGATAGCGTCGCGGCCTATTTCGCGATGCGTAAGATCTCGATCGGGCCCGGCCGGGTGGCGGGGCAGCCCGCGATCCTGCTCAACAACAAGCCGCTGTTCCAGCACGGCACGCTCGATCAGGGCTGGTGGCCCGACGGGCTTTATACGCCGCCGTCGGAGGAGGCGATGAAGAGCGACATCGTCTTCCTGAAGAAGGCGGGGTTCAACATGCTGCGCAAGCATATCAAGGTCGAACCCGCGCGCTATTATCACGACGCCGACCGGCTCGGCATGCTGATCTGGCAGGACATGCCCTCGGGCGGCGGCGAGGACCAGTATCTCGCCGGCACCAGTCAGTATCAGGCGATCTTCCCGTCGGAGACGATGGCCGAGCAGCAAAAGCAATTGTCCGAGATGATCGGCGAGCTGCGCGCCTTCCCCTCGATCGTGACGTGGGTCGTCAACAATGAGGGGTGGGGCCAATATGATTCGGCGACCCTGTCGCGTTTCGTGAAGGGGATCGATCCGACGCGGCTGGTCGATGCCAATTCGGGCTGGCTCGACGTCGCGCCGAACGACTCCGATATGCTCGACATCCACACCTATGAGGATGTGCCGAAAACGCCACTGCTGCAGGCCGACCGCGCGATCGTGCTCGGCGAATATGGCGGGGTCGGTTTCCCGGTGCCGGGGCATATCTGGAAGCCGGGCAAGGGCAATTGGAGCTATCAGGTCGCGCAGGACGAGAAGGAATATCTCGTCCGCTTCCGCCGCAAGATGGAAGGCGTGATCCGGCAGGCGAAGGAGGCCGGACTCAGCGCCTCGGTCTACACCCAGACGACCGACGTCGAGGACGAGATCAACGGCCTTTTGACCTATGACCGCGCGGTGCCGAAGGCGTCGGCGGAGGCGTTGGCTGAGATCTCCGCGCCGCTGTGGAACACCCCGACTCCGGACTGACCGGCGGCGGGCGAGAGCGTGACGGCACCTGCTGTCCCCGGAGTCGGGGATGGCGGGCGCGATGGTCTGCGGCCGTGAGCCGATTTCCACGCAAAACTACGAAAAACTGCGCGTTTTGACGGTTCCGTAACGATTCATCGCGTCCCGCCACCGGCTTGAAAAATTTATTTTGACAAATTGTTTTTTATATTCTGATAGAGGCTCAACGGGTCGGATGATCCGCTGCCCGGTGACTCGATGGCACCGGATAACGAGTGGGGGCGAACAGCCCCTCGAACAGGGAGGTCGATGTGATGAAGGCAGGACAAATCCATTCAGCGAAAGCGGCGCGGCGCGAGCGGCTGGTGCGCGAACTGATGCTGAGCGCGGGCACGCTCGCCGCGCTGTGCAGCGCCGGGCAGGCCCATGCGCAGGCAGCGCCGGCGACGCAGCCGCCGGCAGACGAGACGGCAGAGGCGCCGGGCGACGCGATCGTCGTCACCGGCTATCGCAAATCGATCGAGCAGAGCCTCGAACAGAAGCGCGAAGCCAATTCGCTGATCGAGGTCATCACCGCCGAGGACATTGGCAAATTCCCCGACAAGAACGTCGCCGACGCGCTGCAGCGCGTGCCGGGTGTGATCATCACCCGCGACGGCGGCGAGGGCAGCCGCGTCAGCATCCGCGGTCTTCAGTCGGACCTGACGCTGACCCTGCTCAACGGAAATTTCATCGCCGGCGCCGACAGCGGCGATCCGTCGCGTTCGTTCAACTATGTCCTGCTGCCGTCGAACTTCATCGCCAGCACCGAAGTCTACAAGTCCGCCGAGGCGCGGCTCGAAGAGGGCGGCGTCGGCGGCACGGTGATCCTCAACACCCGCCGTCCGTTCGACCTGCCGGCCTGGTCGGGCTTCGTCTCGGCCGAGGGCACCTATTCGGATACGACGAAGAAATTCGATCCGCAAATCGCCGGCCAGATTTCGTGGAAAGACCCCGAAGAGCGCCTCGGCTTCCTGATCGGCGCGACCTATCAGGAACGCGCGAATCGCGAATTGCGCGGTTCGACCGAGACCTGGCGCTGGTGGAGCGACCGCGACGCGAACGGCGACATCATAACGCCCGCGACCGACGTCAACGGCAATCCGTTCGAGAATGACGACGCGATTTCCTATTGGCCGGGCACCGGCGTGACGGGTCAGGACGGCAAGCATTACTCGGGCTATTGGGCGCCGCAGTCGGTCAATGCCGAAGTCTTTTCGCAGCAGCGCAAGCGCCTGGGCATCCAGGCGACCGCGCAGATGCGCCCGATCGAAAATCTGACCGTCACTGCCAATTATTTCCGCTTCGATTATAAGAGCAACTGGCAGAGCAACGTGCTCAAGATCCCCGAATGGGGTTATGGCAATTTCTTCACCGCGCCGACCTTCGACGAGAGCGGCACGATCTTCCAGTCGGCGAATTTCCAGGTGCCCGCAGTTGGAACCGGATGCCTCGTCAACACGCCGCCGTGCACGATGGAAACGCCGCAGCTCGCGGGCTCGTACAGCCGCGAAAAGCAGGTTTCGAACACGTTCGAGACCGAGGTTGCCTGGAATCAGGACAATTTCGACGCGGTGCTGAAATTCGGCAAGACGCGGGCCACCGGCGGTCCGTCGATGCGCTTCGGCGTCGCTGTAAAGCCGCGCCTGACGGTGACCGGGCAGGAGCAGAACGGCAACTTCCTGAGCATGTGGGATTTCACCGGCGGAAATCTCAACATGGAATTCTCGCCCGAACTGCAGGAGAATATCAAGAACGGCATCGCCCAGATCGACGTCGGCTCGACCGGATCGGGCTTCACCAACAGCGCGATCACGCAGCGCTATGCGCAGCTCGATCTCGTCCGCCGCTTCGACAGCTTCCTCAGCGCGTTCCGTGTCGGCGGCAAGTGGCGCGAGATGAGCATCCACCGCGAAACCGGCCGCAACGAATGGTACGCCGATCCGGCGACCAAGCTGCGCTATCAGGACACGCCCGCGGGCGCCGTTGCTCGCCCCGAATATTTCTATGACAAGCCGATCGGCAACATCGCCGGCGGGTTCAATGCGAGTTCGTTCCCCGGCATCAACTTCAGCAATTATCTCGACTATATCAACGAAACCTATGGCCCGTCGGTGCGCGTCCCCGAGCCGAACAACACCTATGACCTGAAGGAGAAGGTGTTCGCCGGCTATGTCCAGGCCGATTTCGCAACCGGCCCGCTGCGCGGCAACATCGGCGTCCGCGTTGCGCACACGAAGCAGTCGGGCTTGACCTCGGATCGCCTGCAATTCCTCAACGACTATTGCGTCAACGGCCCGGGCGGCCCGTTCGATCCGAACGTGCCGATCGGCCCCGACGGCAATTGCCAGGTGCTGCCGCTTTCGCAGCGCGAGGTGATCGTCAACACCCAGGTCGACCAGTCGAAAAGCTACACCGACTGGCTGCCGAGCCTGAACGTCGTCTATGAGGTCACACCGGATATCGTCGTACGCGGCGCGGTCGCCAAGGTGATTGCGCGCCCGTCGTTCAACGATCTGGGGTCGCAGCGTTCGCTCACCTATCGTTCGGAGGCCTATGCCTTTGACCGCGGCCAGTTCGGCGAATTCGAAGGCTGGTCGGGCAGCGGCGGCAACGCCGATCTCCAGCCCTTCTCTGCCTGGCAGTACGACCTTGGCGTCGAATGGTATTTCAAGCGCGGCTCGGTGCTCGGCGTCGGCCTATTCCGCAAGGACGTGTCCGACTTCGTCGTTCCGCTCGTGCTCGACGTGACACGCGAAGTGAATGGCGAACAGGTGCTGATCCAGCCCTATTCGACCGTCGCCAACGGCTCGAACGCCAAGTCGCAGGGCGTCGAAGTCTACGCCCAGCACACGTTCGATTTCGGCCTCGGTGCGCAGGTGAACTTCACCTATAACGACACCTCGGTCGCCGACATCACACTCGACGGCGAGACAGTGGGCAAATCGGCACTCGTCGGCAGCGCGAAGACGCAGGTCAACGCGTCGGTCTTCTACGAAACCGACAAATTCCTCGTCCGCGCTTCGTACAACCGCCGCGGCGAAGTTGTCGAAGGGCTCTCTTCGGGTCTCAACATCTACACCGACCCCTATGAACAGGTCGACATCAACGCGTCGTACGAGCTGATGGACGGGCTGATGCTCACCGCTTCGGTCATCAACCTGACCAAATCGGAAGAGCGCCAGCACCTTGGTAACGACACCAAGGATCGCTTTGTCCGCAGCAACTACTTCGGTCGCCGCGCCTATGTTGGTGTGTCATACAAGTTCTGATGGGGCCCATACCCCAGCTCTCCCACTTGGGTGGCTCCGCAAGGAGCCACCCACCTCTTTCCGGGCGCGCGGGTTCATGCTTCGGTACGGCAAATTTATAACGGATAGATGGGGAGGGACGCAGGCGTGCGTGTCGGGTTGAAATCGCTGATCCTGGGTGCAACGCTGTTGGCCAGCGGCACCGCTTCGGCGCAGAATCCGATCGTCCCCGGCTGGTACGCCGACCCCGAAATGCGTGTCTTCGGCGATCGCTACTGGATCTATCCCACTTATTCGGACCATGGCGAGACGCCGGACGTCTCAAAGCATTTCAGCGAAAAGCAGAAGGAATTGCGCGAGCAAAAGACGGTCAGGCCTTCCTATCATTTCCAGACCTTCTTTAACGCCTTTTCATCGCCCGACCTCGTCCACTGGACGAAGCACGACCATGCTCTCGATGTCGAGAATGTCGCCTGGGCCGCCTATGCCGTGTGGGCGCCCTCGGCGATCGAGAAGGACGGCAAATATTATCTCTTCTTCGGCGCGAACGATATTCAGTCGGACGACCAGCTTGGCGGCATCGGCGTTGCGGTCAGCAATCGCCCCGAGGGGCCGTTCAAGGATGCGATCGGCAAGCCGCTGATCGACGCCTTCCATAATGGCGCGCAGCCGATCGACCAGTTCGTCTTTCGCGACGACGATGGGCAGCATTATCTCTATTATGGCGGCTGGAAGCATTGCAACGTCGTGCGGCTGGGCGGCGACCTGACCTCGATCGAGCCTTTTGCCGACGGCACGACCTATAAGGAAATCACGCCCCCCGGCTATGTCGAGGGTTCGTTCATGGTGAAGCGCAAGGGCGTCTATTATCTGATGTGGTCGGAGGGCGGCTGGACTGGCCCCGACTATTCGGTCGCCTATGCGATGGGGCCGTCGCCCACCGGGCCGTTCAAGCTGATGGGCAAGATATTGAGCCAGGATTTCAAGATCGCGCGCGGCGCGGGGCATCATTCGGTGGTCAATGTGCCGGGTACCGACGACTGGTATATCGCGTACCATCGCCGTCCGCTCGATGAAACAAGCGGTGAGCGGCGCCAGCTCGCGATCGACCGTATGACCTTCAACGCCGACGGCACGATCGCGCCGGTGATAATGACGAACGAGGGCGTCGCAGCGCGCCCGCTGCCGGGATCGCCGGCAAACAGGGGAGAGACGAAGTGAAGACGATCCGCAAGATGATGCTGAGCGCCGCCGCAAGCGCGCTTGTGCTCACCAGCGTCGGGACGCCCGCGGCGCTCGCGCAGTCGGGCACGCAGCAGACCGCGCTCGTCGATTTCGTCAACCCGCTGATGGGCACCGATTCGAGCTACCGCCTGTCGTACGGCAACACCTATCCCGCGGTCGCGGTGCCCTTTGGCATGAACAGCTGGACCCCGGTGACCGGTGAACCGGGAAACGGCTGGGGCTATACCTATGACGGCGAAAAGATCAGCGGCATCAAGCAGACGCACCAGCCGAGCCCGTGGATGAACGACTATGCCGCTTTCGCGCTGATGGCCGAAACCGGCCCGGTGAAGGTCAAGCAGCAGGACCGCGGCAGCTGGTTCAGCCACAAGGCTGAGGTCGCGCGCCCCTATTCGTACAAAGTCTATCTCGCAGATTATGACGTGACCGCGGAGGTCGCGCCGACCGAGCGCGCCGCGCAGTTCCGCTTCACCTTCCCCGAGAGCGATGACGCGCACATCCTGCTCGACGGTCTCGCTGGCGGCTCGATGGTCAAGGTTGACGTCAAGAACCGCCGCATCACCGGCTATGTCCGCAACAACAGCGGCGGCGTGCCCGACAATTTCCACAATTATTTCGTCGCCGAATTCGACCGCGACTTCACGCTCGCGCGCACCTGGGCGGGCGAGAACGCGCCGACGAACGAACTCGCGCGCGAGGGCGATCATGTCGGCGCGGTGCTGAGCTTCAAGACCAAGAAGGGCGACAAGGTCCATGTCCGCGTCGCGTCGTCGTTCATCAGCCCCGAACAGGCGTTGCTGAACTTGCGCAGCGAAATCGGCAGTGACAGCTTCGATGCGACGCAAGCAAAGGCGAAGGCGGCGTGGGAAAAGGAACTCTCGCGCATCCGTGTGACCGATCCCGACCCCGAAAAGGTCCGCACCTTCTATTCGTCGCTGTACCGGATGCTGCAATTCCCGCGCATGTTCCACGAAAAGGACGCGACCGGAAAGATCGTCCACTACAGCCCGTACGACGGCAAGGTGCATGACGGTTACATGTTCACCGACAACGGCTTCTGGGACACCTGGCGCGCGGTCTTCCCCTTCTTCGCGCTGATGTATCCCGACCTCGACAGCCAGATCATGCAGGGGCTGGTCAACACCTATAAGGAGGGCGGCTGGCTGCCCGAATGGGCAAGCCCCGGCTATCGCAACGTGATGATCGGGTCGAACTCGGCGAACCTGATCGCCGACGCCTATTTCAACGGTGTGCGCGGTTTCGACGTCGAGACGCTCTATGAAGCGATGATCAAGAATGCGACGACAAGCGAGGGCCGGCCGAAGGACAAGGCGGGCAAGGTGATCGCCGCGGTCGGGCGCGAGGGCGCCGAATATTACAACCAGCTCGGCTATGTCCCCTATGACGTCGGCATCAACGAGAATGCCGCACGCACGCTCGAATATGCGACCGCCGACTTTTCGATCGCGCAGCTCGCGAAAGCGCTCGGCAAGGATGCCGATGCGAAGAAATATCGCGAAAGGGCGCTGAACTATCAGAAGCTCTACGACAATCAGAGCGGCTGGATCCGCGGCCGCAACCAGGACGGGTCGTGGTCGACGCCGTTCAACCCGTACAAATGGGGCGACGCCTTCACCGAGGGTAACGCGCTTCATTACAGCTGGGCGGTGATGCAGGACGTCCAGGGGCTGATGACGCTGATGGGTGGGCGCGAGAAATTCGTCGAGCGGCTCGATGCGATCTTCACCACCCCGCCGATCTTCGACGAAAGCTATTACGGCCAGGTGATCCACGAGATCCGCGAGATGCAGATCGTCGACATGGGCCAATATGCCCACGGCAACCAGCCGATCCAGCACATGCCCTATCTCTACAACTGGGCGGGTGCGCCGTGGAAGACGCAGCATCGTGTGCGCGACATCATGGCGAAGCTCTATTCTTCGGCGCCTGACGGCTATCCGGGCGACGAGGATAATGGCCAGACCTCGGCCTGGTACGTCTTCTCGGCATTGGGCTTCTACCCGGTCGCCTCGGCGACGGGCGAATATGCGATCGGCAGCCCGCTGTTCCAAAAGGCGGTGCTGACGATGCCGAACGGCAAGACGCTGACGATCAACGCCGCGAATAATAGCGCGACGAACGTCTATCTTCAGTCGGTCGCGCTTGGCGGGAAGCCGCAGAGCAAGACCTATTTCACCCATCGCGCGCTGTCGCAGGGCGGCACGGTCGACTTCGTGATGGGCGCCAAGCCGAACAAGCAATGGGGCGCCGCCCCCGCCGATGCGCCCTTCTCGATCAGCGCGCGTGGAAAGTAGGATGAGCATGACCCCCAATCGCCGCGAGATCATGGCCGGCGCCGGCGCGCTCGCGCTGGCGGCCGCGATGCCCGCCGCCGCACGCGCCGCTGCGGGCGGCTTCGCCAGCAAGCGTCCGGCGCCTGCGCAGCGCGCCTTCACCAGCCCCGCGATCGAGGCCGAGATCGCGCGGGTGAAGGCGAAGATCGCCGACCCCGAACTCGCCTGGTTGTTCGAAAATTGCTACCCGAACACGCTCGACACGACGGTGCAGACGGGCACGCTTGATGGCCGCCCCGACACCTTCGTGATCACCGGCGATATCGAGGCGATGTGGCTGCGCGACAGCTCGGCGCAGGTGCAGCCCTATATCCACCTCGTCGCCAAGGACGCGAAGCTCAAGCGGCTGTTCCAGGGGCTGATCCAGCGGCAGGCGCGCTGCATCCTGATCGACCCCTATGCCAATGCGTTCGACAAGGATCCGACCGCGCCGTCGAAGCTCGAATGGTCGCAGACCGACAAGACCGAGATGAAGCCCGGTGTCGCCGAGCGGAAGTGGGAAATCGACTCGCTCTGCTATCCGATGCGGCTGTCCCACGAATATTGGACGCGCTCGCGCGACAAGACGCCGTTCGACGACATATGGTCGCGCGCGATGAAACTCGCGGTGGAGACCTTCCGCGCCCAGCAGCGCAAGGATGGGCCGGGCCCCTACAGCTTCCAGCGCCCGGCGCTCCAGCCTACCGACAGCGTGATGCTGAGCGGTTATGGTTCGCCGACGAAAAAAGTCGGCCTGATCCACTCGATGTTCCGCCCGTCGGACGATGCGTGCCTCTATCCCTTCCTGATCCCGTCGAACCTGTTCGCGGTGTCGGTGCTCCGCAAGATCGCCATCGTTCACCGCGAAGCGCGCGGAGACAGTGCCGCGGCGGCCGACGCCGAGGCGCTCGCCGCCGAGGTCGAGGCCGCGCTGAAAGCGCATGCGCTGATCGACGACGGCAAGGGCGGTCAGGTCTGGGCCTATGAAATCGACGGCTTCGGCAACTGGGTGTTCATGGACGACGCCAATGTGCCGAGCCTGTCGGGCCTGCCGCTGATCGACGTCGTCGACAAGAACGATCCGATTTTCCTTCGCACCGCCGCGCTCGCCTGGTCCGACCGCAACCCCTATTTCTTCAAGGGCACGGCCGCAGAGGGGATCGGCGGGCCCCACATCGGCCTCGACATGATCTGGCCAATGTCGATCATCACCCGCGCGATGAACGCCGACGACGATGCGACGATCCTGCAATGCCTGCGCTGGCTGAAGACGACGCATGGCGGCACCGGCTTCATGCACGAAAGCTTCCACAAGGACGATCCGAAGAATTTCACGCGCAGCTGGTTCGCCTGGGCCAACGCGCTGTTCGGCCAGCTGATCGTCGAGGTCGCCGACAAGCGCCCCGCGCTGCTGGCACGGCCGCTGTGAGCGGGGAGGGGACGATGATCACCACCAGCCGCCGCCAGCTTCTCGCGACCACGGGCCTGCTCGCACTCGGCGGCGCAATCCCCGCCGGCTGCTCGCGTGTTGCGGGCGAGGGCAAGGCAGTCGCGATTGGCAAGCCGAACCTCTTCATCGGCACCGGCGGGCACGGCCACACCTTCCCCGGCGCGTCGCTGCCGTTCGGAATGGCGCAGCTCAGCCCCGATACGAACACCCACGGCTGGGATGCCTGCTCGGGCTATCATCAGAAAGATGGCTCGATCATGGGGTTCAGCCACACGCATTTGTCGGGCACCGGCATCGGCGACATGCTCGATATTCTCGTCGTGCCGACGCGGCGCGAGCTGAAGCTCGAACCCGGCACGATCGAGAAACCCGGCGAGGGCTATCGCCAGCGTTATTCGGACGAACATGCCGAGCCCGGCTATTATCGCGTGAAGCTCGAGACCGGCGTGCTCGCCGAGCTGACCGTCACCGAACGTTGCGGGCTGCACCGCTATCGCTTCGGCCAGGGGCCTGCGCATATCCTGATCGATTTCGCGCACGCGATCGAGGATGACTGGGACAAGGGTATCGTCGTCGAGGACGCGTCGCTCGACCTCGGCGACGACGGCATGCTGACCGGCGGCCGGCAGGTCAATCGCTGGGCCAAGGGCCGGCGCATCCATTTCGCGATGCAGATGTCGCGGAGGCCCGATCGCGTGCAATTTTTCGGTGACGACGGCAAGCCCGCTCCCGAAGGCGCGAAGTCGATCAAGGGCAACAAGCTCAAGGTCGCCTTCTTCTTCGACGATGCCGGTGGCCAGCCGATTCTGATCAAGACAGGGCTTTCGGCGGTCGATGTAAAAGGCGCGCATGATGCACTGGCGCAGGAGGTCCCGGCTTGGGACTTCGACGGCGCGCTCAAGGCCGCGCGCGGCACCTGGGCGAAGGCGCTCGGCGGCATTCGCGTGTCGGGCGGCACCGAGGCGCAGCGGACGATCATGACGAGCGCGCTCTATCATGCGCAGCTCGCGCCGACGCTCTTCACCGATCGCGACGGGCGTTATGTCGGGCTCGACCGGCAGGTGCATGAAGCGGCGAAGGGCGAGGAGGCGTTCAGCACCTATTCGCTGTGGGACACCTATCGCGCGCTCCATCCGCTGCTGACGCTGATCGATCCCGCGCGCGCCGCGCTGCTGACGCGCGACCTCTGCCGCCAGACCGCGCAAAGCCCAGCCGGCCCGCTCGTCTGGCCGCTGCAGGGGGTCGAGACCGCGTGCATGATCGGCTGGCACGCCGTCTCGGTGCTCGCCGAGGCGCATGCGAAGGGGATCAAGGCCGATTACGCCGCCGCCTGGCCGAACATCCGCCGCCGCGCCTTCGACCGCGAGTATAAGGATATCGACAGCACGCTCGGCCGCGATTTCTATTACGACCTCGGCTATATCCCGTGCGACGAGGTGTGGGAATCGGTCAGCCGGACGCAGGAATATGCCTATGACGACTGGGCGATGGCGCATCTCGCCGACGCGGTCGGCGCCAAGGACGATGCGGCGGCGCTGCGCAAGCGCGCGCAAAATTATCGCGGCGTCATCGACCCCGAAACCCGCTTCGCCCGCCCGCGCTTCAAGGACGGCAGCTGGTGGAAGGATTATGATCCCGTCCAGATCGGTCATGACGTCAAAAAGTGGCGCGACTATACCGAAGCGAACGGCTGGCAGGCGACCTTCCTCAACCAGCACGACATCCATGGCCTGATCGACCATTTTGGCGGCGATGCCGAGTTCGAGAAGAAACTCGACGCGCTGTTCAACGCGCCCTCGACCTTGCCCGACAATGCGCCGCCCGACATCTCGGGGCTCGTCGGCCAATATGCGCACGGCAACGAACCGAACCATCATGTCGCGTACATGTACGCCTATTGCGGCGCGCCCGCGAAGACGCAGGCGATGATCCGGCGCCTGCTCACCGAAATGTACAAGAACGACCCCGACGGGGTGATCGGCAACGACGATTGCGGCCAGATGAGCGCGTGGTTCATCCTCTCGGCGCTCGGCTTCTATCCGGTCGATCCTGTAAGTGCGATCTATGTGTTCGGATCCCCGCTGTTCGATGTCGCCGAGGTGACGGTGGGCGAAGGCAAGACGCTGACCGTCCGCGCCGAGGGCAATGGTCCCGATCGGCCTTATGTCCAGTCGGTCAGCTGGAACGGCAAACCCTGGAGCAAGAACTGGATCGCGCATGCCGACCTGATCGGCGGCGGTGAGCTGGTTTTCGAGATGGGCGCCAAGCCGTCGCAGTTTGGCACTGCCAAGGGTGACCGACCGCCTTCCTTCGGTCCTGCTTCCGCATGAGCCAGATTAAAGACAAGTTTTTGGTAACGAAAAGAAAATGATAAGAACGGAATCTCTCGTGAAATCTCCCCAAATCCTGCCGCCCCACCCCGCCGGATCCGAAACGATGTTTCTGGCGGCCGGTCGGGCTTCGGCCTTGCGCTGCGGCCCGGCGCCCTTCAGAAGCCTCAGCGATTGGGCGAGGGGATGGCGCTGATGGATGGTCCCGTAACAGACCGCGGCGAAGCGCGCCTGTTCGCCGGCGTCGAGCTCGGCGGCACCAAGTGCATCTGCACGCTTGCCGCGGGCCCGGACGACATCCGCGACCAACGAACGATCGCGACGACGGTGCCGTGGGAAACGCTGCCGGCGATCAAGGCCGTGCTCGATAGCTGGTCGCGATCGCACGGTTTTTGCGGTCTCGGTATCGCGTCCTTCGGCCCGATCAAGCTCGACCCCGGCAAGGCCGGCTACGGTCAGATCGGCGCGACGAACAAGTCCGATTGGGAAGGCGCCGACCTGCTCGGGCCGCTGCGATCGGCGTTCGACGTTCCGATCGGGTTCGACACCGACGTCAACGGCGCGGCGCTCGCGGAAATCCGCTGGGGCAGCGGCCGCGGCCTCGACGATTTCGCCTATGTGACCGTGGGCACCGGGGTCGGGGTCGGGTTGATCGTCCACGGCCGCCCCACCCGCGGTTTCAGCCACAGCGAGATCGGCCATATCCTCGTTCCCCGCCTGAAGGGCGATGACATGGTCAGCGTTTGCCGCTTCCACGACGACTGCGTCGAGGGATTGGCATCGGGCACCGCATTGAACGCGCGGCTCGATGGGCGGCCACTGTCCGGCGTCGGGCCCGACGATCCGGTGTGGGAGCCGATCGTGCACAGTCTCGCCACGATGGTGCATGCGCTGGCCTGCACCACCGGGCCGATGCGCGTCGCGATGGGCGGCGGTGTGCTGTCGGGCCAGCCGCAATTGCTGCCCCGGATCAACGCCAAGGTAGCGGCCAGCCTTGCGGGCTATATGCAGATCCCCGGCGATGGGGCCTATGTGACGTCGCCCGAACTCGGAACGATGGCGGGTCCGCTGGGCGCGATCGCGCTGGCGATGGAGGCGGTCGAAAGCGCGGGAACATATGCAGCGCCGTGAGGATTGCTCTTCCTGTTCGCCATTGGACAGCGCCGGCGCTTGGCGGCACAAGGGCGGAATGAAACGCCTGTCCGTCGCCGCTGCGCTGCTCGCTCTGCTGCCGATCCAGTCCGCCGCCGAGCAGCCGGCGCCCGATCCGCTCGGCTTCGTCGATCCGATGATCGGCACCGGCCCCGAAGGTCACACCTTCCCCGGCGCGACCGCGCCCTTCGGCATGGTCCAGCTGTCGCCCGACACCGACGCGACGTGCCAGATCCGCGAATGCTATGATCATGCCGCGGGCTACAGCTATCCCGACCCGACGATCCAGGGGTTCAGCCACACCCATTTTTCCGGCGCCGGCCATTCGGATCTCGGCGACATCCTCGTCATGCCACAGGTTGGCGAGGTCAAGCTCGATCCGGGCAACCCGAAGCAGCCCGGCTCGGGCTACCGCCAGCGTTTCGACCATGCGACCGAAAAGGCGAGCCCCGGCTATTATGCCGTGACGCTCGCCGACAGCGGCATCCGCGCCGAACTCACCGCGGGAACGCGCGTCGGCGTCCACCGCTACAGCTTCCCGGCGGGCAAGGACGCGCATCTGCTGCTCGACCTCCGCTCATCGCTCTACGATTATTCGGGCAAGATCCTCTGGTCGGGGCTGCATCTGCGCCCCGATGGCACGCTCACCGGTTTCCGCGAGACGCGCGGCTGGGCGCCGGGGCGCAAGCTCCATTTCGCGATGCGCTTCTCGGCGCCGGTCAAGACCCATGCTTTCCTCGATCGCGACGAGAAGATTCCCTACAAGGGTTTCCAGGCACCCGGGCGCGGCAGCGATGTGCTCGCCGAAAAGCTCGGCAAGGCGCTCGAAGCGCGGCTCGATTTCGGTGAGCTCGGCGGCCCGCTCGAAGTCCGCGTCGCCTTGTCGGGGGTCGACGAGGCGGGCGCTGTCGCCAATCTCGACGCCGAAAGCGCCGACTTCGATACCGTGCGGTCGCGCACCGAAGGCGAATGGCGCAAGGCGCTCGGCGCGCTCGAAATCGAAGCACCCGCGCCGATGCGCACCAATTTCTACACCGCGCTCTATCACAGCCTGCTCGCGCCGAGCGTGTGGAGCGACGTCGACGGCCGCTATCGCGGCCCCGACGACCAGGTCCACGCCGCGAAGGATTATACCTTCCGCTCGACCTTTTCGCTGTGGGATACCTTCCGCGCTCAGCATCCGCTGCTGACGCTCGTCCAGCCTGAAGAGACGACCACCGACATCGTAAAATCGCTCGTCGCGAGCCGCAGGCACAGCCCGCACGGCATCCTCCCCGTGTGGCAGTTCCATGGGCGCGAGACATGGACGATGATCGGCTATCACGCTGTCCCCGTCATCGCCGACGCCTATATGAAGGGCGTGGGCGATTTCGACGCGAACGAGGCGCTCGACGCGATGGTCGCAAGCGCCGACTACGCGCCCTATGGCGGGCTCGGCGACTATATGAAGCTCGGCTATGTCGCGATCGACCGCGAGCCCGAGGCGGCGTCGAAGACGGTCGAATATGCCTATGACGACTGGACGATCGCGCGGATGGCCGAAAAGATGGGCCGCAAGGACATCGCCGACCGTTTCTACAAACGCGCGGGTTACTGGCGGAACAGCTTCGATGCCAAGACCGGCTGGCTCCGCGGGCGCAAAGCCGACGATAGCTTCCGCACCCCCTTCGACCCGACCGCGATCAACTATGGCTCGGACTATACCGAGGGAAATGCCTGGCAGTACAGCTGGTTCGTCCCGCAGGACCAGGCCGCGCTCTTCGGTATCCTCGGCGGCGATGCCAAGACGATCGCGAAGCTCGACGCGATGTTCGACTATGACAATAGCAAGCTCGACTACAGCCATGCCGAGGATATTGCCGGGCTGATCGGCCAATATATCCATGGCAACGAGCCGAGCCACCACGTCGCCTATCTCTATGCCTATGCCGGCGCGCCGTGGCGGACGCAGGAGCGGCTGAAGCAGATCGTCGACAGCCAGTATAAGCCGACCCCCGACGGGCTTTCGGGCAACGACGACCTTGGCCAGATGTCGGCATGGCTCGTCTTCACCGGGCTCGGCTTCTACCCCGTCGCGCCGGGGTCGAACCAATATGTGATCGGCCGGCCGTTCGTCGACCGCGCGGTGCTGAACCTGCCCGGCGGCAAGCGCTTCACCGTCGAGACAACGGGCCTCTCCGACGCCAACCGATACGTCGGCAAAGTCGAACTGAACGGCAAACCGCTGACGCGCAGCTGGATTTCGGATGCCGAAATCCGCGCCGGCGGCACGCTGCGCTTCACGATGCAGGCACAGCCCGATGCGGCGTGGGGCAAGGCGCCCGAGGCGCGTCCCTATTCGCTCTCGACCGCGCGTCGCACCCCCTGACCGCCACGAAAGCCAACGCCATGTCCGACGACCTCATCATCCGCGCGCCCGTCGCCGCCGATTTCGATCGCTGGCTACCGCTCTGGGACGGCTACAACGCCTTTTACGGACGCAGCGGCGA
This sequence comes from Sphingopyxis sp., assembly GCF_036675685.1. Lineage (GTDB taxonomy): Bacteria > Pseudomonadota > Alphaproteobacteria > Sphingomonadales > Sphingomonadaceae > Sphingopyxis. The sequence continues at coordinate 80,985 of NZ_JAKFEM010000042.1, forward strand.
CACCGCGCTTCCCGCCGACATCACCGCCGAGACATGGGCGCGTTTCCTCGATCCGCGCCAGCCGGTCCACGCGCTCGTTGCCGAGACCGGCGGCGAACTCGTCGGCCTCGCCCACTTCCTCTATCATCGCAGCACCACCGCGATCGCCGACAGCTGCTACCTCCAGGACCTGTTCACATCGCAGGCCGCGCGCGGCCGCGGCGTTGCCGGCGCTCTCCTGGGTCGCGTCGGCGCCGCGGCGCGCGCCGCCGGCGCGAGCCGCGTCTACTGGCTGACGCACGAGGGCAATGGCGTCGCACGCCGATTGTACGACCGGCTCGCCGAACATGCGGGATTCATCGTTTATCGCATGGCGATCTGATACCAACCGGCCGCTTTCGGCTCCCGCCCGCGCGATCAATGCCGCCCGAGTTCGTCGCGGCCGACCACCATATAGTGAACCTCGTCGGGACCGTCGGCGAAACGCAGATGGCGTACGTCGGCGTACAGGTCGGCAAGCGGGGTCCACTGCGAAATGCCCGTCGCGCCGTGGATCTGGATCGCCTGGTCGATGATCTGGCAGGTCCGTTCGGGAACCATCGCCTTGGCCATGCTCACCCAGACGCGCGCCTCGCGGTTGCCGAGCAGGTCCATCGCCTTGGCCGCCTTGAGCACGATCAGGCGCATCGCCTCGATCTCGATCCGCGCGCGCGCGATCACTTCGAGATTCTTGCCGAGTTGCGACAGCTGGCGGCCGAAGGCCGTGCGCGAATTGCCGCGCTTCACCATCAGGTCGAGCGCGCGTTCGGCCTTGCCGATCGTGCGCATGCAATGATGGATACGACCCGGCCCGAGGCGCATCTGCGAAATCTCGAACCCGCGGCCCTCGCCGAGCAGCATATTGTCCTTCGGCACGCGGACATTGTCGAAGCGCATGTGCATATGCCCCTGCGGCGCATGGTCGGCGCCGAACACGTGCATTGGGCCGAGCACCTGCACCCCGGGCGTGTCCATCGGCACCAGGATCTGCGAATGCTGGGCTTTCCTCGCGGCCTCGGGGTTTGTGTTCACCATGCAGATCAATATCTTGCAGCGCGGATCGCCTGCGCCGCTGATGAAATATTTCTCGCCGTTGATGACCCACTCATCGCCCTCGAGCCGCGCGCTCGTCTCTAAATTGCTCGCGTCCGACGAAGCGACACCCGGCTCGGTCATCACATAGGCCGAGCGGATTTCGCCGTTCAGCAACGGCTTAAGCCACCGCTCTTTCTGCTCGGCGGTGCCGACCATTTCGAGCACTTCCATATTGCCAGTATCGGGCGCCGAACAATTCAGCGATTCCGAAGCGAGCGGCGACTTGCCGAGCTCGGCGGCGATATAGGCATAGTCGAGGTTGCTGAGCGGCGTTCCCGTGTCGCCGTGCGGCAGGAAGAAGTTCCACAGGCCCGCTGCCTTCGCCTTGTTCTTCGCATCTTCGAGCAGTTCGAGCTGCCCCGGTGCCCAGCTCCAGCGATCGGCCCGGCCCTCGCCGAGCCGGAAAAATTCCTCGGTGATCGGGTCGACATTTTCGGCGATGTGGCGCTTCACGGCATCGAAGAGCGGCTGTGCTTCCTTCGACATCCTGAGGTCGTTGAGTTCGGCTTCGAGTTCGATCGGCGACATGGCAGTTCTCCGCTGGATTTGCCCGGTAGGGTAGCGGCGTCATGTCATCCAAGAAAATGATAGGATCGAATATTATATATTCGCTTTACGAATGACTAGTCCGCTTTCGCCAGTTCGTCGATGATGATCGCGCGCAACCAGCCAAGGCCGGGATCGGCCTGCGCCGCTTGATGCCAGTATAGATAGCTGCCGCTCTGTTCGACCGGCAGCGGCAGGTCGACGAGCTGCATCGGCCACATCGCGTCGAGCACCTCGGCATGCGATTGCGGGAGCGAAAAGAGCATGTCGGACGAGGCGACGATCTGCCAGGCGGTGATCGCATGCTGGCACCGGACGGCGACGCGCCGGACAAGACCCATGCGTTCGAGCGCCATATCCTCGAGCCCGGGACCATAGGGTCGCGCGGTCGCGACAACATGCTCGAGCGCGAGATAGGCGTCGAGATCGATCGCGCCGTCGACGCGCGGATGCCCCTTACGCGCCACGACGACGATCGGTTCGGTCCCGAGATATTGGCTGCGGAGCCGATCGTCGGCGGGCAGGGCGACATCGAGCGCGAGGTCGAGGTCGCCATTGGCGAGCATCTTCACCAGATCGCGCCGGCGAAAGGTCACGCTCGCGAGCGCCACATGCGGCGCCTCGCTCCGCACGCGCGACACGAGCGACGAGAAGCGGGGCATCTCGCCCGACAGCCGCACCCCGATACGAAACTCGCGCGTCGCCTCGGCGGGATCGAACGACGTCGCGGCATCGAGCGCTGCATCGAGCCCGCTCAGCGCCTCACGTACCGGCCCCGCGATGGCGCGCGCCGCCGGGGTCGGCATCAGCCTGTTCCCCTGCCGCACGAAGAGCGGGTCGTCGAAGGTGTCGCGCAGCCTGGCGAGCGCGTGGCTGATCGCAGGCTGCGAAAGGTTCAGGTGCCGCGCCGCGGCCGACACCCCGCCCCTGGCGAAAATCGCATCGAATATCCTGAGCAGGTTGAGATCGAACCGGGCAAGATGCCGCAAGGCTTTCTCCTAAGCGAAGTCGGCATGTGGAGTGTTGCCGACCCATAACTGCCAAAGGCGGGGAAGTGAACTGACATCGCGGCGACGTTGTCCCGCGGAGGAAGTTGAGGGCGTGCCCAACATCCGGAACGCCGCTGTCGCTTCCGCTCACGATGCATCTGCGCGGTACGCCGGAGGGCTTCTGAGTCCATCCATTTACCCGAGCGAATGCACAGCCGGACAGAATCGCGTTGTTCGAATGTCGGCGCTCGGCTTGGGACGGCTGGGGGGCATTAACGATTAGGAGAATTCGATGTCCCCGTCTCTCAAGAAACTAGCACCCGCAGTCATGATTTTGACTGGGTCCCTGGCTTTGGGTGGCTGTGCCACCAAGGGCTTTGTGCGCGAGCAGGTCGCCGTTGTAAGCCAGCGCGTCGATGCGCTCGAAACGCAATTGCAGGCGACCGACGCCACCGCGAAATCCGCACAGGCAGAAGCCCAGTCGGCATCGGGGCAGGCGCAGAATAATGGTCAGCGCCTGGATCAACTCAATGCCCGGGTGGATGGTATCGAGCAGCGAATGCAGCAAGCCCAGCAGAAGCGGCCGCGCAACTGACGCGGCAAGGCAATAAGTGCATCGAGCGATGATCCATGCCTTGCTGGCGCTTGCGCTGGTCGCCCCCCTGCCTGCACAAGCGGTGGAGAAGCCTCCAACCTCAGAGCAGACGGTGTCGCAGACGAGCGCTGCGGAAAATGACGAGGCGAGACGATCGGAGGCCGCCACGCGCGTTGCCGATTGGATCGCCGCGTCGGGGGATAACGGCGCCCTGCCGTATATCATTATCGACAAGGCGGCCGCCTCCCTCCTTTTATTCGATGCAAAGGGGAAATTGCTTGGCGCAGCTCCGGTATTGATCGGTGTGGCCGTCGGAGACGAGGCTACTCCGGGCATTGGAACCAAGAATCTCGCCGAGATCGGCCCCGCGGAGCGGACAACGCCCGCGGGGCGCTTCCTCGCGAAATTCGGAATGGCGGCTGGCAGGCAGAAGGTGCTCTGGGTCGATTATGCCACGTCCGTGGCGCTCCACCCGATCCCGAAGGGCAACCAGAAGGAACGGCGCCGCCAGCGCATGTTGTCACCGGCGATAGACGACAATCGCATCACATTTGGCTGCATCAACGTGCCTATGGCGCTTTACAACAAGAGCGTCCGTCCACTTTTCCAGAAGAAAGGCGGATATGTCTATGTGTTGCCCGACACCAAGCCGCTTGACGTCGTTTTCCCGCGTTTACGCGCGCAGCCTTTCCCGAACGCTGCCGCTTCCTGACAGGGCCGCCTGAGCCATGAAATGCCGTTCTCGAACCTGCGATATGGTTTCGGGCGAAAGAATTCCTATATCTCCGTGGCACATATGGGGAATGGAGCATGGTCGGCAAAAACCATTATCAGCTTTTCGAAACCGCGGCTGGTGTTGCCGCGATCGGCTGGAACGGCACCGGCATCACAGGTCTGGGCCTGCCGGCGCCGACCGCGTATGAAGCAGAGCGCGCCATATCGCGCCGCCTGGCTGGCGCGGTGCGTGCGCAACCGCCGGCTGATGTTCAGGCGGTCATCGACGCGGCCATATGCTATTTCGCGGGAGAGCGCGTCGACTTCTCGGCGGTGTCGATCGATCTGGGCGAGCAGGATCCCTTCTTCGCACGGGTTTACGATCAGGTGCGCCAGCTCGGTTGGGGCGAGACAACCACCTACGGCGCGATCGCGCACATGCTCGGGGCCGGGCCTGAATCTGCGCGCGACGTCGGGCAGGCCATGGCGACGAATCCGATCCCGCTGATCATCCCTTGCCATCGCGTCACTGCCGCTGGCGGCAAGATTGGCGGCTTTTCTGCGCCGGGGGGTGCCGCGTCGAAGGCGCGGATGCTCGAGCTCGAAGGCGTGGCGGCCGGCGCGCCCGCCCGGAACCAGGCGCAGCAAGGGTTCGACTTCTAGGTAGTTCATCCGCCGACCTGCCTGTCAGTCGGCTTGCGCCTCGACGGGTTTGGCAATGCCGGCCGGGACTGCCGGATCGGCTTTGACGGACGGCTTCGGTATCGGTCGGGAAATGATGGCCACAAATCACGCGGCTCAGTGCATATCCTCTGCCTCGGCATGATCGCGTACGCGACGAGGAAAAAGGACAGCGGCGCCCGGGGTCCAGCCGGTCTTTAGCGGGTTCCATACGACGCCGCCATGTTCTGTGAAACTATAGGCATGAGCCTCTAGATGCACGACCAGATGCGAGGGACACCAAAATATTCGGCTGCTTCCGGCGATGGCTTCGCCCCTCACCGAGCCGAACATTCGGGACCGCGTGAAATCCAGCGAAGGCAGCTCGAATTGAGCCGCAGGGCATCCAGACAGGCTTTCACGACGAACGGCTCGTCGCATGGCGGGCTTTGCGCGAAGCATTTGTTAACCGGGCTCAATCAGGATCGTGAAGTTGCAAGAAGCGAGGGGGCACAATCGCGGCGTTGGCCGTGCGACTGGAGAGTCGAGTGCTTGAGAATCAGAAATTTCGCCGGGCACCGGTAACGGGCCCCATGGGCGAGGATTTGACGCTGGGTAGCCTGCCACCGGCAGGCACGACGCGTTGGGTGAGCCGCCGCAAGGCGCAGGTCGTCGCGGCGGTCGACGGCGGTCTGCTGACCCCCGATGAAGCCTGCCGGCGATACCGTATGAGCCATGAGGAACTGGCGACCTGGCAGCGTCTGTTTGAACGGGTCGGGGTGCCGGGATTGCGGGTCACGCGCATCCAGCACTACCGTGAACGGTTCATGGACTGAAATCGGCCCCGCGCCTCTTCACACTGAATAGCGGAATCGATTTTTGGATGACGCGAGCAGCTGGCTTCTGCTCGCGTCGCCCCCTTATGCCGTCCGGCGTATCCTCGTCACGGGTGGTCCGATCAGGACTCCTGAAGCCGCCTCAGTGCTTCTAACCGGTTAAACGGGGCGGCTGAGGATGCAGGAGTGCCAATGTGAACGCCGTTTCGACGCCCGATGGCGGCCGCCCTATCGCCCACGACTTCCCACGGAACGAGGTTGCGGTCACGCCGGGCGATGCGGCGCTGGGCCTTCAGCTTTGCCGCGCCAGCATCATGTCGCTGATGCGGCTGCAGCTTGCGTTCGAGCGCCGCGACCGAATGGGTGCCATGGAAGCGATCGACCGCCTTCATGCGCTCGATACCGAAGTCGAGCGGATCATGGCCGATCTGCCCGGCGGGGAGGATGATCCGCGGCGACATGTGGTCAATCGAATCCTTCGCGAGGAGAAGATGGCGGTAGCGTTCGAGAAACTTGCTCTTGCAAGCGGCACCGACGGGCCGGACTTGGCCTCGCCGCCGCCCTTTTCGGGGCAATGGGGTAATCCACCGGGTGACGTCGGCGGCCTCGATCTCAAGATCGGCCCGCCGACCGGCGCGCGGCTGTTTTCGGCAGCCCGCGCTTACGGCCCACGCGCGGCCTTGCTGCTGGTTATCGCAGCAGGAACGGTGGCCATTGCGATGATGGCATTATGATCACGATAGGGCTCGCAAGTATATTTGCAGGCGGTGGCAGGGGGTGCGGGATAGACGCGTCTTCATTCGGGCCTTGACCCTGTACCTGCTACAGGGTGCAAAGCGTGGTCCGACCCGACTCGGTTCGGGAAGGAAAGATGATGCGAGGCCTGCGGCGCGCGAGCGCGGTACGAGCGACAAGATTGCCGCCCAACGGGGTTCATGATAGGCGCCGCGCCATGTCGGCTTTTCTCGCCCGTCTCATTCTTGCCGTCTCGCTGCTGTTCGGCAGCGTGATGGTGCCGGCTATGGCGGGCGAAGAAGCCGGGCATTCGATGGAAATCGTCGATGCCGACTGCGACATTCTCGGCGCTTCGGGCGATGCGGATGAAAAATCGCCGGACGGCGCGCCGGCGCTGCATATCGATCATCATCATTGCTCGGCGTGCGCCGAGCTGAACGGCCGCGTACAGGCGACCGGCATGCCCGGTTCAAACGGCTTGTTCTTCCGCGGACCTGCGACCGTCCTCGCTTCCCACGCAACGGCGCCGCCCACACAGCCTCCCGCCGCCTGATCACTGCTTCGCGCAGGCATTTGCCTGCGTCGTCACGCATTGATCAGGAGCATTTATGTTGAAATCATTGGGCGCCCTGCTGCTTGCAGGGTTGCTGACCATGGCGGGTCGCCCGGCGTATGCCGAGCCCGTCACGCTGTCCGACGCGCTGGCGCGCGGGCAGGACTTATCGCCACGCATCGCCAAGGCGCGTGCGGATGTGAAGGCGGCCGAAGGCCGCGCGATCCAGGCGGGCGTCCGGCCCAACCCGGATGTGTCGGTGGAGATCGAAAACTTCAGCGGTACCGGGCCCTATCGGACCTTTCGCCGGACCGAGACCACGGTCGCGCTGTCGCAGCAGTTCGAGCTGGGCGGCAAGCGACAAGCGCGCAAGGCGGTGGCTTCCGCCGAGGTCGAATATGCGCGGCTCGCGCTGCGGTGCGCGCAGGCCGATCTCGCTTATGAAATTGCCGTCACGCATGCCGACCTTCGCGTGGCCGAAGACCGGTCCGCGTTGGTGCGGGGCGTTGCTGCGCGGGCGAAAGAGCTGGCGCGGATCGCCGAAACGCTGGTCGATGTGGGCCGCGATCCGCCGCTGACCAAATTGCGCGCCGATGCGCTGCTGGCCGAAGCCAATGCCGACGATTTGCTTGCGACAGGGCGGCTGCTGTCGGCGCGGCAACGGCTGGCCCTGCTGATCGGCAGCGAGGACCCCGAGCTGTCGTCGCTGGCGCAGGAGATGCCCATGCCCGCGCGCTTGGCGGCGGATGCGCAAGGCCTGGACGAGCAGCTCGCAGCTGCCGAGCGCGAGGCGGCCTCGGCCCGCGTCCGTCTCGCGCAGGCGGAGGGCGTGCCCGACGTGACCGCCTCTGGCGGCGTACGAAACTTCCGCGAGGGTGGCGAAACGGCCTTTGTCGTCGGCGTATCCATCCTGCTGCCGTTCCATAACCGCAACCGCGGGAATATCGCGGCGGCGCAGGCATCGGGCGAGGCGGCCGAAGCACAGCTGGCGCAGGCCCGCCTCGACACGCAGTTTACGCGCCGCGATGCCGAACTGATGCTGACGGCGGCCAACGAGCGCCTCGCCATGCTGTCGGGAGCCGGCCTCGGGCAAGCCACCGAAGCCGCGCGCGTCGCCGAGGTCGGATACCAGCAGGGCAAGTTCACGCTCATCGAGCTGATCGATGCCCAGGCGGCGCTGACCAGTGCCCATCTCAAACGCATCGAAGCCGAGTTCGATCGCGCCCGCGCGCTTGCCGCGCTGGGCCGCGCGAATGCGCAATAAGGGACTGACATCATGCAAATATTCGAAAACAAAAACCGCCTGATGGCCGCCGTTGCCGTCGGAGCGATCCTTCTCGGCGGCGGCATATGGATCGGTCGCGCGATGACCACGCCTTTGGCTGCCGCACCCGCGGCAGCACCCGCCGGGGAGGAAGAGGAAGGCCATGTCGAGGGCCTGATCCCGATGGACGAGGCACGTGCGAGCGGCGCCGGCATCGTCACCGAGACGGTCGGGGCCGGAGGCCTCGGATCCGAGATATTGGCGCAAGGGGTCGTGACGTCGACGCCCGAGGGTGAGGCCGTCCTGACGGCGCGCGCCGACGGTGCGATTATCCGCATCGACCGCCGCCTCGGCGACGCGGTTCGCGCGGGTGATGCCGTCGCGGTCATCGAAAGCCGCGACGCGACCGCCATCGCATCCGAGCGGAGTGCCGCGACGGCCCGGCTGGCGCTCGCGCGGTCGACCTATTCCCGCGAGAAGAAGCTGTTCGACGCCCGTATCACGGCCCGGCAGGACCTCGAGGCTGCTGCGGCGGCGCTCGCCGAGGCCGAGGCCGAAGCGCGTCGGTCGCAGTCGGCTGCAGCGGCCGCCAAGGTGTCGCGTGATGGCCGCACCCTCGCTGTGACGAGCCTGATTTCTGGACGGGTCACCAAATCGGATGCCAAGCTCGGATCCTATGTGCTCGCCGGGACCGAATTGTTCCGCGTCTCCGATCCCGGCCGTATCCAGATCAACGCGTCGGTGCTCGCCGCCGATGCGCGGCGGATAAACGCCGGCGATACGGCGATCATCGAGCTGCCCGGCGGCGAAACCGCGAACGCGACAGTCCGTTCGGCAACTCCCGGCCTCGATCCCGAAAGCAAGGCGGCGACGATCATTCTCGTGCCCGGGGGCATTGGCGGGCTGACGCCGGGACAAGGCTTGCGAGTGCGGATCAAGCCGCGCGGCAGCGCCGGTTCCCGCTTGATCGCCTTGCCCGAAGAGGCGGTACAGACCGTCGAGGGGCGCGACGTTGTGTTCGTCAAGACCACCAGGGGCTTTCAGGCGACCACGGTGGTCACCGGCAAGCGCGGTGGCGGCCGCATCGAGATTGTCGATGGCGTGAAATCCGGCGCGGTGATCGCGACGCGGGGTGCCTTCCTGCTCAAAGCCGAAATCGGCAAGGGCGAGGCGGAGCATTGAGATGATCGAAAAACTTCTCGATGCGTCGATACGCTTTCGCTGGGCCGTGGTCCTCATCACCCTCATCGTCTCGGCCTATGGCCTGACACAATTGCTCAAGCTGCCGATCGATGCCGTCCCCGACATCACCAACAAGCAGGTGCAGATCAACACCGTCGAACCCAATCTGGGGCCACTCGACATCGAACGCCTCGTCACCTTTCCCATCGAAACCGCGATGGCGGGAATTCCGGGGCTGCAAAGCTCGCGCTCGATTTCGCGCAACGGGTTCAGCCAGGTCACGGTGATTTTCGAGGATCGCACCGATCTCTATTTCGCGCGCCAGCAGGTCGCCGAACGGCTGGGTCAGGCCAAGGGTACCCTACCCGAAGGCGCCGAACCGCAAATGGGGCCGGTGTCGACCGGGCTTGGCGAAGTGCTGATGTACACCGTCGATTTCGATCGCAGCGCGAACAAGGCGAGTGTTGCGGGCAAGCAGGGGTTTCAGCCCGACGGCTCGTATAGGACCCCATCGGGCGAAATCCTGACCGATGACGTCGCCAAGCTCGGCTATCTGCGCTCCGTCCAGGACTGGGTGATCCGCCCGCAACTGCGGTCGGTACCGGGCGTGGCGGGCATCGATTCGATCGGCGGTTATGAAAAGCAGTTCGTCGTCCAGCCCGACGCGACCAAATTGGCGAGTTACGGCATTAGCTTTTCCGAACTCGCCGAAGCGCTGGAGCGCGCCAATATCTCGGTCGGCGCCAATTTTGTCGAACGCGGCGGCGAGGCGTTCCTCGTGCGCGCCGACGGCCGCATTCGCACGCTCGACGAGATCGGCCGCGCGGCAGTGGCGCGCCGCGGCGGTGTGCCCGTGCCGGTGCGCGATGTCGCGACGGTGCAGATCGGGGGCGAACTCAGAACCGGATCGGCATCCGAAAATGGCAGGGAGCTCGTCGTCGGCACGGTGCTCATGCTGGCCGACGGCAACAGCCGCCTTGTCGCCTCGGCCGCGGCCGAGCGGTTGAAAGAGGTCGCGAAGTCGATGCCCCCGGGCATTGTCGTCAAGCCGGTGCTCGACCGCTCGCAGCTGGTCGACGCCACGATCGGCACGGTCGAGAAGAATCTGGCCGAGGGCGCGCTGCTCGTCGCGGCGGTGCTGTTCTGGCTGCTCGGCAATTTCCGGGCCGCGGTCATCGCCACGCTGGTGATCCCGATCTCGTTCCTGATCATGGGGACGGGGATGAATATCACCGGCACATCGGGCAATTTGATGAGCCTCGGTGCGCTCGATTTCGGGCTGATCGTCGACGGCTCGATCATCATCATCGAAAATTGCCTGCGAAGGCTGGCCGAACGGCAACATCGTGAAGGGCGATTGCTGACGCTGACCGAGCGATTGCACGAGGTGTTCGAGGCGTCGCGTGAAATGGTCAAGCCGACGATCTATGGACAGGCGATCATCTTCCTCGTCTTCGTGCCGCTGCTGACCTTCACGGGGGTCGAAGGCAAGACCTTCTCGCCGATGGCGATCACCGTGTTGCTGGCGCTGGGCGGCGCGTTCATCGCATCGCTGACCTTCGTACCCGCGATGGTGGCTTTGCTGATCCGCGGCGAAGTGGCCGAAAAGGAAGTGAAGGCGGTGGCGTGGATCAAGCAGCGCTACGCGCCCGTCCTCGATCGCGTCATTGCGCGGCCGTGGCCATGGATCGGCGCGGGGGGCGGTACATTTGCGGCCGCCGCTCTGGTCTTTACCATGCTCGGCAGCGAGTTCATTCCGGTGCTGGGGGAAGGCAATCTCGCTATGCAGGCGCTGCGCATCCCCTCGACCTCGCTTGCGACGTCGCAGGCGATGCAGCTCAAGGTCGAGAAGGCGGTGTCTTCGCTGCCCGAGGTCGCCTTCATCTATTCGAAGACGGGCACGGCCGAGGTCGCGAGCGATCCGATGCCGCCGAACGCATCGGACACCTTCATCATCCTGAAACCGCGCGACGCGTGGCCGGAGGGTGTCCGGACCAAGGATGATGTGATCGCGCGGGTCGAGCAAAAACTCGCGCCACTGGTCGGCAATGCGTTCGAGATCAGCCAGCCGATTCAGTTGCGTTTCAACGAGCTGATCGCCGGGGTGCGCGGCGATATTGCGATCAAGCTCTATGGCGACGATCTCGATGAAATGGGCCGGGCAGCGCAAGAAGTCGCCGCGATCCTTGGGACGGTTCCGGGGGCGGCGGACGTCAAGGTCGAGCAGACGGCGGGATTTCCTGTCCTCGACGTCCAGTTCGACCGCGATGCCATCGCGCGTTATGGCCTGACGCTTCGGGATGTCAGCGATACCGTCGCGGCGGCGCTCGGCGGGCGTGAAGCGGGCGCCGTATTCGAAGGCGACCGACGATACGACATCGTCGTCAGGCTCGACGGCCGGGCGCGCGACGATCTCGATGCCGTGGGCGCGCTGCCGGTGCTTCTACCCGGCGAGGGCGGCGCGCGCGCATCGGTGCCGCTCAGTGAGCTTGCCAGATTCAGCTTCTCGGAAGGGCTGAACCAGGTCAGCCGCGAGAACGGCAAGCGCCGTGTCGTCGTCCAGGCCAATGTTCGCGGCAACGACCTCGGCTCGTTCGTCGCCGAAGCGCAGGAGAAGGTCAAAGCGCAGGTGGAATTGCCCCCCGGCAGCTTCATCGAATGGGGCGGGCAGTTCGAGAATTTGCAAGCCGCCTCGGCCAGGTTGTCGATTGTGATCCCGATCATCTTCGCGGCGATCTTTGGCATCCTCTTCCTGGCGCTCGGCGGCGTGCGGCAAGCGGTCGCGGTCTATTCGGCGATTCCACTGGCGCTGGCGGGCGGCGTGTTCGCGCTTCTGCTCACTGGCCTGCCTTTCTCGGTATCGGCGGCGGTCGGCTTCATCGTGTTGTCGGGCGTCACCGTGCTCAACGGGCTGGTGGTGATGTCGAGCATCAACCAGCGCATCGAGGAAGGGAAACCCGTCGATGTCGCGATCGGCGAGGGGACGATGGAACGCGTCCGCGCGGTGCTGATGACCGGCATCGTTCCCGCGATCGGCTTCGTGCCGATGGCGCTCGCCACCGGAACCGGCGCCGAGGTGCAAAAGCCGCTCGCCATCGTCGTGATCGGCGGGTTGATCACCTCCACCTTGCTGACGCTGTTCGTCCTGCCCGCGATCAGCCATTTGCTGCTGCGCGGTCGGCATGAAAAGCATGTGGCGGGGGACTATACCGACGTCACGACGCTGGGCGAGCGGGTGTTCGTCAGGGATGGCGGCGGAAAACCGGCGGACGAAGCGATGTCCTAGCCGTAACCGCAGAGGCTGCGAGCGTGGGCGAGTTCATGCTCGCGGCTTCCGCGGTTGGCGGAACCGGCGACATCCTCGCGGTCCGCCACCGCTCGCTGACTTCGACGCTGTCGAAGATATGGCGCCCTTGGGTGATGAGCACCGCACCCAGGCTTGCGCACAGAAAGCCGGCGGCAGCCAGAAGCAGAGCCCCGGCCCCGGGGTCGGCGTGGATCCTCGAGAGGTGGAGCGCGGCGAGTTCGCGGAAGGCAAGCCAGGCGAGGCCGCATAGCGCCGCGCCGCCCAGCCGCAATCCGATGTCGGTCCTTCTGTCGTGATACCAGTCGCGCATGCCACATTCCTTGATGTAGCAATCCATCTATAGGCGGCCGCATAGGGTTTCGAGATCGAATCCGGCGATCGGCATAGTCTTGGCATAATGTCCCGGCCGTCCGTCCTGTTTGTCCGTCGGTTCAGCTGTCGCCGAGCAGCCGGTAACCGACGCCAAGTTCGTTCGCGATCACGCTGCCCACCGCGCCGGGCTCTTCGACCTTTTGCCGCAGGTTGCGGATGACGATGCGGAGATATTCGACCGGCGCGTCTTCGCTGCCATGCCAGGCGGCGGCGAGGATGCGCTGGTGCGTCACCACGCGCCCGACATTGGCGGCGAGCAGCGCGAGCACATCATGTTCCTTGCGTGTCAGATGCGCCTCGACGCCGCCCCGCCGCGCGATACGCTGGTCGAGGTCGACCTCAAGATCGCCCTTGCGGAAAATCTTGGGCGCGGTTTCGGATACGCCATGATGGCGCAGGGCGACGCGCAGGCGCGCCAGCAATTCCTCGCCATCGAACGGCTTGGTCACATAGTCCGCGGCGCCAAGATCGAGCGCCGCGACCTTCTGGTCGGTCGCATCGCGCGCCGAAACGACGAGGATGACGGTGTCGCCTTCCTTCTTGAGCAGCGGAACGAGTTCGAGCCCGTCGCGGTCGGGAAGGCCGAGATCGAGCAGCACCGCGTTGGGCTTTTCTATCGCCGCCATGGCGAGCGCACTTCGTCCATCCACCGCCTCGACGACCTGGTGGCCGGCGCGTTCGAGCGTGTTGCGCAGCAGCCGCCGGATCGACTGTTCATCGTCGACGACAAGAATTTTGGCGGACATCAGAGTTCACTTTCTGGGGAGCTGTTGCGCACGATGAGCGGCGAAGGAAAGCAAAGGCTGAAGCGCGCGCCGGTCCGGTCGGTCCGGTTTGCGGCTTCGACCGTCATTCCCATGGCTTCCGAAAAGGCCTTCACGATGGCGAGGCCCAATCCGGTGCCGCCGACGGCCCGATCGGAGCCCTCGAAGCGGCGGAAGGTCTCGAACACCTCGGCCTCGCGGCCCGGCGGCAGGCCGGGCCCTTCGTCGATGACCGAGAGTTTGAGCATGCCGAAGCTGTGCGCCGCTTCGATGATGATCGGCGAGCCCGGATCGGCATAGCGGCCGGCATTGTCGAGCAGGTTCAAAAGGCAGTGATGCAGAAGCTGCTGGTCGACCTTGACCAGCGGCATAGCCGGCGGGACGGCGAGCTGGATGGCATGGCCTTCGAGCGAACGCCGGGCGTCGTGCGCCGCGCCCGCGACGGCATCGGTGAGGTCGACCGCCTCGACCTTCAGGTTAAGCGCTCCGGCTTCGACGCGCGCCATGTCGAGCAGGTTGGCGACAAAGCGGTTCAGCCGCGCCGCCTCGGCCTCGATCGTCGCGATGAGGTCGGGGGTTACCCCGTGATGCAGCTCGGCCGCCGCCGCCATCACCGCGGTCAGCGGCGTCCGAAGGTCATGGCTGACCGAAGAGAGGAGGGCGGCGCGCAACCGGTCGCGCGTGCGCACGACATCGACATCGCGCATTTCCTCTTCGAGCCGTAGCCGCTCGAGCGCAAGCGCGGCTTGGTCGACGAGGCTGGTCAGCAGCGGCAGCTGGTCGGGGCGTAGCGGATCCTCGCCATTTTCCTTCGCCAGCCCAAGCACGCCCTGGACGTTCTCGCCGGCGCGCAGCGGCTGGAAATACCAGTCGGACGCGGCGAGCGTGCCCGATCCTTTTCCGGTCGGCGTCCCGTTGTCATAGGCCCATTGCGCCGCGGCGAGCTCCATCGTTTCGAGGCGGAATTGCAGATCGCTGGCGGCCTGGATCACCAGACCCGTCCCGCCGCTCGGCACCAACAGGACAGTCCGCAAATCGAACAGGCGCGCGACATCCTCGCAAATCGCCCGGGCGAGCTCGACCGGATCGCCAAGCGGGGTCAGACGGCGAAGGAAACCGGCGAGCGCCGCGTTGGCGCGGGCGCTCGCGGCCGCCATATCGGCTTGCGCGCGCACCCGCGACGTGAGCTGGCTGGTGACGATCGCGACCCCCAGCAGGACGAGGATCGAGATGACATTTTCGGGATTGTTGACGGTCAGCGTACCCGTCGGGGGCAAGAAGAAGAAATTATAGGCGAGGCTCGAGGCGAGGCCGGCAAACAGCCCGGTGCGCAGCCCGAACAGCGTCGCCGCCACCATGACCGGCAACAGGTAGAGCAGCGCGACATTGCCCAGATCGAGAATATGAAACAGCGCGCTCGCGGCCGCTGTGACACCGGCGACCATCGCGGTCGTCCACAGATAGCCGCGCCGCGATCCCCACGGCCCGCGGGGGATGCGAAAACCGCGGGGCTGGGCAGGGGAGGCGTCGAGCGGAAGGACATGCACGGCAACGTCGGGCGTCTCGCGCACAAGCCGATCGACGACCGAGCCATGACGCAATTCGAACATGCGCGAGCGATGCGATTTACCGACGATGAGCTGGGTTGCGCGCGCATCCTTCAGATAGGCCTTGATCCCGTCGACGATCGATATGGCGGGGACGGTCGCGACGCTGCCGCCGAGCCGGGTCGTGAGGTTCATGACCGCGGCAAGCTGCCGATGTTCGGCTTCGCCAAACGACTGGGCGCGCTGGGTCTCGATATAAACGGCGGTCCAGGGCGCGTGCAGCGCATCGGCGCTCCGTTTGGCGGCGCGTACCAGCCCGTCGGCGCCGGGCAGCTCGTTGATCGCGACGACAATCCGTTCGCCGCCCGCCCAGGTGCCGCCGACGCCGAGCGCGCGGACATGATCGAGCATCTGGGCATCGACCGCCTGCGCCGCGCGGCGCAGCGCCAGTTCGCGGAGCGCCGACAGGTTCGATTTCGAGAAGAAGTGCGACAGCGCGCGCGTCGCTTCCTGTGGCAGATAGACCTTGCCGGCCTTCAGCCGCTCGATCAGCTCGTCGGGCGGGATGTCGACGACCTCGATCTCGGCGGTTTCGAGGATGCTGTCGGGCACGGTCTCACGGACACGCACCCGCGTGAAGGACGCGACGACGTCGTTCAGGCTCTCGATATGCTGGATGTTGAGCGTCGAATAGACATCGATACCGGCACCGAGCAGTTCCTCGACATCCTGATAGCGTTTGGGATGCCGGCTTCCCGGCGCATTGGTGTGGGCGAGTTCGTCGACCAGCACGAGGCGCGGCGCGCGTTCGAGGATCGCGTCGAGATCCATTTCGCTGAGCGTGCGGCCCTCATAGGGAATGGCGCGGCGCGGCATCACCTCATGGCCGCGAACGAGCGCCTCGGTTTCGGCGCGGCCGTGGGTTTCGACGACGCCGATCACCACGTCCACCCCGTCGCGTGCCCGCGCCGCGCCGTCGGTCAGCATCTCATAGGTCTTGCCGACACCCGGCGCCGCACCCAGAAAAATCTTGAGACGTCCCCGGCTCTCCTGCGACGCTTGCCGCAGGAGAGCGTCTGGATCGGGGCGATCTGGCTCGCCCGCCCTCACCGATCCCGGCCGGCCCCGAGGCGATCGAGCGCCTGGTTGATGGCGAGGACGTTGACGCGTTCCTCACCCAGGATGCCGAGCAGAGGATGCTTGGTCTGCTCGGCCACGAGCGCGCGCACGCGGTTTTCGGGCAGTCCGCGCACCTTGGCAATGCGCGGGGCCTGCGCCAGCGCCGCTGCGGGCGAGAGGTCCGGATCGAGCCCCGAACCGCTGGCGGTCACCAGATCGGCAGGCACTGCGCCGGTCAGGCCTTCGGCCTGCCGCTTTTCGACGTCGGCTTTGACGCGATCGGTCAGCGCCTGCGCCGTCGGGCCGAGGTTGGAACCCGAGGAAGCGAGCCCGTCATAGCCGTCGCCGGCGGCCGACGGCCGGGTCTGGAAATAACCGTCGGAGGTAAAGGCTTGGCCGACGACGGCCGAGCCGATGACCTTGCCGGCCTGGTCGCGGATCAGGCTGCCATTGGCCTGGCTGGGGAATATCGCCTGTCCGATGCCGGTCATCGCCAGAGGATAGCCGATGCCGAGCAGGATGGCGAACAGGATCGTCATGACGATCGCGGGTCGCAGCGCGGATGTGAAGTCGTTGCCCATGCTATGCTCCCTTAGGCCAGACCGAGGCCGCCAACGGCCAGGTCGATGAGTTTGATGCCGACGAACGGCGCGACGAGGCCGCCAAGCCCATAGACGGCAAGGTTGCGGGCGAGCAGCGGGCCGGCCCCCATCGGCTTGTAGGCGACGCCCCTAAGCGCGAGCGGCACCAGCAGCGGGATGATCAGCGCGTTGAAGATGATCGCCGACAGGATCGCGCTTTCGGGGCTCCCCAGCCCCATGACGTTGAGCACGCCCAGTCCTGGATAGAGCACGACAAACATCGCGGGAATGATCGCGAAATATTTGGCGACGTCGTTCGCGACCGAGAAGGTGGTGAGCGCGCCGCGGGTCATCAGCAATTGCTTGCCGAGGCCGACGACCTCGATCAGCTTGGTCGGATCGCTGTCGAGATCGACCATATTGCCCGCCTCGCGCGCCGCCTGCGTGCCCGTGTTCATCGCGACGCCGACGTCGGCTTGCGCAAGGGCAGGGGCGTCGTTGGTGCCGTCGCCGCACATCGCGACAAGACGCCCGCCTTGCTGTTCCTTGCGGATCAGCTCGAGCTTGTCCTCGGGCGTCGCCTGCGCGAGGAAATCGTCGACGCCTGCTTCTGCAGCAATCGCGGCGGCGGTCAGCGGGTTGTCGCCGGTGATCATCACCGTGCGGATGCCCATCTGGCGCAGCTCGCCGAAACGCTCGCGAATGCCCGCCTTGACGATGTCCTTGAGGAAGATCGCGCCGAGCAGCTTGCCGTCGACGGCGACCGCGAGCGGGGTGCCGCCCCCGCGCGCGATCTCGTCGGTGATACGGCGGAGTTCGGTGGCGGTCGCGGTCTCTTCGGCGCCCGGATTGGCCTTGAAGACCGAATCGACGGCGCCCTTCTGGATGACCGACGTGCCGATCTGGACCCCCGAGATGCGCGTCTGCGCGGTAAAGGGGATGACTTCGGCACCCGCTGGCAGTGCCTGTGTGGAGATTTGGAAGCGTTCGCGCGCGAGGGCCACGATCGAGCGACCCTCGGGCGTTTCGTCGGCGAGGCTGGCGAGCAGCGCCGCCTCGGCAAGTTCGCCGACCTGCACGCCGCCGACGGGGCGGAATTCGCTGGCCTGCCGATCGCCGATCGTGATCGTGCCCGTCTTGTCGAGCAGCAGCACATCGACGTCGCCCGCCGCTTCGACCGCGCGGCCCGATTTGGCGAGGACGTTGAAGCGCACCAGCCGGTCCATGCCCGCGATGCCGATCGCCGAGAGCAGCGCCGCGATCGTCGTCGGGATCAGCGTGATGAGAAGCGCGGCGAGGATGCTCACCGGGATCGCGCCGCCCGCATAGGTGGCAAAGCCCGGAATCGTGCCGACCGCGATCAGGAAGATGATCGTCAGGCCGACGAGCAGGAGGGTGAGGGCGATCTCGTTCGGCGTTTTCTGCCGCTCGGCGCCTTCGACCAGCGCGATCATCCGGTCGAGGAAGCCCTGACCCGGACCCACCGTCACCCGCACGCGGATTTCGTCGGAGATGACGCGCGTGCCCGCGGTGACGGCGGAGCGGTCGCCGCCCGCCTCGCGGATCACCGGCGCGCTTTCGCCGGTGATCGCCGCCTCGTTGACCGACGCCACGCCCAGGACGACTTCGCCGTCAGAGGGAATGAGGTCGCCGGTTTCGACGAGGACGATGTCCCCGACCTTGAGCGCGCTCGCCGGGACATTTTCGACCTGGCGCCCGTCGCCGCCCTTGAGGCGCTTGGCGGTCAGTTCGGCCTTGGTGGCGCGTAGCGAGGCCGCCTGCGCCTTGCCGCGGCCTTCGGCGAGTGCCTCGGCAAAGGTGCCGAACAGCACCGTCAGCCAGAGCCAGATCACCAGCTGGAGCTTGAAGCCGGTCGCAAGCCCGTCCTGCCCGACGACGAGCAGCACGGTGAGCAGCGTGGCCACGACCGCGGTCGTGAACATCACCGGGTTGCGGATCAGCTCCTTGGGATTGAGTTTGCGAAAGGCGTCGCCGATCGCCGGAACGATCAGGTCGGCCGTGAACAGAGATTTTGTGTTTGCGCGTGCCATGTCGGCTCCCCGCTTAGAAGGTTTGGCCGCGGATCATCGCGAGATGATCGGCGATGGGACCGAGCGCGAGGCTCGGCAGGAACGTAAGGCCGCCGAGGATCAGGATGATCCCGACCAACAGGCCGACCCACAGGCCGCCGGTGGTCGGAAAGGATCCGGTGCTCTCGGGGGTGTATTTCTTCGCCGCTAGGCTGCCGGCGATCGCCAGCATGGGCACGATGATGAAGAAGCGGCCGAGCCACATCGCCACACCGAGCAAGCCATTATACCAGGGTGTGTTGGCCGTAAGACCGGCAAAGGCCGACCCATTGTTCGCAACCGCCGAGGTGAAGGCGTAGAGGATTTCCGAGAAGCCGTGCGGTCCCTTGTTGAGCGGCCCGGCCAGTCCCGCTTCGGCCACCGACGAGAGTGCGGTGAGGCCGAGGATGGTGAGCGGCAGGATGGCGATCGCCAGCACCGCGAGCTTCACTTCCCGCGCCTCGATCTTCTTGCCGACATATTCGGGGGTCCGACCGACCATCAGCCCGGCGACGAACACCGCGAGGATGGCGAACAGCAGGAAACCATAAATGCCCGCGCCGACGCCGCCGATGACGACCTCACCCAACTGCATGTTGAACAGCGGGATCATGCCGCCGAGCGCCGTGAAGCTGTCGTGCATCGCATTGACCGCGCCGCACGATGCCGCGGTGGTAACGACCGAGAAGAGCGCCGATGCGGCGATGCCGAAGCGGACCTCCTTGCCCTCCATATTGCCGCCCGCGACACCGAGTTGATGCAGGATCGGGTTGCCCGCGGCTTCCTGCCAATAGGTGATGCTGACCCCGGCGACGAACAGGATGATCATCGCCGACAGGATCGCCCAGCCTTGCCGCGTATTGCCGACCGCCTTGCCGAAGGTCCAGGTCAGGCCGAAGCCGATGACGAAGATCGACAGCATCTGCACAAGGTTGGTCAACGCATTGGGGTTTTCGAACGGGTGTGCGCTGTTGGCGTTGAAGAAGCCGCCACCGTTGGTGCCGAGCATCTTGATTGCTTCCTGGCTGGCCACCGGGCCGAGCAGGAGCGACTGTTTGGCGCCTTCGAGCGTCGAGACGTCGACCACACCCGCGAGCGTCTGCGGCACGCCGTTGGCGATATAGAAAATCGTCAGCAGGACGCAGAGCGGCAGCAGCAGGTAGAGCGTCACCCGTGTCGCATCGGCCCAGAAATTGCCGATCGTCGCCGCCGAGCGCCGGGCAAAGCCGCGGAACAGTGCAAAGGCGAGCGCGATGCCCGTCGCCGCCGACAGGAAGTTGTGGATCGTCAGCCCCAGCATCTGGCTGAGGTTCGACATCGTCGATTCGCCGCCATAGCTTTGCCAGTTGGTGTTGGTCGTAAAGCTGACCGCGGTGTTGAATGACAGATGCTCGCCGACCCCGGCAAGTCCTTGCGGGTTGCCGGGAAGCACACCCTGGAGGCGCAGGACGGCATAGGTGAACAGCAGGAGCATGAAGTTGAAGATCAGCATGTGCACCGCATAACGGCGCCAGCTTTGCTCGGCATTGGGCTCGATGCCCGCGAGCTTGTAGAAGCCGGTCTCGACGGGACCGAGCACCGTATGAAGCGGTGTTCGGCGCCCTTCGTACAGCGCGAAAAGCCACATGCCGACCGGTTTGGTCAGCGCGAGCAGGATGCCGATGAAGGCGAGGATGAGGATCCATCCCTGGATGGTCATGACGACGCTCCTTTCTAGAAGCGTTCGGGGCGGATCAGAACCGCCACGAGATAGAGGAGAAGACCGAGCGCGGTGAGCGCGGCGAGCCAGAGGTCGATGGTCATCGCGTCACCTCACGCATTGTCGCACAGGCGGACATAGGCGAGCGTTGCCGCCAGCAGTCCGGCCAGTATCGCGATCCAGAGCAGATCCTGCATCTTCGTTCCTTTCTAGAAGGCTGCGGCGAGTGACACGACGACCGCCTCGTCGGCAATCGATCCGGTGCCGTCCTGGCCCTTGCTGAAGCCGGGTTGGAGATAGGCCGAGTCGCTGGCGGAAATGTCGGTGTCGACATAGCTGAGGTTCAGCGTCAGATTGCGCCACGTCGCGTCGGCGCCGAGCGACCAGTCCCAATAGCTGCCCGTGGGCGTGACGCTCGTGGCATTGGGGCCAAGGCCATCGTTGCCCGCGCTATGCCCGATATGCGCCTTCGCCGTGATCGGTGTTCCCGCGATAGCCACAGCCGCATCTCCCCAAAGGTAGAGATTGTCTTCCTTGTCGCCGGGATCGTTGTAGACGCCCGCCACCGCATCGGCACCCGTATAATACCAGCGGCCGAGCGCCTGCTGTTTCGGGGCATAGGCGGCGCCCGCGGTCAGCGTCGCGGGGCCGGTCGTGCCGGTGAGCTTGACATAGGGTTCGGCAAAATCGCTTTTGTCGGCACCGCCCGGATACATGTACCAGGTCAGCCCGGTATCGAGCGTGACGTTGTCCGAAAGCTGCGCCTTGTAACCCGCGATCAAGTCGAGTTCCATGTTCGCGCCGCCGAAGGTGCCCCAGGCGGAGAGGTTCGCCGCCCAGGCGCCGGCATAGAAACCGCTCTCGTGCGAGATCGTAATGCCGCCCTGGACGGCCATATTCTCGTCGGTCTGTGAAACGCCGCGGAAGCGGTAGTCGGAAGTCAGGGTCGCCGAACCGTTGACGACGACCGCGGGCTTTGCCTCGGGTGCGTCGGTCTCGGATTGGGCATAGGCTGGCACCGCGGCGAAACCCGTGAGGCCGATGATCGGGAAGAGTATCGATTTGTGCATAGGTCCCCCATTCGCGATTCCGCCACCGCCAATCGGTGGGGAATGCGAATCATGAGGACGCCCAATTAGGTGGGCTCAGCGTATCAATTCGAGAGCGAATTCGGCATTCGGCATATGTTTTTCATATGCAGGCACGATTTCGCGCCAACCCGGAAAGCCTCAGCGCAGCGCGGCGGTGACGATGACCTCGACCTTGTAAGCAGGGGTCGCGAGCCGCACTTCGCCGGTCGCGCGCGTCGGGGCATTGACGCCGCCGATCCATTCTTCCCACACCATATTCATCGCCGCGAAATCGGCCATGTCGGCGAGCCAGACGGTGGCGGTGAGTAACCGCGACCGGTCGGTGCCGGCTTCGGCCAGCAGCGTGTCGATCGAGGCGAGTACGGCGCGGGTCTGCGCGGTCGCATCTTCGTCGGGCGCGCCGACCTGCCCCGCAAGATACACGATCCCGCCATGGATCACCGCCTGGCTCATGCGTGGGCCCGAATGCAGGCGTTCGATGCTCATATCTGTCTCCTTCTTGTGTTTGTCCCGGGAGAGGGGCTGCCCGCTTTCGCGCGCGATGCCCGATTAGGCAAACCCATATAGGAAAAAAGTGGCGGCCATATTTTGCGGTCGCAATATCGCGGGCGATATGGTCATGGAGGCGATGCGTTTGGCGCGCGCCGATGGCGCGTATCGACCGGATCGAAAGGTATTGATCGGATGACTTCCCTGCCCGAACAGGCGCGGCTGCGCGTTGTCGACATGCACACCGCGGGCGAACCCGTCCGGATCATCGAAGAGGGCTATCCCGAACTCGAAGGCGCCACGATCCTCGCGCGGCGGCGCGATGCCCTGGCGCGGTTCGACCATCTGCGGCGCATGGCGATGCTCGAACCGCGCGGCCATGCGGGCATGTACGGCGTCATCCCGACCACACCGAGCGATCCCGCCGCCGACCTCGCGGTGCTGTTCACGCATCAGGAAGGCTATAGCACCATGTGCGGTCATGCGACGATCGCCATCGGGCGCTGGGCGGTCGACAGCGGGCGGGTGGCGATGACGGATGGGCGCGCGACCTTCGGGCTTGAGGCGCCGTGCGGCGTGGTGCAGGTCGAGGTCGAAGCGGACGGCGGCACGTCGCCACTGGTCTCGTTCATCAGCGTCGAATCCTTTGCGAGCCACCGCGACCGGCATATCGACGTGCCGGGGTGGGGCCCGATCGCCTATGACATCGCCTTTGGCGGCGCCTATTATGTCATCCTGCCCGCGTCGCGGTTCGGGCTGTCGCTCGCCGACACGCCGGTCGCCGAGCTGGTCGCGGCGGGCGTCGCGATCACCGACGCCGTTCGCGCCGCGGTGCCGATCGCGCATCCGACCGAACCCGACCTCGGCTTTTTATACGGCGCCATCCTGACCGACGACGTCGCGCTCGGGATGGGCGTCAGTTCGAACCTCTGCATCTTTGCCGAAGGGCAGATCGACCGCTCGCCCACCGGCAGCGGAGTCACCGCGCGCATCGCGCTTGCCGCCGCGCGCGGCGAGGTCGAGGTCGGGCAATCGTGCGAGGTACGCGGGATTTCGGGCGAAGCCTTCACCGGCACGCTGTGGAGCGTGCACGGTGCGGGCGGCCAGCTCGTGTCGCGCGTCAAGGTCGCGGGGCGCGCCTATTATGCCGGGCGTGCGGAGTTTGTCGCCGAACCGGGCGATCCCTTCGCGCACGGTTTTGAACTGCCCACGCGTTTCGGCGATGTCGCCGCACGGTAAAAATTGCCCGCGAGTTTTCAGCCGCGCGGCTTGACGGTCACCCAAACATGCACCGTCGCCGCGAATTTACCCGGTGCCGGCTTGCCGACGTCGATCCGCTCGGCGGTGACCAGTTCGCCGGTCGCGAGGTTGAAGCTGGCCCAGGGCTTCGGCATGCGGCCGAAGCTCATCGTCTGGATCGGCTGGCCGGTGGCGGTGTTCATGATCGTTGCGTTGATACCCATCGCGCGCCGGTAGCGGCGGCCCGCCGATTCTGTCCAGCGCGAAGACGGCTATCCGCATCGCTTCCAGCCGGCACCGCGCACCGCGCGCCCCGGTGTGGTGCCGCGATGTTCGCCGTCCTGCAGCACCGCGACGCCGTTGACGAAGACGTCGCGCATGCCGACCGAATATTGGTGCGGCTTCTCGAAGGTCGACCGGTCGCCGATCGTCGCGGGATCGAAGACGACGACATCGGCGTAATAGCCGGGCTTCAGCGCGCCGCGATCCGCGATGCCCAGATTGGTCGCGGGAAGGGTGGTGAGCCGGTACACCGCCTGCTCGAGCGAGATCAGCTTCTCGTCGCGGACATAGCGGCCGAGCAGGCGCGCGAAATTGCCATAGCTGCGCGGGTGGGCGCCCGATTTCAGGAAGACGCCCTCGGTTGCTTGCGATGCGGCGTCGGATCCGAAGCTCATCCACGGCAGCTTGACCTGCGCGCGGACATTATCCTCCGACATCAGGAAATAGACGGTGCCGACGCGCGAGCCATCCTCGACGACGAGGTCCATCGCGGTTTCCTCGGCGCTCTTGCCGCGCAGCTTGGCGACTTCGGCGAGGGTCTTGCCGGTCAGCGGCTTCAGCTTCTCATTCTTGAACCCGACGAGGATCATCTTGTCGGCGCCCGCGCCGAGGTAAAGATTTTCCCAGTCGCTGCCGGGCTTCTGCATTTCGGCGGCGACGCGCGCGCGGGTCGCGGGGTCCTTCAGCCGCTTGATCCATTCCTCCAGCCCGCCGGCCTGCACCCAGGTCGGCATCGCGGCGTCGAGCCCGGTCGCCCCGGCGGTATAGGTGTACATGTCGGTCGTGATCCGCTGGCCCGCGGCGCGCGCGGCCTCGATCTTGCCGACGACGGCGGGGAGTTTGCCCCAATTGCTCCGCCCCGCCATCTTGAGATGATAGATTTCGGCTGGCGCGCCCGAGCGCCGCGATATTTCGATCAACTCGTCGACCGCTTGCTCGATCCGGTCGCCCTCGGAACGCATGTGGCTGATATACATGCCGCCGCATTTCGCGGCCTCGCTGGTCAACGCGACGAGCTCGTCGGTCTCGGCATAGGAGCCGGGCGCATAGATGAGCGAGCTGCCGACGCCGAGCGCGCCCTCGTTCATCGCCTGCCGGACGAGCGCGCGCATCCGCATGAGCTGTTCGGCGTCGGGATCGACATCGCCTTCGCCCAGTTCATGCACGCGCACCGTCGCCGCGCCGACAAAGCTTGCAACATTGGTCGAAATCCCGCGTTTCTCCAGATACGCCAGATAGTTGCCGAGGCTCGTCCATTCGACCGGATATTTGATATCGCCCTGGCGCTCGACCTCCTGCGCCTTCATCGTGGCATTGAGCGGCCCCATCGACCAGCCTTCGCCCATCACCTCGAGCGTGACACCCTGCCTTATGTCGCTCTGGCTCCTCGGGTCGGCGATCAGCGATTCGGTCGCCCAGCTCAGCATGTTGATGAAGCCCGGGGCGACCGCCATCCCGCGCGCCGACATTTCGGTGCGCCCCTTGCCGTCGACTTTGCCCACCGCGACGATGCGGTCGCCCTTGATCGCGATATCGCCGGTGACCGGCGGCTTGCCCGACCCGTCGTATAGCGTGCCGCCGCGGATCACGATGTCATAGCCGGGCGCGGCGGGCTTTGCGGCGACGGAGGCCGAAAGCAGCACCGAGCTGCACAGCAGCATCACGGAAGGGGCGAAGGGCCGGTGCGCTGTCATCCAAATTCTCCGGGAAAAGGCGGTTAGCCGTGCAGGCTCATGAGTGAGTCCATCAGCCCGTCGTCGGCGCTTGAGCAGACGCCGAGCACCAGCGCCTCCTCAAATCCCGCGGCGACGACATAGGCGTGGCCCATCGACGAATCGAGATAGATGCCCTGTCCGGTCTTGAGTGACACCGGGTCGTAGAATTCGGTGTGGATCTCGATCGCGCCCTCGAGGACATAGATGAATTCCTCGCCCTGGTGCCGCACCAGCTCGCCGAATTCGCTCGCGCTGTGGGCGCGAATCCGGGTGATGATCGGGATCATCCGCTTTTGCCGCAGGTCGGTGCAGAGATAATGATAGTCGTAATTGTCGGTCGTGACGCGCACCGCCTGATCGATGGTCCCGATGCTCCGCCGCCCCGTCACGCGCGGCGCACCATTCTCCTCATCCTCGGCGAACAGGTCCGACATGCGGATGCTGAGACGCTGGCTGAGCTGTTGCAATTTGTCATAACTCAGCGTCAGGCGGTCGTGCTCGACCTTCGACAGCGTCGAAACCGGGATGCCCGATTTCGCGCTCATCTCCTTGAGTGTCCAGCCGTTTCGCGAGCGAATGCCCTTCATCACGGTGCCGAGCGTGGGCGGGGTTGAACGATCCGCCATCAGTTTTTCCATTCCATATTTGACAATTTTCCAATCAGGATCATTATGTCCCTATCGGGCTAATAGTTATCAGCCCTTGGTAAGGGGTCGCGCGACTTGCCGCAAGGCTTGACCGTCGCGCCAGAGAAAAGGGGAAAGCGATGCGTTTCATCCGTAAGGCGATGATCGGGCTGGCGGCTCTTGCCGCGCTGCCGCTGGCGGCGCAGGGGCCGGTGCCGGCTCCGGCCGCGAAAAAGGTCGAAGCTGCTGCAATGCCGGCGGCAAAGGCGCCCGCAGCGCCCGTCGCGCTCGATGCCAAGGATCTCGAAGCATGGCTCGACGGTTACCTGCCTTATGCGCTCGAACGCGCGCGTATCCCGGGCGCGGTCGTCGTTGTCGTTCGCGGCAATCAGGTCGTGCTCGAAAAGGGTTATGGCTTTTCCGACGTCGCGAAGCGCGCGCCCGTCCTGCCCGAGACCACGCTTTTCCGTCCGGGATCGGTGTCGAAACTCCTCACCTGGACCGCGGTGATGCAGCAGGTCGAAGCGGGCAAGATCGACCTCGACAAGGACATCAACGCCTATCTCGATTTCAAGATTCCGCCCTTTGAAGGCAAGCCGGTCACGATGCGTAACATCATGACGCACACCGCCGGTTTCCAGGAATCGATACGTCACCTGATCAGCAGCGATCCCAAGGCCGTCATGACGCTCAAGAAGCAGATGCCGCTGGCGCTGCCCGACCGCGTGTTCGCGCCCGGGACGACCCCCGCCTATTCCAACTATGCGACCGCGCTCGCGGGTTATATCGTCGAGCGGGTCAGCGGCGAGCCGTTCGACAATTATATCGAAAATCATATCTTCACGCCGCTCGGCATGACGCATTCGACGTTCCGCCAGCCGCTTCCGGCGCGGCTCGCGCCGCACATGTCGAAGGGCTATCCCGACGTCACGCAGAAACCCAAGCCGTTCGAGATTATCGTTCCCGCGCCCGCAGGCAGCCTGTCGGCGAGCGGTTCCGACATGGGCAAGTTCATGATCGCGCACCTGGGTGACGGTGCGGGGCTGATGAAGCCCGAAACCGCGAAACAGATGCACGACTTCAAAGCCCCCGGCGTCGGTCCGCTCAACAGCATGGCGCTTGGTTTTTACGAACAATGGGTCAACGGCCACCGCGCGATCGCGCATGGCGGCGACACCGTGTGGTTCCACTCCTATCTTTGGTTGTTCCCCGATGCCGACATCGGCGTCTACATCTCGATGAACAGCGCCGGCAAAGCGGGCGACGCGGGCGCGGTGCGTAGCGCCTTGTTCCACAAATTCGCCGACCGCTACCTGCCCGGCGCCGAAAAGCCTGGCACCGTTGATGCCAAGACCGCCGCCGCGCATGCGCAGATGATGGCCGGCAATTATGTCAGCAGCCGCGGCAGCTTCACCAATTTCGCGAGCCTGTTCGGCCTGCTCGGACAGGCGACGATCTCGCTGACCGAGGATGGCAAGATCACGCTGCCGGCGCTCGACGGCCTTGGCGCCGGCGCGCGCGACTGGGTCGAGGTCGAGCCCTTTGTGTGGCGCGACACGGGCACGGGCGAACGGCTTGCCGCCGAAGTGAAGGACGGCCGGGTCGTTCGCTGGAGCATCGATGCCGGTTCGCCTTTCATGGTGTTCGAGCCTGCCCCGGCGAGCGTCAATGCCGCGTGGCTCAATCCGGCGCTGATCTTCGCCTTCGCGATCATCCTGCTCGCGGCGCTGGCGTGGCCGGTGCGCGCGCTGGTGCGGCGCAGCTTCAAGGCCGAATTCGCGCTCGAGGGCAAGGCGCGGCGTGCCTACCGCCTGTCGCGCATCTTCGCCTGGGCAGCGATTGCGGCGCTGGCCGGCTGGATCGGCCTGATCGCCGCCTTCTCGGCCGATATTGGCAGCCTCGGCGGTCCGCTCGACTGGTTGATCCAGCTGCTGCGCATCCTGACCCCGGTCGCGGCCTTCGGCCTGCTCGCCACGGCTGGCTGGCACCTGTGGCTCAGCATCAAGGGCAAGCGCCGCTGGACGATGAAGCTCGGCGCGGTGCTGCTGATCCTTGCCGCTGCGGTGCTCGTCTGGGTGACGCTCGCCTTCCATCTCTACGGCTTCGGGATGGTCTATTGATGGCGACGCAGCGCATGCGGGAATTGACGCTCGACCTTCGGGTCGAGCGCTTTCCCTATCACCAGCCTTTTCGCATTTCGGGGCATGTCTTCACCGAAACCGCGCTGCTTGTCGCCGAACTGTCGGACGGCGAGCATGTCGGGCGCGGCGAGGGCGCGGGGGTCTATTATCTCGGCGACGACATCGACCATATGCTGGCCGAGGCGACGCGCGTCCGCGGCGACATCGAAGCCGGCGCGACGCGCGAGGAATTGCAACATCTTTTGCCGCCGGGCGGGGCGCGGAACGCGCTCGACTGCGCCTTCTGGGAGCTGGAGGCCAAACAGGCGGGGCGCCCGGTTTGGGAACTCGCCGGGCTGAAGCCGCCCAAGGCGCTGCGCTCGACGCTGACGCTCGGTGCGGACAGCGCCGGGAATATGGCGAAGGCCGCGCTGGCGATCGATCCCGAGGCGCCGATCAAGGTCAAGTTGACCGGCGATTTGAGCGACGACATCGCACGCATCGTCGCGATCCGCACCGCGCGTCCGCATGCGTGGATCGGGGTCGACGCGAATCAGGGCTATGACGTGGCGACGCTCGTCGAGCTGCTCCCCGTGCTGGTGTCGACGCGCGTCGCGCAGCTTGAACAGCCGCTCAAACGCGGGCGCGAGGACGATCTCGACGGGCTCAAGCGGCCCTTGCCCTTCGTCGCCGACGAAAGCGCGGTGTCGCTCGCCGACACCGCTTCGCTCGTCGGGCGGTTCGATGTCGTCAATATCAAGCTCGATAAATGCGGCGGGTTGACCGAGGGGCTGGCGATCGCGCAGCAGGCGAAGCTTCTGGGGCTCGATGTGATGGTCGGCAACATGATGGGCTCCAGCCTGTCGATGGCGCCATCCTTCGTGCTCGGCCAGCTTTGCGACATCGTCGACCTCGACGGCCCGACCTTTCTCGCGCGCGATCGTGTGCCGGGTGTCGAATATCGCGGCGGGATGATTCACTGCCCCGCGGAAATTTGGGGAGGGTAAAGTCCTCACCGTCATCCCGGCGAAGGCCGGGATCTCGCCCTTCCGTTCTGACGCGCCGTCGAGATCCCGGCCTTCGCCGGGATGACGAAATAAATGGTTCATATTGTCCTAAATGGGTTGACAATTTTCTAATTAGGACAATAGTCTTGAAATTGAAATCAACATAAGAGGGGAGGCTGGAATGGCAGCGTCATTCCCAATAACGCGCCGTGCGGTCATCGCGGGCGCGGTCGGGGTCGCTTTGTCCGCGCCGATGGTGAACCGGGGAGCCTATGCGTTTGCCGCGGCGCCGGGGCGCAGCTATTCGCGCCGCGCGGTCGATCTCGTCGCTTCGTCGCTGGTGATCGACATGCTCGCGCCGCTCAAGATCACGATGTCGGAGGACTATGTCGCGCATCGGCTGACCGACGCCGAAGCGGCCGAGTTCCAAGCGTCGGGCATCACCGGCTTTCACAACGCCTATGGCCTCGGCGGACCCGATGCGAAGAGCCAAGCGCTCGCCTTCCTCGCCGGCTGGCAGGGCTTTGCCGGGCGCAACAGCCATGTCTTCACGCTCGTCGACACCGTCGCCGATCTCGATCGCGCCAAGGCCGACAAGAAATGCGCGGTCATCATGGGCATCCAGAATGCCGAGCATTTCGAGAAGATCGAGGATGTCGCGCTGTTCCGCCGCCTCGGCCTCCGCTGCGCGCAGCTCACCTATAACAGCCAGAATATGATCGGGTCGGGTAGCACCGAACGCGTCGATGGCGGGGTTAGCGATTATGGCGCTGCGATCATCGCCGAGATGGAAAAGCAGCGCATGCTCGTCGACGTCTCGCACTGCGGCGACAAGACGACGCTCGACGCCATCGCCATCGCCAAGGGACCGATCGCGATCACCCACAGCAACGCGCGCGCGCTGGTCGACCATCCGCGCGTCAAGACCGACGCGGCGATCAAGGTGCTCGCGGCGAAGGGCGGCGTCATGGGTATAACCGGGGTGCGCATGTTCGTCCGCCTGACCGATCCGACCAACGTCGGGCATATGGCCGACCATATCGACCATGTCGCAAAGCTTGTCGGGATCGACCATGTCGGCATCGGCTCCGACGCCGATCTCCATGGCTATGACGACATGATCCCGGCCGAATATGCGGCGCTCAAGGGGCTCTACAAGGGCAGCTACGCCTTTCGCGACAAGATCGACATCGACGGCTTTGACCACCCCCTCAAGGTCTTTGACCTGACCGAGGAGCTGATCCGCCGCGGCTATTCCAACGAAAACATCCGGGCCGTGCTCGGTGGCAATTTCCGCCGCCTGCTCGCCCAAGTCTGGGGGTAAGGCAATGAAACAGGGACTCTTTATCACGGGAAGCATCGCCGCATTGATGGCCGCTATGCCGGCGCAGGCGCAGGAACCGGTCGCCGTCGAGGCGACGGGCGAAATCGTCGTCACCGCGCAAAAGCGCGTGCAGAATGTGCAGGACGTGCCGATCTCGATCGCCGTCGTCAGCGGTGAGGAGCTGCAGGAACAGGGTTCGGCCTCGCTTGTCGACTATGCGGGTTACGTTCCTGGCATGAACGTCAGCAACAGCGGCACGCCGGGGCAGACGACGATCACGCTGCGCGGCGTCGCGCCGCTCAACAACAGCCAGACCGTCGGCATCTATCTCGACGACGCGCCCGTGGGCTCAAGCGCGATCTACAACCGCGCCGGGGCGTTCACAATCGACCTCATGCCCTATGATCTTCAACGGATCGAGGTGCTGAAGGGGCCGCAGGGCACGCTCTATGGCGCGAGCTCGATCGGCGGTCTGGTGAAATATGTCACCGTCCAGCCCGACACCCGCGAATTCAAGGTGCGCGCCGGGGTCGAAGGCTTTGCGATCAAGGGCGGCGACGGGCTCGGCTGGGGGGCGCAGGCGATGGTCAATGTGCCGATCGTCGAGGACAGGCTGGCGGTCAGCGGCAGTTTCGCGTGGCGCAGCACGCCGGGCTGGGTCGACAGCGTCAACAATGCTGCGCTGAAAGACCAGAACGACTATGAGCAGCGCGGCGGCCGCGTCGCGCTGTTGTGGACGCCGACGCCCGAACTCAGCGTGAAGCTTGCCGCGATCTGGCAGTCGCTCGATTCCGAAGGCAATGGTCTTTATGCCGCCGACCTCACCGGCAAGCGGCTCGGCGATGGGCGCTCGTACAATAATTATGTCCCCGAATCTTTCGACGTCGATCTCGACTATTATTCGGCGACGATCGACTATGATTTCGGCGCCGCGACGCTGACCTCGGCGACGACCTACAGCAAGACGCAGAGCGCGCAGGTGCAGGACGCGAGCTATGCCTTTGGCGTGCTCTTCCCGCTGCTCACCGGCGGCGCGATTCCGCCGGGCATCACGCCTTTCGCGCTCGATCTCGGCCTCAAGAAATGGACGCAGGAGGTGCGTCTCGCCTCGCCGAGCGGCGGGCGTTTCGAATGGCTGATCGGCGGCTTCTTCACCGATGAGAAGACGAGCAATTCGCAGCTTGTCCGCTCGTTCGATATGGCGGGCAATCCGATCGCACCGCTCGATCCGCTCGCGACCGTCGGCCTGCCCGCGACCTACAAGGAATATGCGGTCTTCGGTAACGCGACCTTCAAATTGAGCGAGCAGTTCGAAATCACCGGCGGGCTGCGCTGGGCACGCAACGACCAGACCTTCCGCCAGATCAGCTCGGGCGCGATCGTGCCGCAGGCCGATGATCCCGGCAAATCGTCGGAGGATGTCTTCACCTATTCGATCAGTCCGCAGTTCCACATCAATGAGGATGCGATGCTCTATGCGCGTCTCGCCACCGGCTATCGGCCCGGCGGCCCGAACGTCATCGTTCCCAATGTGCCGCCGACGGTCGATGCCGACCGGATGAAAAACTATGAGGTCGGGCTGAAGGCCGATTTCGCTGATCGCATGGTCTCGGTCGATGTCGCGCTCTTCTTGATGGACTGGACCGACATTCAGGTCGTGCGTTCCTTTGGCGGCGTGTCGGGCGGGGCGAACGGCGGCAAGGCGAGGAGCAAGGGCATCGAGGGCAGCTTCGCGCTGCGCCCGGCGCCCGGCCTGACGATCAGCGCGACGGGCAGCTACACCGACGCGGTGCTCAGCGAGGATGTGCCAGACATCAGCGGCGTCGACGGCGACCGCCTGCCCGCGGTGCCGAAGTTCAGCGGCGCGCTGCGCGCCGATTATGAGTTCGAACTCGGCAGCAGCAACAAGGGCAGCTTCGGCGCCGGCGTCCGTCACGCCAGCAGCCGGCTTTCGCTGGTCGAGAGCGACCCGCTCGTCGCACGCGCCAAACCCTACACGTCGGTTGACCTCAACGCCTCGATCACGTTCAACGATCACTGGACAGTGCGCGCCTATGCCCGCAACCTGTTCGACAACAAGGGCGAGATGGCGCGGTCGACGATGGCCGACGGACTCAACCGCCCGAGCTTCCTTGCGATTTCGCCGTTGCAGCCACGGACTATCGGCGTCGCGCTCGACATGGCCTTTTGAGCGGATTGGAGTTGGAAACGATGAACGCGCCCATCGGCAGGCTGGCTGACAGCCTGACCCTGCCGCAACCCTATCTGCTGTTCCTCGGCGACACGACCGAGGCGGGCTATGCCAAGACCGCCTTCGGTCTCGCCGACTGGGCGGCCGACCGCTGCGTCGGCGAGCTCGCGATCACGGGCTGCACCGTCACCACCGGCCTGCCGCGCCTGTCGCCCGCCGAAGCGCGGGCGGCTGGGGCACGGTCGCTGGTGATCGGGGTCGCGAACCAGGGCGGGGTGATCGGCGACAGCTGGATCGCCGCGCTGGTCGAGGCGATGGAGGCCGGGCTCGACATCGTCAGCGGGCTCCACGTCCGGCTGGCGAGCCTGCCCGTGCTGGCCGAGGCGGCGAAGCGTACCGGGCAGCGGCTGATCGACGTGCGCACCCCGCCGCCGTCGATCCCGATCGGCAATGGCCGCAAGCGCAGCGGCAAACGGCTGCTCACCGTCGGGACCGATTGCGCGCTCGGCAAGAAATATACCGCGCTCGCGCTGCATCGCGCGTTCGTCGAACGCGGCATCGACGCCGATTTTCGCGCGACCGGCCAGACGGGCATCATGATCGCGGGGGGCGGCATGCCGATGGACGCGGTGGTTTCGGATTTCGAGGCGGGGGCCGCGGAGATATTGAGCCCCGACGCGCCCGATCATCATTGGGATCTGATCGAAGGGCAGGGGTCGATCTTCAACCCCGCCTATGCCGCGGTGTCGCTGGGGCTGCTTCATGGCAGCCAGCCCGATGTCTTCGTCGTCTGCCACGACCCGACGCGCAAGGTGATCCTCGGCATGGAAAGTTTCGCTCTGCCTTCGATCGAGGAGGTCATCGACCTGACGATCCGCCTCGGCAGCCGCACCAATCCGGCGATCCGCTGCGGCGGCGTCAGCCTCAACACGTCGGCCTACGATGCCGACGCGGCCGAAGCCTTGATGGCCGCCGAACGGCAGCGGCTTGGCCTTCCCGTCGCCGATCCGATCCGCGGCGGCGCGGCGTTCGACGCGCTCGTCGAAAATATTCTCGCGTGAGTGTGGGCGAGACGGGCGGCAGGTCGAGCTGGTTCCAGCGCTTCCTGCTGCCCGGGTTTGCGCTGAAGGCCGTCATTATCGGCGGCGGATATGCGACGGGGCGCGAGCTCGCCGAATATTTTGTTCCCGCGGGGCCGTGGGGCGGGCTCGCCGCGATGCTGCTCGCGACGCTTGTCTGGAGCGTCGTAGCGGCGCTGACCTTCGCGCTCGCGCGCTCGCTTGGAGCCTATGATTATCGCGGCTTTTTCAAGGGGCTTCTCGGCCCTGCCTGGGTCGCGTTCGAGGTCGCGTACATCATCTTTGTCATTCTGATCCTTGCGGTGTTTGGCGCCGCAGCAGGCGCGATCGGTGCCGCGACCTTCGGCTGGCCTGAGGCGCTTGGGTCGGTGTTGCTCGCGGTCGCGATTGTCGCGGTGATTGCATGGGGCACGGGCGCGGTCGAGCGGATGTTCAAATACGTCTCGATCCTGCTCTATGCCGTTTACGGGCTTTTCCTTGTCCTCGCGCTCGCGAGCTTCGGCGGGCTGATCGGGCGGGGCTTTGCCGATGCGCCGCCGCCGTCGGGCAACTGGATGGCGGGCGGGCTGACCTATGCGAGTTACAATATCGTTGGTGCCGTGGTGATCCTGCCGGTGCTGCGCCATCTGACCAGCCAGCGCGACGCGGTGGTCGCCGGGCTGATCGCGGGGCCGCTGTCGATGCTGCCCGCGATCCTCTTCTTCGTCGCGATGATGGCCTTCTACCCCGCGATCGGCGCCGAGACGCTGCCGTCGGACTTCCTGCTGCGTCAGATGACGGTGCCGGGCTTCCATGTCCTCTTTCAGGTGATGATCTTCGCCGCGCTCCTCGAAAGCGGCGCCGGGTCGGTGCATGCGATCAACGAGCGGATTTCGGGCGCGATCGAAAGCCGCGGCCGGCCGGCGCTGACGCCCGGCGGGCGCGCCATCATCGGCGCGGTGATCCTGACGGGCTGCATGTTCGTCGCGGCGCGCATCGGCCTCGTCGACCTGATCGCCAGCGGATACCGCTTCCTCGCCTGGCTGTTCCTGATCGTCTTCGTCGCGCCGCTGCTGACCATCGGTGTCTGGCACCTGCTTCGCCGTCCCTCGCTTCCGCAAATGGAGTCCGTGCCATGAAAGCCGCTCGTCTGATCGCCCTGTCGTTGATGCTTTCGGTGGCCGCGCCTGCCTGGGCCGAACCGCCTGCCAATATCGGCGAAAGCGTCGAGGCGCTGCGCAAGAAGGTCGGCGCCGCCGGCGTATCGATCGCGATCGTCGAGGATGGCAAGACGACACTCTCGCGCGGCTGGGGTGTACGCAAGATCGGCGAGCGTGCGCCGGTCGACGCGCAAACGATCTTCCAGACCGGATCGACCGGCAAGGCGATGACCGCGGCGGCGCTCGCGATCCTCGTCGACGAGGGCAAGATCGCGTGGGACGATCCGGTGATCAAGCATATGCCGTGGTTCCGCATGTATGACGCGTGGGTGACGCGCGAGATCACGATCCGCGACCTGCTCGTGCATCGCAGCGGACTCGGGCTGGGGCAGGGCGATTTGATGTTCGTGCCGCGCACACATTTGACCCGCAAACAGACCGTCGAGCGCGTCGCCTACCTCAAGCCGAAGACGAGTTTCCGCTCGGCCTATGCCTATGACAATATCCTCTATGCGGTCGCCGGCCAGCTGATCGAGGAAGTCACCGGGCAGACATGGGAAGCCTTCATGCGGACGCGCGTACTGCGCGCCGGCGGGATGAAAAACGCCACCAGCGACAGCGAAGACCGCTTCCGCATTCCCAATCGCTCATGGCCGCATGCGCGCCTGTCGGGATCGCTGCGCGGCCTCGGCCCGCAGGCGGCGCTCGACGAACGCGACGAGCTTGGCCGCAACGGCGCGCCCGCGGGCGGGCTCGCGCTCAGCGCCGACGACATGGCGGCGTGGCTCAAGATCCAGCTCGCGCACGGCGCGCTCCCGAACGGGAAGCGGTTGTTCAGTGAGGCGCAGGCGACCGAAATGTGGGCGCCGGTCACGCCGATGCCGATCACCCCGCTGCCCGACAGCCTCAAACCCGCACAGCCGATGCAGCAGGCCTATGCGCTCGGCTGGCAGGTGCAGGATTATCGCGGCCACCGCATCGTCCAGCACAGCGGCGGCGTCTTCGGCTCGATCACCCGCGTCGTGATGATCCCCGACAAAAATGTCGGTTTTGCGATCATGATGAACAGCGAGGACAGCGGGATGATCCTCGGTCTGACTTTCGACCTGCTCGATCATTATCTGGACCAGCCCGATTACGGCTGGACGACCAAATGGCAGAGCTGGTTCGAGGAGCGGCTCGCGGGCGGCGAGGCGTTCTTGAAACAATCGAAAGCGTCGCCGGTGAAATCGGGACCGTCGCTCGCGCTCGCGGGCTATACCGGGCGCTACCGCGATCCCTGGTATGGCGACGTCGTGATCGGATCGGCGGCGAAGGGGCTGACGATCGATTTCACCTCGACCCCGCGGATGGCGGGACGGCTCAAGCATTGGCAATATGACAGCTTCGTCACCGACTTCGACGATCCGGCGATCGAACCCGCCTATGTGACCTTCGCGCTCGACGCCGACGGCAAGGTGACGGGCGTAACGATGAAGGCGGTGAGCCAGATCGCCGACTTCAGCTGGGATTATCACGACCTCGACCTGAAGCCGGTGGAGGACAAGAAGTGAAGCGCATCGCCGCCCTGCTGGCCGCGACGGCGCTATCCGCCTGTTCGGCGGGCGGTGATAAGCCGAAGGAACCCGAAGCGCCGCTCCACAGCCGGATGCTCGTCCTCGACACGCATCTCGACACGCCGCTGCATTTCGAGCGGCAGGGGTGGAGTTTCGCCGACCGCCACGCGCTCGCCGATGACCTGTCGCAGCTCGACATCCCGCGGATGAAGGACGGCAATCTCGATGGCGGCTTCTTCGCCATCTATACCGACCAGGGGCCGCTCACGCCGCAGGGCTATGCCGCGGCGCTGGCGCATGCGCGGAAGCGGTCGGACCTGATCGACCGGACGATGGCGGCGCACGCTGATGCGATCGGTCCCGCGCTGACCGCCGACGATGCGCGGCGGCTGGACAAGGCGGGCAAGCTGATTGCGTTCAAGTCGATGGAGAACAGCTATCCGCTCGGCGAGGATCTGTCGCTGCTCGGCGAATTCTACAAAAAGGGCCTGCGGCTCGCGGGGCCGGTGCATTCGAAGAACAACCAGTTCGCCGACAGCGCGACCGACAAACCGCGCTGGAACGGGCTGAGCCCGCTCGGCAAGCAATGGGTCGCCGAAATGAACCGGCTCGGCATCGTGATCGACGCGAGCCACTCCTCGGACGCGACTTTCGACCAGCTGCTTGCGCTGTCGAAATATCCGATCCTGCTCTCGCACTCGAGTCTGCGCTCGGCGCACGACCATCCGCGCAACCTCGACGAAGGACGGCTGAAAACACTGGCGGCGAAGGGCGGCGCGATGTGCATCTCGACCATCTTCATGTCCGAAATGAATATGTCGCCCGAACGCGCCGAACTGTTCGGGAAATATGAACATGCCGGCGAGCTGACGCCGGCCGAACAGGCCGATCTCACCCGCAAGTGGCGCGAACTCGACAAGCGCGAGCCGATGTGGGCGGCCGATTTCGAGGCCTATATAAAAATGGTGCTGCGCGCGATCGAGATCGGCGGGGTCGATCATATCTGCTTCGGCGCCGATTGGGACGGCGGCGGCGGCCTTGCCGGGATCGAGGATATTTCGGCGCTGCCCAAGGTCACCGAACGGCTGAAGGCCGCGGGTTATTCGGACGCCGATATCGAGAAGATGTGGAGCGGCAATATCTTGCGCGTCGTCGCGGCGCAGGGGAAGGACGGCGGCCGCTAGGCCGGGCGGAGCGGACCCGAACAAGGCATTTGCTTATGCTGTGTTGCGGTTGTAATACGGCCGCTGAGCATGAACTGGTTCCGTAAACCCGACACACCCGATCCCGCACTCGCCGCGATGCCGGGCGAATCCTTTGCCGATGCGCCGGCGCCTGTCGTTCCCGAAACGCGCCGGCGCAAATGGCTGCGCCGGGTTTCGCGCGGCCTCACTATCTTTTTCCTGACCTTCGTCCTGATCGTCGGCTGGCTGGCGATCACCGCGCCGCTGTCGAAATCGCTCGAACCGATTGCACCGCCGCAGATCACCCTGCTCGCGTCCGACGGCACGCCGATCGCGCGGATCGGCGCGATCGTCGATACGCCGGTGAAGGCGAAGGAGCTGCCGAAGCATGTGACCGGCGCCTTCCTCGCGATCGAGGACCGGCGTTTCTACAGCCACTGGGGCGTCGATCCGCGCAGCGTCGCGCGTGCGGTGTGGAGCAATTTGACCGGTGGGCGCACGCAAGGCGGCAGCACGATCACCCAGCAGCTCGCTAAATTCACCTTCCTCACCCCCAAACGCACGCTCGGGCGCAAGGCGCGCGAGGCGCTGATCGCCTTCTGGCTCGAGGCGTGGCTGACCAAGGACGAGATCCTCGAACGCTATCTCTCGAACGCCTATTTCGGCGACAATACCTATGGCCTGCGCGCCGCGTCGCTACACTATTTCTACCGCCAGCCCGAGAAGCTGACTCCGGCGCAGGCGGCGATGCTCGCCGGGCTGGTGCAGGCGCCCTCGCGCCTCGCGCCGACGCGCAATCCCGACCTTGCCGAAAAGCGGATGCGGCTGGTGGTCAATGCGATGGTCGACACGGGGTATCTGACCGAGCGTGAGGCCAAGACCATCCGCACCCCGCGCATCGACGTCCGCACACGCAACACGCTGCCTACCGGCACCTATTTTGCCGACTGGGCGCTGCCCGAGGCGCGAAAATTGAGCGACGTCGGCTATTCGCGCCAGACGATCACCACGACGCTCGACGCGCGATTACAGGCGGTGGCGCGGCGCGTCACCGGTCGCGCCGGGCTCGGCAAGGCGCAGGTCGCGCTCGTCGCGATGCGCCCCGACGGCGAAGTCGTCGCGATGATCGGGGGCAAGGACTATGCGGCCTCGCCCTTCAACCGCGCGACGCAGGCGCGGCGGCAACCGGGTTCGACCTTCAAGCTGTTCGTCTATCTCGCGGCGCTGCGCGACGGCTGGGAACCCGACGACGTCGTCGACAACAACCCGATCGAATCGGGATCGTACCGGCCGAAAAACGCGGGCGGCGCCTATTCGAAATCGATCACGCTCGAGGATGCCTTCGCATCGTCGAGCAATGTCGCTGCGGTGCGGCTGCTTCGCCAGGTCGGCGACGAAAAGGTGATCGATATGGCGCGCGACCTTGGCGTCACCGCGCCGCTGGCGAAGGGCGATCCCAGCCTTGCGCTCGGCACGTCGAGCATGACGCTGCTCGAGCTGACGGCTGCCTATGCCGCGGTCGCGGCAAACAGCTATCCGGTCGAACCGCGCGCCTTCAAGGGCGAGGAAAGGGGCTGGTTCGAAACCCTCGTCTCGGGGCCCAGTAGCTTCGGGTCCGACGAGCATGAGTATATCGAACAGATGCTGCGCGCCGCGGTCAACCGCGGCACCGGCCGCGCCGCGCGGCTTCCGCAAGCGAATTTCGGCAAGACCGGCACCAGCCAGGACAATCGCGACGCGCTGTTCGTCGGCTATGCGAACGGCCTGGTCGTCGGTGTATGGATCGGCAACGACGACAACACGCCGCTGCAGGGCGTATCGGGGGGCGGGCTCCCCGCGCGGATCTGGCGCGATTTCATGGCCGAGGCGTCGGGACAGAAGAAGCGCCCGGCCCGGACGACCAACCCGCAAGGCCCCGTCGAGCCGCAGGACGTTCCCGATATTGACGCCATTCCGATCGGC
The DNA here is from genome assembly GCF_036675685.1 of Sphingopyxis sp. GTDB lineage: Bacteria > Pseudomonadota > Alphaproteobacteria > Sphingomonadales > Sphingomonadaceae > Sphingopyxis. Next base: position 120,634 of record NZ_JAKFEM010000042.1, read on the forward strand.
GAAAAGACGCGCGTCGGCATCGAGGACGGCGACGCCGTGATCACGACCGAAATCAACGGAAGCCGGATCGACTTGCGCCTGCCGATCCAGGACAGGCAGGCCGCACCCGAGGTCGAGCCCGAACCACCGCCTCCGCAAGAGAATTAGCGGGGATCGAACAGGATGTCGAAGGCGGCCATTGCCATCGTCTTTCCGTTGACGATCAGTTCGACATCGTGGCGCCCCGGATGGTGACGGCGCGTGCTGAAATCCTGGATCGCCTGCCTGATTCCAAGCTTGGCGGTGTCGCCCGCGACAAGCTCGAACGTCTTGAGCTTGAAGACCTTGGCCGCGGTTTTGCCGCCGGCGCGTGCGTAGTGAATGCGGTAGTCGACGACCAGCCGCTGATCCTCGGCTGAGGTGGAGGTGATGTCGACGGCGATCAGGATCCGGTCGCCGAGGCGGATCGCCCGCGGCTCGACCGAAAAATGGTCGATGGCGACCGCGGCGCCATGGGCGACTCCGATCAGCGCCAGCGCGCGCGGCTCGCCCTTTTTGATCAGTGTGCGCAGCGCATGGCGGATGATCCAGGCGGTATGCGGATCGTCCTGCGGCCATTTGGCGAGGCGGGTGAGCAGCCAGTCGGGGCGGTCCTTGGCGATGTCGTTGAGATGGTTCGCGACCGATTTGCGGACATAGAGGCTGGGATCGGCCTTGAGCGTCTCGAGGATCGGTGCCGCGAGCGTCGGGTCGTCCTGCAGCGCCGGAACGCGCGCCGCCCACGGCAGGCGCGGCCGCCCGCCTTCGCTCGCAAGCCGGCGGACATGTTCGTCCTCGCTGCTCGCCCAGCGCGTCATTATGGCGAGCGCGCGGCCGGTATCGCGCGCGAGGAAGGGGCGGATCGCGAACTCGGCCGAACCAAAGCGCGTCAGGTCGGCGAGCGCCGCCATCGACCGGTCGAAATCATCCTGCCCATATCGCGCGACATATTCGGTGATCGCGATTGCCTGAAACCCGTGGGTCAGCCGCGGCGCCATCGCCCGCAGGATGTCGAGCGCGTCGGCATAGTCGCCGGACAGTGCGGCATGAAGCGCGTCGGCGATGTGGCGCACGCGCTCCATGATCGACAGCGCGCCCAGCCCGTCCGACGCGGCGGACAGGAAGGCGGGGCGATCGAAACGCGGCGATGTCGCCGCGCCGGCATCGGCGATCGTTGCCAGCGCTTCTGGGCCGAGGATGTCCTTGAGCAGGGCTGGGGCGGCGGTTTCGTTCGTCATTGCCATGTTTTCATCCGGGGCTGACTTGCCGCGGACGCAGCATTGGGCCAATTTTTTGGCACATTGGGCCGCATTATGGCGTTAAGCCTATCGCGCGCGCGGGATCGATGCAACGGGTGCTGAGCGGTGATGACAGCAATCAAAAGCGGAGAAGATAGTGGCGCTGTTCGATCAGTTCGGTAACGACGACGTCCGTGCATTGGTCGAGCAATATCCGCTCGCGTGGGTGTGCGCCGGATCGGGCGCGGCGATGGATGCCAGCCTGCTCCCGCTGATCGGCGTGTTCGACGGGGAGGGACGGCTGGTTGAGCTGATCGGCCATCTGATGCGGTCCAACCCGCTTCACGCATCGCTGGCGAAAGATTCCGCCGCGACCATACTGTTCCGCGGACCCGACGCCTATGTCAGCCCCGAACATGCCGGGCGCCGCGACTGGGCTCCGACGTGGAATTATGCGCAGGTCCAGATCGGCGCTGAAATCATCTTCGACGACGCGCTCACCGAATATGCGCTGACGCAGTTGATCGATGCGATGGAGAGCGGGCGGGCGCAGCCCTGGAGTATCGACGAACTGGGGCCGCGATACGAGTCGATGAAGCCGCACATCATCGGTTTTCGCGCGCGGGTGAAGAGCCTGTCAGGCAAGTTCAAGCTGGGGCAGGACGAGCGGCCGGACACGCTCCACACCATCCTCGACGCGCTGCCCGGCGGGTCGATGGCGGCGTGGATGCGGCGTTTCAACGCGGGACGTTGATCGCCGCGCCGCTCAACGCCGTTCGACGAGCCCGCCGCCCAGCGCGACATAGAGCGTCACCAGATTGTCGACCTGCGCGCGGCGGAGTTCGATGAGCGTCTGTTCGGCGGCGAACAAATTGCGTTCGGCATCGAGCACTTCGAGATAGGTCGAAACACCCTCCCTGTATCGTTTGCGCGCGAGGTCGGCGATCTGGCGCGTCGCGAGCGTGCCGCGTTCCTGCGCCTCGACCTGTTCGGCGAGGTAGCGGCGCCCGGCGAGCGCGTCGGCGACTTCGCGGAATGCGCCCTGGACGGTACGTTCGTAGGTCGCGACGGCGATATTCTCGCGCGCCTCGGCAACGGTGAGGTTGCCCTTGTTCCGGCCGAAATCGAAAATCGGTAGGCTGATCGTCGGGCCGAAACTCCAGGTGAGCCCGTTGTTGCTGAACAGATTGTCGAGCGAGCCCGACGCAAAGCCGAGGTTCCCCGTCAGCGAAATCGAGGGAAAGAAGGCGGCGCGCGCGGCACCGATATTGGCGCGCGCAGCGCGCAGCCGCTCTTCGGCCGCGAGAATATCGGGGCGTGCGACGAGCAGGTCGGACGGCAGCCCCGCGGTCAGCGTCGGCGACTGTCCCTGCGCGACAAGCGGCAAGGGCGCGGGCAGGGGTCCGGTCACGGGGCCGCCGGTCAGCACCGCGAGGAAGTTTTCGCTCTGCGCCTTGGTGAGTTTCAGGCTGGCAAGCTGCGTCTCGGCTTGCGTCAGCAGCGTTTCGGACTGCCGGTAATCGAGCGCCGACGTCACGCCGGCATCGAGCCGGCGCTTTGCGATGCGCAGCCCTTCCTTGCGGCTCGTCACCGTCGCTTCGGCGAGCGCGATCTGTTCCTCGGCGCCGCGCGCCGCAAAATAGGTCGAGGCGACGTCGCGAACCAGCGCAAGGCGGAAGGCGCGTTCGGCCTGCTCGGTCGCGAGATACTGGCTGCGTGCGGCTTCGGACAGATTCTTGACGCGCCCCCAGAAATCGAGCTCGAACGAGGTCACCCCGACCCCGACCGAGTAGCGGTTTGTCGTATCGGTTCCGGGACCGGTGAGCGACGGTCCGCGGCTGCGCGTCGCACCGGCGCTCGCGCCCACCGTCGGCAGCCGGTCGGCGTCCTGGATCCGATACAGCCCGCGCGCTTCCTCGATCTGCGCGATCGCGACGGCGAGGTCGCGGTTGCGCAGGGTCGCCTGCGCGATCAGTGCCTCGAGCTGCGGGTCGGCAAAGAAATCCTGCCACGAAACCTCGGTGGCCCGCTGCCCCAGCGTGACGTCGCCCACAAATTCCGCCGGATAGTCGGGCGCGGTGGCCAGCGGCGGCCGCTCGTGCGGCGGGGCCATGTTGACGCATCCGGCAAGCGCGGTCGCCGCGAGCAGCGCGATCAAATTACGCATGGTCGGGCTCCTCATGATGGCCTTTTTCTGAGGGCGCGGGGGGCCGCTTGCGGCTGATCCATTTGCGCACCGACAGGTAGAAGAGCGGGATGAAGAAGACGCCAAGCAGCGTCGCGGCGATCATGCCACCCATCACGCCCGACCCGACCGCGATCCGGCTCGCCGCGCCGGCCCCGCTCGCGATGACGAGCGGCACCATGCCGAGGATGAAGGCGAGGCTGGTCATGATGATCGGGCGCAGGCGAAGCTTCACCGCTTCCATCACCGCGTCCATCGTCGATTTGCCTTCGGCTTCCTGTTCGATCGCGAATTCGACGATCAGGATCGCGTTCTTCGCGGCCAGCCCGATGATCGTGATCAGGCCGACGTTGAAATAGATGTCGGCCGACAGCCCGCGCAGCATCGAGAAGAGCACCGCGCCGAGCACACCCAGCGGCACCACCAGCAGCACCGAGACCGGCACCGACCAGCTTTCGTACAGCGCCGCGAGCAGCAGGAAAACGACGACAAGCGACAGGCCGAGCAGCATGCCGATCTGGCCCGCCGACTGCTTTTCCTCATAGGAGATGCCGGTCCATTCGAAGGAGAATCCAGCGGGCAGCGTCTCGGCCAGCCGCTCCATCTCGGCCATCGCTTCGCCGGTCGACTGGCCCGGCGCGGGTTCGCCCGAGATCGTCATCGCGGGATAGCCGTTATAGCGCTGGAGCTGCGGCGCTTCGGCGGACCATTCGGCGGTGCTGAACGATCCGAAGGGCACCATGTCGCCCGCCGCACTGCGGACGCGAAGGTCGAGCACATCCTGCGGGGTCATCCGGCTGGCGGCGTCGGCCTGGAGCAGCACACGCAGCACCCTGCCTTCGCGCGTGAAGTCATTGGCGTAGGCGCTGCCGAAACTGATCGCGAGCGTCGCGTTGACGTCGCCGATCGAAAGGCCGAGCGCGCGCGCCTGGATCCGGTCGATGTCGACCTTCAGCACCGGCGCGTCCTCCTGGCCTTCGGGGCGGACATTGGCGAGCAGCTTGCTCTGCATCGCGCCGCCGAGCATCTGGTTGCGCGCGCCGATCAGCGCCTCGCGCCCGTTGCCGCCGCGGTCCTGCAGCTTGAAGGTAAAGCCGCTCGACGTGCCGAGTTCGGGGATCGACGGCGGGCTCAGCGAGAAGGCAAAGGCTTCCTTGATGTTTCCAAAGGTGCCCATCGCCTTCCCCGCGATCGCGTCGGCGCTGTTTTCCTTGCCCGGCCGGTCTTTCCATGGCTTGAGCGGCGTGAACATGATCGCGTTCGCCTGGCCCTGCCCGAAAAAGCTGAAGCCGTTGACGAGCACGACGTTGGCGACCTGCGGCTGTTCGGCGAAGAAGGCCTTGACCTGCTTGGTCGCTTCGTTGGTGCGCTGGGTCGTCGCGCCGGGGGGCGCCTGGATGACGGTGATCAGATAACCCTGGTCTTCCTGCGGCAGGAAGGAGCCGGGAAGGCGGAAGAAGAGCAGCGCCGTGATCGCGACCATCGCGACGAAGACGCCGAGCCAGCGGAGCGGCGACGACAGCATCTTGCCCACGCCGCCCTGATAGCGGTCGGTCGTGCGGCCGAACCAGCGGTTGAACCGGGCGAAAAAGCGATCGAAAAACTCGCCGAACGGGCCGCTGCGCTTGGTCGCGTCGTGCGGTTTCAGCAGCGTCGCGCACAGCGCGGGCGTCAGCGTAAGCGCGAGCAGCGCCGAGAAGGCGATCGAGATCGCGAGCGTCATCGAGAATTGGCGATAGATGCCGCCGGTCGATCCGGGGAAAAAGGCCATCGGGATGAACACCGCGATCAGCACCAGCGTGATGCCGATGATCGCACTGGTGATCTGCGTCATCGCCTTCACCGTCGCTTCATAGGGCGGCAGATGTTCCTCGTTCATGATGCGCTCGACATTCTCGATCACGACGATCGCGTCGTCGACGAGGATGCCGATCGCCAGCACCATGCCGAACAGGGTCAGCACGTTGATCGAAAAGCCGAACATCCACAGGCCAAGGCACGCGCCGGCGAGCGCGATGGGAACGACGATCGTCGGGATAACCGTCGCGCGCCAGTTCTGAAGGAACAGGAACATGACAAGGAAGACGAGAACCATCGCTTCGGCGAGCGTCTTCACCACCTCTTCGATCGACAGCTCGACGAAGGGCGTCGTGTCATAGGGGATCGACCAGGTGATGTCGGGCGGGAAGCCCTTCGACAGCTCCTCCATGCGTTCGCGGATGCCGGCGGCGGTCGACAGCGCGTTGGCGCCGGGAGTCAGCTGGACCGCCATGCCCGCCATCGATTTGCCGTTGAGCTCGGATGAAAAAAGATAGCTCGCCGCGCCCAGCTCGACGCGCCCGACATCGCCGAGCGTGACCGCCGACCCGTCGGGATTGGCGCGCAGGATGATGCCCGCGAACTGCTCGGGGGTGGTGAAGCGCCCCTGGGTGGTGATGACGGCGTTGAGCTGCGCGCCCTTGGCGATCGGCTGGTCGCCGAGCTGGCCGCCCGGCGTCTGGCTATTCTGTTCCTGCACCGCGCCCAGAGCTTCGGCGGCGGAGAGGTTGTAGGAGGCGAGCTTCTGCGGATCGAGCCAGATGCGCATCGCATATTCGGGGGAGAAGGCCTGGACGTTGCCGACCCCGCCGACGCGCCTGAGCTCGTCGAGAACGCGGGTGTTGGCGAAGTTGTTGACCTCCATCGGCGGGGTGTCGGCGGTCTTCGAGGTGATCGCGACGATCAGCAGGAAGCCCGAGTTCGCCTCGGTGACCGAAATGCCCTGGCGGCGCACATCCTCGGGAAGCCGCTGTTCGACGCGGCGGAGGCGGTTCTGCACCTCCATCTGCGCATTATCGATGTCGGTCCCGGCTTCGAAGGTCAGAGTGATCGACGCAGTGCCGTTCGATTCGCTGGTCGAGGCCATGTAGAGGAAACCCTCGACCCCGTTCAGCTCCTGCTCGATGACCTGCGTGACATTCTGCTCGAGCGTCTTGGCGTCGGCGCCGGGATAGGTGACGCCGATCGTCAGCGATGGCGGTGCGACCGAGGGATATTGCTCGACCGGCAGGCTGCGCAGCGCGATGATGCCCGACAACAGGATGCCGATGGCGATGACCCACGAAAAAATGGGGCGATCGATGAAAAAGCGGGGGGTCATGGCAGATCAGCGCTCCGCCGGCGCGGCTTTGGTCGCCGGCGCGGACTGGGACCCCTTGGGCTGGGCGATGCGGACGGGCTGGCCCGGCTGCACTTTTTGCAGCCCGTCGACGATCACCCGGTCGCCGGGCTTCAATCCGTCGAGGATGGCCCATTGGCCGGCGATCATGGTGCCGAGCTTTACCGGGCGCGGCGTCGCATTATTCTTGGCATCGAGGACCATCACGCTGGCCGCGTCGGCGGCGAGCTTGACCGCCCGCTGCGGGATCAGGATGCCGTCGGCCCGGTTGCCCGCGAAGATGCGCGCGCGAACGAACTGGCCGGGGAGCAGCGCCGAGGCGGGGTTGGGGAATTCCGCGCGCAGCGCAGCGGTGCCCGTTGCCTCGTCGATCGACAGGTCGAGGAAGTCGAGACGGCCGACGATCGGATAGGCGCTGCCATCCTCGAGGATCAGTTGCACCTCGACGCGCTCGAGCTGGGGCGCGGTTACCTTGCCCGACCCTATGTCGTGGCGGATTTTCAACAGGTCGGAACTCGACTGCCCGAAGTTGACATAGACGCGGTCGATCTGTTCGATCGTGGTGAGCAGCGTGCCGGCGCCGGCGCTGACCAGCGCACCCTCGGTCACCTCGGCGCGGCGCGCACGGCCCGAAATGGGGGCGGTGACGGTGGTGTAGCCGAGGTTGAGCCGCGCCGATTCCAGATTGGCCTGCGCCGCCGCCACATCGGCCTCCGCGGTGCGTTGCTGCGCGACCGCCGCGTCATATTCCTGCTTGCCGATCGCCTGGTCGGCGAGCAGCGGCTGATAGCGGTTGACGACCTGGCGGGCATTGGCCGCGGTCGCCTGCGCGCGGGCCAGCTGCGCCCGCGCCGCGTTGGAGGTAGCGGTCAGCTGGCGCGGATCGATCCGGAATAGCGAAGCCCCGGCGCGCACGAAGCTGCCTTCGTTGAACAGCCGCCGTTCGACGATGCCGTCGACGCGTGCGCGCACTTCGGAGGTGCGATAGGCTTGGACGCGGCCCGGCAGCTCGATGACATTCGGCACCGTTTGCACGCGGATCGTGACGATGTTGACTTCGGGCGGCGGCGGTGCGGGCGGTGCTTCGGACGAGCAGGAGGCCAGCAACAGGGCCAGCGCGCCGGCGCTGGCGCTTGCAAAGGAACGAGCGCGACTCATATGGACCCCTGAAAAAATCGCAGTTGTGCGGGACATGTCTATACGCAAAGACTTGCGCTGATACGCCGTGTAATTTAAATTACAAAAAAGAGCAAGGGAGAGGAGCTGCAATTGGAGACGTCGGAATCGACTTTATGTCAGATGGATAGGTCATCGCCGCGCGAACGGCGGCAGGGCGCCATTCTCGATGCGGCGGAGACGCTGTTTCTCGAGCAGGGGTATGAGCGGACCAGTCTCGCCGAAATCGTCAAGCGTTCGGGTGGCTCGCTCGCGACGCTTTATGAACTGTTCGGCAACAAGCAGGGGCTGCTCCGCGCGATCGCAACTCGCTGGTGCGACGAAGCCATGCTGCGGTCGCTCGACGACGACGCGACCCGGGGATTGTCGAGCGTCGAAATCCTGAAGAGCTACGCGCATCGCCAAAGCGAGCTGATGGAATCGCCACACGCCGTTGCCTTGATGCGCATGTTGATATCCGAGAGCCTGCGCGACCACGAATTCGCAATGCAGATTTATCGCGACCTGCACGTGCCCGCGCTGGAGGAGTTGATCGAGCTGTTCGCGGAATGGGCGGCAACAGGTAAAGCCGACATTGACCGCCCGGAGGCTGCCGCGCGCCTGTTTTTCGATATCGTCGTCGGCGATTCGATGCTCAGCATGCTGATGGGGATCGAGGACGAATGGCTTGACCCTGACCAGATCGACTGGCGGCTCAAGCCTTTCCTTTCCCATTTCAAGATCCGTTAGGCGCGTTCGTCGTTCGAGGGCCGCAGCTGTTGACATGGCTGTCAATAGCTGAAAGCTTGCCGCCTCCTGCTTCGGGAGCTTCGCGACTTGGCCAGTACCGTCCTGCCATCGGCCGCCCAGGCCGACGAAACCCCGGCATTGCGCCCGCGCACGGTGGCTGCCTATGCCGCGACGGCGGGGCCGACGGTGATCCTCGGCCTGCCGTTCAGCGTCTATCTGCCGCCCTATATTGCCGAGGGCGGGGTGATTTCGGTGGCGCTGGTCGGGCTGCTCTTCTCGCTCACGACGATATGGGACGGCGTCGTCGATCCGCTGATCGGGACGATAGTCGACCGCGTCCGCCCCGGGCTGGGCGCGCATCGGCGCTGGATGCTGCAGGCGCTGCTGCCCTTGTCGCTGCTGCTGCTTGCGCTGGTGACGGTCGGCGACCGGCTGCCTTTCGCCGCACTCTTCCTGATGATGATATTCTTCTATTCGAGCTACAGCCTTTACGAGGTCGCGCAGCTGTCGTGGGGCGCGGCGCTCGTGCGCACGCCCGCCGACAGCGCACTCCTCTATGGGATGCGCGACTGGTTCGCGAAGATCGCGCTGATTCTCGCCTTTGCCGCGCCCGCAGCGGCGCAGCTCCTGATTCCGGGAGTCAGCCTGCAGGGGCGGATCATGGCTTATGCCAGCCTTTTCCTCCTCATGGTGCCGATCGCGCTCTTTGCAATCCGGCGCGTCCCGCCGCGTGCGGTGGTGGCGGAACCCGGTATCGGCTGGCGGCACGAGATCCGCGCTTCGCTTTCCTTCCGACCACTCATGCTGCTTCTCGGCGTGCAGTTCCTCAACAGCTTTGCCTTCGGGTCGCTGACCTCGCTTTTCGTGTTCTTCGCCGCCGCGGTGCTCGATCTCGATGCGCAGAGCGCGGTGCTGCTCTTCGCGAGCTTTATCGGCGGGGCACTCGCTTCGCCGATCTGGACTTTCCTTGCGCGCCGTTTCGGCAAGCCGCCGATGATGATGGCGATGGGGCTACTGATTTCGAGCCTGCTCGTCGCGACGCTGTTCCAGCAGCCCGAGGGGCTGGGGCAGGCGGTGGGTTTCTCGCTCATGCTCGGGACGGGCTTTGTCGGGCTGCTCTTCACTTATTCGATGCTCGCCGACCTGATCCCGCGCGATGCCGAGCGCTGCGGGCGGGGCCGATCGGCCTTCCTCTTCGCGCTGCTCAACCTGATGCAGAAGTTCGGTGTCGCCGCTGCCATCGCGGTCAGCTACATACTGCTCGACCTCGTCGGTTTCGATCCGCAAGATGGCAAGGCGGCGGCGCGCGAGCTGCATCTGCTGTTCGCGCTCCAGCCGACGATCAGCTGGGTCGTCATGGTTGGTCTGCTGCTTCTCATGCAGCGCGCGATGGCGCGCGGTTCCTGACCCCGCACTTGCAATCGCCGCATCGCGCAAGTAAAGGCCGCTTTCATTCGGACAGATGCGCCGTTTTCTTCCGCCTTTCGCCGACATGCTCGGGGAGGGTGGGCGGACTATTGCCCAAAGCGCGCTTGACGCGCAGGGCATGGCAACCCATCTGGCTCGAACCAAGACGCGTTAAAGGACAGGACGATCGATATGGCGAAGACCAGCCCGGCTGAGTTCATCAATCAGGTGCGCGCCGAAGCCCGCAAGATCGTTTGGCCCACGGGCCGTGAAACGATGCAGACGACGATCATGGTGATCATCATGACGACGATCCTCGCGCTGTTCTTTTTCGGCGTCGACACGGTTTTCAACGCGATCGTCAGCTGGCTGACGTCGCTCGCGCGCTAACGCCGCGGTTACAGGGACAGGATACGGATACACATGGCGCGCTGGTACATCATTCACGCCTATTCGGGTTTCGAGAACAAGGTTCGCGATTCGGTGCTTTCCGAAGCCGAACGCATGGGCCTCAC
>NZ_JAKFEM010000062.1:0-34332 GCF_036675685.1 Sphingopyxis sp.
CCCGAACCGGCGACGAGCAGATGGACTTCGCCGAGCTTCGACGCGGCGGTGACCACCGCGAGCGTCGCGTCCTTGACGGCCTTGCCGTCATGTTCGACCCAAACCAGAGTTTTCATGAGTGCACTCCCAGCGCTTTCAGCTTGGCAACCAGTTCATCGACATCGGCGACCTTGACGCCAGCCGAGCGGACGGGCGGTTCCGAAACCTTGACCGTCTTGACGCGCGGGGCGGTGTCGACGCCATAGTCGGCGGGGGTCTTGGTATCGAGCGGCTTCGACTTCGCCTTCATGATGTTCGGCAGCGAAGCGTAGCGCGGCTCGTTGAGGCGAAGGTCGGTGGTGACGATCGCGGGAAGCTTCAGCTTCACCGTCTCGAGACCGCCGTCGACTTCGCGGGTCACGTTGACGCTGTCGCCATCGACGTTGACCGCGCTGGCAAAGGTGCCCTGCGCCCAGCCGGTCAGTGCAGCGAGCATCTGGCCGGTCTGGTTGTTGTCGTCGTCGATCGCCTGCTTGCCAAGGATCACGAGACCCGGCTGTTCGGCGTCGGCGATCGCCTTGAAGATCTTCGCGAGCGCGAGCGGCTCGACCGCATCGTCGGTCTGCACGAGGATCGCACGGTCAGCGCCCATCGCGAGCGCCGTGCGCAGCGTTTCCTGCGCCTTGGCCGGGCCGACGGAAACCGCGATGATCTCGGTCGCGACGCCCTTTTCCTTCAGGCGAATCGCTTCTTCGACACCGATCTCGTCGAACGGGTTCATCGACATTTTCACATTGGCCAGGTCAACGCCGGTGCCGTCGGATTTGACCCGCGGCTTCACGTTGTAATCGAGCACCCGCTTGACGGGGACGAGGATTTTCATGGGCTTTAAAGCTCCTCTCAGCAAATTGTGCACTGCGCCATAATTGGCGTTTACGTAAACGTCAACTAGCAGTCCCACCTCCTCCCTCGCGATGCGCGGGAGGGTTGGATTATCACGCCGCCTTGTTCACCTCGGCGACGATTTTCTTTGCCGCATCGCCCAGATCGTTTGCCGCCACGATCGGCAGGCCCGAATTGGCGAGGATGTCCTTGCCCTCCTGGACGTTCGTGCCTTCGAGGCGGACGACGAGCGGGACCGAAAGATTCACTTCCTTCGCCGCGGCGACGATGCCGTCGGCGATGATGTCGCACTTCATGATGCCGCCGAAGATGTTGACGAGGATGCCCTTCACGGCGGGGTCCTTGAGGATGATCTTGAACGCCGCGGTGACCTTTTCCTTGCTCGCGCCGCCGCCGACGTCGAGGAAGTTGGCGGGGAATTCGCCGTTCAGCTTGATGATGTCCATCGTCGCCATCGCGAGGCCCGCACCATTGACCATGCAGCCGATGTTGCCGTCGAGCTTGATGTAGGCGAGGTCATATTCCGACGCTTCGACCTCGGCCGGGTCTTCCTCGGTCAGGTCGCGCAGCTCGGCGAGATCCTTGTGGCGGAACATCGCATTGCCGTCGAATGCGACCTTGGCGTCGAGCACGAGCAGTTCATCGCCATTTGCGCCTTCGCAGACGGCGAGCGGGTTGATTTCGATCTGTTCGGCATCGGTGCCGAGGAACGCGGCGTACAAGCCGGCGAGAACCTTGGCCGCCTGCTTGGCGAGGTCGCCCGACAGGCCGAGCGCGGCGGCGACGCTGCGGCCGTGGTGCGGCTGGAGGCCCGTCGCGGGATCGATGACGATTGTGTGGATCTTTTCGGGCGTGTCGTGCGCGACGGTTTCGATGTCCATGCCGCCTTCGGTCGAGGCGACGACCGCGATGCGGCTCGACCCGCGGTCGACGAGCAAAGCGAGGTAGAATTCCTGCTTAATGTCGGCGCCGTCGGTGATGTAGAGGCGATTGACCTGCTTGCCGGCGTCGCCGGTCTGGATCGTCACCAGCGTGTTGCCGAGCATGTCTTTCGCATGCGCTTCGACTTCCTCGATCGTCTTGGCGAGGCGGACACCGCCCTTTGCGTCGGGGGCCAGTTCCTTGAACTTGCCCTTGCCGCGGCCGCCGGCGTGGATCTGCGACTTCACGACATAGAGCGGCCCAGGCAGCTGCTTCGCCGCCGCGACGGCTTCCTCGACGCTCATCGCGGCAATGCCCTTGGGGACAGCGACGCCAAATTTTGCGAGCAGTTCTTTCGCCTGATATTCGTGGATGTTCATGAGGTCTGCCGGGCCTTTCGACTCTGGAAGGGAGAGGATCGGCGCCGCCTAAGCACAAGTTCGGCGGCAATTCTACCCCTGGCGGGGCCGGTGCGGCCGGCCGGACCGGTGCCGCCCGCCCCTGATAGTGACGCCTGAAACTTTCCCTGATAGTCCCGCCGGGATGCGTGGTCGAACGAGGGAGCGCAAGGTGCAGATAAGGATGGCGATTTTGGCGTTGCTGGCGTTCTCCGGTTCGAGCGAGGCGCTCGCGCAGCAGGCGCTCGACGTCGAAGTCGCCCGGGCACCAAATGTCGTCCGCATCGGCGAAAGCGACCAGCTTGTTTATGAAATCCATCTGACGAATTTTTCCAGCCGGCCGCTTCGGCTCGACGAATTGATCGTCAAGGCGGACGGGCGCGGCACGCCGGTCAAGACCTATGCCGGTGACGAACTGGCCGCCGTGATCGCGATCGTCGGACCCAAGGACGCGACCGACGCGCGCACGATCGCCCCGGGGCGCCGGGCGGTCCTCTATATCAACGCGCCGACGCCCGCCGGTCTCGTCCGCGGGCTGATCACGCACGACCTGAGATTGAGCGAAGTCGCCCCCGATGGCACCGGCGCGATCTTCACGGTGACGGGCGGACTCGCGAAGATCGATACCGCCGCCCTCCCCCGCCTGTCGCCACCGCTGCGCGGCGGCCCCTGGGTCGCGGTCTACAATCCCGGCATGGAACGCGGCCATCGCCGGGTCTTTTATGCCACCGAAGGGTCGGCCACCCTGCCCGGCCGCTTCGCGATCGACTGGATGAAGGTCGACACGAGCGGAAAATTATCATCAGGCGACGCCAACATTCCGGCAAACCATTATGGCTTTGGCGCCGAGGTGCTCGCGGTCGCCGACGGCACGATCGTTGCGGTGCGTGACAATGTTCCCGACCCCGCGACGCGGTCGGGCCGCACAAACCCGTCGATCGCCGATGCCAGCGGCAATTTCGTCATGCTCGACATCGGCGGCGGCCGTATCGCGACCTACGAACATCTGAAGCAGGGCGCGCCGGTCGCGGTGGGCGATCGCGTGAAGACTGGGCAGGTCGTCGGCTTTCTTGGCTTCACCGGACAGGCCAGTGCCCCGCACCTGCATTTCCACCTCGCCGACCGCCCATCGATCCTTGGCGCCGAGGGCCTGCCCTATGTCGTCACCTCGCTCACGCGCCTGGGGCAATATGCGACGATAGACAGCTTTTTCCGCGGCGAGACATGGCCGCCCACCGACCGCTCCGAAACGGTGCAGGGCAGCTTTCCGCCGCCCAACCTCGTCGTGCGCTTTCCCGGCGACTAAGCGTTTAGCGCAGCGCGCAGAGCGCCGCCGAGCTGGTCGACACCGTCAGGATCTCGGGATCCTTGAGCGCACGGACCTTGTGAAAAAAATGGTCGAGCGAGAGGTCGGTGACGCGCTTGTCCTTGAGACTGCCGAGCGCCGAGAGGCGGCGAAGCTGGAGCAGCGACAGCCGGTCGACCATGCGTTCGGCCATGCACGCCGACATCGCTTTCGACAGGCCGGCGTTGTTGAGGCCCGTGCGCAGCCGCGTCTCGGGGGTGGCGCATCCGGCGAGTGCGAGCGACAGCAGCATGGGAAGCAGTAGAAATCGTTTCATCGACTGGGCCTATAGTGAAAACGGCCATGAACCCCAAGTCCGTTTGTCCTGAGGAGCCATTGAGCTTGTCGAAATGGCGTCTCGAAGGACGCTGGCACACGCCGGGGTCCTTCGAGACGGGTCCCTTCGACTTCGCTCAGCTCCTCTTCAGGACAAACGGACGAAAATGCTCAGCGCCCGTGATATTCGGCGACGGCGGACGATACCGCCTGCATTAACGCCATGCGCGCGGGAATGCCCGAGGTCGTGCTGCCCATCATCACGACGATCGCATAGCGGGTGCCGTCGGGCGCGGTGGCGATGCCGATGTCGTTATAGCCCGCGGTCATGCCGCCCAGATTCTGGCCGGTACCGGTCTTGTGCATGAATTGCCAACCCGGCGGCAGCCCGGCCTTGAGCCGCCGCGGCCCGCTCTTTGTCCGGCTCAGCACGCCTTGCAGATATTCGGTCGATTCGGGCGACAGCAAGGTGCCGCGCGCCAGCCGTGTCAGCGCGCTGGCGATCGCCGCGGGGCTCGCGCCGTCGACCGGGTTGGCGAGATAATTGTCCATCGCGGTGCGGCGCGTCGCGGGCGACAGCGCGGCGCGCGCGGTCTCGAAATTGCGCCCGACCGAATAGCTTTGCTGCCAGCTCAGCCCCGCGGTCCCCGCCTGCAACAGCCGCTCGCCGGGACCGAAGCGGATCGAGCCGAGGTCCTTTTTGGCGATGAAGGCACGCACCGCATTGGGGCCGCCGACGGTGCGCAGCAGGCTGTCGTTCGCGGTGTTATCGCTGTGGGTGATCGCGGTTTCGATGAGGTCGCGGACGCTCATCGTCACCGATCCTTCGGCGCGCACGCGCGCCGCGAGCGGCTGGTGGAACAGCGTCAAATCCTCGGGACCGATGCGGACGCGCTGGTCCATGCTCATCCGGCCCTGATCGACCGCGTCGAGCACCGACAGCGTGACCCACAGTTTCGACACGCTCTGCTGCGGGAACAGGTCGGTCCCGCGCTGGGCGATCGCCCATTCGCCGTCGATGCGCTGCACCGCGATGCCGGTCTTGCCGGGGAAGGCGCGCCAAAGGACGTAGATGCGATCGGTCAGGCCGGCGGGCGCGCGGCGAAAACCGGGGTCGATCGGGCCGACGGGGCGCGGCATGGCCGAACGCACCGGCTGGCCGATCGGCACGGTGACCGATCCCGCCGGTCCGCGTGTCGCCGCGGGCGGCGGCGTGCGCGGTTGCGGCACGATCGCGGCGCTGCTGACGCAGCCCGCGAGCACCGCCGCGCTCATCGTCATGGCGAGGAGCGGCCTGCCCGAAAATTTAAACGTCATTCAAACCCCGCACTCGCGACTTTTATCATTATCTCCGACCCCTTCGGTCAGGCCCCGTCGTCTCGCAGGCGCGCAGGGCGGGCCAGCGATTTGCGACGAATGATTCCTGCGGCGCGATGAGCGGCGGAACCCGCGCGATTATCAGGGGGCGGGGGTGGCGCGAACGAGGTCCGGGAACAGCCGCTTCAGCGCCGCCAGCTTGGGCGCATCCCAATAGGCGATATAGCTGTTCTTCGGATTGCGCCGCATGAAATCCTGGTGCCCGGGCTCGGCGCGATAGAAGGTCTTGTAGGTTTCGACCGGCACGACGAGGGGCTTGGCGAAATATTTGCCCTTGGCGATTTGCGCCAGATAGGCGGTCGCGACCTGCCGCTGCGTCGCGTCGAGCGGGACGATCGCGGCGCGATATTGCGGGCCGGTGTCGGGGCCCTGGCGATTCTTGAGCGTCGGATCGGCGATGACCGAAAAAAGGACACGCAACAATGTGCCATAGCTGACCTGACCGGGGTCATAGACGATGCGCACCGCCTCGGCATGACCCGATTTGCCGTCGTGGGTCCGCTCATATTTGGCGGTCGCGGCGCTGCCACCATGATAACCCGATTCGACCGAGATCACGCCCTTCACATTGGAAAAGACGCCCTCGACGCCCCAGAAGCAGCCGCCCGCCAGAACCGCGGTCGCGCGCTTCGCATTCACCGCGGGATCGACGGCAGCAGCAGGAAGTTTGATGACGCTTTCGGCCTGCGCCGGCGCGCATTGCGCAACGATCGCGCCCGCGACCAGCGTCGCAACGACGCGGCCGACAAGGGTGCGACGCGATGCCGTCACGCCGGGATCGGCAGCGCCGGCTGATTGAGGACGATGTACGTCGCGCCAATCGCGAAGCCAGCCAGCATGGAGAGGAACCAGTCGGAGCGGAGCATGGTGATCATATAAGCCTCTTGTCATATCTTGTCGATTCGTGGCCGAGACCACTTTGGTACCACCGACGATATGGAGCGCCCCGACCAGCCGTGCAGTGATGTCCGTCACCCTAGTCAGGATGGCTTACTATCCGGTGAACCGGGCGGTTAACCGCCGTTCAGGTTCAAATAGGACAAGTCGCCAGTATTACAAGACCGGTCGGTATAGAATTCCTATGCACGCGCAAATTCTTCGTGCAACAGAAGAGGAAGCAAACTTCCGTTCGTCCTGAGGAGTCATTGAGCTTGTCGAAATGGCGTCTCGAAGGACCGCCACGTCGGGTCCTTCGAGACGGGGCTTCGACAAGCTCGGCCCCTCCTCAGGACAAACGGTTCAACCTGATCAGGACAGCCCCGCGCATGCCTGCTGGATGCGCACGCAGGCTTCCTTCAGCACCGCTTCCGACGTCGCGTAAGAGACGCGGAACGCGGGCGACAGGCCGAAGGCACCGCCGTGCACCGCCGCGACCTTGGCCGTATCGAGGAAATAGTCGATCAGCGCTTCGTCGCTGTCGACCAGCTTTCCGTCGGGGGTCTTCTTGCCCATGCAGCCGCTGGCGTCGGGATAGACATAGAAGGCGCCGTCGGGGGTCGGACAGTTGAGGCCCGGCGCGTCGTTGAGCATCGCGACGACCATGTCGCGGCGCTTCCTGAACGCTGCGTTGCGGTCGTCGAGAAACTGCTGCGGCCCGCCGAGCGCGGCGGCCGCGGCGGCCTGCGCGATCGAACAGGGGTTCGACGTCGACTGCGACTGCAGCTTGCCCATCGCCTTGATGATCCACGCCGGACCGCCGGCATAGCCGATCCGCCAGCCGGTCATCGCATAGGCTTTCGAACAGCCGTTCACGGTCAGGATGCGATCGATCAGGTCGGGGCAGCGCTGCGCCAGCGTCGTGAAGGCGAAGTCGGCGTACCACACATGCTCGTACATATCGTCGGTCATCACCATCACATGCGGATGGCGGCGGATGACTTCGCCGAGCGCGTCGAGTTCCTCGCCCGAATAGGCGGCGCCCGACGGGTTCGACGGCGAGTTGAACATCACCCAGCGCGTCTTCGCGGTGATCGCGGCGTCGAGCTGGGCGGGGGTGATCTTGTAATTCTGCGCGGCGGTGCCCTCGATGATCACCGGCGTGCCGCCCGCGAAGGCGACGATGTCGGGATAGCTCACCCAATAGGGCGCGGGGATGATCACCTCGTCGCCTTTGTCCACGGTCGCGACGAGCGCGTTGAACAAGGTGTGCTTGCCGCCGACGTTGACGCTGATCTGGTCGAGCCCGAAGTCGAGGCCGTTGTCGCGGCGGAACTTACCGCGGATCGCCTCTTTCAGCGCGACGGTGCCGTCGACCAGAGTATATTTGGTTTGCCCATTGCGGATCGCCTCGATCGCCGCTTCCTTGACGAAATCGGGGGTGTCGAAATCGGGCTCGCCGGCGCTCAGACCGATCACATCGACACCCGCCGCTTTCAGCGCCGACACGCGCGCGGTCATCGCGAGCGTTGCCGAGGGCTGGATGCGCTTGAGCGCGGCAGAGATATGCGGCTTGAAAGTCGACATGGGATAGCGTCCTTGCGAGAGGGCGGGCGGCGAATATATTGGCAGAAAATTGCGCGCGGCCGCGCCTATCGCCTCACAAGCGATTAGGCAAGGGATGTGGTAGACAATTTACGAATGCAGCGACAACGCAGCCCCCTAATCCCGTCATCCCGGCGAAGGCCGGGATCTCGCCGTTCGATCGTGACGCACCCTTGAGATCCCGGCCTTCGCCGGGATGACGATTTACCGGGCGTCGACCAGCCGCGCGGGGACCAGCCCGCGCAAGCTATTGCCGATAAAAAAGCCGTCGCCCAGATCGGCGAGCCGCAGGTGCGATTCGATCGCGCGTCCCTTGTCGATCAGTTCGGCGCGCAACACGCCGGGGAGCAGCCCCAGCGCCAATGGCGGGGTGAGCAACTGGCCGTCGCGCTCGACGAAGATGTTGCTCCAGCTGCCTTCGGTGACAAAGCCGGGTTCGTCGACAAAGACGACCTCGGCCGCGCCGCTCTCCTGCCGCGCGGCGTCATAGTCGGCGCGCAGGCTGGTCTTGTGCGTCAGGCGAAAATCGTCGGCGGCCATCGGCGCGGACCGCACCGCGACCGGAACCGGCAGCTCGGCAAGTCGCGGCAACGGCGAAACCTCGACCGCCAGCGCCCCCGAAGGCGCGAGCCGCATCCGGACCCGCGCGGCGCTGCGCAGGCGGAAGGTCGCCGATTGCAGGACATTGCGCGCGCCATGCCGGTCGAAGGAAAAGCCCAGCGCCGCGGCGCTCGCCTTCATCCGTGCCAGATGGCCCTCGAGCCGCTGCACGCCCTCTACGGGATCGAAGAACATGGTTTCGATGAGATCGAAACTTTCCCCCGCTGCGCCCACAAATTCCCCCTTGGCCAGACATTCGCGCCATTCCTCAGCCGGCTGGCTGTCGGCGACAATTCCAGAACCCAAGCCCAGCGTGGCGCAACGCGGGCCGTCCCGCAAGCGGCTTTGCGGAAAGACCAAAGTCCGGATCGCGACGTTGAACGCCGCATCGCCCCCCGGCTCGATGAAACCGATCGAGCCGGTATAAATCCCGCGCGTCCCATCCTCCAGCTCGTCGATGATTTCCATCGCGCGCACCTTGGGCGCGCCGGTGATCGAGCCGCAGGGAAAGGCAGCGCGCAGCACATCGACCGCGCCCGCGCCCTCGGGCAGGCGCGCGCTGACGTCGGAGACGAGCTGGTGGATCGTCGGAAAGCTTTCGACGCGAAACAGGTCGGGCACCGCGACCGAGCCCGGCACCGCGACGCGCGACAAATCGTTGCGGATCAGATCGACGATCATCAGATTTTCGGCGCGCTGCTTGGGGTCTTCGGCGAGTTCGCGCACCGCCGCGAAATCGGCCTCGGCATCGGCGAGCCGTGCCGCGGTGCCCTTCATCGGCCGCGCCATCACCTGTCCATCGCGCAGCGCGAAGAAGAGTTCGGGTGAGTGCGAGACGATGGCCTGTTCGCCGGTCCAGATCACGCCGCCATAACCCGCGCGCGCCGTCCGCCGCAGCCGCGCATGAACCGCGAGCGGATTGCCGAGCACCGGCACGTCGGCGCGAAAGGTGAAATTCGCCTGATAGATGTCGCCGGCGCGGATCAGCCCCAGCACCTTGTCGACGGCCGTCAGATAGTCCGCACGCGATACGCGCGGGGTCACCGCGCCGACCCACGCCGATGCCGGATCGGGAAGCAGGCCCGGGACGGCATCGGCGTCGATACGCTCGACCCGGTCGAACAGCGCAAACCAGCCGAGCGGCGCCGCGCCGTCCTCCGCGGCACCCGGCATCTCGACCGCGCCGCGCCACGCGGGAGCAAGCCCCTTCCCCGCCTCATAGGCCAGACAGCCCGCCGCATAGAGGCCGCGCGCCTGCGCTGCCTGCAGCGCATCGAGTAGGGCGGGGATCTCGGCCGCGCTCTGTGCCGTCACGATGTCGACCGGATCGCGGAACAGCCGCGCGCGCGCCGCACCGTCGGCGCGCGCGTCGTCGAGCAGGACAAAGGGCAGCGCGCCCGGACCCGGTATGGGTATCGCGACCTCATCCCCCATCGCGGCTTCGTCCCTCAGCGCGATCGCGCGGCGCGATTAGCGGTCGCGCTTGATGCGGATCGAGCGGCCGCCGTCGATGGTCGCGAAATAGCTGCCCATCGTCGCGACCTTGATCTTCACCTTCTGGCCCGGCTTGGGCTGGCGCGGCAGCTTGGTCGTGTCGATCTGCACCCACACCGCATCATCTTCCATGACCAGCGTATATTTGCCCGAGCGGTCGATGCTCGCCGAGCGGAGCGTGGTTTCGATTTCCTTGATCTCGTCCTCGTCGCCGCCGAAAATCCCGCCCAGCTTGGGGAAGGAAAAGCCGAACAGTCCGCGGCGCGCCTTTTTTGCGGTTTCGCGGTCGGTGAAGGTGATCTCGCGCGCCTGGTCGGCGGTCGACAATTCGCCAACTTCGCGGTCGAAACAGGCGAGGCGCGCCGCCGGGTCGGCGATGTCGCGGCAGGCATAGAGCTCCTGGATCTGTGCGGGGCGGACCGGCGGGCCCTTGTCCTTGGCGGCGGCCGGTGCGGCAGCGGCACAGGCGAGAAGGACGAGCGGCACGGCGAACCGCGATGACAGCTGCAACATGGCAAAAACCCCTGGCGAGAAAGATATGCGCTGCCTAGCGGGGGCGGCGACGCGCCGCAAGCGCGGCCCGGTTGCGATGTCGGCTTACTGACCCTAGTGTCAGGAAAGCCCATGCACGTCGAAAGGACTTTTGCGCCCGATGGATAGCCTCTTTTCCTGGTCGACCGATTATCGTCACCCAACGGCCTGGGACCAACATTTTGCGCCGCTGTCGCTGCCCGATATGCTCGCCGCCAGCGTCGCCCGGCGCGGCGACGCGGCGATGCTCGATTTTCTGGGCCGGCAATTCAGCTATGCCGAAGTCGCGCGGGGCGCTGCGCGCGTCGCCCGCGGGTTGCAACAGCAGGGCGTCGGCAAGGGCAGCCGTGTCGGCCTCTTCCTTCCCAACGTGCCGCATTATGTCGCGGCCTATTATGGCGCGCTCGCCGCGGGCGCGACGGTGGTCAATTTCTCGCCGCTCTATACCGTCGCCGAACTCGAGGCACAGGTCGAGGATTCGGGCACCGAGACGCTGTTCACCGTCAGCGCTGCGGCACTGCTCCCGACCGCATTGAAGGTGCTCGACGGATCGAGCCTCAAACGGCTGGTCGTCGGGTCGGTCGCGGGCGGGCTGCCCGCCGCCAAGTCGGTCCTCTACCGCCTGTTCAGGCGGCAGGAGGTCGCGGCGCTGCCCGCCGACCCGCGCATCATCCGTTTCTCGGCGCTCACCGACAATGATGGCAAGCCCGAGCCCGCCCCGATCGACGCCGAGAAGGACATCGCGCTGATCCAATATACCGGCGGCACCACGGGAACCCCGAAGGGCGCGATGCTGACGCACCAGAATCTGACCGCCAACGCGCGGCAGGTGAATGCGATCGACCCCGATCATGATGCCGAGGACCGCATCCTCGGCGTGCTTCCCTTCTTCCATGTCTTCGCGAACACCTGCGTCCTCAATCGCACGATCCTCAATGGCGGCACGATCACGATGCTGCCGCGCTTCGACGCGAAGCAGGCGCTGGAGGCGATCACGCGGACCCGGACGACCGCGCTTCCCGGCGTGCCGACGATGTATCAGGCGCTGCTCGATCATCCCGATCTCGCCAAGACCGATTTCTCTTCGCTGCGCATCTGCATTTCGGGCGGCGCGCCGATGCCCGCCGAGCTGCGCGAGAAATTCGTCGCCGCGACGGGGGCGTCGCTGGTCGAGGGCTATGGCCTGACCGAAAGCTCAGGCGTCGTGGCGACCAACCCCTATGAGGGCCCGGTCAAGCCCGGCACGATCGGCCAGCCGCTCCCCGCGACGCACATAAGGCTGCTCGACAAGGAGGACCCGTCGCGCGACGCCCCCGTCGGCGAGCCCGGAGAACTCGCGGTCAAGGGGCCGCAGATCATGCAGGGCTATTGGAACCGGCCCGAGGCCGACACGGACAGTTTCACCGACGACGGCTGGCTGCGCACCGGCGACGTCGCGACGATCGAGGCCGACGGCTATATCCGTATCGTCGACCGGCTGAAGGACATGATCGCGGTTGGCGGCTTCAAGGTTTACCCGAGCGTGATCGAGGCGCATCTCCACGAACATCCCGCAGTGAAGGAAGCGATCGTGCTCGGCGTTCCTGACGCCTATCGCGGCGAGGCGCCGAAAGCGTTCGTCACGCTCGAGGATGGGTTCCAGGTCAGCGGCGAAGCGCTTGCCGCGTGGCTCAACCCCCAGCTTGGCAAGCATGAGCAGGTGAAGGCGGTCGAGGTGCGGCTGAACCTGCCCAAGACGATGATCGGCAAGCTCGACCGCAAGGCGCTGCGCGCCGAGGAAGAAGCGCGGCCGCTCCAGGATTGAGCCTAGTCGACGCCCGCCCGGCCGGCGGTCCGTGTCCAGACCTTCGTGCGGCAAAAGAGGGTGACGCAGCCCTTCAGTTCCAGTTTGCCGTTCGCGAGCAGCTTCAGGTAGCCGCGTGATGCACCGTCGCCCGTTTCGGGATCATAGACCGGTCCGCCCTTCCATTCGGCGGGCCCACCGGTGAAACCCTTGAGCACCACCAGCCCCTTGATCCGGCGCTGGCGCAGCTTGGTGTCCGAATTGCGGACGTCGCGCAGGTCGGGGTTGCCGCGCAGCCGCGCGGCGTCGACGACCCGGCCGCATAGCGCCGCGCCGCAGCGATAAATTTCGACGCGGCCGCCTTCGCTGCCCGTCGCCCAGATGCCGGTGATGTCGGCGGCGGATGCCGCGGCCGGCACCGCGGCCAGCCCGGCGATGGCAAGGGTGAGAGCCAGCCTGTTCATGCCGCGGTCCTTTTCGGTTCGGTTGCCTCGAGCGCCGCGAGCGCCTTTGTCAGCAAGGCCCGGTCGTCGATCTCCCACGGATGGAAGCCGGGACGCATATAGGTGAACACGCCGAGCAGCAGCAAGCGAAGCGTACCGGGCCGGCCATAGAGATAGGAAAGCAGCGCCCGCCAGGTCGCGAAATCGTTGCGCCCATCCTGGCGCAGCAGGTCGGCGGTGTTGCGGAAAATCACATAGTGGAAACGGACCGTCGTCAGGCACATGACGAGGCTGCGCTTGAGCCAGCGCCGGAAGGGCGTCATGTCGCGCGTCGCGTGCAAATAGGTGTCGAACGCCACCGCCTTATGCTCGATCTCTTCCATCGCATGCCATTGCCACAATCGCTTGGCCTCGTCGGTCGCGCCGGCAAGATGCTCAGGATCGGCGAGCGCATCGTGCGCGAGCGTCGCGGTGAAATGTTCGAGCGCGCAGGTCGCCGCCAGCTGCTGGATAGGCGACCGCCGCTTGACCCACGCGATCGTCCGGCGCGCCCGGTCCTCGAGCGGCGCGATGTCATAGCCGACGTCCTCCGCCTGCCGGTTGAACACGACATGTTCGCGCGAATGCATCGATTCCTGATAGAGGAAATCGTCGATCTGGCCGCGCAGCGGCTGGGGCGCCCCGTCGCGATAATGGCGCACCGCGGTCATGAAGAATTTCTCCCCCACCGGGAAAGTCGAGGACAAGGCGTTGAAAAAGGCGGTGCGCCCGGGGTCGCCGCTGTGCCACCAGCGCGGCGGCGGCGTCTCGCGCCCGAACTTCAGGTCGCGCTTTTCGATCTTCAGGTCCTGCGGCGTAAGGAGCGATTGGGTCATGATATACCTCATGGCGACTCAAATTACATTGACATCAATGTATATATTGCGAAGACACTGGTGATGCAAGCACCCATTTGCAAAGGATTCACCCGGCATTGCCGATCGGTGCGCCGGCGCGCAGACGGATTATGACTATTGCGTGCTTTGCGCTAAAGCCCATGGGGAACGGCGCCAGTGGGATGGGGCCGGGGAAGGGATAATGACGATGTACAAGCAAGCGCCACCGCGCGTGAAACGGCGCAAGCGACTGGGCGCCGAAGTTCGCGAGGAAGGCCTGGCGGCGGCACGGGGGTTGCTGCTCAAAGGCGGGCCGGCGGCGGTGACGCTCGCCAATATCGGCGACGAAATCGGCATGTCGCACGCCAACGTCCTTCACCACTTCGGATCGGCCGCCAGCCTGCAATCGGCGCTGATGGGCTCGATGATCAACGACCTGACCGTCGCGCTCGATCATGTCGTCGATATGCTGAAGACCGATGCAGCGGCCCCGCGCGCGGTCGCCGACCGCGTGTTCGACGCGTTCGACAAGGGCGGCGCCGGGCCGCTCGCGGCGTGGATCATCCTGTCGGGCGATGTCGCGCATCTCGAACCCGTGCGCGAGGCGGTGCGCTCGCTGGTCGAGGCGATCGTCGGCCAGTCGAAGGACGAGGCCGCGCCCGAGCGCGTCCGTTCGGCGGTGTTGATGATGGCGGTGGCCGCGTTCGGCGATGCGGTGATCGGCCCCTATGTCCGCGACATGCTCGACCAGAAGGACGATGCGATGCGCGACCTGATCGCGCGTATCCTGCCGCTGTTCCTGATCCCGTCGGGCATCCCGCCGGCTATTCCCTGAGCAGGGCTTGGCGACCGCTAGAATCGTTTCCGGACGGCCACGCGCAAGGTTCTCCCGAGCGGGTCGATTTCGCTGCGACCGTAGCCGTCGGGTATGCTGCCGTCGGCGAAGGTTACGCGGCGGTAGCCATTCAGCAGGTTCTGGACGTCGATCGACAATTTCAGGTCGCTCAGCCACCCCGCATTTTTGGCGCGCGCCCATATCTTTTCCGGCTCGATGAACGCCGACAGGTCGAACAACGCCGTTGGCGCATAACGATAGTCGCGCCGCTCACCCGACAAAACGGGGCCGCGGATGCGCGCGGGACCGGTCCAGTTCCCCGAAAGTTCGACGCCGACGCCGCGCTTGGCCGCGACGAACTGGAACGAGGCGCTGTGCCGCGATTGCCCGCCATCGGGTCCGAGATAGTCGATCACCGGTGCGCCGCGGCGGATCAGGAGCTCGTTCCTCAACTGCCAGCGGTGGCTGAGCGAGAAGCTGAGCTGCAGCGGATTGCCCGGTTTGCGCACCGCCGCCCTGCCCCCCGCAGCAATGACCCGCCCGGGTAGCCGCACGACCAGTCCGGTG
The DNA here is from genome assembly GCF_036675685.1 of Sphingopyxis sp. Lineage (GTDB taxonomy): Bacteria > Pseudomonadota > Alphaproteobacteria > Sphingomonadales > Sphingomonadaceae > Sphingopyxis. Next base: position 14,809 of record NZ_JAKFEM010000062.1, read on the forward strand.
GTGACACGGGCGCTGGAGTCGCGCTGGATGGCGACCGCGCGGGCGTCCACGCCGACCAGCCGCCCCGCCGCGTCGCGGGTGATACGCTCGGGAAAAAGCGCCTCGATCGCGGGCGTCAACGCGGGAAACCCCGTGGCCCCGCCGCGCGCGACCTCGCTGCGATAGCCGATGCTGAGCGTCAGCCGCTGATCGCCCAGCGGCCGCAGCAGACCGCTGATCGACAGCGACCGGCGGCTGCCTTGCCCCAGCCCTGGGTTGCCGCCGGTGACGAACACCGGCTCGGCGACTTCCTCGCGCACCAGGTCATAGATGCGGGTGATGGTGGCGACGCGCGGGGCGTGCAGCTGGTCGAAGGAAGGAACTATTTCCTCATAGCCATAGGACCCGCGCAGCTGGAGGAACGGAAAGGGCGTCCAGTTCAGCCCACCGTCGATGCTGCTTTGCACCCGCGTCCGGCTCGTCTTCTCGCTGCCGATCGACAGGTCGGCGGAAAGGTCGCCGAGCGGCTGGAGGACATCCGCGCTCCGGCTCGCCAGCGGAATGCCGAACGACAGCTGCCCGGAGAGCTGGCCGCGCCCGCGCGCCGTCCGCGCCAGCAATTCGCCCAAGCCATCGATCCGCTGGTTCGCCGACCGGCTGCGGTTGGCGCCGAGGGTGATCGCGGTCGTCACCGGCCCCGCCGGCAGCTTCAGGATCGGTTTCGCGACATTGACGCGTGCGCTCATGCTCTCGCTGCGCCCGCGATTGCGCTCCGACACCAGCACCGTGTCGGGGAGCGGGCGATAGGGGTTGAACGCAGGGTCGCGGGCATCGATCATCTGCTGGATCGCCACGCCGTCGATGCCCCGCTCGAGCAAATTGTCGGTCCAGCTGCGCGAATAATTGGCGGCAAGACTGGCCCGCCAGTCACCGATCGCCCCCGACAGCAGCAGCGACGCGCCCAGCGTTTTCGAATCCTGTTCGCTGCGCAGCGCACGCACGCCGGCAAAGCTGCGGATGAGCGTGACGTCGTCGGCGAACGGGGACCAGGGGCTGCCCGCCGGGAGGATGAGCGACGCCATCGGAATGCCGTAAAGGCCGGTGCTCCGGTTGGAACTGGCGTTGACGTTGAGCGAACCGGAGAATTTGCCCAAAGGCCGGGTGACGCCCGCGCTGAACGCGATGAAGCGCCCGGGCGCCAGCAATGTCTCATGGCGGTTTGGGTCCTCCAGCCCGACTTTATTCGCCGTTGCCGCGAAATCGCCCAACGTCGGCGGCTGCAATGCGGCTCCCGGCGGGATCGCGGCGCTGGTAACCGCTTCTCCCGCAAGCGCGCTCAATGCCGGGTCGATCTCTCCCCCGCCCGCGCCGACGACATACCCATCGGGGGCGACAGGGCCCGTGCGCGGCGCGATGGTCCGCTCGCTCTTGAGCAGGGCGCTGTCGCGCGAATATTGGAGCTGCGCGTTCCAGCGGGTCGGTCCGGCGATCACGAAGCGGCCCAGCGAGGCGCGGTCGCTGCGGCGTCCGCCGGCGGTCGCGATTGTCTTACCCGCCTCGGCCTGCCAGTTGGAGAAATTCTTCTTGAGCACCAGGTTCACGACCCGCCGGCCCGGCGGATAGCCATAGCGCGCGGCGGCTTCGGGCGGCAGGATGGCGAGCCGGGCGAGCACTTCGGGCGGATAGACGCCGATTTCCGACGTGCCGCCGATCGGCTCGCCGTTGACGAGGATGATGGGCTCGTCGCCCGACCCGTCGATCAGCGGCGTGATATTCCGTATAAGCTCGCCTATGCTGTCGGAACCATATGCGCCGATCTCGTCCTCATTGAATTCGGTTTCGGGCAAGATGAGGGCTTCGCCATAGCGCGGGGCGGTAACGACGATCTCGTCCGTGGCGGGAGCATTGTCAGGCGAGGGTTGGAGAGCGAGAGCGGTTTCATCGGCCGCCGCATCGTCCGGTGCCGCCTGCGCCTGCGCGTGATGCGGCGCCATCAGCGCCAGCGCGGGGAGTATCGTTGCAAAACAAAGCGGCTTCATCGGGCGATAGGGCCAACCTGCAACGAACGGGCCTTTCCTGTTGGCATCGGCGTGCGGGCGATGTCCATCCCCTTCCCTGGCCATCGCATGAAAAAGTCGGGCGCACGAATCCGTGCGCCCGCCAGGTGGGAGCTGGCACCGCCATGTCACAGGCGATGACCAGGAGGAGTATCAGGTAATCGAAACGTCGCCGGGCGAGGTCAGGGAGATCGTTCCGGCGATGGTGCAATCGCCGCCGCCCGAGACGGCGGGAAGCACCGCATCGATCGTTATCGTGTTGTTCACTTCGTCCCAGGTGCCGCTGATGTCGCCGGCACAATCGCCCGAGGTGATGGTGTTGACATAGACGTCCTCGATGGTGAGCGTGCTCGTCGAGCTGTTGTAGCTGACGTTATAGGGCGCGCCGGTAAATCCGATCGTTCCGCACAGGCCAAAAGCCCCGCCCGACAGCGCAGGCGTGGCGGTGGCGGTGCTGGAGGTCGTCGTGGCGTCGAGGTCGAGGGTGCAGGTCAGGGCGATGCCCTTGTTCACGTCAACGGTGCCGCTGAACGACCAAGCGCCGGTCGGCGAATAGGTGGTCGCGTTCGCAGCCTGGGCCGTGAACATGGCCACGCTGCCCATCATCAGTGCGATGACTTTTTTCATTATTCCTCTCCTTCTTGGTAAAGTTAATCGGGATCAACTGTCCAATTTGCTTCTGCGACTCATGCATAGCCAGGTCAGGATATAAAATTTGACATCAATGTCAATTGATGATTCTAAAATATTGTTTTTATTACTATAATTTTAACGATCAGCGACGAGTTCCCGCTCCAGCCACCCATCATGATGGCCTTTGCGGCAACCCGTTCGCCTGCAGACACCTCGATCTTTTGGTGCCCTCCTTTGCCCTAGAATTTAACCGTCGCGCTGAACCCGATGATGCGCGGGTCGAGCGTGAAGACATTGGTGGTCAGGCCGGTGTCGTCGCTGTTGGTGAAGAAGTCCGTGATCGGCGCGTCGTCGAACAGATTCTTCACGTAAAGCTGGAAGCTGAGGTCGGAGTCGGGGCGCGCCAGCGTCACCGCCAGGTTGACATTGTCCCATGCCTTCAACCGGTCATATTCGGTGTTGTAAATTCGGGCGAAGCTTTTCGACTGGCGGTAATAGTCGCCGCGGAAGGTGAGTTCCCAATCGCCTCCGTCGACGAACACCGTATATTGCGCGCCGATGTTGAAGGTCAGCCGCGGCGAATTGGGCAGCTCGTTGCCCGAGAGATCGGCGAAGAAGCCGCGGCCGCCATTGGGCGCGCCGCTGCCGCCCTGCGCGATATTCAGCCCGACCGTATCGGGGTTATAGGGCGCCAGCGGGTTATAGGTGAAACCGTAAAGCGCGGAGAAATTGACCCCGCCGGGAAAAGCCGGATTGAATGTGCCCAGACGGTTCGATCCCGGGCAAAGCGCGGACAGCGCAATCCGACGCAGCCCGGCGTTCCCCGTCAGGACTTTCTCCACCAGTGCGCGCGGGGCGATGCAGTTCGACGGCACCTGGATCCAGGGACGCAGCACAACCCAGTCGTCGTCGCCCTGGGTCCGGTTCATGACGTCGATCGACTGCGAACCGTCCTTCAACCGGGTCTTCAGAATACCGAGATTGGCATCGACGCGGAACGCGCGCGAGGGTCGCCACGCCGCCTCGAACTCCAGCCCCATGCTGGTCGCATTGAAATTTTCATTATAGGCGATGCGATCGACGATCTGCGAAATCTGGTAATCTTTATAGTCATAATAGAATGCGGTGGCGTTCAGCGTGAATTTGCCGCCGGCAAAACTGTTCTTGGTGCCGATCTCCAGCGCGTTGACATATTCGGGCCGGAAGGTTTGCGGCAGAAATTGATATTGCACCACGGCGGGATTGAAATCGACCCGCGGCGGGTTGGTGCCGCCGCCCTTGTAGCCGCGCGAAGCGGAAAAATAGACCAGCGTATCGTCGGTGAAGTCCAGCTCCGGCTTCCAGTCGATCACCGCGCGGCCGGTGAATTTGCTCCATTTCTGATTGATGTCGGGCAGCGCCGGATAACCGCTGTTGACCCGGCCGCCAGTGACGTTGCCGATGAAGTTCGGCCCGGAAGGATTGTCGATGCCCCCGCCCAGCAGCAATTGGCTTGGGACCTGTGTCGATATCTTCTTGTCCTGCGTGTAACGCGCCCCGAGCGTCAGCTTCAGATTCTCGGCGAGATCCCAATAAAGCTCGCCGAACACGGCCTTGCTTTTGATCCGCACGCCATTCTGGCTGAGGAAATAGTTATGGCCTTGGTTGTTCAGGCTATCGATCGGATTGGGATCGACATAAACGCATTCGCGCCCTTCGAATCCGAGTTCGCACGGAAGCAAGGCATTCTGCCCCGAGGCGGGGTTTCCTGACGGTGGAACCTTGCTGTAATACCAATCCGCCAGGAGCGTGAACAGGTTGTTGAAGACGTAATAATTGTCTTGCGATTTGAAGTCGAGATAGTTGGCCCCGAGGTTGAAGTTGACCGGACCGTCGAAGCTCGATTGCAGGCGCAGTTCCTGCGACCATTGCCGGTTGCGCGACTGGCTGAGATCCGCCGATACCATCCGGTCCGAACAGCCCAGTTGCGGATCGCAGAACACGCCGCCCGGCGTCGGCCCGGGATAGCGCACCGTGTCGAGCGGGCGGTTGCGGTTATCCACCAGCGTCGCGGTCGAGCTGTTGAACAGCGGGTTGCTGACGAAACGGTTATAGTCCTGCGTCGAATAATAGCGGTCGCGCGCATAGGCGGTCTGCGATACCAGCTTGAGTCCGTCGGACGGCTCGAACTCCAGATTCATCTGGAATATATCATTCTTCGCGCGAAAGACCGGGTCATAGCTGGTCGAAATTTCGCGCAGGTCACGTGATTGCGTCACGCCGGCAAAAATATCGCTCGCGTTCGCTACGGGCACCTGAGGCCCCGGCCTGACGCCCGTGCCGGGCAGAAAGCCGATGTTGATGCCTTCCGCCGGCAGGACCGCGTAGACGAGGCTGCGGGCGTTGGGGACGCCATAGGCGGCATCGTCGTAAAGCGAGCCGGGCAGACAGCCCTGGCTCATCCGCCCGCGCACCGCCAGATCGGTGACCGCGATATTGCCGACGCGCTCCGGCCCCGGATCGGTCGTGCAGAGTTGCTTGCCGGTGCGCGAGCGGTCGTCGTTTTCCTCGAAATGCTGCCAGATGAAATTCGCCCGGAACCGGTCGCTCGGCTCCCATTCGACGGTGGCGCGGGTCGACCAGAGATCGCGGCCGTTGACGCGCTTTTGCGTGAATGTGTTGTAGTCGAACCCGTCGCGCTTCGTCCACGCGCCCGCCACCCGGATGCCGAGCGTGTCGGTGACCGGAACGTTGAGCATCCCGCTCAGCCGCGTGGTGTTGAAACTGCCGACCTCACCCTTCACCTCGCCGCCGAAATCGGGGCCCGGCAGCGCGGAGATAAGGTTCACGACGCCGCCCGTCGCGTTGCGGCCATAGAGCGTGCCCTGCGGACCGCGGAGCACCTCGATCCGCTGCATGTCGAAAAATTCCGACTCGAACAACCGGTTGCGGATCAGCGGCGTGTTGTTGAAACTGATCGCGACCGCCGGGTCGCTCGACGCCGAAACCGCCTTGGTCCCGATCCCGCGGATCGAGAAATTATACATGCTGAAATTGCTCTTGGAGAAATTGACGTTGGGCACCGCGCGGAGCAGTTCGGAGCCGCCTTCGATCTTGTAATTGTCGAGCGCCTCGGCCGAGAAGGCCGAAATCGCGATCGGCACGTCGGTCAGGCGCTCCTCGCGCTTTTGCGCGGTGACGATGATGATATTGCCGTCGGCTTCGGCGACGTCCTGCGGCTTCCCGCCCCCATCCTGCGCCATCGCCGGCGACACCAAGGCGGCCCCCGCCAGCGCGCCTCCCAGTGCAGCAAGGCTGACCATGCGCGGCGCGAGCGCGACCCGAAGAACACCCATATTCCTCTCCCCTGATATTCTTGTGCCGGTTTGCCGGCCGGAGCTTTCTCCTGCGCCTATTGCTACCCCCGTTCACATCGATGTCAATATCAATATACATTGTTGCTAATGTAAATTTTGAATCGAAATCGACCCGCGGCGATAGCCTTCGGGATTGATAAATATGTAAATAAGGAGCCTCGCCGGCCGGGTAGGAAAGCCGGATCAGAACGCGTGAGCAGCCATTTTCGCCCCATCGGCTCGCCGTCACCGCATAACCCCGCCTCGCCGATGAGATGTTGTAACCTTTGTCATGATATGCCATAACGCGGCGACCATAATGGTTATTTGGAGAATCGGGTGACACAAGTCGCCAGCCCTGCCCCTGTCCTGACGCGCCTCGGCGCGGTGGTTCGGGCTGCGCGCGATTCGCGTCCGCTGACCTCGCTCAGCGGCGACCAGCTGGCGATGGGGCTGTCGGGCCTCTGCCTTGTTCACTGCCTCGCAACGACGATCTTCTTCGCCTCGATCGCCTCGGTCGGCGGGGTGTTTCTCGACAATCACCTGTTCCACGAGATCGGGCTGATCATCGCGATCGGCTTCGCGCTCGTGACCCTGCTCTCGGGCGTGCTCAGCCACGGTTACATGATGCCGTTCGCGGTCGGCAGCTTCGGGCTCGGCATGATGGCGGGCGCGCTGTCGCGGCCGCACGACGGCAGCGAAGTGGTGGCGACGATGATCGGTGTCGCCGTCGTTGCCTTGGGTCACGACCTCAACCGCCGCGCGCGGCACTGACGGCTCAGCCGAAACGGACCGGTCCGCCGCTTGCGGGGACCTGGTAAACAGCCTACATTGCGACGATAGTTAGCGCGGGATTTCCCGCGCATGAGGAAACGCCAATGGGCAAGCATGACCATCCGCACGTCGAGGCCAGCGGCGCCTCGCTCGCCAAGGCGGCGCAGGCCGCGCTCGAGGGCGCGGGCGAAGCGTGGACCGATATGCGCGCCGAGATTTTCGACGCGGTCGCCGAAATCGGCAAGCCGGCGAGCGCCTATGAAATCGCCGACATCGTATCGCAGAAACGTGGCAAGCGCGTCGCGCCGAACAGCGTCTATCGCATCCTCGACCTGTTCGTCGCGAACAACCTCGTCCGCCGCGTCGAAAGCGCGAATGCCTTTGTCGCGAACAGCCACCCCGGCTGCCTTCACGACTGCATCTTCCTGATCTGCGACACGTGCGGCAGCGCGGTGCATGTCGACGACGACAAGCTCTCGGGCGGCGTCCGCGCCGCGGCCGAAGCGACGGGCTTCGCCGCCGAACGCCCCGTCATCGAAGTGCGCGGCAAATGCGCCGAGTGCCAATAGGGTGAGCCGCCGCGCTCCACCGGACGGTTAGTTGGCCGTCGGGGGGCTCCAGCACTGGATCGAAACGCAGCGGACACGTCCGCCCGCACCCGCGTGCGCATGGTATTGGACGCTGGCGTTCGGCATCGCCGTCACGCTGTTCGGCCTCCACCTGACGCAGGTCTTTCCGCAAACGGGCCATGATATTGCGCCCGGCTATGGCGCCCCCGTTCTCGCCCTCGAATTCGCGGGCGGGCAGCCCGACCTCGAAGCAATCTTTGGCTTTTATACCGACCCGCAGCAGGTGGGGCGCCTCGCCGCGATGCGCGCGGGCAATGAGCAGGACTATCTCTATATGCTGCTCTACGCCGGCTTCCTTGGCTGCGGCTGCTTCGCGCTATGGCGCGAGCTTCGCCTCCGCCCGCTGCTCGCCGCGGCGGCGCTCCCGGTCACGGCGGCGCTGTGCGACGCGTATGAAAACTGGTTGCTCTTCGACATCCAGGCCGCCTTCACCGCAGGCGATTATTCACCCGCGATGGCGAGCCTCCCCTACCCCGTCGCGGCCAAATTCCTGTTGCTCGCGGCGACCAACGTCGTGATTGGCGCCGCGGCGACGCAGATGGGTCGCTGGTGGGCGCTGTTCGGGACGCTCGCGATCCTTGCCGCGATTCCGACGGTGATGGCGATCATCACCCCCGCCGCCTTCGGATGGGCGTTACTCCCCTCGGCGGCCGGCGGCTGGATCGTTCTGCTCGCGCTCGCCGTGGCGGGCAGCTGGCGGGCGCTGGTCCGGGGCGACCGCTCGTCGATTTCGACCGCGCGGCGCCGCAACCGATAGCGCCACAGGTCATTACGCCCACAGCTTCGACCTTCGGCCGCCGCAAAAGCTAACCCCTTCCCACCCCGCGCCGCCGGGTCTAGGGAGACCGGCGAATCCTGCCAAAAGGGGGAAAGACTGCACCATGAACACCGTCATCATCCGTGAGGACGACCTCGTCGAAACCATCGCCGACGCGCTCCAGTACATCAGCTATTTCCACCCGATGGACTATATCCGCGCGCTGGGCGCCGCGTACGAGCGCGAAGTGTCGCCCGCCGCGAAGGACGCGATGGCGCAGATCCTCTCGAACAGCCGCATGTGCGCCGAGGGGCACCGGCCGATCTGTCAGGACACGGGGATCGTCACCGTCTTCATCAAATGGGGCATGGACTGCCGCCTCGACAGCCCCCGCAGCCTGCAACAGGTCGTCGATGAGGGCGTACGCCGCGCCTATCTCCACCCCGAAAACAAGCTGCGCGCCTCGATCCTCGCCGACCCGGCGTTCAGCCGCGTGAACACCAAGGACAACACCCCCTCGGTGCTCAACGTCGAGATGGTCCCCGGCGCGAAGGTCGTGATCGATGTCGCGGCGAAGGGCGGCGGCAGCGAGAATAAGTCGAAGTTCAAGATGATGAACCCGAGCGACAGCATCGTCGACTGGGTGCTCGAAATGGTGCCGCAGATGGGCGCCGGCTGGTGCCCGCCGGGCATGCTCGGCATCGGCATCGGCGGCACCGCGGAGAAAGCGATGCTGCTCGCCAAACAGTCGCTGATGGACCCGATCGACATGACCGAACTGCTCGCACGCGGGCCGTCGACCCCGACCGAAGAGCTGCGCATCGAGCTGTATGAAAAGGTCAATGCGCTGGGCATCGGGGCGCAGGGTCTCGGCGGCCTCGCGACCGTGCTCGACATCAAGATCGCCGACTGGCCGACCCACGCCGCGTCGAAACCCGTCGCGATGATCCCGAACTGCGCCGCGACGCGCCACGCGCATGTCACGCTCGACGGCTCGGGCCCGGCGTTCCTCGAGCCGCCGAAACTCGCCGATTATCCGCAGATCGACTGGGCGCCCGACCAGGCCGCGATCCGCGTCGATCTCGACAATCTCACCCCCGAAGCCGTCGCCAGCTGGAAGCAGGGCGACCGGCTTTTGCTCAACGGCAAGATGCTCACCGGCCGCGACGCCGCGCACAAACGCATCGCCGACATGCTCGCCAAGGGCGAACAGCTCCCCGTCGAGTTCAAAGGCCGCGTCATCTATTATGTCGGCCCGGTCGACCCGGTCGGCGAAGAGATCGTCGGCCCCGCGGGCCCGACGACCGCGACGCGCATGGACAAGTTCATGGACATGATGCTCGATCAAGGCCTGCTCGCCTGCGTCGGCAAGGCCGAACGCGGCCCCGCCGCGACGCAGGCGATCGCCAAGCACAAGAGCGCCTATATGATGGCAGTCGGCGGCGCGGCCTATCTGGTCGCGCGCGCGATCAAGGGCAGCCAGGTCGTCGGCTTCGCCGACCTCGGCATGGAGGCGATCTACGAGTTCGAGGTCCAGGACTTCCCCGTCACCGTCGCGGTCGACAGCGAAGGCCAGAATGTCCACGTCAACGCGCCGATGCTGTGGCAGAAGCGGATCAAGGACGAGGGGCTGCTGGAGAAGGCGTGAGGCTTTCCTGTAAGGTGCGTGTTCCCCACCCCGTTACGGTAACGCCACCGACACCCGCTTGCGTTTCGTCGCCAAACCGGCACACTGGTTCGTATACGAAGCAGGCAGGGGACGCAGGATGGATTTCCGCAATTTCGACCGACTGAATCGCCGCGACATGCTCCGCGGCACCGCGATGCTGGGAGCGGGCGCGACCTTCATGAGCCCGTTGCCCCTCCTCGCCCAATCGGGATCGATGGCCGACGTCCGCAAGGCGGCCGAAGCCGGCAAGGCGGCCTCGATCAAGCGCATCCGCGACTGGATCGCCCTGCCCTCGATCGCCGCCGAGAACCGCAGCATGCCCGAGGGCGCCGCCTATATGGCCGAGCTCGCGAAGGACGCGGGCTTCACCAATGTCGAGATCGTTCCGACCGATGGCCACCCCGGCGTGTTCGGTACAATCGACGTCGGCGCACCGCGCACGCTCGGCATCTATTTCATGTACGACGTCAAACAGTTCGACCCCGCCGAATGGTCGTCGCCGCCGCTCGAGGGCAAGATGGTCGAACGTCCCGGTTTCGGGCAGGCGATCATGGGCCGCGGCGCAGTGAACCAGAAGGGGCCCGAGGCGACCTTCCTCGCCGCACTCCACGCGATCCGCGCCGCGGGGCGCAAGCTGCCGGTCAACATCGTCCTCGTGTGCGAAGGCGAGGAGGAGATCGGATCGCCGCACTTCCGCCAGATCGCGACCAAGCCGAACATCCTCGCCGCGCTCAAGAAATGCGAAGGCATCTTCATCCCCTTCGCTTCGCAGGGCAAGACCGGCAACGTCACGGTCAATCTGGGGTCGAAGGGGATCATCGAGCTCGAACTGGTCGCGAGCGGCGAGAAATGGGGCCGCGGGCCGAAGGGTGACGTGCATTCGAGCCTGAAGGCGATGGTCGATTCGCCCGCATGGCGCTTGGTGCAGGCGCTCCAGACGCTCGTCACCCCCGACGGCAACAAGCCCGCGATCGAGGGCTGGTTCGAAAATGTCCGCCCGCTCACGACACGCGAAAAAACGCTGATCCGCGAGGCGGCAAAGGCGGGCGACGAGGCGCAGCAGAAGGCGGCGCTCGGCGTCACCCACTGGATCGACAATCTCTCCTATGACGATGCGCTGATCCGCCTGGCACAGGAACCGACGGTCAATATCGAGGGGCTCGTCGCGGGCTATACCGGCCCCGGCGGCAAAACCGTGCTTCCCGGCCGCGCGGTCGCCAAGCTCGACCTGCGCCTCGTCCCCAACCAGACGCGCGCCGAGGCCGAGAAGAAGCTGCGCGCGCATCTCGACAAGCATGGCTTTACCGATGTCGAGGCGAATGTCTCGGGCGGCTATGACCCGACCGAGGTCGCCGAGAACAGCCGCCTGATCCGCACCGAACTCGCAACCTACAAGAAGCTCGGCGTGGCGACGAGCCTCAACCCGCGGATGGCGGGCAGCTGGCCCGGCTCGACCTTCACCGCACCGCCGGTGTCGATCCCTGCTGCGCATTTCGGCATCGGCCATGGTTCGGGCGCGCATGCTCCCGACGAATATTTCCTGATCGATTCGACCAATCCCAAGGTCGCGGGGCTGGTCGACGCGACGATGGGTTTTGCCGAATTCCTCTACACGCTCGCGGCGATCAAATGACCGGCGACCTCAACGGGGTTGCGCATGTCATCCTGACCGCGGGCGATTTCGAACGCTCGACCGCGTTCTGGCGCGACATGATCGCCTATCTCGATCTCAAGCTCGTGCTCGACAGCGAGCATATGCTCTATGGCGTCGGCGGCCGCACCGCGATCGGCATCCGCACCGGCAGCCCAGAGAACGCCGGCAAGCGCTTCGACCAGGGCGCGCCGGGGCTGCACCATGCCTGCTTTCGTATGCGCGACCGCGCCGCGATCGACCGCGTCCATGCCTTCCTGAAGGGGCGGGACGACATCCACATCGTCCATGCGCCGCAGGAGGAGCCATGGGCGCCGGGCTATTATTCGGTATTGTTCGAGGATCCCGACGGCATCCGGATCGAATTCAACCATGTCCCCGGCGTCGGCCTCCTCGCCGACGGACAGGAGATCGGCAGCGCCAATGCGTTTGACGGAAGCTGACCTGGTGCGTTCTAGAAACCGTACACCAAGGTAAACCGCGTCTGGGTGTCGACGCTTTCGATGCCCGGCGGCGGGCTTGTGTCGATCTGCGCTGAATAGGCGATGCGCGCCGACAGCGCGCCGGTCAGCTTCGCATTGAGCGCGGTCAGCGAGCTTGTCGATCCATTGGCCTCGCCGATGATCGTCGACGCGACCTGCGTCAGCCGCAGCGTCGGCGACAATTGCCAGCCGAAATCGACCCCCGCCAGCGCGGTCAGTTCGGTGTCTTCTTCGCCGCTCACGAAATCGGTCTGGCGAAACGCCGGTCCGCCTTTCAAGCTGAGCGTCATCTTCTTGTTGTCGATCACTTTGTAGCCGAGCCCGCCCGACAGGTTCCAGCGCGTATCGTATCCCAATATCCGGTCATGTTCCCACCGACCGAAACCAAAGGCAAAGGTGCGGTCGTTGATCCGGTACTGCGGCTCCATCTCGACCAGATAGCGTTCGACCGACGTCTGGCCGTTGGTGCGCTGGTAATCGGCCTGCGCGCGCATCCTGTGGTTCCAGTCGATCCCCTGGCGCGCGAGCGCGACCCCCGCGCTGAGTCCCGCCGACTTGGTATTGCCGCTGCTCTGCGAGGCGCCGATCTGCCCCTCGCCTTTCCAGTTCTGCCAGAATTTCGCCGCAGCCAGTTTTGCGCGCGCGGCCGCCGCCGCCTCGTCCTTCAACCGCTTTCGTTCGGCGCGATAGGCGATGAGCCGCGCCTCGATCTCCGCCGCGTCGTCGGGATTGGTCGCTTTCGCGAGCTTTGCTACCGCCTCGACATCGGCATCCTTGCCGCTCGCGATCGCGGCGGCGAGCATATTGCTCACCGGGTCGGGCGGAACCACCGGCGCGTGCCTGTTGCGATATTCGGCGAGCAGCGCGTCGATTTCCCGGGCACTGTAGGGATTGGCCAGTCTGGCGACTTTGACCACCGCTTCGACGTCGGCATCCTCGCCGCTCGCGATCGCGGCGTCGATCATCGCGCGCACTTCATCGGGCAACAAGGGGTGGAGCGGCACGACCTCCATAGGAAACGGATTGGCCAGCACCGGATCGGCGAGCGCGGGATTGGGCTGCGGCGGGTTCACCGGTTCCTGCGACGCCTGTGCCGACTGGGCGGCAAGGGCGAACAGGCCAAGGGCCGCGAAGCGGGGGAGAGATGTCACCGAAGACGTCCTTCTCTGGGGGCAGAAAGCCGGGTTCGTTCGATCATTAGCGCAGCCAGAGCGCGTCCGATGGCCCCCTATAACCCGAAAGTTGCTGGCATTTCCACCCCGGCTGCCCCATCTGCAAACCTATGCTGATCGCGATCATCGCCATTTTCTGCGCTGGCATCGGTAATTTCGCGATGCACCGCGCCTTCATGGAAAGCGACGACCCGCTGGTCCAGCAGATGGTCAAGCCGCTCGCCGACAAGGCCGGGCCGCACATCACCTATGTCTTCGAGTTCCTGCTTTTGGTCGGCGCGATGGCGATCGCGACGCGGAACTGGTTCACCGCGATGATGCTCTATGGCCTCTACACCATCTTCAACGCGATGGCGTTCAGCTGGATCATGCAAAGGCCGCGTTAGGCCAGCTTACGTCACCCCGTGATACCACCAAACGCCGTCGCGATCCTCGCGTTGCACCCGGCCTTCGACTTCCAGCCGCTTCAGATGCGCCAGCGCCTCGCCGGTCGCGAGCCCCTGATTATGCTCACCGATCGGACGGTTGAACAGCAGGGGAAAACTGTCGACCGCACGCATCGGCGCCTTCGCCGCCGCCTCGGCGAGGTTGTAGAGCCGCATGCGATGCTCGTCGCGCAGCGCCATCAGCCGGACGTGCAGCCCCTTGAACGGCTCGCCGTGCGCGGGGCAGACGGTGACGTCGACGGGCACAACGCCGAGCAATTTGTCGATCGACGCCAGCCATTCGCCGAGCGGGTCGGCGTCGGGTTCGGTGATGTTGACCGACACGTTCGAGCTGATCCGCGGCAATACCTGATCGCCCGAGACGAGCACGCCCTCGCGCTCGTTCCACAGGCAGGCATGTTCGGGGCTGTGCCCCGATCCCACAACGACGCGCCACTGGTGCGCGCCCATGTCGAGCCGGTCGCCATCCTCGATCCGCACATAGCTGCGCGGCAGCGGAAAGATCATGCGCTGGAACATGTTCCAGCCGCGCGTGCGCTGCGTCTCGATCGCGACATCGTCCCAGCCCGCAGCGCGCGATTGCACGAGCACCTCGTCGGGTGCGGTGTCGGAGGAATCGGCGACGATCGCGCGCGCGGTCAGCATCTCGCCGCGCGTCATCCACAGCTTCACGCTTTGTTTCTTCGCGATCCAGCCGGCGAGGCCGATATGGTCGGGGTGGAGGTGGGTGCCGATGACGCGGGTAATCCGCTTGTCCTTCAGCGCGCCGGCATAAAGTGCCTTCCACGCGTCCGAACACATCGTGAGGCAGATGCCGGTGTCGACCACCGCGACGCCATCATGATCGTCGAGCAGCCAGCTGTTGATATGGCCAAGCGACCCCGGCATCGGGATGCGCGCCCAGCTGATCCCGTTCGCGATACGGATCGTCTCGCCCGACGCGGGCGCGGCGTCGCCCCACGGATAGGTGAGCCCCGCGTGACTCGTCGCGGTAAAGCTGTCGTCCTGGGTCAGCGAGGCATCCGGCGAGCCGCTGGCCGCCGGGATATTGTCGTCATCATGCCCCGATGACACGCGTCAGTCTGCCGTCGCGTCGCTTGCCGCTTCGCTGGCTTCCTCGGCGGCGCGTGCTTCGTTCGCGGCGGTGCGTTCGGCGCGCAGCTCTTCGAGCAGCGCCTCGCGGTCGCCTTCGAAACGGCTGTCTTCGGGCGCCTTGATGCCCGCCTTCTTTGCCGCCTTGGCGACGAGCGCGTCGAGCTCGCGCTGCGAGCAGAGGCCGAGCGTCACCGGATCCTTGGGCACGATGTTCGCGCTGTTCCAGTGGCTGCGGTCGCGGATCGCGCCGATCGTGTTGCGCGTCGTGCCGATCAGCTTGCCGATCGCGCCGTCCGACACCTCGGGATGGTTCTTCAGGATCCACGCGATGCCGTCGGGCTTGTCCTGGCGCTTGCTGACCGGGGTGTAGCGCGGGCCGCGGGTGCGGCGGATCGTGTCCTGCGCCTGCTTGCTCATCTTGAGCTTGTAGTTCGGGTCGTCCTGACCCTTTTCGATTTCTTCCATCGACAGCTCGTGCGCGCGGACGGGGTCGCGGCCTGTATATTTGGTCGCGGCGGTCTCGTCGGCGATCGCCTGGACTTCGAGGATGTGGATGCCGCAATATTCGGCGATCTGGACAAAGGTGAGACCGGTGTTGTCGACCAGCCAGGCGGCGGTCGCGTGCGGCATCAGCGGGGTGGCATCGGGATTGGCCATGGCCGGGTTTCTCCAAGCGGAAATAATAAGGGCCGCCCCTCGCGGGGCGGCCGTGCAGGCTGCGATGTAGACCCGTTTGGCCGATGGAGCAAGCCTTACTCCCTCTCCTCTTGGGGGGGCGCCGGGTCGGGCATGCTCCCAGCATGCCCTGAACAGCGCGGGGCGCTGTTCAACCGGCACCGGATGCAGAGACTTGCGAGCTTGCTCGCTCGTCGAAGCTGGGTGAGGGCATGCGAGCCCGCGGTATTCTCTATGCGTTGATCGGGCCGCGCTCGCAAGCGGCGGGTGCAGTCGCTACGGGCCGCACTGCCAAAGCCCCGCGAAGACACGCTGCGCGCCATCGGCGCGGTCCGCTGTCAGCGTCGCCGGACGCGGGGGCGATTCGCCGCCGCCTTGCGCGGGGCCGGTCAGCGCGACGCGAAGCTGCAGGCTTTTGCCGAAAAACTTGGTGCCCTTGGCGATCGCGTCGAACCCGCCGTTGGCGGAGACGGTTTCGATCGTGTCACCGACCTTGACGAGCCCGCGCGCGGGATCGGCCGACGCGACATTGCCCTTCGCGACCAGGAGCGGCGGCGCGGCCGCATCGGCGGCAAAGCTGCACCCAAGCTCGCCCTTCAGCTTCGCGCCGCCGACGTCGCCTTCGGTGAGCGCAGTCAGTTCGATCGGCGAGCCGTCGCCGCCGCGCGTCGGAATATCGACGGGCTTGATCGCAGGAGGCGCGGTTTCGGCCGCCTTGCTCTCCGCACCGACGCTCCCGTCATAGGATGCGGTGGGTGCTTTTTCATCGGAAGGCTGGGAGGAACAGGCGGCAAGGGAAAGCGCAATGGCGGTGGCGGGAAGGAAGAGGGTACGCAAATCATGGCGGGGTTTCATCGTGGGAAATCTCCTAACGTCAGCCCCTGTTCCCCTATTAACTTTTGGAATTGCGCAACGTTCCCGGGCTTACTCCACCGTCAGCACAATTTTCCCGACATGCTCGCCCGCCTGCATCCGCGCATGCGCGGCGCTCGCTTCGGCGAGCGGGAAGCGCTGATCCATCGCGGGCTTCCACCCGCCCTCGGAAAGTCGCGGCCACAGCGTGGCATGGATTTCGTCGGCGAGCGCCCCCTTGAAGTCGGCGCTGCGCGCGCGCAGCGTCGATCCGGTCAGCGTCAGGCGGCGGCGCATCACGTCGGCGATGTCGAACTCGACCTTCGCGCCGCGCTGGAAGGCGATGGTGACATGGCGCCCGTCCTCGGCGAGGCACGCGAGATTGCGCGGCAGGTAATCGCCGCCGACCATGTCGAGCACAGCGTCGACACCCTTGCCGCCGGTGAAGGCCTTGACCGCCTCGACATAATCCTCGGTCGAATAATCGACCGCTTGGGTTGCACCGAGCGCGGTCGCCGCGGCGCATTTGTCGGCGCTGCCACAGGTCACGATGATCCTGATATCGAACAGCTTGCACAGACCGATCGCGGTCGTCCCGATGCCACTGGTGCCGCCGTGGACGAGCACGGCCTCGCCCTCCTTCACCCACGCGCGTTCGAAGAGGTTATGCCAGACGGTGAAGACGGTTTCGGGCAGCGCCGCGGCCTCGGCCATCGAAAAGCCCTTCGGCACCGGCAGGCAGCTTCCCGCGGGCGCGACGCAATATTCGGCGTAACCGCCGCCCGCGACGAGCGCGCAGACATGCTGGCCCAGATGTTCGGGGTCGCCCCCCGCCCCGACCGCGACGATCGTCCCCGCGACCTCGAGCCCCGGCAGGTCCGACGCGCCCGGCGGCGGCGGATAGAAACCCATGCGCTGGAGCACGTCGGGGCGGTTGACCCCCGCGGCGGCGACGCGGATCAGCACCTCGCCCGCTCCCGGCTGCGGCACCGGTCTGGTCACCGGCTGCAACATCTCGGGCCCGCCCGGCGCGCTGATGGCGATGGCGGTCATGCTCGCTGGCAAGCTGGTCACGCTGATATTCCCCCGCTGGTCACTTTTTTCCCACTGCCCCGCCTTATTGACAGTGTGGCGACACCGGTCAACAGTCGCGCGCTTTCAAATCGGGGACCAGCGAGAGAGAGGGAGCGAGAAAGGACTGGCCATGGACGATGACGACCTTCCCCGCCGCCGCGACGATATACTCGCGGCCCTGGTCAAACAGCCGCTCGATCCGCTGTCGGTCGATGAACTGGGCGAGCGTATCGAAATACTCGAAGGCGAGATCGAGCGCGTCAAGGCGCACCGCAGCGCCGCGACCAGCCACAAGGCGATCGCCGAGGCGCTGTTCAAGAAGGGGTAGTGTTCGCGCCGATTGGATTGAATCGTTTGTCCTGAGGAGGGGCTGAGCGCAGCCGAAGCCTGTCCTGAGCGCCTGCAAGGCAGTCGAAGGGACCCGTCTCGAAGGACACTGGCGCTCAGGTCCTTCGAGACGCCATTTCGACAAGCTCAATGGCTCCTCAGGACAAACGTGAATTTGCCAGGGCACCCGCTGCCCCTATTCCGCCTCGGTGCTCAGCCCCAGCTCGGGAATGCCGATCGATCGCCGGCCGCCGAAATCGGAGCGCACGACGATCGCGCCCTGCTTTTCCATATATTCGACGAGGCGGCGGATACGCCCCGGCGAGCGGCTGCCATAGGCGCGGCCGAGGATGTCGTCGTCGGGGCAGGCCTCGCCCTCCATCGCCGCGCGCGCGATCTGGAGGAAGGGGGCGACCATGTCGTCGGGCAGGCGTTCGGAGACCGACAGCGCCTCGCGCCAGCGCGGGTCGGCGGGATCGAACACACCGCCCTTGGCCAATGCGAAGCGGCGGCGGAAGGCGGCGAGGTCGAGCGGCACCTTCTTCAGCCGCTGCATCCGGCAACGCACCGAAAAATCCTGGTACAGCAGCGCTTCGGGTTGAAAGGCGCTGTCGGGGTCCTCGAGCATCTCTTCGAGCATCGCAATCACCACGGCGTCGCTGTGCCCCGCCTCTTCGGCCGCCTCGACGATGTCGAGCACGACCGGGGCGTCCACATCTTCGTGGAGCCCCTCCACCGCCGCGATCCGTTCGAGCAATTCGCTCGCCGCCACAGGCTCGGGCTCGGGCGCAAAGACGCGCGGCGCCACCGGCGCCTCCATCTCGGTGAACAGCATTGAGCGCATATCCTCGCCGCCGGCGACAGGCAGCGGCATGAGGTTGTGCGTCCCCATCCGCGTCGCGGTGTGCGTCGCGCCGATACGGACGCTGAGCGGACGCCGCGAGATCGCCGGACCAAGCCCGAGGAAGTGCCCGCGCTCGAGGTCGCGGATCGCCTCGGCCTGCCGCCGCTCCATGCCGAGCAGGTCGGCGGCGCGCGCCATGTCGATGTCGAGGAAGGTGCGCCCCATCAGGAAATTGCTCGCCTCGGCGGCGACATTCTTGGCGAGCTTGGCAAGCCGCTGCGTCGCGATCGCACCCGCGAGGCCGCGCTTGCGCCCACGGCACATCAGGTTCGTCATCGCGCCCAGGCTCGCGCGGCGGACAGTGTCGGCGACGTCGCCCGCGACGCTGGGTGCGAACATCTGCGCCTCGTCGACCACGACCAGCGCGGGAAACCAATGCTCGCGCGGCGCATCGAACAGCGCGTTCAGGAACGCGGCGGCGCAGGTCATCTGCGCCTCGATGTCGAGCGATTCGAGGCTGAGCACGATCGATGCGCGATGCTCGCGGATGCGCGCGCCCATCGCCGCGATTTCGCGCTCGTTATAATCGCCGCCATTGATCACGACATGGCTGTACGCGTCGGCGAGCGTCACGAAATCGCCCTCGGGATCGATCACGATCTGCTGCACCAGCTCGGCGCTTTCCTCGAGGATACGGCGCAGCAGGTGCGACTTGCCCGACCCCGAATTGCCCTGGACGAGCAGCCGCGTCGCCAGCAGTTCCTGGACGTTGATGTGCACGCCCTGCCCGGTGCTGTCGGTTCCGATCTCGATGCTCGTCTTCACGGACGCCGCCCTATCGGGCGGCCATGCGAATGACAACCGGGCGGGCTTTCGGATCGCCCGATTTTGCCGCGCGACCTTGCCAAGCAGCGCGAACGCGCCAAAAAGGGCGGCATGGATTTCGACGACCAGCTCCGCCGCTATTTCGGCACCGCCGACCTCGCGGCGATCCACCCCGAGGCGCACGCCGCGGGCACCGAACGCATGCGCGTCGACTTCGGCCTCGAGACCAACCCCGGCCGCCGCTTCGC
>NZ_JAKFEM010000056.1:0-6018 GCF_036675685.1 Sphingopyxis sp.
CGATCATGCTCAGCGCGTCGACCGGCTCGTTGTTGACGAGGATGCTCATCTTGACGAGGTCGCCGGGGCGGTGGCCGATCTGGTGATAGTCGAAGCTGGCGTAACCGCGGCTGATGCTCTTCAACCGGTCATAGAAATCGAACACCACCTCGTTGAGCGGCAGTTCATAGGTGATCTGCGCGCGGCCGCCCACATAGGTCAGATTCTTCTGGATGCCGCGACGGTCCTGGCACAATTTCAGGATCGGACCGAGATATTCGTCGGGCACGTAAATCACCGCCTCGATCCACGGTTCCTCGATCTCGTCGATGCGGTTCGGGTCGGGCATGTCGGCGGGGTTGTGGAGCTCGATCTCCTTCGCCGCCTCATTCTTCGTATGGCCGAGCTTCAGCTTGTACACCACCGACGGCGCGGTGGTGATCAGGTCGAGGTCATATTCGCGCGTCAGCCGCTCCTGGATGATCTCGAGGTGGAGCAGGCCGAGGAATCCGCAGCGGAAGCCGAAACCAAGCGCGGCGCTGCTTTCCATCTCGAACGAGAAGCTCGCGTCGTTGAGGCGAAGCTTCTGGATGCTTTCGCGCAATTTCTCGAAGTCGTTCGCGTCGGTCGGGAACATGCCGCAGAAGACGACGGGCTGGACTTCCTTGAACCCCGGCAGCGCCTGCGCCGCGGGCTTTTTGGCGTCGGTGACGGTGTCGCCGACGCGCGCCTGCGCGACGTCCTTGATCTGCGCGGTGATGAAGCCGATCTCGCCGGGGCCGAGCTCGGTGAGCTGCTCGATCTTCGGCGTGAAACAGCCGACGCGGTCGATCAGATGGGTGGTGCCCGCCTGCATGAACTTGATCTGCTGGCCTTTTTTCAGCACTCCGTCGATCACGCGGATCAGGATGACGACGCCCAGATAGGGGTCGTACCAGCTGTCGACGAGCATCGCGACGAGCGGCGCAGTCGCGTCGCCCTTCGGCGGCGGGATGCGCGTGACGATCGCCTCGAGCGCTTCCTCGATACCGATGCCGGCCTTCGCGGAGGCGAGCACCGCGTCGTCGGCGGGCAGCCCGATGATGTCCTCGATCTCGGCCTTCACCTTGTCGACGTCGGCCGCGGGCAGGTCGATCTTGTTGATCACCGGCACGATTTCATGGTCGTGCTCGATCGACTGATAGACGTTCGCGAGCGTCTGCGCCTCGACCCCCTGCGCCGCATCGACGACGAGCAGCGCGCCCTCGCACGCCGCGAGCGACCGCGACACTTCATAGGCGAAGTCGACATGGCCGGGCGTGTCCATCAGGTTGAGCTCGTACGTCTCGCCGTCGTGCGCCTTATATTTCAGGCGCACCGTCTGCGCCTTGATCGTGATCCCGCGCTCCTTCTCGATGTCCATATTATCAAGGACTTGCGCCGACATCTCGCGCGCGGTCAGCCCGCCCGTGAACTGGATCAGCCGGTCGGCGAGCGTCGACTTGCCGTGATCGATGTGCGCGATGATCGAAAAATTGCGGATATGGGACAAAGGCGTGGTCATGCGGGGCGCACTAGCAGGGGTTTGCGGCGCTGTCAGCAGGGAGTGGACGGCCGTGCACGGGCGGCGCGATTTTCGTTCAAAGCGGGGGGCAAAGTTCAGGGAAGTTCAGCCTAACGACGCACCCTTTTGCCGCTTCCCCGCAGGTGATCGAACGAAGGGGGTAAATGTCGTCCACATCGCAAACGGGTGCAAGGTTGCAAAGGTCGCGCCAGCCGCGACCTTTCGCCGCGGCTGCGTTGCAGCGGAGCAGCAGATTTCCAACGAGTCAAAGAGCCAGCAGCGGGAGGTTGGCATGGCGGAATAATGTAGGAAAGGGGTTTTCGCGCGGAGGCGCGGAGAGGATCAGCTTTCCTTTGTCGCCTTGCGAGCGACGCGCTTGTTCTGCTTGGCTGCCTCGCTTTCGAGCGGATTGACGAGAGCTTCGTATCGGCCGAACAGATGTTCGACGCGATCGCGGTCGGGCGCGAAGGGCGCGGCGCGATAAAGCTTGTCGACGGCGGCATCGAGCATGGCATGCGCCTTACCGCCCCCATTTGTTGTGGCGGACGCTAGACGAACAGATTGGGGGCACCAAGTCTTGTGGTTGGAACAGGCCCTCCCCTAACCCCTCCCGCGAGCGGGAGGGGGACTATAGCGCCAGCCACCGTTGGCAATCGTCGCGGACCCGGGCGTCATTGTCACGTAGCCCGCGTTCCAGCACCGTCACCCTGCCCTCGCCCGGCTCTACCGCCGCTAGCGCCGCAATCGCATTCGCGCGCGCTCTCGGCACCGGGTGCGCCCTCGCAAACTCTGCGGCCACATCCCTCCCATTCCCGGTCAAATGCACCGCGCAGCGGAGCAGCAATTCGCCGCTGGTCAGTGTCGGGCGCTTGGCGATCGTGCCGTGCTCCAGATCGACGATATATTGGTCGCGCCAGGGGACATGCTCGCCCTCGTCCATGATGTTGAGGCTGACCGAGAGGCTTGGTGGGGGGAGCTGGCTGTGGATGTCGCGGTGGGCGCGGTAGAGCATCAGCTTGCCTTGGCTGAGGCTGCTGCGCTCGACGAATTTGAGGTTGAGCGGCTCGCCGAGGCGGCCGTCGACGGTTTCGGGGTCGTAGTCATAATAGTCGCTGACATAGCCGGGGCCGAAATAGCCCGCGGTCAGGAAGCTGAAATTATGGTCGTGCGGGACGCCGTAGGAGAAGGCCGCGGGGCCGCTCGCGGTGTAGGCCGCGTCGCGTTCGGAGGGCCATAGGTTGGCGCGCAGGTAAAAGCCGCGCGCGCTGCGGTGGAGGAGGAAGACCTGCGCCGAATAGCGGCTCTGCTCGAGCTGGTCGGCGTAGCTCGCCTTGAGCGCGGCGATGACGCGGTCGGCGAGGAAATCGGGGTTGGCCGCGAGGCCGGCAAGCAGGTCGGCGCAGTGCGCGATGCTGCCCTCGTCGGAGAGGTCGACGCCGCTTTCGTCGAGGCGCGCAGCGACGTCTTCGAGATCGAGCATAGGCCCCGCGGGCGGGTCGATCAGGCGGGGCAAGGCGCGCGGGCCTGATCGCATCTTGCGGATTTCGGGGTGGAGGGCGCCGTGCTTGTGCGCGACCCCGGCCCTCCACCCCCCTCCCGCCCCGTCTCACCGGAAGGCGGGAAGATCAGTGCATATGTCGCTGCCGCAGCGCGGCGTACTTCGGGATGCGGATCGGCCACCGCCATCGCCTTCAGAAGCGGGCACGCGGCGGCGCTGTCGAGCGCGACGAGCTCGCGCATCGCGGTCCAGCGCGCGGCGAAATCTTCGCTTTGGGTTTCGGCGACGAAGAGCGGGACGGCATCGGTGCGGCCGAGATGGCGCAGCAGCGCGAGCGCCATTGCACGGAAACTGCTGTCGCGGCGCGACGCGCTGACGTGGAGCAGGTGGCCGCTCGCGATGTCATAGGCGCGGATCGGCAGGCGCGACGGCGGCTGGACGGTGAGTTCGAGCAGCAGGACGTCGCCGCTGGCGCCGTTGAGCGAGAAGCTCTGGCGTGCGGTGTCGAGGAGCAGCGTCTCGCCCTTGCGAAGCGGGCGCGGCGGGGCGCTGTGGCAGGGCGGCGCGGCGCTCGCGGTGAAGCCGCCGGCTTCCTCCGCCGCGCCGACCGCGACGCGATGCGCGCAAAGCCGGGCACCGCCGTGGGCGAGAACATGGACGGCGGCGCGGCCGGGGACGAAAAGCGTGCTGGTCGGCGCGGGCGCGTTCGCCGCGAACGGCCATAGCTGGAGCGTCAGGCGGATCGCCCCGCGGTCGGCGAGGATCAGGCCGCCGGGGCCATACCCGCCGCCGCCAACGGGGCGTAGCGGCGGGCGCGCGAAGGGATCGCGCTGCATCAGCGCCAGCGCCGCGCCCAGCCGGCCGCGAAGCCAGAGCGTATCGGTGAGCCACGGCAAGAGGCGCTCGATCGCGATGTCGGCGGGCGCGCCGGCGAGCGCGTCGATCGCGGCGAGCAGGCCATCGGGGGCAGTATCGGCGGCTTTCCAGCCAGCCTCAAGCTCCCCCACCGCGCGGCGCATCGCCACGCGGCGCGCGGCGTCGGCGCGGGGAAAATGATCGTGGCGGGAGGGTGCGCTGGTCATCGCGTCAGGGGCGGGAGCGAGCCGGCGCCGGGCCGAGGGCATCGCCCGTTCTCGCCGGCCGTCAGTCGTAGACGATCATCGCGATCGTGACGGCGATTTCGAACACCGACGGGCCCGACGATGCGCTTTCGCCGAGGAGCGAGCCGAACAATCCGACCGCGGTGTCGAGCAACGGCACGGCCCCGATATCGATGGTTGGCAGATCCATATTCCCCCTCCTGTCTTGCCGGCGGCGCGAACGGCCGCCGACGACCGGGATAGGAAAGGCCGGGCGCGTCGCCCAGTTAACTTATCGTAATTCCGGCCATGTCGCTGGTCGAAGGCGGGTTGCGGGGGCGGCGGTCCCGGATAGGATGGGGTCATCGAAACCGGGAGAGCCGCCATGCGCCGCACCATCGCCGCCGCCTTTTGCACCGCCTTGCTGTTCACCGTTCCGGCCGCGGCCGAAACCCTGCTCGTCGGCAACAAGGGCGAGGACACGCTGAGCGTCATCGCGCTGGCGTCGGGCGAGGAATTGGCGCGGCTGCCGACGGGCAAGATGCCGCACGAGATCGCGGTCTCGCCCGACGGCAAGCAGGCCGCGGTCGTCGCCTATGGCGGGACGACGATCGACGTGTTCGATGTGGCGAGCCGGACGAAGATCAGGACGATCGACCTCAGCCCCAACCAGCGGCCGCACGGGCTGCTCTGGCTCTCCGACGGCCGGCTGGTCGCGACGACCGAGGGGAGCCAGTCGGTCGCGGTGGTCGCGCCCGATGGCAAGCTGACCTCGATCGCGACGGGGCAGCAGGGGTCGCATATGATCGTCGTCGCGCCCGACAACCGCACCGCCTATGTCGCCAATGTCGCGTCGGGGACGGTGAGCGTGCTCGACCTGAAAGCGGCGAAGAAGCTGCGCGACCTGGCCGTCGGCGGCAAGCCCGAGGGGATCGCGCTGACGAAGCGCGGGCGCGAGCTGTGGGTCGGCGACCTCGACGCGCCGCGGGTGCAGGTCTGGGATACCGCAAAGGGTGAGAAGATCGCCGAGCAGGCGGTCGATCCGGTCGCGATCCGGGTGCTGACAAGCCCCGACGGCAAGTTAGTCGCGACGAGCAATATCGGTGCGGGCACGATCAGCCTGTTCGACGCCGAAACGCGCGCGCCGCTGCGGACGATCACGGTGTCGGGCGAGCAGGCGAAGGGGCAGGTTACTTTGCTGTTCAGCGCCGATTCGAAACGGCTCTATGCCGCCGAGACGGGGCACGACAAGATCGCGGAAATCGATGTCGCTAGCGGTAAGGTGCTGCGGCGGATTGCGGCGGGCAAGAATGGCGACGGGCTGGCGATTGCGCCTTAGGTTCTTGCTCCAGCGGATGCCGGCTTTGGAGTAGGGAGCTGCCGTTTCTCGATTTTCCTTCGTCATCCCGGACTTGATCCGGGATCCCGCTTTTTTGACCCATCGACTGGCTTCGACATCAAGCTGGACCCCGGATCAAGTCCGGGATGACGATGAAAGAGAGTGTCCGCAATCGATCGAAAACAGTCGCCCCCGATTACACCACAAGCCACAACGACAGACCCGCGGGCAGTTCCGCAGGCGGCGCATTCACGACGCGCCGCACCGCGTCGGCGCGGGCGCGGTCGAGGATTGCGGCGGGGATGGTCGCCAGGTGGAAGATATGATCGGCCTCCCCCAGCAGGCGTGCGGCGCGCAGGGTGAGATCGTCGGGGTCGGGGCTGGTCAGGTGGATCGTTTCGAGGCGCGATGGCTGGATCGTCGCATCGCCAACGAGCCAGTTTTCGAGCTTGTCCGCGGCATCGCCGTCGAGCGGATCGAGCGCGCCGCCCCCCGCGAGCGCGGCGTCGAGCGCGCGCCGGCGCTCGGCGGCGGCCGGCCAGCGCGTCTTCATTGCGGCGCGTGCGGCGTGGAGCGCCGC
>NZ_JAKFEM010000001.1:0-32338 GCF_036675685.1 Sphingopyxis sp.
CGCCACCGCATTGCCGTTGATCGCCGTCAGCCCGGCGTCGTCCGCGCCCGGAACAAAGTCGAACACCCCGCTGACCATCGTCCCTTCCGCAAGCGTCTGGCCCGGCTCCGCCGTCGCCGTTGGAATGTCGTCGATCACCTCGATCGTGACCACGCCCGTTGCGACATCGCCGTCCGTATCGGTCGCGCGCACCGTCACGGTGCCCAACGCTTGCGTTTGCGCCGCCATGGCGAGCGCGTGCGGCAGATTATCGGCAAGGGTAACGGTCACGGTTGCCGCCGAGGTAACGCCCGGCGCCACCGACGCCGGTGCGGTCAGGCTGATCGTGATCGCGGCAGGGCCGCCGTTGGTCAACGAGCCGACGATGGTCTTGCCGTCGGGCGACAGCGTCCAGAAAATGTCGGTGCCGACGCCGTCGAGATTGGCAACGAGGCCGGCGACACCGTCGAACACGAAGCCGGACAATGTGTCGGAACCCGCCGTGAAATTGAGCGTCCCACTGGCGATTTCGGCGTTGCTTGCCGGCGTACGGCCGATGCCATCGATAGCGGCCTCGTTGACGGTCAGCGTCAGCGTATCGCCGCCCACCGGGTTCGCTCCGTCGTCAATAGCGATAGTGAGCGTGTCCGAGGTCGGATCGCCGTCGCGATCCACGGTCGACAGGGTGAAGGTTGCGGCGGGGTTCAAGCCGTTGTTCTGATCGCCCGTGGCGAGGAACGTGAAAGTGCCGTCGGCATTGACGGTCAATGTCCCCGTCGGCTGTACGATAGTGACCGAACTGCCCGCAGTGAGCTGAAGCGTCGCGTTGCCCGCGCCGAATGTCACGGTGATGCTATCGACCCCGTCGGCGCCAGCGTCGAGCGACCAGCTTCCAGCCACCGCCGGACCGCCCTCGGTTGCGTTTGTGGGCGTGTCGGAAACGCTTAGCGTCGGAATATCGTCGACGATCGTGATGCCGAACGAGCCCGAAGCGGTCGAGCCGTCGTTGTCGGTGACGGTAAAGCCGATTGCAGTCAGGATGTCGCTATCCTCGCTGCCAGGGACGAGCTGGTCGATCGACACGGACAGCGTCACCGAATAGCCAAAGGTCACTTCGGTTGCACCAGGTCCGGCGGTTGCGGTCGTCAGCGTGATGCGGATGACTTCAACGCCGCCGGCCGAGCCGACGAGGTCGGCCCCATCTTTGGCAAAAGTCACCGCGATGCCATCGACGGTCAGCTGGGTATCAAGTGCTGCGCTGTCGTTGAGGACCAGCGATCCCGTCAGCGACGCGGGGACGTCGCCGCCAAAATCGATCACGATCGTTCCGGTCGCCGTGGCACTGCCGGTCGAAGATACTTCGCCGGGCAGGCCGTTGTCGATATTGGCGCCGGGCAGGCCGTCCTCATCGACGGTGGTGTCATCGACGTTGCGGAACTGTGGCGTGGAATCGGCCACCAGCATGATCGTCGCCGTGGCGATCGACGTGTCGCCGTCGCCGTCGGTGATCTGGTACTGGAAGCTGACCTCGCCGATTTCACCGGGCGCCTGGGTATAGGTGAACGTGCCGTCGCCATTGTTGATCAATGTTCCCGCGCCGGTCAGCGATCCGTCAACCAGCAGCACCTTCGCCGGCTGCACGCCATCGGCGCCCTGCGTGTCGTTGGCCAGCACATCGATGGTGACAGGCTGGTTCTCGACCGGCTGCGCCTGGAAATCGTCGGCCGCGGTCGGGACGTCGTCGGTGACACGGATATCGATATTGGCGCTGGCGCTGCTGCCATCGCTGTCGGTGACCGTGACGCCGATGCTGTCGGTAAGGCTGTCTTCGCCCGCGAGGCCATGATCGGTGCTGTTGTCGGCCAGCGTATAGCTATAGGTGAAGCTGCCACCGATGACCGAGCCGTCGGCGCCGACCAAAGGTGTGAAGCCGGTGATGCTCAGCGTGCCATAGGCGGTGGCGACCGACTGCGGCGTGAACGTGCCGTCGGCGGTAACCAGGGTAAGCGGTCCGATTGGCGCGCCATTGAAGCTGTTGAGCACGACCGCGCCCATGCCGTCGGGGGTTGATACCGAGAAGCTGCCACCATCGGTGACGGGTTCTTTAGCCGAATCCGAACCGGCAGGCTCGCCGGCGCGTACGGGAAGATCGTCTTCGTCGAAGAGTAGCTCCGCGCCGGCGCCGTCGAGGCCGTTGATGGTGACGCCGTCGTCGGTGCCGTTGATCGTGATCGTCAGCGTCGCGGTCGAGATGTCGCCGTCGCCGTCGGTGATGGTGTAGGTCACCGTTTCGGTGAGCGTCTGGCCCGCCGACAGGCCCTGCACCGGCTGCGCCGCATTGTTCAGGACATAGGTGTAGCTGCCATCGGCGTTGAGCGTCAGCGTGCCATAGGCGGTGGCAAAGGCAGCGCCGACGGTGCCGCCGGTGACCGCGGTCACCGTTGCGCCGTCGGCGCCCTGGGTGTCGGCGACGCCATCGGTCGCATTGGCGTCGCCGCCGCCCAAAGCTGTCAGTACATTGCCGTCCGCCGTCAGCGGACCGTCCTCGGTCACGCTGTCCACATCGCTGACCGCCGTCGGGACATCGTCGATGATACGGATATTGAGCGGGCCGCTGGCGACGTCGCCGTCGAGGTCGGTGACGACGACATTGAAGCTGACGTTCGTGCCGCTGCCGCCCAGCGTATTGTCCTTGAGCGTATAGGTATAGGTGAGCGAACCCTGACCCGTCACCGGGTCATAGGAATAGCTGTTGATCACCAGCGTGCCGGTCGCGTCGCTGAAAATCTGTTGCGGCAGCGCGCCGGGCGTGACGGCAACGCCGTTGATCGTCACGCTGCTGACGCCGTCGCGCGACGTGAACGTGATCGTGCCGGTCGTTGCTTCATTGTCGCCGTCGAAGGCCGAGCCCGGCGTCTCGCCGTCGCGCGGCGGTAGCTGGGATTCGTTCACCACCGTACCCGCGCCCTGCGTCGGGATGGAGGTAATCACGGCGGGGCTGTCGCCGATGGCGATCGTCAACGTCGCGGTCGAAGTATCGCCGTCGCCGTCGGTCAACCGGTAGGTGAAGACGTCGTTGACGCCGCCCGGGGTGTTCGGGTTGCGGGTATAGCTGTAGCCGCCGTCGGCGCCGAGCGTCAGCGTGCCATATTGACCCTGAATGACGGTGCCGGGCGCCGCGAACGTGCCTTCACCGGCGGCGCCCGCGCGAATGCCGGTCAGCGTGGCGCCGTCGGCACCCTGGGTGTCGGCCCCCGCCGGCCCACTGGTCGTACCCGCGCCGGTGATCACATTGCCCGTTTCGGGCGTGAAGGTGGCGGGCGCGACACTGTCGGTATCGGCGCGCGCGGTTGGCACGTCGTCGATGATCGAGATCGTCAGGTTGGCACTCGCGACATCGCCGTCGCGATCGGTGACCACCACGGCGAACATATCCATCGGGTTGGCATTGGCGTTGCTGTTGTCGGCCAGCGTATAGGAATAGCCGATATTGCCCGGCGCGATGCTGGTGATGGTCAGCCGCCCGAACGGTGCGGTAAACACCTGGCCGACCGCCGTGATCGCGACGCCGTTCACCGTGATCGACCCCAGTCCGTCAGGCGCATCGAATAGGATCGAGCCCGTTGTCGTTTCGCTGTTGCCGGCGGTGTTGCTGCCAGCCGGCTCATTGCCGCGCGCGGGAAGGCCTGCTTCGTTGACGCTCGCCGTCGCGTTGACCGATCCGGCCGGCTGATCGGGCGTGACGATGACCGTGGTCGGTTCTTCGTCACTTACGTCGGGAATGATTTCCTCGTCCTGCGGCTGCGGGAAAGCCAGCTCGGTATAGGGCAGCAGGTCACCGAGCGCGTAAGGATCCTGGATATTGCCCTCGGGATCGGAAAAATTGCCTCCGGAGCTGCGGATCCCGGCCTCGGGATTCAGGTCGCCAAGATTCTCGAGCAATTGGGCGACGCTGCTCGCGGGCACCGTATCGCCATCGATCACGATAGCGGGGATGTTGATGGCGCCATTGGGGATGATCAGGACTTCGCCGTTCGGCAAGGCGATGATCAGGTCGGTTCCCGAAACGGTAATATCGTCGATCCCCACCCCGGCTGGCAAGACGACGCGTCCGCTGGCGTCGGGAACGAGAATGGCCTGGATCGCCAACGGCATGGCCGACGCCGTCGCGGTGACGTTCGCGGCCATGGCCAGGAATTCGCTGCTTGCCACTGCCTGGTCGGCCGCTGCGCCATCGCGCTGGGGCGCGGCCATCCCGTTACGGGCCGGATTGTCGAAAGCATCCATGTCTGTTTCCCTCGATACGCCGCACGCTGCGCCGAAAGCGGCACAGGAAATATAACAAATCTGGTGCGACCCACTGTCCGACGACTCGGACTAATCCCCGCAATTAGAAGAACATGGATTCCCGAGACTCTGCAAGCGCGTTAACACATTTTTAGCTAACATAAGCTTGGGCTCGTGCGTGGTTAACTTCGGAAGGTTCCGACGGATATCAATATTCTGTATATTCAAACAGTTGATTGGCGAATTTGACGATAAAACGGGCACTTCGAGGCAAGAAACCTGTCCCGTTCCGATGCAAAAACACGAAAATTTGATGGAGAGGTTAGCCATTGGCTAAGGGAATATTGGGTGAATCAATATGTCCCAGGTCGTCTTCCAGATCCTGCAATTGGAAATTATAGTATAAATTTTAGTAATAATAGTTCGGCGTTCAAGGGCGCCGAAATCAACGACAGAGCCAGTTGGCGCAAAATCGGCGGTGCCATAATCGGCGGAAAGATATGGCAAACTGGCAGTCCACGGCCGACCGGAGAGGAGCTGGAACTATAAGCGCCCGGGCGCGCAAGGGCGATCGCCGTGGCGGCGATCTGTCTCCCTCAGGGCAAAGGCCCCCCGATGCCAGAGGACAGGCAAAGTCGCCCGTCGATGCTCTATATGATCTCCGCAGCTATGCCGGCTGACGCGAGCGATAGGTCACATTCACCCGTTCGGAGATGACCAGATAGGGCAGCCACACGATAATGCTGATGAACGCCTTCTTGATGTTGCTGTCCAACAAAGGCTGGATCGCGGTGGCGACCAATGCGGGCAGGCCGGGAGCGCCGCTGACATAAGTCGCGATGGAGAGTTGCGACACGACATCGATGCCCCAGGTCAGGAGCAGCAGGCGCGGGAAATAGGGCATCCGCCGCAGCGCCATGAAGAAGCAGAGGACATACAGAAAGTTCATGACGACAAGATCCGCCGACATCGCGAAATAGATCATCTGACCCCATATCGGCGCGGCGCTGGTCATTGTCGGCACGGCCGCCATGAATTCGGCGGTGCGGACGGGAACATTGAGCAACATGCCGAGCAGCAGCGAGGCCATGACCCCGACCGGCCCGAAGGCGGGATGCGCGCGCGCCGAAAGCGGGTCGAGCGACCGCCATTTGCCGATTGCCGCAAGCCGGATTTCGGGCTGCGCGAAATCAACCCCTGGCGGGAACAGGGCGTTGGCGGTCCAATAGGCGAAAAAGGGGCTGGCGATGATCAGCATGTGCGGCACGAACATCATCAGCGCGGATGCCGCATCGTTGGCCGGCATGACGGGAAAAAGGATCCGCATCATGCACGCGATGAAAACGATGACCGTCCAGCCGAAGAGCAGCCCGCGTACGCGGTTCTCGAGCGGTGCGACGAACCGGACGCTCTGACGGAACAGCCTGGCCTTCAACTGGTCGATCGCCGTGTAGATCATGACGCAGGCATCCTCCCGAACGATGCCGATGTAAAGGCGCATGGTTAACAAATCCATGCCGGGCGCGGGTCGACGCGCCGGCCGGTTGTGCGCAGGACCATGTCGCTGTGTCATCTTGCGCCGGTCTGCGTCGATTGCCTTACGCAAGTTAATGACGGAAACGTCAACTTGACCTTTCATGGCCAGATTATTGAACGAAATTAAGGGCAAGAAAAGATACTTCGCGTCGAAGTTCGAATCGGAATCGACTCGGACGCAGATTAGCCAAAAATCAGCCAACATAAAGTTTGGTTAACAAAAATTAGTTATTATCAGTCTGATAACACAAGTTAATATTGTGTTGACCAAAGTTAGCAAAAGCGGTTGAATCGGGGGGTTCCTTGCTGAGGACCGCATTGACAGGTTGAACCGGCGCAAGCTGGGCATTTCAATACCGGGTCGCGTCGGTTCCTATGCACTCCTTCAGCTGGAATGTCTGGCCGCCTCCATGGGGGGGGAGGACAGACATAGGCCGCCCACTTGCGGCCCTATAGGAGTCAGACGATGAAGAATTTTCTGAAAAATTTCGTGCGTGACGAAAGCGGCGCTTCGGCTGCCGAATATGCCCTGATCCTCGCGATCGTGGGCGTCGGCATTGCCGGCGCGGCTGTATATCTACGCAATACCATCGT
The DNA here is from genome assembly GCF_036675685.1 of Sphingopyxis sp. Lineage (GTDB taxonomy): Bacteria > Pseudomonadota > Alphaproteobacteria > Sphingomonadales > Sphingomonadaceae > Sphingopyxis. Next base: position 6,397 of record NZ_JAKFEM010000001.1, read on the forward strand.
GACCGCAATTGAAGGCGCCGGTGACGCGGTCAAGGCGTCGCCGACAGCTCCGCCTTCCAAAGTCTAATCTCGTATAATTAACAGCATCGGCTCTGCGAGCCGTTGCTGTTAATTTCCAGTAGATTGCTTCGGGGGGGGCGTCATGTTTGCGGGGCGTAATGGAATTATCATTGGCATAGCGGTCGTCCTCGGCCTTTTTGTCGTCTTTCTGGCCAATACCTATTTCAGCGGGATCGAGGAGCGCCAGAAGCGCCAGGTCGAAGAGCTGAAACTGGAACAGGTTCTGGTTGCGACGCAGCCGCTGGGCTTTGGCACGACGCTGACGGCGCAGAATACCAAATTGGTCGGCTGGCCCGCCAATTCGATGCCCGAGGGCGCCTTCAAGACGTCGATCGGCGTGGTGGACAATCCGCGCGGACCGCGCGTCGCGCTGCGGCCCATCGCGGTCGGCGAACCCATATTGGCTTCCAAGATTTCGGGCGATGATGGCCGCGCCTCGATCTCGGCGCTGTTGCCCGAAGGCATGCGCGCCGCCGCGGTGCGCATCGACGATGTCGCGGGTGTCGGCGGCATGATCGCCCCCGGCGATGTCGTCGATGTGCTGCTGACGCGGCAACAGTCGGGCGAGGGCGCCGACCGTAACGATCAATATACCGACATCGTCCTCGAAAAAATTCGCGTGATCGCGATCGACCAGGTCGCGGACGAGAACAAGACCGATCCGCAGGTCGCGAAGACCGCGACGCTGGAGGTCGACCCCGTGGGTGCCCAGAAACTGGCGCTGGCGCAGAAGGTCGGGTCGATCTCGCTCGCGCTGCGCAACGTGACCAGCATCGAAGACGGCGCGAACATGACCGTCACCCAAAGCGACCTTGGCAGCGGCTGGCGCTCGGCGCCTGCCCGGCGGGCGCAGTCGCCCGGTCTCGCCGGCCTGCCGCCAGGCTTTTATTCCGAATATCCCGCCATGCCCCCGCGCGGCGCACCCCCGGCGTCGGCAAGGGCGCCGGCGGCTCCACCGTCACCACCGGTGGGGCCGTCGGTCGAAATCGTGCGCGGAACCAAGTCCACAACCTATGGGGTGAAACGTCATGGCTCGTAATCTTCGAAGCCCCGGCGGCACCGCGATCGCGGCGGCCCTCGCCCTTGCGGCCGCGACGCTGGCACCTGCCGCCCATGCCCAATATGCGTCGGCCGGGGGTGTCCATGCCGGGCAACTCGACGTGCCGCTAAACAAGAGCCAGACGGTGACGCTCGACCGGCCGTTCGGACGAGCGATGATCGGCTCGGAAGAAATCGCGGACATCATGCCGATCTCGGATCGCTCGATCTATGTCCTGGGCAAGAAGATGGGGACGACCAGCCTGACTGTCTATGACAAGGGCGGGCGCGTGATCACGATCGTCGACATCGCGGTCGGTCCCGATGTCGTGACGCTGCGCCGGCAATTGTCGGAACTGATGCCCGGCGAAAATATCAGCGCCCGCATCTCGAACGACGCGGTTGTGTTGTCGGGGGTGGTCAGCAGCGCCGTCGCCGCGCAAAATGCGGTCCAGATCGCCGGCACCTATGCGGGCGAGAAGGTCGTCAACATGATGGGGGTGGGATCGAGCCAGCAGGTGATGCTGGAGGTCCGTTTTTCCGAAATCAATCGCCAGACCGGCAAGGAGATCGGCGTCAGCAGCTTTTTCCGCAACGGATCGGGCAGCTTCGACGGCGCGCTCGGTAGCGGCGCGCAGCTGGTTCCCGACCCCGAGACCGGCGAAGGCATTCTGAAGCTGTCTGCGATCACCGAAAGTTTCGGCATCTTCCGCAAAAGCTTCAGTCTGGGCGGGCTCGACATATTGGGCGTGCTCGACAGCCTTGAAAGCAAGGGGATGGCCAAAACGCTCGCCGAACCGACGCTGATCGCGTTGTCGGGCGAAAAGGCGTCGTTCCTGGCCGGCGGCGAGTTTCCGATCCCGGTGGTCCAGGGCAATAGTGGCGGCGGTGCCGGCGGCGGCGGCGGCGGACAGGGCATCTCGATCGAGTTCAAACCCTTTGGCGTCAGCCTGGGCTTTACCCCGACGATCCTGGCCGACGGCGTCATCAACCTGGTCGTCGAACCCGAGGTCAGCTCGATCGATCCGACCGCCTCGATCGTGCTCAACGACATTACCATTCCCGGCCTCCAGACGCGGCGGGCGAAAACCACGCTCGAACTGCGCGACGGCGAATCCTTTGCCATCGCCGGGCTGATCCGTCAGGATTTCTCGACCACGGTGCGCCAGGTGCCGCTGCTCGGGTCGATCCCGATCATCGGTTCGCTGTTCCGGTCATCAGGCTTCAAACGCGGCGAAACCGAATTGCTGATCGTCGTGACGCCGCGGCTGGTGCAGCCGATCCGCCCGAACCAGGTCGCATTGCCGACCGAGCGGGTGGGCGACCCGACCGAACTCGACCTCTTTCTTCTCGGCCGCACCGACAATGCCGTCCCGGCGATCCCGCCGGTCCAGCAGCAAATGCGACCGAAACCGGAAACCAAGCCGGCCCCGCAAACAGGAGGCGGATATGAATATTGACCGGCGTATCATGATCGCTGCGGCTATGGCCGTGCTTGTCGGGGGCTGCACGCCGACCGACGTCACCCTGGGCAATTCGGTGCGCCAGACGATGGCGGCGCAGGTCGTCGACCCCGACCCGCAATATGATGAGGCAGGCCATCCGACCGATGCCGCCAAGTCGGCGGCGGCGGTCAAACGCTATCGCACCGATATGGTGAAGCAGCCCGATTCCATCCGTACGACCGACACCGAAACCGGATCACCGAAATGACCAAGAGGACCAGTGGGGAGTTGAAACCATGCCGCGGGATTTGCACCGTCATTTCCTGAACGACCAGTCGGGCGCAACGGCGGCCACATTCGGGCTGGCGTTGTTCGCACTGGTCGCCGTTGGCGGGTTGGGTTTCGACTATTCGCGGCTCGCCGGGATGGACAGCGAGCTGCAAAATGCCGCCGACCAGGCCGCACTTGCCGGCGCATCGCAACTCGATGGCAAGACCGGCGCGTGCATGCGCGCCTCGGCCGCGACGACGACGCTGGTTGCGAACCTGGCGTTGCTGGCGAATGACGGCGACGGGACAGCAGTGACGATCGCTCCCGAAACCGGTTGCGATGCGGCCGGCTACATTCGTTTCTATCAGAACGAGGCAAAGACCACCGCGGCGACCAGCGACGCCAACGCCAATTTCATCGAGGTCGAAATCGCCGCGCGCACCGCCAACTATGCCTTCACCCCGCTGGCGGGTGCGATCAGCGGCGAACTGGGCGCCAAGGCGTTCGCGGGCCTGGGATCGGCGATCTGCAAGGTGCCGCCGGTGATGTTCTGTAATCCCGCCGAACCGATCAATAACACAAATGCCAATGTGACCTTTGACGCCAACGCGCTGGCGGGAGCGGGGATGAAGCTCATCACCGGCAATGCGACGGCGCCGGGCAATTTCGGCTTCCTCGAAAGCGGCTTCGGCAGCGGCGCGTCGAACCTTGCGGCGGCGCTCGGCTATAATTCGGTGCCCGGCGATTGCCTGCCCATCACCGGCGTCACGACCAAGCCCGGCCTGAACGCGGTCGTGATGGACGCGCTCAACACGCGTTTCGACCTCGACACCAACGGCGCGAATACCTGTCCCGCGGGGGGGACCTGTTCGCCGTCGCGCAACGTCCGCAAGGATCTGGTCAAGGGCAATAATTGCGGAACCTCCGGGCAGCAGGGCTGGCAGGAATCGCCGAACCCCTATCGCCCGACAACCGCGGCGAACCTGACCTCGGGCTACCCCGACATCATGGGCCATCCGCGCGACCTGTGCCACGCGATCAGCAACGACCTGTCAGCCAGCATCGCTGCCGGTTGCACCACGGCGGACGGTCGCATCGGCAACGGCGCATGGGACCGCGACGCCTATTTCCTCGTCAACTATGGCTGGAGCGGCGGGACGTGGCAGTCGCAGACCGGGCTGGGATCGAACGCCAGCCGCTACGATGTCTATCTGTGGGAGCTCGGCAACACCGGGACCAGCGACATGCAGCAGACGATGCAGGGCAACAAGGACGGCTATAGCTATCCGGTCTGCCGCGGGTCCGGCATTACGCCCAACGCCACGACCGTCGATCGGCGGCGGATTTCGGCGGCGGTGATCAATTGCGAAGCGCTCAACCTGAACGGGTCGGAAAGCGGCGTTCCCGTGCTCAAATGGGTCGATCTTTTTCTGGTCGAACCGTCCTATCAGCGGCGGCGCGGCAGCACGGTCGTGACCGAGGCCACCGACGTTTATGTCGAGTTGATCGGTGAAACCGGCAGCGGCACGGCGGGACAGACGGCGGGCCAGGTGGTCCAGCGCAATGTCCCCTATCTGCTGGAATGATGTGATGGGCAGACATCCTTCCTTGACGTTTCGCGCTTGTCGAAGCGGGGCTGCGGCGGCCGAGATGGCGCTGATTCTGCCGATGCTGCTCGCCATCATGTTCGGCGGGTTCGAGGCCGGCGCCTATCTGTGGACCGAGCACAAGGTGATAAAGGGTGTGCGCGACGGCGCGCGCTTTGCGGCGCGCCAGTCGTTCACGGCTTACAGCTGTTCGCAAATCACCGATGCGACGGTGCTCGGCCAGGTCCAGAACCTGACCCGCACGGGCGAGCTATCCGGCGGCACGCCAAAGGTGTCGACGTGGGACAATAATTCGCAGGTCACCGTGACCGCCGCCTGTCAGGCGCCCGTCACCGATGAATATACGTCGAGCGGGGTTTACGCGACGGAGGCCAATGGCGCGATCCATGTGACCGTCTCGTCGACCATCGCCTATCCTTCGCTGTTCGGAACCTTGGGCTTCAACACCTCGGGCGCGGTCGTCTCGGCCAGTGCCAATGCCGCGGTGATGGGCATATGACCGCGCTCCTCACCAAATTGGCGCGCGACGCGCGCGGCGGACCGGCGGCGGAGTTTGCGCTCGTCCTGCCGCTGATCCTGTTGTTCCTGTTCGGCATCATCGACGTCGGGCGTTATGCGTGGGAAGTGAACCAAGCGGAAAAGGCCACCCAGACGGGCGCGCGCTGGGCGGCGGTGACCACGATGATCCCCAGCGGGCTTGCCGGCTATAGTTTCGCAACTTCGGCCGGGATTCCGGCCGGAAGCCCGGTCCCCGCTTCGGCATTTCCCGGTGTGTCCTGCACCAGCGCCGGCTGTACGTGCCTCGGCACCTGCGGCTTTTCGACCACGGCGAATACCACGGCGTTCAACAACCTCGTCGACCGCATGAACGACATCAAGCCTGACATCGCCGCTGCGAACGTCATCGTCGAATATCGCTACTCCGGCCTTGGTTTCGCGGGTGACCCGAATGGTCCCGATGTGGCGCCGATCATCTCGGTCCGCCTCCGGGACATGGAATTCGTCCCCACCACGCTGATCCTGTTCGGCGGCGACATCGATCTTCCGGACTTCAGCTATTCGCTGACGATGGAAGACGGGTCCGGCGGCGCGTCCAACTGAAAGGAACGATCGGTGGGTAAAAAAGAACTATTTGGCTCTCCTTCGAACAATGGATCCCTGAACTTGGATTGCAAAATCAAATTGGTCATATCGGATGAGGAGTTCGGCAGGTCGGCGTTCGTGCAGAGCGATTATCCCGAGCTTAGTTTTGGCCTCGTGAATGTCGGCGCAAGCGATCCGATCACCGCCGATCATGTCGGGGACGCCGAGCTTCTGGTCGTCGAGTTACGCAGCGATGAGCCTGCATCGATGCGCCGGCTGACGGCGCTGCGGTCGCAGCGTGCCACCCTGCCGCTGATCGTCGCCATGCGCGACGGCGATGTGGCGACCACCCGCATGCTTCTTCGCCAAGGGGTCGACGATGTTATCTCGCTGCCGATTCAGCCCGACGAGTTCGAAGACGCCGTCAACAATCTGTTGGCATCGAAAATCAAAAGCGCCGCGCGGGAGGTCAAGAATGCTCCCGTTGTTGCGGTCGCCCCGAGCGTCGGGGGCATTGGCGCCACCACCATCGCCACGCATCTCGCCTATTTTCTGTGCCAGCGCAGTGGCAGGGAGCGGGGCTGCTGCCTTGTCGATCTCGATCTGCAGTTCGGAAACGCCGCTTCATATCTGGGCGCTTCGGCCAGCTTGACGATGGAAGACCTGCTGGCAGCGGGGCAACGGGCGGATGGTCAGTTGTTGCGCACCGTCGCCGCCGTCGGCAGCGACGGCGTCGCGGTGATCGCAGCTCCCGAACGGATCGCGCCACTCGAGGAGGTCGACAACGAACAGTTGCAGCGTGTGCTTCAACTCGCGCGCGAGGAATATGAGTATGTCGTACTCGACCTTCCGGGCAGCTGGGCGAACTGGACACTGTCGGCCATCGACAAGGCGGACATGATCCTGCTTGTGATTGATTTGTCGGTTGGCAGCCTGCGCCAGGCCCGCCGTCGCCTGACTCTGTTCGAAGAAACCGGCATCGACCGGTCGCGCATCAGAATTGTCGCCAACCGGGTCGAAAAGCGGCTGTTTCGAACGATCAACGTGCAGGATGCGGCCGACTCGCTGCGCTATCCGATCTTCGCCAAGGTCGATAGCGACTATGTGGTTGTCCAATCGGCTCACGATCAGGGCATTCTCGTCGGAAATATCGCCCGGAAAAATCGGGTCGCGATCGATCTGGCGGCGCTCGCCGACCTTGTCGGTGACGAGTTGGACAAGAGGTAGGCCCTTCCGATGTGGCACGTACAAAAACAAAAGGGTTCGAAGACGGAGCAAGTGTCCGCTGTGGAAATGGCGACCTCGTCAGAGGGAATGTCTCAGCACCCGGTTGACGATGGCGCCAAGGCTAACAGCGCGGAGATGCTGGATCTCAAGGTCCAGATACATCGCGAATTGCTCGACGAGATCAATTTGGCGCAGCTCGAGAAAATGTCGCGAGCACAGGTCGATGCGGAAGCAGGCGAGTTGATTGTCGATATTTTGAATCGGCATCAACTGGCCTTGAACGCCAGTGAACGACGCGGAATGGTCGGCGATGTCCTCGACGAACTGCTTGGCCTGGGCCCTCTCGAGCCGTTACTCAAGGATGACACGATCACCGACATTCTGGTGAACGGTCATGATATCGTATTTGTCGAACGCAAGGGGGTGCTGGAGCGCATCGGGACGCGTTTCAAGGATGAGCGGCATCTTTTCCGCATTATCCAGAAAATCGCCAGCGCCGTCGGCCGCCGCATCGACGAGGCATCGCCCTTTGTCGATGCGCGTCTTGCCGATGGTTCGCGCGTTAATGCCGTCGTGCCGCCGCTGGCGATCGACGGGTCGCTGCTTTCGATCCGCAAATTTGCCCGTATCCCGATCGATATAGCAAAGCTTGTCGAATTCGGCAGTGTCCCAGCCACCGTGGCCGAGGTTCTGGAAGGCATCGTTAGGGCGCGGCGCAACATCCTCATCTCGGGCGGCACGGGTTCGGGAAAGACGACCCTACTGAATGCCGTCTCCTCTTTCATCGACGAGCGCGAACGGATCGTGACGATCGAAGATTCGGCCGAATTGCAGCTGCAGCAGGAACATGTGGCGCGGCTGGAAACCCGGCCCGCCAATATCGAGGGGAAGGGTGAAATATCGCAGCGTGATCTCGTCAAGAACGCGCTCCGGATGCGTCCCGACCGGATCATAGTTGGCGAGGTCCGCGCCGGTGAGGCCTTCGACATGCTGCAAGCCATGAACACGGGGCACGACGGCTCGATGACCACCGTACACGCCAATAGCGCGCGCGATGCGCTGTCGCGCGTCGAGCAAATGATCGGGATGAGCGGCATCGATATGCCGGCCCGCGCCGCGCGGGCGCAGATTGCTTCCGCGATCAATGTCGTCGTGCAAATCGGCCGGCTTTCCGACGGCCGGCGTCGTTTGATGAGCCTATCCGAAATTACCGGAATGGAAGGCGATGTCATTACCATGCAGGATATTTTCCGATTCCGCATGACAGGTCGCGATGCCGACAATCGCGTTCTCGGTCATTTCGAGGCGACCGGTATACGGCCCAAGTTCCTCGATGTCCTGTCGGCACATGGCGTCGAGCTTTCGTCGGGACTGTTCCGTCCGGATCGGCCGATGGACTGATATGAGCGACACCGCCCTCCGCTTTTTGACCATATTGGCGCTCTTTGCGCTGATTGTTCTGCTGACCCAGTTTTTTGGCGCAATGGTCGTGCAGGGACAGGGCAAGCGCCGTGCCGTCAACCGTCGGCTTCAACTCATCAACAGCGGAATGGATCGCGAAGCAGTCACTTCGCTGTTGCGCAAGGATGTGCCACGGGGAATTGCAAATGCGCCGCCTTGGGTGGCCGATCGCCTGAAGTCCTTCCGGCGGATGCTCAATGCGGCGAATATCAAGCGTCCTGAAGTGCAGGTCTTTGGCCTGATGCTGGTCGGGGCCATTGCCATTGCCTTTCTCATACTCGTTATCGCCGGGACGTCGGGCTTCCCGCTTACCTTGGGTACGGCCCAGCTCGCGCTTTCCATCGGTTTGACGCTGGCCCTGGCCGTGCCCTTGATGGTCATCAGCAGGATGGCCGACGCCCGTCGCCGCCGGATGGAAAGCCAGTTTCCGATCGCGCTGGATATCTTTGTTCGAGGTCTTCGTTCCGGCCATCCGATACCCGCAGCGCTCGATCTGCTGACAAAGGAAATGGACGACCCGATCGGGTCCGAATTCGGCATCGTGAGCGACGAGATCGCCTTCGGCCTCGATCTGCGTGAGGCACTGGCGCGGATGGCCGAGCGGTGGGGGCTTCCTGACATGCACATGTTCGTCGTGTCGGTTTCGGTACAGATGGAAACTGGCGGCAACCTTGCCGAGATCCTGGAAAATCTGAGTCAGGTCATTCGGGATCGTGCAAGCATGTTCATGAAAGTTCGCGCGCTTAGTTCCGAAGGCCGCATGACAGCGATCATACTGACCGCGCTGCCGATATTGGCATTTGTCGGCCTGTTCACCTCCAATCCCAGCTTCTATCTCGATGTCGCTCAGGATCCGATATTCTTCACCGGCTTTGGCGGGCTCATCCTTCTTTATCTGATCGGCTTTTTTTCGATCAGGCACATGGTCGATCTGAAGGTGTGATATGGCAGAAATACTTGCTTCTTCCCTCTATCTCAAGATCGCCTTCCTGTTTATCGTCTTTGTGGCGGTGACGTCGCTGGTGTTCACCGCCATGCGCGGCTTCGTCAGCCGCCAGCAGGTATTGGGACGGCTGGATCGGGATTCCGCCCCTGCAACTGCCGACGCGACGACCCGAGGGCTCCGCGCCTCTGACGCGCGGGCGAGCGCCTGGGCGAAGCTCGCAGCGCGGATCGAGAGCAGCGGGCTTTCGCTCGGTGATTCCGATGTGCAAGGACTGAAGCGCAAGATGCTCGCTGCAGGTTATCGCTCGGCGCATGCACCGAAGGTTTTTACTCTTGTCCGCCTGCTGCTGATTTTTGCCCTTCCGATTGCCATCGTCATGCCCCAGCTGCTGTCCGAGGAGCCGAAATCGCTGTTCAGCCTATATCTTCAAGGCGCAGGCTTCGCGGCGATGGGCCTATTCCTCCCGAGCCTTTTCATTACGGCGAAGGCCGACAGGCGGCGGCAGGAAGTGCTCAACGGTTTCCCGGACAGCCTGGACCTGATGCTGGTGTGCGTCGAGGCGGGCATGGGGCTCGAGGCGGCGCTTGATCGCGTCGGCCGCGAAATGACCGTCTCCCACCCGCTGGTTGCCGAGATGCTTTCGCAGACGACACTGGAATTGAGGGCCGGAGCTGGGCGCGAGGAAGCGCTGCGCAACATGGCCGATCGCACCGGTGTCGACGAGATTCGCGCCTTCTCGACGCTCTTGATCCAGTCGGACAAGCTTGGATCGAGCATTGCGACGACCCTCAGGATCTACGCGGCGGAAATGCGCGAAAAGCGCCGGATGCGGGCAGAGGAAAAGGCGCATCGCCTGCCGGTCCTGCTTTCAATCCCGCTGGTGGCTTGCATGTTGCCGGTCATGATTGGCGTTTTGATGTTGCCGGCGGTCATTCGCGTGATTCGTGAGGTGGCACCGGCGCTGGCAGGGGGAGGCGGGTGATGCACGGATGCAAAAAGCAGGTGATCCTGGTGGCGGTCGTCGCCCTCGCGGGCTGCTCGTTCGGACCGCGGATACAGACAGGAATGCCGCAGGTCCGCGACGTGCCGGTGCTCGCCGACCTGTCTCCCCAGGAATCCATGGCCAGAGCGCGGACTTTCCTTGCTTCGAAACATTATGGCCTTGCGATCGAGTTGTTCAAAGCCGCCAGCCGCGACCCGGCGTTCGAATCCGATAGCCTGAACGGGCTGGCCATTGCCTATGACGGCATCGGTCGCCGCGATTTGGCCGAGCGTTATTTCCAGCGCGCTCTGGCGGCCAGCCCTGCCGACGGGAGGACACGGCGCAATCTGGCCGCTCTCTATGCCGCTTCGGGTCAGGAAGACAAACGGCGCGAGCTGCTGGCGAGCGCAGACCGGCCTGAATTTGCTCCCGCAATCTCGCCGGCCGCGAACGTACAACCGTTTGCCGATTTACAACGCGTATCGTTGCACGATGAGCCCGCGTCCTTGGCGGCGTTGGAAACTCGCAGTCCGCTTGGCGCAACTTTCCGTCCCTTGCTGGTCGGCTTGAGCCTCCCCGCGCCGGCTCGCGATGTCATGGTTCGCAACGTCGCCGGACCCCGCGAAGACGGCGCGATCGTCTGCACGTCGGATAACGGTCCATCGCTGCCGCCGACCAGCCCGGCCTCGCTCCAGATCTTCAGGGTTAGCGCCGGCGAAGTCTTCATTGCGGCCAAGCCGAACGGCGCCACCTGCTTCATCGAGGGAGGGCAAGCCGCGGAGCCCGAAACCGTCACCGCGCTGCGGACGGCTAACAAGGAATATCTTGGGCTGGTGGCCGCTTATCTTGAACGGCTCGAAAACCATAGCGAACTGGGCGGCAGCATTGCCGCGATCTGGCATGCGGCCTTTTGGTCGCGCGACAACGAAGCCTAGCGGCGCTCGGTCCATGCGGTTCCACGCCTTGACAAGCGCCGGGTTTCTTCTGATCGCTGCCTTTGGCTCAGGGGCGGCCGCACGGGATTCTTCGGTTGAAGATCGATCGCCGGCGCCCGCCTCGACTGCGCAGGCGTCCGGCACGCATGCCGAGTTGGTCCGCGCGGCAGACCATGCATTGCAGGGAAATCGCCTGATCGAGGCGCGCGCGCTTCTTGATATGCTGCCCCAACAAGGCAATGACGACGTGGACGATCACATCAGATTGCTGCGCGCCGAACTGCTTGTCGCGACAGGGCGCCCGCTCGAGGCGCGGCAACTGCTTGCGACATTGGCAGGTCCGGAGGGGCGGACATGCCGGGCGATCGCAGCGCGCGCGCTGGCCGATATTCAGACGAGCCAGCTCGACGAAGCGGAGGTTCATCTTCGCGCGCATGAAGTGATTTGCACAAGCGAACCGGTATTCTGGCGCGCTCGCGGGCAGGTGTACCTCGGTCTCGGCCGTCCGTCGGCCGCAGTTGATGCTTACCGGCACGCGCTCGTCCTGCAGCACGATAGCGATGCCGTTCGCAACGATCTGGCAGTTGCGCTGATCGCAACCGACGGTGCGGCCGAAGCGGCTGGCCTGCTCGGCGGATTGCTTCGCGAGCAACCTCGGCGGCAGGATATCGCAATCAATCTCGATTTCGCGCATGCGATGATGGGACGGATTCCCGTCCGTCGGCCTTGGGAGCGCGACGCTTTCTGGAGCCAGCGACTTCAGGCTGCCGCGATGGGCGCCCGGCGCGCTGGCCGCACCGGGCTTGCCGAAGCGCTTTTTTCGCAGGCTCTGATCGAGCGGCCGCGCCATGACGCCGGGCTGTGGCAGCAATATTCGGATGTGTCGGGACAGCAATGATCGAAGCTTCGCTGATAATCAAAGGTGCATTCGCCGCGTTGCTTCTGTTGGCCGCCTACTCGGACGCACGGCGTTTCCTGATCCCCAACATATATCCGGCGATGATCATATTTCTTTTCGTCGTGGCGAAAGGGGCCGGTTTTCCCTTTTCCGAACCGCTCTGGTCGCACCTGCTGCATTTCGCGATTGCGCTGTCGGTGGGGCTCGCGCTTTTTGCGCTTCGCTGGTTCGGCGGCGGCGACGTCAAACTCTACGCGGCCATCGCGCTGTGGTTCGGACTTCCCCAGGCGATTCTGCTGCTGGTCGTCACGGCGGTGAGTGGGGGTATCATCGTCCTCGCCCGGATGATCGTCCATTTTCTCCGAATATCCTTCGGTTCCGGCCAGGGCAAAACCAGGCTCTTCGAGCGCAGAATTGCCTATGGCATTGCCATCGCGGCCGGCGGGATCGTTTCGCTGCTTTTCTACTACCCCTGATTCGGGGTAAGGCGCGTTGGTCTGGGCGGCGGGCTCCATTGGGCCTGGTCGCAACGCAAAATTAATCTTGTCGACCGAAGGCTCGGCGCCAAGGGAGCCGACCTTGCGACCATTGCTTGCTCATATCGCCAGCCCTGCCGAAGAAGCCGATCGCCGCCGCGCCACGCGTCGTACGCTTCGGCTCGACGTCGCGGCGCAGTCTTCCACGCTGGAGTCGACGGCAGTCATTCGCAATCTGTCCCGTACGGGAATGCTGATCGAGACCGACATCGCCTTTGCGGCAGGCGAGATATTCCTGCTGGTACTGCCCGAAATCGGCGCCACGCCCGCCCGCGTCGTTCGCAACGAAGGCAGGAGCTTCGGATGCGAATTTCTGTCACCGGTGCCGGAAAGCGCGATCAGCGGCGCTCTGCTCAAAGCTCCCTACGACGAAGATTATCATGAAAACGCCGGCGCTGTCGGCGAAGGGATCGCGGAGACCGATCTTGGCATCCCCGGGCGACCGCCGAACGCCCTTCTCTTTTCCGTGCTGACGATCTTGTTCATCGGCGCAATCCTTCTACTCCTCGTCGCCTTGGCGTCCCTGAACTTTTCCGGCGATTAGCCGCCCTGACCTGCCGTCGGGTGCGTTCGTGCCTTCGCAAGTCGACGCGATTCCTTCGCGTCGCCGGTCTACATCTCGATCGTGATTCTGACGCGATTGGCGCTGATGCCGGCGGCACGGGCGATCTGCATTTGCGCATTTGCAATTAGTTGGCGTAATGTTCCTGCGTCGTCCTGACCCATCAACTCGGGCAGTGCGACGCCGAGAATGATGGCGAGTTTTTCCATTCGCCCGGCCGACCGGGGAAGTGACGCTCGGCCTGCCTTTTGCGGTATCGATCCGGAAACTGCCCATAGATCCGGCGATGAAGACGCCTTCTGGCGTAGCAAAAAGGGCGGCCGTAAGGCCGCCCTAGTCTGGACCGGACTGATCCGATCGGGTCGCAGCCTGTTTATGCGCCAAAATTCTGGGCGTGTGTTTGGAATATTTTCGCTGTCTTAAAGTGGCACCATGATTACAAGGCACGTTAACAATATCTATTTTGAGCTCCGGCGTCGGACGGTAACTTAGTTGTTCACAAATATATGATTATTACTCAAGTGTCGGCGCTATTCGAGATCAAAGTAGATCGGTGACTACTTGACCTTCACGCCGAAGCCGTTGGTTCGCCCCGCCGTGCCAAGGCCGATCTTCATTGCCAAGGCCTTGCGCGTTTCCGAATAACCAGGGGCGACCATGGGATAGGATTGGGGAAGGTTGAACTTTTGCCGATATGCCATTTCGTCGAGGCCGTGAGCGAAAGAAATATGGCGCCGGAGGGTCTTCGATTTCTTTCCGCACTGAAGGCAGAGGATAAAGTCCTGCTTTACGGACGAGCGGACTGGCACGACTGGAGCTATCTCGATGGGAGGTGACTCCGAGGGTGACCCCAGGCCGGTCAGGCTGTCATATATCCGTTGGATTACCAAGGGAACGTCGCCGACAGCTACGCGGTTGTTCGATACAAAGGCTGCTGCGACATCGGCGGCAAGGGTAACAATCAGATCTTTGTCCATGACGGTTCTGGCCACCCATATTATCCGCGCACCGGCTTCGTTCGATTCCGCTCGCAAATTGATCCGCTATTGAGATTAATTAGCGATAGCGTGAATGATGGGCAAGAGGGTTATCAATATTAATTTAAGAGAGATTTTGACCTCGATAAAATATCCACGCTCTTCCCGCCGCGCGCTGCGACAGCATCGATATTCTTGTCGCTGCTGCGCTATCAGGCCGGGCACCAGCTGTTGATGAGCATTTATCCCCTCGGCGGCGGGTGCGGCGCGACGACCCAGTCACCACGCCAGGTCAACTTATGCCGGCACGGATAGATTAAATTTCCGACCTTGGTTCCCGTCGATATGCGAGCGGCCGGCTAGATGGGCGAATGTCGCAAGGATCGCTGATGTGGCCCAAGTCGCCTGAGGCAGCTCTTATTTGGGTCGAGGCAAGCTGTCAGCAAACGTGAGGAAACAGCAGTTTATGAGACTGCTTGAAATCCTCTGAGAGAGGATTTTGGTGACCCCTACGGGAATCGAACCCGTGTTTCAGCCGTGAGAGGGCCGCGTCCTGACCGCTAGACGAAGGGGCCGCAGGGTCGGAAATTTTCGTGGAATGGACGAGCCGACCGCTCGCTCGACCGTGGTGACCCCTACGGGACTCGAACCCGTGTTTTCGCCGTGAAAGGGCGACGTCCTAGACCGCTAGACGAAGGGGCCGTCGTTCGGTGAAGCGGCGCATTAGCCGTGAGTGTTCGCCCGGTCAAGGACTCTATCGGTGCTAATTCAACCGCGCCGCGAATGGCATACAGCCTGCAGCTTGTTGCCTTCGGGATCGCGCACATAAGCGCCGTAATAATTGGCGTGATAATGGGGGCGCAGCCCCGGCGCACCCTCGTCGCTGCCGCCATTGGCAAGCGCCGCGGCGTGAAAGGCATCGACCGTCGCCCGGTCGGGCGCGATGAAGGCAATGTGGGTGCCGTTGCCGGCCGACGCCGGTTCGCCATTAAAGGCCGGGCCGATGAAGACCTTGGGACCCGTCGGCGTGCCATAGCCCTTGCCTTCGCTCTGGCGCATCATTTCGGGATGGCCGAGCGCTGCCATGATCGCGTCGTAAAAGGGTTCGGCGCGGGCGAAATCGTCGACGCCGATCGTGGTGTGGCTGTACATCGTCGCTTCCCCCTTCGTGCCTTCAGTCGGCCCAGGCCGCATCCTCGAGATGCAGTTCGGCGGCCGGCCGGCTGCCCCAATCGTCGCGTTTGGCGCGGCCGGCGAGCCACAGCTTGCGCCCGCCGCGCGCGTGGAGCAAAGTCTGGCCGAGCTCGGTCTCGGCGCTGCGAAACGCGACCGCCTTGAACCGCGCACCGTCGTCGCCCGATACGATCAGGCGGACATGGTCGGTGCCGACGATCCCCGATTCGACGATCCGCACCGGCCCGGTCGCGACGCGCGGCGCGGGCCAGCCGGCGCCATAGGGACCCGCGCTCTCGATCGCATCGCACCAGAGCGGCGAGATACCGCGCGGCGCGAGCACCGCGTCGATCAGCAGCGACTTGTCGCCGCTCGCGCGCTCGACGTCGGCTGCCAAACGGTCGTTGAGCCAGGCGCCGAGCGGGTCGATCTTGTCGGCGGCGACGGTCAGCCCCGCCGCCATCGCATGCCCGCCACCCGCGACGAGCAGGCCGCTTTCCTTCGCGGCGAGGATCGCGGCGCCGAGGTCGACGCCGCTGATCGAGCGGCCCGATCCCTTGCCGACACCATCCTCGCCCACCGCGATGACGATCGCGGGGCGGTGGAGGCGTTCTTTCAGGCGCCCGGCAACGATGCCGATGACCCCGGGGTGCCAGCCCTGTCCGGCGACGATCGCGACGGGGGTGTTTCCGCACGCGGCGCTCGCCGCAATCGCCTCGTCGAGCACACCGGCCTCGATCGCCCGCCGCTCCTCGTTGAGGCGGTTAAGCTCCTGCGCGATTTCGGCCGCTTCGTGCGGGTCCGATGTCGTGAGCAGCCGCACGCCGAGGTCGGACTTGCCGACGCGTCCGCCGGCGTTGATGCGCGGGCCGAGCGCAAAGCCCATGTCGCTCGCGGTCGGCGGCTTGGTCAGCCGCGCGGCGTCCATCAGCGCCGCGATGCCGGTGTTGCCGCGCCGCGCCATCACCTTCAGCCCCTGCGTCACCAGCGCGCGGTTGAAGCCGGTGAGCCGCGCGACATCGGCGACGGTGCCCAATGCGACGAGGTCGAGCAGGTCGATCAGCGCGGGTTCGTCGCGCGTCGCGAAAAAGCCCCGGGCGCGCAAGGTGCGGAGCAGCGCCGCACCGAGCAGGAAGGCGACGCCCACCGCGGCGAGATTGCCGTGCACCGCGGCGTCGGGAACTTCGTCGAGCCGGTTGGGGTTCACCAGCGCAAAGGCTGCGGGCAGCGTCGTCGCGCACTGGTGATGGTCGACGACGATCACCTCGACTCCCGCCGCCTTGGCCTCGGCGATCGCCTCGAACGCCTGCGCCCCGCAATCGACGGTGACGACGAGCTTCGACCCCGCCTCGCCGATCTTGACCAGCGCGGCGCCCGAGGGGCCATAGCCTTCCATCAACCGGTCGGGGATATAGGCGCCCGCGGGCAGCCCGAGCCCGCGCAGCAGTCGCACGAGCAAGGCGGCCGAGGTCGCGCCATCGACGTCATAGTCGCCGAAGATCGTCACCGCCTCCTTGCGCTCGACCGCATCGGCGAGCCGCGCGGCGGCGGCGTCCATATCGCGGAACAGCGACGGGTCGGGCATGAAGCCGCGCAAGGTCGGCGTGCGCTGGCGATCAAGGTCGTCGCGCGTCACCCCGCGCGCGAGCAGCAACTGCGTGACGAGGTCGTCGGGCGCCAGATTCTCGGCGCCCATGTCGGCGCTCGCGCGCCGCCAATGCCACGGCTGGCCCATAATCGAGCGGGTGATGCCAAGCGCCGCGCCGCTCATCGCCGCCCTCGCGCGGCAAGGATGCGGTCGCGCAAATCATGTGCGGTTTCGATCGGGATCGCAGGGATCTCGTGGCTCGCGAGCGCGCCGCCGCCGGGGACGCCGAACACCAAAGTCGCGAGGCCCAGCGGGCGGAGGATGAAGTCGGTCTTGAGGTCGACGCTCTGCACCGACGCATGCGGCAGCAGCGTCATCTTCGGTTTCCACCATCCGCGGCGGATCGCGACCTGTTCGCCCAGGTCGGTCCAGCGGTGGAAGCGCGCGCCGAACAGCGATCCGGCGCCGATCAGCACGCCCGCGACCGGACCGATCCAGCCGAAGGCCTGCCCCAGCGAGACCGCGACAAGTCCGCCGATCGTCGCGCACGTCGCGCCGATCAGCCCGCCGAGCGCGATGATGCGGTGGCTGCGCTGCCATGGTTGGCCGGCGTCGGGGCGCAGGATCGTGACTTCGGCGAGTACGGCGTCGATCGCCGACAGCTTCGCAAAGGGGACGACCTGATGATCGCGCTCCTTCTCGCCGTCGCTCGCGAGGCTTTGCAGACGCAGCTCGTGCCAGCCAAAGCGTTTGCGGAACCAGCCGGTGACGACGATCGCCGCCTGCACGCGGCGCACCGGCACCGCGACGTCGGTGCGCGTCGTGAGGCCGCGGGTGCGGCGCAGCGTGCGCGGCTCGCGGGTCAGGCGGAAATCCCAGTTGGCGAAAAACATCGTCGCGACCCCGCTCGCGAAACCGATGAAGAGCAGCGAGATGGCGGCACCGACCCCCGCGATCCAGCGATGCGCGAGCAGCCATTGGTCGAGGCCATAATCTTCGGCAATGTCGATCCAGTCCATCGGGTTGAAGACGTTGAAATCGAACGGCAGCAGCCCGTCGAAAAACTGCATGCCCGCGCCGACTACGGCGAGCGCGGCGAGCGAGAAGTTGAACAGCCCCGCGACCAGCAGCTGGCGCGGCGTCATCGCAAAGAGCAGCCGGTCTTCGGCGACGGGCGCGGCTTCGGGCGTGTCGGCAGCGATCGGCGACGCCGCGTCGCCGCTGCGATGCGCGCGGATCGTCGTGCGCAGCGCCTGCGCGGCATCCAGCGCGATGGCGTTGAGCGCGGCGTCATTTTCCTTGCCGCCCGCGCCAGTCTCGAACCCGACCTTCGCGATCCCGAGCGCGCGCGACACCAGCCCCTGTTCGATGCTGACGTCCTGGATGCGGTCGAAGGGGATGGTGCGGTGCTGGCGCGACAGCACGCCGCTTTCGATCACCACCTCGTCGTCGCCGACGGCAAAGCGGAAGCGCAGCCACTGGAACCACGCGGCGAGCAGCGAGATGAGCAGAAAGGCGAGGATTGCGGGGACGATATAGACCCAGTTGCCGGTGAAGCCGAGCGCCGCAACCGCGGGCAGGAAGTTGAGCGACTTGGGCCCGAGCGCGACGATCGCGAGCGCCAGCGTCGCGGGATGCAGCCGCTGCCAATGCGCCTGGTCGCCCGTAACCTGTTCGGCAATAATGGCGGCTTCGCCCGTCATGCAAAGTCCGTCTGGATATGCCGGCGGATCGTCTCGCGCATCGCGGCGGCGAGGTCGGCGTGGAGGCCGGGGAGCGTTACCGTGCTGTTGTGCGTGCCCGACGTATGGACGATCAGGTGCGAGAGCCCGAACCAGCGTTCGACCGGCCCCTGCCCGACATCGATATGCTGGACGCGCACAAAGGGGACGATCGTGTCGGTGCGGAACAGCCAGCCGCGCGCGACGCGCAACTGGCCCTCGCCGATCTTATACCCCCAACGCGACACGCGCCGCGACGGAAAGCTGATGATCACGATGACCGCGAACAGCCACGCGAGCGCAGTGATCAGGCCATAAGGCCCCTCGATATGCCGGATCAGCAGATAGTCGAAGACGCTCGCGCCGATCGCGAGCGGGATCAGGTTCAGCGCCGTCGTCGCGCGCAACACATGGACATAGGCCGGGTCGACGGGGTCGAGCCCCTCGGCGGCATTGAGCGCATCGGGATCGAAAGGATTGGTCGGATGCGCGGTCGAGGTGTCGGTCATGTTCCTCCGTTAGTCGTTCGGGGCATCAAGGCACAACCACATTGAAGCGCGGGTCGGCGGGCGGGTGGAGCGCGAACCACGACAGGAACGCCGTGCGGTCGCCGTCGATCCGGATCGCGCCCGATTGCAGCAGCGCGGGGAACTGTGCCTGCCCGAGCATCACATCGTCGAGCGTCTTGCGGTCGATGGTGATCGTCGCGGTCGGCGCGGGGTCGGTCATGCCATAGCGCGGCACCTCGACCCCGCCGCCGACGACGACCGCCACCGTCTCCTTGCTGTCGGGCAGCACGAACTGGAAGGTGCCTTTCAAGCCGCCGCCCCTGGCCGCGTCGAAGCGCGTCGCGAGCGCGTCGAAAAACACCGCGGTCGGGATTGCGCTCACGAAGCTGCGGCTCTGTCCGCCCGCCGATGTGCCCTGCACCGCATTGCCGCGCAGGCTTGCCGCACCGGCGAGATAATAGTTCCGCCACGCCCCCGATTCGGCCTGATAGCCCATCTGGTCATAGGCCGACGCGAGCGCCGCGCGCGCCGCCTTGTTGTCGGGCTGGGCAAAGACCAGCTTGTTTAAAAGCTCGGCCGCCCACCGATAATCGCCCGCCTTGATCGCCTCTCGCCCTGCCGCGAGCAGCTTGTCGGCGCCGCCCGCGAGCGCGACATATTTGGGCGCCGACTGTTCCGGGGGCAGCGGGTTGAAGTTCGCCGGATTGCCGTCCCACCAGCCAAAATAGCGCTGATAGACCGCCTTCATGTCGTGATTGAGCGTGCCATAATAGTTGCGCGTCGAGAAATCCTGTCCCTGCACCGGCGCCTCGGCGGTCAGGTCGGCAAGCTCGTGCAGCGTCGCGCCGCGGTTGGCGAGAAACAGCGTGCGGTCATGGACATAACGATAGGCGTCGCGCTGGCTGGTCAGCAGCGCGCTTACCTCGCCCGCGCCCCACGTCGGCCAGTGATGCGACGCGAGCGCGACCTCGGCCTTGCCGCCCCAGCGGACCAGCGCGGCGTCGATCACCTTCGACCAGTGCAGCGCATCGCGCACCTGCGCGCCGCGCAGCGTCAGCACATTGTGCAGCGTGTGGGTGACGACCTCGGTCGTGTGCAGCGCCTTGTACGCGGGGATGTAAAAGACGAACTCCGACGGCGCCTCGGTCCCGCCCGCGTCGAGGAAGTCGAACGCCAGCCCGTCGATCGTCAATGTGCCGCCGGTCGCAGCGACACTCTCGGTCGGCTCCATATAGCCGATCGTGCCCGACGACAGCTTCGGCCCCAGTCCCGTATCGACCTGCCCCGCGGGTCCGGGGGCGAGGATCGACCCGAACATATAAAGCGCGCGCCGTCCCATCGCGGTGCCGGCAAGGACATTTTCGGAGGTCGCTTCCTCCGAAAAGCCGTGCGGCGCGATGATGCGGATCTTGCCCTCCTTGACCTGCTCGGGGGTCGCGATGCCGCCGACGCCGCCGAAATGGTCGCTGTGGCTGTGCGAAAAGATCACCGCCTTGATCGGCAGCTTGCCCGACTTCGCCTCGACCGTGTCGGCGAACAGCTTCCACCCCGCCGCCGCGGCCTCTTCGGACAGCAAGGGGTCGACGACGATCCAGCCAGACTTACCGCGAATGATCGTCATCACCGAAATATCGTAACCGCGCAGCTGCCAGATCTTACCCGGAGCCACTTCGAACAGCCCGTGCACCGCGTTCAGCCGCGCCTGCCGCCAAAGCGACGGATTGACGGTGTCGGGCGCCTTCTCGGCAGCGAGAAAGGCATAGGGGCGCCGGTCCCACACGACCCGGCCATCCTTGCCGGTGATCACGGCACCCTCAATCTCGGCGATCTTGCCGCGCGTCGCATTGGCCATGTCGCGCGGGTCGTCGAGCGGCAGGCGCTTCGCCAGCTCGGCCTGCGCGGTGCGCGTCGCTTCGCTCGCGGCGTCCTGCGCCATGGCGGTGATCGGCAGGGCGCCGGCAAGCAGCAGCAAGGTCAATCGGCGCATCATATTCTCCCCCTCATTTTCGGGGCAGCTTGCGCCGCGGTCCGGCGCTTGGCAAGCATCGGCCCATGACCGACGCGCCGCACCTCCTCATCGTCTGGCACAGCCGCACCGGCGGCAGCAAAGCGCTCGCCAAGGCTGCGGCCGAAGGTGGCGGTACGGCGGCGCGGCTTGTCGCGGTGGAGGACGTCACGCCCGACCTGTTGCTTGCGGCGGGCGGCTATCTCTTCGTCGGCCCCGAAAATCTCGCCGCGCTGTCGGGCGCGATGAAGGAGATGTTCGACCGCAGCTATTATCCCTGCCTCGGGAAACTCGAGGGCCGCCCCTATGCGACGATCATCTGCGCCGGCTCCGACGGTGAGAACGCCCAACGCCAACTCGACCGCATCGCCACGGGCTGGCGGCTCAAACGGGTGGCGGATCACATCATCGTCAACACCGACGCGCAGACGCCCGAAGCGATCCTCGCGCCCAAGACGATTGCCGCGGGCCGCCTCGCCGAAGCGCGCGATCTGGGTGCGGCGCTGGCCGAAGGACTCGCGGCGGGAATCTTTTGAGGAGCGCGCCATTCACCATCCTGACTGTATTGTAATAATAATACAGTCAGGATGTCAGGGTCAAGCGCCGGATGATCTATACAATCTTCGTCACCCCGGACTTGATCCGGGGTCCAAAAGACGGCGCGTGGATGGGTCCCGGATCAAGTCCGGGATGACGGCGAAGGAAATGTCCGCTCAAGGGTGGTGAGCAGACGCTCCCTAAATCTCGTCATTCCCGCGAAATCATACACGCAACTCGGCGCGCATCTTAGTGCGAGCGATGCTCGCCCTTGACCCAGCGCACCGTCCCCGACGAGGCGCGCATCACCACCGTCTCGGTGGTCATCACCCCGTCGCGGCGGCGCTTGACGCCGCGCAGCAGCGATCCGTCGGTGACGCCGGTCGCGGCGAAGATCACGTCGCCCTTGGCGAGGTCCTCGAGGTCGTAAACGCGGTCGAGATCCTCGATCCCCCATTTCTTCGCGCGCAGCCGCTCGTCGTCGTTGCGGAAGAGCAGGCGACCCTTGAACTGGCCGCCGACGCAGCGCAGCGCTGCCGCGGCGAGCACACCCTCGGGCGCGCCGCCGCTGCCCATATAGATGTCGATGTTGGTGTCGGGGTTGGTCGTCGCGATCACGCCGGCGACGTCGCCGTCGGGGATCAGCGCGACGCCGCAGCCGATCGCTCGCAGCTCGGCGATCGTCGCCTCGTGGCGCGGACGGTCGAGGACGCAGACGATGATCTCTTCGGGCGCGCAGCCCTTTTCGCGCGCCACCGCCTCGACATTCTCGCGCACGCTGTTGCCGAAATTTACGATGTCCGGCGAATAGCCGGCGCCGACCGCGAGCTTGTCCATATAGACGTCGGGGGCGTTGAGCAGGCAGCCTTCCTCGGCGATCGCAAGCACGGCGAGCGCATTGGGGCCGGCCTTGGCGGTGATCGTCGTGCCTTCGAGCGGATCGACCGCGATGTCGATCTTCGGACCCTTGCCCGGCGCGCTGCCGACCTTCTCGCCGATATAGAGCATCGGCGCCTCGTCGCGTTCGCCTTCGCCGATGACGATGGTGCCGTCCATATAGAGCGTGTTGAACGCGGTGCGCATCGCCTCGACCGCGGCGGCATCGGCGGCTTTTTCGTCGCCCCGGCCGATCAGCTTCGCCGCGGCGATCGCCGCGGCTTCGGTGACGCGCACCATTTCGAGCACGAGCACCCGGTCGAGGTTGCTGCCGGTATCGGTCATGTCTGCTGCTCTCCGTCTTTGGTCTTGCCTTGGCGCCCCGGTCGGGCATGGTGGGCGCCATATGGCCCGCCGCACCGCTTGTCGAGGATGCTTCGCCCGATTCGGAGCCGCTGTCGCGACGGCCTGTGTCATTGGCATGACGGCGCCGTCCGCGATCGCGCAGATGGTCGGCCCCCCGGCGCCCCCACCGCCCAGGTCCAAAGCCGACGAGGCGGCGGCGAAGGCAAAGGAAATGGTCGACCCGATCCGGCGTTGCAAACCCGCCGACGACGGCTCGATCAACGTGTGCGGGACGGACACCGAACGCCACCGCCTGTCACCCGAATTGCGCGCGATCGCGGGGGTGGGCCGGTCGACCAAGGACAGTATCCCGCCCGCGCCAACCCTCAACCCGACTCCGCTCGACAAATTGCCGCACAACTGGATGTCGCTCGGCGGGCGGTACAAGCCCGGTCCCGAATATAACGCGCTCTATGAAATGGCGAAGCGCGCGACCGACCCCGAAACAGGAACGCCGCCGCCCGAGCCCGAGCGCTAGAGCGCCAGGATCGGCATGTGCATCGGCGCGCCGATAACATGGTCCGACGCCGCGAGGATCGCGAGCGCGGCATGGAGCGCGCTCGCCGGGCCCTCGTGGGTGACGAGCACGATGACGACGCCATCCTCCTCATCGGTGCCACGCTGGATGAAGCTTTCGATCGAGACGCCGGCATCGCGCATGGCCGTGGCGATCTCGGCGAGCACGCCGATGCGGTCCTCGACGATCAGGCGGACATAATGTTTGCCGATGCGCGCGCCCGCGTCGGCCTTGGGCGCCTGGTCGAGCGCGTCGACCGGCATCGCAAAGGCGGGGCCATATTCGTCGCGCGCGATGTCGATGATGTCGGCGACGATCGCCGACGCCGTCGGCCCCGCGCCCGCGCCCGCGCCCTCGAAGAACAGGCGGCCGACGAAATTGCCCTCGGCGACCACGGCGTTGAGCGCGCCGGGCACATAGGCGAGCGGATGGTCGGCGGGGACGAGGCACGGCTGGACATGCTGGTACAGCGCGCCGCCGTTTTTGGCGCCGTCGCGCTCGGCCATGCCGATCAGGCGGACGCGGTGGCCGAGCGCTTCGGCCTCGCGGATGTCGGCGGCGATCAGGTTCCGGATGCCGTTCGCGGTCACCGCTTCGATGTCGAGCCGCGTCCCGAAGCAGAGCGCGGCGAGGATCGACAATTTATGCGCGGCGTCGATGCCGTCGACGTCGAAGGTCGGATCGGCCTCGGCATAGCCCTCGGCCTGCGCCGCGGCGAGCGCGTCGGCGAAGCTCGCGCCGTCGCGCTCCATCCGCGTCAGGATATAATTGCAGGTGCCGTTGAGGATGCCATAGACGCGCGCGATCTCGTTTGCCGACGCGCCCTCGCGGATCGCCTTGATGACGGGAATGCCGCCCGCGACCGCGGCTTCATATTTCAGCGGCGTGTCCTTTTCCTCGGCAAGCCGCGCGAGGTCGAGCCCGTGATGCGCGATCATCGCCTTGTTCGCGGTGACCAGCGCCTTGCCCGCGCCGAGCGTGTGGCGCGCCAGCGTCAGCGCCGATCCGTCGGCGCCGCCGATCATCTCGACGACGACATCGACATCTGCGGCCGCGACCAGCGCGTCCATATCGTCTTCCCAGCGATAGGGCGACAGGTCGATGCCGCGGTCCTTGTGCCGGTCGCGCGCCGACACCGCGACGATCTCGATCGCGCGTCCGGCGCGGCGCGCGATCAGGTCGCGGTTCGTCTCGAGCAGCCGCACGACTCCGCCGCCGACGACGCCAATTCCGGCGAGCGCGACGCGCAGCGGCGGCCGGGGGGCGTTCGGGGCGGGATGAGGCGACATGCGGGGACTCCGTAGAATGCGCGGAGCCTCGCCCCACCGTTGCGAGCGCCCTATCGGCTTTTACGGCGGAAACAAGCCCGGTGCGGCTTAGGCGCGCCGAAGCAAATCTTTACCCCGCGACCGGCGGCTTGCGCGTGCGCGTGCATTCGCCGAGCGCACCGAGCACGACGCCATAATCCGACGCCGCCTTGCGGCGATCCTCGGGCGCGGTCCCCGCCAACTTGTTGAGCGGGAGCTGGCGGGGCAGGCCGCACGCGAGCCGGTACCACGCCAATGTACCCCGCTGCGGCACCGCGGCCGATCCGTCGACGATCTCGCCGAACGCTGCGGCCCAGCGCCGCGACCCGTCGGCGGCGGTCAGGATGCTCAACGACACGGGCTCGCCCGTCCGCGTGTCGAGGAACAGCTGCGTCTCGCCTTCGCCCGGCAGCGTGCCGGGGACGTGGAAACCATTGGCGATGCCGGTGATCGCGGGCGGCGCGCCGGGCTTGACGAGTTCGGTCAGGACCGCGCGCAATTGCGCCTCGGTCGCCGGGTCCCACGGCAGCTGGGCGTCGGGGGCGATGAGCCGGACGCTGCCGGTGCTGCTGCTGCCCGCCGCCGCGCCCGCGACGGGGCGGGCAAAGAGCAGGACCGGCTGCTTCTTCTTGAGCTTCGGCGGTTTGCCCTTCGCGTCCAGCGGCAGGTCGACGAGATAGGAGATTCGCGCCGCGAGCGGCCCCGATCCGCGAATCAGGCTGACCACATCGGCCTCGACATAGAATCGCGCATGACCCGCCGCGACTCCCGGCGCGCGATCGGGCTTGAGTGCCGTTGCCTTATATATACGCGCGTGAAGCGCCATCGGCGCGGCGGTCGCCAGGTCGGCGACGTCGGCGTAGCTGAAGGGGCTGGCGGCGGCGGCGGGCGCCGCCGCCTGCATCGCCGAAACGCTGGGAATTCCAACGCTTAGGATCAAAAGTCCGGCGATGGCGGCCGGGGTGGGGAGGCGCATGGTCAATCTTCTTTCCATCATTGTTGACACCGGTGGCGGTGTGCAAAACCCCATCATGGGACAGGGCACATTAACCGCTGATAAAGGGTTTGCGAACTTGCCGCCACCGCGATAGGACGGGCCGCGAAGCGTCCGGCAAAAACATAATAAGCCGAACGCAGCGCCGCCGGGTCTGTGGAACGCATCGGAAATCATCCGGGCATTTGGCAACCGAACCCGTCGGCAGGGAATTGGTGTCAGGATGATCTAGCAAGGAGCGTCGTCCCTGAATGGCTTATGGTGATAATGTCGACCCTAAAAA
>NZ_JAKFEM010000017.1:0-122766 GCF_036675685.1 Sphingopyxis sp.
GCCATCGGGACCGAAGCGGTCGATGGTGCCTTCATCCCCGCGCTTCCAGAAGAAGCGGCCGATCGCGAAGGCGGGCTTCACGAAGAGGATGTTGTAGAGCTCGTCGAAATACCATTTGTTGTAGAGGAACTGGTGGAGCAGCTTGAACTGCGCCACGAAGCGCGCCGGCAGCGTGGTGTTGCGGATATAGCTGTTCCACGCGAGGAACAGGCCGATCGCCATCACCGTGAACGGCGTCCATTTCACCCACAGCGGCACTTCATGCGCGGCGTGCATCAGATGCTCGTCGAACGCGATGCTGGTGCCCCAGAAGGCCATGCCTTCTTCGGGATAGATGAACGGGTGCGCGAAGAAGAAGCCCGCGAACACCGCGCCGACCGACAGCAGGATCAGCGGGATCAGCATCGAGACCGGGCTTTCGTGCGGGTGATACCCCGCCGTGCCCTCGTGCGCGTCGGCGGCGTGCGCATGGTGCACGTCGTGGCCGGCATGCTCGTCCGACGGATGCGCATGATGATCGCCGTGCACCGCGTGCTGGATATGCTCGCTCGCGGCCCAGCGCGGCTTGCCATAGAAGGTCAGGAAGATCAGGCGCCACGAATAGAAGCTTGTCAGCAGCGCGGCGAAAATGCCGACCCAGAAGGCGACTTGCCCGCCGCCACCGGCTGCGAACGCCGCCTCGAGGATGCCGTCCTTCGAATGGAAGCCGGCAAAGCCCGCAACGCCCGCGATGCCGACGCCGGTGATCGCCAGCGTGCCCGCCATCATTGCCCAATAGGTGATCGGGATATGCTTACGGAGATCGCCATAATAGCGCATGTCCTGTTCGTGGTGCATCGAATGGATCACCGAACCGGCGCCAAGGAACAGCAACGCCTTGAAGAAGGCGTGCGTGAACAGGTGGAACATCGCCGCGCCATAGGCGCCGACGCCCGCGGCGAAGAACATATAGCCGAGCTGGCTACAGGTCGAATAGGCGATGACGCGCTTGATGTCCCACTGCGTCGTGCCGACCGTCGCGGCGAAGAAGCAGGTCGCGGCGCCGACGAAGGTGACGACGCCCAACGCAATCGGCGCGGTTTCGAACATCGGCGACAGGCGGCACACCATGAACACGCCCGCGGTGACCATCGTTGCGGCGTGGATCAGCGCCGACACCGGGGTCGGGCCTTCCATCGCGTCGGGAAGCCAGGTGTGCAGGCCAAGCTGCGCCGACTTGCCCATCGCGCCGATGAACAGCAGCAGGCAGAGAATCGTCATCGTGTCGAGGCGCATCCCCATGAAGGTGATGCTGCTGCCCGCCATGCCCGGCGCGGCGGCGAGGATGTCGGGGATCGACACCGTGCCGAACACGAGGAAGGTGCCGAAGATGCCGAGCATGAAACCCAGATCGCCGACGCGGTTGACGACGAACGCCTTGATCGCCGCGGCGTTGGCGCTCGGCTTCTTGTACCAGAAACCGATGAGCAGATACGACGCGAGGCCGACGCCCTCCCAGCCGAAGAACATCTGGACGAGGTTGTTCGCGGTCACGAGCATCAGCATCGCGAAGGTGAAGAGCGAGAGGTAAGCGAAGAAACGCGGCTGGTCCGGATCCTCCTCCATATAGCCCCAGCTATAGAGGTGGACGAGCGCCGAGACGGTCGTGATGACGACGAGCATCACCGCGGTCAGCGCGTCGACGCGCAGCTCCCAGTTGAACTGGAGCGCACCCGACGACACCCAGTGCAGCACCGGCGTCACACCGGCTTCGCCGGTTCCCATCACGAAGGACAGGAAGATCGGCCAGCTCAGGGCGCAGCTTAGAAAAAGCGCGCCCGTCGTGATGATTTTCGACGCGAAGGGGCCGATGGCCCGCTGGCCGAGCCCTGCGACAAGTGCCGCGAGCAGCGGCAGGAAAACGATCGCCTGGATCACCGGCTTACCCCTTCATCCGGTTGGCATCGTCGACGGCAATCGTGCCGCGGCCGCGGAAGTAAATGACGAGAATGGCGAGGCCGATCGCGGCTTCGCCCGCAGCGACCGTCAGCACGAACATCGCGAAGACCTGCCCGACAAGGTCGTTCAGCGCGGCGCTGAACGCGACGAGGTTGATGTTCACCGCGAGTAGGATCAGCTCGATCGCCATCAGGATGACGATGATATTCTTGCGGTTGATGAAGATGCCGAGCACGCCGAGCGTGAACAGCACCGCCGAAACGGCGAGATAATGGCCGACCGAAATCACAATTCCATCCCCTGCCCGACGCCCGGATCGACCAGCCGCGTCGCATCCTGCGGACGGCGCTGGTTCTGCAACGAGATATTCTGGGTGCGGACGCCGCCCCTTTTACGATGCGTCAGCACGATCGCGCCGATCATCGCGACGAGCAGGACGATGCCCGCCGCCTCGAACAGAAAGATGTAGCGCGTGTAGAGAAGCTCGCCGATTTGCTGGATATTGCTCTTGTCGGTGACCGCCGGCGCGGCGCGCGCCGCGAGATCGACCCCGCCCGCGCTCCATGCGCCGACCGCGAAGATCAGCTCGGCGGCCAGGATGATCGCGACCAGCGCGCCGAGCGGCAGATAGCGCACGAAACCCGCGCGCAGCTCGGCGAAATCGATGTCGAGCATCATCACGACGAACAGGAACAGCACCGCGACCGCACCGACATAGACGATGACGAGCAGCATCGCGATGAACTCGGCGCCCGCGAGCAGCATCAGCCCCGCCGCGTTGAAGAAGGCGAGGATCAGCCACATCACGCTATGGACCGGGTTGCGCGCGAAAATCACCATGGCCGCAGAGGCGATGACGATCGTCGCGAACAGGTAAAAGGCGATGAGTTGGATCATGTGCGCGCGCCCTTACCGATAGGGCGCGTCGGCGGCAAGATTCGCCGCGATCGCGCGTTCCCATTTGTCGCCATTGGCGAGCAGCTTGGCCTTGTCATAGAGCAGTTCCTCGCGCGTTTCGGTCGCGAATTCGAAGTTCGGCCCCTCGACCACCGCGTCGACCGGGCACGCTTCCTGACAGAAGCCGCAGTAGATGCACTTGGTCATGTCGATGTCGTAACGCGTTGTGCGGCGCGAGCCGTCTTCGCGCGGTTCGGCCTCGATCGTGATCGCCTGCGCCGGGCACACCGCTTCGCACAGCTTGCACGCGATGCAGCGTTCCTCGCCGTTCGGATAACGGCGCAGCACATGCTCCCCGCGGAAACGCGGCGACAGCGGGTTCTTCTCGAACGGATAGTTGATCGTCGCCTTCGGCTTGAAGAAATATTTGAGCGTCAGCCAATGGGCTTTGACGAATTCCCAAAGCGTGAAGCTTTTGACGAGATGGGCGATGGTGGTCATGAGTACCTCGTCAGCATCAGATAGCCGGAGATCAGGAAGATCCAGAGAAGCGAGATCGGCAGGAAGACTTTCCAACCGAGACGCATCAGCTGGTCGTAGCGGTAGCGCGGGACGGTCGCCTTCACCCAGCTGAAGACGAAGAAGAAGAACAGGATCTTGCCGAACAGCCAGACCCAGCCCGGAATGTCGAACCACGGGATCAGGTCGACATTGAGCGGCGGCAGCCAGCCGCCCCAGAACAGCACCGCGTTGAGCGTGCACATCAGGAGGACGTTGGCATATTCGCCGAGCCAGAAGAGCGCGAAGCTCATCGACGAATATTCGGTCTGGTACCCCGCGACGAGTTCGCTTTCCGCCTCGGTCAGGTCGAACGGCGCGCGCGCAGTTTCGGCGAGCGACGAGATCAGGAACATAACCGCGAGCGGGAAGAGCAGCAGGTTGAAGCCGAAGGCGTTGACCAGCCCAAGCCCGTGGCCCTGCTGCGCCTTGACGATCTCATTGAGGTTGAAGCTGTCGGCGAAGAGCACGACACCGATCAGGATGAACCCGATCGAGACTTCATAGCTGATCATCTGCGCCGAGGCGCGCATCGCCGAAAAGAAGGGATATTTCGAGTTCGACGCCCAGCCCGACAGGATCACGCCGTACACGCCAAGCGAAGAAATCGCGAGGATGTAGAGCAGCCCGACGTTGATGTCGGCAAGCACCGCGCCCGAATTGAACGGGATCACCGCCCACGCCATCAGCGCGACGGTGAAGGTGATGATCGGTGCGATCAGGAACAAGCCGCGGTTCGCGCCCGACGGGATGATCGTTTCCTGCAGGAACACCTTGAGGCCGTCGGCGAAGCTTTGCAGCAGGCCGAAGGGACCAACGACGTTCGGCCCGCGGCGCAACGCGATCGCCGCCCAGATCTTGCGGTCGGCATAGATGATCATCGCGACGCTGAGCATCAGCGGCAGCGCGATGAGCAGGATGCCGACAATCGTCGCGACGCCCCACGCCCAATTCGGGTCCATGCCCCAGGAGATGAAGGTCTCGGTCATTTCCGGGTCCCGTCCTGGTTGCGCCAGCCGTTATGCGGGCCGGGCCTTTCCGACTTGCGCGGGTTGAACCCGCGCCAGACCGAATAGCCCATCCCGACCAGCAAGATGCTGGCAATCGCATGCACCGGGGTCATTCCGCGGCCTCCGCAAAATCGACGCCATGGACCAGCTCTTCCGAGCAGCGCTGCATCGTCGGAGACGCGCGGCAGATGGCGTTGGTGAGGTAGAAATCCTTGATCGGCGACGGGATCGCGCGCGCTTCGGGCTTGGCGGCGAGCTTCGGCACTGACCAGCCGTAGTCGGCGAGGCCCTCAACCCCAAGCGCAGGCACCGCCGCAGCCATCGCCGCGCGGCACTGCGCGAAACTGTCAAAGCCGACCGACACGCCGAGCGCATCGGCCAAAGCCCGGAAAATGCTCCAGTCCTCGCGCGCGTCACCCGGTGCGAACACGGCTTTTTCGCTGCGCTGGACGCGGCCTTCGGTGTTGACCGTGGTGAAATCCTTCTCGGGCCACGCGGCCGCGGGCAGGATCACGTCGGCGGCGTGCGCGCCCTTGTCGCCATGATGGCCGACATAGACCTTCAGCGTCTTGTCGAAGGCGGTGAAATCGACCTCGTCGGCGCCGAGGAAGAAGGCGAGCTTGGGCTTGGCCGCGACTACATCCTTGATCCCGCCGGGCTGCGCATAGCCGAGCATCAGCCCACCCATGCGGCTCGCCGCCATATGGACGACCGAAAAACCGTTCCAGCCATCCTTGACCGCGTTCACCGACTTGGCGAGCGCGAGCGCCGCGCCGTGAACGCCGGGGACCGCGAGGCCGCCGCCGCCGACGATGATCAGCGGGCGTTCGGCGCCCTTGAGCGCGTCGAGCGCCGCCGCGGGCAGTTTCGCGACGAGCGAGGCGTCGTCGCCAAGCCATGCGGTCTTGTAGGTCTGGTCCTTCTCGGGACCGATCGCGAAGACCTTCGCGCCCTTCTTCCACACCGCCTTGCGCAGCCGCGTGTTGATGAGCGGTGCTTCCCAGCGCAGATTCGTGCCGATCAGCAGGATCACGTCGGCGTTTTCGGCCTCGGCGATGCCGGTGTTGAAATTCACCGCCGACAGGCTGGTGACGTCATAGTCGAGCCCGGTCTGGCGTCCTTCGAGCAGGGTCGAGCCGAGCGCGTTCACGAGCGCTTTCGCGGCGAACATCGTCTCGCAATCCGACATGTCGCCCGCGATTGCCGCGACCGACGAGCCGGCCTTGACCGCCGCGATGGCGGCGAAAGCCTCGTTCCAGCTTGCCGGCTGAAGCGCGCCATTCACGCGGACATAGGGCTGATCGAGACGGCGGCGCACCAAGCCATCGACATGGTGGCGCGTCTTGTCGCTCGCCCATTCCTCGTTCACATCGTCGTTGACGCGCGGCAGCACGCGCAGCACCTGGCGCCCGCGCGCGTCGATACGCACATTGGTGCCGACCGCGTCCATCATGTCGATGCCGAGCGTCTTGCTGAGCTCCCACGGGCGCGCTTCGAACGCATAGGGCTTGCTGGTCAGCGCACCGACCGGGCAGAGGTCGACGATATTGCCCGAAAGCTCGCTGCCTACCGCGCGTTCGAGGTAGGACGTGATCTGCATATTCTCGCCGCGATAGATCGCGCCGACATCTTCCACGCCCGCGACTTCCTCCGCAAAGCGGACGCAGCGCGTGCACTGGATGCAGCGGGTCATCACCGTCTTGACGATGGGACCCATATATTTCTCGGTGACCGCGCGCTTATTCTCGTCATAGCGCGTCGCGCCGCGGCCATAGGCGACCGACTGGTCCTGCAAATCGCATTCGCCGCCCTGGTCGCAGATCGGGCAGTCGAGCGGGTGGTTGATGAGCAGGAACTCCATCACCCCTTCGCGCGCCTTCTTGACCATCGGGCTGTCGGTCTTGATCACCTGCCCCTCGGCGGTCGGCAGCGCGCACGACGCCTGCGGCTTCGGCGGTCCCGGCGACACTTCGACGAGGCACATGCGGCAGTTGCCGGCGATGCTCAGGCGCTCATGATAGCAGAAACGCGGGATTTCCTTCCCCGCCAGCTCACACGCCTGCAGCACGGTCGCGCCCTGCGGGACGTCGAGTTCTACGCCATCTACGGTTACTTTAGGCATTACTTCGCTGCCCCGTTTTGTGTGTCTTGGATGATCGGCAAGTCCGCGCGGAGTTCCGGCTCCTCACCGGCCTTTGGCATCAGATTGGCGGGCAACAGGCCCGCAGCCGCCGAAAGGCGGTAATAATTGACTGCGATCGATCCCTTGGTGACGGTTCGGTTCAGGCGGACCTGCTTGCCCGTGGGAATGCAATGCGACATCGCCGGAGCAAAGGCCCTGAAGGCCTCATCCTCTTCGCTGCTACCGATCGGAGCGGCAAGGAGCGCCCTGGCGCCAGCCGGATCGCGGCGCACCGAACATTCACCGAGCATATCGGCGAGAAAGGCGACCGACTTGTTGGCGAGACTCATTTTGGCCTCTTCGGCCTTTTTCACGTCCGCAGGCAATTTTGCGGGATCAAGCGGCTCGGGCATCGGTCGGTGCGACAAGGGCGCGACGTCGGTCAGCGTTGGCACCGGCAATTTGGCGAGGTCGCGGCTGAACAGCGCCTGTGCGAGCACATAGCGATAATGGTCGGCAGGAAAAGTCGCCTGGACCGCGGGCATGGGTGAGTTGATGCTCAGGCAGAAAGGCACGATGACGCCCTTCTTCCAGCGTACCGCCTCGCCGTCGCGGACATCATTCAAGACATAATGGCGAGCAATCCCGCTCCGCTCGCCGACGACGCAATTGCCGTAGTCGCGCCCGATTTTGCGCGCCTTGGCTTCGCTGATTTCCTCGGCATGCGCCATCGCGGCCCCGGCGAGCGGAGCGGCGGCGACCAATGCGAGGGCAAGCACCGTTTTCACTCGGCCGCCTCCAGCACACCGCCATTGTCGCGGATACGCCGCTCCAGCTCAGGACGGAAATGCTTGATCAGGCCCTGGATCGGCCACGCTGCGGCGTCGCCGAGCGCGCAGATCGTGTGGCCTTCGACCTGCTTTGTGACATCGAACAACGTGTCGATCTCGCTGATGTCGGCGTCGCCGGTGCGCAGCCGCTCCATCACGCGCCACATCCAGCCGGTGCCCTCGCGGCACGGGGTGCACTGGCCGCAGCTTTCATGCTTGTAGAAATAGCTGATCCGGCTGATCGCCTGGACGACGTCGGTCGACTTGTCCATCACGATCGCGGCAGCGGTGCCGAGACCCGATCCGACGGCTTTCAGCCCGTCGAAATCCATCGGGCAGTCCATGATTTCGGCCGCGGGGACGAGCGGGACCGACGAGCCGCCGGGGATGACGGCGAGCAGATTGTCCCAGCCGCCGCGAATGCCGCCGCAATGCTTGTCGATCAGCTCGCGGAAGGGGATGCTCATCTCTTCCTCGACGACGCACGGCGTGTTCACATGGCCGCTGATCTGAAAGAGCTTGGTGCCCTTGTTATTCTCGCGCCCGAAGCTCGAAAACCACGGCGCGCCGCGCCGCAGGATCGTCGGGACGACCGCGATGCTTTCGACATTGTTGACCGTCGTCGGGCAGCCATAAAGGCCCGCGCCCGCCGGGAACGGGGGCTTCAGGCGCGGCTGGCCCTTCTTGCCCTCGAGGCTCTCGATCATCGCGGTTTCTTCGCCGCAGATATAGGCGCCGGCGCCGCGGTGGACGAAAACGTCGAAATCATAACCCGATTTTGCGGCATTCTTGCCGAGCAGGCCGGCGTCATACGCCTCCTGCACCGCGGCGAAGAGCGTCTCCGCCTCGCGGATGAACTCGCCGCGAATATAGATGTACGCGGCGCGCGCGCGCATCGCGAAGCCCGCAATCAGCGCGCCTTCGATCAGCTTGTGCGGATCGTGGCGGATGATCTCGCGGTCCTTGCACGAACCGGGTTCGGATTCGTCGGCATTGATAACAAGGAAGCTCGGGCGGTCGGCGCGCGGCTCCTTCGGCATGAAGCTCCATTTGAGCCCCGTCGGGAAGCCCGCGCCGCCGCGGCCGCGGAGGCCCGACGCCTTGATCTCCTCGATGATCGCGTCCTGGCCGCGGCTCATCAGATCCTTGGTATTGTCCCAATCGCCGCGTGCTTGCGCCGATTTGAGGTTCCACGGCTGGAAACCGTAGATGTTGGTGAAGATGCGGTCTTTGTCAGCGAGCATGGCTGGCCTCACTCACCCTTCTTTTTGCCGTTTTGGCGTGCAGCGAAGACGGCGATAAAAATGACGGCGACGCCCATGAAAGTGGAGCCCAATGCGATCCAGACCGCCATTACCAATCCTTCCGATAGTCGTGGTTGGCCTTGACCATTTCCTTCAGCGTCGTCGGGCCGCCCTCGGGTTCGCTGGTGTGGCGGCCCGGGGTCTGCGTTCCCGTCTTCGGCTGCTCGCCCGCGGCAAGCGCGTCGAGGATCGCCGCCATGCGGTCGAAATCGAGGTCTTCGTAATTATCGTCGTTGATCTGGACCATAGGCGCGTTGGTGCAGGTGCCCATGCACTCGACCTCGGTCAGCGTGAACAGCCCGTCGGGGGTGGTCTTGCCCTTGGTCATCCCGCGGTTCTTGCACGCGGCCATCACATCGTCCGACCCGCGCAGCAGGCACGGTGTCGTGCCGCAGACCTGCACATGATAGCG
This sequence comes from Sphingopyxis sp., assembly GCF_036675685.1. Taxonomy (GTDB): domain Bacteria; phylum Pseudomonadota; class Alphaproteobacteria; order Sphingomonadales; family Sphingomonadaceae; genus Sphingopyxis. Next base: position 9,072 of record NZ_JAKFEM010000017.1, read on the forward strand.
GCCGACGGGAACGAGATTGTACATGGTATAGAAGGTCGCGACCTCATAGGCGCGCATGAACGGCATATCGAGCTGCGCCGCGACATATTCGATCACCGGCACGGGCAACCAGCCCTGCGTCTGCGTCTCGGCGCCGACCTGCCGCTGTGCGAGGTCGAGCAACGGCATCACCGCCGAGCGCTGGCGCCCCGTGGGATAGCGCGCGATGACCGCCTTCGCCTTCTCGGCATTTTCGGCCGTCCACGCAAAAGCGCCCCAGCGCGCGCGGGTTTCGGCTTCGTCGGAGATTTGGGGTGCGTCAGCCATTATTGCCGCCCATATTTGAATTACGTTCTCGATACTTGAGCTGCAGCCAGCGTCCGCCAAATAGCACCAACTCGATCATCACGACGGTCTTGCCGATGCCGATCACCCAAACGATCGCCTTGCTGGTGTCGGGATCGCGAACATCGAAAAACCACTGCGCCACCAAGAGCACCACAAATGTTGACGCAGCTTGTGCCAGCCAACCTTCGGTCTGCTTGAGCGTCCTCACCGGTCACACTCCCCGAACACCACATCGATCGCGCCGATGATCGCGGTCGTATCTGCGAGCATGTGCCCCTTCGCCATCATGTCCATCGCCTGCAGGTGCGAAAACGCCGTCGGGCGGATCTTGCAGCGGTACGGCTTGTTGCTGCCGTCGCTGACCAGATAGACGCCGAATTCACCCTTGGGGCTTTCGGTCGCGACGTAGACTTCGCCCGCGGGGACGTGGAAGCCCTCGGTATAGAGCTTGAAGTGATGGATCAGCGATTCCATCGACTGCTTCATCTCGCCGCGTTTCGGCGGCACGACCTTGCGGTCGAGGCTCGCGATCGGGCCGGTCGGCATGTCGCGCAGGCACTGCTTGATGATCTTCGCCGACTGATAGACTTCCTCGACGCGCACCATGAAACGGTCGTAGCAGTCGCCGCGGGTGCCGACGGGAATGTCGAATTCCATCGCGGCATAGGCGTCATAGGGCTGCGACTTGCGCAGATCCCATGCGATGCCGCTGCCGCGGATCATCGGGCCCGAGAAACCCCATGCCAGCGCGTCTTCCTTGCTCACCGTCGCGATGTCGACGTTGCGCTGCTTGAAGATGCGGTTGTCGATGACGAGGCTCATCGCGTCGCCGAACAGCTTCGGCAGGCGTTTTTCGCACCATTCGCCGATGTCGACCAGCAGCTTTTCGGGGACATCCTGATGCACCCCGCCCGGACGGAAGTACGCGCTGTGCATACGCGCGCCGCTCGCGCGTTCGAAGAAATTGAGGCAATCCTCGCGCAGCTCGAACACCCAGAGGTTCGGGGTCATCGCGCCGACGTCCATGACGTGCGACCCGATGTTGAGCATATGGTTGCAGATGCGCGTCAGCTCGGCGAACAGCACGCGCATATATTGGGCGCGCGCCGGGACTTCGAGGTCGAGCAGCTTCTCGATCGCGAGCACATAGCTATGCTCCATCGCGAGCGGCGAGCAATAGTCGAGCCGGTCGAAATAGGGCAGCGCCTGCAGGTAAGTCTTGTACTCGATCAGCTTTTCGGTGCCGCGGTGGAGCAGGCCGACGTGCGGGTCGACGCGCTCGATGATCTCGCCGTCGAGCTCCATCACCATGCGCAGCACGCCGTGCGCCGCGGGGTGCTGCGGGCCGAAGTTGATCGTGTAATTGGTGACGACCTGATCGCCGACGGTATCGGCCGTATCGACCGGATAGCCTTCGAACATGTCGCTGCCGTGGTGCTTGACCTGAGGAGAGTCGGTCATGCGTCACCTCCTGTTTTGGGCTTGCGCGGTGCGCGCGGCTTTGCCGGCGCCTTTGCTGCCTTGGTCGTGGCGGGCGTTTTGGCCGTCTTGGTAGCGACCTTGGCGCTCGCGACGTCGCGGCTCGTCTTGGCGGCTTTCACATTGGCCTTCGCGCCCGCGCCGGTCTGAGACGGCTTTTCAGTGGTCTTCGGGGTCGGCGGCGGCGCTTTCTTTTCGGCCTTGTCGTCGGCGACCTTCACCTGCTGCGCGGTCATCGGGCTCGGCGCGCCCTTGCCGGGGCCTTCGCCCGTTCCGCCGGCCTTTTCATCGCCCGGCAGCACATAGTCGGCGCCTTCCCACGGCGACATGAAGTCGAAATTGCGGAAATCCTGTGCAAGCTTCACGGGCTCGTACACGACGCGCTTGTCTTCTTCGCTGTACCGCAGCTCGATATAGCCGGTGAGCGGGAAGTCCTTGCGCTGCGGATGCCCCTGGAACCCGTAATCGGTCAGGATACGGCGCAGGTCTGTGTTGCCCGCGAACAGCACGCCATACATATCGAACACTTCGCGCTCGAGCCAGCCGGCGTTCGGCCAGACGGGAACGATCGTCGGCACCGGCGTCGCCTCGTCGGTCGACACGCGGACGCGCAGGCGGTGGTTCTTCGTGACGCTGAGCAGGTGGTAGACGACCTCGAAGCGCTCGGCGCGGTCGGGATAGTCGACCCCGGCGATCTCCATCAGCTGCTGATAGTCGAGATTGTCGCGCAATGCGATCATCACGCCGGCAACGGCATCGCGATCGACGTCGATGCTGTCTTCGCCGACAACGAAGTCGTGCACGAGCAAATCCTTGCCCAGCAGCTTCCTGAGCGCGGCAGCGAGGCCCGGCTGCGGGGCGACGAGCGGAGCAGGACTGGCCATCAGCGTTCGATCGTCCCGGTCCGGCGAATCTTCCGCTGCAACTGCATCACGCCGTAAAGCAGGGCTTCGGCGGTCGGCGGGCAGCCGGGAACATAGATGTCGACGGGCACGATGCGGTCGCAGCCGCGCACCACCGAATAGCTGTAATGATAATAGCCGCCGCCGTTGGCGCAGCTGCCCATCGAGATGACATATTTCGGGTTCGACATCTGATCGTACACGCGGCGCAGCGCGGGGGCCATCTTGTTGCACAGCGTCCCCGCGACGATCATCACGTCGCTCTGGCGTGGGCTGGCGCGGGGTGCGGCGCCGAAACGCTCCATGTCATAGCGCGGCATGTTGACGTGGATCATTTCGACCGCGCAGCACGCGAGGCCAAAGGTCATCCACCACAGCGAGCCGGTGCGCGCCCAGTTGAACAGGTCTTCGGTCGAGGTGACGAGGAATCCCTTGTCGCCGACTTCGCTGTTGAGGTCGTCGAAAAAGCCCGCGTCGGGGCTTGTCCCCGGCGCCACTGGCATCATCTCGGGGTTTGCCCCGGGGGCAACCGGCATCTGGCCGGGCGGCAGGATGATCGAATTGCTCATTCCCAGTCCAACGCCCCTTTCTTCCACGCGTACACAAGGCCGATCGCGAGCTCGGCGAGGAAAATCATCATCGTGGCCCAGCCGGCCCAGCCGATTTCCTTCAGACTCACCGCCCAGGGAAAGAGGAAGGCGGCTTCGAGGTCGAAGATGATGAAGAGGATGGCGACAAGATAGAAGCGCACGTCGAACTGGCTGCGCGCATCCTCGAACGCCGGGAAGCCGCATTCATATTCGGTCAGCTTTGCCGGGTCGGGCTTGTGCGCCCCGGTCAGCCGCGCGACGCCCATCGGCAGGAAGACGAAGGCGGACGACAGGCCGATGGCGACGACCAGAAAGATCAGGATCGGCAAATATTGCGTCAGATCGACCATGGGAGCTCGCAGTTCTGTTGTTCATCTATTGGGGTGCCCTGCACCCGTTTATGGGGGGCGCTTTAGGCCAGCAAGTCGCGCCTCGCAAGCGTCGCGGGCATGAATTTCGCAACCCGCGTGACCAAAAGCACAAACGGCGCTGGCGACCGCCCCTATCCCTGTGATACCCCGCAAAAAAAGGGTCGGTGTACAGCGCTTTTCAGGCGCGACTTCGATATGGGAGTATCTATGGGACCTTTCACCACTCGCGCTGCCCTTGCCCTGGGCGCTGCAGCGTTTTTCTCCGCCACCCCGGCGCAGGCCGAACTGATCAACGCGGTAAATCCCGCAACGATCAAGGCGATCGTCGAGTCGCAGGGCTGGCCCGCGACGATCGTCGCGAAGCCCGGCGACGACCCCTATATCGAGAGCAACCGGGGCGGGCTGAAATTCCTCGTTCTCTTCATGAACTGCACCGAGGGCAAGAAGTGCAAGACGCTGCAATATTATATGGGCTTCAGCGACGCGAAGGACGTCTCGCTCGACAAGCTCAACAAGTGGAACAAGGAAAAGCGTTTCGCCCGCGCCTATAAGGATGATGAGGGCGATCCGGTGCTCGAAATGGACGTCGACCTCGATTTCGCGGGCATCCCGCGCGAAAATGTCGGCGAGACCTTCAACACCTGGGCGTCGCTGATGGACAGCTTTCGCGAGTATGTTTTCGAGAAGTAGGTCGACGTTCGCCTAGCGGGTGAACGTTTAATTTCATCGTCACCCCGGACTTGATCCGGGGTCCATGACCGCGCCGCTGGAATGGATGCCGGATCAAGTCCGGCATGACGAAGAAAAGGTACGACCGTCAGGCGTTGCGCAGCGCGCCCGCGACCAGTTTCTGCAGCTTCGAATGCACCGCGGCGCTGCCCGCGATAAATTCGCTGCGCTCGATCGCGCGGTCGCCGCCGCGAAAATCGCTCACGAAGCCGCCGGCTTCGCGCACGAGCAGCATGCCCGCTGCAACGTCCCAGATCTTGAGGTCGCTTTCCCAGAAACCGTCGTAACGGCCTGCCGCGACCCAGGCGAGGTCGAGGCTGGCGGCGCCGAAGCGGCGGATGCCTGCAACTTCGGGCGCGACCGCACCGAAAATGCGGCTCCACTGCGCCATATTGCCATGGCCCATATACGGGATGCCGGTCGAAACGAGGCATTCGTTGAGGTGACGGCGCGACGCGACACGCAGGCGCCGGTCGTGCAGCCACGCACCACGGCCGCGTTCGGCCCAATAGCTTTCGTCGGTGACGGGCTGATAGATCAGCGCCGCGGTGACATCGCCCCAGCCGCCGCCAATCTTCGGCTCCTGCACCGCGATCGAGATCGCGAAATGCGGGATCGCGTGGAGGAAGTTCGAGGTGCCGTCGAGCGGGTCGATGATGAAGCGCGGCTTGCCCGGCTCGCCTTCGATGATCCCGCCTTCTTCGAGCACGAAGCCCCAGCCCGGACGGTCGCGGCCGAGTTCGTCATACAGCGTGCGCTCGGCGGCCTGGTCGGCCTTCGACACGAAGTCGGCGGGCCCCTTTTGCGAGACCTGCAGATGCTCGATCTCGCCGAAGTCGCGGCGCAGCTTGGTCCCCGCCTTGCGCGCGGCGCGTTCCATGACGGTGATGATGCCGGATATGGCCATTTTCGTTTCCTTCAACGCGTCGCCCCCGCGAAGGCGGGGGCCGCTGTCGGCAATGTAAAACGCTAGCGGCCCCCGCCTTCGCGGGAGCGACGCTATTTAATCCGCGCGGCGGACATATTCGCGGTCGTACACATGCACGACGATCTTGGTGCCGCTGGTGATGTGCGGCGGCACCATCACGCGCACGCCATTGTCGAGGATCGCGGGCTTGTACGACGACGACGCCGTCTGGCCCTTCACCACCGCGTCGGCCTCGACGATCGTCGCTTCGATCGTTTCGGGCAGTTCGACCGAGATCGGGCGCTCTTCCCAAAGCTCGAGCACGACGTCCATGCCGTCCTGCAGGAATTCATGCGCGTCGCCGACGACATCCTTCGAGATGTTGATCTGCTCGAAACTGTCCTTGTCCATGAACACCAGGTCATCGCCCTCGGCATAGAGGAACTGGAAATCCTTGGTGTCGAGGCGGACCTTTTCGACCGTGTCGGCGCTGCGGAAGCGGTTGTTCAGCTTGCGGCCGTCGATGAGGTTCTTGGCCTCGACCTGCATATAGGCGCCGCCCTTGCCCGGCTGGGTGTGCTGGATCTTGGTGACCTTCCAGATGCCGCCTTCAAATTCCAGAATATTGCCGGGACGGATTTCAACGCCGGTGATTTTCATCGCGCACACTCACAGTTCAAGGATGGAAAGAGCAAACCGGCGCCCGCGGGGCATCGGTATCAGGAGCGCGCCTTTAGCCGCGCGCGCGACGAAGGGCAAGTCAGGGCGTTTCGGTCACCAAGCGCCGCGTGCGCTTGTAGCTCAGCCACACCAGCACGACGAACAGGACGAGCCCGACCCACGGCGCATAGGGTGCATAGCCGGCGCCGGTCACCGCGAGCGGCGCGTCATTGTCGGTCGCATAGACGGTGCCCGCGTAAAAGACGCCGAGCAGGCTTTCGCCGACGATCATCCCCGTCGCGGTCAGCACGCCCATCCGGTGCGCGAAGCTTGCGTTCGGGCGCTTCGCGGCCCAGCGGTCGTAGAACCAGCCGCCCACCGCGCCGATCACGACGGGCAGGATCACCGCCATCGGCAGATAAATGCCGATCCCGATCGCGAGCGGCGGCAACCGAAGCTTGCCCGCGCGGCCAAGCAATGCGTCGACGATGATGAAGCCGACGCCGGCAAGCACGCCATAACCGAGCATCGTCCAGTTGAGGTCGCCGCCGAGCACGCCCTTGGCCAATGAGGAGATGAGACCCGCCTGCGGCGCCGCCAGCGCCTCGGGGCCCGCGCCGGGAACCCCGACAAAGCCGACCGTCTCGTTGAGCACGTTGAGCACCGGCGGGACGACGAGCGAGCCGAAGATCACACCGATGATCAGCGCGACCTGCTGCTTCCACGGGGTCGCGCCGACCAGCTGCCCGGTCTTGAGGTCCTGGAGATTATCGTTCGAAATCGTCGCGATGCCGAACACCAGGCCGGTGACGATCAGCGCATAGGCGACCATCGCATTGATTTCCGCTTCACCCCCGGCGCGGCCGAGCAGGCCGAGCAGCAGCAGCGACGAGGCGATGATCGCGAGGATGCCGATCCCCGACACCGGCGAGTTCGATGCACCGATCAAACCGGCCATATAGCCAGTGACCGACGCGATCATCAGCCCGACGACGATGATGAACAGGACCGCGCCCGCGACCAGAATCATCGACGATCCCGCGAGCGGCCCGCCCGCGAGTTCCGACCAGAGCAGCCAGCCGATCGGCAGCATCAGCGCGAGCGAACCACCGAACACCCATTTGATCGAAATATCCTGTTCTTCGATCGCCAGCGCTTGCCCGCCCTGACGCGCGCGGCTTGCCGCCATCGCCGAACGGATGCCGCCGAGCACCGGGCCGGCGATCCGGATCAGCGTCCAGATCGCGGCAACCGCGATCACGCCCGCACCAAAGAAGCGCACGTCGGCGCGAAAAACGGTGTTCGCCAGTGTCTCGGCATCGCCTGCCCCGCCTTGCGTCAGGATCGGGAGCAGCACCCACCAGCCGGTGACCATGCCGACGAGCTGCGCCATACCGACCGACAGGCCAACAAGATGCCCGACGCCGAACAGCGCGAACGCCAGTCCGCCCGCGATGCCGGTCGCGCCGGTGCCGACGGTGAACCAGCGTGCAACTTCGGCGCCCGCGAGTTTCATCTGGGTGAGCAGCGTAAAGGCCGCGGCAACGACGCTGTTCCACATCAAGGCCGAAAGCCCGGCGCGATTTTCCTCGGCACCCTCGGCGCTTGCGGCACCGACCTGCAGCACTTCGGCGGCGGCGCGCCCTTCGGGATAGGGCAGGTCCGAATCGACGACGAGCGCCCGGCGCAGCGGCACCGAAAACAGCACGCCCAATATCCCGCCGAGCATCGTGATCGCGGTGGTCTCGAGCATCGGGAAGCCCTGCCAATAACCGACCATGACGAGCCCCGGCAGCACGAAGATGATCGCCGCCAGCGTGCCCGCGGCGCTCGCGATCGTCTGGACGATATTATTTTCGAGGATCGTCGACCCGGCCATATAGCGCAGCAGCGCCATCGAAATCACCGCCGCCGGGATCGAGGTTGCAAAGGTCAGCCCGACCTTCAGTCCCAGATAGACGTTCGCCGCGGTGAACATCAGCGTCAATATGCCGCCGAGCAGGATCGCGCGGAGCGTCAGTTCGCGTCCGCGTGCGGCCGGCGTGGTAATTTCAGTCATAAACTTCTCCCCGCCCGCTGTGTTGCGACACACCGGGCCCAGTGCAAGTCAAAAATAGGTGCGAGTCAAAAGGCGACGAACCGAAGCCGATTTGACGTATCGATCCAATATGAAAGCGCGCGGCGCTGCCATATCGGCGACATGATGAGTATCGATCTTTCCGATTTGACGCCGCCGCCAAGACGGCGGGATGCGAAGCCTTTGCGGCGCGGGGCGCCTTGCGCCGGCCTGTTCGGCTGGCGCAAGGATGCCGCACCGTCCCGGACGCCCGACGACACGCCGGGCAAGCCCGGGCGCGACTATCCCGCCGGTTGATTTTCAAGCAGCGCGCTGAACGCGCGTACCGCGGCTGCCGGCCCCTCGGGGTGCGCCCACACCCCGCCCGACACGGCAAGAAAATCGGCGCCGGCGTCGACCAGCGGACGCCCATTTTCGGGCGTGATCCCGCCGATCGCGACGCATGGCAATTCGAACATGCCCTGCCACCATTCCAGGATCTCGGGATCGGCATGATGCTCGACCGCCTTGGTTGTCGTCGGGAAAAAGGCGCCGAACGCCACATAGTCGGCGCCCGCCTCGCCCGCTTCCATCGCGAAGTGACGGCTCGCGTGACAGGTCACGCCGATCTGCGCCTGTGGCCCCAGCTCGCGGCGCACTTCCCTGGGATCGCCGTCGTCCTGCCCCAGATGCACGCCGTCGGCACCGAGCCGCTTCGCGAGCGCGACATCGTCGTTGACTATGAACGCCACGTCGCGTGCGGCGCAGATCGCCTGCAACGGCTCGGCAAGCCGCGCCGCTTCATGCTGGTCGAGTCCCTTGACGCGAAACTGGAAGGCCGCGACCGGGCCGGCGTCGAGTGCTTCGGTGAGCCGGTCGGGAAAATCGCCGCTGACGTCGAGCGGCGAGATGAGATAAAGCTGGCAGGGTGTACGGGTCATGGCGCGTTCATAGCGGCGCCGTCAGAGGTGAGCAAATGCAGAACATATATCGCGTCTTCGCTTCCTCCTTTGTCGCCGTCCTTGCCCTGTCGGCTTGCGCTGCGACACAGCAGAAAACACCGCTTGCCGAGGCCAAAAATGTCGCGCTGGGCCAGCAAGCCTATGCCGACGGCCCGATCGTCCAACCGGTCGCGGTGCTGGAGGACAGCCGTTGCCCGCAGGACGTCGTCTGCGTCTGGGCAGGGCAGGTCCGGGTGAAAATGCTGTGGATTCGCTCGGGCGGCCGCCAACAGGAGTTTGAAGTGACGCTGGGCAAGCGCACTCCGATCGCTGACGGATCGATCCTGCTCGAACGCGTCGCCCCGGCGCGAACCACATCGACCAAAGCAATCAAACCCGCTGATTATCGTTTCGATTTCCGTTTCGACGGCGGGCTCTGACCAACTCTCGCCTCCTTGAAATCGCCTCTCACCGCACCCGCGCGACGACAAAGCCGTCCCATTTCTTGACACCGACGGTCTGGACCGCGGTCGCATCGAGACGGGATTCGGCGCTGAGCATGTCGAACAGCGCGCGCGTGCCGACGATACGCTCGTCGTCGCTGTCCGCCTCCAGCACCCCGCCTTCGCGCACGACATTATCGACGATGATCGTCGTACCGGGGCGCCCAAGCCGGATCGCTTCGGCGACATAATGCGCGTTGCTCTGCTTGTCGGCGTCGATGAACACAAAATCAAAGGGCGCTTCGCCGGTGATCGCCGCCAGACTATCCGATGCGGGGCCGACGCGGATGTCGACCTTGTCCGAAACGCCCGCCTGTTGGAGGTTGGCGCGCGCAACCTCGGCATGATGCGGCTCCAGCTCGAGCGTCACCAGTTCCCCGTCTGCGGGCAGCGCCCGCGCAAGCCAGATCGTCGAATAGCCGCCGAGCGTTCCGATTTCGAGAATCCGCCGCGCGCCGGCGATTTGCGCGAACAGGAACAGCATCTTGCCCTGCGCCGGCGACACGTCGATCGGCGGCAGACCTTGCGCCGCATTGTTGGCGAGGGTGGCGGCAAGCACGTCATCGTCGCCAAATAGTTTTTCGGCGATATAGTCGTCGACGGCTTGCCACCTCTCTCCCATCACCTAGGCCACGGAGGCCGCGTGAATTTCCTTGATCGCGCCGCCGAGCGACGCGTTGAACTCGTCATCGCTCATCTGGTGGCGCAGGTCTTCGAGCAGCGCGCGGCTGAAGCTTGCGATCATGCCGCGGTTCTTCGCCAGCTCGGCGCAGGCTTCGGGGCGTGCGAAACCGCCCGACAGCGCGACGACGCGCAGCACCTTGGGGTGGTCGACCAGCGGCGCGAACAGGTTCGCTTCAGCGGGGATCGACAGCTTGAGCATGACGGGCGCACCGTCCCAGCTACCCAGCGCGGTGGTGATTTCCTTGAGCAGCAGGCGGTCGGCGCCATCGCGCTCGGCGCTCTTGATGTTCACCTCGGGCTCGATGATGGGAACGAGGCCGTGCGCAGCGATGCGCTTCGCTTCGGCGAACTGCTGTTCGACGATCGCCTTGACGCCCGCGGGGTTGGCGAGGTTGACGACGCTGCGCATCTTCGTCCCGAACACACCCTTGGCGACCGCGCGCTTGCAGAGGTCATCGAGGCCGGGGTTGGGCTTCATCAGCTGGACGCCGTCGGCTTCGTCTTCGAGCCCCTTGTCGACCTTCAGGAACGGCACCACGCCGCGGTCCCAGAGCAGCGCGGGGACGGGCTTGCCATCGGCGTCACCATCCATCGTGCGCTCGAACAGGATCGCGCCGATCACCTTCTCCCCGTTGAAGCACGGCGCGGTGACGATGCGGCTGCGCATCGCGTGGATCAAGCCGAACATTTCCTCGTCGCTCGAGAAAGCGTCCGCTTCAATCCCATAACCCTTCAATGCCTTGGGCGTCGAACCGCCGCTCTGGTCGAGCGCGGCGATAAAGCCCTGCCCCGATTTGATCTGGTCGAGCATGGCGGCATTGGCGGTGGTCATAAGATCTCCGGTTGTTTGCATACGTATGTGGCGGTGCGCATAGCGACCCCTTGGGCGCGATGCAATGCGGTCGGAAAGTCTAGGCCTTCAGCGCGTCGACGCCCGGCAACGCTTTGCCTTCCATCCATTCGAGGAAGGCGCCGCCGGCGGTCGAAACGAAGGTGAAGTCACCGGCAACGCCGGCATGGTTGAGCGCCGCAACGGTATCACCGCCGCCCGCGACCGAGATCAGCGAGCCTTCGCGCGTCAGTGCCGCGGCAGTCTTGGCAAGCGCAACGGTTGCGGTGTCGAACGGCGGGGTCTCGAACGCGCCGAGCGGGCCGTTCCAGACGAGGGTGCGGCAGTTCTTGAGCACATCGGCGAGCGCCTCGGTCGCGGCCGGGCCGACGTCGAGGATCATTTCGTCGGCCGCGACTTCGTGCACATTGACCGTGCGCGTCGGCGGGTTGGGGGCGAACTGCTTTGCCACCACGACGTCATAGGGCAAATGGATCGTGCAGCCCACGGCATCGGCGGCGTCGAAGATCGCGTTCGCCGTGTCGACCAGATCATGCTCGCACAGCGACTTGCCGACATCGACCCCGCGCGCGGCAAGGAAAGTGTTCGCCATGCCGCCGCCGATGATGAGGTGATCGACCTTGGTGACGAGGTTGCGCAGCACGTCGATCTTGCTCGACACCTTGGCGCCGCCGACGACCGCGGCGACCGGATGCGTCGGGTTACCCAGCGCCGCATCGAGCGCCTTGAGCTCGGCCTCCATCGCGCGGCCGGCGTAAGCGGGAAGCCGACGCGCGATGCCCTCGGTCGAGCCATGCGCGCGGTGCGCTGCCGAAAAGGCGTCGTTGACGTACAGGTCGCCGATTTCGGCGAGTGCATCGGCAAAGGCCGGGTCGTTCTGTTCCTCGCCGGGATAGAAGCGCGTGTTTTCGAGCACCGCGACGTCGCCCGCGGCGAGCACCGCGATCCCCGCCTTCGCGCCCTCACCGATGCAATCGGGGATGAACATCACCGAATGGCCGAGGACGTCCTCGACCCCGCCCATGACGAGCGACAGCGACTGGGTCGGGTTCTTCGCACCCTTCGGCCGCCCGAAATGCGCGAGCAGCAGGACGATCGCGCCTTTGTCCGCCAGTTCACGGATCGTCGGCATCGCCGCCTGGATCCGCGTCGCGTCGCTGACCGCGCCTTCGAACAACGGGACGTTGAGATCGACGCGCACGAGCACGCGCTTGCCGGTGACGTCACCGATATCGTCGAGGGTCTTGAAGCTAGCCATCACGGTCCCCTTTTCCGTTCGCCCTGAGGAACCGCTGAGCTTGTCGAAGCGGTGTCTCGAAGGGCCCTTCGAGACGGGCCTTCGCCAGGCTCAGCCCCTCCTCAGGGCAAACGGCTATCTATCAAATCAAAGCAGGCCGGCAATCACACCCGCGGTGTCGACCATGCGGTTCGAGAAGCCCCATTCATTGTCGTACCAGCTGACGACGCGGACGAGCTTGCCTTCGAGCACCGCGGTTTCGAGGCTGTCGACCGTCGAGCTTGCCGGATTATGGTTATAGTCGATCGAGACCAACGGCTCGTCGGAGAAAGCGAGCACCCCCTTCAGCGCGCCTTCCGACGCGTCCTTCAGGATCTTGTTTACTTCCTCGACGCTCGTGTCGCGCTTCGGCGTGAAGGTCAGGTCGACGAGGCTGACGTTCGGGGTCGGCACGCGGATCGCCGAACCGTCGAGCTTGCCCTTGAGTTCGGGCAGCACTTCGCCGACCGCGCGCGCGGCGCCCGTCGTGGTCGGGATGATCGACATGCCGGCGGCACGCGCACGGCGCATGTCGCTGTGGATCTGGTCGAGGATCTTCTGGTCGTTGGTATAGGCGTGGACCGTGGTCATCAGCCCGCGTTCGATGCCGATGCTGTCGTTGAGCACTTTCGCGACCGGCGCGAGGCAGTTGGTGGTGCAGCTGGCGTTCGAGACGACGATATGCTCGCCGGTCAGCTTGTCATGGTTGACGCCGTAAACGACGGTCAGGTCGACGCCCTTGGCAGGCGCCGAGATCAGCACGCGCTTGGCGCCGGCGGTCAAATGCTTCGACGCGCTGTCGCGGTCAGCGAAGAAACCCGTGCATTCGAGCGCGATGTCGACGCCGAGTTCGGCATGCGGCAGGTTCGCGGGGTCGCGCTCGGCGGTGACGCGGATGCGCTTGCCATTGACGACCATGGCGTCACCATCGGCGACGACGTCACCGGGGAACGGGCCGTGGACGCTGTCGCGCTTGAACAGCAGCGCGTTCGCCTTGGCATCGGCGAGGTCGTTGATCGCAACGAGCTCCAGCCCGCAATCGGGACGTTCGAGGATGGCGCGCGCCACCAGGCGGCCGATGCGTCCGAAACCGTTGATTGCGACTTTCACTGCCATATCGAAAAATCCTTTCTGCGTGTGGGAGGGCGGGCTCTTAGTTGCTCAGCCGTTCCAGGATCCGGGGGGTGATAGCATCGGCGGTCAGGCCGAAATGCTTGAATAGGTCTTCAATCGGTGCCGAGGCGCCGAAGCTGTCGATACCGAAGCGCAGGCCGTGGCGGCCGGTGTAGCGTTCCCAGCCGAAGGTCGTGCCCGCCTCGATCGACACGAGCAGCGCGTCGTCGGGCAGGATATTGGCCTGATAAGCGGCGTCCTGTTCGTCGAACAGCTCGGTCGACACCATCGAAACGACGTCGGCGCCATGGCCCGCGGCTTCGAGCTTGTCGGCGACTTCCATCGCGAGCGACACTTCGGACCCCGTCGCGATCAGCACGACCTTGCGCGCGGCGGCGGCATCGCGAAGGCGGTAACCGCCTTTCAGGCAAAGATTTTCCGTGACGTCATGACGCAGCGGCGGAAGGTTCTGGCGGGTCAGCGCGAGCAGCGACGGGCGATCTTCCTGCGCGAGCGCGAGCGCCCAGCATTCGGCGGTTTCGACCGCGTCGGCGGGGCGCAGCACGAGCAGGTTCGGCATCGCGCGGAGCGACTGGAGATGCTCGATCGGCTGGTGCGTCGGGCCGTCTTCGCCAAGCCCGATGCTGTCGTGCGTCATCACATAGACGACGCGTTGCTGTTGCAAGGCCGACAGGCGGATCGCGGCGCGGCAATAATCGGCGAACACCAAGAAGGTGCCACCATAAGGAACGACGCCGCCATGCAGCGCCATGCCGTTCATCGCCGCCGCCATGCCGAATTCGCGGATGCCATAATAAATATAGCGCCCCGAATAATCGTTTTTGGTCAGCGGCTTGGTCGACGAGGTTTTGGTATTGTTCGAACCGGTCAGATCGGCGCTGCCGCCGACGAGTGCCGCAATATCGGCGGTCAGCGCACCGAGCGTATTCTCCGACGCCTTGCGCGTCGCGACCTTCGGCGGCTCGGCGACCAAGCCGTCGAGATAGGCTTTGAAGGCATCGCCCGGAACGATCTTGCCGCTTAGCCGATCTTCAAATTCCTTTTTCTTTTCGTTGCTTGCAAGACGATCATTCCACTCGGCATGAAGAATCTTGCCCTTCTTGCCGAACGCCGTCCACGCCGAAGCGACATCGGCCGGAATGACGAAGGGCTCGGCGGTCCAGCCGAGCTCCTTGCGCGCTGCCGCAATCTCGTCGGCGCCGAGCGGGGCGCCGTGGGTGGCCGAGGTGCCCTGCTTGTTCGGCGCGCCGAAACCGATGATCGTGCGGCACGCGATCAGCGACGGGCGCGGATCGGCAAGCGCGGCGTTGATCGCACGGCGAATGTCGGCGGGGTCGTGCCCGTCGCAGCTTTCGACATGCCAACCGGTCGCCGCATAGCGCGCGGCAATATCTTCGCTCGTCGACAGGTCGGTCGACCCGTCGATGGTGATTTTGTTGTCGTCCCACAACACGGTCAGGCGACCGAGGCCAAGATGCCCAGCCAAACCGATCGCTTCGTGGTTGATGCCTTCCATCAGGCACCCGTCGCCCGCGATCACCCAGGTGCGGTGATCGACGAGGTCGTCGCCATAGATGGCGTTCAAATGCCGCTCGGCGATCGCCATGCCGACCGAGGTCGCGAGACCCTGCCCCAGCGGCCCGGTCGTCGTTTCGACGCCTTCGAGCTCGAAATTCTCGGGATGCCCCGCGCACGGGCTGTGCAGCTGGCGGAAATTGCGGATGTCTTCGATCGTCGGCCGCGCATAGCCGGCAAGGTGCAGCGTCGCGTAGGCGAGCATCGAGCCATGGCCTGCCGACAGAACGAATCGGTCGCGGTCGGGCCAATGCGGATCGGCCGCGTCGAACTTCAGATAGTCCGAATAGAGCACCGTGGCGACATCGGCCATGCCCATCGGCATCCCCGGATGGCCGCTGTTTGCGGCCTGTACGGCATCCATCGCGAGCGCGCGGATGGCATTGGCGAGCTGACGTTCGGGCAGTGTCATTGGTCCCCCGGAAATGGCTGGGCAGGCGCCGGGCCCAAAGCGATTCTGGGCATCCGGACTGGATGCGCACAGCCCTTTGCGGTGGCGCGGGCAGGAGTCAACCGCCCGTGACGCAAAATCCGTGCATTTTGGGCCGAGAGGGCAATTGCACCCCCTGTCCGGCGCTGCTAACCCCATCGTCATGGAACTCGATCTCGACGAATCCAGCTTGGCCATCGGCCGTATCGAACGCGCGCTCAGCCGCATCGAAAAGGCCCTGGCTGACCGCGCAAGCCGGCCAGCCGCCGCCATCGCAGCACCCGCCGCCGACCAATCGGCGCTAAAAGCCGAGGTTGCCGCGGTGATCGGCGAACTCGACCGCCTGATTGCGGAGGCCGGCCGTGGCTGATGTCAAACTGACCATCGCGGGACGCCCTTATGACGTTCATTGCGCCGACGGGGAGGAAACGCAGCTGCTCCAGCTCGCATCCGTGGTCGACGAAAAGGCGCGCGGGATTCAGGGCGGGACCGAGGTTCGCCAACTGCTTTTTGCCGCCTTGATGCTCGCCGACGATGCACAGGAAGCGAAGGGCAAGGTCGAAAAGACCGCGCCCCAGTCCGATTCGCTCCGCGCTGCGGTGGCGCTCGCCGAAAGCCGCGAGGCGGCGGCGCGCGACGAATTGCGCGCGGCGGTCGCGCGCGAGCAGGCGGCGCTCGAACAATTGGCGATGACAAGCGAAGCGGCTCCGGCGGACGCGCCGCAAGCGCGGCCCGTACACGACCGCGCGCTGTTGCAGATTGCCGACCGGATCGAGGCGCTCGCAGCGAAAGTCGAGCAAATCCCTTAAGAGCGCGCCCTCGCGCTCGCGCAAACCCCTTGAGCCGGCCCCTCCGCGCTCCTACATAGGGGGCGGCGGGTACTGCCCGGCACGAGCTTTTGCGAAAATCCCTGAGGCGATACATCATCCTAGGGAGCTGTCCCTGCCCGGACCCTGGTCCGACGCACATGGTTCCCACCTGACGTTACTGGCGTCAGAGGATCTTCCAGCAAACGACCTCGGCGGTCCCGCCAACCGATCCGTCCCAGAGGAGGCGATGACCCACTTGTCCGCCGATCTGGTTCAGCAAAAGCAGAAATTGCGCGAAAAACTGCGCTTCCGCCGAAAGCATTTCGCCGCGAATCTTGACGGCATGGCGCAGCTTGCGGCGTTTCGCGCGTTGCCCGCGCCGCTGTCCGATCTCATCGCCGATCACCCCGTCGTCGGCGCCTATGTCGCGTGGGGCGACGAGCCCGATATCATGCCGATGCTTGCGGGGCTTGGCGAAGCCGGAGCGCTTGCCCTGCCCCACCATGCGGGCCGCATCGACACGATGGACTTTCGGCGCTGGCGACCGGGCGAACCGCTGGTGAAGGGACCGTGGGGCACGCAGCAACCGGCGGATACCGCGGCTTCGGCAACCCCCAGCCTCATCTTCTGCGCCCTCGTCGGATTCGACCGCCAAGGCGGCCGGATTGGTCAGGGCGGCGGGCATTATGACCGCTATTTCGCGGCGCATCCCGATGCGATGCGGATCGGCGTCGGCTGGTCGGTGCAGGAAATCGACGCCGTTCCCGCCGAATCGACCGACATCGCGCTCGATGCGGTACTGACCGAACAAGAATTCATCATCTGTGGAGACCGCCTGTGAATCAGGACAGCCAGGACCCTTTCAAGGGCAATCCCCAGCCAAGCTGGCGCAAGCCCGTCGGCATGTTCCTGATTCTGCTGCTGATCGCGGTGTGGACGACAATCATCGTCAACCTCTCGCCGTGGGTCGGCGCCTGGCCCGTGCTGGTACAGGCCATTTTCTACCTCATCGCGGGGATCGTCTGGATCCTGCCGCTGAAACCGCTGCTGCGCTGGATGGAATTGGGGAAATGGCGCGGCTGAAGCGCCGCGCCATATCCTGATTTCCAGTGATGGAATGGTCCCAAGCCGCGGTGGCCATTCCGTCCGAAAATGGAAGGAATGGCGCGAGTGACGGGGCTCGAACCCGCGACCTCCGGCGTGACAGGCCGGCACTCTAACCAACTGAGCTACACCCGCGTGTGCTTGGGAGCAGCGCCAATATTGCGCGCATCCCGACCTGTCAACCGTCGCTTTCCTCATGCGTACGATTTAATCGATCGCGGACCTCGTCGGTGGTCGTCAACGTGCCGTGTTCAAACAGGAAACCCGCCAGATCTGGCGTTCCCGTCGATGCGAGCACCGTCTGCAGAATCAGCAGCAGCGGCACCGCGAGCAATGCACCGGGCGTTCCCCACACCCATCCCCAGAAGCTCAGGGACACCAGGATCAAGAGCGGATTGATCGTCAGGCGCTTGCCGAGCACCAGGGGGGTGATCAGATTCGCCTCGACCAGATGGACGCCGATGAAGATCAGCGCGGGCAGCAGCGCGAGCCCGACGGCGTCGAAGGTCATCAACCCGCCCAGCCCGAGCAGCACCGCGGCGACGATCGGTCCCAGATAGGGCACGAAATTGCAGATGCTGACGATTCCGCCCCACATGAAGGGCGACGGCATCCCCAGCGCCCACAGCAGCAGCGAGACCGTCAGGCCCAGAATCGCGTTGATCATCGTGATCGTCGCCAGATAGTCGGCGGTGGCATCGACGACATTCTGGATCACGCGTGCGGTCTGCATCGCGCCGTCGAAGCTGCCGCGGCGCCGGATCGTGCCCTTGCGCAGCCGCGTCCAGCCGGCGAGGAAGAAAAAGATCACCAGCACCGCGAAGAACAGCTGGATCGCCGCCGCGGGCGCCGAAGAGATGAAATAATCGACGACCGACGTCGGCGCGGTCGCCGCTACCGCCTGTGCTGTGGCCTCGGTCCCGCTTGCGACCGACATCAAGGTACGATCGACAAAGCGTTGCAATGTCGAATAAAAATCGATCAACGGCGCGAGATTGCTCTGGATGCGCGGGATCGAATCGGGAAGCCGGGCGAACCAGCCGGTCGCGGGCACTACGATGATCGCGAGCGCGGCATTGATCAGCGCGAGAAAGGCTGCGAGCGCGAGGAAGGCGGCGAGCGCCGACGGCACGCCGCGCCGTTCGAGCCATTCGAGCAGCGGGACGAGAGCGATCGCGATGACAATCGCGGCGGTCAGTGGCAGGAAAAACTCGGCGCCCGCCTGCAACGCGAAGGGCAACCCAAGGCAGAAACTGGCGCCGAAGATCAGCGCGAGCGCCGCGAGCAGCCGGTCGCGGCGGAAATCGTCGACCTCGATCTGGTGCAGCGGATTGGAACGCGCCGGACGCGTGTCCTTGCTCCCCCGGTCTTCCGCCACCCCGCCTCTCCTCGTTAACCGCCTCATCTTACGCGAGCTTATGTCTTCGCGCCAGTCGCCCCGTTTTGCGACGGATTACGGATCATTCTGTCCCTATCCGGGTCAGAACGCCTGTTTCTTCCTGCTTTTTAACCAGAAATTTCCCTTTATCGGCGAATGACGGCTCCAAGGACCAACCTGTTCGGAGTCAAAATGATGATGAAAGCGCCTGTGGGGGGCGCGAAGCATCAGCTTCTTCCCTCTTGTTCTGCTCTCGCCCTGCTGGCCGCGCTCGCGCTGCCGATGCAGGCCCAGGCCGCCGGCACACGCGCCGGATCGACCATCAGCAACACCGCGAGCGCCAGCTTCGATAACGGCGCCGGTACGCAGACGGTCGATTCGAACCGCGTCGACCTGCTTGTCGACGAATTGCTCGATGTCACCGTCGATTCGAGCGATCCCGCCGACGTTCCGACGACGCCCGGCGCGACCAGCCAGGTGCTGACCTTCGCGGTCACCAACAACGGCAACGGCGTCGAGAACTTCGGCCTCAGCACGATCGCGAATGCGGGTGGCGACAATTACGACCCCGTCGTTACGCAACTCTACATCGACAATGGCGACGGCGTTTTCGACGCCGGCACCGACACGCTCTATACACCGGGCGCGAACGACCCCGCGCTCAATCCCGACCAAAGCGTCACCGTTTTCGTCCTTGCGACGACACCGGGAACGGTTGTCGACGGCAATCGCGGCATCGTCAGCCTGGTTGCCGCAGCCAGGACGGGCACCGGTGCGCCGGGCACCAGCTTTGCCGGGCAAGGCGAAGGCGGCGGCGATGCCGTTGTCGGCTCAACCGGTGCCGATGGGCAGGACGCGGGTGCGTATGTCGTGTCGGCCGCCACTGTGACGCTCGTCAAATCGGCGACCGTGACCAATTCGCTCGGCACGACCGACCCGATCCCGGGCGCGTCTATCACCTATACGATCGTCGCCACGGTCGCCGGCAGCGGTTCGGTCAGCGGCCTCGCGATCACCGACAATATCCCTGCGGACACCAGCTATGTCCCCGGCTCGATCACGCTCGGCGGCAGTGGGCTATCCGACGCGGCCGACGCCGATGCGGGCAATTATAATGGCACGCGGATCAACGTCGCGCTCGGCACCGTCGCCGGCGGCCAGACCCGCACCGTCTCTTTCCGTACCACGATCCAATGATGGAGATGCGCATGCGCACCGCCCTTTTCCTTTTGGTCGCCGCCTTTGTGCCCGGCCAGGCGCTCGCCGCGAACCAGGTCGCGCTCGACAACAATGTGTTCGTCGAACGCGTTTCGACCGACGCCGCGGGCAAGCAGCGGATCTTGCTCGAAGAACCGAAGGTCGTCGTCCCCGGCGACCGGCTCGTCTTCGTGCTCAACTATCGCAACGCCGGCGCGCAGCCCGCCGACAAATTCGTGATCACCAACCCGCTGCCCGCCGCGGTCCGCTTTGCGGATGCCGGCGACGCAAGGTCGCTGGTTTCGGTCGATGGCGGCAAGCAGTGGGGACTGCTTTCCGATCTCACCGTTCCGATGACCGACGGCACGCGCCGCGCGGCGCAGCCGGCCGATGTCACGCACATCCGCTGGGCCTTCCAGAAACCGATTCCGGTCGGCGGAACGGGCAAGCTCATGTTTCGGGGAGTTGTAAAATAGATGAATGAATAAAACCGCTTAACGGTTGCCAGCGGTGGGGAAACGGCAACCGACATAAAGCCCAGGAGCTCAGCTATGACCAGCAAGCTGACTTATATGGGTGTCATCGGTCTGACGGCGCTTTCGAGCGTCGCCGCCACGCCGGCTTTTGCCGCCGGCACGACCGCGGGCACCACGATCACCAATACCGCCACCGTCGACTATCAGGTCGGTGGCGTCGCGCAGGGACAGCAGTCGGCGTCGAACAATTTCACCGTCGACCGCAAGATCAACCTGCTAGTCGAAGAAGTGGGGACGGTCACGACCAACGCCGTGCCCGGCCAGACAAATGCCGTCACGACCTTCCAGCTGACCAACAGCTCGAACGAAGCGCTCGACTTCGCGCTTGTTGCCTCGCAGATCGTCGGCGGCACCGCGGCGCATGGCGGAACCGACACATTCGACGCCAATAACGTCCGGATTTACCGCGACAATATAGCGACGGGCACGATCGGCAGCTGGGATGCGGGCGACGCGCTCGTCACCTATATCGACGAGCTTGTGACCGACACGGCGATCCGCCTGTTCGTCGTCGCCGATATGCCGGCCGGGCTCGCCAACAATGCGGTCGCGGGCGTGACGCTGCGCGCAACAGCACGCGAAGGCGCGCTTGTCGGCACCCAAGGCGCGGCGATCACCGAAACCACCGGCGCGAACACCGCCGGCAAGGACACGGTGTTTGCCGATACCGCGGGCGTTACCGGCGATATCGCGCGCGATGCGTCGCACAGCGATAACGACGATTATACCGTACAGACGGCGACGCTCGCGGTCACCAAGACCAGCCGCGTCATTTCGGATCCGTTCAACAACATAACGAATCCGAAATTGATCCCGGGCGCGGTCGTCGAATATTGCATCGCGGTCGCCAACAGCGGCAGTGCCGATGCGACGTCGGTCCTGATCAACGATCCGGTCCCGGGCCAGTTGACGTTCAATGCGGGGACGATCCTGCTGAACGGCACGGTCACCGCGGGAACCTGCAACGCCGATGGCGCTGCGGGTGGCAGCTATGCCGCACCGAATGTCTCGGGGACCATCGCCGCCGTTGCGGCGGGCGCCACACGCACGCTCATCTTCCGCGCGACCGTCAACTGATCGGGTAACGGACGGAGCAGCGGGTGGTCGGGCGAAAGCCGGGCTCCGCTGCTCCCTTCGGGGCTTGCATGGCGATCGGTACAAAATATCTCGGCCTCGTGACCGCCCTGGTCGCGGCAGCGCTGCTGCCTGCGATCCCGGCAGCGCGCGCGCAGGTGATTACGAACACGGCTTCGGCGCAGTGGACGCAAGACGGCCAGCCCGGTCAGGCGCTGTCGAACCGCGTCGACGTGACGGTTACGCCGCGCCCGCCCGAGCGACCGGCAATCACCACCTATCGGCTGGTCGATGGCGGCGGCAACAAATCGGTGCCGCTCGCCCCGACCCGGTGCAGCCGCGCGGGCGCGAGCGCGCGCAGCATCAGCAGCAGCACGATCCCGCTCAGCGGCGTTTATGAAGGCATATCGACCGCTCCCGCCTCGCTCCAGAGCACCGGCAGCTTCCGCGCCGGCGAAGTGCTGGTGGTCGGCGTCACGCTCGCATCGGCCAATGCCGATCCGCAGCAGCGCGACACCCTGCCCGTCGTTCTCGAGCTCGAAAATGGCGACCGCGAACAGATCGTCTTGACCGAAACCGCCAACGATAGCGGCGAATTTGTCGGCATCATCAACAGTATCGGCGTTCCGCCGGCCGTCGTCCAAGGCGACTGCCGCCTGTCGGTCAACCCCGGTGCGCCGCTGACACTGCGCGTCACCGACCAGGCGGACGCCAGCCTCGTCGCGCTCGCGACGATCGACTTCCTTGTCGACCCCTTCGGCATCGTCTTCGACAGCGGCGACGGGGCGCCGGTCGCCGGCAGCCGCGTCACGCTTGTCGACGCGGCGACCGGCCAGCCCGCGCAGGTGTTCGGCGACGACGGCTTTTCCGCCTATCCGTCGAGCGTCATCACCGGCCAGCGCGTGACCGATGCCGGCGGCACGACCTATAATTTCCCGCCGGGCGATTATCGCTTTCCGTTCGTCGCGCCGGGCACTTATCGCCTTATCGTCGAACCACCGGCGCCCTACGCCGCGCCGTCGAAATCGAGCGCGGCCGACCTCGCCGGTTTGCGCCGCCCCGACGACGGCCTGCCGTTCACGATCACGGGCGCGAGCTATGGCAACCCCTTCATGCTCAACAGCCCGGCGCCGGTGCGTGTCGACATTCCCGTCGACCAGCCCGGCCTGCCGCTGATCCTGCGCAAGACGACCTCGACGCAGGTCGCGGTGCCCGGCGACGCCATCCAATATCGTATCGAGGTCGCCAACCGCGACCCGCGCCGCAACACTGGGGCGGTGACCGTGCGCGACGTCCTGCCCGCCGGCATGCGCCTGCGCGCCGACACCGTGCGCGTCGATGGCGTGCGTGTGACCGCCGACGTCGCCGCCAACGGCCGCGAATTCGCCGTCATCCTGCCCACCATCGCGGCATCGCGTTCGGCGCTGCTCACCTACCTCGCCGAAATCACCGTGTCGGCGCAGCCGGGCAACGCGCTCAACCGCGCGACCGCGAGCGATAACCGCGGTTCGACGAGCAATATCGCCGAAGCGACGATTTCGATCAAACGCGACCAGCTTGGCGAACGGATGACGATCATCGGCCGGATCACCGATGGCGGGTGCCGCGTCGATCCAGACAAGGCCGACGGTGTCGCCGGGGTGCGCGTGATGCTGCAGGACGGTAGCTACACCGTGACCGACGAGGATGGCCGCTATCATTTCGAGGGCGTACGCCCCGGCCTGCATGTCGTGCAGATCGACCCGTCGACGCTGCCGCTCGACCGCGAGGCGATCGACTGCGCGCGCTCGACGCAGAGCGCCGGCAGCGCAATCTCGCGCTTCGTCGAGGGTCGCGGCGGTTCGCTGAAGCGCGCCGACTTCCGCGCGATCGCCGCCGCTCCGCGCGCGGCGCCCAAGACCGCCGCCATCGCAGCCCCGACGATCCTGAGCGACCCTGAAGCCGCCGGCGCGGGCCGCGACTGGCTCGCGGGTCAGGCGCCGGGCATCGCCTGGCTCTTCCCTGGCACCGATCACAACCCGCGCTCGAAATCGGTGCGCGCCACGATCAAGCATTTGCCCGGCCAGACGGTATCGCTCCGCGTCAACGGCAAGCCAGCCGACGCGCTGACCTTCGAAGGCGTGAGCAAGTCGGCCGACGGCAGCGTGGCGGCAAGCCTGTGGCGCGGGCTCGAAATCCGCGAGGGCGAAAACCGCCTCGTCGTCGAGGTGAAGGACGCGAACGGCGCCACAATCGAGACGCTTGAACGCAACGTCCATTATTCGATCACCCCGATGCGCGCGACGCTGATCCGCGAACGCTCGGTGCTGATCGCCGACGGTGTCACGCGCCCGGTGATCGCCGTCCGCCTGACCGACCGTGACGGGAAGCCGGTTCGCGCCGGCCTGACCGGCGATTTCAACGTCCCTGCCCCCTATTACCCCGCGGTCGAAGCCGACGCGCAGCAAGCGCGCCAGCTAGCGGGTCTCGAGCGCGCCCAGCCGGTGTGGAAGATCGATGGCGACGACGGTGTCGCCACTATCGAGCTGGAACCGACGACGGCGTCGGGCACGCTCGCAATGGATTTCACTTTCCGCGACGACAAGGTGACGCGCAAGCAGACGATCGAAACCTGGCTCGATCCGGGCGATCGTCCGTGGACGGTGGTCGGCTTTGCCGCGGGCACGCTCGGCTACAATATGCTCGACGACCGGATGGAGCCGGCGGCCGAGACACTCGACGACCTGGGCGCCGACGCGCGCCTCGCGCTCTATGCCAAGGGCCGCGTGCGCGGCAAATGGCTGATGACGCTGGCGTACGACAGCGACAAGGACGAGGACGACGCGCGGTTCGGCGGCGTAATCGACCCGCGCGCCTATTACACCGTCTACGCCGACCGCAACGAGACGCGCTATGATGCGGCATCGGTGCGCAAGCTCTACCTGCGCCTCGAACGCCCGCAATTCTACGCGATGTTCGGCGACATCGAGACGGGGATTTCGGAACCGCAGCTCGCCCGCTACCAGCGCGCGCTGAACGGCGGCAAGGCCGAGTATCGCGGACGCAACGTCGCCGCGACCGCTTTCGTCGCCGACACGCCCTATCGTTTCCGCCGCGACGAGATCCAGGGCAACGGCCTGACGGGCCCGTACCAGCTCGGCGCGAAGGACATTTTGCCGAACAGCGAGCGGATCGTCATCGAAACGCGCGACCGGTTGCACAGCGAGCGGATCGTCGACAGCGTCAGCCTGTCACGCCATGTCGATTACGACATCGACTATCTTTCGGGCACGATCCGCTTCCGCGAGCCCGTGCTCAGCCGTTCGTCGGACCTCGATCCGCAGTTCATCGTCGCCGAATATGAGGTTGGCGGCGTCGGCCAGCGCGTGCTCAACGCCGGCGGCCGAGTGAGCTATCAGTCGAACGACGAGAAACTGCGCGTCGGCGCGACCTTCATCCACGACGAGGACGGCAACGCCAAAACCAACCTCGGCGGCGTCGACGCGCGCTATCGCCACAATATCGACACCGAAGTCCGCGCCGAGCTCGCGGTCAGCGATGCGAAGGCGACCAATGGCAGCACCTCCAACGGCACCGCCAAGGCATGGCTGATTGAGGCCGAGCATCACAGCAGCAACATCGACGTCCTCGCCTATGTCCGCGAGCGCGAGTCGGGCTTCGGTGCCGGCCAGCTCAATCGCGGCGAAGATGGGACGCGCAAATTCGGTTTCGACGCACGGCTGCGCGCGACCCGTACGCTGTCGCTGACCGGCAGCGCGTGGCAGGAAGATTATCTCGATGTCGGCTCGCGCCGTCGCGCCGCGCGCGTGCTCGCCGAATATGACAATGGCACCACCGTCGCGCGCGCCGGGCTGACCCACGCCGACGATCGCCTGACCGACGGCACGCGCAACCGATCGAACATCGTCCAGCTCGGCGCGACGCAGCGGCTGTTCAACAAACGGCTCGAACTCGACGCGCAGACCGAATTCGCGCCGGGCGGCAAGGATGCCAGCGTCGACTTTCCGACGCGGCACCGCCTCGGCGCACGTTTCGCGATCAGCCGCGACGTCAATCTCGTCGGCAGCTACGAGATTGCCGATGGCGACACGATCAAGGCGCGGACGGCACGGCTTGGTTTCGACCTCGCGCCTTGGGCCGGGGCGCGGTTGCTCGCAACCGCGAACAGCCAGGAAATCGGCGAATATGGCCCGCGCAGCTTCGCCGCTTATGGCCTGTCGCAGTCGCTGAAGCTCGGCGAACGCTGGTCGGTCGATGTGTCGGTCGACGGCAATCGCACGATCGGCGGCGTCAGTGCCCGCGACGTGCTCAACGTCGATCATCCGGTCGCGTCGGGCGGCTTCCTCGGCACGGGCGGGGCACTGACCGAGGATTTCCTCGCGATCAGCGCGGGCGCCACCTATCGCGCCGACCGCTGGACGCTGACGGGCCGCGCCGAATATCGCGATGGCGAACTCGCCAACCGCTATGGCCTGACGCTCGGCGGGCTCCGCCAGCTTGGCGAAGGCCGCGCGCTGGGTGCACTCTTCACCTACGCCAAGGCGAGCGGCAGCGGCACGACGCCGACGACCGAAGTCATCCAGTTCGAAATGAGCTGGGCGCACCGCCCTGCCACATCGCGCGTGTCGTGGCTCAACAAGAGCGAATTCCGTTCGGACAAGATTCGCGATGCGATCGCCGGCCAACCTGGCCCCATCGGTAGCGGCGTACTGACGATCGACGGCGATGCGACGAGCCGCCGCCTGCTCAACAGCCTGTCGGTCAACTGGACCCCGCTCGGCGACCGCGGCGAACGGCGGGGCGGCGACAATATGTGGTACGAACGCGCCGAAGTCGGCTTCTTCTGGGGAACGCGCTATAATTTCGACCGCTTTGGCGAAGACGATGTCAAAGGCTGGTCGAACCTGATTGGCGCGGACTTCCGCTTCAACCTTGGCGAACATCTCGATGTCGGGGCGTCGGGTACGGTGCGCGTCGGCACCGACGCCGATACCGTCAGCTGGGCCGGCGGCCCGACGGTGACGCTGGCACCGATGAAGAATGCCAATATCACCTTCGGCTATAACTTCGCAGGCTTCCACGACCGCGATTTCGAAGACGCGCGATTCTCGCGCTCGGGTGCTTATGTGACCTTCAAGCTGAAGTTCGACCAGACCAGTTTCGCTGGTTTGGGTCTCTAAGCCGACGCCATTGCCCTAACCTTCGTCACCCCGGACTTGATCCGGGGTCCCGCTAGTCGACGTTGCAAAGCGGGATGCCGGATCAAGTCCGGCATGACGAAAAAAGGGAAACGCTCAATCCGCGAACAACAAAACCGGCGTCTCGACCAGCTTCTTCAGCGCCTGGACATAGCTCGCGGCATCCCAGCCATCGACCACCCGATGGTCGCAGCTGATCGACAAGTTCATCAGCTTCGCGCGGCGAATGTCGTCGCCGTCGAAAACGGGGCGCTCGACGATCTTGTTCGGACCAATGATCGCGACTTCGGGGCGGTTGATGACCGGTGTCGTGGCGATCCCGCCGAGCGGGCCGAGCGAGGTGACGGTCAGCGTGCCGCCGGTCAGTTCCTCGACCTTCGCCTTGCCCGTGCGCGCCGCTTCGGCGAGGCGGGTGATCTCGCTGGCGAGTTGCCAGACATTCTTGTCCTGCGCATCGCGGATGACGGGGACCATCAGCCCCGCGTCGGTCTGCGTCGCCATGCCGAGGTGCACCGCGCCATAGCGCGTGACCACGCCGCCTTCGTCGTCGTAGCGGGCGTTGATCATCGGAAATTGCGGGATGGCGCGGCAGATCGCGACGATCAGGAAGGGCAACATCGTCAGCTTCGGACGGCCGCCGCGATTGGCGTTGAGGTCGGCGCGCATCGCTTCGAGCGCGGTGACATCCATTTCCTCGACATAGGTGAAGTGCGGGATCGCGCGCTTCGACGCCGCCATATTCTCGGCGATCTTGCGGCGCATCCCGATGACCTTGATCGGCTCGTCGGCGCGGGCGCGCGAGGCGCCGGGCGCATGATAGCCCTGCCCGCCGCTGTAGCGGAGGAACGCATCGAGGTCGGCATGGCGAACGCGGTCGCCCTCTGCGTGCACTTGGCCAAGGTCGACGCCCAGATCCTTGGCGCGCGCGCGGACCGCGGGTGATGCCAAAACCTTGGCCTCATGTCCCGCTCGCCCTGAGCTTGTCGAAGGGCCGCTCTTCTCTTCGGAAGACAAGGACGGGGCTTCGACAAGCTCAGCCCGAGCGGGTTCTGGGGTTGATTCAGCCGCTTCGGCGACCGAAACTTCCTCGGCGCCGGGCGTCTCGGCCTCGATCTGCTGCTCAATCGGCGTATCCGCCGGCGGCGCTTCGACATCGCCGTCACCGTCGGTCTCGATCACCGCGAGCGTCGATCCGATCGGGATCAGGTCGCCGACCTCGCCCGCCAGTTCGACGACGATACCTGAAACGGGCGATTCCATTTCGACGGTCGCCTTGTCGGTCATCATATCGGCAAGCTGCGCGTCTTCCTCGACGCGCTCGCCTACACGCACGTGCCAGGCGACGATTTCGGCCTCGGCGATGCCTTCGCCGATGTCGGGCAGACGGAATGAATAGCGGGCCATGGCGTCAGTCCTTCAAAATCTTGGTCAGCGCGGTCGCGATGCGCACCGGGCCGGGGAAATAGGCCCATTCAAGGCTGTGCGGATAAGGCGTGTCGAACCCGGTCACGCGTTCGACCGGCGCCTCGAGGTGATAGAAGCAGCGTTCCTGCACCAGCGCGGCGAGCTCGGCACCGAAGCCCGAGGTGCGCGTCGCTTCGTGGATGATCAGGCAGCGGCCGGTCTTCTTGACCGACGCCTCGATCGCCTCGATGTCGAGCGGCAGCAGCGTCCTTAAGTCGATGATCTCGGCGTCGATGCCCATTTCCTCAACAATCGTCTTCGTCACATGCACCATCGTGCCATAGGCGAGGATCGTCAGCGCCTCGCCCGCGCGGATCGTAGCGGCCTTGCCGAGTTCGATGCGGTAATAATCCTCGGGCACCGCGCTTGCCGCGTGCTTCGACCAAGGTTCGACGGGGCGGTCGTAATAGCCGCTGAACGGGCCATTATAGATGCGCTTGGGTTCGAGGAAGACGACGGGGTCATTGTCCTCGATCGCCGCAATCAGCAGGCCCTTGGCGTCATAGGGGTTCGACGGGATCACCGTCTTCACGCCGCAGATATGCGTCATGATGCTTTCGGGCGACTGGCTGTGCGTCTGGCCGCCGAAGATACCGCCGCCGAAGGGGGTGCGCACCGTCATCGGGCAGATGAAATCGGCCGCCGACCGGTAACGCAAACGCGCCGCTTCGCTGACCAGCTGGTCGAGCCCGGGGTAGATATAATCGGCGAACTGGATTTCGGGGACCGGGCGCAGGCCATAGGCGCCCATGCCGACCGCGACGCCGATGATGCCGCATTCGTTGATCGGCGTATCGAACACCCGCGTCTTGCCATGCTTTTTCTGCAGGCCCGCGGTGGCGCGAAAGACGCCGCCGAAAAAGCCGACATCCTCGCCCATCACCACGACATTGCTGTCGCGTTCGAGCATGATGTCCATCGCGCTGTTGATCGCCTCAATCATGTTCATGGTTTTGGTCGAGCCGGTCATTATTCGGGCTTCCAGTCAGGGCCGAACTTCGCTTCCTGTTCGGCGAGCATCTGCGCGCATTGTTCCTGGAGGTGCCAAGGCATATCCTCGAACACGTCCTGGAACATCGTTTCGAACGGCTGGTGCATGCCGTGGCCCAAAATTCCGAGCTTTTCCGATTGCTTCTGGGTCGTCTTGACCAGATCGTCGAGCTCCTTCGCCTGCGCCTCGTGACGCTCGCCATCCCATTCGCCAAGCGTTTCGAGGTGCTGGCGCAGCCGCGCGATCGGATCGCCAAACGGCCAGGCGGTCGCTTCGTCGGCGGGACGATAGGCGCTGGGATCGTCCGACGTACTATGACCTTCGCTGCGATAGGTGAAATGCTCGATCAGCGTCGGCCCGTTGTTCGTCCGCGCGCGGTCCGCCGCCCACTGCGTTGCGGCATAGACCGCGAGCGGATCGTTGCCGTCGATGCGCAGTCCGGCGATGCCGTAGCCGACCGCACGCGCCGCGAAGGTCGTGCGCTCGCCGCCGGCAAAACCCGAAAAGCTCGAGATCGCCCACTGGTTGTTGACGACGTTGAAGATGACGGGCGCGTTGTACACGGTCGCGAAGGTCAGCGCCGAGTGGAAGTCGCCCTCGGCCGACGAGCCTTCGCCGCACCACACGGTCGCGATGCGGCTGTCGCCTTTCGAGGCCGAAGCCATCGCCCAACCCACCGCCTGCGGATATTGCGTCGCGAGATTGCCCGAGACGCTGAAGAAACCATGCTCGGGCGCCGAATACATGATCGGCAGCTGCCGCCCCATCAGATGGTCGCCGCGGTTCGAATAGATCTGGTTCATCATCTGGATCAGCGGATAGTCGCGCGCGATCAGGATGCCCTGCTGGCGATAGCTGGGGAAACACATGTCGCCGCGGTCGAGCGCCATCGTCGAGGCGACCGACGTCGCCTCTTCGCCGGTGCACTTCATATAGAAGCTGGTCTTGCCCTGGCGCTGGGCGCGGAACATGCGATCGTCGAATGCGCGTACCAGCATCATATAGCGCAGCATGACGCGCAGCCGCTCGGGCGTCAGTTTGGGATCCCACTGCCCCTTCGCCTGCCCGTCGAAATCGAGCACGCGGACAAGGCCATAGCAAAGCTCGCGCATCGCATCGGGCTTCGTCGCTTCGCTCGGCCGCGGCGTCGCGTCGACCGCGGGAACCTCGATATCGCCGAAGTCGGGCGTGTCGCCGGGGCGGTAACGCGGCTCGGGAATATGGAGCGACAGCGGCGGCAGATTGCTCGCCGGGCGCCCCAAATTCGCCTTGGGGGGCGTCTCGGGCATATCCTCGTCCTTCGAGGCGCGAATCAGCGCCTAGTTATATTTCAACATAGCGACATATTATTACGGTCGCCATACGAATGCAATGATGGCCATCAGACCGCGACCGGCGCGGAAATATGCGCCTGCGGCGCATAGGCCTCGACCGCGAAATCCTCGAACCGATAGTCGAAAATGCTCGAAGGCCGGCGAAGGATGCGCAGCTTGGGCGCCCCATCGGGAACGCGCGACAGCTGCTGTTCGACCAGTTCGGCGTGGTTCAGATACAGATGCACGTCGCCGCCGGTCCACACCAGTTCATGCGCGTGCAGGTCGCATTGCTGCGCGATCATCCGCGTGAGCAGCGCCGCCTCGAAAACATTGAAGGCAAAGCCGAGCCCGAGATCGCACGAGCGCTGGAACAGCAGGCAAGACAGGCCGCCATCGCTACGGACATGGAATTGATAGGTCATGTGGCACGGCGGCAGCGCCATGCGATCGAGGTCGGCGACGTTCCAACCGGTGAAGATATGCCGCCGCGACCCCGGATTGCTGCGCAGCCCGTCGATCAGCGCCGCGATCTGGTTGTGTCCCTGCTCGGCGCGGCGGAAAAGCCCCTCGCCCGCCGCCTCGTAACGCGGCCAGTTGACCCACTGATGGCCATAGACCGGGCCAAGGTCGCCCCACACCTTCGCAAAATCCGCATCATCGAGGATTCGCGCCTCGAACGCCTCGGCCGAAACATCCTCGCCCGTTTCGCAGCGATAGCGGTGGAGCGGCCAGTCGGTCCAGATACGCACGCCCTGCGCGATCAGCGGGCGGATATTGGTATCGCCGGTCAGGAACCAGAGCAGCTCGCGCAGCGCGGTCTTCCAATAGACGCGCTTGGTCGTGAGCAGCGGGATCGCATCGTCCGTCAGCGAGAATCGCATCGTCTCGCCGAACAGCGACCGCGTTCCGACCCCGGTGCGGTCGACGCGCTCGTCGCCTTCCACCCAGATGCGACGCATCAGGTCGAGATATTGCAGTTCATAATGGATGGAATCAGGCAAGACTCAGCTCCCGGCTTTGCCCATTGTTGCTAGGCCGCGCGCCGCGAACGGACAAGGCACGAACAGGGATGACGTCACAAAGCCTCCGATGCGGGGCAGTCCGGCGTTGGGAATCGCACTCCGCACGGGCATGCGGATCGCAATGACCCTGTTCGAACCTGTCGGCAAAATGCCGGAGCCTGCGGCGCTGGCCGGATTTGTGCCATGCCGATCCGAAGATGCGGTGGCGCGCCAGCTGCTGCGCCCGCAGCTCGACGACGAGCGGGAAACTTTGCTCCTCGCCGGATTCGATGCGTTCGATCGCCTCGTCCGGTTCGAACGCGCCGACGGTGATGCGACCGGACGCTGCATCATCCCGCCGCGGTGCTGGCGCGGTCTGCTGGACAGCAATATCGCTACCGTGGTGATGGCTCACAACCACCCGTCGGGCGCCGCTTGGCCGAGCGATGCCGACATGCGTTCGACGCAGGAAGCGGTGCTTTTCCTGCGGACGATGGGCATCGATCTGGTCGACCATCTGATTTTCGTTGCGGACGGACATTTCAGCTTTCGACGTGCCTAATTACTGTAGTCGCAGCAATCGCGTTCAATGTGCCGATTGGCGCTTGAAGTTCGCAGATTGCGCGTCTAGAGGACCGCCCTGCCTTCGCGGCGACCCCGGTCGGCGCGCAGATCGGTCGGGGAGTAGCTCAGCCTGGTAGAGCACTGTCTTCGGGAGGCAGGGGCCGGAGGTTCGAATCCTCTCTCCCCGACCAATTTCCTGCATATTGCAGATTTTGCACCGTCGCTTCTTGTAAGTCGGCGCACAACATCCTAGATTCGTCTTACGCCGCTATGGTTTTCCCCCTTTCCATCGCGGCGAGTGCCCCGTCATCATCGACGCGGGCGCGTCCTCCCTGGACCCTGGCCACCTCGTACTTCGGTACGAGGTGGTTTTTTATTCAGCGGCTTGCGGGAATATTTCGGCTTCGGGCCGTGTCTGCCCCGCTTCCGCGACGAGATCCGAAAACCAGCGCGCGAGCACCGCGATCCGACCTGCGTCGGGCGAGCGGTCGGGGGTGAGGTAGAGGCTGCGATCGATCTCGATCTGCACCGCATGAACAGCCTGTGCCGGCCGGCCGTGGGTGCGAATGATATGCCCGCCCGCATAGGGTTCGTTGCGCGAAACAGGCTCTTTCAATCGTCCGGCCGATTCCATCACCAGGTCGACCAGCCATTCGCCGGCCGTCGCGCCGAAATGATCGCCCACAATGATACGCGCGCCATGGCCGGGCTGGCCGGGCGGGATCGACGGCATCGAATGCAGATCGATCAATATCGCATGGCCGAACCGGTTGCGCGCTTCGGCGAGCGCCTCGGCGAGCGCGGCATGATAGGGCCGGTGGAAGGATTCGAGCCGCCAGTGCAGCGCGGCATGATCGATCGGCAGCTTCCACAGCGGACCACAATCGGCGAGCCGCGTCGGCACTACGCCCAGCCCGGCGCGTTCCTTGCGCCCCGGCACCGAGAATTGGGCACGCAGCGGCACGGCGACCTCGCCCGGCGCCATCTGGCCCTCACCGCGATTGCAGTCGGCGACCGCGCGGGCCCACAGCGCGTGGACGACTGTCGCCCCCGAATCGCGGGCACCGGCCGCGATCAGGTCGCACCACGCATCCTCGAGCCGCTCGAGGTCTTGCCGATCGACTCGCGCCGCCGCCAGCAGCTCGGGTGGATAGAGGCGCCCGGCATGAGGGACCGACACGATCACGGGCCCATCGATCGCCGGCCGGTTGACAGCAATGGCGGCAGGCGGGATGGTGCGGGACGACATAGCGCGATGGGTGGCAAAAAAAGCCGGAGGAATCCAGCGTGCCACGTCAATTTGTTAAATCTCTGGCGCTATGGCGGATTTCACGATGAGGGTGCAGCCGACCGGAACCGGCCGCATCGCGGGACCATATGAGCGACTGGGGGACAGATTACAGCATGATTCGTATTTTGCTGGCCGAAGATGATGACGTGATGCGCGAGTATCTGGCGCGGGCGCTGACCAGCGCCGGCTATCACGTCACGGCGGTCGATCGCGGCACCGAGGCCGTGCCCTATATCGATTCGGGGACTTTCGACCTGCTGCTGTCGGACATCGTCATGCCCGAAATGGACGGGATCGAGCTCGCCCAGCATACGGCGAAGGTCGCGCCGCAGACGCAGGTCATGTTCATCACGGGCTTTGCCGCGGTATCGCTGCGCGCCGAGGAAAATGTGCCACAGGCGAAGCTGCTGTCGAAACCCTTCCACCTCAAGGATCTGGTGCGCGAGGTCGACATGCTGTTCGGGCGCGCCGACCGGTCGAGCCAACAATAACGACGCGATCCTGCGCGAAGGGCTTGCCAAGCGATGCAGGGGATATTAGGGGGCGCGTCACCCCAAGGGATGGGCGTGTAGCTCAGTGGTA
This sequence comes from Sphingopyxis sp., assembly GCF_036675685.1. GTDB lineage: Bacteria > Pseudomonadota > Alphaproteobacteria > Sphingomonadales > Sphingomonadaceae > Sphingopyxis. Next base: position 42,991 of record NZ_JAKFEM010000017.1, read on the forward strand.
GAGCACTGTGTTGACATCGCAGGGGTCGCAAGTTCAATCCTTGCCACGCCCACCATTAAAAACGCCGCCACCCGAACGGGTTGGCGGCGTTTTTGCTTTGGGCGTCTGCCGCCCGGCGCATCTGACGCCTGCGGTCGTCCGGATATTTCGTCACCACCTGTAGGATGAGCGGGTAGTGACGTCCGTCTCTTTTGTCCGGACCTTTCCGCACGGCAGGGTCTTATCTTTCGCCTTGCAGCTTTTCCTGGCCACGGATTTGGTCGGGCATTTGATGACGACGCCCTGTGCGTTCTTGCAGGCTTCCGCAGGCGCCGGACTGGCGGCAGCAGTACCGGTAGCGATGGTCGCCGCCATGATGAAACCCATCATCGATAGACTCCTCGGTCAGAATGGCACGTCCAAGTGTGAAACGGCCGTCGGAGTTATTCAAGGCATCATCGCTCCTGACGCATCGCCGGGAGGTCGTCGCTACCGTCCAGTGGATCAAGCCATCCCGCGCGCCAGATCGCCGCGCGACGCGTCGCCGACCTGGCTGCCGCCGTCGCAGTCGAGGATCGTGCCGGTGATATAGCCCGCCGCGGGCGAGCAGAGGAACACCGCCGATTCGGCAACTTCCTCGATCTCTCCCCAGCGCTTCATCGCGATCCGGTCGAAATGCGACTGCCGCGATTCGGCGTCCGGAGCGAGGCGCGCCATGCCTTCGGTCCCGGCGATCGGCCCCGGCGAAATGCCGTTCACCCGCACCTCGGGTCCCCATTCGAGCGCGAGGACACGAATCAGCTGGTTGATCCCCGCCTTGGCCGCGCAGGCGTGCGCCTGCAGCGCAGACGCATTGACCGCTTGTCCCGCGGTGATCGCGATCAGCGAGGCGCCCGGACGGTTGAGCAGGTCGTGGCAACCGCGGAACACGTTGAAGGTGCCATTGAGGTCAATATCGACCACCGTCCGAAAGGCGTTGGCCGACATGCCGAGCGCCGGGGCAAGGAAGTTGCCCGCCGCGCCCGAAATCACGATGTCCATCGGCCCCAGCCGGTCCGCGACCTGCTCCATCGCGCCGCGGATCGCTGCATAATCGCGGACATCAGCCGACAGGCCGATCGCATCGGAGCCGATCTCCGCCGCCGCACGCGCCGCCTTTTCGGGATCGCGGCCCGCGACCGCGACCTTCGCGCCGAGTTCGGCAAAGCGCTTGGCGATGCCGAGGTTGATGCCGCTCGTGCCGCCGGCGACAAAGGCCGTCTTGCCCGCCAGCAGATTATCCCGGAATGTCGTCATGCTTCCCTCCCTTGCTTTCTGCCTATCGGCGCGCCCGGTGACGATGCGGGGTTGACGGATCGGAACCAGTCGCCTTTTGAAACTGGAACAGACAGCAAGGACGAACCGATGGCAAGTGCCGGCCCCACCTCGAACAGCTTCATCTCGCAGCGGCTGAAGCTGCACTATGTCGACTGGGGCAATCGCGGCGCGCCGCCGCTGCTGCTCGTCCACGGCGGCCGCGACCATTGCCGCAACTGGGACTGGGTCGCCGAAAAGCTGCGCGACCGCTATCACATCATCGCGCCCGACCTGCGCGGCCATGGCGACAGCGCCTGGTCGCCCGACGGCAATTACGCGATGGACGGCTTCGTCTATGACCTTGCGCAGCTAATCCATCAGCTCGATCTTGGGCCGATCTCGATCGTCGCGCATTCGATGGGGGGCAATATCGCGCTGCGCTATACCGGGCTCTATCCCGACAAGGTGCGCAAACTCGTCGCGATCGAGGGGCTTGGCCCGTCGCCCAAGGTCATCGCCGAGCGGGCAAAGACGGCCTATGCCGAGCGCTACCGCAAATGGATCGACGACAAGCGTCAGGCGGCCGGACGCACGCCGCGCCGCTATGCGACGCTCGACGACGCGCTGGCGCGCATGATGGGTGAGAACGCCTATCTGACCGAAGCGCAGGCGCGTCATCTGACCGTCCATGGCATCAGCCGCAACGAAGACGGCAGCTGGAGCTGGAAGTTCGACAATTATCTGAACGTCTGGCCCGCCTTCGACATGCAGCAGGCGGACATCGCCGCGCTGTGGGGCGCGATCACCTGCCCCACGCTCCTCCTTTATGGCGCTGACAGCTGGGCTTCGAACCCCGAACGCGACGGACGTCTAGAGTATTTCAACACCGCCAAGGTGATCGAGTTCGAAAATGCCGGCCACTGGCTGCACCACGACCAGTTCGACCGGTTCATGTCCACGCTAGACGAATTCCTCTAAACAGGTCGCCCACGTGCGCGGCGATGCGCGATAAGAGGCGGCGCAATGGCCTATACGGGGCATATTTCGAGACAACAGAAAGCCTTGTCCGGCGGCGGAGCGCTGATCGCCGTCGTTGCCGTAGGACTTGGGTTGGCCAGCGGGCTCGATCTCGACGTCGTCCGCAAGGCGAGCGAGGCGATCACCGCGATCGCCATCCCGGCGCCGCAGCCGCCGCCAGCGCAAGTCGTTCCGCGGAAAACCCCCGACGAAAAGGCGAGCGGCAGGGCTTCGGCGGCGAACAAACAGGCCAAGGCTGCTCAGATGGTCGCCCCCAAGCCCAAGCTGCCGCCAATCACGCCGCCGGTCGCGGCGGCCCCGCACCCCGGCACCGGCAGCGACACATCGGCGGGTGCGACGCCGACGCCCGGCCCCGGGTCGGGCGCGGGCGGGCGCGGCGACGGCACCGGAGCCGGCGGCGCGGGCAGCGGAACGGGTGGCGGCACCAGAGCCGCGTGGCGCAGCGGCACGATCCGCGACCGCGATTATCCCCGCGAAGCAAGCCGTGCAAAGGCCGGCGGCGAGGTCGAAGTCCGCTTCACCATCCAGCCCAGCGGCCGCGTCGCGGGGTGCCGCGTGACGCGCTCGAGCGGCGATGCGTCGCTCGACAGCACAACCTGCCGCCTCATAGAGGAACGCTTCCGTTTCAAGCCCGCGACCAATTCCGCCGGTGAAGCCGTCAGCAGCCAATATGGCTGGCGGCAAAGCTGGTGGCTGGAGCGACGGCATTAGCGGCCAAGCGCTCCCGTCACATCACCGGTAAGACAGATTGCGACATAAATGCGAGTAATTCTCAATAGAGATTGACTTTGCAATCGACTCTCAATAGCGGCGCCCCGAACCAATCACAAAACAGGGGGTTTACCGTGAAGTCATCGACGTCCGCCTCGTTCCTCGCACTCTCCTGCGTGGGCAGCCTGATCAGCGCCCCGGCGCTCGCCGCCGAAGTCGACGCGACGCAGGACGCACCCGGTGGCCGCAGTGACATTGTCGTCAGCGGCACCCTCGCGACCGAGGTCGAATCGCCCAAGTCGACCGCTCCCCTCGTCGACACGCCGCAGACGGTGACGGTGGTTTCGCAGGAGCAGCTGCGTCAGCAGAATCTCCTCACCTTGCGCGACGCGCTCTCGACGATCCCCGGCATCACCTTCGGCGCCGGCGAAGGCGGCGGCGGCTATGGCGACTCGATCAACCTGCGCGGCTATTCGGCGAACAACGACCTGACGGTCGACGGCGTTCGCGACAGCGCGCAATACAGCCGCACCGACCCCTTCAACCTGCAGCAGATCGAAGTCTATAACGGTGCAAACTCGGTCTTCAACGGGTCGGGCAGCGTCGGCGGCACGATCAACCTCGTCAGCAAGATCCCCTTCGCGCGCAATGCTACGACGGCGCAGGCCGCGGTCGGCACCGACAATTATTACCGCGCCTCGGTCGACAGCAACTGGCGCCTGAGCGACCTGATCGCGGTGCGCGTCAACGCGATGTATCACGAGAATGACGTGCCGGGCCGCGACGTCGAATCCTATCGGCGCTGGGGCGTCGCGCCGTCGATCACGATCGGCGTCGACAGCGACACCAGCCTGACGCTCGCCTATATCCACCAGGACGACGACAATACGCCGATCTATGGCGTTCCCTATTTCCTCGGCACCGTCATCGACGGGCCGCTGCCCGGCGTCGACGACAGCGACTATTTCGGCATCGTCAACCTCGACAAGCAGAAGACGAAGGTCGATCGCCTGACCGCAACCTTCCGCCATGCGTTCAACGACAATATCTCGATCCGCAACCTCACCCGCTGGCAGCGCGTCGGCCAGTATAGCCAGACGAGCGCGCCGCAAGGCACCTTCTGCCTCGCCAACAATCAGCAACCCATCGGTTCGACCGCCACCGCGACAACGGGCAGCGCCTGCACCGCGTCGCTGACCAACGTCGTCGATTCCAACGGGGTCTTCCGCACCAGCGCCAATCCGCTTGTGATCACCGTGGCACCGGGCTTCTATCAGCCCAACGGCCCGCGCGGACTGGTCCGCGATCAGGTGAACAATCTGGTGCACAACCAGACCGACCTGACCGTCGAGACGGGCCCGAAGGGCGGCATCCACAACATACTCGTCGTCGGCGGATCGATGAGCTGGGAAGATTACAGCATCACGACCGCCAGCCTGGCGCGCAATGCGCTGGGTCAGGCCGTCGTCCTGCCGCAGATCGATCTGGCCAATCCGGACACCGTCTATACCGGCCCGATCAACTTCACCGTCACCGCCCGCTCGCAGGGCAAGAGCCGCAACCTTGCGGTCTATGCGTTCGACACGCTCGAACTCGGCACGATGTTCGAACTGAACGCCGGCGTTCGTTACGAGAAGAACCGCGCCGAATTCCGCAACATCCCGCTTGGAACCTATCCGCCGGGCACCACGCCGCTGACGTCGCTGCAGTTGCCCACACAGGCCAGCGACGAGAATCTTTTCTCCTATCGCGTCGGCGCGGTGTTCCACCCGATCGAGAATGTCAGCCTCTACGCAGCCTATGGCAATGCCAAGACGCCGTCGTCGGCCACGGTTCGACTTGGCTGCGGAACGATCCCGGCAACGGGCGCGGCGGACCCCTGTGCGGTCGCTCCGGAAAAGGCGCGAACCTATGAAATCGGCGCCAAAGCCGAGCTCCTCGACAAGAAGCTGCTGCTGACCGCCGCGCTGTTCCGCAACGAGCGCAGCAATTTCCGTACGCCTTCTAACGATCCGTCGCGGCCCAACTCGCTGCAGGTTCTCGACGGCGAATCGCGCGTCGACGGCGTCGCGCTGGGCGTGACCGGCAACGTGACGCCCGAGTGGGCCATCTTTGCCAATTATACCTATCTCGACAGCGAAGTGAGGCAGAGCGTTTCGGACTATTGCCTCGTCAATCCGGACCCGCAGCCGGTCACGGTGCCGGCTCGCCCGGCTTGCGGCAACACCGCCGCCATCCGCGACCCGCAGGCCGGCGACCGGCTGATCCAGACGCCCAAGCATTCGGGCAGCCTCTTCACGACCTACGTATTCCCGTTCGGGCTGCAGATTGGTTACGGCGTGACCTATCAGGGCAAGTTCGCGACCAACCAGCGCAATATCGCGCAGCGTACGCAGTTCATGGTCGACGATTATCTGATCCACCGCGCCTTCGTATCGTACGACTTCAAGAATGGCCTGGTCGCGCAGCTCAACGTCACCAACCTGACGAATGAGGACTATTACACCGGCGTGCGCAACAATGTCGGCGCGGGAACCGTCGCCGCCAATGGCACCGTAACCGGCGGCGCCGTAACGGGCGGCTGGGCGACTCCTGGCGACGCGCGCTCGGCGGTGTTCAGCCTCTTCTACAACTTCTGATCGACAGGGCGGGCGCGGCGCATTGCCGTTCCCGCCCTTTTCAGCCTAGAAGCGGCCATGATCCGTATCGTTCCCGACGTGCTCGACGCCGACGGTGTCGCCAAACTGCGCTCGCTGCTCGACGCCGCCGACTGGATCGACGGCAACGAGACATCGGGACCGCAAGCCGCGCTCGCGAAGCGCAACCAGCAGCTCCCCGAATTCGGCGAGGCCGCGGCCGAAGCCGGGCGTTTCGTGCTCGATGCGCTGGGCCGCAGCCCGCTGTTCATTGCAGCCGCACTTCCGCTGAAAATCTATCCGCCCTATTTCAATCGCTATACCGGCGGGGACAATTTCGGCGACCATATCGACAATGCGATCCGCATGCGCCGCGGCAGCGAATTCCGGATGCGGAGCGACCTGTCGGCAACGATCTTCCTCGCCGATCCCGACAGCTATGAAGGCGGTGGGCTGGTCGTCGAGGGTTTTTCCGAAACGCCGGGGATCAAATTGCCCGCGGGCCATATGGTCCTCTATCCCGCCACGACGGTCCACCGCGTCGAGCCGGTGACCGCGGGTACGCGCGTCGCGAGCTTTTTCTGGATCCAGTCGATGGTCCGCGATCAGGGGCAACGCAACCTGCTCTTCGACCTCGACCTGGGAGTACAGGGCGCGGCAATGGCACTGGGTCAAGGCGATGCGACGGTCGTACGGCTGACCGGCGTCTACCACAATCTGCTGCGCCGCTGGGCCGACAGCTAGTCGAGCATCTCCCGCCAGGCGCGCGAGATATATTCCCGGTCACCCGCGATGACACAGGCTGCCAGTTGCTGCTCATCGGCCCGCGCGATGCCGGCCTGCGGCCCGAGCACCGTCAGCGCGGTCGCCCAGCCGTCAGCCATCATGCAGCTGCGGTGGAGCACGGTGACCGATGACACGCCGTTGACGATCGGGCGGCCTGTCTTTGGGTCAAAGCTGTGCGAATAATGTTGCCCGCCCCGAGCCAAACCGCGGCGATAATTGCCCGACGTCGCGACCGACAGGTCGTGCAGCGCGAGGCGATAGGGTGCTACCGGTGCGGAGGGCGGCATTTCGACATCAACCCACCAGGGCTCGCCGTCGGGCCGTATCCCCTCCCCGCGCAGCTCGCCGCCGACTTCGAGGAGGAAATGCCGCACGCCCTGCGCCAGCAACCATTCGGCCGCGAGGTCGACGCCATAACCTTTCGCTATGCCCGACAGGTCAAGTGCGGCGCCCTCGCTGCGCCGGATGCGCGGCCCGGCAGCGTCGAAATCGATCCGGCGGTCGATCGCACCGCCCGTCGTATCGACCGGAATCCGGTCGATCGGTCCTGCGCTCCCGAACCCCCATCGTTCGGTCAGCGCGCCAAGGCAAGGATCGAAAGCCCCGCCGCTCGCGCTCGAAATCTCCAGCGCCGCCGCGACGACATGCGCGAACTCGCCCGGCACAGAGTACCAAGCGCCAGGCACAGCGCGATTGAAGCGCGAGAGGTCGGACTCCGCCTCCCACTGGCTCATCTGCGCGACAACGCGGTCGAACGCAGCCTGGACGCCGTCGCTGGCCCCTGCGGGCGGCGAAACCACCTGCAGCGACCAGCTCGTCCCCATCGTTTCGCCCGAACAGGTATCGATCTGCGCCCCCGGGTCGCGCGCGGCAAAGGCCGCGGGCGTCAGCGCCCGGGGAATCAGGATGCGATCGGTCAGGGTGCGAGCACCTCGAGCGTCGTGACATAACTCGCACGGCGCGCCACCGCCGGCGCGGCGCCCTCAGGCTGCTCGGTCTGCGGCGTCGTGACGTTCAGCCAGTACATGCCGGGTTCGGGCCACATTACCTCAACCTTGCCGTCGGCGCCGGTCTTCAGGTCCATCTGGCCGAGCTGATCGCGATAGCGGATGCCGCCGGCGATCACCGTCACCGGCAGGTTCGCGGCCGGCTTGCCGTCGAGCAGGAACTGGAAAGTCGCGGCCTCGCCCGCAATCAAATCGTTCGGATGGGTGACGGGGGCCAGCTCGATGCCCTTGCCCGTCGGCTTGAACAGCGTCGTCGTTGGCTCACCCACCGTCACGAAAATCTCGTTGCGGTTGTTCGCCTCGGCGGTCTTCACATTGGTCGCGCCCGCGGGGATGCGCTCGGCAAGGTTGGTGGTGGTCGTCCCGCGCGGCAGGCGCTCGGTCTTGCCGTTCAGGTCGTAGCTGCCCATCACGCCGTCGACCACGGACCCGATCCGCCACGTCCCTTTCTGCGTCAGATGGACGTCGAAGGTACTGCGATAGCGCCCCGTCGCCTTGTTCTCGATCACCGCTTCGGTGCCGTCGGGCGCCCACGCCTTCATCGCGTCGAGGCGCAGCGGCTGATGCTCGAAATAGAAGAGGTCGTTCGACACCGCGGCGTCGACGGTGACCCAGACGTCGTCGCCCGACAGCACGGTCGACGACGGCATCATCCACTGGCGGTGTGCCGAGGCCGGAACGGCGACCAGCGCCGCAAGCGCGGCGGTCGCGGCGAAACCCCAAATTCGCTTCTTCATGTCCTGTCCTTTCAAGCTCAGCGGAAGGCGACCGACACGGCGCCCAGTTCGGTCGTTCCAGCGGCGCGCCCGCCCGTTCCGGCCTTGCCCGGCCAGATGAAGGGAATGCGCAAAAGTTCGCGGCCGCCCACCTCGCGCGCGGCTTCGATCACCAGCGTGTATTGGCCCGGCGCGGCGGCGGCGAGTTGCGCGCGCGTGAAGGAGATCTTGTGGGCGCCCGGTGCACGGGTAGCGCCGGTGATGCCGTTCGCGGGGAAGGTCATCGACCGGCCCGCGGCGCGCCACCACTGGCGCACGTCACGAAGCCACTTCGTGCCCTCGTTCGCCTTCATGTCATAATCGTACCAGATCGCGACCGTCTTCGCCGGGGCGCCTGCCTTTTCGACCCAGATCGCAACATAGGGTTTGTGATATTCGGCGACCTTCAGCCGCGGAATATTGATCGTTACCTCCATCGTGCCGGGATCGGCGGCGAGCGCGGGGACGGCGAATGCAGCCCCGAGGCCAATCGTACCGACGATACGCGCAGGGGTGGAAAGCGGCATGACTTGTCTCCCTAATGAATGAAAATGACGGCGATCGCCGCAGGAATGGCGAGGCCCATGCCGACGAGTGGCCAGGTGCTCTTCCGCTTCGCCGAATGAAGCTGCAGCAGGACCAGGCCGGTGATCGCAAAGACGAGGCAGGCGAAGGCGAAGATGTCGATGAACAGGCTCCACTCGCCGCCCGAGTTGCGCCCCTTGTGCAGATCGTTGAGGTAGGAAATCCAGCCGCGGCTGGTGACCTCGCTCGATGCCTCGCCCGTTGCGAGATCGATCGCGACCCACGCATCGCCGCCCGGGCGCGGCGCGGCCAGATAGACCTCGTCCGCGGACCATTCAGCCTCGCCCGACGCCTTCACCGGAAACGTCGTTTCCACCCAGTCGGCGACAGGCCCGGGCAAGGGCGCCTTGGCGTCGGCGGGGTTCGCCGCCTTGAGCCGGGCGACCAGCGCAGGCGGCAACTGCGCCGTCTTTTCGGCAACGACCGGCGTCCCTTCGATGTCGGCGGCGTGATTGAGCGTGAAGCCCGTGATCGCGAACAGCAGCAGGCCGATCAGGCTGACAGCCGAACTCATCCAGTGCCACATATGGAGCTGCTTCAGCCAGAAGGCTTTCCGGCTCTTCTTCGTCACTGGTCGCGGGGATGTGGGTGCGTGCATCGAGGGGTTCTAAAAGGAATGACGCGCGGGCATTATCGAGAATGATTCGCAATTACAAACATTATTGCGGCTTTTTTGGCTGTACTGGCCGCGACGATGGACCCGACGGAGCAACGACCGGCGGCGCCCCTGCTTGGGGAGCCGGCGACCGCGCGTTCAACGATGTCGGGAATAGGTGGCGGAGACGGAGGGATTCGAACCCTCGGTACCGGATTTACCAGTACGACGGTTTAGCAAACCGTTGGTTTCAGCCACTCACCCACGTCTCCGCATGGCCTGTCGCGCTAACGACAGTCTGGCCTAGGCGGGTCGCTATAGCCATGCACCTCGCGCCCCGCAACGCCAAAGATTGCCCGTTTTTGACCTTGTCGCGGGCGTTTCGTCGCCAAATCGATTCGGTCTGGCTTAAATTCGACTCGGGTCATCGCCCGTTCATTGCCCGCGGGCGAAAGCGAGTCATGATTGAAGCAGGTTTCGGCGCTCGGGTGCCGTTCGATTTTTGGGGGTCCGATATGCGGAAGACGTTCACCAGCCTTGCCTTTGCGGCGATGGCCTCGCTCGGCCTCGCGCTGACGCCGCTTCCGGCAGCTGCGCAAATGCGCGAAGTCGATCCCAACAGTACGGCGATCGATTCCGATCTCAACAATCCTGCTCCGCCGCCGGTATCGACCGATTCTACGGCCGGCACATCATATGACAGCGACCTTGCCACCGGCGACGAGCAGACCAGCGAAACGCCGCCGCCCGTAGACGGCACCGCGACCAGCGGCGACGTCTCGGCCACCACGACGGCCGCGGCGCCCGGCTCCACCTATAAGAAGGACGATCTGATCGGCGCCGCCGAAGGCGTGTTCGGCAAGGGCGCGCAGGGCCTCGCCGGCCTGATCGAGGATATTTTGAAGAAGCAGGGCGAACCCAACGCCTATATCATCGGCCGCGAGGCCGGCGGCGCGCTGGTGCTGGGGGTGCGCTACGGCTCGGGTACGCTGCATCACAAGATCGAGGGCGAACTGCCCGCTTACTGGACCGGGCCTTCGATCGGCTTCGACGCAGGCGCCAACGCCGGCAACACCTTTGTCCTCGTCTACAATCTTTTCGACAGCGAGGACCTCTACAAGCGTTATCCGGCGGGCGAAGGCGCTGCCTATCTGATCGGCGGTTTCAATGCGAGCTATCTGCGCCGCGGCGACGTCGTGCTGATCCCGATCCGCGTCGGCGTCGGCGCGCGGCTGGGCGCCAACGTCGGTTATATGAAGTTCCGCAAGAAACAGAATTGGGTGCCCTTTTAAAGAACAGCCCGTTTGCCACGGGGGCGATAGCCCGCGCTTCGGCGCGGGCTTTTTCTTTGCCGCGACGAGCCGGCCTCCGCACGGGCTGTGACGCAATCCGCTGTTACCAGACGTTAAGGCTATTGGCGTACCGTCACGGCATGAGACGATCGGATTCCTCCACACCGATCGAGTCGCCTTCTCGCTTGCGACTTTTTCCAAGCCCGGCGGCTCTACCGCTACCGGTGTATCGCGACTTCGTCGCCATGCTGTTCGACATGTGGCTTCCCATATTCGGACTGGGCACCGTTTTCGTCGGAATATGCGTGCTGGTCGGCCGCGAACTCGACAGCAACTTTCTTCTTGTTCTCGCCGCGCTCGGCGCACTCACCACCATGCTGCGCCTAGCTACACTTCGCGCCTATTTCCGTTCGGGCGCGGTCCGCGATTTCGACGGGCTGAGGCGTTGGGAGCGTCGCTATGCGATCGGCAATTATGCGTCGGCGATTCTCCTCGCGCTGCTCAATATCGTGGCCATTTCCGCCCATTATCCGCTGCTGCATCTCATCACGGTCAGCTTGGTTTTCAGCTTTGGCGCCGGCATCGTTTCGCGAACCTCGATCCGTCCGCAGATCTGCGTGACCAGCCTCTTGATTGCCACGCTGCCCACGATCGCCGCGCTGGCGCTTCACGCACTCGAAACGCACCCCACTGCACTCCACGGCGAACTGTTCCTGATCGAGGCGCTGATCGTTACGATGATCACCGCGCTCAGCCTCCAGACCGTCGATCATCTTTACCGCTCGGCGGTCGAACATCACACGGCGCGGCATGATATGGCAAAGCTCGCGAGGACCGACGCGCTTACCGGCCTCTCGAACCGTCTGTTGCTGCGCGAGCTTTTTCAGCTTCACACCGCGACGGCGGTGCGCGCGAAAAACCAGGTCGCGCTGCATTTTCTCGACCTCGACGGCTTCAAGGCGATCAACGATCGCTACGGGCATCCCGCGGGCGATGCGCTACTGGAACAAGTCGCGCGCCGGCTCGAGGGAATGGTTCGCAGCGATGATGTCGTTTCGCGCCTCGGCGGCGACGAATTCATCGTCCTGCAGGTCGGCTTGCGCGACGAAACCGAGGCCGAGCTGCTGGCGCGTAGAATCATCCGCGAGATCAGCAAACCCTATTTCGTGGACGATATATCGATGTCGGTGTCGGTCAGCGTGGGAATTGCGACGGCGCCCAAGCTGGGAGTGGAACTGGAACGCCTTCTCGCCTGCGCCGACGCGGCTCTATATCGCGCGAAAGCGGGAGGGAAAGCGCGAGCGCTCTTCTGTATCGAGGCCGACGCGGCAATGGCCGATCTGGCGGCCTGAAGACCCGGATGCTGGCAGTGCGAGCTAGTCGCCGTCAAAGGCGATCAGCGTCTCGCACGCGAGGCCCGTGGCCTCCAGCCGCTGCGACCCGCCAAGGTCGGGCAGGTCGATAACGAACAGTGCCGCCGCCACCTCGGCCCCCACGCTCTGCATCAGTGCCGCCGTCGCGAGGATCGTGCCGCCGGTCGCGAGCAGATCGTCGACGAGGACGACGCGGTGCCCCGGCAGGACCGCGCCCTCGTGCAGCTCGAGCCGGTCAATGCCATATTCGAGTTCATAGTCGACCCCGATCGTGACGCCGGGCAGCTTGCCCGCCTTGCGCACCGGGACAAGGCCGAGCCCCATCGCCGTCGCCATCGCGGCGCCGAACAGGAAGCCGCGCGCCTCGACCGCGACGATGAAGTCGGGGCGGTGGACGGCGGCGAGCGCGCTCAGCCGGCGGACGCTTTCGGCAAAGCCGGCGGCGTCGCCGATCAGCGTGGTGATATCGCGAAACTGGATGCCCGGCTTGGGAAAATCCGGGATGGTGCGGACCAGCGACGCGAGGTCGAGGTCCGGCTGAGGCGGGAGGGCGATCATGGAACCGGTCGCCCTCCCTTATGCCCTCAATGCTTCTTGTCGGCCCAGATGTTCCGGTACGACAGGTACGTCAGCACGGTGAAGATCAGCAGGAAGAAGAAGACTGCATAACCCACCTGGATGCGCTTGATCAGCCGCGGCTCGGCGGTCCAGACGAGGAACGCGGTGACGTCCTTCGCCATCTGGTCGACCGACGCCTCGGTGCCGTCGGCATAGGTCACCTGCCCCTTGGTCAGCGGCGGCGCCATCGCGAGGTTGAGGTTTGCGAAATAGGGGTTGTAGTGCAGCCCCGTGCCCGGCTTGAGTTCGGCAGGCAGGTTCTTCGGCGGGTTCTGGAACCCCGTCAGCAGCGAATAGACATAGTCCTTGCCGCCTTCGCGCGCCTTGGTGATCAGCGACAGGTCTGGCGGCAGCGCGTTGTTGTTCGCGGCGCGCGCGGCCGTTTCGTTCGCATAGGGCGAAGGGAAATAATCTGACGGCAGGCCAGTCCGCGTCGCCGGTTCACCCGTATCCGGGTTGATCGACGGAATATTGTCGTAGCTCTTGGCAAAGGTCTTCACCTGGCCCTCGGTATAACCGAGATCCTCGATGTCGCGGAACGCGACGAGGTGCAGGCTGTGACAGGCCGAGCAGACTTCCTTGTACACCTGCATCCCGCGCTGCAACTGCGCCTTGTCCCAATGCGGCAGCACGATGCCGTCGCTGGCCAGCTTCAGATGCTTGGGATGCTTGTGAAACTCGTGCGCGACATTGGCTTCATTGGTGAGCGGCGTCGTGAAGATCGCGAGCACCAGCGCGGTAATGAAACCCAGACCGACGAGAAAACCGAGCGGACGAACCATGGCTTTATCAGCTCCTATTAAAGTCCGGCGCTCAGGCCGTTGCCGAAGCCGACGAGGTGTCGGTGGCGTGTTTGGCGAGGACCGCTTCGGTAATCGAATTCGGCATCGGAAGCGGGCGTTCGATCCGCGACACGATCGGCAGGATCACCAGGAAGTGGGCGAAATAATAGATCGCGCCGAGCTGGCTGAGGATCACCCACGGCTGTTCCGCCGGCTGCATGCCGCACCAGCCGAGGAGGAACACGTCGGCCACCAGGATCCAGAAGAAGATGCGGTAGAGCGGACGGTAGTTCGACGACTTCACCGGCGAGCTGTCGAGCCAGGGCAGGAAGAACAGCAGCGCGATCGACGCGAACATCGCGATGACGCCCCACAGCTTCGCGTCGATCCACAGGAAATTGAAGGTGAATGCCTTCAGGATCGCGTAGAAGGGCAGGAAATACCATTCGGGAACGATATGCGCCGGCGTCGAGAGCGAGTTCGCTGGGATATAGTTGTCGGCATGACCCAGCATGTTCGGGCTGAAGAAGGTCAGCGCGACGAATACGAGCAGGAAGATGCCGACGCCGAAGCCGTCCTTCGCGGTGTAATAGGGGTGGAACGGGACGGTGTCCTGTTCGTCCTTCACCTCGATGCCCGTCGGGTTCGACGAACCTGGGATGTGCAGCGCCCAGATGTGCAGGATGATGACACCCAGGATCACGAACGGCAGCAGATAGTGCAGCGAGAAAAAGCGGTTGAGCGTCGCATTGTCGGGCACGAAGCCGCCGAGCAGCCACTCGCGCACCGGCTCGCCGACCAGCGGTATCGCCGAGAAGAAGCCGGTGATGACCTGCGCGCCCCAGAAGCTCATCTGGCCCCACGGCAGCACATAACCCATGAAGGCGGTCGCCATCATCAGGAGGAAGATCACGACGCCGAGCAGCCACACCATTTCGCGCGGCGCCTTGTACGAACCGTAATAAAGGCCGCGGAAAATGTGCAGATAAACAACGATGAAGAACATGCTCGCGCCGTTCATATGCGCATAGCGGATGAACCAGCCGGCGTTCACGTCGCGCATGATATGCTCGACCGAATTGAACGCGACGCCCGCATTGGCGGCATAGTGCATCGCGAGCACGATGCCCGTGATGATCTGGATCATCAACGCGGCGCCGGCGAGGACGCCGAAGTTCCAGAAATAGTTGAGGTTGCGCGGGACCGGATAGCCGGGGCCCGTGGCATTATAGACCAGCCGCGGGATCGGCAGCTTCTCGTCCATCCATTTCATCAACGGATGCTGAGGTTCATAGGGCTTGGCCCAGGGAAAGCTCATCTTATCTTGCTCCTCAGCCGATCGTCACGACGGTATCGCTGGTGAATTCATAGGGCGGCACGACCAGATTCTTGGGTGCCGGGCCCTTACGGATGCGCGCCGCGGTGTCGTAGTGCGAACCGTGGCACGGGCAGAAATAACCGCCGAAATCGCCACGATTCTCGCCCTCGGCAGCACCGAGCGGCACGCAGCCCAGATGGGTGCAGACGCCCAGCGTAATCAGCCAGTTTTCCTTGCCCGGCTTGGTGCGCTGGTCGATCGTTTCGGGATCGCGCAGGTCGTCCAGCGGCACGGCCTTGGCCTCGGCGATTTCCTTGGCCACCAGGTTACGGACGAACACGGGCTGCTTGCGCCAGCTGGTCTTGATCGCCTGGCCGGGCTGGATCGCGGAAATATCGATTTCGGTCGACGACAGTGCAAGCACATCGGCCGATGGGTTCATCTGGTTGAGCAACGGCAGGACCACCGCGACTGATCCAACGCCGGCGAAACTCACTGCCGCGATATTGATAAAGTCCCGGCGCCGCACGCCATCTTCGATGCCGGCGTTGAGTTCAGAGTCACTGGCCATTCGATTGCCCTTGCATGGGTGAACTAACAAATCTCCCGGAAAGGCAGGCCGCCCCGTTTGCGCGCGCACGAAATGGCGCGCCCCGGCGGCCCCTCCGGGAATTGCGGGCCTGATAGCCGCACATCCGAGGCTTGCCAACAGTCAATTTCCGCTTCTTTGACTGCATCGGGATACGCGTGCGAAGACCCTCGATTCCAAAGGCGGCCGCGGCTATGGCGACCCCATGGAAATCGCCCTGTTTCAACCGGATATTGCGGGCAATGTCGGCACGACCTTGCGCACCGCCGCCTGTTTCGGCGTGCCCGCGCATATTATCGAGCCGTGCGGTTTTCCCTTCTCCGACGGCGCGCTGAAGCGCGCCGGGATGGACTATGCCGTCAGGGCGAATGTGCGGCGGCATGCGGACTGGCCGGGCTTCCATGACTGGAGCGTCGGGGCCGGGCGGCGGATCGTGCTGATGACGACGGCGGGCGCGACGCCCCTCTCCGCCTTTGCTTTCGAATCCGGCGACATCCTGCTGCTCGGTGCCGAATCCTCGGGTGTGCCGCAGCATGTCCATGACGCGGCGGCGGCGCGGGTCGCGATTCCGATGCGAACCGGCTTTCGCTCCTTGAATGTCGCGGTCGCGGCTGGCATCGCGCTCGCCGAAGCGCTCAGGCAAACGAAAGGCTTTCCGGCATGATCTCGCTCGACCCCCAGCAGCAGACCGCGCGCACCTGGTTCGAATCGCTGCGCGACCGCATCTGCGCCGAGTTCGAAGCAATCGAGGCCGAGGCGGGCAGCGATGCGCGCTTTGCCTATACGCCCTGGGATCGCGAGGCCGATGCGCTGGCGCCGGGCGAAGGCGGCGGCGGTGTGCGCGGCGTGATGACGGGGCGGGTTTTCGAAAAGGTCGGGGTCAACGTCTCGACCGTCGCGGGCGAGTTCGCCCCCGACTTTGCCGGATCGATCCATGGCGCCAGCGAGGACCCCAGTTTTTTCGCGACGGGGATCAGCCTCGTCGCGCATATGGCGAACCCGCATGTTCCCGCGGTCCATATGAATACCCGTTTCCTCGCGACGACCAAGCGCTGGTTCGGCGGCGGCGCCGACCTCAACCCGCCGATTCCCTATGCCGAGGATACCGACGCCTTCCATGCAAGGCTGCGCGCTGCCTGCGCGCCCTTTGGCCCCGACGTCTATGAACGCTATGCCAAATGGGCCGAGGATTATTTCTATATCCCGCATCGCGGTGTCCATCGCGGCGTCGGCGGCATCTTCTACGATCATCTCGAATGCGGCGACGATGCCGAATATGACCGCAACTTCCAGCTGACGCAGGCGGTCGGCGAAGCCTTTCTCGACATCTTCCCGCAGATCGTGCGCCGGCGGATGAACCTGCCCTTCACCGAAGCCGATCGCGACGCGCAGCTGATCTGGCGCGGCCGTTATGCCGAATTCAACCTCGTCTACGACCGCGGGACATTGTTCGGGCTCAAGACCGGCGGAAACATCGACGCAATCCTGATGAGCCTGCCGCCGCTCGCAAAATGGAGCTGATGCAAAAAGGGCGCCCCGTTGCCGGAGCGCCCCTTTTTGTAAAATCGCCCCGGTAATCAGGCGAAAACGTCGGCCTGGCTACGCCCGCCCAGCGCGCGATAGATGCCCGCGGGAACCCCGACCTGCAAATAGGCCATCGGAATGCTGAGCAACAGCGCACCAATGACAAGGCCGATCATCGACCCGCCGCTGGGCACACCGCCCCCCGCGAACATCGACACGCCGACGATCATTCCGAGGATCAGGAAGATAACGAAAAACGCCACGCCGATCAGGATGAAATAACCGAAAATCTTCCACTGCGACACCGCCGTCATCCGCCACGATTCGCCCAGCCCGGTCAGGACATTGTACGTCCGCTGATCGGCCATCACGGGCCCGGTGCAGCAAAAGCGCGCTGCGAGCCACACCATAAACAGAAAAAACAGCAGCATGAGCAAAAGCATCAATATGCCGCTGCCCGCTGCTGCGGCTTCACTGGGCTGACCGCTCATCATCATCGGTGCGAGCGCGCTTCCGAAGACCACAAAGCCAAGCAGAGCGAGCACCAACACCACTACGATAACCAGCAACAAGGTCGGAAGTGCGGCCACCAGCCCATAGGCCAATGCCGATCCAAGCGGTTCGGCGCCGCCCGTCAGCCCGATCCGCCAGGAGGCAAAATAGCTGCCCGTCTGAAGAATATAGTTGATCAGGCTGAGCAGAATCATCAGACCGCCCATCGCCGCCATTCCGCCACCCCCAGCAAAGCTCATCGGGTCGGTCATCGCCGCGCCGCCGCCCAGCGCGAGCTGCAGGACCAGTGGAACAACGATGCCCACCCCGATCAGGGCGATCGCGTGGTTGGCCCCCTGCCCCGCAAAAAAACTGGTCGCATAGGACCAGGCTTGACTGATGCTGATCTTGTTCATCGTCTACTCTCCCCTGATTGATACTCCCGATATACGACCCGGATTCATGCGAATACGCCGCCCTCGGCGCGAACGGCCAGCTGACGGTAAATCGATGCGATGACCGCCGTATTGAGCAGCCCAAAACCCGCAGACACCGCCGAATTGATCGTGCTGCCGATCAAATGACCGAACGAGCCATGCGCCCCGAATAAGCTCGTAACCCCGCCGACGATCGCCGAAACGATGAGCAATACGACCATGAACAGGATCACGAACAGCGCGATGCGCCAGCCGTTGCCTTGCGTCAGTTGCCAGCTTCCCTGCAGCGCCGCGACCGGATTCTTGAGGTCGCGGTCCGCGAGCAACGGATAGACGGCGGCAAATCTTCCGATGAGGTAAATCGCCGGAACGATCAGCAACAGGAATGCGATACCGAACAGCAGCGACTGGATGAGGAATATCGCGATCAGCGTCGGTATCATCACAAGCGCAAAGGTAAGCGCTTCACCGACACTGGTTCCGGACCGCGCAAGCCAGAGCCGCAGGATCGCAACCGAGCCGAGCGTCGAGGCAATGGCGATTACCAGGAGCCAAGGGAGCTGCTGTCGCATATCGGCTAGCGCCAGCGCGAAGAGCTGGTCGGGCGTGGCATTGGCGGGCGGCGCGAGCGGCGCCGGGCCGAGTAACGCCAATATCATGCCCGGCAGAAAGAGGAACAACCCGGCAAGGATGCTCGTCAACGGAAGATGGGCTCGCACAAGCGTCGTCGCATCGTCCCAAGCCGCACCCATGTCGAATTTTACCATTGATACCCCGTCATTTTTCGGTCCACTTATTGCAAGGGAAAGTGACGATCTTCGGCGCTTCTGTCCAGCCCTGTCGGGATTTGGCGTTCGGCCCCTTGCGCGGGGCACCAAGGCGGGCCAGATAGCCGGCGCGATGAGCCCCTTTCCTCCACCCGAATGGGCGACCAGCCCTGGCCTGACCGACTATGCCGCCGCGCTCGCCGACATGGAGTCGCGCGCCGCCGCGATCCAGCGCGGCGAGGCGGGCGAGCGCATCTGGCTGCTTGAGCATCCGCCGCTCTATACCGCAGGGACCAGCGCCGATCCCGCCGAGCTGCTCGACCCGCGCTTCCCGGTTTATGACGCAGGGCGCGGGGGACGCTATACCTATCACGGCCCCGGCCAGCGGGTCGGCTATGTCCAGCTCGACCTGTCACAGCGCGGGCGCGATGTGCGCGCTTATGTCTCGGCGCTCGAAGGCTGGGTGATCGACGCGCTCGCGCGGCTCGGCGTTGCAGCGCGGCGCGCCGAAGGCCGCATCGGCATCTGGACCGACGACCCGAACGGCCGCGAGGCGAAGATCGGCGCCATCGGAGTGCGCGTGAAGCGCTGGGTGACGCTGCACGGTTTTTCGCTGAACGTTGCGCCTGACTTGTCGCATTTCGGCGGCATCGTTCCGTGCGGCATCGCCGAATTTCCGGTTACCAGCCTCGCCGCGTTGGGCCGGACGGCATCGTTCGGCGATGTCGATGCCGCGCTCGCAGAAACGCTTCCCGCCTTTCTCGACAAGCTCCGGCCGAGCGATTAGGAACGGCGCATGACCCGGACTTTCCTTGCTTCGCTCCTGCTCCTGTCACTCGCGGCCTGTGGCGGCGGCGATCCGGCGGGCAAATCGACGACCAAACTCGACGCGGTCGAGGTCCAGCCCGGCACGATCAGCGATTCGATGATCATCCTCGACGACGCGAGCGTCGACGGTACCGCGGTCGATAACAGCGTTCCCGACGATGGCACGAAGAAGGAAGCCGCCAAGGCGGGTGAGGAAAGCAGCGAGGACGAGTCTGCGGAAGCAGACAGCGAGGCAGAGAATCCCGACGCGGTTCCGGCCCCCGCCGCGAAAAAGGCCGTCACCGCCGATTCCGCCGCAAAGACGGGCGAATAGTCAGCGCGTCAGCGCAGCCCCAGACTCTTGTGGGTTTGCAGCGACAGGCGCCAGCGCGGATCCGCCATCACCAGATCGACGCACGCCTGCACATTGTCGGCCGCGTTGGGATCGTCGAGCGGCTGGATCAGCCGGTGGGTGAAATCAAGCGCCGCAAGCCGCTCGACGTCGCTACCGGGCTGCGGCCAGACGAGTTTCAGTTCGTCACCGTTCAACTGCACCAGCTCGCTGCCTGCCTTCGGACTGACGCAGATCCAGTCGATGCTGCGCGGGATTGGCAGCGTGCCATTGCTTTCGATCGCGATCGTAAAGCCCTGGTCGTGCAGCGCATCGATCAAGGCGGCATCGACCTGTAGCATCGGTTCGCCGCCGGTCAGCACGACATAGCGGTCCTTACCACCTTGCCCCCAGCTATCGGCGATGACCGTCGCCAGCGCTGCAGCATCGGCATATTTGCCGCCTAGCGTCCCGTCGGTGCCGACAAAGTCGGTGTCGCAGAATTTGCAGATCGCTTTGCCGCGATCCTTCTCGCGCCCCGTCCACAGGTTGCAGCCCGCAAAGCGACAGAAAACCGCGCGGCGGCCCGCCTGCGCACCTTCGCCCTGCAGGGTCAGGAAAATTTCTTTGACGGCGTAAGCCATCGGTCAGGGCCCAACGGCGTAGCGCGTCGGGTCGGCAAGGCCCGCGTCGGCGAAACCCTTGCTGCGAAGGCGGCAGCTGTCGCAAAGCCCGCAATGCAGGCCGCCGGGTGCAGGGTCGTAGCAAGACCAGCTTTCCCCGGCGTCCATCCCCAACCGTGCCGCTTCGGCCGCGATGTCAGCCTTGGTCATATGCTGCAGCGGGGCGTGGATGCGAAAATCGACGCCCTTGTCGCCATCGCGTGTCGCGAGGCGCGCGAGATCCTCGAACCCGGCGATGAATTCGGGGCGGCAGTCGGGATAGCCCGAATAATCGAGCGCGTTCACGCCGATGACGATGTCCTGCGCGCGGCGCGCTTCCGCCAGCCCGAGCGTCAGCGACAGGAAAATGAGGTTGCGCGCCGGCACATAAGTGACGGGAACATCGCTCCCGACCCCATCCTTCGGCACATCGATGTCGGCCGTGAGCGCCGAACCGCCAAAGCGGCGAAGGTCGAGCGGGAGGACGATATGCTCGATCGCGCCGACAGTCTGGGCAATCCGCGACGCCGATTCCAGTTCGACCCGGTGGCGCTGGTTATAATCGATCGTCAGCGCGACGATCCGCGCCCCGGCTTCGCGCGCAAGACCCGCGCACACCATCGAATCGAGCCCGCCCGATAAAAGGACGATCAGGGTTTTTCCGGCAACATCGTGCATCGGCGCCCGATACGCCCGCTCCGATTTGGGCGCAAGAGGCGCCTTGCTGCGGCGCACCAAAAGAAATGGGCCGCGCAACCTGTGTCACACGGCCCAGTTCGGCATGAAAGCCGTTAGGGAGAAGACATACATCGGCATGTCTTGCCCCGGTTTAGCGGCGGATGGTTAACATTGCGTTAGCGCGGCGGATACTCAGCAACCGCCTGTTCGCCGGGCCTCGATCGCCTGCGAAAAGGGCTTGCCGTCGGCTATGCCCTGCGTGTCGATCTGGACAAGGCGGTTCGTTTCGCTGCGGATGCTGGTGCGGCCATGCCCGGCGCCGGGGCAGGTATAATGGACCGTCACCGAGCCCGGCGTATCCTCGATAACGTAACGCGAACATGTGGCGCGCGGGTGATAGACCTGGATCATCCGCCGGGCATCGCCGACGCAAACCGTCTGGAGCACCGCATCCTTGCCGCGCTCGCGAAGCTGCCAGCTCCCTTTTTCAAGCCGGTCGAGCATCGCCAGCGACGGCGCCTGCGCCGGCACGGTCGTAGCCACCGCCAGCGCGGGCGCAACGAGAGAGTATCGCACAAAGGGGGAGAAGATCGCCATTTTCACCTATCCGTTGGCTGCCCGCAAGCGGGCTGAATTGCGACCCCGTTTCACCCTAGGTAGCAACGCCGGGACGGCATTTCAACCGCTTGGCGCTGGATTGCCTCGCCTCGTCGACCAGATATGTTCGCGCGGCGTCAGCTATGCGCCGAAATCTCGTCGAGCGGGATCGGGAAAACGCGTGAACAAAAGGCGCAGTCGACGACGATCTGTCCCGTCTCGTCGGCCATATCCTGCCGCTCGGCTTCGGGAAATTGCGCGAGCACGCCGGCAAAATAGCCGGTGCTGCACCGGCAGCCGCGCGAGACCTGGGCCCCCGGTTCGATCCGCACTTCATCCTCGTGGAACAATCGCCACGCCAGCGTTTCGAGCGAGTGCGCGGGATCGGTGAGCTCTTCGGGCTTCAGCGTCGCCGCGATCGTGCGCGCATGGTCCCATTCGGGATTGTCGTGACGGACGTGCAGCCGGTCGCGGCCGGTTTCGCCCTCGGGAAGATGCTGGAGCAACAGGCCGCCGGCGATGCAGCCCGCCTCGGCATCGTGACGCGCGGCAAGCCTGATGAGGCTGGAGATCTGTTCCGACTGCTCGAAATAATGCTCGGCGGCTTCGCCGATCGACGTGCCTTCGAGCGGGACGATGCCCTGATAACGCTCAGCGGTCGTCGCCTGATCGAAGGTGATCGCGAGGAACCCCTCGCCGAACAGCGCGAACAGCGTCGGGTCGGGTCCGGCCTCGGCGAGCCGCTCGGCATCGAACTTCAGGTAACCGCGCAATTCGCCGCCGCGATAGTCACACACCAGCAGTTCGATCGGCCCGCCACCGGTCTGCGCCTGGAGCGTCATCTGGCCATTCTCGTCCTTCAGGGTCGAGCCCAGCAGGACGGTGAGCACCAGCGCCTCGCCCAACAGCTTTTCGGCCACCGGCGGATAGTTGTGCGCGGCAATGATCGTCTTCAGCGTCGGACCGAGCCGCACCAGTCGCCCACGCACATGGCGCGCGGCGATCGTGAACAGCAGCGGCTGGTCGAACCAGGTTTCGATAGTCTCGCTCACGATTTCGAACTCACAATTTCCCGAAGGCCCACAGCAGGATCGACTTTTGCGCATGGACGCGGTTCTCCGCCTCGTCCCAGACGCGCGACTGGGGACCGTCGATCACGGCATCGACGACCTCGTCGCCGCGGTGCGCGGGCAGGCAGTGGAGGAACACAGCATCGCTCTTGGCGCCCGCCATCAGCCGTTCGTCGACCCGATAGGGCGCCATCGCCGCGACCTTGTTGTGCGCATGATCCTGCCCCATCGACACCCAGGTGTCGGTGACGACCAAGTCGGCGCCGGCCACGGCCGCGCGCGCGTCGCGCACGATGTCGACGCGGACACCCCTGGCGCGTGCGGCTTCGACGAAGGCGGCGTCGGGCTCATAGCCTTGCGGGCATCCGGCGCGGACGTGGAAACCGAACAGTCCGGCGGCCTCGATCAGCGACGCGAGCACATTGTTGCCATCGCCGAGCCAGGCGAGCTCGAGCCCCGGCAAAGACTTGCCCTGTTCGACGATGGTCAACAGGTCGGCGACGATCTGGCACGGATGCGACAGGTCGGTCAGGCCGTTGATCACCGGGACCGATGCGTGCGCCGCCAGTTCCTCGACCTTCGCATGATCGTCGGTGCGGATCATGATCGCATCGGCATAGCGCGACAGCACGCGCGCGGTATCGGCGATCGTCTCGCCGCGGCCAAGCTGCGTCACCCCCGCGTCCATGATCATCGGCGTGCCGCCAAGCTGGCGGATCGCGATGTCGAACGACGCGCGGGTTCGCGTCGAATTCTTCTCGAACACCATCGCCAGCACATGGCCGGCAAGCGGGGCGTCGGCGTCCGGCTGGCCCTTCGGCCAGCCCGCGCGCGCCGCTTTGCGATCGATCGCATCGGACAGCATCGCGGCGACGGCATCGCCGCCCGCGTCGGACAGGTTCAGGAAATGCCGCATCAGGCCCCTCCGTTCGGCACGAACGGAATCATCATGATTCCGGCGGCGTGTAACTCGCCGCACCCGCTGACAGTTTTTCGATGAACTCGGCGATATGATTATCGTCGATGTTGAGCGGCGGCAGGACGCGCACGACATTTTCGCCCGCCGCAACGGTGAGCAACCCGTGATTGTCGCGCAGGTGCGCAACGAAGGCGCGGCTATCCGAATTGAGCTTGAGCCCGAGCATCAGCCCCATGCCGCGCACGCTGTCGAACAGATGGTCGTGGTTGGGGATCAGCTGTTCGAGCGCGCCGCGCAGCCGCTCGCCAGTCGCCTTGACCTGGTCGAGGAAGCCTTCTTCGAGCACGACGTCGAGCACCGCCTGCCCCGCCGCCATCGCCAGCGGATTGCCGCCATAGGTCGAACCATGCGTGCCGATGACCATGCCGCGCGCGGCTTTTTCGGTCGCGAGGCACGCGCCCATCGGGAAGCCGCCGCCGATGCCTTTGGCGCTCGCCAAAATATCGGGGGTCACGCCATATTGTTCATAAGCATAGAGCGAACCCGTACGGGCGACGCCGCACTGAACCTCGTCAAAGACGAGCATCAGGTCGCGCTTGTCGCAAATATCGCGCAGCGCCTGCAGGAAGGGTTGCGACGCCGGGCGAATGCCGCCTTCGCCCTGGATCGGCTCAATCAGGAAACCCGCCGTATTGTCGTCGACAAGATCGAGCGCGGCGTTGAGATCGTCGAACGGCGCATAGGCAAAACCGGGCAGCAACGGATCGAAACCCTTGCGCAGTTTTTCCTGGTTGGTGGCCGAGATCGTCCCCAGCGTGCGCCCGTGGAAGGCGTTGTTGAAGGTGATCAGATTATGCTTCTGCGCATTGTCGGCGCTCGAATGATAGGCGCGCGCGGTCTTGATCGCGCATTCGACCGCCTCGGCGCCCGAATTGGTGAAAAAGACGGTGTCGGCGAACGTATTCTCGACGAGCCGCGCGGCATAGGCTTCGCCCTGCGGGCTGCCGTAAAGGTTCGAGACGTGCATCAGCGTCGCGGCCTGATCCTGGATCGCCTTGGTCAGGTGCGGATGGCCGTGGCCGAGCAGGTTCACCGCAATGCCGCTCGCGAAGTCCAGATAGCGCTCGCCGCGCTCGCCGATCAAATAAGCGCCTTCGCCGCGCACCGGACGCACACCGCACCGGGGGTAAACGGGCATCAGCGGCGTGATCGACATGGCAGGCACCTTTCGGACTAAAGTAAAAAGGCGACCCCAAACGGGCCGCCCTTGGTCGGGCCGACCCTATACTGCCGCTGCCGGAGCCGCGTCAACATGGGCAGCATGTGGCGCAACCAAGGCGATGGCACCGCGTTCGCTGGAATGATGCGCCATCGGCTCAACCTCTTGTTCCTGCTGCCGGCACTCGCCGGGTGCGATGCGCTGCCGCGCGATGCGTCGGGCGCCACCGAACGGATCGAGCGCAGCGGCGAGATGCGCATCGCCGTGCTTCCGGGCACACCCGATGCCGCACCCGCGCTGGCGCTCCTCCATGCCTATGCCGCGCAGCATGACGCCCGCCTCGCGATGGTCGCGGTCCATGGCGAACATGCACCGCACTGGCTGGAGGATGGCAAGGTCGACGCCATCGTCGGCCATTTCGCCAAGGCCTCACCCTGGCAGGCCCATATTTCGCTGTCGAAACCCGTCGCGCGCGCCGAGCCGAAGAACAGCAAACAGCCCGTGCTGCGCATCGCGCGGCGAAACGGCGAAAATGCCTTCATCCTCGCCACCGACCGCGCCGTGGCCGAGACGGCCGAATGAGCCTGCACGGCGGCATTCCGCGTGCGATCGCGGCCGATGTAAAGCGCGGCGAACGGCTCGAATATTGGACGCTCGGCTGGATGGTCAGCGTCGTCCTCGTCATGTGGCTGGTGATGGGATCGAGCCAAGCGATGAAGGCCGCGGTGATCGAGGATCTGCTCAGCCTCGTCCCCGCAATCGTCTTTCTGCTCTCCGTACACTGGGAACGACGCCGGCCCAACCGCCGCTTTCCCTTCGGCTATCGCCGCGCGAACAGCCTTGCCTTTCTTGTCGCGGCGACGGCGCTGCTCTCGGTGGGCGGCTTCCTGGCCTATGAGAGCGTCACAACGCTGATTCGGCAGGAGCATCCGACCGTCGGCGGCATCACCCTGTTCGGCCACACGATCTGGCTCGGCTGGCTGATGATCGCCGCGCTCGCCTATTCGGTCGTTCCGCCGATCATCCTCGGCCATATGAAGCAGCCCGTCGCCGAGCGCATTTGCGACAAGGTGCTGCACACCGACGCGCTGATGCAAAAGGCCGACTGGCAGACGGGTCTGGCGGGTATCGCGGGGATCATAGGTATCGGGCTCGGCTGGTGGTGGGCCGATGCGACCGCGGCGCTGTTCATTTCGCTGTCGATCGTCAAGGATGCGATCGGCGCGCTCGAAAAGGCGGTCTCCGAGTTACTCGATGGCACACCCCGCGCGCTCGATTCCAACAGGCTGTCCGACGACGCCGAGCGATTGATCGCGGCGCTCAAGGCGCGCTTCGAGAACGCCGATGTCCGGCTGCGCGAGACAGGCCGCTACATCGCCGCCGAAGTCGATTGCGCACCGCCCAAGGATATTCCGACCGCCAATGAGCTGATGGGCGACGACCTTGCGTGGCGCCTCGCGAGCCTCAGCTTCCGCCCCGAACCTGCGGACGCGGGTCCTTAAAGCGCCTTTGCCGCTTCGATCGTCAACGCGAGCGAATGTTTTCGCGCGCCATGATCATACATCGACGACGCGACGATCACCTCGTCGACCCCGGTGCGCGCTACGAAAGCCTTGAGCCCCGCGGCAATATCGTCGACGGTGCCGACCGCCGAGCATTGCAGGACATGATCGAGGATCGCGCGCGCGTTGGGCGGCAGGCTGTCCTTATAGCCCGCAAGCGGAGGCTTCATCCGTCCTGGATTGCCGGTGCGCAGCGCAACGAACGCCTGCTGCTGGGTCGAGGCGAGCAGTTCGGCTTCCTCGCGGCTGTCGGCGGCGAAGGCGTTGAACGCGGCCGCCGCATAGGGCTCGGCGAGCTGCGCCGACGGTTTGAACTGGCGGCGATAAATGTCGAGCGCCTCGTCGAGCGCGTCGGGCGCGAAATGGCTGGCGAAGGCATAGGGCAGACCCAGCATCGCCGCGAGCTGCGCGCCGAACAGGCTCGAGCCCAGAATCCAGAGCGGAACATGTGTCCCCTCGCCCGGCACGGCGCGAATGCCGATGCGATCGTCACCGGCTAGAAAGGCCTGAAGCTCGAGGACATCCTGCGGGAACTGGCGCTCGTCGCTGGCGAGATTGCGGCGCAAGGCGCGCGCGACGACGCCATCGGAGCCGGGCGCGCGGCCGAGGCCGAGGTCGACGCGGCCGGGGAACAGCGCCTCGAGCGTGCCGAACTGTTCGGCGATCACCATCGGGGCGTGGTTCGGCAACATGATCCCGCCCGCCCCGATGCGGATCGTTGCGGTCGCCTGCCCGATATGCGCGAGCACGACCGAGGTCGCGGCGCTCGCGATCCCCGCCATGCCGTGATGCTCGGCGACCCAATAGCGTTCGTAGCCGAGTGCCTCGGCGTGGCGGGCAAGATCGGCTGCATTGGCGAGCGACTGGGAGATCGTGCCGGTGTCGGTAACGGGCACGAGGTCGAGAAAGGAAAGTTTCGTCATGAAACCGATATGCGGTGGCGGGGGCCGCGGTTCAAGCTCACCCCTTCGCGGGCACGGCGAAGAAAAACTATGCCCGCTCGTCCTTCGGCGAACCCATCAGCACATAGGTGGTGATCGCATTGACTTGCGGCAGCACGCCGAGCACCTCGGTATGGAAATGCTTGTAGGCCGCGAGATCGGCGGCCTCGACGCGCAGCAGATATTCGATCGCGCCGGTGATATTATGGCATTCGCGCACCTCGGGCGCGAGCGCCATCGCCGCCTCGAAATCTTCCTGCGCCTGCTTCGTGTGCGTCGACAGGCCGACGGTCACATAGGCGAGAAAGCCAAACCCCACCTTGGCCGGGTCGATCCGCGCACGATAGCCGGTGATCACACCGCTCCGTTCGAGTTCCTGCACGCGCCGCAAACAGGCTGACGGCGACAGGCCCACACGCTCGGCAAGTTCGATATTGGAGATTCGCCCGTCCTGCGACAGTTCGCGCAATATCTTGCGTCCAATGGCATCAATATCACTCATAGATTGCACAAATTACCACTTGATCGCCCATCTTTGCAACCCATTGCATGTCAGAACGCATTATGTTGCGCGCATGAACCAAACCACCCTCCTCGCGCTCTCCGCCTTCGCGCTCGTCTCGTCGATCACGCCGGGGCCGAACAATATGATGCTGATGGCATCGGGCGCCAATTTCGGCCTTCGCCGCACCATCCCGCACGCGCTCGGTGTCGGCTTCGGCTTCACCTTGATGATCGTCCTCGTCGGGGTCGGGCTGATGGGATTGTTCGACCTGTTCCCGGTGCTGGGCATCGTGCTCAAGGTCGTGAGCGTCGTCTATCTGCTCTGGCTCGCGTGGAAGATCGCCAATTCCGCGGCGCCCGACACCGCAGGCAGTTCGCAGGGCAAGCCGATGACCTTCCTGCAGGCGGTGCTCTTCCAGTGGGTCAATCCCAAGGCGTGGTCGATGGCGCTGACCGCGATCGCGCTTTACGCGCCCGACCGCAACATCGGCGCGGTGTTGCTCGTTGCGGTCGTCTTCGGGATCATCAACCTGCCCTCGACCAGCCTGTGGGCGGTGATGGGCCAGGTGCTGCGCGGCTGGCTGTCGAGCCGCAAGCGGCTCCGCGCCTTCAACTGGACGATGGCGGCGCTGCTGGTGGGGTCGCTCGCGCTGCTGATCTGATTGCTCGTCCGATCGGGATGACGCGCTAGAGGATTTCCCCGGAGGGCCATTCGAGCACCAGCGCCTCGCCGACCCGAAGCGCGCGCCACGCTTTCGAAAGCCGCTCGAACCGTTCGAGCACGCGCGGCCGCGCGGCGTCGATCCGCGCCCGCTCATCGGTGCTCAGCGACCGACGCGTGCGCTCGGCCTCGCCGAGCGCCGCGCGCTGCGCCGCGCTGTCGGGGCGCGACTGACTCCGCCAGTCGACGTCGAACAGGAAGGCGGCAAGTTCGGACAATTCGCCTTCGCGGCCCTGGCTCTTGACCAGCTTCGCGCCTTTCACGACCTGCTTTCGTACCGCGCGCTGGCGCTCCTTCGCCGACAGCGCGCCATCCGCCGCCTCGACGCGAAAAGAGCCGGCATTACCGCCCGCGGCGATCTGGCCGAACACCCCGGTCTTCAGCCCCAGCGCCGCCTCGACGACGAAATGGACCATGTCATGCGGCAGGTCGGGATCGAACCCCGGCGCCGGGTCCATCACGAGCGCAGGCCCTTCGGCGCGCACGATCCGCACGCTGTAGCGCCGCTCGCCCGACCGGATGAAATGGACTTTCATCACCCTAGCCTATAGGTTCGCCCGCCTGTCTGCCAAAAGGATTTTGCGATGATTCCTGCCCGCCGCGCGATGTTCGCGCTCGCTGCTTTCACCGCCACCGTCAGCCTTGCCCACGCCGCGAACCCGGTGATGTTCCGCGACGCGGGCTGCGGCTGCTGCCTCAAATGGCTCGAGCAGGTGAAGGCGTCGTTCGGGCAGAAGGCGGTGATCGTCAATTCGCCCGACATGGCGGCGGTGAAGGACAAGCAGGGGGTGCCGCAGGCGCTGCGCAGCTGCCACACCGTGCTTGTCGGCGGCTATGTGATCGAGGGCCATGTGCCCGCGAAGGAGATCAGCCGCCTGCTCCGCGAGAAGCCGAAGGGCGTGAAGGGCCTCGCCGTCGCCGGGATGCCGACGGGCTCTCCCGGCATGGAGCATGGCGACCACCGCGAGGCGTATAAGGTCACGACCTTCGGCCCCGCCGGCCAGCGCGTCTATGCGAGCTATGCCGCGAGCCGCTGACCGGATGCCTCAACCGCGCGACGGTGGAAACTCGTCATTGTCGAGCAGCATGGCAGCCTCGTCGACCCGCCAGCCGCGCTCGTAAGCCACGCCATCGCCGGTTCCGATCCGGTCGACAATAGGTGGTGGCGAGGGCGGACTTTCGGGTTTGCGTCCTCGATAGCGGCGGGCGAAATAGATCGGGATGCCGGCCATCACACCGAGGGTTCCGAAATAGAGGGCCAATGCGGTCCAATTCATCCGACAGTCCTCCAGCTACAGGCTCGCCTTGAACAACGCCAGCATCCGCGCCCATGCCTTTTCCGCCGCGGCTTCGTTGTAAGCGCGGCCGTCGGGTGGGCACCAGCCGTGCATCGCGCCAGCATAGACCTCGACCTCGTGCCACTGCTTGCGCGGTTCCAGCACAGCCTTGAGCAGGACCTTCTCGTTCGGGCTTTCCTTGTCGTCGTTGTCGGCGATCGCGAAGAGGTAGCCGGCATTGGTTTGCGGGATCAGCAGGTGCGGGCTGTCGGGCTTGTCGGTGCCGACGCCGCCGCCATGGAAGCTCCCCGTCGCCCCGACGCGATCGGGTTTCAGCGCTGCGGTGTAGATCGTCATCGCCCCGCCCATGCAATATCCGGTGGTGCCGATCTTGCGCTTGGTATCGACTTCCTTTTGTGCGTCGAGAAAGGCGAGGTGCGCCTTGGCGTCGGTCTCGACGATCGGCCGGTTTAGTTGCTTCAGATAGCCGAACAGTTTTTCGCGGATCGCGGGATCGTTGAAATCGTTGGCAGCGTCAACCACCGGCGACTTCTGCCAGCGGTAGAAGGGATTGACGCACAGCACTGCATAGCCCTCCCCCGCGAGCCGGTCAGCCATCTGGCGAAAGGCGGGGCGCAGGCCGCGGATATCGGGCCAGATCAGCACGCCGGGATGTTTGCCGCTCGCGGGCGCGACGAAATAGGCGTCGCAAGTGCCATCATCGGTCTTGATCGTGACATCGCGACCCTTCACGGGCTTGCCGGCGATTGCGCGCGCGGGCAGCGCCGCGATCAGCGCCCCGGCACCCGCGAGCGCGGCAAAACTACGCCGCCCGACGGGCAGACCCGCGCGGTCGAGATCGGCTTCGGTGTTTTCGGTGCACATATCTCTCTCCTCGGAGGGCATTTGGAAAAGTCGCGGAAAACTGGGCAACTTCACTCGGGATTCGATTGTCCGTCCCGTCGCCGGGGTACGAACGGATGGCGAAGCTAATCCAGCCCGCTTTTATAGGACAGCGGTTTTTGAGTAGCTTGCCACCCTCCCCTTTCGTCATTCCCGCGAAAGCGGGAACCCAGTTGCAACGTCTGCTCGCTGGGTTCCCGCTTTCGCGGGAATGACGAGTTAGAGGATATGAGCAACAACCTCATCGAACGTCAGCGCCACATGATGCACACCAACCTCGCGCAGCATCGCGGCGTGGCCCGAACGGTCAACGATATGCCCTGCCCCGCAAAAGCCGATTACTGTCATCCCCGCCGCGATGGCCGCCTGCGCGCCGGTCGGCGAATCCTCGATCACGAGGCACGCGGCCGGATCAACACCGAGTCCCCTGGCGGCGGCCAGATAGATATCGGGAAACGGCTTGCCGCGATCCCAGCCATCGGCGCTGTAGATCTGCTCGCCGAAATGATGGCCCAGCCCGAAGAGCCCGAGCGCCCAGCCGATATATTCGGCGCGGCTCGACGAGGCGATCGCGCGCGGCAGCGCGCCGAGCGTGTCGAGGAACGCCGGGACGCCGGGCACGGGATCGAAGCCTTCCATATAGTTCGCTCGGGCGCGCTCGCGGTGCGTCTCCCGGAAATCGGTGGGCAGCGCACGGCCATAACGCGCGGCGATCCGCCGCTCGGTCTCCTGCCAGTTGTGGCCGTAATAGTCGCGCAGGCACTCGTCATAGGTCGCGGGCATGCCGACCGCGGTCAGGCTCTCGGCGAGCGACTGGTTCGCGCGCACCTCGCTGTCGGCGATGACGCCATCGAAATCGAAGATGATCGCGGCGAAACTCACCGAGGCGACTCCTGTTTATGCGAATGCAACATGTTGCCCCCAAAGATGGCCGGGTCAGGAGACAACATCATGAAATTCATTTCCCTCAACTCGCGCGGCGGCAATTATCTGGTCGTCGCCGAAAATGTCGCCTGGCTCCGCGCCGCCGAAAATGGCCAGACGCAGGTCGGCATGGTCGGCGGCACGCCGCTGCTCGTCGCGGGCACGATCGAGGACATCGCGGCGTCGATTCTTGCGCAGGCGAATGCGGTGGAGTGATATGCCAGCGATAATCTCCCGTCAGCGCATGATCTCATGGTCGCGCGCATAGCCCCACGGCCCCTCGCCCGACCAGCCCCGCCCATCGGGGAAGCTGAGCTTTAGACCGCTCAGCTGCGACGGAGCGAACAGGCGCATGTTCACGCCCATCATGTCGACCTCGCCCATCCGTTCGATCAGCCCCTCGGTTGCCGACCAGTGCGTCGTGCAACCGCACGTTGCGCAGAAATGCAGGTCTGAATTGGGGGTTTCCCGATCGGCGCGATTATAGGTCCGCGTCTCGCCCTCGATCACCACGTCGCGCGGCGACAGATACGCCCAGAGGATGCCGTGCGAATAGCAGAGCGAGCAATTGCATTCGGCAATCTCGACTGGCGCGTGCGCGAGCGTCACCGAGACGGCGCCGCAATGGCACGTCGTTTCCCAATTCATCGGGCACGCTCCAAGGTCAAAAGCAGGCTTTCCTCGTCAGCTTGTTTCATGTGCTGCGCCGATAGCGGTCGATGGTCGCCATGGCATCGGCGAAATTGCCGTCGGTGCCGACGAGGCTGATCGGGACGTCACCGCCCGCCAGCGCGCGGTTAGCGCCGGCGACCTTGCCGAGGAGCTTCTTCGACGGAAAGCGGCCGGGGTCCGCCAAGTGCAGGATGATCGGCTTTTGCCCCTGGAATTGCCAGACGGTCACGTCGCGGATTTCGGACCAGGGGATCGTCTGCTCCGACCAGGGTTTGAAATAGATCCCCCGGCCGTCGATACGAACGGCCTCGCTGCGGTCGAACAGGCGCTGCATGATCGCCAGCCCGCCCAGCCCGAAAAAGATCACGCAAAACCAGCCGAACCATTCGGCGCCCGGCCGGGGCGGCGGGCCGAACAGGCCGGTGATCACAAGCCCGCCGAATTCGAAGGCGGCAGCCCCCGCTCCCAGCAGCGCAAGGCGCCAGCGGGAATGGCGCGCCGTGAACAGCGCCGCCCTCACTCCACCGTCACGGACTTTGCCAGATTGCGCGGCTGATCCACGTCAGTCCCCTTGGCCACCGCGACATGATACGCCAGCAGCTGCACCGGCACCGCGTAAACCAAAGGCGCGATCAGCGGGTGGACCTTGGGCATTTCGATCGTCGCCATGCAGCCGTCGCCGGCTTCGGCGAGGCCTTCGGCGTCGCTGATCAGTACGACCTTGCCGCCGCGCGCCATGACTTCCTGCATGTTGCTCACAGTCTTTTCGAACAGCGGGCCGCTGGGCGCAAGGACGATCACCGGGACCGCCTCGTCGATCAGCGCGATCGGGCCGTGCTTCATCTCGCCCGAGGCATAGCCTTCGGCGTGGATGTAGGAGATTTCCTTGAGCTTGAGCGCGCCTTCCAAGGCAAGCGGATAGTCGGGGCCGCGGCCGAGGTAGAGGACGTCGCGCGCGGGGGCGACGAGATGCGCCATCGCCGCGATGTCCTCGTCATGCGCGAGCGCGGCATTCAATGCGGCGGGTGCCTCGATCAGATGCTTCACGATCTCATGCTCTTCGTCGGCGCTGAGCTTGCCTTTCTTGAGCGCGAGATGCGCGGCGAGCGCGGCGAGCACCGCGAGTTGGCAGGTGAAGGCCTTGGTCGAGGCGACGCCGATTTCGGGCCCCGCGTGGGTCGGGAGTAGCAGGTCGGCCTCGCGCGCCATGCTGCTGGTCGGCACATTGACGACAACCGCGATCGTCTGGCCATGCGCCTTGCAATGGCGGAGCGCGGCGAGCGTGTCTGCGGTCTCCCCCGACTGCGAAATGAAGAGCGCGAGTCCGCCGGGCTGGAGCACCGGATCGCGGTAGCGGAACTCGGAGGCGACATCGATGTCGACGGGGACGCGCGCAAAGGTTTCGAACCAGTATTTGGCGACCATGCCGGCGTAAAAGCTGGTGCCGCACGCGACGATGGTGATGCGCTCGACGCCCGCGAGGTCGAAATCCATCTGCGGCAGCGCGACGGTCTGTTCGAGCGGACGGATGTAGGAGGAGAGCGTCTGCGCGACGACGGTCGGCTGCTCGAAAATCTCTTTCTGCATGAAGTGGCGGTAATTGCCCTTCTCGATCGTCGCGGCGGTGACGCCCGAAGTCGTGATCTCGCGCGTGACCGGGTTGTTGTCGGCGTCGAAGATCTGCGCGCCTTCGCGCCCGATGATCACCCAATCGCCCTCGTCAAGATAGGCGATCTTCTGCGTCAGCGGCGCGAGCGCGAGCGCGTCGCTGCCGAGATAGGTCTCGCCCTCGCCATAGCCGACGACAAGCGGCGAGCCGAGGCGCGCGCCGATCAGCAGGTCGGGATGCTGGCGGAACGCGATCGCGAGCGCGAAGGCGCCGCGTAGCTGCGGCAGCACCGCCTTCACCGCGTCGGCGGGCGACTGGCCGGCCTCGACCTGTTCGGAAACGAGATGCGCGACGACCTCGGTATCGGTGTCGCTCTCGAACCGCCGCCCGCGCCCGGTCAGCGCCTCGCGCAGCGGCTTGAAATTCTCGATGATCCCGTTGTGGACCAACGCGACTTCGCCCGTCGCGTGCGGATGCGCGTTGCTCGTCGTCGGCGCGCCGTGCGTCGCCCAGCGCGTGTGTGCGATGCCGACGGTCCCGGGCGCGGGATTGCTGCCGAGTTCCTTGACGAGGTTGCCGAGCTTGCCCTCGGCGCGGCGGCGTATCAGCTGGCCGCCCTCGACCGTGCACACACCCGCCGAATCATAGCCGCGATATTCCATGCGCTTCAACCCGTCGACGAGACGATCCGCCACCTGGGCCTTGCCGATGATTCCGATAATTCCGCACATGGATCTGGCTTTCTTCTAAAGCGTGTAGGGGGCGCGAATACCCGGCATAGCCGCCGGGAACACCTTGATATTGCGAGTCACGAGGATGCGGCCGCTGATTTGCGCGGTCGCAAGTACGAAAGCGTCGGCCAGCGTCAACCCCTTGCGTTCGGCGCGCAGCGCGGCCGCGCGGCGCGCGACCGCGTCGCCGACCTCCTCGAGCGCGAAGCAGCCGAGGAACGCCTCGACCGCCTTCACCGATGCCGGGTCGGCGGCCGACATGACTTCGGTCCAGCTGATCCGGCTGATGCTTTTGCGCCCGGCGCGGCGAATTTCGGCGCGCGCCGCCTCGACCCCGTTGAGCGCGTCGATGAGGATGTCGCTGTCGAACTGCGCGTCGATCATTCGCGCTTGCCCCGCAGGCGCCGCTGATATTTCAGCCCATCGCCGATGTCGTCGCGGCCGCGCCAGATACCAAAGGCATTGTCGATCGCGTCACCCGAAATGTCGGCGCGATAGGATGCCACCGCACGGCGGACGAGTTCGGCACGCGACACGCCTTGCTCGATCGCGAGCGCGTCGAGCCATTGGACGTCGGCCTCAGGAATATCGGCGAGAAAGCGCATGAAATCTTGATATCATATCATGGTATCAATGCAAGCCCGGCAAAGGAAGGAGTGTGCGACGGGCAAGCAACTTGTCGATCCAGAGGAACAGCAAGGAAATGAGCAGCACGCCGAGCAAGATCACCACGGCATTGACCAGAAACCGGGTGACGCCGAGCGCGGGCAGATCGAGGAAATAATAAGCGTACCAGCCATCGAAGGCGCCGCGGATCACCGCATAGGCGAAATAGGCCACCCCCGGCACCAACGCCCATAGCGCATCGCGCCGGCCGAGCGCGCCATGCGGCGCCGCGAGCCAGGCGAGCAGGTAGAGCAGCGGCACCGCGTCGTGGAGCATATGGTCGGCGACCGCCCCCCACCCCTCGGGGCTCCAGACATGGCGCAGCGCGAGCGAATAGGTGATGCCGACGAGCAGAATCGTGATCAGGGCCGCGAACCGTATGCGGGCGGATGCCAGTGCATGATCCGATGCGAGCACGGCAACGCTCGATACGATAGCCACAAGGAAATTGGCGAGGATCGTGAAAAAGCCGACGAAGCGCCAGATTGCGGCCGCGGCCGGCCGGCCTTCGTCGGCGAAGTTTCCGACGAGCAGGATCAGCTGGAGCGCCAGCGCCGCCCAGGCCGTGATCGCGGCAACGGCGTGCAACAGCGTCGCGCCGCGCGCCATCTCAGGCACGCGGGAAATTCCGGTCGACGAAAATATAGGCGAATTGCACCGGGTCGGCGGGTTGGCCATTCCCTTCCTCGAACCGCGCCTTGCCTTCGGTCCAGATTTTCCGGATCTGTGCCTTCAATTCGGGCGCGAATTTCATCTGCTTCTCGACGATCTGCTCCCAGTCTCCCGCCAGGCCGAAACTCTGCTCAAGCTGGGGCACCATCGCCTGGCAATAGGTTTCGGTCGCTTCGTCGAGGTGGCCGATCGCCTTCAGCACCCAGGCGTCGACAAACCGCAGGAAAGGCTTGTCGGTATAACGATCGGTCACTTTTTCTTCTCCGGATTTTTCGAAAGCGATAGCGGCAGATAGTCGCCGAGGATATTGCGTTCCATCCCATAGCCCCATCCCGCGCCATGGTCGCTGGTAATCCGCGCGACATGGCGGTCGGTGATGACATGGTCGCCGTACGCGAGCAATTGCAGGATTGCGCCGGGTCGCAAGTGGCGGCTTGCCCAGCCGAGCGGGGTGTCGCCATGTGCGTCGCGGCACTGCTTGTCCGCCCCGGCGCCCAGCAGCAACGCGATCGTCGCGGTGTCGGCATAGGCGGCGGCGAGATGGAGCGGATATTCGCCGCAGGTGCGGGCATCGCGCATGAAAGCGCCGGTTTCCCTGCCCGCGACCGTCGCGACATTCGGGTCGGCGCCATGGTCGAGCAGCAGCCGCACGGTCATCGCATAATGGGGACGGCCCGCCTTCGACAGCGCGGCGTGGAGTACGGTTTCGCCGGTTTCGGCGCCGCGCCAGTTCGGGTCGGCGCCGTGCTCGATCAGAAAATCGGCGACCTTCCAGTGGCCCGAAAAGGCGGCATTGCCGAGTTCGGCGCCGAGGTCGAGCTTCGCGAAGTCGGCGCCGGCATGGAGTGCGGCGCGGAGGCCGGTGGCGTCGCCATAATAGACGAGCCATTGCAGCGCGGACACGCGGCCGGCGGCTGCGCGTGCGCCGCCGCCGGGGCGGGCAAGCAGATCGACGATCAGGTCGGTCCGCCCCTTCGCGATCAGGTCGAGCAATTCGCCGTCTTCCATCATTCGCCTCCTGCCCGTTCGGCGGGTGCGGCGGTCATATCATCGCGGCACCGCTATGGCGACCGGCTCCATTCCTCGCGGAGCAGGCCGAAGATCAGCGAATCGCGTACCCCGATATGCGTCAGCCATTCGCCGCGCAGCCGCCCTTCGTGCTGGAAACCGAGATGTTCGAGCAGCGCGATCGACCCGCTGTTTTCAGGATCGGTGTCGGCAAAGATGCGGCGGAGGCCGAGATCGCCGAACGCATGATCGACGACACGGCCCACCGCCTCGCGCGCGATGCCGCCGCCCCATTTGTCACGGTGCAGGATATAGCCGATCTCGCCGACGCCGGGCTTGCCGTCCATCAGGATGACCCAGCCGAGCGCGGCATCGTCGCCGTCGATGGTGATCGCCCAGCAAAGCCAGCCCTGTCCCTCGGCCGCGTTGCGCGCGACGTAATCCACGGTCTCGGCCAGCGACTGGTGCGCCCCGCTCGACCACCAGGTCATCAGCTCGGCGTCGGACAGCACCGGGAACAGCGCCGCGGCATCGTCGGCGCGGAGCTGACGCAGCACGAGGCGCGCCGTGGTCAGCGTCGGCGCGGGCATGATAGCTACTTGCCCGCCTTTTTCTTCCGCATCGCATCATGGAAGCGGTCGGCCCAGCCGGGCTTGACGAGCTGCTCGCCGCGGACGAGGCGGAGCTCGCCGTCGGCAACGTCGAGAGTTACGGCGCTGCCCGCCGCGACGATCGCGTCGCGGCCGATCCTGACGGGCGCAATGAGTGCGCTGTTCGACCCGATGAAGGCATTTTCGCCGATCTCGGTCTTATATTTGAAATAGCCGTCGTAATTGCAGGTGATCGTGCCCGCGCCGATGTTCGCGCGCGCGCCCACGGTGACGTCGCCCAGATAGGTCAGGTGGTTCGCCTTGGCGCCATCGCCGAGAATCGCCTTCTTGGTTTCGACGAAATTGCCGATCTTTGCCTTCTCGCCGAGGATGGTGCCGGGGCGAAGACGCGCGAAGGGGCCGACTTCGCAGCCCGTACCGACGATGGCGCCTTCGATATGGCAATTCGCGCGGATCTTCACATTGTCCGCAATCTTCGCGCCCGGGCCGAAGAAGACATTGGGTTCGATCAGCACATCGCGGCCAAGCTCGGTATCCCAGGCGAACCAGACGGTATCGGGCGCGATCAGGCTGGCGCCGTCGGCCATGGCCTGCATACGGCGGCGGGCCTGCCACTCGCCTTCCATCGCTGCCAGCTCGCCGCGGCTGTTGATGCCCGCGACGTCATAGGGATCGGTAACGACGACCGCGCAATGGCGCCCGTCGGCGTTCGCGATATTGACGATGTCGACGAGGTAATATTCCTCGGCAGCATTGTCGTCGGTGACGCGCGCGAGCAGCGCAAACAGGTCGGCCGACTTCGCGGCCATCAGCCCCGAATTGCAGAGGCGCACCGCGCGCTCGGCCTCGGTTGCGTCCTTGTGCTCGACCATCTTGGTCACGCGATCGCCTTCGGTGATCACACGGCCATATTGCTGCGCATCGGCGGGCTCGAACGCGAGCACGACGACGGCGGGCGCGTCGGGGGCGTTGAGCCGGTCGATCATGGCGCGCATCGTCGCCGCGGGAACGAAAGGCACGTCGCCGTAGAGGATCAGCACATCGCCGTCGAAACCGGCCAGCGCCGCCTCGCCCTGCTGCACCGCGTGGCCGGTGCCGAGCTGCGGGTCCTGCACCGCCAGATCGGCGCTCCCCGCCAATGCCGCCTCGAGCTGGTCGGCCTTGTCGCCGACGATCACGACCTTCTTCGCGGGGCTGAGTTCGTCGACGCTCGCCATCAGGTGCAGCAGCATGGGGCGCCCGGCGATCGGGTGCAGCACCTTGTGCAGGTCGGACTTCATGCGGGTGCCCTTGCCCGCGGCAAGGACGATAGCGGCGATCTTGTTGCTCATGCACGTTGCCATGCCAGCAAATCATTGCGGTTTCCAGAGGATCGCGCCATGCGCGGCGGATGAACGGATTTCCTTTCGCGATCGTCGGCTTCGACCTCGACGGCACGCTCCTCGATACGCTCGGCGACCTTGCGGCAGCGGTCAATCATACGCTGGGGCTGATGGACCGCGCCCCGCTGGCCGAGGCGGCCGTGCGGCCGATGATCGGGCGTGGCGCGAAGCATATGCTCGAGGAAGGTCTGCGCGCGTCGGGCGGCGTCCCCGATGGCGCGGTCGAGCGGCTCTATCCCGAACTGCTCGATTTCTACGAAGCGCATATCGCGGTCCACAGCCGCCCCTTCCCCGGTGTGATCGCCGCGCTCGACCGGCTGGGCGCGCTGGGCGTGCGCACCGCGGTCGTCACCAACAAGGCCGAGCATCTGGCGCGCGTCCTGCTCGGCGAGTTCGGTCTTGCCGACCGAATGGCGGCGATCATCGGCGGTGACACGCTGGGTGTCCGCAAGCCCGCGCCCGAACCGATCCATGCCATGACCCAGCGATGCGGCGGCGGGCGCGCGGCCTTCGTCGGCGACAGCATCTATGATGTGATGGCCGCGAAGAATGCGGGCGTGCCGAGCGTCGCGGTCAGCTTCGGCTTTCTCGACCGCCCCGCGCCGGAGCTTGGCGCCGACCATGTGATCGATCATTTTGACGAATTGGTGCCGCTGCTCGAAACTTTGTGATCCCCGGCAAAAGCCGGGGTCCATTTCAACGGTAGCCGCTGGCCCCCGGCTCTCGCCGGGGAACAATATGGAGCTTAGCGCCTCCGCCACTTCGTCCAGAGATGCTTCGCGAGCATCGCGGGCGGCATGCGCAGCCAGTGCGAGCGGATGTAGAAAGCCTGTTCGAGCAGCGGGCCGGTCACACGGCCCCAGTCGTCGCGCGCGAAGAGGCGGCGGCGGAACCAGGCGTCGGTCGGCTCCTGCCGATCCCACCCGCTCGGCAGCGCCGCGCCATAGAGATCGCGCGCCAGCCGCGCGGCGCGGTGCACCGCGTCCTGCAAGCCGTGCAACGCCGCGCGCCCGTCGAGCTGGCCCCAGAAGCCCGCGTCGGCGGCCGCGAAGTCGCGGGTCATGGTGTGGAAATCCCAGAGGTTGCGAAGCCCGCCCTGCAGATCGCCGTCGGCCAGCATGTGCGCGGCGCAGTGGCATGCCATGTCAGTGGGAAGGAGTACCGCAAAGCCGCTCCCGGCCCCGACGGCATCGCTCATCAGCGCCAGTGCATCGGGGGTGATCCGGTGCGTGCGCGGTAATATCGTGTGGTGGACGTCGATCATGCGGTCGCGCACCTTGTGGATCAGCGGCGGCAGCTCGTGCATATGCTGACGGTAATAGGCGTCGTCATAGGGGTCGGACTTCACCCATTCCCACCCGGCCTTGAGCAGGTCGTTTTCGGCGCGGCGGATGTCGTGCGCTAGCACCAATATGTCGAGATCGCCGATCTGCCGCCCCGCGGCGCACGACATGCCGGCGGCGGCATAGGCCGCGCCCTTGAGCAGCACAAATTCGATTCCCGCCGGGGCGAGCGCGCGCCGTGCCATTTCGGCCTCCCACAGCGCCTGACGCTGCGCGACCGCGGCGGCAGCGCGCTGGTCGGCGAACAGCGCGGCGACGGCGGGGGGCAGGTCGGCGTCGGCAAGGCGGTGCGCGAGCGTCGCGAGCATCGCTTCGCTACGCGCGACGCCGATCACGCCATCCCAGTCCTGGGAGGCGAGGCTGCGCGCGTGACGCTGGCCGGCGAGCAGGTCGACGAAAGTCCGTACCGCGCTCATTTGGGCGTCTCCGCCCATAACTGCTCGACGAGCGCGATGCCGGTGGCGCCGTCGGGATAGGAGATGCCGAAAGCGGGCGTTTCGCGAACGAGCCGGGTCAGCGCGGCAAAGCCCGTTTCGCCGAGCGCGACATAGTTGGTCGACGCCTCGGTCAGGCGGACAAAGGCCTCGCCCTCGCCCATCGGTTCGATCGCCGCGTCACCACCGAAGCGCGGGAAGAGCAGCAGCGCGGGGCGCGCGGGCTCGTGCATCGCGGCGATCGCTTCGGCGCGCGGGATAAGATGGCGAATATCGCCCTTCGGCGTTCCCGCAAGCAGCGGCCCAAGCCGCGCCGCATCGACCCGCGCCGCGACCTCGGCAATCGCTTCATTCTTCAGGCTGACCGCGCGGGGAAAGGCCAGCGCGTCGCCGCCGACCGGATCGATCAGCGTGAACTCGTCGCCCATCAGCCGCCAGTCGCTTTCGCCCAGCAAGGCGGCGAGGGTCGACTTTCCCGACCCCGATTCGCCCGACATCAACAGCGCGCGGCCGTCCTTTTCCACCGCGCTCGCGTGGAGCAGCATATGCCGCCGCCAGCCGAGCGCGACCTGCAGGTTCATCCCCATCTCGGCCGCGAGCAACCCCATCGAGAGCGGCAGCGGCAGCGCGTCGGGAACGATGAAGTCGCCGCCGATATGCACCGAGGGGCGCAGCCAGCGCCGCCACGGCCGCGCCGCGAACAGCCGCACCGTCGCCTCGGCGGGGCGCGCGTCGTCCTGCGGATAGCCGGCGTAGAGACGGCCCAGCGCCGCGATCGGTTCCGCCCAGTCGCTGCCGATGCGGAACTGAACCGGGCCGACCGCGATGCGTATGCTGTGCCTCACGCGCGCTCCACCAGCCCCATCGCGGCAAGCTCGCCGAGCCGTTCGGCGAGGATCGGCCGGGCGTCGTCGGCGCTATCGAAGTCGAATGTTGCGGCCAGCCGGGCCGCAAGCATCGCCGCGTCGCACGCGTCGACACCCATCGCATCGAGGATTTCAGGGATCGGCGAGACGACGAGATGCGTCTGCATCGACCGGCGGTCGAAGATGGCTGTCAACTCGCCCAGCGGCTCGACGCGCAGCGCGCCCGGCGGCGCGGCGCGGTAGGAGCGATCAGCCATAATCTTCAGCGGCGGCGGTCAGCTTGGCAAGGATACGCATGAGCGCGGCACGCTCGTCGGCGCTGATATTCGATTCGAGCTGCGTCTCGCTCGCCAGCGCGGCGGGGACAATGGCATCGTAGAGCGAGTAGCCCGTTTCGGTGAGCTCCAGATGGTGCGAACGCCCGTCGGCCTCGTGCGCCTGGCGCGCGATCAGATGCCGATCGGCGAGCGCCTTGGCCGCGCGGTTCACGGTGACCTTGTCCATGCGCGTCGCCTCGACCAGCTCGCGCTGCGTCTTTGGCTGGCCTTCGCCGAGCACCGCCATCAGCCGCCATTCGGGAATCTTGAGCCCAAAGCGATTCTCATATTCGGCGGCAATCCGGCTCGACAGGGCATTCGATGCGATGGACAGGCGGTACGGCAGGAAATTATCGAGATTCAGTTTCTTCGCGGCCATGCCTTCGTAACCCCCAACACCCTGTCCGGTCGCGACTATCCTATAGCCTGTTTCGGGTCTGTGAAGGCCGGAACGATGCGAAATTCAGAAAGAAACGCGCGCGCCGATCCACAGCGTCCGCGGCGTCGCGCGTTCGACGATCCCCGACGACGAGATCGCGGCGGGCACCAGCT
This sequence comes from Sphingopyxis sp., assembly GCF_036675685.1. Taxonomy (GTDB): domain Bacteria; phylum Pseudomonadota; class Alphaproteobacteria; order Sphingomonadales; family Sphingomonadaceae; genus Sphingopyxis. The sequence continues at coordinate 85,549 of NZ_JAKFEM010000017.1, forward strand.
TGTCGAACAGATTCTCGCCGCGCGCCTCGATACTGACCGCCTCGGCAAGCCGCCACGACAGCCCGGCGTCGAGCGTCAGCGCGTCACCGAGCTCGAGCAGGCCGAGGTCGTCCTCATTCTGCTTGCCGACATAGCGCAGCGTCGCGAAACCGCCGAACGGGCCACTCGCGTTGCTGCGCAGCGACACGCTGCCGCCATGCTTCGCAATCTGCGCCGGGCGGCGGCCATCGAGCGCAAGCGCCCCGCCCGAAGCGTCGACTTCGGCATCGGTGAAGGCATAGGTGGCACGCAGCGTTGCCGGACCGATCCGCTGCTCGGCGGAAAGCTCGATCCCCTTGCTGTCGATCGCGTCGAGATTCTGCCTCTGGTTGAGGTTAGGAGCGAGCGTGACATTGGCGATTGCGTTCGTCAGATGGTTGGCGAAGAGGGTCGCCGACAGCTTGGTATCGCCAGTGTCCCAATCGATCCCGACCTCGCCGCCCCACAGCCGTTCGGGTTTGAGTGCGGCGTTCGCGGTCGTCACCTCGGCGCCGACGCGGAACGGGCGATAGAGTTCGTTGAGCGTCGGCAGGCGCCAGCCGCGATAACCCGCGGCGCGCAGCGAGAACGCATCCGAGGTCCAGCGCACCCCCGCGCGGCCGCTGCTTTCCCACCCTTGCCGCGCCGCAAAACGCACGTCGGTGACGACCGGGCCGGCGATATTGCGCTCGAGCCGAAACCCCTCACCCAGCCACCAGCGATCGACACGGCCGCTGAGCGTCCAGAGGAAGCCGTCGCCCGGATCGCCCGACGTCCATTCGGCAAAGGCGCCGACCGTGTCGCTGCTGCCGCCGGCGATGCGGTGGCGACCGGGCACACCAGCGGTGAAAAAGAAATCCTCCTCGGTCCGGCCCGTGGTGCGGCGCCAGTCGGTGCCGAGACGGAGTGGGTTTGCGCCGCCGATCTCGGGACGAAATTCGAACCGGGCGCCAAGACCTGTCGCCGGCACCCGCTGGAAGAGCGCAGGCGCAACGCTGTTCCGGCCCGCCGCCACACTCGCGAAGCCGCTGTCGAAGTCGCGCAATTGGACATAGGCGAGCGCGAGCCATTGCCCGGCGCCCGCCGGATCGTGGACGACGCGCAGGCTGGCATCGAGGCCATCGACCTTGCTGGTCGTAAAGTCGGTCCCGCGGTCGCGCCGGTCGGAAAAGCCGCGCACGCTGGCTTCGATCCGGCTGTCGTCGCCGGCGTCGAAGCGCAGGCGCAGGCCGAGCCCGCCCTGCTCGTAGGGCGCCGCGCGATCGACCGCGCCGCGCTGGCCCTTGGCAATGGGAATGAAGCCGTCACCGCGGCTGTAGCGTCCATCGACCGCGACCTGACCGCTGCCCAATTTGCCGCCGACCGACGCCGACGCGTCCCAGCTATCGCGGCTGCCATAGGCGAGACTGGCGGTCGCACCGTCGGTCAGCGTCGAATAGAGCGCGATCGTTCCCGCAAGCGCGCCCGGTCCGTCGGCACCGCTGCCACCGCCGCGCGTGATCGCGATGCCGCCAAGGTTGATCGAATCATAGGCGGACCACGCGACCCAGCCGCCAAACGGATCGGCCTGCGGGACGCCATCGAGCGTGACGAGCGCACGGCTCGACGCGTTGCCGCCGAGGCCGCGCAGGGTCGCGCCCTGGCTGGTCGGATGCGCCGAACGGGCGTCGGAACGCCGGAACTGGACCAGGCCCGCCTCGTCGCGCAGCCGGTTCTCGACGCGCGCGCCCAGGCCGGGGGCGAGATCGCGAAGCAGCGCAATGGCTTGGACCGCATCGCCCGCCGACGGCGTCAGCGCGCCTGCGCCGACAACCACGATTTCCTGCGGATCGACCTTTCCGACATTGCAAAGACAGACGTCGGGGTCTTCGTCCCCGGCCTGTTGCGCCATCGCCGCCGCCGGCAGCGCCAGCGCGAGGGTCCCCGTCAGAAGGCGGATCACGCGGGCTTCACCGCGTCGGGGTGGGCTTTCTGGAACGCATCCAGTTCCATGCACGCGGCATCGATTTCGACCAGCCGCGGATAATCGCCCAGCGGCACCTCGAAGCGCCGCGCATTATAGATCTGCGGCACCAGGCAGCAGTCGGCGATCCCCGGTGTCTCGCCGCCGAGATAGGTGCCCTCGCCCACCATCGCCTCCAGCGCCTCGAAGCCCTGCGCGATCCACGTCGCGATCCAGCGATCCTTGGTCTGCTCGTTGAGCCCGAGGTCCTTGGTCAGATATTTGAGGATGCGGAGATTGTTGAGCGGATGGATGTCGCTCGCGATCACCTGTGCCTGCGCCAATGCCACCGCGCGCGGCATCGCTTCGTCGGGGATCAGGCGCGGTTCGGGGTAGGCACGGTCGAGCCAGTCGATGATCGCCATGCTCTGGATGATCGGCTCGCCGTCGACCACCAGCATCGGGACGAAACCCTGCGCATTCTGCTCGAGGTACGCGTCACTGCGCTGCTCGCCCGCGATCAGGCTGATCTCGACGCGCTCATAGGACAGGTCTTTCAGGTTCATCGCGATACGGACGCGAAAGCTGGCCGAGGAGCGGAAATAGTCGTGGAGGACGAGTTGGGTCATGGCGCCGTCTAATGCGATGCTTTCGGCATCTCCGCAATCCATTGCCGCAGCAAGGCCGCGCCTTCCTTGTGCACCGTCGATCGGCCGACTTCGGGCATCGCGATGCCGGGGTCGGTGCTTTCGAGGCGATAGATCAGGAAGCTGTGGTCGGGGTCGCCCGGCGCAATCGCGAAATCCATCCCGCCGCTGCCGCGCCCCGCCGCGGTCGGACGCTTGCCGAGACCGAAATTGACGCCGGTCGGGTCGTCGGTCCAGCGCAGGAACAACCCGCTGTTCGACGCACTTCCGCCCGGATTGTGACAATGCGCGCAATTGACATCGAGATAGGCGCGCGCGCGATCGGCGACGCTGCCCGACTTGGGATCGTCCCACTGTGGCATCGTCGGTTTCAGCGCCGCGGGGTTGTCGAAATACAGGCCGCGAAGCTGGCTGGAGGCCGCGGGGTCGAGGATAAAATTCCGCACTTTCGGTCCGATCGGCACAATCTCGCCGTTCAGGCTGTGGCATTCCTTGCACTGGTTCTTGTTCGGCACCGCATAACGAATGCTGTGCGTCTCGCCATCGGGGCTCTTGAAGCTCACCGGAACCCGGCGCCCGCCCAGCGCGAGCGTCGCATCCTTGCCGTCGGCGTCCCAGATATAGGGCAGCGCGGTCCAGCCGCCCGCGCGGCGGATCAGCAGCCGTGTCTCGACCGGGCGCCCGTCGTTGACGTCGCTCCAGCCGAAGCTTTTGACGAGCACCGTTCCCACAGGAAAGTCGATTACTCCGTCGGCGAGTATTTTTGCGTTCTTCCCCATGGGGATCGAAATAAAGCGATACTTGTCGGTATAATCGCTGAACAGCGGCGCGCGCAGCGTATAGCCGACGCCCGTCGACGGCATTTTGGGGTCGTTGCCGCGAAACAGTCCGAACGCCGACAGTTTCGGCGGCATCGCGTCGCTGTCGATCACCTCTTGGCTGACGCCGGCCAATGGCACCGCCACCGCCACCCCGGCACAAAGCAGCGCCGCGGCCAGCGCGGCAAATGCACGTCTCACCGGACCTTCGCCTCCATTGCTTCGGGCAGCTTGATCGTCGGCAAGGCCGCGGGCGGTGTGCCCTTCGACAGATCGGCGGGCGACGGCTTTGCTTGGCTCTGCGGCGTTGCGACGTCGGGCAGGTTCAGCGACAGCACGCCGACCTTGTCGAGTATGATCGCATCGCCCGCGCCGTCCCACAGCACCGGCGGGATCGTCCCGCCGAACGCCGCGGCAATCTCTGCGCCGCCCGGAAAGGCCGGGGCATAGCCCGCCTTGCCATGCTGGTTGCCGCGCACGACGATCGCCCTCGGCAGCGGCTGATATTTCGGATCCTTATGCTCATAGCGATAGCCGACGATCATCACGTTCGCGGTGCCGTTCTGGTCGAACACATTGTCGAATATCTCGACATTGCGGTTCGCCATGATCAGCACGCCGGTGCCGGTCGGCACGCTTGCGACAATATTGCCCTTGGGCGCGAAGTTCGGGACGCTGTTATCGCTGACGACGTTCGAAAAGACGCGGACATTGTGCCCGCCCTGCATCGGCAGGCTGGGCAGGTCGAACACCAGGATGCCGCCGGTGTTCCGGTTCGCAACATTGTCGTGAACGTCAGCGTCATAGCTGTTCTCGATCTCGATCCCCGCGACATTTTCGGTGGCGATCGATTCGCGCACGACAATATTCTTCGACTGGCCGACATAGATGCCCGCATCCGACGCGCCGCGGACATAGACGCTGTCGATCAGCACGTCGCTGCTTTCGACGGGGTAGATGCCATAGGCGCCGTTGGTCGCCCTCGGCCCCGCGGTCCATTCGACGCGCAGCTTGTGATAGACAATGCGGTCGGCGCCCTTCGATTTGATGCCGTCGCCCTTGGTGTTGAGCACCGCGAATTCGGTCAGGAAGACATCGTCGGAGGTGACGAGCAGCCCCTCGCCCGCGCCCTGCTGGCCCGCAAAGTCGAGGATCGACCCGCCCTCGCCCGTCCCGGCGCCGCGCAGCGTCACATTGGCGACGTCGAGCGACAGGCCGTCGGTCAGCTTCCAGACGCCCGCACCCAGTTCCACCACATCGCCAGGCTCGGCTAGAATCAGCGCCTCCTGCAGCTTTTCGTTGGCGTCGGGCGTTGTTGCACTGACGCTGATCGTCTTTGCGGCCGCCGGACCGGCGGCAAAGGCCGCAACGAAGCCGAGCATCGCCGCGTGGCGCAGGCCTTGGAATCGCATCACTCTCTCCCTTGTTTTGGGCGAGCATGCGGCAAGACTTGACGGATGCCAAGCGATGTTGCTGACAGGCATGTAGCTAACCGGGGAGAGGTCGCTTGATTCACAGATTATCGTTGGCGCTTGTCGCCTTGATTGCCGTTCCGTCGATGGCGGCGGCGCCCGCGCCGCTTGCCGGGCGCTGGAAAACCGACGACGGCAAGGGCATCGTCGTCATGGCCGCGTGCGGCGACAAGATGTGCGGGCGCATCGAGCGTATCCTGCTCAAGCAGCCCGCCGGGGGCCAGCTCGATGAGCGCAATCCCGACAAATCCAAGCGCAGCCGCAAGATAACGGGCCTGCAAATCTATTGGGACCTCGCCCCGCACGGCGACGGCTGGAAAGGCGAAGGCTATAGCCCCGAGGACGGTCGCTATTACAAGGCGCATCTGCGCGTGAAGGGCAACAAATTGACGATGAAGGGCTGCGTTGCGGTCTTTTGTCGCACGGTGACGTGGACGAAGATGGCATGATGAGTTCCCCTCCCGCTTGCGGGAGGGGAGAAGATCAGCCCTCGCCGCCCAAAATCCAGTCGACGCCCGCGGCGACATGGATGCGCGTGGTGTCATAGATCGGCAGCACGTTCGCATCCGCATCGACGAGCATCACCAGTTCGGTGCACGCCAGGACAATCGCCTGAATATCCTGCTTCGCGACATCGGTGATGAAGGTCTTCATCGTGCGACGCGAACTTTCATTCACCTTGCCCAGCATCAGTTCTTCATAAATGATCCGGTCGATCTCGTCGGCGCGGGTCGTGTCATAAGGGGCGAGCGTCAGCCCGTGGCCGACCAGCCGCTGGCGGAACCAGGCTTCGGTCATCACGTTGCGCGTGCCGATCACCGCCGCCGCCTTGACCCCGTCGGCCTTCATCTTCTCGCCGGTTTCGTCGACGATGTGCAGGATCGGGATCGAAATCGCCCCTGCGACGTCTTCGGCCACCTTGTGCATCGAATTGGCCGCGATCATCAGCGCGGTCGCGCCCGCCGCCTCGAGCCGCCGCGCCGAGGCGATCAGCACCTCCTTTGCATGCGCCCATTGCTCAGGCGTCGTGATGCGCGACAGCTCGCAATAGTTGAGGCTTTCCATCAGGATCGGCGCCGAACAGGCGGTACCGAGGCGCTTTTGCACGCCCTTGTTGAGGTGGCGGTAATAAAGCTCGGTCGATGCCCAGCTCATTCCCCCGATCAGGCCGATTTTGCGCATTTTATCTCCAGAAAAACAAAAATCCGTTCGCCCTGAGCTTGTCGAAGGGCTGTTCTTCCACCCGGTAGAGGAAAAAACAGTGCTTCGACAAGCTCAGCACGAACGGTGTTTTGATCGGACCGTCGGATTTAGTGCCCGCTACCGCTCAGCGCCTTGACGATGTCGTCGGCCATCTTCTTGGCATCGCCGAGCAGCATCATCGTCTGGTCCATGTAGAATACGTCGTTGTCGACGCCGGCGTAACCGACCCCACCCATCGAGCGCTTCACGAACAATACGGTCTTCGCCTTTTCGACGTCGAGCACCGGCATGCCATAGATCGGCGAGGTCTTGTCGGTCTTCGCCGCCGGGTTGGTCACGTCGTTGGCGCCGATGACGAAGGCAACGTCGCACTGCGCGAATTCGCCGTTGATGTCCTCGAGCTCGAACACCTCGTCATAGGGGACGTTCGCCTCGGCGAGCAGGACGTTCATATGGCCGGGCATGCGCCCTGCGACCGGGTGGATGGCATATTTGACATTGACGCCTTCCTTCTTGAGCTGGTCGCCCATCTCGCGCAGCGCATGCTGCGCCTGCGCCACCGCCATACCGTAACCGGGGACGATGATGACGTTTTCGGCCTGGCTCATCAGGAAGGCAGCGTCTTCGGCGCTGCCGGGTTTCCATGGCCGCTGTTCCTTCGATCCGCCGGCCCCTGCTGCCGCATCGTCACCACCGAAGCCGCCCGCGATCACGCTGATGAAGCTGCGGTTCATCGCGCGGCACATGATGTACGACAGGATCGCACCCGACGAGCCGACGAGCGCGCCGGTAATGATCATCGCGGTGTTGCCGAGGGTGAAACCCATCGCCGCCGCGGCCCAGCCCGAATAGCTGTTGAGCATCGACACGACGACCGGCATGTCGGCGCCGCCGATCGGGATGATCAAGAGGAAGCCGATGGCGAAGCTAAGCCCGGTGACAGTCCAGAACACCCACGGGCTTTGGTCGAAGGTGAAATAGGCGACGAGCCCGATGATCGCGGCGAGCGTCGCAAGGTTGATGGCATGGCGCCCCGGCAGCATGATCGGCGCACCCGACATATTGCCGTTGAGTTTCAGGAAGGCGATGACCGATCCCGAGAAGGTGATCGCGCCGATCGCGATGCCAAGGCCCATTTCGATCCGGCTGACGGTGAAAATCTCGCCCGCAGCATCGGCAATGCCGAACGCCTGCGGGTTGAGATAAGCGGCCGCAGCGACCGCGACCGCAGCGAGGCCGACAAGACTGTGGAAGGCCGCGACGAGCTGCGGCATCGCGGTCATCGCGATGCGACGCGCCATCACGATGCCAATGACAGCGCCGATCGCGATCGCGACCAAAATCTCGATAAATGCTGTGCTGTCGAAGCGCCACACATAGGAATCGGGACCAAAGGTGTCGGTTGTTCCAGGTAAATGCGTGACCAGCGTGGTCACGACCGCGATCGCCATGCCGATCATACCGAACCGATTGCCACGCTGCGCCGACGCCGGGCTGGCCAAGCCGCGAAGCGCGAGGATGAAGAAGACGCCCGCTACCAGATAGGCGACGGCGGCCCAGGGATTGACCGCGAGGCCGTGTCCGCCGGTCGCGGCGGAAAGGATCGACTGAAACTCCATCTCAGCGCTCCTTCTTCTTGTACATCGCCAGCATGCGCGCGGTGACGGCAAAGCCGCCGAAGATGTTGATGCTCGCCATCACGACCGCGGCAAGACCGAGCCATTTCGACGCCGCAGATCCTGCGGCGGCGCTGGCGATCAGCGCGCCGACGATGATGACCGACGAAATGGCGTTGGTGACACTCATCAGCGGCGTGTGCAGCGCCGGGGTCACCGACCAGACGACGAAATAGCCAACGAAACAGGCCAGGACGAAAATCGAAAAAATGGCGATGAAATCCACGGCGCGCTCCCCTGCTGATTCCGCGAGCGCACCTCTTGCCGTGGCGATGCTGGCCTGTCGACTCCTAAGCGGTCAAAAAAATGGGCCCGCATTCTCCAAAAGCGAGAAATGCGGACCCATCGGGACATAAAATGTCGTGAAGCCGGTCAAACCGGCCCCATCGCTTACATTTTCGGGACGAGCACCGCGTCGACGACGTGGATTACGCCATTCGACTGACCCACATCGGCCTGCGTGATCGTCGCCTTGTTGCCGCTGGCGCTGGTCAGGACAATCGCATCGCCGCTCTTCGTCGCGGTGATATCCTGTCCGTCAGCAGTCTTCAGCACGGCCTTGCCACCGCCTTCGGCAATCTTGGCGGTCAGTTCGGCCGCGGTCAGCTTGCCCGGGACGACATGATATTTGAGGAGGCCGGCCAGCACGACCTTCTGTGCCGGGCGCATCCAGCCTTCGCGCGTCTGCGGCGCGACCTGGTTGAAGGCATCGTCGGTCGGCGCGAAGACCGTGAACGGACCCGCGCCCGCCAGCGTCTCGACCAGCCCGGCCTGTTTCACCGCGGCAACCAGCGTCTTGTGGATCGGCGAGGCCGAGGCGTTTTCGACGATGTTTTTCGTCGGCAGCATTTCGGCGCCGCCGACCGTCGGGTTCGCGCTCGTCGTGTCGGCCGCCGGCAGCGTCTCCCCACCCGCGACGGTGGTCGTCTCGGTCGGCGTTTCGGGTTTGCTGTTGCAGCCGGCGAGCGCCAGCGCAGCCGCTGCGGTCGTCACTATCAGGCGGATTTTCATTGTCTTCTCTCCTTATGACAAACGAACGCAGCGGCAGCAGGTCAGCCGAGGGTCGGCATCAGCACGCCGTTGATGACGTGGATGTTTCCGTTCGACTGTTCGACGTCGGGCTGTGTGATAAAACCGCTGCTGCCCTGCGTTCCGTCGACCTTGATATTGCCCTGCACCTCGGTGAAGGTCAGCGTCTCGCCTTCGACGGTCGTCAGCGTCGCCTTGCCGCCGCCGGTCTTGATCTTGGTAAAAATATCCTCGGCGGTCACGCGGCCGGGGACGACGTGATAGGTCAGCACCTTGGCGAGCGATTCGGTGTTGTTCGGATCCATCAGCCACTGCGTCATCGGCTGCGGCACCGCGGCAAAGGCCTGGTCGGTCGGGGCGAAGATCGTGAAGGGCTGGCCGGCCAGCTTCTCCGAAACACCGGCCGCGGTCAGCGCCGACGCGAGCGTCTTGTGATCGGGCGATTTCGCAGCGATTTCAGCAGCGATGCCGGTCGGCTGCGCGGGTGCGGCGGGGGCTGCCGGAGCAGCGGGTGCGGCCTCGGCAGGCGCGGTCTCGGCCGGTGCGGGGGGAGCCGTCTCTTCCTGCGCATAAACGGGCGACAGGGTAGCGAGGACAAAAAGGGGAGTGGCGAAAAGCTTCGCAGGCAACATCAATCATTCTCCAGTCGGTTGATAATCAGGGTGGAAGGCCCTGAACGTATACTAACCGGAGAAAGTTTCATGAAAAGACCGAAATTGGCCGTTTCGTGACGATTTTCAGCTCAGAAGCCGCTCGTTCACGACCTTGCCGCCCTGCGTCAGCCGCACCGCATTGCCGATTTCCTCGTCGAGCACGGGCTTGCCGGCTTCCTTGTCCCAGAAGGCCGAGAGGAAGTTGAACAGGTTGCGGCTGAACAGCGCGCTCGTGTCGGCGGGCATCAGCGCCGCGATATTCTTCGCGCCGATCACGGTGACGCCGTGGATGCGTTTCGCCTCGCCCGAGACCGAGCCTTCGACATTGCCGCCGCTTTCGGCGGCCATGTCGACGATCACGCTGCCCGTCCGCATCGTCGCGAGCTGCGCGTCCGAGATCAGCCGCGGCGCGGGGCGTCCCGGGATCAGCGCGGTGGTGATGACGATGTCCTGCTTGGCGATGTGCGACGACACGAGTTCGGCCTGCGCCGCCTTATACTCGTCGGACATTTCGGTGGCATAACCACCCGCGCCCTCGCCCTCGATCCCCGCAACGGTCTCGACGAAGATCGGCTTGGCGCCGAGCGACATGATCTGCTCTTTCGTGGCCGCGCGCACGTCGGTCGCGCTGACCTGTGCGCCGAGGCGGCGTGCGGTCGCGATTGCCTGCAGCCCGGCGACGCCGACGCCCATCACAAATGCCTTGGCGGCGCTGACGGTGCCCGCGGCGGTCATCATCATCGGAAAAGCACGGCCATAGGCGTTCGCCGCGATCAGCACCGCTTTGTAGCCCGCGAGATTCGCCTGGCTCGACAATATGTCCATCGACTGCGCGCGCGTGATGCGCGGCATGAATTCCATCGCCAGCGCATCGAGCCCGAGCTTGGCATATTCGTCGACGCGCGCACGCTCGCCGAACGGGTTGAGCCCGGCGACGAGCCAGGCGCCGTCGGCAAAACCCGTCAAACCCTTGGGATCGGGTCCCTGGATCGCGAGGATGATGTTCGCACCCTTCAGCGCATCGGCGCGGCTGCCGACCTTGGCACCCGCGGCGCTATAATCGGCATCGGCGATCGAAGCTTGCTCGCCCGCTCCCGATTCAACGGCAACTTCGGCGCCCAGGCCAATGAATTTCTTCACGGTTTCGGGCGTGGCGGCGACGCGGGTCTCGCCGTCGGCGAGCTCCTTCAGAACAGCGATGCGCATGCCGGTCCGGTCAGGACGCGATGAGGAGAACGACGCCGATGACGACGACCGCGGTGATGATCGACCCGACCTTGAACAGGTTGATGAAACCCGCGTAGGTTTCCTCGGCTGCCTTCATTTCCTGCTGTGCCATCGCTTTTCCCCTTCAGCCGCCGTTTCGGATGGATCCAGACGCGCCGCGCCTAGCCCAGAATCGGCCTTCGCGCCGGTCTTAGCTATGCGCTCCCATATGCTCAATAGCGGAAAGCCGCACCACGTGGCAAAAGTCCAACGACCTTAATCGCCCTTTTACCCCTATCGGATAGAGCAGATGTCCTCAGCGGAACAAACACCCATAAATATCGGTTCAGGGGGCAGATTCGGGACAATGGCAAGCACGCGCGACACGCGAACGATAATGATTGTCGACAGCGAGCCTGCACAGCAGCGCTTTCTGGCGGCGCTGGTGTCGCGCGGCGGCTGGCGCAGCGTCATCGCGGGCGACACCGACACCGCGCTGGCCAAGCTCGGCACGCAGGAAGGCATGGCGCTCGACGCCGTGCTCGTCGACCAGGGTGCGCCGGGCATGGACATGACCGAATTCGTCACCGAACTCCGCCGCTGGCGCCCCGCGCTGCCGCTCGTCGTGATCACGATGCGCAACGGGGTCGAGGTCGCGGTTGGCGCGATGCGCGCCGGCGCGAGCGATTTCGTCCAGAAACCCATTGCCCCCGACCGGCTGCTCGAGGCGCTCGATCGCGTCGTATCGACCGGCGGCCCGCAGGGCGAACTGCGTCCGCTGACCGAAAAGCTCCGCGCCCCGCTCGCTTTCGAGGAAATCATCGGGTCGAGCCCCAATTTCCGCAGCGCACTCGCGATCGCCGCCAAGGCCGCGCGTGCGCGCGTGCCGGTGATGATCAACGGCAAGCCCGGCACCGGCAAGGAAGTTTTCGCCCGCGCGATCCACAGCGCGAGCCCACGCGCCCGCGGCGCGCTGGTGATGGTCGATTGCTCGGCGGTGTCGCCGGGGCTGATCGGATCGGGCCTGTTCGGCCACGAACGCGGCGCTTTTGCCGGCGCCTTCGATCGCCAGGTCGGCCGGCTCGTCCAGGCCGACGGCGGCAGCGTCATCATCGACCATGTCGAGTGCATTCCGCTCGAAACGCAGGCGAAGCTGGTCGAATTCCTGAACACCGGCGAAGTCCAGATGATCGGCGGCACGATCCGCCAGAGCGTCGACGTGCGCATCATCGCGACGAGCACCAGCCCGCTCGACAAGCTGATCGCGGCGGGCCACTTCCGCGAAGACCTGTTCTATGCGCTGTCGAGCGCGCAATTCACCCTGCCCTCGCTCAGCGAACGCCGCGGCGACGTCGGCCCGCTCGCGCGCCACCTGCTCGCGCGCATCGGCGGGCTGCCGAATATGGGGCCGATCGGGGTCACCGACGACGCGCTGCGCCTGCTCGCCGCCTATGCCTGGCCGGGCAATGTCCGCCAGTTGCAGGACGTGCTGTTCCGCGCCGCGGTCGGCAGCACCACCGACGTGCTCACCAGCGCCGATTTCCGCGCGATCGAGGCGACGCTCGGCGGCGGCAGCATGAGCGGCGAAGGCGAGATCGCGATCAACGGCGAAGCCATCGGCGTGACGCTCTACCTGCCCGACGGCAATTTGCGCCCGCTCGAGGAAATCGAGGCCGACGTCATCCGCCTCGCGATCGGCCATTATCGCGGCCGGATGAGCGAAGTCGCGCGCCGCTTGGGCATCGGGCGCTCGACGCTCTATCGCAAATTGAGCGACCTAGGGATCGATACGGCGGCCTGAACAATCTTCTCCTCTCCCTGAAAGGGAGGGGCTAAGCGGTCAGCGCCGCATCCCTCAGCCCACGCCACACGCGCAGCGCCTGGCGATTCTCAGCAATGTCGTGGACGCGCAGCAGCTGTGCCCCCTGCGCGGCCGCCTGATAGTGCAGCGCGACCGTGCCGCCGAGCCGCTGGTCGGCCGCCGCCTCATTGTCGAGCGCGCCGATCATCCGCTTTCGGCTCGCCCCGAACAGGATCGGGCATCCGAGCGTGTGGAACAGCGCAAGGCCGTTGATGAGCGCCAGATTGTCAGCGACGCTCTTGCCGAAACCCAGCCCCGGATCGACGATGATCTTCGCCGGATCGACCCCCGCCGCGATACAAGCGGCCACGCGCTCGCCGAGCATGTCGTAAACGTCGAACAGGACATGTGCGTAAGAGCCGCCCTCGTGCGGGTCGCTCTTCGCCGACGGCGCGTGCATCAGCACGACCGGGCAGCCGGCCTTCGCTACCACCTCCATCGCGCGGTCGTCGTACCGCAATGCCGAAATATCGTTGACGATCGTCGCCCCCGCCGCGAGCGCCGCCTCCATGACCGCGGCCTTGCGCGTGTCGATCGAGACCGCGACGCCGCCCTTGGACAAAGCCGACACCACGCCTTCGATGCGCTTGATCTCGTCGCCTTCCCAAACCAGCGGCGCGCCCGGGCGGGTCGATTCCCCGCCGACGTCGATGATCGCCGCGCCCGCCGATCCCATCGCGAAACCGGCTTCGGCGGCCGCGGCGGTGTCGACATGCTTGCCGCCGTCCGAAAAGCTGTCGGGCGTGACGTTCAATATGCCCATGAGCTGCGGCTCGTTCAGCCGGATCGTCCGTTCGCCGAGCTGAAGAACGCCGCGCGGACGGGCTACCCCGGCGCGCTGCGCCGCCGCCGCCTGTGCAAGCGTGTCGGGCATGGCCGCAATCCAGCCGGCCCATTCGGGAACCGCGACGATCGCCGATTTGACGCTGGCACCATCGCGCAGGCTGATATGCCACGCGGCGAACCAGACCATCGTGTCGGCGATCCTCAGACAGGCGTCGTCGAGTTCGTGCGGCCGGTCGACGAAGCAGGTCGGGCGGCAATAGATTTGGGCGCCGGCGGAGGCGTTGCCGAGGTCGGCTTTGGTCAAAGGTGCGAACATTGCTCGCCCCCTACCCGTTCGTGCTGAACTTGTCGAAGCACCGTTCTTCCTTTGCAGCATAGAAGAGAAGGACAGCCCCCTTCGACTGCCTTGCAGGCGCTCAGGACAGGCTTCGACAAGCGCAGGGCGAACGGAGTTTTAATGGGCAGCGTTACGCCTCGTTCGCCAGCAGCCAGTCCTGCCGCACCGCGTCGATCACGCGGAGCTCCTTGCCATTGTCAACGTGCCAGAAGGTCCAGCCGTTGCAGCTCGGCGCGCCCTGCACGCCCGCGCCGACCTTGTGGATCGACCCCGCGGGCTGGCCTTCGCATTCGAGGCTGCCGTCAACGCGCACCTTCGCCTTCCAGCGGCGCTTCGTATCGGTCAGCACCGTTCCCGGCGCAATCAGCCCGCCCTCGACCAAAGTGCCGAACGCGACACGCGTCGCGGCCTGCGGCGCCATCATCGTCTTCACCGCGCTCTCGTCGAGCGGCAGCGCCATTTCGATGCGTTCCTTCGCGGCGGCGATATAGTCATCCTCGCGTTCGATGCCGATATAGTGGCGGCCGAGGCGCTTCGCGACCGCGCCCGTCGTGCCGGTGCCGAAAAAGGGATCGAGGATCACGTCGCCGGGGTTCGAACAGGCAAGCAGGATGCGATAGAGCAGCGCCTCGGGCTTCTGCGTCGGGTGGACCTTGGTGCCGCCCTTCTTGAGCCGTTCCTGCCCGCCGCAGATCGGGATCAGCCAGTCGCTGCGCATCTGCAATTCGTCGTTCAGCGTCTTCATCGCGCGATAGTTGAAGGTGTAACGCGCTTTCTCGCCCATCGAAGCCCAGATCAGCGTCTCATGCGCGTTGGTGAAGCGCGTGCCCTTGAAATTGGGCATCGGGTTCGCCTTGCGCCACACGACGTCGTTGAGGATCCAGTATCCCTGGTCCTGCAACGCGGTGCCAACGCGGAAGATGTTGTGATAGCTGCCGATCACCCAGATGCTGCCGCCGGGTTTCAGGATGCGCTTCGCTTCCTTCAGCCACGCGTGGGTAAAGCGGTCATAGGTCGCGAGGCTGTCGAACTTGTCCCATTCGTCGTTGACCGCATCGACCTGACTCCCGTCGGGGCGAAGGAGATCGCCGCCAAGCTGGAGATTATACGGCGGATCGGCGAAGATCATGTCGACCGACGCGGCGGGTAGGCTGCGCATCATCTCGACGCAATCGCCTTGCAGGATGCTGTCGAGCGGCAGATCCACGGGCGCCGTTTTCGCCGTGCGCTGTTTCACCGCCGGGGTCTTCACCCGTTCCATCACACCCATGTTTCGCCCCTGTTCTTAACCGCGTCCATAATCGCAAGAAGGCCCTGATGAGTCCGGCGACACCCGCCGTCAAGCTCCAGACTCTAGGGATTCCGCCTCTCCAACTGGTTAACGCGATGAGAACGAAAGGAGTCTGGCACAGCATATGGAGTCGTCGGCGACTCGAGGACTCAACCACTGGTGGTGTGGCGATGAGGACTCACTGGCGAAAAAAAATTCCCGAAAAGTTCAAAATCCGCATCCCCGAGCGAAGACGAGGGGCTGGGCCGAGCGAAGCCGAGGCCGCGACGGTGCAGGTTCTCGCTACGCTCGAACGGGCCCCTCGTCTTCGCTCGGGGATGCGGCTCAAATCCCCGGATCGACGCCGGTCAGATCGATCGACCGCGCCCACAGCTCGCGCGCGAGCTTCGGATCGCGCGCGGTGCGCGTCGCGCGCGCGGGACCCGAGCGTCCCGACACCTCGCCGAGGCCCTGTGGCCCCAGATAGTCGCCGCCCTGCACATGCGCGCCCGTCGCCGCCTGCAAGGTCGGCCACGCGCCCTGCGCCGCGCTGTTGAAGAAGGGCCCGGCGAGCGGGGTCATCGCGCGGAGCGGCATCGGCAGGTGCCGCGTCAGTTCGGTGAGCGCGACCCCCGGATGGCAGCCGATCGCCTGCGTCGAGCGCCCCGCGGCGCCGAGCCGCCGGTCGAGCTCGAACATGTGGAGCAGGTTCGCGAGCTTGCTCGTCTGGTAACGCTGCCAGTTATGATAGCTGCGCGACGCCGACAGGTCGCTGAAATCGATCTCGCCGCCCTTGTGCGCGATGCTCGAGGTGATGACGATGCGGTCGACGACATGGCCGTACAGCAGCCCCGTGAGGGCAAAGGTGCCGAGATGGTTGACCCCGAATTGCAGTTCGAAACCCTGCTTGGTCAGCGTCTTGGGCGGAATCATCACACCCGCGTTGTTGATCAGCACGTCGATCCGCGGCCCCGCGAGCACGGCCTTCGCCGCGTCGCGCACCTGATCGAGATCGGCGAGATCGAGCGGCTGGAACGACAGCTCGGCGGCGGGAACATCGATGCGGATGCGGTTCATCGCCGCCTCTGCCCGGCCCGCATCGCGGCATGCGAGGATCACATGCGCCCCGCGCGCGGCCAATATCTTCGTGGTTTCGTAGCCGATCCCGGCATTGGCACCGGTGACAAGGAAGATGCGCCCGGTTTGGGCCGACACATCGTCGGCCGTGAATCCCCTGCTCATCGCCGTCTCCTCGATTCAGACCAGCTGCATTTGTGCGACCGGGGCAAAACTGGTCCGATGGAGCGGCGTGGGGCCATGCTGCCGCAGCGCCGCGAGATGCTGCGCGGTACCATAACCCATGTTGGTTTCCCAGCCAAAGCCGGGGAAATCGCGCGCCATGGCAACCATGAAGCGGTCGCGATGCTCCTTCGCGATGATGCTCGCGGCCGAAATGCACGGATGGCTTGCATCGCCGCCAACGATGGCGCGCGCGGTGTAGCGCCAGCGCGGCAACCGATTGCCGTCGACCAGCACCTCTGCGGGCTCGAAACCGAGCGCCTCGACCGCGCGCGTCATCGCGAGCAAGGTCGCCTGCAAGATGTTGATGCGGTCGATCTCCTCGACGCTCGCCTCGCCGACGCCCCAGCGGCAGCGCGCCTTGATCTGGGCTTCGAGTTCGGCGCGCCGTTTCGCGGTGAGTTTCTTGCTATCGTCGAGACCGGGGATGCCGCCCTCGCAAAGCAGCACCGCCGCCGCGACCACCGGCCCCGCGAGCGGGCCGCGCCCGGCTTCGTCGACCCCGACGATCATCTATCCCTCCCGGCAAGCGGGAGGGTGGCTATATGCGCCACGGCGGATACCTCCGATATTCGCCCGCTTGGTACAGGCACAGGCGATTGCCCGCCGGATCGGTCAGCCGCGCCTCGCGCCAGCCCCATTCCTCGTCCTTCGGCATCTGCTCGAACCGCACGCCGCGCCGCGCCAGATAGGCGACCCACGCATCGAGCGCGCCGCTTTCGAGATAGGTCGCCGCGCAGCCCGCCGCGCCGTCGCCGTCATGGATCGACAGCGTGACGCCGTTGGCGGCCTCGAACCGCGCATAACCGTTGTCCGGGCTGTCGACGATCTGCTTCAAGCCCATCTGCTTGTAGAAGGCGACCGACGCCGCGTAATCGGCTGCCGGCAAGGTGATCTGGTTGAGCGCCGGGCCGGTGAACAACCCGTCGTTGCGCACGAACTGCTGCCCCATCGGGCCGTGGCCCTGCCCAAGCCCCGGCGCATCGAGCAGCGAAAGCCGCACAAAATCGCGCGCGCGTGCGATCGCGGGTTCGAGCGGCATGCCTTGCGCCAGCCCCGTCGCGATCGCGCTCGCCAGCGTGCATCCGGTGCCGTGGCTGTGTTTCGTGTCGATCCGCGGCGCTTCCCAGCGCGCGACCTCGCCCTCGCCCGTCTCGAGCAAGCGGTCGATCACCGTCTCGCCCTCGGCATGGCCGCCCTTGACCAGCAGCGAACAGCCATGCGCGAGCACCGCATCCTCGCCGCCCAGCGCTTCAAGCTCGGGCAAATTGGGCGTCGCAACCATCGCGCGGTCGAGCAGCGCCCGAAAGGCATCGATCGTCGCGCTATCGGCGAGCACCGACCCGCTCGTCGCCACCATCACCGGGTCGAACACCAGCGCCACTTGCGCGAGGTCGGGCTGTGTGAGCCGCTCCGCCACCGCCGCGGCAGTTTCGGCGCTGCCGATCATCCCGATCTTGACCGCATCGACACCGATGTCGGCGGCAACACTGTCGATCTGCATCAACACCATGTCGACCGGAACCGGATGGACGCCCTGAACACCGAGCGTATTTTGCGCCGTGATCGCGGTGATTGCTGTCATCGCATGGCCGCCGAGCATCGTGACCGTCTTGATGTCGGCCTGGATGCCCGCGCCGCCGCCGCTATCGGACCCGGCAATGATCAGGACGCGTGCAGTCACGGTTCACCATCAGAATCTTCGTCACCCCGGGCTTGATCCGGGGTCCATGACGCCGAGGCAGCGATGGATGCCGGATCGAGTCCGGCATGACGAAAATGAGAAAAAGTCACCCCTTATGCTTTCGCTCCGTCGAGGCGGGGAACTTCGCCAACGCCGCGCCTTCGCGCAGCGGGCGGTCGAGCAGGTCGCCGCCGCAATTGGGGCAAATCTCGTCGAGCTTGTCGGCGCAGTTCGCGCAGAAAGTGCATTCGAACGAGCAGATGAAGGCGCCATGGACGTCGGCCGGCAGGTCGCGGCCGCACTTTTCGCAATCGGGTCGCATTTCAAGCATGATAAGTCTCTTTCAGTCCTAAAAAATCAAATGTTTATGCGGCGGCGGCGCGTACCGCGTCGCAGATCATGTCGACGACGCGCTCGACCTGCCCGGCGTCGTCGCCCTCGGCCATCACGCGGATCAGCGGTTCGGTTCCCGACGGGCGGATCACAAGGCGGCCGCGCCCGTTCAGCGCCGCCTCGCCCTCGGCGATCGCGGCCTGGACATGCGCGTCGTCGAGCGGCTTGCCGCCGGCAAAACGAACGTTTTTCAAAAGCTGCGGCACGGGGTCGAACTGGTGCAGCAATTCGCTCGCCGGCCTGCCCGACGCGACCAGTTCGGCGAGCACCTGCAACGCCGCGAGTGTGCCGTCGCCGGTCGTCGCATAGTCCGACAGGATCATATGCCCCGACTGTTCGCCGCCGACGTTGAACCCACCCTCCTTCATGCGTTCGAGCACATAGCGGTCGCCGACTTTCGTGCGCTCGAGCCGCAGCCCCTCGCCTTCGAGAAAGCGTTCGAGCCCGAGGTTCGACATCACCGTCGCAACGACGCCGCCGCCTTTTAGCCGCCCCTGCCGCGCCCAGCTCGCGCCGATCAGGCCCATGATCTGGTCGCCGTCGACGACCCTGCCCTTTTCGTCGACGACGATCAGCCGGTCGGCGTCGCCGTCGAGCGCGATCCCGATGTCGGCGCCGCTCGCGACCACCGTTTCCTGGAGCAGCACGGGCGCGGTCGATCCGCATTTGTCGTTGATGTTGATCCCGTTCGGCGTGACCCCGATCGCGACCACATCGGCGCCGAGTTCCCAGAACACCGTCGGCGCGCTGTTGTACGCCGCACCATTGGCGCAATCGAGCACGATCCGCAGCCCGTCGAGGCGAACGGACTCGGGCAAGCTCTGCTTCACCGCGTGAATATAGCGGCCGCGCGCGTCGTCGATGCGCTTCGCGCGCCCGATATGCGCGGCGTCGGCAAGCTTCGGCTCCTGCGTCAGCAGATGTTCGATCTGCGCCTCATCCTCGTCGGACAATTTATATCCGTCGGGGCCGAACAGCTTGATGCCATTGTCGTAATAGGGATTATGGCTCGCCGACAGCATCACACCCAGGTCGGCGCGCATCGAGCGCGTCAGCATCGCAATCGCGGGGGTCGGCATCGGGCCGACCTGCACCACATCCATGCCGACGCTGGTAAAGCCCGCGACGAGCGCGTTTTCCAGCATATAGCCCGACAATCGGGTGTCCTTGCCGATCACGACGCGGTGCTTGTGGTCGCCGCGCAGGAAATGTGCGCCCGCGGCCATGCCGACGCGCATCGCGACCTCGGCCGTCATCGGCACCTGATTGGTTAACCCTCGAATCCCGTCGGTTCCGAAAAACTTGCGCATGCCACCTCTGCTACTTAAGCCGATGATCAGACCAATGCCTGCCCCGGCGTCCACGGGATGGCCCCCGTGGAGCATTTCCCGGCCCAAAAACCGGTTCCCACTTCTGCCGGGAGGTGCTCTATGTCACCCTCTTTTGCTTGGCAAGCTGGCCAGAAAAATCGCCGGGAGAATCTGTCTTGAAATCCGCTTGGTTTATCCTGTCGGCGCTCATCGCCGGTATGCTTTTGGGGATCGGCGTCGAGCTGGTTTCGCCCGACGCCGGGACCGCTTCGCTTCCCTATATCGAACCCATCGGCCTCTTGTGGCTCAACGCGCTCAAGATGACGATCGTCCCGCTGGTCGTCGCGCTGCTGATCACCGGCATCACCGCGACCGCCGACGCGGCGCGGGCTGGAAAACTGGCCTTCCGCGCCGTGATGATCTTTCTCGGCGCGATCTTCCTGTCGGGACTGATGTCGCTGCTGATGACGCCGCTGCTGCTGCGGCTCTTTCCTCTCTCCGCGGGTGCGGCCGAGGCGCTGCGCCACGGCCTCGGCGGCACGACCGAGGCGGGGCCATCGCCGACCTTCGGCGATTTCCTGCTCTCGCTGATCCCGACCAATCCGATCGCGGCGGCCGCCGAAACCGCAATCCTGCCGCTGATCGTCTTCACCACCATCTTTGCCTTTGCGATCACGCGGCTCGAGCCCGAACAGCGCGCGACGCTCTCGGGGCTGTTCAAGGCCTTGGGCGACGCGATGCTGATCGTCATCGGCTGGGTCCTCGCGCTCGCGCCGATCGGCGTTTTTGCGCTCGGATATGCGCTCGCGGTCAAGGCTGGCGTCGCGGCATTCGGCGGGCTGATCCATTATGTCCTGATCCTGTCGGGGGTCGGTATCAGCTGCATCATCCTCGGCCTCCTGCTCGCGTGGCTCGTCGTCGGCATCCCGCTGCAGCACTTCGTCCGCGCGATGGTGCCAACGCTGGCGGTCGCGATCAGCACCCAAAGCTCGCTCGCCAGCCTGCCCGCGATGCTGAAATCGTCGGAGGAGCTTGGCGTCGACCCCAAAAAGGCCGACGTCGTCCTGCCGCTCGCGGTCGCGCTGTTCCGCTTCACCAGCCCGGCGATGAACCTCGCGGTCGTCGTTTATGTCGCGTGGCTGTTCGGCATCGAATTGACCCCGTGGGAAATGGCGGTCGGCCTTGGTGTCGCGATGGCCGCGGCGCTGAGTTCGGTCAGCCTGCCCGGATCGATCAGCTTCGTGACCTCGATCGCGCCGATCGCGGTGTCGATGGGAGTTCCCGTCGCACCGCTGGGGCTGCTCGTCGCGGTCGAGACCTTTCCCGACATCTTCCGGACACTCGGTAACGTTATAGGTGACGTGGCGGCCACAAAATATGCCGCCGACGGGCTCGACGACAAGGCCCCCACATCAGGAGAAACTCCATGAAATATCGCAAGCTCGGCCACGGCCTCGAAGTCTCGGCGATCGGCATCGGCTGCATGCCGATGATCAAGGGCGGCAATATCCTCTATGGCGAGGCGGCCGACGTCGACGAATCGACGCGCACGATCCACCGCGCGATCGACCTTGGCGTCACCTTTTTCGACACCGCGCAAATCTATGGCCCCTTCTCGAACGAGGAGCTGCTTGGCGAAGCGATCAAGGGCAAGCGCGACGGGCTCGTCATCGCGACCAAGTTCGGCTTCAAGTTCGAGGGCAAGCAGATCACCGGCGTCGACGGTTCGCCCGCCAACGCCCGCGCCGCGTGCGAAGGCTCGCTGAAACGGCTCGGCATCGACACGATCGACCTTTTCTACCAGCACCGCGTCGACCCTTCGATCCCGATCGAAGAGGTCGTCGGCGGTATGATGGAGCTCGTGAACGAGGGCAAGGTTCGCCATATCGCGCTGTCGGAAGCTGGCCCCGAAACGATCCGCCGCGCCGCGAAGGCCGCGCCGATTACCGCGCTGCAAAGCGAATATTCGATCTGGGAACGCGATATCGAGGACGAGATCCTGGGCGTCTGCCGCGAAAACGGCATCGGCTTCGTCCCCTATTCGCCGCTCGGCCGCGGTTTCCTCGCGGGCGCGGTGCGCAGCCGCGACGAGCTGCCCGAGAATGACTGGCGCCGGAACGACCCGCGCTATTCGGACGAAAATCTGCCCGCCAACCTCGCAATCGTCGACGCGATCGGCGCGGTCGCCGACCGGCATGGCGTGTCGAAGGCGCAGGTCGCGCTGGCCTGGCTGCTCGCGCAGGGCGACGACATCGTCCCGATCCCGGGCACCAAGCGCCGCGCGACGATGGAAGACAGTGTGGGGGCGGCCGAGGTCACTCTGACGGCTGCCGACCTCGCGGCAATCGAGGCGGCGGCACCGAAGGGCGGGACGAGTGGGCCGCGCTACGGCGAAATGGGCATGCGGATGGTGCGGCTTTGAAAACGCCTTCTCCCTTGATGGGAGAAGGATATGAAGCCTTATCGCGAAGCGATTAGGCGAAGCTGGATGAGGGTGATGGTGCGTCCATAAACTGCAGTTTCAGGCCGGGACCGCACCCCCACCACTGCGACTAGCCAGCAAGCTGGCAAGTCTCGCTGCCTCCCCCATCAAGGGGAAGGAGAAGCTTTCAACCCCTTCACCTCACCCATCAGCTCATCGAGCTTGTGGTGCAGCCGCATGATCTCCAGCTCGGCGCGCAAATTGATCTCATAATCGAGCCCCGCGGCGATGCGGTCCTTCGCCGATGCGCGGTTCTGGCTCATCATGATGATCGGCGCCTGCACCGCCGCGAGCGTCGACAGCATCAGGTTGAGGAAGATGAACGGATAGGGATCGAACGCCAGCCCCCAGCGCGACAGCACCTCCGAATTGAGCAGCATCCAGCCGAGCAGCACCACGGTGAACAGGATGATGAAGCCCCACGACCCGCCCACCGCGGCAACACGGTCGGACAGGCGGGCGCCGAAACTGGCTTCCTTGTCGACAAGGTCGGCGGCGTCGCGGCTGGTCAGGCGGCGTTCGGCGATGGCGTCGAGAACGCGGCGCTCGTCATCGTCGAGTTCGTCGAGCGGCCGTCCGAGCAAACGAAGCGACAGGTCGGCGGTCTTCGTCGCATCGTGCATCGATCAGCCCATCCAGCGCCAGATGCCCGCGACCATATAGCCGAGCGCGCCATGCGACCAGGTCGCGGCCAGCCACAGTATGATACCGCCGAACAGCGCGTGCGGGCGCGGGATCGTATCGCCCCACGGCGTCGCGCCGCTCAATTGGCGGGCAAAGGGGATGAAGCTTGTCCGCGCCGCCCAATGACGCCAGGCATCGCCCATCAGCCGCGCCTTTTTGATGTCCTGCCCCGCCGAACCGGCGAGCGCGAGGAAGGCGATCATACCCGACAGCACAAATTGTGCGCCGGTCGGCACCACCAGCGCGTGCGCTAAGGCCCAGAGCGCAAAACCCCACATCATCGGATGCCGCGTGATCGCAAAGACCCCGCGCGGCGCCCCCTGTGCGGCGAAGGCGGCGTTTGGCGCGGGCAGCGCGGGATTGCCGATCAGCGACCCCATGAAAAGGATGCTCGCGAACAGCACGGTCAGCGACGCAACGATCCACAGCCCGTCGCCGACCGCCCACATCGGCGGTTCGGGCGGCATGCCGCGCCATGCCTGTACGACCATGATGAAGGTCGCGATCGCGACCACCGAATAGACGACCTGGAACGCGCGCTCGCCCATCCGATCGGCGAGCGGCGCGCGCAGCGGGTGCGACAAAATGAAATGCGTGCCGACGAACAGGACGCACGTCGTGACCAAAAGCGACATCGGTTGCATTGGGATCCTTCCCTCCTCCTCACCGGCATCGCGTTGGTCAGGCGCGGCGCCTATCTGTCGTAAGCCTTGGGCAGCGCCCCTTCCTGCGGGGTCGCATAGCGGTCGCGCAGCCGGTCCTGCCGCGTCGTCAGCGACTGCGCCTTGCCGTCGATCCACACGGCGGTCGGGCGGCTGCCCAACTCAAGCGGATCATCGTCCCAGATCACGACGTCGCCGACGCGCCCGGGCCGGAGCGACCCGATGCTGCCATCCATCCCGACCGCACGCGCCGGGGCGCTGCTGATCGAAGCAAAGGCCTGGTCCCAGGTCATGCCGCTCGCGCCCGGCAGCTTCGCCAGTCCGACGAGGTTGCCGGCATATTGCGTTGCATAGCCCATTTTGTGCGCATCGTCGTCGTCGAACACACCAACCGCCACGTCAACACCCGCGGCCTTCAACCGTCCGGCGTTCGATTGGGTCGCACCGAGTTGCTCGAAACTGCCCGGCAGGTCGGTGAGCGGCGAGACAAGCACCGGCACTTTGGCGGCGGCAAGCTCGCGCGCGACGAGCCAGCCTTCGGTCACCCCGACCAGCACGAGCTTCAGCGCGGGGAACTCGCCCTTGAGCTTGAGTACATTCACGATGTCGACGGCACGGTCGACGCGGACGAACAGCGGCGTCGTGCCGTCGATCACGCGCACCAGCGCATCGGCGTCGGCGCGCTGGATCATCGCGTCATTGCCCCATTCGGCAAGCGTCGCGGGATTGCCGGCATAGCTGCGCGCGGCGAGCAATTGTTCGCGAAAGAGCAGGAAGGTCGCCGCGCGGCTGCCGCCGGCCTTCGCCGACCCGTCCTCGCCGAACGCGACATATTGCAGCGCGCGCGGGCGCGTCACCATCTCCATGTCGTCGGCGAGATCGACGACCGCGCCCTGGCCCGCGAACAAATTGCTGCTGCTGCCCGGCGCGACGATCGCGCGGGTAACGCCCGATGCGCGGTTGACCGCGACCGGCGAGCCCATCGGATTGAGCGCGGGCGCAATATCGAGCCCGGCGGAGAAGCGCGAGCGCGTCGCCGACCGGTCGTTGGTGCCGCTGACCGCATCGACTTCGGTCAGGCCGACGCGGCTGAACGCGGCGACGATACCCGGCGTCACATAATGGCCTTGCGCATCGACGCGCTCGATCCCGGCGGGAACCGCGACGCCCGCGCCCGCCGCAACGACCTTGCCGCCGCGCACGACGACGGTGCCGCCTTCGACCGGCGCGCTGCCGTCGCCGATGACGAGCTTGGCATTGACGATCGCGATGTCCTGCGCCGCAGCCGGAGCCGCAATCAGCGCAGCGGCAGAAAGAAACAGCGCGCGCATCATTTCACGTCTCCTTCGCCGGGCTGGCCCAGCTCGAAATCGCTCACCGGGCGGCGCTTGGGATCCATCGCGTCGAACATCAGCGCGCCGTCGATCCACACCTTTTCGGGGCGGGTATAGGCGCTGAACGGATTGCCGTTCCACAGCACGACGTCGGCCATCTTGCCGGGTTTGAGGCTGCCCGTCTTGTCGCCGATACCGAGCGCCTTGGCGGGATTGTACGACAGCCAGGTCCACGCCTGTTCGTCGCTGATCCGGATGCCCATGCGGCGACCCGATTTCAGCGCCTTGGCGGCTTCCTGGTTCAGTCGCTGGATCTGGTTCGCGTCGTCCGAATGGACGATCGTGCACGCCCCCGCCTTGTACACCAGCGGAATATTCTCGGGCACCGAGTCATAGGCTTCCATCTTGAAGCCCCACCAGTCGGCCCACATCGCCGAACAAATGCCTTCCTTGGCGAGCAGGTCGGCGATCTTGTAGCTTTCGACCGCATGGTGGAAGGTCGATACCTTGTAACCGAACTCCTTGCTCATATCGATCACCAGCGCCATTTCATCGGCGCGGTAGCAATGGTTGTGGATGAGTATCTCGCCCGACAGCACGCCCGCGAGCGTTTCCATCGCAAGGTCGCGGTCGACAGCCTTGCCGCCGTCCATCTTCTTCTTGTACGCGGCCGCTTTCGCCCAGGTCGCGCGGTTGACCGCGAAATTGCCCATGCGCGTCGAAGGCATGCGGCCCTTGCCGCCATAGACGCGCTTCGGATTCTCGCCGCACGCCATTTTGAGGCCATAAGGCGCGCCGGGAAATTTCATCCCCTGCACCGTGCGCGACGGGACATTCTTGAGCGTGATCGAGCGCCCGCCCATCAGGTTCGCGCTGCCCGGCAGGATCTGCAAGCTGGTCACGCCGCCATTGGCGAGCGCGCGGCTGAAACCCGGGTCCTGCGGCCAGACGCTATGTTCGGACCAGACTTCGGGGGTCGTCGGCGCGGTCGCCTCGTTGCCGTCCGAATGCGCCTCGACGCCGGGCGAAGGATAGTCGCCGAGGTGGCTGTGGATGTCGATCACGCCGGGGGTGACGAACTTGCCCGCGCCGTCGACCATGTCGGCATCGGCGGGAACCGGCGTATCGGCGGCGCCGACCGCCTCGACCTTGCCGTTCACCAGCACGACGGTGCCATTGTCGATCCGCCCGCCTTCGCCGTCGAAGATCGTGACCCCGCGCACCACGGTCGACCGGCTCGGGTACGCCTTGTAGGTCGACGGGTATGGGTCCTTGTTGAACTTGACCGGCTTTTCGGCGGCGGCGGGCTTGTCGCCCGCCGACTTCGCTTCGTCACCCGTCGCCGCGCAACCCGCGAACGCCAGCGACACCGCAGCCAGCAGGCTGCCCTTCACACCCCGGATCATGTTTATGCCCCCTTGGGATGCGTGCCGGCGGCTTGCGGCTCGCCGAGTTCGCCCGTGCCCGGGATGCCCTCGTCGCGGTCGCGCAGCGTATCGAGGTGCATCCATTTCTTCACGATCGGCGACAGCGCGAGAATGAGGATGCTGACGCCCAGGGTGATCAGGCCGATCTGCCAATAGATGCCGAGCGTCGCTTCCTTGGTCATGTCGCCGCTCTCGCCGCCGGTCGCTTCGCCGATCTTGCCCGCGACGAAATTGCCGACCGCGGTCATATAGAACCAGGCGCCCATGATCAGCGAGGCAAGGAAGCTCGGCGCCAGCCGGTTCATCGCGCTGAGGCCGACGGGCGACAGGCAAAGCTCGCCCATCGTATGGAGCATGTAGAGCAGGAAGACGAAGAGGACGGGCGTCGCGACTTCGGGTCCGACGGTGCCGGCGCCCCAGACGAAGACGAGGAAGCCCAGCCCGACCTGCGCGAGCGCGAGGGCAAATTTCGCGGGTGCCGAGGGTTCGAGACCCTTCTTGCCGAGCCATTGCCACAGCGCCGCAAAGATCGGCGCGAAGAGGATGATATAGATCGGGTTGATCGACTGGAACACCGACGCAGGCACGCCGCCCTTGTCGACATAGCGGTCGGTGTAGAGGTTGAAGCTGCCGCCCGCCTGCTCGAACAGGCCCCAGAACAGCGGGTTGAGCGCGATCAGGAACAGGATCGCGAACATGCGCTCGCGCGGTTCCTTGGGCAGCTTGAAGCTCTCGTAAAGCACATAGCCGAGCAGCGCGAGGCCCGAGACGATCAGCAAATTCTGAATGATATCCTGATACTGGACGAGCGCCCACATCACCGCGACCGCGGCAAGGCCGGTGCCATAGATGATCGTTTCCTTCTGCTTCGTCAGCGGCGCCGGGGCTTCGCCCGCGCCGAGCAGGGCATTCTTGCCGAGCACGAAGACGATCAGGCCGGCAACCATGCCAATGCCAGCAAGGCCGAAGCCATAGGCCCAGCCGATCTTCTGACCAAGGTAGCCGACGAGGATGGTACCGAGCGCGGCGCCGACGTTAATTCCCATGTAAAAAATGGTATAGGCCGCGTCACGGCGCATGTCGGTCAGGCGATAAAGCTGGCCGACCATCACCGAGATATTCGCCTTCAGGAAGCCCGCGCCGACGATGATCAGCGCGAGCGCGAACCAGAAGACGTTGATCGTCGCATCTTCCTGTCCGCCGACACCCTCGAACGCCATGAACAAATGGCCGCAGGCAAGCAGGACGCCACCAAACAGCACCGCCTTGCGCTGCCCCAGATAGCGGTCGGCCAGATAACCGCCCAGCACCGGGGTGATATAAACGAGGCTGGTATAGGCGCCGTAGATCAGGTTCGATTTGCCGTCCGAAAACAGCCAGTGCTGCGTCAGATAAAAGATGAGCAGCGCGCGCATGCCGTAATAGGAGAAACGCTCCCACATTTCGGCGAAGAAGAGCATGTAGAGGCCCTTGGGATGGCCGGCGAACTCGGGTTTCTTGCTTCCGGCGATGAGCGCCCCGACGGTGAGGAACACCCCCAAAACGACCAGCGCGATAACCGCGATCCAGTCGCCTTCGTCCCAAAGGCCAATCTCTTTCATCAAAGCGTCCCTTATTTCGATTATCTTGTCTGCGGCCTCCCGCCGCGCGAATGGGGCAACCTAGCGCGAAAATTGCGTATGGGAAGAATCTAATTACGCCAGAAACCGTTCGGGACGGGCCAAAATTGTTGCGAATCGTTCGCAACACTTGCGTTGACGCGCGGAAAACGCCACATGGCGCTTCATGTTCAACGACCGCTCCTCGCTCCTCGCCCACCTTACCACCCGCCGTTCGGGAAAGGCCCGCGACATGGTGGCGCCCGGCCCCGATGCCAGGGCCTTGCACGAGATCATCGCGCTCGCACTGCGCACGCCCGACCATGGCAAGCTCGCGCCATGGCGCATCGTCACGGTCGCGGCCGAGCAGCGCGAAGCCTTGGCAACGCTGCTCAAGAGGAGCTGGGTGAAGGAGAATCCGGGCGCCGCTGGTCTCGACCTGTCGGCGCTCGACCAGTTCGCACATCAGGCGCCGACGTTGCTCGTCCTGCTCTCGACGCCGGTTCCCGGGAGCAAGATCCCGGTCTGGGAACAGCAGATGTCGGCGGGCGCGGTCGGCATGAACCTGCTCCACGCCGCGCACGCGCACGGTTTCGTCGGCAGCTGGCTGACCGGCTGGGCCGCTTATAGCGCTGAGGTCGCCGCGGCGTTCGGTGCGGGCGACGGCGATACGATCGTCGGCTATTTCTTCCTTGGCACCGCATCGAGGGATCTCGATGAGCGCCCGCGGCCCGATTATGACGATGTCGTCCGCAGTTGGGAAATTTAGTTTCATATTCCGGACTGAATTTGTAATTAGCCGTATTTGACTGTGCTGCTGTCTTATGGCATTAAGGCGGCATGCTCGATCAGTCCAAACCCGTGTACCAGCGTCTGCGCGATGTCATCGCCAACGCCATCCTCGACGGCAGTTTTCGCGACGGCGACATGTTGCCGTCGGTCCGCTCGCTCGCCGCGGAGGAAGGCGCCAACCCGTTGACCGTCGCCAAGGCGTATCAGACCTTCCAGGACGAAGGCTTGGTTACGGTGAAGCGTGGTGTCGGCATGTTCGTCGCCGAGGGCGCGACCGAGCGGCTTCGCGACCTGATGCGCGCCGATTTCCTCGCCAATGTCTGGCCCCCCGTCGCGCAGCAGATGCGCCGCATCGGCCTCGACGCGCGCACTTTGCTCGACCTCACCGAGGCCTGACTCTTTCCGCTTTCGGGTAGGATGCGGGCGTAAGCTGTAACCCCTGTTCCCCGGCGAAGGCCGGGGCCCAGAGTGTTACCAACTCACGCTTGCTCTCGAGCGCTCTGGGCCCCGGCCTTCGCCGGGGAACGGCTACTTCCGGTCGAAAGCCGCCATTTCAATTATCCTACCGCCCGATCTGCGCCGCCTTGTCGCGCAGATCCGCTGCGGCCTGTTTCTTGTCGCGCCTGTCTAGCAGGTCGGCGTAAAATTCCATGATCCCGGCATTCAGCGGCTGGAGCCGGTACGCACGGTCGATCAGCGGCAGCGCGCGATCGCCATCGCCCTTTGCAGCCCACGCCCGCGCGAGTTCGCGCAAGATCACCGCATCGCGATTGCCGATCCGGCTGCGCACGCGCTCAAAATGGGCGATCGCCTGGTCCCAATGCTCGATATCCATCGCGAGGTGCCCGGCGAGCCGGTCGGCGGCGATACTCGACGGCTGGCTGTCACGCAGCGCGAGGATAGCGGCGCCGGACCCCGCGGCGTCGCCGGCGCGGAAAAGCGCGTTGGCGAGCCGGAGCGCCGCGCGTTCGCTGGCATCGAGGTCGCGCGCCGCGCGATAGGCCTGCACCGCGAGATCGTACCGCCCGCCGGCGAGCGCCGCGTCGCCGAGCAGGATATGCGCATCGGAAACGCCGCGGTTCGCATCGCGCAGCCTGGTCGCGCGTCCGATCGCACGCGCGCTGTTCCCACTCAATATATCGGCGGAAATTGCCGGGATCGCCTTGGCCGGATCGAGCGGCTCGGCGTCGGCCGCCATCGTCAGCAGGCCATAGTCGTTGCTCACGGCAAAGGGCACCGCCTCGCCGCGCATCAGCGTCGCGGCGCGCGCCAGATAGTCGGCCGATTCGCCGCGCCGACCGAGTTCGGCCGCGGCGCGCGCGGCGAGGAGCAGCGACCAGCTGTCGGCATCGGGGCGGTCGACGACGGGCAGCAGCGCCTCGATCGCGCCATCGGCGTCGCCGTCGGCCCAGTCGGCGGCGGCGAGGATCCGGCGCGCGGTGAAATTGCCCGGCTGCTCGGCAAGCAGCCGGTCGGCCCAGGTCGCGGCGACCGCCTCGCCGCCCAGTTCGAGTTCGACGATCGCGCTGAGCAGCATGAACGAAGGTTGTCCGTCGAGTTCGCCGCGTGTCCGCTGCAGCAGGCTGCGCGCGAGCCGGTAATTGTCGGCGCGCGCCGCGAGCACGGCCTGGAGATAATAAAGGCGCGGGTCGCGCGGGACGAGGGTCGCGGCATGGCGCAGCGCGACGAGCATGTCGCGGTAGCGGCCAAGATCGCCGAGCGTCGCCGCCTGCTCGATCAGCGCATCGGCGTTGTCGGGGTCAGCGGCGAGCGCGTCGTCGTACCAGTCGAGCGAGGCCTTGAGCCCCTCTTCGGTCCGCACAAGGTTCGCCTTGAACGCGAGCGCGGCGCTATTCGCCTTGTCGAGTTCGATCGCATAATCGACCGCATCGCGCGCGCCGAGCACATCGGCATTGGCATCGCGAAAGCGCGCGACATCGACCCACAGCGCCGCGTTGCGCGGCAGTTCGTGCACCGCGCGGTCATAGGCTTCGCGCGCCGCGCCAAGGTCACCATTCGCCAGATGGACATCGCCCGCGACCCATGCCGCCTCGCCTATCATTTCGGGGATAATCGGCCCGCTATCGAGCGTCTGGAGCGCGCGCGCGCGCTCCCCCTGCATCGCATAGGCGCGCGCGAGCAACGGGCGCAGCGCGGCTTCCTTGGCCCCGGCACCCAGCGCGCCCTTGACCGCCGCCTCGGCGCCGACCCCGTCGCCCAGCGCGATCGCAACCCGCGCCAGCTCGACGCGCGGAACGATCGCCGTGGGGTTACCCGCAATCGCATCCTGTAACGTGGCGCGTCGCCGTTCGAGCGTGTCGCGCGGCGCGGCTGGGGGCGCACCATCGCATGCTCCCAGCAGCATCGCCGCGATCAGCAGCGCGCCCGTCCAGAAGCGGCGAAAACCCATTCAGGCCTGCATCCGATATTGTTTGAGCAGATCGTACAGCGTCGGCCGGCTGATCCCGAGCAGCTTGGCGGCGAGCGAGATATTGCCCTCGCTTTGCGTCATCGCGCGGCGGATCGCGACGCGGTCGGCCGCCTCCCGCGCGCTGCGCAGGTTCAGCCACGCTTCCTCGCTTCCATTGGCGCCTTCGACACTCGCCATGTCCAGATCCTCGCGCATCACCAGCTTGCCGTCGGCCATGATAACGGCGCGCTTGATGCGGTTTTCAAGCTCGCGGACGTTGCCCGGCCAGCGCCCCTCGTCGATCGCCTGCAGCGCGTCGGGGGCAAAGCCGCGCACCGCGGGGTTCATCTCGGGCGCATATTGGTGGAGGAAATGCCGCGCGAGCAGCACCGCGTCGCCCGGCCGCTCGGCGAGCGAGGGGATCTTCACCACCATCTCGGCGAGCCGGTAATAAAGGTCGTCGCGGAAGCTCTGGTCGGCGATCATCGCATCGAGGTCGCGGTGCGTTGCGCACACGATGCGGGTGTCGACCGCAATCGCCTTGCGCCCGCCGATGCGCTCGATCGTGCGCTCCTGCAAAAAGCGGAGCAGCTTGACCTGCAATGGCAGCGGGATGTCGCCGACCTCGTCGAGGAAAAGCGTGCCGCCGTGCGCGAGCTCGATCTTGCCCTCGGTCGTCTTGACCGCGCCGGTGAAAGCTCCTTTTTCGTGTCCAAACAGTTCGCTTTCGAGCAGATTCTCGGGGATCGCGGCGCAGTTGATCGCGACGAACGCCCCGTCGCGCCGCCCGCTTGCCTGATGAAGCCCGCGCGCGAGCAATTCCTTGCCGGTGCCGCTCGCGCCGAGCAGCATCACACTGACGTCGAGGTTCGCGACGCGCTCGATCGTGCGCGCGACCTTCTGCATCTCGGGCGCACCCGTGATCATTCCGCCGAGGACGCGATTGTCGGCGCTGCCCTGCCCCGCGAGCCGGACATTCTCGACCTCGAGTTCGCGCACATGAAAGGCGCGGCGGACGATCAGTCCGAGTTCCTCGATGTCGATCGGCTTCTGGTAGAAATCCCACGCCCCGCTCGCGATCGCCGTCAGCGCGCTCGCGCGCTCGCCATGCCCCGACACGACGATGACCTTGGTATCGGCCTTCGCCTCGAGGATCGCCTTCAGCGTCCGGAACCCCTCGCGGGTGCCGTCGGGATCGGGCGGCAGGCCAAGGTCGAGCGTCACCACATCGGGCTCCTCGGCGCGCAGCAGTTCGATCGCGGCGTCATGGTCGCCCGCGATAAACACCTGATAGTCCTCATACGCCCATTTGAGCTGCGTCTGCAGCCCCGGGTCATCCTCGACCACCAGCAGTTTGCGGACCGTGGTCCCGCTTTCGTTCATTTCGATGCTACTTTCATCATTCGTGCGTCGACACCCGCGTCGCCCCGCGCATCGGCAAGCGGCAGCCACAGGGTGAAATTGCTGCCCTTGCCCGGCTCGCTCACGACCTCGATCGAACCGCCCAGCGCCTGCGCGATCTGCAGCGCTTCAAAGGCGCCGAGGCCAAAGCCGGCCTCCTTCGTCGAAACGAAGGGCTTGAACAGTTCGTCGCGGATGAAACCGCGCGTCATTCCGCTGCCCTGGTCGATCACGTCGATCCGCGCGCGGCCCTGTTCGGCGACCGCGACCACCTGCACCGGCGCTCCCGCGTCCGACGCGTCGATCGCATTGGCGACGAGGTGCTGGACGATCTGACGGATCGATTCCGCATCGCCCCACGCCGACAATCCCGTCTGGCAGCCGACGAACAGCGCGCGGCGCGGCCGCGCCTCGGCGGCGATGTTGTTCAATATGGGTTCGACCAGGATCCGCCCGGCCTCCGCCGCCGGCCCGCGCTCGCGCGGCGACAGGCGGACCAGAAGATCGCTGAGCCGTCCCGCCGAAATCTTCAGCGTCTCGACCATGTCGGCGCGGAAATCGGGCTTGTCGGCGTGGCGTTCGGCGTTGCGCGCGAGCAGCCCGATCTGGCTCGCCAGATTCTTGATGTCGTGCATGATGAAGGCAAAGCGACGGTTGAACTCGTCGAACCGCCGCGCCTCCGACAGCGCCTGCTGGCTCTGCGATTCGGCAAGGTAGCTCGCTGCCTGCTGTCCCGCGATGCGCAGCACGTCGAGGTCTTCCCAGTCGAGCGCGCGCGACACCGCTGGACGGTGCAGCACCGCGACCGCGATCATCCGCTGGAAATGCAGCACCGGCACGACGACCCACGCGCGCTGGTCGGCGATCAGCCAGTCGGGGATCGCCAGATCCTCGCCCTCATGCCCCCGGCGCTGGGCATCAAGATCGACGATATGCCGCGTTTCCTGCAGCATGAACGCCGAGCGTAGCGACAGTGTCGCCTCTTCCTCGATCCCGATGGGCCAATGCCATTGCTCGGCGACGCGAAAACCGCCCGACGCGTCGGGCAGCATCAACAGCGCGGCAGGGCTGCCCGTCAACTCGGCGAGCGCCTTGGCGACGCGGCGATAGAGGTTGCGATCATCCTCGCCGCCCCCCTGCCCCCCAATTTGCCCGAGCGTCGCGGTGAAGCGCATCCATTCGGCGCGATAATCATAACGATGTTCGAAGAAATGCTTGGAAATCATCACTGAAAGCCACGCGCGTGCGCGCGCGGAAGCGAGCAAAAGGCCGCCCGCACCCAACGCGACGACCAGCGAAGTCGCCTGCGCGAGGACGGCATAGTCGCCGCCGACCATCCGCGCGACCGCGCCGGCAAGCCCGATCAGGATCAGATAGGCGGCGGCGCTTAGCAGCAGCAGCGTGCGCATCGCCGCCGTCCGCGACAGCCGCATCCGTTCGCGCCCGACATCCATCGCGGCGATCACATAGGTCGGCAGGGTCAGAAGCGCGACGGCGGGAAGCAGCTCGATCAGCGCGGTGGCCGTCTGGCCGGTCAAAGCGCCGATCAGCTGGACGTTGAGTTCATAGGCCCACAGCATCGCAAAGCCGCCCGCGACCGCCATCACCGGCATCCGCTGCCCGGCGCTGGCGTGACGAACGCCGCCGTCGACAATCAACAGTCCGCCCACGGCAAGGACCATCGCGGCAAAGGTCAGCGTCGGCGTCATCCATGGCTCGGCCTCGGCTCCCGCGCGCAGGTGCGCGGCCGCACCGAGAACCAGCGTCAGCACGCAGATCGTCACCAGCATGCGCAGGATCAGCCGCAGCGGCCGCGACATCGGCGCGCGCACCGACCAGAAGGTCGCGCCGAGCCAGCCGAGCATCGCAAGATCGCGCAGTGCCTGGACGACGAGCGCCTGCGACGATCCGGGCGAGAAGGCAGTGACCGCGGCGCACCAGAGCGCGGTCGCGGCGGCCGCCATCGTCAGCAACTGCGGCGCCGGCATCAACGCCGCCATCCGCGCGGGAGGCCGCACGAGCAGCCACAGCGTGACGCCCGCAAAACCCGCGAGCGCCAGCGTGGACAGGAATTGGGACAGGCCCGCGAGCGCGGTCATGATTTTACCGCGCGCCGTCCGGCCACAGCACGACACGCACCGTCTGGAGCAGGATCAACAGGTCGAGGAAGGGCGAATAATTCTTCGCATAATAAAGGTCGTATTCGAGCTTTACCCGCGCATCCTCGACCGATGCGCCATAGGGATAGTTGATCTGTGCCCAACCGGTCAGGCCCGGCTTCACCATGTGCCGTTCGGCATAAAAGGGCATCTGCTTTTCGAGTTCGTCGACGAAACTCGGCCGTTCGGGACGCGGGCCGACGAAACTCATGTCGCCCTTCAGCACGCACCAGGTCTGCGGCAGTTCGTCGATGCGCAGCTTGCGGATGATCCGGCCGACGCGGGTGACGCGCGGGTCGTTCTCGCTCGCCCACATCGCCTTGCCTCCGGCCTCGGCATCGGTGCGCATCGAACGGATCTTGAAAATATCATAGGGTTCGCCGAACAGCCCGACGCGCGGCTGGCGATAGAAGACCGGCCCCCGGCTATCGAGGATGACCGCGATCCCGGCGAGGACGACCAGCGGCAGGCCGAGGACCAGCACGATCAGGCTGGCGATGATGTCGAACAGCCGCTTGCCGGCCTTCGAGATTCGCTGGCCCGCCGAAAATCCGTCCGAAAAGATCAGCCCGCTGGGGTTGGTCGTCGCAAGGTCGACGCGCCCCGTCTCGCGCTCGATAAAGCTCGCAATATCGTTGACGTGCACCCCCGTCGTCTTGACGCGAAGCAGGTCGGCGAGCGGCAGCGCGTTGCGCCGTTCTTCGAGCGCCAGCACGACTTCGCCCGCGCGCAATGCGACGACATGGTCCGACAGATTGGCGATGTCCTGACGCGAAATCGCGCTCGGCACCGTCTTTTCGGCACCACTCATCGCGATGAAACCGACCACCTCGAGCCCGCTTCCGGGCTCCTCGGCCAGCGTCGCCAGCCGCGCCGCGCGCGGGCCGGCGCCCAGCACCAGGATGCGGCGGCGAAAAGCACTGGTGCCGGCCGACTGGGTCAGCGCAAGGCGGATCAGGAACAATGCGGCGATCGCCAGGACCATCGCATAGAGGCTGTTGGCGCGCCACAGCGTTGCGGTCGGCAACAGGAAGCCGAGGACCGACAGGAAAATGACTCCGAGCGAGATGGCGGCGAGCAGGCGCGCGGTCGCAAAGCGCATCGAACGCAGCCCCTCGTTGCCGTACATTCCGGTCGCCATCATCGCGAGCGAATTGGCGACGGCGAAGGTCGCGAGCGGCAGCCAGCGGTCGGTGAGCGGTCCCGCATCGAACCCCGCCTGGCGCGCATAAAGATGCCACGCCCCCTCGGCCGAGCCGAGCAGCGCAAGAAATTCGATTAGCGCCAGCCAGACGACGGCGTGCGGGACATAATGTTTGAACAGCCGGAACATCGAAAAATACCAAACCTTTCGCTTCCCCGATACTACAGCCGAGGCGTCAACTGTCGGTTAATTTTACACTCGCCATTTCGGTCAATGAAGGGATGACCGCGCACGCAGGAGGCGATAGACCGGCGCCATGACGCTGATGATCCAGCCCGTTATCCTGTGCGGCGGTGCCGGCACCCGCCTGTGGCCCGAATCGCGCGGCGACCGGGCCAAGCAATTCCTGTCGCTAACCGGCGGACAGAGCCTGTTCCGGCAGACGGTCCAGCGAACACCCGCGGGTCCCGATTTCCTGCCGCCGGTCATCCTGTGCGGCGACGCGCATGTTGCGGCGGTTCGCGAGCAGATGGACGGCCGCGAGGCGGCGTTGCTCGTCGAGCCGATGCCGCGCAATACCGCCGCCGCCATTGCATTGGCCGTCGCACAGGCTGACGCCAATACACTGCTGCTCGTGATGCCCAGCGACCATGTGATCGCCGATATTCCGGCCTTTCACGCCGCGATCGCCAAGGGGGTGCGGCTGGCGCAGCACGATTGGCTCGTCACCTTCGGCATCGCGCCCAGCCGTCCCGAAACGGGGTTCGGTTATATCGCCGACGGCGCGCCGCTGGGCGCCGCCGACGAAGATGGGGGCTTTGCGGTCGACCGCTTCATCGAAAAACCCCCGCTCGCCGATGCGGAGGCGATGCTCGCTGCGGGCGGCTACAGCTGGAACGCCGGCATATTCCTGTTCCGTGCGGCGCGGATGCGCGACGCGATGCTCACTCATTGCCGGGCGATTTTCGAGGCCGCCGATCGGGCCGTCGCGGCCGGGATGCGCGACGGCGACGCACTCTACGCCGACGCCATCCAGTTCGAGGCGGCACCGTCCGACTCGATCGATTACGCCGTGATGGAGAAGGACGACCGCGTTGCCGTCGTTCCGGTCTCGATGGGCTGGTCGGACCTCGGCAGCTGGCACATGATCCACGCCCTTGGCGATCAGGATGCCGACGGAAACGCCGTTGCCGGTGACGTTTTCCTTCACGATAGCCACGGCAATCTGGTGCGCGCGGGCGGCAAGCGCGTGTCGCTCGTCGGCATGGAAAATGTCGCGGTGATCGTCGACGGCGACGACATCCTTGTCATGCCGCTGGCCCGCTCGCAAGACGTGCGCGCCGCGGCAAAGGCGCGCGAATAGCGGGTGCCGCACCGTATGTTCGTTTTGGGGTGGTGAGCGGACGGTCCTTATTCGTCATCCCGGGCTTGACCCGGGACCCGCCTTCCTTCTTCCCAACCGAGAAAAGACAAGGCAGGCCCCGGGTCAAGCCCGGGGTGACGAGAAGTTGGATGACTGCA
>NZ_JAKFEM010000016.1:0-120477 GCF_036675685.1 Sphingopyxis sp.
CGCCGCGAGGTCCAAATCGGGGGGATGCATAGGGCTGAACTTTCCTGAACTTTGGAATATTACGCAGCCCTTGCGCCGACCGGATCCCGGATCCAACCCGGGATGACGAAAGAAGGCCATGGCAGCTCTCCACCCCTAAGCCGACGTCGCCTCAAATAGTCCTTTCCTACATTATTCGGCTATGCCAGCCTTCATCCGGCTCTTTCATTTGGTGAACGAAAGCGGTCGCTGTCCGGCTTGCGGGTGCGGCCACGGCGCGCGCGTCCGGCACGCCGGGATGTCCAAAGCGGGGGCGCATAGGGCTGAACTTTCCTGAACTTTGGAATTGTTAGCCGTCCTTGCGCCAACCGGATACCCGATCCAACCGGGTAACGAGGTGGATTGAAGCGACTTGCGCCAAATTCTCAACGCCTCGTTAACCATACCGCAACCCCCGTCATCGTAATTTCACAAAGCCATCCGCTTTTCCCTTGCGGCGGGGCGGCGGCATCGCCACGTTGTGTTCCTAAGGGGGCCGCTCTCCCCGGCCTGGTCCCCGCAAGGAGATGAAGACCATGCCGTCCTTTTCGGAAAGCCTCGAAAAGACTCTACACAACGCTTTGAAGGCCGCTTCGGAGCGTCACCACGAATATGCGACGCTCGAGCATCTGCTCTACGCGCTGATCGACGACGATCATGCCGCCGAAGTGATGCGCGCCTGCGGCGTCGCGCTCGACGACCTGCAATCGGCGGTCGTCCACTATCTCGATACCGAACTCGACAGTTTGAAGGTCGAGGGGCACAGCGACCCCTCGCCGACGAGCGGCTTTCAGCGCGTTGTCCAGCGCGCGATCCTGCACGTCCAGTCGTCGGGCAAGGACGAGGTGACCGGCGCCAACGTCCTCGTCGCGCTCTTCTCCGAACGCGAAAGCTATGCGGTCTATTTCCTGCAGCAGCAGGATCTGACGCGCCTCGACGCGGTTTCCTACCTCAGCCACGGCGTCGGCAAGGGCGGCAAGCCCTCGCCGCAGGCCGAGCCCGAGGAAAAGGAAGAGACGAAGGACAAGGAAAGCAGCGGCAAGAACAAGAAGGAAACCGCGCTCGACCAGTTCACCGTCAACCTCAACGAGAAGGCCAAGGTCGGCAAGGTCGACCCGCTGATCGGCCGCAATGCCGAGGTCGACCGCACGATCCAGATCCTCTGCCGCCGCAGCAAGAACAACCCGCTCTATGTCGGCGATCCCGGCGTCGGCAAGACCGCGATCGCCGAAGGTCTCGCGCGCAAGATCATCGAGGGCGACGTGCCCGAGGTGCTGCTGCCCGCGGTCATCTATTCGCTCGACATGGGCGCGCTGCTCGCGGGCACGCGCTATCGCG
The DNA here is from genome assembly GCF_036675685.1 of Sphingopyxis sp. Classification (GTDB taxonomy): domain Bacteria; phylum Pseudomonadota; class Alphaproteobacteria; order Sphingomonadales; family Sphingomonadaceae; genus Sphingopyxis. The sequence goes on from NZ_JAKFEM010000016.1 coordinate 1,357, forward strand.
GCGATTTCGAGGAGCGGCTGAAACAGGTCGTGACCGAACTCGAAGGCCTGCCGCACGCGATCCTGTTCATCGACGAGATCCACACCGTCATCGGCGCCGGCGCGACGAGCGGCGGCGCGATGGACGCGTCGAACCTCCTGAAGCCCGCCCTCTCGGGCGGCGTGATCCGCTGCATCGGCTCGACGACGTACAAGGAGTTCCGCAACCATTTCGAAAAGGACCGCGCGCTGCTCCGCCGGTTCCAGAAGATCGACGTGGTCGAACCGACGCTCGAGGACACGAAGAAGATCCTCGCGGGACTGCGCAGCGCGTTCGAGGCGCACCACCAGGTACGCTACACCCCCGACGCGATCAACGCCGCGGTCGAGCTGAGCGCGCGCTACATCAACGACCGGAAATTGCCCGACAAGGCGATCGACGTGATCGACGAGGTTGGCGCGATGCAGATGCTCGTCGCCCCGTCGAAGCGCAAGAAAACGATCACCGCCAAGGAGATCGAGGCCGTGATCGCGACGATGGCGCGCATCCCGCCCAAATCGGTGTCGAGCGACGACAAGGCGACGCTCGCCAGCCTGGAGACCGACCTCAAGCGCGTCGTGTTCGGCCAGAACACCGCGATCGAGGTGCTGTCGTCGGCGATCAAGCTCAGCCGTGCGGGTCTGCGCGATCCCGAAAAGCCGATCGGCAATTATCTGTTCAGCGGCCCGACCGGCGTCGGCAAGACCGAGGTCGCCAAGCAGCTCGCGTCGATCATGGGCATCCCGCTCCAGCGTTTCGACATGTCCGAATATATGGAACGCCATTCGGTGAGCCGCCTGATCGGCGCGCCTCCGGGCTATGTCGGCTATGATCAGGGCGGCCTGCTCACCGATGCGATCGACCAGAATCCGCATTGCGTGCTGCTGCTCGACGAGATCGAGAAGGCGCATCCCGACCTGTTCAACATATTGTTGCAGGTGATGGACCATGGCCGCCTGACCGATCATCACGGCAAGACGGTTGATTTCCGCAACGTCATCCTGATCATGACGACCAATGCGGGCGCGAGCGACATGGCGCGCGAGGGCATCGGCTTCGGCCAGTTCACGCGCGAGGATGTGCAGGAAGAAGCGGTGAAGAATCTCTTCACCCCCGAATTTCGCAACCGCCTCGATGCGATCGTGCCCTTCGGCTATCTGCCGCCCGAAGTCGTCGCGCGCGTCGTCGACAAGTTCATCCTCGAACTCGAGCTGCAGCTCGCCGACCGCAACGTCCACATCCAGCTCGACGATGCGGCGCGCGAATGGCTGACCGGCAAGGGCTATGACAAGCTCTATGGCGCGCGTCCGATGGGCCGTTTGATCCAGGAAAAGATCAAGCAGCCGCTCGCCGAGGAACTGCTGTTCGGCAAGCTCGTCCATGGCGGCGAGGTCAAGGTGAAGATGAAGACCGGCGACGACGCCAAGGTCGGCAATCCGCTCGCCTTCGAAATCGTCTCGGCCCCGCCCAAGGCGAGCAAGGCCAAAGCCAAGCCGAAAGCCGACAAGACGAGGAAGGCGGCCGAGTAGGGATATATCCCCTCCCGCTTGCGGGAGGGGCAGTGAGGCTTGCGGGCTTGCCCGCTAGCCGCAGCGGGGAGGGCCCGGCAACGCTACAGCCCCTCCCCAAACCCCTCCCGCAAGCGGGAGGGGCTTTTTACCGCCCCTCGCTTTTTGAGCCTCCACCGACTATATGAACCACATGTACGACTATGTCTCCGTAACCACCGCCGACGCAGGCGCGCCCACCCCCGTGCGCGACGGCACGATCAAGCTCCACGACGAAGCCGGCTTTGCCGGCATGCGCAAGGCGGGGCGGCTGTCGGCCGAAATCCTCGATGCACTCGTCCCCTTCGTCCAGCCGGGCGTGACCACGGCGGCGATCGACGACCTTGTCCGCACGATGATGCTGGAGGGCGGCGGCATCCCCGCGACCTTGGGCTATCGCGGCTTCACGCATAGCTGCTGCACCAGCATCAACCATGTCGTCTGCCACGGCATCCCCGACGACAAGCCGGTGCGCGAGGGCGATATCGTCAACATCGACGTGACCAGCATCGTCGACGGCTGGCACGGCGACACCAGCCGCATGTATCTGGTCGGCGATGTGCCGATCAAGGCGAAGCGGCTCGTCGAAGTCACCTATGAGTGCCTGATGCTCGGCATCGAGCAGGCGAAGCCCGGCAACCGCATGGGCGACGTCGCGCACGCGATCCAGAGCCACGCCGAGCGCCACCGCTATTCGGTCGTCCGCGATTTCTGCGGCCACGGCCTCGGCCAGATGTTCCACGATGCCCCCGAGGTCGTCCACGCCGGCCGCCCCGGCACCGGTCCCGAGCTGCGCCCCGGCATGTTCTTCACGATCGAGCCGATGATCAATACCGGCAAATATGCGGTGAAGATGCTCAATGACGGCTGGACCGCGGTGACCCGCGACCGCAGCCTGTCGGCGCAATTCGAGCATAGCATCGGGATCACCGAAACCGGCTGCGAGATTTTCACCGCGAGCCCAACGGGTTTGAACGCGCCGCCTTGGGCCTGATCGACACAGCTGTTTACACTTCGTCATCCCGGACTTGATCCGGGATTCATGACTTCCAAGGCAACGCCGGCCTTCGTGGACCCCGGATCAAGTCCGGGGTGACGAAAAGGGAGCCCCCCGCTCCCACCCCCATTTTCCCGCTTGCACCCGCCCCCCTTCGCGCGCAGTCTTGACGTTAACGTCAAGCATAGGCGTCGAACGGGAGAGCATGGAATGGCGAAACGGGTCTTGAAGGCCGCGCTGCTGGGCGGCGCGCTACTGGCATTGGCGGCATGCGACGCGTCGAAGAATGACAGCATATCGGGCGGCCATCTCGACGCCGCCGAGAAAGCCAGCGAGACCCTGCTCAAGACCGGCGGCAACGGCGACGATTGGGGCGCCATCGGCTATAGCTATGACGAGCAACGCTTCAGCCCGCTGACCGATATCGACGACAAGAATGTGGGTGAGCTCGGCATCGCGTGGACCGCCGACCTCGACGATGCGCGCGGGCAGGAAGCCACGCCGGTCGTCGTCGACGGCGTCATGTACGTCACCCATGCCTGGTCGAAGGTCAGCGCATGGGATGCCGCTACGGGCAAACCGCTGTGGAAGTTCGATCCCAAGGTCCCCGGCGAGCGCGCGGTGAGCGCCTGCTGCGACGTCGTCAACCGCGGCGTCGCGGTGTGGGGCGACAAACTCTTCGTCGGCGCGCTCGACGGCCGCCTGATCGCGCTCGACCGCAAGACCGGCAAGGAGCTGTGGTCGACGCAGACCTTCGACACGTCGAAACCTTACACCATCACCGGCGCCCCGCGCGTCGTGAAGGACATGGTGCTGATCGGCAATGGCGGCGCCGAGTTCGGCGTGCGCGGCTATGTCACCGCTTACGACGCCGACACCGGTAAGGAACGCTGGCGCTTCTACACTGCACCCAACCCGACCAAGGCAAAGGACGGCGCGGCCTCCGACGACATTTTCGCGAGCAAGGCGAACGCGACCTGGTCCGACAAGGGCGAATGGCAGACCTCGGGCGGCGGCGGCACCGTGTGGGACGCGATCGTTTACGACAAGGATCTCGACCAAATCTATCTCGGCGTCGGCAACGGTAACCCGTGGAACCATGGCACGCGTTCGAATGGCGAGCGCGACAACTGGTTCCTCTCCTCGATCGTCGCGCTCGACGCGTCGACTGGCGCCTATAAATGGCATTATCAGGAGACCCCGGCCGAAACCTGGGACTATACCGCGACCCAGCCGATCATCCTCGCCGAGCAGGCGGTGAACGGCAGGCCGACGAAGGTGCTGTACCACGCGCCGAAGAACGGTTTCTTCTTCACCATCGACCGGTCGAACGGCAAGCTGATCGACGCCAAGCCCTTCGTCGACGGAATCAACTGGGCGACCGGTTATGACCTGACGACCGGCCGCCCGATCGAGAACCCCGAGGCGCGCTTCTACAAGACCGGCAAGCCCTTCATCGCAATCCCCGGTGCACTCGGCGCGCACAACTGGCATCCGATGAGCTACAATCCCGCGACCGGGCTCGTCTATATCCCCGCGCAGCAGATCCCGCAGGGCTATCTAGCCGACATGACCGAGCTCGACCGGCGCAAGGTCGTCGGCTTCAACATCGGCACGACGCTGACCGGCACGATGCTCCCCGACGACAAGGCGGCGTTCCGCGCCGCGGTCGCCGCGACCACCGGCCGCCTCGTCGCCTTCGATCCGCGCACCGGCAAGGTCGCATGGGCGGTCGATCATCCCGCGGCGTGGAACGGCGGCACGATGACCACCGCGGGCAACCTCGTGTTCCAGGGCACCAGCCTCGGCCGCTTCCGCGCCTATACCGCCGACACCGGCAAGCAATTGCTCGACCTCGACATGCAGTCGGGAATCGTCAGCGCACCCTCGACCTTCCGCGTCGGCGGCGTGCAATATGTGGCGTTCATGACGAGCAAGGGCGGCGCCTTCCCGCTCGTCGCCGGGGTCGCCGGCGGCGCGACGCGCAAGATACCGAACATCCCGCGCCTCGTCGTGCTCAAGATCGGCGGCACCGCCAAGCTGCCCGCCCCGCCCTCGATGGCCGCGATGGCGTGGAACCCGCCGCCGATGACCGCATCGCCGGCGCAGGTCGCCGCGGGCAAGGCGCATTTCGGGCGCTATTGCATGGTGTGTCACGGCGACAGCGCGATCGGCAACGGCTTCACCCCCGATTTGCGCGTCTCGGGCACGCTCGCCAACGCCGACGCGTGGAAGGGCGTCGTGATCGGCGGCGCGCTCAAGGACCGCGGCATGGTGAGCTTCGCCAATGTGCTGACGCCCGCCGATGCCGAGGCGATTCGCGCCTATGTCATCGAGCGATCGAACTGGACCAAGGCCAATCTGGCCGACTCCTCGGCGCCGATGGGGCGCTGACTGCACAATTTTTGTGCACCAGATTGACGCCGTTGCCCGCCTCTTGGGCAACGGCGCAATTTCCTGTCACAAATCTTACCGAAAGCCCGCGATTCGCCAATTGGCACGGCTTTTGATTGGTGCAAGATGGCGGGACACCGCACCGACTCGACGGCAGACCGGACCAGGCGGACCTGATCCGGCTTTGCGCGCAAGGGGCGGCGGCCAGCCCAAAGGGGGACGAAAAGCGTGAAGAAGATTGAGGCGATCATCAAGCCGTTCAAGCTCGACGAAGTGAAGGAAGCGCTGCACGAGGTCGGTGTCAGCGGCATCACGGTCACCGAAGCCAAGGGTTTCGGCCGGCAGAAGGGTCATACCGAACTCTATCGCGGCGCCGAATATGTCGTCGACTTCCTGCCCAAGGTGAAGCTGGAAGTCATCGTCGAAGACAGCATGGCCGAACGCGTCGTGGAGGCGATCGCCGCCGCCGCGCAGACCGGCCGCATCGGCGACGGCAAGATCTTCGTCATCCCGGTCGAAACCGCGCTGCGCATCCGCACCGGCGAACGCAACGAGGATGCGCTTTAATCTCTCGCACTTTTACAGACCTCAACAAACCCCGGCACGCCGGACCATTTCGCAAGAAGGAAGCATAGACCATGGCTACGAAGCCCAAGGACATCATCGCGCGGATCAAGGAAAACGACATCGAGTGGGTCGACCTGCGTTTCACCGACCCCAAGGGCAAGTGGCAGCATCTGACCATGGTCGCCGGGGTGATCGACGAGGACGCGCTCGAAGACGGCCTGATGTTCGACGGCTCGTCGATCGAAGGCTGGAAGGCGATCAACGAGAGCGACATGATCCTCAAGCCCGACCTCGACGCGGTCTATGACGATCCCTTCTCGGCCACCCCGATGCTCGTCATCTTCTGCGACATCGTCGAGCCCGCGACCGGCGAAGGCTATGCCCGCGACCCGCGCACCACCGCAAAGCGCGCCGAGGCCTATGTCGCCTCGACCGGCATCGGCGACACCGTCTATGTCGGCCCCGAAGCCGAATTCTTCATGTTCGACGACGTCCGCTTCGAAACCGGATACAACAAGTCGGGCTTCGAGATCGACGACATCGAGCTGCCGACCAACACCGGTCGCAGCTACGAGGGCGGCAACCTCGGCCACCGTCCGCGCGCCAAGGGCGGCTATTTCCCCGTCGCGCCGGTCGACAGCGCGGTCGACATCCGCGCCGAGATGGTCTCGACGATGCTCGAACTCGGCCTGCCGTGCGACAAGCATCACCATGAAGTCGCCGCCGCGCAGCACGAGCTGGGCCTGACCTTCGGCACGCTGACCGAAACCGCCGACCGCATGCAGATCTATAAGTACGTCGTGCATCAGGTCGCCCACGCTTACGGCAAGACCGCGACCTTCATGCCGAAGCCGATCAAGGACGATAACGGCAGCGGCATGCACACCCACATCTCGATCTGGGAAAAGGGCAAGCCGCTCTTCGCCGGCAACGGCTATGCCGGCCTTTCGGACATGTGCCTCTATTTCATCGGCGGCGTGGTCAAGCATGCCAAGGCGCTGAACGCCTTCACCAACCCGACGACGAACAGCTACAAGCGCCTCGTCCCGGGCTTCGAAGCGCCGGTGCTGCTCGCTTACTCGAGCCGCAACCGTTCGGCCTCGTGCCGCATCCCTTACGGCGCTGGCGCCAAGGCGAAGCGCGTCGAGTTCCGCTTCCCCGACGCGATGGCAAACCCCTATCTCTGCTATTCGGCGCTGCTGATGGCGGGCCTCGACGGCATCCAGAACAAGATCCACCCGGGCGACCCGATGGACAAGAATCTCTATGACCTGCCGCCCGAGGAACTGGCCGAAGTCCCGACCGTCTGCGCGTCCTTGCGCGAAGCGCTCGACAGCCTGCTCGCCGACCATGACTTCCTGCTCAAGGGCGATGTGTTCAGCAAGGATCAGATCGAAGCCTATGTCGAGCTGAAGTGGGACGAGGTCTATCGTTTCGAGCAGACCCCGAGCCCGGTCGAATTCGACATGTACTACAGCGCCTGATCCACCAGGATCAGCAACGCGAAGGAAGGGCGTCCGGTTCGGGGGAACCGGGCGCCCTTTCCTGTTGGTTGGCGGTTCGAAACGACGCGGCAATTACGCTTTGGTAAACCGTTCGCGCTAAGGGCAAACAGATCTTTTCGGCCAGTCTTTTCGGCCAGCTTTTTCGCGAGGAACGCTGGATGTTGCGCATAACGATCCTGATTGCCGCGATGCTGCTCGCGACCGGCTGCGGCAAGGTGGCCGAGCTTGCGAACCAGACGCGGACGGTCGCCGCACCGCGCGAAGAGGTGTTCGCGAAAATGTTCGGCGACGACAGCGATTTTGCCAGCCTGCCGCTCGTCACCAACGGTGGCTCGACGCGCCTGTACGAGCTGGTCGCCGAAAAGGGCGATCCCGAGTTCCAGAAGCTCGTGCCCGACGAACGGCCCGAGGCGTATAAGGTCAAGATCGCGGTCGCGATGGAAATCCCGCGCGAGGCGCATCTGATCTACAGCGTCGACGATGGCGCGCTGGCCACGGGGCTGAAATTCACCTTCGAGGAGCTGGCGCCGGATCGCACCCGCGTTGCCTTCACCATCGACGACCTGACGGGCGATGGCGCGAAGGGCCTGGCGGTCAATCGCTTCGCGCTGGCGAAAATCGCCCGCGACGCGCTCGAAAAACTCGACGATTTCGACGAGGTGAAAGAGCCAGCCTGAGGCGCTGCCATTGCGACATGGTGGGTAGCGGGGTTGCGCCCCTTGCCCGCGAGTGGCACCTTGCCCCGAGTATATAGGTCGCAAAAAAGGTTCTCGATCATGCGGATACGCGTCTTTCTCCTTGCGCCCCTACTCCTGAGCGCTTGCGGCGGCGGAGGCGGCAGCGGCGGCACGCCTCCCACCACAAACGCCCCTCCCACATTCACCTCGCTCCAGACCGCCAGTGTGGCCGAAAACACGTCCGCCGCCTATCAGGCGACGGCGAGCGACCCGAACAGCGACGCGCTGACCTTCGCTATCGACGGCGGCGCCGACGCAGCGCGCTTCTCGATCACCACGGCGGGCGCGCTACGCTTCAACGAGGCGCCCGACTACGACCTGCCCGGCGACGCCAATGGCGACAATGTCTATACCGTCCAGCTTCGCGTCAGCGACGCGAGCGCCAGCGCGACGCAGATGGTCAACATCACCGTCACCAACAGCCGCGAAGGCATCGCCGTCGCGCGCGTCGGCGCGGGCTTCGACCAGCCGACCTTCGTTCTCGGCATTCCGGGCAGCAGCGATGTTTATGTGCTGGAAAAGGCCGGCAAGGTCTATCGCCTGACCCCCTCGACCGGCGCGAAGACCCTGCTCTTCACGATCGGCGATCTATCGACCGACGGCGAGCGCGGATTGCTCAGCATGGCGCTGCTGCCCAACCCGGCGAATTCCGATCGCTTCATGATCTACTGCACCAATGCTGCCGGCCATATCGAGATTCGCGAATATGGATTTAGCGCCGCCGGAGTCCCGCCGCGGCTGCTGGATGCCCTTTCGATTCCGCATCCAGGAGCCAGCAACCATAACGGCGGCTCGATGGCCTTCGGACCCGACGGCTTTCTCTATGCCGGGGTGGGTGACGGCGGCGGTTCGGGCGATCCCGGCAATAATGCCCAGAATCCCAATTCGCGGCTCGGCAAGATATTGCGGATCGAGGTCGTCGCCGATCCCTATGCCGGTGCCTCGGCGGTTTTCTTCAAGCCCGTACCGGGCAATCCCTATATCGGCGGCGGCGGTGATCCTTATGTCTATGCACTTGGCCTGCGCAATCCGTTCCGCGCGTCGTTCAGCGGCTCGACGCTGGTGATCGGCGACGTGGGTCAAGGCGCCGTCGAAGAGGTCGATCTGGTCACAACGACGCAACCGGGGCTCAATTTCGGCTGGCGTTTCAAGGAAGGAACACAACCCTTTTCGGGAACCGCACCCGGGGGCCTCACCGACCCGGTCGCCGAATATGGTCATGGCAGCGGCCCGCGGCAGGGCAATTCGATCACCGGCGGCTATGTCTATCGCGGTCCGGTGACGTCCTTGCAGGGCCAATATGTCTTCGCCGACTTTGTTTCGGGCAATATCTGGTCGGTGCCTTTCACCAGCTTCGTCCCCGGCCAGACCCTCGCCTCGTCGCGTTTCGCGCGGCGGAACGAGGATTTCGCCCCCGATGCGGGAACGCTCGCCAACATCGCCTCCTTCGGCGAGGATAGCGCGGGCAATCTCTTCATCGTCAGCATCGGCGGCGACATCTTCATGGTACGTCCAGGCTGACCGCTTGCCGGGATGCAGCGAAGGCGGCACAAGGGGGACGTCCAGAGGAGTCCCCCATGAAATCGCTACCGTTTGCCGCTCTCGTCGCCCTCCAGCTCGCCTTCGCGCCCGCCGCCGAAGCCAAGCTCTCCAAACCTGAAAGCACGATGGCCAAAACGGTCGAGGCCGAGCAGCCACGCTCGCTCGCGCTGCTCGAAAAACTCGTCAACCAGAACAGCGGCTCATTGAACCTCGAAGGGGTCGAGAAGGTCGGGCAGATGATGCGCGCCGAACTCGAACCGCTGGGCTTCAAGGTCGAGTGGAAGCCGATGACCGACACCGGCCGCGCGGGGCACCTGATCGCGACGCATGCCGGCAAGCCCGATACCAAACGCCTGCTCCTCATCGCGCATCTCGACACGGTCTTCGAACCCGATTCGCCGTTCCAGAAATTCACCCGGAAGGGCGAGCGTGGTGAATGGGGCGAGGGGCCCGGCGCGGGCGACGACAAGGGCGGGATGGTCGTGATCGTCGCGGCGCTTCGCGCAATGCAGGCCGCGGGCACGCTGAAGGACGCCAATATCGAAATCCACATGACCGGTGACGAGGAGGATTCGGGGAGCCCGATCGAGAAGGCGCGCGCCGACCTGATCGCCGCGGGCAAGCGCAGCGACGTTGCGCTCGATTTCGAGGGCCTCGTGCGGGATAACGGCGCCGACATGGGTTCGGTCGCGCGGCGCTCGTCGGAAAGCTGGACCGTCACCGCGACGGGCAAGAGCGCACACAGCTCGGGCATCTTCAGCGCCGCGGCGGGCGACGGCGCGATTTACGAGCTGACACGCATCATCCACCGCTTCCGCACCGAACTGCCCGAACCCAATTTGACCTTCAACGTCGGGCTGATCGCGGGCGGGCAGCAGGCCGAGCTCGACGCGGGTGGCATCCGCGCCACCGCCAATGGCAAGACCAATATCATCGCGCCGATCGCGATCGCGCGCGGCGATTTGCGCACCCTATCGGGCGACCAGGCGGCGCGCGTGAAGGCGAAGATGGCGGCGATTGTCGCCGACCATGCGCCGGTCACCGATGCAAAGCTCGACTTCGATCCCGGCGGCTATCCGCCGATGGCGCCGACCGACGGCAACCGCGCGCTGCTGGCCAAGCTCAACGGGGTCAACCGCGACCTCGGCCTCGCCGAAATGGCGCCGCTCGACCCGCTGAAGCGCGGCGCGGGCGACATCAGCTTTGTTGCCGCCGACGTCGACGGGATCGCGGGACTCGGGCCGTACAGCACCGGCGACCATGCGCCCGGCGAGGCAGTCGACATCCCCAGCATTGCGCGGCAGGCGACGCGCGCTGCCATATTGATGTCACGACTTTCGGCTGAAAAGCGCTGAGCCGGTTTTTTACTCACTTCGTCACCCCGGACTTGATCCGGGGTCCATGCCTCGGCCGTGGAATGGATGCCGGATCAAGTCCGGCATGACGAAAGAGGGGAGTGGCGCTTGATTCATCCGCCACAGTGATTAGGTAGCAATCCGAGACGGAAACCACCGCCGATGGGAGACAGGAAATGAGCGACACCGCAACGCACCTCAAGCAGAACTACATCGGCGGCCAATGGGTCGACAGCAAGGGCGGCAAGCCCCACGACGTGATCAACCCGGCAACCGAAGAAGCCGCCTCGACGATCGTCCTCGGCACCGCCGCCGACGTCGACGACGCCGTCGCCGCGGCGCGCGAAGCGCTGAAGAGCTGGTCGCAGACCACCCGCGAAGAACGCCTCGCCCTCCTGAACCGCATCGTCGAGGAATATAAGAAGCGCGCCCCCGATCTCGCCAAGTCGATGGCGAGCGAAATGGGCGCCCCGGTCAGCTTCGCGGGCACCGCACAGGTCGGCGCGGGGATCGGCGGCTTCCTCGGCACCATCGCCGCGCTGCAGGATTTCAGCTTCACCGAAAAATATGCCGCGGGCGTTATCGCCTATGAACCGATCGGCGTCGTCGGCATGATCACACCGTGGAACTGGCCGCTGAACCAGATCGCACTGAAGGTCGCGCCCGCGCTCGCCGGCGGCAACACGATGGTGCTGAAACCGTCCGAGGAATGCCCCGGCAACGCGACGATCTTCGCCGAAATCCTCGACGCCGCGGGCGTGCCGCCGGGCGTGTTCAACCTCGTCCAGGGCGACGGCCCGACCGTCGGCAACGCGATCTCGTCGCACCCCGGCATCGAAATGGTGAGCTTCACCGGATCGACCCGCGCCGGCATCCTCGTCGCCAAGGCCGCCGCCGACACCGTCAAGCGCGTCCATCAGGAACTCGGCGGCAAGTCGCCGAACATCGTCCTGCCCGACGCCGATTTCGCCGCAGTGCTGCCGCCGACGGTGCAGGGCGTGCTCGTCAACACCGGGCAGAGCTGCATCGCGCCGACGCGCATCCTCGTCCAGAAAGAGCGCGAGGCCGAAGCGGTCGGCGTGATCAAGGCGATGTTCGACGGCACCTCGGTCGGCGATCCGATGAGCGAAGGCGGCCATATCGGCCCCGTCGTCAACAAGGCGCAGTTCGACAAGATCCAGGGTCTGATCCAGTCGGCAATCGACGAGGGCGCGACGCTCGAAACCGGCGGCACCGGCCTGCCCTCGAACGTCAACCGCGGCTATTATATCAAGCCGACGGTGTTCTCGGGCGTCACACGTGACATGCGCATCGCCAACGAGGAAATCTTCGGTCCCGTCGCGACGATCATGGCCTATGGCGATCTCGACGAGGCCGTCGATATTGCCAACGACACCGAATATGGCCTGTCGGCGGTGATCTCGGGCGATCCCGCGAAGGCTGCCGCCGTAGCGCCGAAGCTGCGCGCCGGAATGGTCGCGGTCAACGCCTGGGGTCCCGGCCCGGGCGCGGCGTTCGGCGGTTACAAGGCATCGGGCAACGGCCGCGAAGGCGGCCTGTTCGGGCTCAAGGATTTCATGGAAGTGAAGTCGATCAGCGGCATTCCGGGGTAAGTTCGCCATTAGGAATGGCCGTCGCTCCCGCGAAGGAGTGAAGATCATCAAGCCCCTCCCGTTCGCGGGAGGGGTTTTGCTTTGGGCCGATAGCGATTAAGCGCCTTCCCATGACCACCCGCTCGCCCCTCGCCCCCACCGCCTTCCCCGCCCTCCCCGAGATCGCCGGGGTGACGCGCCGCGTCGCGCGCGCGCGGTACAAGAATTGGGACCGCTGCGACCTCACCTATATCGAGCTTGCACCCGGCACTACCGTCGCCGGCATGTTCACGCGCAACGTCTGCTGCTCGTCCGAAGTCGAGCTCGGCCGCGAGCAGGTCAAGGGCGGCATCGGCCGCGCACTGATCGTCAACGCCGGCAACAGCAACGCCTTCACCGGCTACCGCGGCCGCGAAGCGGTCGAGGCGATCATGGCGCAGGTCGCGGGTCATCTCGGCTGCGAGGCGAGCGAAGTCTTCGTCAGCTCGACCGGCGTGATCGGCGTGCCGCTGCCCAAGGACAAGGCGCGCGCCGGGGTCGAGGCCGCCCTCGCCGCCGAACCCTGCTCATGGGAAGCCGCCGCCGAAACCATCTGCACCACCGACACCTTCGCCAAGGGTTCGCATGCGAGCGCGATTATCGGCGACAAGACCGTGCATGTCGCCGGAATCGTCAAGGGCTCGGGCATGATCGCCCCCGACATGGCGACGATGCTCGGCTATATCTTCACCGACGCCGCGGTCGCGCCCGCGCTCCTGCAGGCGATGCTGGGCGAAGCGACCGGCGGCAGCTTCAACAGCATCACCGTCGACAGCGACACCTCGACGAGCGACACGGTGCTGCTGTTCGCGACCGGACAGGCAGACAATGCATCGCTGGCCACCCGCGACGATCCCGGCGCCGACGCGCTTTACGCCGCGATCCGCCAGGTAGCACTCGACCTCGCGCAGCAGGTCGTGCGCGACGGCGAGGGCGCGTCGAAGTTCATCGAGGTGCAGGTGTCGGGCGCGGTCAGCGACGACAGCGCCAAGCGCGTCGCGCTCGCGATCGCCAATTCGCCGCTGGTGAAAACCGCGATCGCGGGCGAGGACGCGAACTGGGGCCGCGTCGTGATGGCGGTGGGCAAGGCGGGCGAACCCGCCGACCGCGACCGGCTCGCGATCCGCTTCGGCGATCACTGGGTGGCCAAGGATGGCCTGCCCGTCGATGGTTATGACGAAGCGCCGGTTGCGGCGCATCTCAAAGGGCTTGAAATCCGCGTCGGCGCCGACCTCGGCCTCGGCGAAGGCCGCGCGACCGTTTGGACGTGCGACCTCACGCATGGATATATCAGCATCAACGCCGATTACCGGAGCTGAATTCCAACCCCAAACCGTCATCCCGGCGAAGGCCGGGATCTCCTCGGTGCGTCATCTCGCGATGTTGAGACCCCGGCCTTCGCCCGGGTGACGGGGTTAGGAGCTTACAGTGCGTTCTCCAGCCAGCCCTTGAGCGCGCTCTTCGGCGCCGCGCCGACCTTGGTGTCGGCGATCTCGCCATTTTTGAACAGGATCATCGTCGGGATGCCGCGCACGCCATATTTGGCGGGGGCGTTCGGGTGATCGTCGATGTTCAGCTTCGCGATCACGACCTTTTCGCCGAGTTCGTCGGAAATTTCCTCGAGCGCCGGGCCGATCATCTTGCACGGGCCGCACCATTCGGCCCAGAAATCGACGAGCACGGGGGTGTCGCTGTCGAGGACATCGGCCTGGAAGCTGTCGTCGCTGATTGCCTTGGTACCCATATCTTGAACTCCTGAATGTCTCTTGGCCTACAAACTAAGAGGTCGAAGCCTCCGGCTCAAGGCCTCATCCGCCCAAATTCGCCTTGGTTCCCGCCAAGCCCGGCTTGTGCGCCGCCAGTACGACGTCGTCGAGCGCGATCAGCCGCGGCCCGGCCGTATAGAGCAGCGCTGCCTCGATCCGCCGTCCCGGGAAAATCACCGCCAGCGCATCGCGATACGCCGCCATCTGGCGCAGATAGGCGGGCGCGACCTCGGCGGCGGTCGCCGGAACGTGTCGCCCCGTCTTGTAATCGATCACCGTCACCGTATCGGCGGTGACCAGCAGCCGATCGACGATCCCCGCGACGACCACACCGTCGACAACGGCGGAAAGCGGCACCTCGGCGAGCGATCCGGAGCCGAAAAGCGCAGCATGTGCGGGATCTTCGAGCACCGCCAGCACTTCGGCGACCATCGCCCCGCGCGCGGCTTCGTCGAACTGCGGCGCCTGCACCGCGAGCCAGCGCATCGCCGCAGCGCGCCGCTTTTCGGGCGCGACCGGCGGCAATCGCTCGAACAGCGCGTGGAGCATCAACCCGCGCTCGACCGCCACGGCGCGGCCCGAGCCCTGCGGCGGCGATGCCACATCGTCCTCGCCGAGAGCCGATGGCGCGAGCGGGCGCGGCGGGCGTGCCTCTTCGGGGGCGGACTTCAGCGCCCACGGCGGCACGGCCACCGGCAGCAGCGTCTGCCGCGCCTTGTCCTTTGCGGGCCGCGCCCATTTCCCGGGCTGCACCGCATGGACGCGCTTGCGGCCCCAGCGCGGCCCGGCGTCCTGCCAATCGGCACCCATATCGGCCATCACCGCATCAACCGCGCTGTGCCAGTTGTTTTCGGGCAGCGCGCGGTCGGCGGTCTTCGTGATACCCGCGACGACCAGCAATTCCTCGGCGCGTGTCATCGCGACATAGAGCAGTCGCCAATGCTCCTGCCGCTCGGCCATTTCCTTGTCGTCATGGGCTTTGGCCACGGGTCCGTGGCGTTCGTCCTTGCCCAGCGCGAACACCGGCAATTTATCCCACGCCGCGACCGACAGGTCGAAGGTCAGCCGGCGGGGGCGTGGATCGTCGGTCGCATCGGCGAGGATGACGATCGGCGCCTGCAACCCTTTCGACCCGTGCACCGTCATCACCCGCACGACGTCGCTGCGCGCCTCGGTCTGGCGCTTGATCTCCGCCGTGCTCGCCGCGATGTGCGCGAGGAAGCCGAGCAGCGACGGCGCCTCCTGCCGTTCAAAGGCCAGCGCCTGCCCCAGCAATTCATCGATCGGATCGCGGGCTTCGCGGCCCAGCCGGCGATACAGCTTCCGCCGTCCGTCGATCGGCCCCGACAGGATGGCGTCGAGGAAGCGGAACGGCGTGGTGAAGTCGGCCATGCCCAGCAGCCGGCGCAGCGCCGCCATGGTTTCGGGCGGCGCCCTTTCCTCCCGCTCGCGCAAGGCCTCCCACAGCGATTTGGGCCGGCGATGGGCAAAGGCGAACAGATCGTCCTGCGTCCAGCCGAACAAAGGCGAGACGAGCAGACCGGCCAGATTGAGGTCGTCGAGCGGCTGCACCGCGAAACGCATCGCCGAAAGCAGGTCCTGCACCGCCAGCGACTGCGTCAGCGAAAAACGATCGACCCCCGCGACGGGCACATGCAGCGATTGCAGCCGCGCGACGATCCGCGCCGCGAGATCGCGGCGGCGGCGGACGAGGATCAATATATCGCCCGGCGCGACGCTGCGACCATCCTTGCCGTGCAGGATCCAGTCCCGCACCTCGTCGGCGATCGCGCGCGACAGACGCAGGCTGGCGGGATCGCTGGCTGCCGTAGAGGATTCGCCGGAGCCGCTCGCGGCATCCTCGTCGCCATCGTCGCTGTCGCTCGCTTCGTCGGCATCGGCGTCGAGCGCCTTGCCGACCGGCAACGGTTCCCACAGTTCGACCCGCCCCGCGCGGTCGCGGTTGAAATCGGCGGGAATATGCGGCGGCTCGTCGCTGTCGAGCCCCATCAGTTCGGGCGCCCCCGCCCCGATCCAGGCATCGACGACATCGAGCACCGCGGGGCTCGACCGGTAATTGGTGTCGAGATCGACATCCTCGAACGGCTTGCCACCCGCCGCCGCCCGTTCGCTAAACCGGATACGCGCCGCCTCGAACGCCGCGGGCTCGGTGCCCTGGAAGCCGAAGATCGCCTGCTTGCGGTCGCCGACAGTGAACATCGTGCGCGTGCGCTCGTCCTTCGCTCCCAGCCCGGCGAAAAACTCGGCCGCCAGCGACAGGATGATCGCCCATTGGCGCGCGTTGGTATCCTGCGCCTCGTCGACGAGGATATGGTCGGTGCGCTGGTCGAGCTTGAACCGGACCCAGTCGCCGAAATCGCCGATGGCGAGGAGGTGGCCCGCGATGCTGATCAGATCGTCGAAATCGGCGAAACCCCGGTCGCGCTTGGCGAGCGCATAGGCTTCGGCAAAGCTGCTGCCGAGATCCCAGGCCGCCGCCAGATCGTCGGCGACCTGCATCGCGGTGGCGGTCGTCAGCAAATCGCCGGTGGCGGCAACGATCCGTTCCGCAGCGCCAAGACAGCCGCGCATCGCGCCCTTTTCCTTGGTGTAATCGGCGCGCAGCTCACCCGTTCCGGTGAGGAAGCAAGTGCGGACCGCGGCCAGCATCGCCGCGCGTCCGTGGAAATCGGCGCGGTGCCAGTCGTCCATGACGTCGGCGCGTGCATCGCCGGTCTTGGTGCCCCAGTCGCGGCCACTGAGAGCTACGGCCGCGATGTCGGCGTCGGCGACGGCACCATCGGCCAGCGCCGCCGCCTGCCATTCGGCGGGATCGCCCTGCGGCAGACCAAGCGCGGTGCGCAGGTCGTGCGCCTTCGGGGCAAGGCGCGGCGCATTCGCCGCCGTAAAGCTGCTCGCACAGCGCGCAAGGAAGGCGATCGCGGCATCCTGCCCCAGCCGCCGCGACAGCATCGCGGCGATGGTCCGCATCATATCGCCGTCGTCGCCCTGCTGCGCCAGCAGCTTGCCCAGCACGTCGCGCTGCAGCGCGCTCGCCTCGCTGTCTTCGAGCGCACGGAAACCCGGCAATATCCGCGCCTCGAGCGGGAAGCTCGCGAGCAAAGTCTGACAAAAGCTGTGGATCGTCTGGACGCGGACAGCCCCGCCGGGGCTGTCGATGACGGTCGCGAACAGCGACCGCGCGCGCTCCATCAACACGGGGACGCCGCGATCATAGCCGATCAGCTCCAGATCCAGTCCCAGCGCCCTGAGCTCGGTGCGCAGGTCGCCGTCTTCCATCCGCACCCACATCGCCAGCCGTTCGTGGATGCGGTGCGCCATTTCGGCCGCGCCCGCCTTGGTAAAGGTGATGCACAAGATCGCCTCGGGCGACACGCCGTCCAGCATCAGGCGCAGCACGCGCGCCGACAGGACCTGCGTCTTGCCGGTCCCCGCCGACGCGCCCAGCCAGACATGGTCGTCGGGCTGCGCCGCGGCGCGTTGCCCGATGTCGAGCATTTTGAGCAGCTTGTCGGGATCGATCATGCCGGCCCCTCGCCGTTATCGGGTTCACCGCGCCCGAACCATTCGTCGCGGCGCATCAGCTGATCGAAGTCGGCGTAGCGCCGGCCCGCATCGCCGGGAACAAAAGGCGCCTGACCCAGCAGATAGGACGCGGTGAGGTCGGCGAGCGCTTCGCGCGCGCGCTCGATAACCGCCGCCGCGGTCGCGGGTTTGGGCTTTTGGCCGCGGATGGTCTTGACGGCACCGTCGACGCCCTTTTTCCGGTCGCGCTTCAGTTCCCAATATTCGAACGCGCCGACGGGTTCGGGCGCAAGGTCACCCAGACCCGCCTCTTCGGCAAGCAGGCCAAGCAAGCCAAGCTGGCTGTTGAGCCCGTCGCCGGTCGACTTGCCCGATGGCGCGGCGCCGGTCTTGTAATCGACGATGGCGAGGGTGCCGTCCGCCGCCTGATCGACGCGATCGGCGGTCCCGTGCAGCAGGATGCCATCGACCAGCAACTTGCCGCTGACCTCGTTGGCGACCGGCCAGCGCTCGTCGCGCGACGCCCATACGCGCTCCGCCGCCCAGCGCAGCGACGGCTCGATGCGCGGCAGCCAGAAGGCGCTTGCCAGCGAATCGAGCGCCGGATCGGTGCGAAGCGCGGCCAGTTCCGCCTCGAAAGCATCGCGGGTCAGCCCCGCCGTCTGCCAGTCCTGCAGGAATTTATGGACGCGAATGCCGAACCATTTCGCGTCGGGGCCGCTGCTCAGCGGATCGAGCTCGCTCAGCCGCAATATCTTTGCCGCATAAAAGGCAAAAGGATCGCGCGCGAGCTGGTCGACCCCGGTCACGCTGATCCGGTCCGGCCGTGCCGCGGGCGGCGGCGCCGGGTGCGGCTTGTCGACTGGGGCGCTGTCGCCCGGTGGCACGTCGAGCATCGCCGCGAGTGCCGCCACCGGCTGCCCGTCCAGCCGCGCTTCCGGCAGATCCCCCGCCAGCGCCGCGAGCCGCAGCCAGAAGCGCGAAGCGACCGCGGGATCGCCGCCGCTGCGCTGCGCGCGCGTCACCACCACCTCGCGCGCCGCGAAAGCACCTGCAAAATCATGCGCCGCCGCGCCTTGCTGGCGCTCGGGCGCCGCGAGGCCGAGCATTCGTCTGATGCCCGGCGCGAGCCAGGGGTCGGGGCTCTGCTGCTGCGGCCAGCGGCCTTCGTCGAGCCCGCCGAGAATCATTATGTCGGCGCGCTGCAATCGCGCTTCGAGCAGACCCCAGATGAACAGGCGCGGGTGCCCGCCATAGGGTGGCCGGATGCTCTCGCCCGAGAGCAGGTCGGCGAGCATCGCCGGGAAGTCGACGGGCGCAACGAGCGCCGGGCCATCGCCCTTCGCGAGCGCCCAGCGGTCGAAGATTTCGGACAGCGCGCGTCCGGCGTGCCCCGTCCATGCCCCATCGCCGGTCAACCAGCCGAGCGCCGCCTGCAATGCGCCGAGCAAGGCCGATGGCGGGGCGGGAGCGCCTGCCGCGAAAGGCGCGAGCGTCGCACCCAGCCCCGCCGCCACATCGGCCCACCACTCACCGATCAGCTCGGCCTCGCCATGGCCGCGCGCTTTCGGATCGGCGGCACGCGCAGCAATCCGGGCCGTCACGCCTTCCCAGCCGGGCACCAGCCCCGGCCCGCGCAGCACAAGATCGAGCCGCCGCACCTGGTCGAGCCATGCGAGCCGCGCCGCGCCCGCGCGCGCAAGCGGGTGACCAAGCAGCGCGATCAATCGCACCGGGTCGAACGCCGCGGCAAATTCGGCGAGCGCGAGCAGCAGCGCGCCGGGCGGCGTCTGCCCGAGCGGCTGTCCGGCGCTGTCGTCGACCGATATGTCCCAGCGCGCGAGCGCCGCCGCGACGCGCGTCGCGAGCGCGCGATCGGGCGTGACCAGCGCCGCGGTTCGTCCCGGAATCTCCAGCGCGGCGCGCATCATCAGCGCGATCCCCTGCGCCTCCTGTCCGTCGTCGGCGAACACCGCGGCAGTAACCCCAGCGATGCCCGGACTCAAATCCCCCGCCTGCTGCCAGCGCGCGGTGTAGGCCGCGGGCGCGAAGAGCAGCGAGACGAAGGGCGTGCGCGCATCGGGACCGTCGAAGGGCGACGCGGCGTCCCATTCGCTCACCTCGTCGCGCGACACACCCATGCGCCCGAGCAACAGCTTCAGATGATATTGCGGATGCGTTTCGAGCCGGCGGTCTCCGGGCTTTTCGGGGTCGGCCTTCACCGGCCCCAACGCCTCCCATTCCTCACCCGCCATGCCGAGGTCGAGTCCCGGCAGCACCACCATCCCCTGCGGCAGATCGGCGACGGTGCGCAGCAGCCCCGCGATCGCGGGCGCCACGGTCGTGACGCCCGCCGCCACAACGAAGCGCGCTGGCGGCGCCGTGCGCCAGCTCGCGCTCACCAGGCCGAGCAGGCGATTGCGGCGGGCGGCGCGGTCGATATGTCCCGTCGCCGCCAGCATCTTCGGCCACTGGTCAACGAGCAGCGACAAGCGGCGCCACGACGCCTGCCAATGCCCGGCAAGGTCGCCGAGCGCGCTTTCGATATCGGCGAGCCGCGCGGGTGCGACCTCCTCATAATGCAGCTGGTCGATCACGCGCCCCAGCCCTTCGGCAAGCTGGAAGGCAGCGGCGCCGGTGATCGGCTCCTCGCCGGCCGGGTTGTGCTTTTCGATCAGGCCCGCGAGCATCAACCGCCGTTTCAGCGCATCGATCGCGGGCGCGATCGGTTCGGCGTCGTCGATCGCGTCGAGCGCGAGCGCCACGCTCTCATCCAGATCGGCGTCGCCGATCACCGCGAGTCGCGGCATCAACAGCCCCGCCCCGCCCGCGCGCACGAACGCCGCCTGCATCGCGCTGCGCGCACGGTTGCTCGGGAGCAGGATCAATCCTTCGGCAAGCCCGAGCGCGCCGTCGGCGAAGCGGGCGATCAGTCCGGCGGCAAGCGCATCGGCGAAGGACCGCTGGACGGGGATGGAGAATAGGGTGGGGTGGCTTGTCGCCGTCATCACACTCTCTTCGTCATCCCGGCGAAGGCCGGGATCTCTCCGTATCGTTTCCGCGCACCGGCGAGATCGTGATCCGAGTCACGTACCCCGGAACACCCTTCGCCGGGATGACGCATTAATCAAACCTCACTCAGCGCGGCTTCGGTCGGCGCGATGCTCGCCGGGGTGCCGACGTCGAACCACTGCCCCATGTGCGACAGGCCATAGAGCCGCCCGGCCGCGATCGCGCGGTCCCAGAGGATATTGGTCGAGAAGGGCCCCTCGGGCGCGCCGTCGAGCAGGTGCGGCGAGATGAGCTGGATGCCGGTATAGACGAACGGCGCCACGCGCCCGGGCTTCCGCCGTGACAGCCGCCCCGCCGGGTCCATATGGAAATCACCGCGGCCGCCGTGTCCCGTCGCGCTCGCCTGGCGAATGACCAGCAGCAGCGCATCCATCTTTGCGCCATCCCAGTGGCGCGCAAGATGCCGGATGCTGTCCTCTGGCCCGTCGGTCCAGATATTGTCGCTGTTGACGATCAGGATCGGGTCGCCCTTGAGCTGCGGCAGCGCTTTGACCATCCCGCCGCCGGTTTCGAGCAATTGCTTGCGCTCGTCCGAAATTGCGATGCTGAACGGGCGTTTCTGCGCCGCCAGATGCGCTTCGAGCGCGTCGGCGAGATAATGGACGTTGACGACAACATGCTCAACCCCCGCCGCCTCGATGCGGTCGAGGCTATGGTCGATCAGCGGCTTGCCCGCGACGCGCACCAGCGGCTTGGGCCGAGTCGCGGTCAGCGGGCGCATGCGCTTGCCGAGCCCGGCCGCCATCACCATCGCGCTTTCGATCTTCACAGGTTTTTCGGTTGTCATTGCCACGCCTTTGCCCGCTTCCCGACGGGGACATTGGCGTCGAACCATTGCCGAACCGGGACGAGCGCCGGATGCGCGAGATCGCGTTCGAGCAGACCCCACATACGCGGCTGGAAGCTCTTGTAATGCGGCTTGCCGTCGCGTTTCCACAGCCGGACGAAGACGCCCAAAATGCGCGTGTTGCGTTGCCCGGCAAGCGCCCAATAGGCGTGCTCGATGTCGCGGCCGGTCACGGCTTGATAACGCGCCAGCATCGCCGCCTCGACCGCGGGACTGACGTCGCGCCGCGCATCCTCGAGCACCGAGGCGAGGTCATAGGCGGGGTGACCGATCAGCGCGTCCTGGAAATCGAGCAAGCCGTAGTGCGCGATGCCGTCCTTGCCCGGCACCAGCATGATATTTTCGGCATGATAATCGCGCAGCACGGTGACGCGCGGCAGACCGTCACGCTCGACCGGCATCAGCACCTCGGCCCATGCGGCGCGAAACGCATCGCGATCGACCTCCAGACCGAACGCCGGGCAATACCAGTCGGTGAACAGCATGACCTCGTCGAGCCAGTGCTCGAGCCCGTGCACCGGCAGCCCTTCCATCGCCGGCTGGCGGTGCAGATGAACGAGCAGATCGGTGATGCCGGCGTAATAGTCGGCTTCGGTATGCGGCGCTTCGTCGACCGTTTCGCGCAGCCGCACATCGCCGAAATCCTCGATCAGCAGCAGGCCTAGGTCCAGATCGCGCGCGATGATCGTCGGCGCGTTGAGCCCGCTTTCGCACAGCCATTCGGCGACCGCGATAAAGGGCCGCGGGTCCTCGTGCGGTGGCGGCGCGTCCATCAGCACCGCTTGCCGCGTGCCGTCGACCACCCGGAAGTAGCGGCGAAAAGACGCGTCGCCGGCGAGCGGCAAAATCTGGGCATCGCCCCAGCCATGCGCGGCAAGGAATATGCGCGCATGGGCGGGCGGAATCATCGGAGCGACCATCGCGCTTCCCAAGCGGGCGGCACCGATGCTGTCAAGACGCGCGCGTCGCCATCGCCGGAAATAGACAACAGCAGCGTGTCGGGCCACCCGCGATCGCCGAGCCGCTCGGGCCATTCGATCAGCAACGCGCCATCATGGAGATAATCGTCGAGACCGAGTTCGATCAGCTCTTCCGCATCCTCGATCCGGTAGAGATCGACATGCGCGACGGGCAGGTCGACCTCGGGCGGCGCATAGGGCTGGACGATCGCGAAGGTCGGGCTCGGCGCCTCGCCCGCGAGCCCGCGCGCCTTCAGCATCGCGCGCGCCAGCGTCGTCTTGCCCGCGCCCAGATCACCCGACAGCGCGACGACATCGCCGGGCATCAGCGCCGCCCCGATCGCCGCGCCGATCCGATCGGCGTCGTCGAGGCCATAGTTATAGCTATATGTCGTCATGCGCCGCGCGGCAGGCTGATCCGCACGAGCGTGCCCTGCCCCTGCTCGCTCACCACTTCCATCGTCCCGCCATGCGCCGCGACAAGCTGGCGCGCGAGCGCGAGGCCGATGCCGCCCGACGAGGTTCCCGCCTGCTCGCCCTTGGTGACCGCCGCGACCGCCTCGGGCATGCCGGGGCCATTGTCCGAGACGATGATGTCGACCCCGCGCGCATCGCCCGCGGCGTGGAGCAGCACGCGCCCGCCCGTCCGACGTGTCGGAACGGTATAGCGCACCGCATTGTCGAGCAGCCCGGCGACAAGCCGCGACAGCCGCGGCGCATCGCCCTCGATGCTGCCGAGGTCGTCCGCCAGATTGCCGACAAGCTCGATTTTCTCGGCTTTGGCAAGGACTTTGGCGTCGGCGAGCGCGCCTTCGAGCAAGGTGCGGACATCGACCGGCGCGCGCTCGATCGCGAGCGTCCCGGCCTCGCCCTGCGCCAGGTCGAGCACATTGTCGATCTGGCGCCCGAGCACCGCAACCGAGTCCATGATTGCGTCGATATAGGCCTGCTGCTGGTCGCCAAGCTTGCCGGCATAACCCGCCTGCAACATCTCGCCAAAGCCGCCGATCGAGGTCAGCGGCGTGCGGAGTTCATAACTCATCCGCGACAGGAAGGCGGTCTTGACCTGGTCGGCCGCCACCAGCGCCTCGTTGCGATCGCGCAGCGCATCCTCCATCTTCCGGCTCGCCGAGATGTCGAGCATGATCAGCAGCGCGTTGCCATCGGGCAGCGGGATCGACGCGAAATCGAAATGGCGGCCATCGGCAAAACCGATTTCGCCGCCGCGCTGTTGCCGTTCCAATGTCGCGGCGCGGATGACTTCCTGCACGATGCTGATCTGGTTCGGTTTCACCAGCCGGTCGGCGAGCCCGCCCATCAGCGCATCGACCCGCGGATGCGCCGCAAGCGTCGGCTCGTCGATACCCCACAGCCGGCGGAAGCGCTGGTTCCACAGGTGCAGCCTTCCGTCGGGGGCGAAGACTGCAATCGCTTCGAACAGATTGTCGAAAGTCGCGGTGCGGACGCGCAGCAGCGTATCGCGCGCGCCCGCGAGTTGCACCTGTTCGGTGCGATCCTCGGCGATCAGCAGCAGCCCGCCGTCGGGCGTCGGCTGGGCGACGATGTGTAGATGCGTGCCATCACGCAGCAGCCAGTCCTCTTCGCCTGCCTCGGCGCGCGCGAACCAGTCGACATGCGCCTGCCGCCATTCAGGATAATCGCGCACCTCGGGGGTCCGCCCACCCTCGCGCCACGCGTCGAGCAGCCGCGCGAAGGGCGTCGCCTCGGTGACATCCTCGGCCTCGAGCGCGAACAGGCGGCGGAAAGGGAGATTGGCGAAGCTCAGCCCCTGATCGGGGCCGAATTGCGCGACCGCCGCCGACAGCCGGTCGAGCAGCTCGCGCTGGGTATCGACGAAGCGGCGGTGCGCACCGCGTTCGCTTTCCAGCTCCTGGATGTCGATCGCATAGCCGGCAATCCCGATCATCCGGCCGCCCTCGGGGACCAGCGGCACGTCGACGACGCGCATGATCCGCCGTTCGCCCTCGATCGTCACCGGGATCGTGCGGATCTGCGCCGATCCGGCGGTGCGCGCCTGGTCGGCCGCCTCGGCGGCGCTGAGCCCCGCGACGGGCTCGCACAGTTCGATGCCGCCATCGATCACCGCGGCCGGGCTCGCGGCCTCGACCGCGCGGACATAGGCGCCGTTGACGAGCGCGAGGCGGAGGTCGGTATCGCGAAACCACATCGGGAAAGGCGCGGCTTCGATCAGCCCCGACAAGGCCTCGAACGCCGCCATCGCCTCGTCGCGCTCGCCGCGCGCCAGCGCCAGCGCCAGCTGCCCGTCGGTCGCGTCGCTGAGCCACAGGAGCACGCCGCCCGGTCCGCCGACCGCTTGCGGCGCCGCAGCACCATGAATGACGACGGTCCGGCCGCTCCCCTGCGGCCGCAGGCTCAGAACAAAGGGTTTGGCACCACGCTGCGCACCGAGGATCGCCTGGCGCAGCGCATCATGCCCGTCCGGGTCGAGCCCGCCCCCCAGCCCGCGCAGCTCATCGAAATTGCGCGGCCCGTGCTCGAGACCCAGCCAGCGCCCCAGCCGCTCGCTCGCCTCGATGCGCCAGTCGGCCTTTACGATGACGGGCAATTGGGGCGACGCCTCGACGAGGCTCGCGAGCCGCTCGGCCTGCCCGGCGGCGAAGGCCGATCGGCGCTGCATCGCAATCCCGCGCCCGACCGCCCACAATCCGGCGAGCAACCAGAGCGCGGCGAACAGGCCCAAGGCGAACAATGCCCCCGACGATTGCATCATGGCCATTGCGCCGATCGGGCGGGATATGTGGGGCAATCGCCGGACAGCATTCTGCTGCCACTAT
The DNA here is from genome assembly GCF_036675685.1 of Sphingopyxis sp. Lineage (GTDB taxonomy): Bacteria > Pseudomonadota > Alphaproteobacteria > Sphingomonadales > Sphingomonadaceae > Sphingopyxis. The sequence continues at coordinate 26,656 of NZ_JAKFEM010000016.1, forward strand.
CGACTGTAGGACGCCGATACAATCGTCCGGCGTCAAGTCGCGGCAAGCATTGCGACCAAAAGATGACAGCGCTCAGACCACGTGCGGCGTTGCAATATCGGCCGACGACACCGGCCCAATGAAAAAGGCCCGCCGGTTGCGGCGGGCCTTCGTCTATCCGATAGCGATATGATCAGAAGCTGGCGGACGCACCGACGCGGAAATAGCGCCCCAGGACGCCGCGGAAATAGGTGATTGTCCCGCCGCCGATCGGCGACGGCGACGGCGGACGGGTGTCGAACAGATTGTCGACGACGAAGCGAAGCTGGAAGCGGTCGTCGATATTGAACGAAACCGCCGTGTTGACGAACATAACATCGCCGACGCCGTCGGGTGTCCGGAAATTATCGGCCTCGTTCACGTCATATTTCGCCTTGCCGAAATAGGAGGCCGAGATCAGCGCGCTGAAATCGTCATCCGAATAGGTCGCTTTGACCAGCGCCTTGTGACGCGACAGCCCGATTTCCCCGGCGGTATTGGTCGCGGCGCCCGCGCCCGCACGGTTCGAGAGGGTATCGAGATACTGATATTCCGCCGACAGGTTGATGCGGCCGTCTGCGCTCAGGAACGGCGTATCGAAGGTGTAATCGGCGCTCCCCAATATCCCCTTGTAACGCAGTTCCGCCTGGTTGGCGTAACCCGTCTGGACGAACGACAGCTGTCCCGTCGCATCACGCTGGACCTGATCGCAGAAGCGGTTCGCCGGAAAGTCGGGCGAATCATAACAGGCTTCCAGCACCTGCTCGGCGGTGAAATCGGTGATGACGTCTTTGACCTTGATGTCGATATAGTCGACCGACGCATTGAAGCGGCGCAGGAAGGTCGGCTGGAACTGGACACCGATCGTCCAGCTGTTCGATTTCTCCGCCGACAGATTGGGGTCGCCGGCGACTGCGCCGGGGAAGGACCGCTGGTTCGACAGCGAACTGAACGTATCGGGGTCGATACCCGCCGCAATACAATTGGCCCGCCGCGTCGCCGGGTCGGGACCATTGCCAACTTCGTCGACATCGCAGGGATCGACCGCGAAGCCGAAAAAGCTCTGCGCCGGATTGATCGCCTCGGTGATCGAGGGTGAGCGGATCGCGCGGGTGAAGTTGCCGCGGATTGTCACGTCCTCGAAGGGTTTCCAGCGGCCGCCGAGCGTCCAGGTAAAATCCCCGCCCGAGAAGCTGTGGTCGACGTAACGGCCCGCGCCCTTGAACTCCAGCGTGTGGATCAGCGGGATATTCTGGTCGGGCCCGATCAGGTCGGCGCGAATTTCGCCAAACACTTCATCGGTGTTGAAGTTCGCGTTGCTGCCGATGATTGGAACGGTCTGGCCATAGGGGCTGGGATCGTTCGTCGGATCGCCGTCGCCATTTTCATCGACAAGCGGCGTGTTGTCGGGTCCGCCGCGGAAGAAATCGCCCGGATCGAATTTCTGGCTTTCATAACGATGTTCGTAGCCGAGCGCGAACGCGAGGTCGCCGCCCGGCAGCGACACCAGCGGGCCGGCGAGCGAGGCGGTGATCGTCCATTGCTGGTTCAGCGCCACCGGCGTCGCGATGCCCGTGATATAATCGCGCGCCGCCTGCGACGCCTGGTTCAGGCCGAAGGGGTTGAGCGGTGCGCACGTCGAACTGATCGTCGGCGCGGTGCTGGCCGGCGCGCCCGGGCGGCAGATGATGTTGCCGTTTGCGGGGCCGCCGTTGAACAGACCTTCGTCGACCGCGTCGAGCGCGTTGAACAGATTCTGCGTCGCCAGAGCGGTGTTGCGCGCCTTGGTCTTCGCGCGGCCATAGACGCCGACGACTTCCCAGTTGAGCGCGCGGCCGTTGAAGTCGAAATCGCCATCGAGGCCGAGAACGCCGCGAATAACCTCGCTGCGGCCGACGCTGCGGCCGGTGACCAGGTCGGTGTTGGCGCGGCCAAGGTAGAAATAGTCCTGCGGCGTACCGAAGAGATTCTGGTCGCTGTACGGATTATTGTTGATCGAATCGATGATCGACTGGCGCGCAGCCGGAGTCAGGAAGGGATTGTCGACGCTCAGGATGAAGTTCCCCGACGACGAGCCCGCCGCGCCGAACAGCGCTGAATTATATTCGGGCTGGTCGCGCAGGTTGGTGCCCTTGCTGCGGCTGTACCAGCCTTCGGCAAAGACGCGGACATTGTCGGTCACCTGGAATTGCGCCAGCGAAATCGCATTGATGCGCTCGATCCTGGACAACAGGTTGGTGAGCGGGACCAGGCTGAACCCATTGCCGCCCGAAAAATCGATATTGAAATCGCTCGGAAGACCGGTGGGGTTGCCGAAATCGATCGGGATCAGATTGCCGTTGGCGTCGAATTTCAGATAGGAGGACGGATCGGCGCCGTTGACGCCGAAGTTGACGGTCGGGTCGCCGAAAAGGGCGGCCGCCTGGGTCGAGGTGAACGGAAAATCGGCGCCGAAAGCCGCCCCGCCGACCATCGGAATGCCCGTTTCCGCAATCGAGGGAATCCGGCGGTCGGGGAAGATGCGTCGCAGGAACGTATCGGCGGGATCGGCGCTGTCGGCGAAAAAGCCCCCGGTCGACGTCAGCGCCCGATCGGTGGCGAGCAGGCCCGCCGACTTGCTATATTCGGCCGACACGACGATGTTGCCGCGTCCGTCGGCGAAATTGAAACCCGCCAGGCCGCGAACGCGATATTCCTCGGCGTCGCCGCGCGACGAAATGCCATATTGGCCGTCGAGCTCGAAGCCTTGATAATCGCGCTTCATGATGACGTTGACCGTGCCTGCGATCGCATCCGAGCCATAAATCGGCGCGCCGCCGACCGCGATCGTTTCGACACGATCGATCAGCTTGGTCGGAATGATGTTCAGGTCGACCTGGCTGCCGCCCGAACCCGTCGGACCAAAGATCGACGAGGTGTTCGAGCCGACGAAGCGCCGCGAGTTTACCAGCGTCAGTGTGCGCTGCGATCCCAGGCTGAAGAAGTCGACGAAATTCTGGCCGGGCCCGAACGACGACTGGGCGCCGACGGGCGAAGCGCCCGGAACGCCAAAAGCGGGCTGCTCGTTCAGCGCCTGCCCCAGCGTCGAAAAGCCGCGCGCTTCGATGTCCTGCGATCCGACGACGAGCACCGGTTCGACCGTGTCGTAATTCGGCCGCGCGATGCGCGAACCGGTCACGATGATCACCTGCTCGCTGTCGCCGGCTTCAGCGCGCGCCTCGCAAACCGCGCGCTCGCTTTCATTGCCGATATTCGTGCAATCGGCACTGGCCTGCGCATGGGCGGGCATGGCCGAAATCGTTAATGCAAGCGTGGAAACACAGACGCTGAAAGCAGCTTTTGAGACCTTGACCATTGCAAAACTCCCCGTTTGCGGAAGAGGTTAACCTCTCCACATACGGCGAGCGTAGGATTCAAAGCCCAAATTTCTATTAAAAAGCGGCTCGACCCGTCTCATTTGACAGGGGTTGTTGCGGCGGCGACACTATCGCCGCCGCAACCGATCAATAACGATAATGGTCGGGCTTGAACGGGCCGGCGACCGGCACGCCGATATAATCGGCCTGCTTCTGGCTGAGCTTCGACAACTTCACGCCCAGCTTGTCGAGGTGCAGCGCCGCGACCTTTTCGTCGAGATGCTTGGGCAGGACATAGACGTCGTTCTTATACTGCTCGCTGCGCGTCCACAGCTCGATCTGCGCGAGCGTCTGGTTGGTGAAGCTCGCCGACATCACGAAGCTCGGGTGACCCGTCGCGTTGCCGAGGTTCACGAGGCGGCCCTTCGACAGGATGATGATCTGCTTGCCGTCGGGGAATTCGACCAGGTCGACCTGCGGCTTCACTTCGGTCCACTTGTAGTTGGCGAGCGCAGCGATCTGGATCTCGCTGTCGAAGTGGCCGATGTTGCAGACGATCGCCATATTCTTCATCGCCGCCATATGGTCTGCGGTGATCACGTCGGCGTTGCCGGTCGCGGTGACGAAGATGTCCGAACGCTTGACGGCTTCGTCCATCGTCACGACCTCGAAGCCCTCCATCGCCGCCTGCAGCGCGCAGATCGGATCGATTTCGGTGACGAGCACGCGCGCGCCGCCGTTGCGGAGCGACTGGGCCGAGCCCTTGCCGACGTCGCCGAAGCCCGCGACGGTCGCGACCTTGCCCGCGAGCATCACGTCGGTGCCGCGGCGGATCGCGTCGACGAGCGACTCTTTGCAGCCATAGAGGTTGTCGAACTTCGACTTGGTGACGCTGTCGTTGACGTTGATCGCGGGGAAGGGCAGCTCGCCCTTCTTGGCGATGTGGTACAGGCGGTGGACGCCGGTGGTCGTTTCTTCCGACACGCCCTTGATCGCCTTGACCGTCTTGGTCAGATAGCCGGGGTTCGCCGCGACGAACGCCTTCAGCGCGCGCTGCATTTCGATCTCTTCTTCATTCTCGGGCGCCGGCATTTCCTGTCCGGCTTCGAGCTTCGCGCCCCACAGCGCGAACATCGTCGCGTCGCCGCCATCGTCGAGGATCAGGTTGCACGTCGTGCCGTCTTCCACGCCCCAGTCGAAGATGCGACCGACATAGTCCCAATAATCGGCGAGACTTTCGCCCTTCACCGCGAACACCGGCACGCCCGTCGCGGCGATCGCGGCGGCGGCATGGTCCTGCGTCGAAAAGATGTTGCACGTCGCCCAGCGGACCTCGGCGCCGAGCGCGGTCAGCGTCTCGATCAGCACCGCGGTCTGGATCGTCATGTGCAGCGAACCGACGATGCGCGCGCCCTTGAGCGGCTGCGATGCGCCGAACTCGCTGCGCAGCGCCATCAGGCCCGGCATTTCGGTTTCGGCGATGTTGATTTCCTTGCGACCGAAGTCGGCAAGAGCGATGTCGGCAATCACATAATCACGGGTATCGGCGGCGAGAGTGGCCACGGTGTGTCTCCTGTAGGCGAGTTCGGCCGCAGGCGAGCGGCCCCGAAAAGTCAGGTAATTATGCCCGGCGCCCTAGACGAAATGGCGTCGCCGATCAAATATAAACTTTTCTTTATATCGCAATATCGACACCGCCCGCCCGGATGCCGGACGCACGAATCGGCAGCGCAAAATGCACCGGGCTGCGAAAATAATTTTCGGCGGGCGCAATTGTGACAATCGCGGCCACGATTTTGTGACAACGAGTCGCGATCGCCAAGATTCTGAAAATCCTGACTTATAATGCGCCTTGCGATTAGCCTAATTTGCCTTTGTGACACCAGTGTTACAAAGGCCCCGAAACATTGACTTTTTTTCGAATGCGCGAGAAAATCATCTCAAGTTTTCGGGGAGATACCAGAGTGAAAAAATATCTGCTGCCGTTCGTCGCCCTCACCTTCGCGAGCCCTGCCGCGGCCCAGTCGATCATCGTCGTCACCGGACCGCAGGCCGGCGATTCGGATATTCTTCCGGTCGCGTTCGCCGAACTCAAGGCCGGCGAGAACCACGCCGCGGTGGAAAAGCTGACCGGCGAAACCACTCTCGATGCGCGCGACCCGTCGCGGCTTATCAACCTTGGCACCGCTTATGCCCGGCTCGGCCGCACCGCCGATGCCGCCGCCGCCTATGACGCTGCGATCGCCAGCCCGATCCGCTACGATCTCGAACTCGCGAGTGGCCGCTATATGGATTCGCGTTGGGCCGCACGCACCGCGCGCGCCAATCTCGGCGCCGGCCGTCCGCTGCTCGCGCTCGCGCGCTAAGCCTCGCCGCCTTCGGTTGTCAGCAAGCGGGCGTCCACTCCCGCTTCGGCAAACGCCGCCTGCCATCGTTCGGCGGGCGGCGTGTCGAACAGCAAGGCGTCGCTGCCCGGGGTAACGTGCCAGCCGTGGCGGACCATCTCGCCCTCGAGCTGGCCGGGCGACCACCCCGCATAACCCAATGCCACAAGCCACTGGGCCGGGCCGCGGCCCTCGCCGATCGCGCGCAAGATGTCGTGCGAACTCGACACCATCCAGCGATCGCTCACCTGCACTGCCTCCTGACCGCCCCAGTCGAGACTGTGGAGGACGAAGCCGCGCGACGGTTCGACCGGACCCCCGAGGAAAACGGGCTGTTCCAGCGGGGCGTCATGCGCAATCTCGAGCTGGTCGAGCACCGCGCCGACAGTCATGCCGCCGATCGGTTCGGCGATGCCGATCCCCATCGCGCCATCTTCGTCGTGGCTGATCATCGCGATCACCGAATGCTCGAAGCGGGGATCGCCAATCCCGGGCAGCGCGAGCAACAGCTGGCCAGTGAACCAGGTGGGGTCTGTGTCCATCGCGCCATCATGGCGCGGTGGGCCAGCGTGGTCCAGCATTTCGATGAATCGACCCTCGCGCGCTTGACTCGGCGGGTCTGCAACCCAATGTCACCGCCACCAAAATCCCCTCAAGAAAAGGATGCCGACCATGACGATCCAGACCGGAGACAAATTGCCCGACGCCACCTTTGTGAAGGTCACCGAAAACGGCCCTGAACAGGTCAGCACTGCCGATTATTTCAAGGGCCGCAAGGTCGCGCTCTTCTCGGTCCCCGGCGCCTTCACCCCGACCTGCTCGGCCAAGCATCTGCCGGGCTTCGTCGACAAGGCCGAAGAGCTGAAGGCCAAGGGCGTCGACGAAATCGTCTGCACCGCGGTCAACGACGCCTTCGTCATGGGCGCATGGAGCAAGAACGCGGGCGCCAGCGCCAGCGTCACCATGCTCGCCGACGGCAATGGCGACTTCGCCGAAGCGGTCGGTCTGACCATGGACGGCAAGGCGTTCGGCATGGGCAAGCGCGGCCAGCGCTTCTCGATGATCGTCAACGACGGCGTCGTCGAACAGCTCAACGTCGAAGCGCCGGGCGAATTCAAGGTGTCGAGCGCCGATCATATGCTCGAACAGCTGTAAGGCGCTTTTCCGCCCTTCGCCGTGCTCAGGCCTGTGGCCGTAAGGTCACAGTGCCGCAGCATAATCGTCCGGAGGGCGCTTTCCTTTCATCCTAATTGTTTTTCGAAGCGTTGCAGATGCGGCCGCCGGACTCGGTCCGGCGGCCGCTCGCATATGCCTGAAAAATAACAGGAGGAGAGGATTATGACCCAATTCCAGCTTTTTGCCCGCTCGGGAACGGCCGGCATCGCCATCGCGGCGGCATTGGTAAGCGCCGCGCCCGGCCACGCGCAGCAATCGGAACCAGCGCCGCAGGACAGCGCGGCGGAGGCGTCCGGGGAAACCATCGTCGTGACCGGCTCGCGCATCCGCCGCGACCCGCTCGATCAGGACGCACCGATCGTCTATGTCGGCCAGGACGATATCGCAAAAACCGGCCTCGCGTCGGTCAACGACGTGCTCCAGCGCCTGCCGAGCTCGGGCGGCGGCCTCAACAGCAAGTTCAACAATAGCGGCAACCTCGGCAATCCGCCCGACGGCGGCGGCGTCGGCGCGGGCGCGGCGGAAATCGACTTGCGCTATCTCGGCTCGCGCCGCGTGCTCGTGCTCGTCGACGGCATCCGCTATGTGAACGGCGCCTCGGCGAGCGGTGTGCCCGGCTCGACCGACCTCAACTCGATTCCCGAAAGCGCGATCGAGCGCATCGAGGTGCTTCAAGACGGCGCATCGGCGATTTACGGCTCGGACGCGATTGCCGGCGTCGTCAACATCATCACCAAGAAAAGCCAGGAAGGGCTCCGCGCCAGCGCGCAGGTCGGCGGCTATGGCCAGGGCGACGGCTTTACCAAGAGCGCGCAGGTCAGCTGGGGCAACGGCCGCGGCCCGACGCAGATCGTCGTCGGCGCCAACTATGTCCAGCAGGACGGCGTTTTGGCGGGCAGCCGCGCGATTTCGCGCTTTCCCGCGCCCTACTCGAACACCTGTCTCGACGGCGGCTGCTCGGGCTTCGTACCGCTCGGGCGCTTTATCGTCTTCGGCAACGACCTGACGTTGCGCGGCCCGGTGATCGGCCGCAATCCCGTGTATAACGCGGGCAATCCGACCGATCCGGCGAGCGATTTCAAGGCCTTCGGCACCGCCGACCGCTTCAATTTCGGCCCGTTCAACTATCTGCAGATCCCGGTCGAACGCTATGGCGCCTTCGTCAACGCCCGGCAGGAAATCTCCGACAGCATCAATTTCTCGGTTCGCGGGATCTGGAACCAGCGCAAATCGAAAAACCAGGCCGCGCCGCTGCCGTTCGGCTTCGGCCCCGCCGCGGGGCTGACCCCGGTGCTCGACGCGATCACCGTCGATGCCACCAACCCCTTCAACCCGTTCGGGGTGACGCTCGACGCGAGCAATACCGATCTGGTCTATCGCCGCTTCATCGAGGGCGGCCCGCGCCGCTTCAACCAGACGGTGACGACGATCTATGGCGTCGCGACGCTCGACGGCAGCTTCGACATCGGCGGCGGACGTAAATGGTATTGGGACATCAACGCCGCCTATGGCCGCAACAAGGCCAAGCAGACGATGTTCGGCAACATCAACTCCGATCGCCTGCGCCAGGCACTCGGCCCGGTCGCCGCCTGCACCGGCGAATGCGTGCCGTTCAACATCTTCGGCGGGGTCGGGTCGATCACCCAGCCGATGCTCGACTATGTCATGTTCACCCAGCGCGACCGCAGCCGCCAGTCGACCTTCAGCGCCTCGGCCAACGTCACCGGCAGCCTGTTCGACCTGCCGGGCGGACCGCTCGGCATCGCGGTCGGGGTCGAATATCGCAAGCTTAAAGGCAGCTTCGATCCCGACCCGATCGTCGCCGCGGGTTTCAGCTCGGACATTCCGGCGCTGCCGACGCGCGGCAGCTATAACGTCAAGGAAGCCTATGCCGAACTCAGTGCCCCGGTGCTGTCCGACATCCCCTTCATCGACCTGCTCGAATTCACCGGCGCGGTGCGCTGGTCGGACTATTCGACCTCGGGCTCGACGACGACGCTAAAGGGGGGCGTCAACTGGAAGCCGATCCAGGATCTGCGCCTCCGCGCCTCCTATGCCGAGGGCTTCCGTGCCCCGTCGATCGGCGAATTGTTCGGCACCCAGTCGCGCTTCGACCAGCAGATCAACGATCCCTGCTCGACGTCGACGACCACGGGCCAGAACTGGAACAACAACACGACGATCCGCGCCAATTGCATAGCGCAAGGGGTTCCCGCGGCCGGTTATGCCCAGGCCAATCCGCAGATCTCGGTGCTCGTCGGCGGCAATGAGGATCTGGCGGCCGAAAGTTCGAAGAGCTGGATTTTCGGCGGCGTGTACAGTCCCGCCTTCATCCCCGGCCTGTCGATCGAGGCCAATTATTATGACATCAAGATCAAGGGGGCGATCCAGTCGGTGAATGCCGAAATCACGCTGGGCCAGTGTGTCGCGCAGAATGATGCCGACGCCTGCGCGCTGGTCACCCGCGCGGGCGGAGGACAGCTGACCTTCGTCGAGGGGCTGCTCCAGAATATCGCCGGCATCCGTACCAAGGGCATCGACGCCAACCTGACCTACCGGACACAGAAAACCTCCGCCGGCCGGTTCGGCTTCACCTGGAACAACACCTTCCTCACCCAGTATGACGTGATCGTGCCGACCGCCGACGGCCCGCTGGTCGTCAGCCGCGAGGGGACCGAACAGGGCAGTCCCAGCCAGGCCTTCCCCAAATGGAAGTCGGTCGGCATCCTCGATTGGGACGGCACGTCGATCGGCGCGACGCTGACCGGCCGTTATGTTTCGGCGATCAGGGAGCCGCTGGCCGACGACAACAGGCTGAAGGCGCGTTTCTACACCGACTTCCAGCTGCGCTGGTTCCCGGCCGAGGATCCCGAGGCCTTCGGCTTCGCGCTCGGCGTGAACAATCTGTTCAACGTCAAGGCGCCGGGCTGCATCAGCTGCGACATCAATAATTTCGATCCGACCGCCTATGATCTGCCCGGACGCTATTATTACGTCCGCGCCAGTTTCAAGATGTAACAAAAGGGGAGGCGGCGCGGCCCGAAAGGCCGCGCCGCCATCATTCCGCGTCCCCTTCCCTTTTGTCATAATTTCGTGCAACAGCGACGCGATGACATCATCATCAAATCAACCCGACATCGCCGACCCTACCGCTCTCGTCGAGGGCGTCATCGCCGAACTGCAAGCCAAGTTCCGCGCCTCGGTCACCGCGCTCAAATCCGCGATCGCCGCCTATGTTCACGACCGCACGCTGCCCCCCGCCGACGCGGCCGCGACCGGGCTGTTCGACTATCCGGCAATCCGTCTCACGACCACCGGCGAACAGCGCGAAGGCCAGAAGGGACATAATCTGTCCTTCGGCCGCTTCGAGCGCGCAGGCGAGTTCGTCACCACGGTCACCCGCCCCGATCTGTTCGCCGACTATCTGCGCGACCAGCTCACCCTTCTCGCGCGGCATTATGACATCACGCTCGAGGTCACGCGTACGGGACAGCAAATCCCCTTCCCCTATGTGCTCGACGCCAGCGACGGATCGGACATGGGCGGGGTCACGCCGCTCGAACTCGCGCGCCACTTTCCCACGACCGAGCTCGCTGACATCGGCGACGAGTTGGCTGACGGATTGTTCGGCGCCGATCCGTCGGCGGCGCAGCCGCTCGCGCTGTTCGACGCGCTGCGCACCGACTTCAGCCTCGCGCGCCTCCGCCATTACACCGGCACCGCGCCCGAGCATTTCCAGCGCTATATCCTGTTCACCAACTATCATCGCTATGTCGACGAATTCGTCGCCTGGGCGGGATCGCAGGTCGGGCAGGGCCGCTACACCGCGCTCGCCGGCGCCGCGGGCCTCTACGTCGACCAGCCGGGGGTCAACGCGAGCGCACTCGTCGCCGACAGCGCATGGCGGCGGCACCAGATGCCCGCCTATCACCTGATCGCCCCCGACGGCGGCGGCATCACGCTCGTCAACATCGGCGTCGGCCCCTCGAACGCCAAGACGATCTGCGATCACCTGGCGGTGCTGCGCCCCGAGGCGTGGCTGATGATCGGCCACTGCGGCGGACTCCGCCCCAGCCAGCGCATCGGCGACTATGTGCTCGCGCACGCCTATCTTCGCGACGATCATATCCTCGACGCGGTACTGCCGGTCGCAATCCCGATCCCGCCGATCGCCGAAGTCCAGCAGGCGCTCGCCAGCGCTGCCGAAGGCGTGTCGGGCGCCACCGGCGCCGACCTCAAGAAACGCATGCGCACCGGCACCGTCGTCACCACCGACGACCGCAACTGGGAACTGCGCTACACCGACTCGGCGCTCCGCTTCTCGCAGTCGCGCGCGATCGGTATCGATATGGAAAGCGCCACGATCGCCGCGCAAGGCTACCGCTTCCGCGTGCCTTACGGCACGCTGCTCTGCGTCAGCGACAAGCCGCTCCACGGCGAACTCAAGCTACCCGGCCAGGCGAACCGCTTTTACGAAGAAGCGATCGCCGCCCACCTTCAGATCGGTATCCGCGCCTGCGAGACGATGCGCGACGAGGGCGCCAAACTCCACAGCCGCAAGCTGCGCGCGTTTAATGAGCCGCCATTCCGCTGATGACGGCCGCCGCTTTCGGCCAGCGGTAGCCGCGCCACTTCCTACATCGTCATCCCCGCGAAAGCGGGGACCCAGCGAGCTGACGTTGCCACTGGGTTAACTCGCTTGAAATCGCGATCTAGCTATGCTGAAGCTGGCGCCCGGGTGGCATGCAGCGTTGAGCGATGCGGATGCCTAAAGCTGACGGGATTCAACGCCAACGATGGCTGCAAGCCGGTCATTGCAGCGTGACGCTTTGAAGCAAACTGTCCATTTCCCGGGCGACGATAGGCGTGATGTCCATCGCGTTATTCCAGCCATAAGAATTATCGCGTTCGAGCACGACGCTGCAATTGGCGCGGGTGACGATGCGGCCCAGCGCCGTGCCCAGCGCTTGGTCGATCTGCTGCTGGCCCCGCGTCTGCGCGGCGATGAAGCGCACATTTTGCTGCTGCTCAATCGCCTGGGCCTGCTGGTTGAGCGCGGAAAGCTGACGCTGATATTCGATCGGCGCCGTCGAATTCTGCCGCGCCTCAAGCGTTCGGCGTTGTTGATCGATTGAGGAGCGCTGTCGGGCGAGATCGCCCGATAGCGCACCCTGCATCTGCTTGAGCTGTGCCTGCATCGACTGGCCCGCGCGGGATGCACCGATGGCGCCATTGCGCGAGAGCAGACAAAGGCCTTGGATCGCTGGACCGAAGGTCTGCGCCGACGCTGTGACGCTGGCGAAGGTGAAAGCGGAGGCGGCGAACAGAATGATTATGCGCATGACGCCACCTCTTGCCCAATCAGCTTGCTGCCGCAACCCGGTCCGCGCAGGATTGGTCCTGCCACACGACTTCGGACACCACGACGCTATAGTGACCGCGCGGGCGCTCGAAACGGATTTCCATGCGGCAACGCACCCGTTCCGTGCTTCCCGGCGCGGCGGGAAAGAAAAGAACGTAATTCCATCGCCGCGTGATCCCTTCCGCGAAATGCGGCGCGCCGATCAACGGATAGATGCTGAATTTGTCGACGCCGGGCGTGATCAGCCGGATCGTGGCCGGGGTGGTGGTGACGCCCAGCTTCTTGTGCTCCAGCACCACCGGCCGAAAGGCTGCGGGATCGACCGTCGCCTGATAGGTTGAAGCGGACGATGCGGGCGAAGGGCTATCTTCAGAAGCCACGGCCGGGTTCGTCAAACATGCGCCCGAAAGGCAAAGGGCAGCGAAAAACTTGGTTTTCATAACATCCTCCTTGAGGAAAGAGCGATCGATGAGGAACGAAATCAGAACTGGAACCCGACGCCCACATTGGCGCCGGCGCGCTGCTGCGTGTCGTAGGTCGCTCCGGCCTTGATGACGGTGCGGCCGTCATCCAACACTCGCGACAAGCCGAGTGCGAATGCCGATTGCCCGCGGTAGGTTCCGGCGCCGAAGGCGAGCATCCCGCGACCGGGTTCGAAGGCCTGCGGAAGCCCCGCGGCGGCAAGCGCGCCCGCCGTCCCGGCGAAGCCGTCGCGCCGCGCCCGGGTCAAGTCGAACTCGATGCCTACAAGCCGCGAGTCGGTATAGGCATTGGCCGAGGCAAGCGTCTCGGCGAGACCGTCACCAAGCTGCTGGACATTGACGGCATCGGTGGGGGCGACGCCGGCCGCGACATTGTGCAGTGTGGTGGCCGATCCGCCCGGATTGAACGTGACCGAGTTGCCGGCCGCATCATATTGCACCGAATTACTGGCCAGCTGTTGGATCGGGTAGAGCTGCGAGCCGTTCACCGCATCGGTCGAGGTGGCGTTCACCGCGCCCGCTCCGACGTTCTGGACGACATTGCCCCCCATGTTGACGCTGGTGTTGGCGCCGACGGTCAGGCCGCCATTGGCATTGACGACCCCGCTGAACGTCGGATTGTCCGCCATCGCGATCTGCAGCTGATTACCGTTCAGCGTCACTACGGTGTTGGAACCCGCGGATACGTTGAGCGTGCCGTTCGACGGGACGTTCGTCGCCGGGCCGCCATTCGCCGAGATATTCCAGCCCGCGCTGGCCGTCGTATTCAGCGCCTGAAGGGCATCGTTGACGCTGCCATAGGTGTTGCCGCCGACATTCAGCGCGGTCGTCACCGTTCCGGTGGTCGAATTATAGGTGGATCCTCCGCCCAGACCGGCCGCCACGCTGTCGCCAAGGTTGGTGACGTTGCCCTCAACCACGGTCACACGATTATCGAGATTGGTGACCGCCGTAGTCTGCGCACCGAGCGCATCGCCGACATTATTGTAGGTGTTTCCGCCCACATTATAGGTGGGCCCCGTATAGGCTCCGGTGGTCGCATCATAGGATGCCCCGCCACCCAGGCTAGTGGCGGTATTCTGGGCCACCTGGTTGAGCTGGCTGACATTCACCGCATCGGTCGGCGCCGAGCCCGCGGCGACATTGGTGAGCTGCCGCTCCGCCCCTGCGCTGCCCACCGACACCTCGCCCGCCGAGTTTTGCGGCGCGGCGAGGCCATAACCCGCATAGCCGGTCCGCGATCCAACGCTCGTCGTCGCGCCCGCGCCGAGCGCGACGCTGCCCGCAAAGCTCGCGTTGGCGCCGGGGCCGATCGCGATCGACTGGATGCCGTTTGCGATCGAGTTGGTGCCGAAGGCGATGCCGTCGGCTTGGCTGACCCGGGCGTTCTGGCCGATCGCCGTACCTCCCGGTGCGGTCTGGTCGACAATCGCGCCATTGCCGATGCCGATGCCATTGTCGCCATTGACCACCGTGGTCGGGCCGACCGCGATCGATTCCGCGCCCGCCGCGAGCGAGTCGACGGCGCTCGAATTGGCGTGGAAATATTGGATCGGCGTCACCGAAACCGACGAGATCGCACCCTGAAGCTGGCGCAGCGTTACGGCGTCCTGTGCCGCCGTGCCGTCGGCGACATTGGTGATCTGGCGATATTCGTTCGTCGCCGCATTGCCGACCGAGACCGCGCCCAACAGGGTCGCGTCGGTGGTATTATAGGGCACGAAGCCGATGCCCGCCGGGATCGTGCCGCTGACCGGCGCGATCGCGCGGTCGGCGACCGAGCCCGAACCGAGCGCCAACGACCCATCGACGGTGGCCTGGCTGTCACGGCCGAGTGCGACCGTATTCGCGCCGGTAGCGGCCGCCTGATAGCCGAGCGCGGTCGAACCGACCCCTTGTGCGAAGGCATCGGTTTCCGCGAGGCCGGTTTCATTGGTGCGCGCATAGCGAATGCCATCGCCATTCGCGTCGGTGTAAGCGGTCGAGGTATCGCCGGCGATGTTGGTGATCGCGTCGCCGAGATTGGTGAGGCTGCCCTCGACCGTGGTCACCCGTCCGTCGAGATTGGTGATATCGCCTTCTGCCGTTGTCACCCGGCCATCGAGGTTGGCGATGTCGGTCGTGTTCTGGGTCACCTGCGTGTTCGTCGCGAACAGCTGCGATCCGTTCACCGCATCGGTCGAACTTCCATTAAGCCGGCCCGCCGCCACATTGGTGATCGTGCGCTCGGCACCCAGCGCGCCGATGCTCAGCGTCGACGTCGGCGCTACGCCCGCGAAGGCGTAGTTGGTTCCGCCGATCGTCGTTCCGGTGGTTGCCACCGCAACGTCGGTCGTCGAGCCATTGCCCAGGGCGACATCCCCGGCGTTGTTGGCGACCGCATTCGGGCCGATCGCCACCGAATCCGTCCCCAGCGCCTGGCTGTCCGCCAGCGCCGAATTGGCGTGGAAATATTTAATCCCCGCGCCGGTGTTGATGTTGGTGATCATGTTGTTGAGGTTGGTGACATCGCCCTCGACCGTCGTGACGCGGCCATCGAGATTGGTGATATCGGTGGTATTCTGGTTCACTTGGGTGCCCAGGCTGTCCACCGCCTGGTTGGTCGCGAACAGCTGCGAGCCGTTGACCGCGTCGGTCGACCCGCCACTGATCCGTCCGGCGGCGACGTTGGTGATCGTCCGTTCGGTGCCAGCGCCGCCGACGCTCACCGTACTCGTTGGTGCGGTGCCTGCGAAAGCGTAGTTGGTGCCGTTGATCGTGGCGCTGGTGGTCGCCACGGCGGCCAGCGTCGTGCTGCCCGAGCCGAGCGCGACATCGCCCGCGCTTGCCGTGGCGGTCGCGCCGTTGCCAAGCGCGACATTCCCGGCGAGCCCGGCCGCGCCGGCGGTCGAGCCGTTGCCGAGCGCGACGCTGCCCTGGCCGATCGCGCGGTTGTTGTTGCCGATCGCGACTGCGCCACTGGCCTGGTTGGCGGCGGTGGCCGTCGCGGTTCCGTCGCTGTTGGCGATGTTGTTCGCGCCGCCGGTGAAGGCTCCGGTGCCGCTGGCAAAGCTCGGATCGCCGATCGACACCGCGCCGTCGCCGAACGCAGTGTTGGAGCGTCCGATCGCCACCGCGCCGCCGGCGGCAGTGCCGGCATTGGCGGTGCTCAGATTACCGATGGCGACGTTTGCGCCGGTAGCGCCGGTGCTGGCGGTGTCACCCAAAGCCACCGAGGAGGCGCTGCCGACCGTGGACCGGTTGCCCACGGCGACCGAATTCGTGAAACCGGCAGTCGTATTCTGCCCGATCGCGATCGCGCGTGCTGCGGTTGCGGAGGCTGGAGTACCGGTCGGCACCGTTCCGCCACCGCCACCGATGGCGATGGCCCCGATGCCGGTTGCGCTGGCGCCGGCCGCCGGCCCGGAGCCGATGGCAATGGCATAGGAGGTGGTTCCCGACGCCGCCGCGCCGAGCGCGATCGCGTTCGAGCCGAGCGAGGAGGATTGGCCACCGATGGCGATCGAGTTACCGCTGAAAGTGCGCGCCGATGTGCCGATCGCAATCTGATCGGTGGCGGCTCCCGCCCCCGGAAGCTGGTTGAAGGCACCATTGCCGATGGCGACGCTACTCGTCGTCTGCGAAGCCGCATTCACGCCCATGGCGATCGAATTCAGCCCGGTCGCGCCGTTATTGTTGAAATTGCCGCCAGTGACGCCGCCGTCGTTGATGCTGAGATAGTGGATGGCGGTCGCGTTGAGCGTGTTCGACAACGTGCTGACCGCCTGGTTGGTCGCGAAGAGCTGCGAGCCGTTGATCGCATCGGTCGAGCCGCCATTAATCCGGCCCGCCGCGACATTGGTGATCGTGCGCTCGGTACCCGCCGCGCCCACGCTCACCGTGCTGGTCGGGGTGGTGCCGGCGAAGGCATAGTTGGTGCCGTTGATCGTGGTGTTCGTTGTCGCAACCGCTACGTCGGTCACGCTGCCCGAGCCCAGCGCCACGTCGCCGGCATTGTTTGCGACCGCCGTGTCGCCGAACGCCACCGCGCCCGCCGCCAGTGCGCTGCTGGTGCTGCCGATCGCGACCGAGCCTTGACCGATGACGGTGTTCTGATAGCCGATGCCGACCGCGCCCTGCGCCGCCGTGCCGGGCGTGCTGATTGCCTGTCCGCCGCCACCGACCATATTGGTATTACCCATTGCGACCGACCCATTGCCGGTGGCGGTATTATCCTTGCCCTGCGCGATCGCGCCGTCGCCGGTCGCGGTGCTGGGGTCGCCGATCGCCACGGCACCGTCGCCATTGGCGACGTTGCCGGCGCCGATCGCCACCGCCTTGCCGCCGGTGGCCGTGGTGTTGGTGCCGATGGCGACCGAGTCCGCGGAATTGGCGACGGCGTTCGTTCCGGCAGCAATCGCATTCTGGGCGCTCGCATTCGCGGTGTCGCCCATGGCCAGCGCGCTCGCCCCGCTCGCCAAAGCGCTAACCCCCAGCGCGGTCGATCGCGCGAGGGTCGCACGGGTACCATTGCCGAGCGCTACAGCGGCGATGTCCGTACCTTCGGCGCCCGACCCGATCGCGATCGAGCCAATTCCGCTCGACACAGCAGCATTGCCCAGCGCCAGCGCGAAGTTACCCGAAGCATTTGCATTGGGACCGAGTGTTGACGAGCTTATGCCCGACGCACGGGAATTTACCCCGATCGCAACGGCGAACTGCGCCGATGCCACGCTTTGGCGTCCGATCGCGGTGGCGTCGGCCACGTTTGCCGTCACGTCTGTCCCGATGGCAATGGCGCTTTGAGCGAGAGCACCCGTTCCGGCGCCAGTGCGCCCGCCCAGATACACGGCGTTCACGCCTGTAGCGGTTGCTCCAAAGCCTATGGCAGTGCCATTAGTCTGGCTGGCCAGGGCATTGTGGCCGATCGATGTCGTGCCGTTGGCGGCGACGCCGATGCCGGCATTGGTTCCGATCGCGACATTGTCGCTGCCCGTAACCAGGCTGCCTGCGGAGGCCGACAGGCTAGCATCGTAGGCAACGGTGCCATCGCCGGTCCCGAGGGCGATATTGCGCGTCCCCGTGACGCCGGAACCGGCGCCTCGCATCACACTGGCGATGCCACCGCCCAACGCGGTATTCTGCGCGCCTTGAACGAGTGTGCCGGCAGCAATGCCAACCGCAACGGAGCTGGCATTGCCAGTGGTAGATCCGGCGCCGGCACCTTGGCCCACGGCAACGGTGCTTGTACCAATGGCCAAGGCCTCCGCACCGAGTGCGGTCGCGCTGTTCCCCGTCGCCTGGGCGCGGTTGCCAACGGCCGTGGCGGCACTGTTTGACGCTATGCTGAGGCGGCCCAGTGCTACAGCGCCCGGGCCTGAGGCTGCGCTCTGAAGCCCGATCGCAACGGCCCATGAGTCGCTTGCTGTTACGTCCGTGCCGATTGCGATAGCTCCGGGCCCCGTGGCACCCGTGCCGGGCACCGTGCGCGCGCCGAGATAGATCGTGTTGACCTCCGATGCGATCGACCCTACGCCGATCGCGACGGCGTTGGTGGCGCCGGCATTGGCGTTGACGCCCTCGGCAATCGAGCCTGATCCGGATGCCGACGCGTTGCCGATGGCGATGGAGTTGGGAGCCGTCGCCGAACCGCCGCCGGCCTGATATTGCGCAAAGGCCGGCGCGACTATGCCACCCGCCGCGATCACCGCGAGACCGCCGATCAGGCCGGCAGGACCGACCGATGAGAGCAGCGCTGCGCGGCTGCCGCCGCCGAGCGCGCCCAGCCCCAGCGTGTCGCGCTTCATGCCCAACACGCGGTGCGCGCGGCGCAGCACCGCCATCAGCCGGCGCCGCTGCGACCAGCCCATGCCATTCGCACCCGGCGTCCAGTTTTGCGCCAATTCCGCGTTGCGCCGTCCGTTCGATGCAGTCTCGATATTGCCCATGATATTTCTCCTGCTCTGGCCCGATCCGATCCATGGATCGGGTGCTGAAAAGGTGCAGAGAACCATCGCGCGGTGACGCACGTCCGGAGCCCGCAATGTGTGATTGAAGAATTCTGCAGCAGCGCCCGCAGGCGCTGGCTGACGGCTTCTGTCTAGAGTGCCTCGCTACCCGGCGTGACGGTAACGACCACGCAGCTTGCGCCGCTCGCGATCATCAGCGCCTGCCCCTGGCCGCCGCCGAGCTGGTAGACCGGAACGCCCGACAAATTGGCTGCGGCAACGCTCCCCGCCGGCAGGTCTTTCACGACCTGCTGGCAAGGTTTCTGAAATGGCGCGATGCGCACGAAATGGCCTTCACAACCGTTCGCCACGGGCGCGGCGAAGACCAGACCCGCCGCCTGTCCCTTCAGATCGGGCAGATTATAGGTCATCCCGACCGCCCCTTGGATGTGATGCGCGTCGGGCGCTTGCTTATTGGTTTCGGTACGAACCGCATAATCGGCGCCCTGGGACACCAAGTCGCCCAGCACCGAATAAAGGCGCGCGCACTTCTGTGCCCCGAGTTTTCCTGCCTGTTCGGCGAACACGCGCGCGCCCGGTGACACGGCGTCGGGCGCCGTCCGAGCCGGCGGGGGCGCAGTGGGCGCCGCCGACGCGGGCGCGCTCGCTACACAGGCGATCATCAGACCCGCAATGAGAATATGCAGCCTCTTCCGCGCCGAAAGCGTCCGGCTTCCTGTCTGCCTATTATAGATCTCTCTCTCATATTTCATATCGCGACCCCTATTTTTACTGAAATACCAAGCTATTTACATAATTGTAAAAAAGTGTAATTTACATACTTGTAAATTATCGAATCACGATATTTCATATAGATAGAGATATGTAATGATATTGGGGCCGTCAAATATATTTTTTAAAAAAGATACTTAATATATACTTAAAATACTCCTCTATAAATACAGATTTCCCATTCTTTAGCTAGTAGTGCTAAAGAGTTATATCGCCTTTATATAAAGGATCGACAAAATCTGAATGTTTATCTAAAATATAGCTACGTCATAACTTGATCCTTATTATTCTATCGATTGAAACTGTACGGCGCGACGCCTTGCCGGTGCCGTGCCTGACGCCCTTGTCCTAGCGCGCGTCATCGCAACGCGTCCGCGCGCCGTGCAGCCAAATTCCAAAAAATGCGGTCGAGAAAATGCGGAAGAGAAGGTTGCGCCAGATATTCTCGGGATCTCATCGCAGCCGCCCCGCTACCGATATCATAGCGATGATATAGTGACACATTGGATCGAGCGTGAAAAGTCACTTTGTTATCGTTTCCAATGTGTTGTCAGATACGCCAACCGGCCCTTCCGATCTCGACCGGATGGTGGCGGGGGCCGGCCGCTTTTCGGCTCCGCGGCCAGTACCGCTGCGCATCCCGCATGGGTAATTAAAACGGGGTGTGGATGATGCCAGGGCGGCGTCGAACGTCGATTGATTGTCCACCCCAAATCCGACACCACGATATGGTTCCCCGCCTTCACGGGGGACCCAATGGGATTTCAAACCGCTTCGGTCACCCGGTAACGTTCGGCGACGTCGCGGCGCGACAATCCCGGCCCCATCGCGAGCCGCGCTGCGTGATACGCATCCCACTGGCCTTCGTCGGCGAGCGGCGGGATCGTCACGTCCTCGCCGCGGTCGAAGCCGAGCAGCGCCGCATCGACCAGATCGCCCGCGTCCATCACCATCTCGGCCGGGAAGGCGTCGATATCCTTGCCCGAGCGTTCCCAGATTTCGGTACGCGTCGCGCCGGGGAGCACCGCCTGCACCGTCACACCCTGTTCGCGAAGGCTGTTCGCCAGCGAAAGGCTAAGGTTGAGCAGGAACGCCTTCGACCCGCTGTACACGCCTTCATAGGCTTCGGGCGCAAGCGCGAGGACCGAGGCGATGTTGACGATCGCGCCCTTGCCGCGCGCGCCGAACGCCTTGCCCGCCGCGATCGCGAGCCGCGCGGCGGCGGTGATGTTGAGCGCGATGATCGTCTGGACCTCGGCAGCGCTGTTTTCGAGCGTGCCGCCGTTCAGCGACATGCCGGCGTTGTTCACGAACAGGGCGATGCCGGCGTCGTCGATCAGCCGCTGTTCGATGCGGGTGACATCGTCGCTCTTGGTGAGGTCGGCGGCGATCACGTCGACCGCGACGCCGGTGTCGGCGCGCAGCTTCGCGGCGAGCTCCTCCATCTGCGCGCCGTTACGAGCGACGAGAATGAGGTCGTGGCCGCGCTTCGCGAGGCGGTCGGCATAAACGGCACCGAGGCCGGTCGAGGCGCCGGTGATGAGGGCCGTTCCAAGGTTGGGAGAAGTCATGTCATTGCTCCTGCAAGCGGCCCAAGAGCGGGTCGCTTGCAAAATGATAGTGACTGCCCCATATGACTTCAATGACCGGCGAGAAAGAAATTTTGGGCACCTGCCCCGTTGACCGCGGTCTGACCCGCGTGGGCGACCGCTGGAGCATGCTCGTGCTACGCGACGTCGAGCGTGGGCTGACCCGCTATGAACAGCTGCGCACGAGCCTCGGCATCGCGCCGAACATATTGTCGCGGCGGCTTGCCGCGCTCACTGAGGCGGGGCTCTTGAAGAAAAGGCGCTACAGCCAGCGCCCGCCGCGCGACGAATATGTGCTGACCGATGCGGGATGCGACTTCTTGCCGATCCTGATGGCGATCGGCGCGTGGGGGCGGAAATATAATGGCGCCGGCGCGCTCAGCCAGCACTTCGACGTGAAGACAGGCGGAGTCGTCCGGCCGGTGGTCGTCGACGCCAACACCGGCGCGCCGATCGGCTCGCGCCCGCTGCGCTTCGAATATCCCGACTGAAACCCTCTCCCCTTGGGGGAGAGGGCAGCGAGACTTGCGAGCTTGCTCGCTAGTCGCAGCGGGTGAGGGCCCTATGCCTCACTTATACATCCCCTCGCGCAAATTGATCCCATGCTCGACCCACACCTTCAGCGCGCAAAGCATCTGCGACCACCCTTGGCAATTGCCATAGGAGGCGCTGAGCGCGCCCTGATTCTCGCGCCAGCCTTCCTCGGCGATCTCGACCAGCGTGCGCCCGTCGTCGAGCTCCTTGAAACTCATCGTCACCTTGGTGCGATAGTCGCTGTCCTTCAGCTCGCCGCCCTCGAGGTTCGGCGCCTCGCCCTCGTACGCCTGCCATTCGAGCACGATCTTCTCGTCGGGAACCACCTCGATCACATAGACCGGAAAAGCCCCCGGAAAATCGTGAAAATCCCACTCGACCGTGGCGCCGGTTTCGAGCTGGCCCTTCGCGCCGCCCGTGGTGAAATAGTGCGACAGCTTGTCGGGGTCGGCGACCGCCTCGAACACCTCATGCACCGGCTTCGCGATCCGCGCCGCGACTCGAAATTTCAGTTCCATCGACACTCTCCACTTGATTCCCCGTCATTATGTTATATATTTATAACATGTCAATCCACGAAGAATATGACCGTGTTTTCAAGGCGCTGGCATCGCACATCCGCCGTCAGATCCTCGACACGCTCAAGGACCAGCCGCTCACCACCGGCACGCTGTGCGGCAACTTCGCCAACATCGACCGCTGCACGGTGATGCAGCATCTAAAGGTGCTGGAGGATGCCGGCCTGCTGATCGCCGAGCGTCGCGGCCGCGAGCGCTGGAACCACCTCAACGCGATACCGATCCAGGATATCCACGACCGCTGGATCGGTCCCCATGCCGCCGCGGCGAGCGCAAAGCTCGCCCGCTTCAAGCAGACCGTGGAAGCAAAGAGCTGAAGCCCTCGCCCGGTCAGCCGCCCCCGAACAGCTGGTCATGGCGATCGACGACACGGCGCCACAGCCGATCGATCTCGGGCATTTCGATATCGAAAATGTCGCGCCCGACCACCGCCATCTCGTCGGCCGAGCCAAGCAGTTGCTTCGTTTTTCCCGCGGGCGTCAGATGCGTGAGCACGCGGCCCCGCAGCGTCGAGTGCGCATCGCCGCGGCGCACCTGCATCACCAGATTCTGGACGAACGGCGACCAGTCTTCGCGCGCCAGCGCCGATCGCATGGCATCGAGGACGCCTTCATCGGCAGGTCCGGTGGAAAAATCATAGCCGAAGGGCGCACCGTCGCCGACCATTTCGTCAAAGGTCCAGCCATCGTCCCCGACGTCCGCCAGGCTGATCGCATAGGGTCCATCGATGCAGCTTCCAGCCGCGATCGCGAGCGGCGCCGTCAACGACCCGCCGAAACCGACATCGACGAGGTAGGGCCGATCGAGATCGATCCGCAGGCACAGATGGTTGCCGCGACGCTCGGGTACGTCGCCGCCGCGCCGGACGTCGCCGCTCAGCCGGGTGACGGCATAGCCCAAATCGGCAAGCAGGACGCCGAACAGGGTGTTGAGTTCGTAACACCAGCCGCCGCGCCCGTGGTCGACCACCTTGTCAAAGATGCCATCGACCGTGACCGGCGGAACCCGGCCGAGTTGCACATCGAGGTTTTCGAAAGGAACATGCGCCAGATGCGCGCGGACGAGGACGCCGAGCGTCGCCAGATCGGGCCGGGCCGGGGCCGCGGCGCCGATCCGGCGAAGATAGCGCTCGCGATTGAACCCCACCGCCGGCGTCTCGCTCACCACCCCGACGGCTTGCCCTTATTCTGTTCGTCGAGCCATTTCTTGAGCGGCGCGAAATAGTCGGCCATCGCCTTGCCCGACATTTCGCGGTTGCCGGTAAAGGCTTCGAGCGCATCGGGCCACGGCTTCGACGCGCCCATTTCGAGCATCGCGTTCAGCTTCGCGCCGACTTCCTTGTTGCCATAGAAGGAACAGCGGTGGAGCGGCCCCTTCCATCCCGCCTGCTTGCACGCCGCTTCATAGAATTGGAACTGCAGGATGCGCGCAAGGAAATAGCGGGTGTAGGGCGTGTTGCCGGGGATATGGAATTTGGCGCCCGCGTCGAAGGCGTTCGCCGGACGTGCGGCAGGCGGGACGATGCCCTGATATTGCGTGCGCAGCTGCGTCCACGCGCTGTTGTAATCGGCGGGCTTGATCGAGCCGTCGAACACGCCCCAGCGCCAGCGGTCGACGAGCAGGCCGAAGGGCAGGAACGCGACCTTGTCCATCGCCTGCCGCAGCAACAGGCCGGTGTCCTTGTCGGCGCTCGGCACCTTCGCCTTGTCGAGCAGGCCGATGTCGACAAGATATTGCGGGGTGATCGACAGCGCGACGAAATCGCCGATCGCCTCGTGGAAGCCGTCGTTGGCGCCGTTCAGATAGAGGAACGGCTGCTTGTTATAGGCGCGCTGGTAATAATTGTGGCCGAGTTCGTGGTGGATGGTGGTGAAGTCGTCGGCATTCACCTTGATGCACATCTTGATGCGGATATCGTCCTTGTTGTCGACATCCCACGCCGAGGCATGGCAGATGACCTCGCGGTCAGCGGGCTTCAGAAACTGGCTGCGCTTCCAGAAGGTTTCGGGCAGCGGCGCCATGCCGAGCGACGAATAGAAATTCTCGCCCGCCTTGACCATGTCGAGCGGGGTCTTGCCCTGCGCGGTCAACAGGTCCCCGACGTCGTAACCAAGGTCGCCCGATCCCGCGGGCGCAACGAGCGGGTAGATATTGCCCCATTCCTGCGCCCACATATTGCCGAGCAGGTCGGCGCGGATCGGGCCGGTCTTGGGCTGCACCGCGTCGCCATATTTCTCGTTGAGTTTCCAGCGCGTGTAGGTGTGGAGCGCCATGTAGAGCGGCTTCACTTCCTGCCACAATCGCTCGGTCGTCTTGGCGAACTCCTCGGGCGACATGTCGTAACCCGACCGCCACATCGCGCCGGTGTTGGCAAAGCCCAGTTCCCTCGCGCCCTCGTTGGCGATGCCGACCATGCGGGCATAGTCATCCTTCATCGGCGCGCCGACATTGTCGTGCCAGCTCGTCCACATTTCGGCGAACTGCGCGGGCGTGTTCTTGAGGTTGCCCATCTCGGCCTCGATGTCCGAGCCCGATATTTCCTTGCCGTTCAGCGTCCCGCGGCCCTTGCCATATTGCGATTGCAGGTCGGTCGCGATCTGGTTGAGTTCGGTCGCCGCGCCGGGTTTGGTCGGCGCGGGCAGGACAAGGCCGGTGCGCAAGATGTCGAGCTTGCGCCTGGTGTCGGCGCTCAGCCCCACAACATCCTTATACTTGGCGGCTTCGAGCGCATATTTCACCGACTTCTCGGTGCCCACGGCGTTGATCCGCGACGCCATGGCATCGGTATCTTCGGTCAGATAGGTGCTGTTGACCCAGTTCACCTGACTCGCCTCGACCGTATAATCGAACAGGTCCTTCTCGGCGGCGGCGATGAAGGCATCGGCGTCGGCGGCGGTGGGTGCAGCAGGTGCCGTCTGAGCGGCGACTGGCGCCGCGACGGCGAGCGACAGGGCAAGCGACAAGCTTGAAATCATGGCTTTCATGGGGTGGGTCCTCTGGAATGTTCTGACTGCGCTCTTCGGCGCGATGCCAGCAGATTGGCGCGCGCCGGGGGCCGGGTCAAGCCGTCAGGAAAAGCGCGATCGCCTCGCCCAGTTCGGGCTGGGTCACGCTCGACATATGCGTACCCGGGATCGTCGCGAGCCGCGCATCGGCGAGCGCGGCGACCAGGTCGGGCGCCGAGCCATTGTCCTGGTCATCGGCGCCGCACACGACGAGCACCGGCATGGTCAGCGCCGCCAGCGCCTCGGGCGGGGTGTCGGTGAAGCTATCGAGCAGATGCCCCGCGGCAATGCGGTCGACCTTCATCGTTTTCATGAACTGGATCGACAGCCAGGTGTCGTCGCCGCGCTTCGCCGTTTCATATTCGGCGATGACGCGCTGGAAAAACCGCCCGCGCTTTTGCCAGCCGGCGAGCCCGCCGAGCCCCATGCCGCCCAAAATCAGCCGGCCCGGTTTCATCCCCGCCACCACCGCGCGCACACTGGTGCGCGCGCCGAGCGAAAAGCCGCCGAGGTCGAAATCGCTGAGTCCCAGATACGCGATCAGGTCTTCGAGGTCGCGCACGAGTATGTCGGGAGGGTAAAACTCCTCCTCGTGCGGCGCGTCGCTCGACCCGTGGACGCGCAGGTCGGGCATGATCACGCGGTAACCCGCCGCCGCAATGCGCGCTGCGGTGCCGAACTTGATCCAGTTGACCTCGCCGCTCGAAAACAAGCCGTGGAGCAGCAGCAGCGGGCGCCCTTCACCCAGCTCGCGCCAAGCGAGGCGCACGCCGTCGCGCGCTTCGAAAGTGTGCGGGTCGCTCATCGCGGCCGCAGCCCCTTCTGCTCCATGCGCCACTTCGCCATCTCGATCCGGTCCTGTCCGAAAAAGGGCTCGCCCTCGAACACCAGCGTCGGCACCCCCCAATGGCCGGCGATCTCCAGCGCGACCTGGTTGGCGGCGATTTCATTATCGAGCACTTCGGCTTCCGCCGCCGCCTCGGCATCGAGTTCGGCGAGGTCGAGCCCCGCACGGCGCGCGGCGCCTGCCAGATGGTCGCCCAGATGCCAATCCTGCGCGCCGCCCCAGATCAGCTGGCCCGTTTCGTGCGCGAAGGCGAGGCTCTTGCCGCGGCGCGATGCCGCCTGCCCGAGCCGGGTCAGGCGATAGATATAGGGCTGCTCGGCCGCGATCGCGCGCGTCGCAATATCCTGGACGATCGGGTCGGGACGCGGTGGGCCGAAGGGGATGCCGTGGAACTGCGCGACGCGGATCATGTCGCGCATCGTGTAGCTGATCCAGTTGGGATGGTTACGCTCGAAAAAATCGGGCTGGCGGATCGCGAGCGGATAGACGGGGCGCAGATTGATCGTCACGTCGTGGCTGGCGGCAAGGGCGCGGTAACGGCCGATCGCAAGATAGCTGTACGGCGAACGAAAGGACCAGAAGAGGTCTGCGTTGAGACTCATGCCGCCATCCTGCCCAAAAAGACGCCCGACGCAAGCAGTGTAAAGAAATTTTACACCATATTCGAGATTGTTGGCAGTACGACGAGCTGTTGAATATAGTAGCAGTTGCTATTATATCATAGGATATGAGTGAAACGATCGGCTTCCTGCTCAACGATTCGGCGCGCCTCTTCCGCCGCGCGTTCAATGCGCGCACGAAGGGCAGCGGCATCACCGCGCTGCAATGGCGGCTGATCACCTATCTGAAGCGCCACGAGGGCATAAGACAGGGCCCGATGGCCGAGCTGATCGAGGTCGAGCCGATCACCCTCTCGCGGATGGTCGACCGGCTGGTCGAAGCCGAGTTGGTCGAGCGCCGCGCCGACCCGGCCGACCGCCGCGCCTGGCAGCTATACCTGACCGCGCGCGCAGGCGAGCTGCTCAGCGGCATGCGCAGCACCGCCGACGCACTCACCGCCGAAGCGACCGAGGGGCTGAGCGCCGCCGAGTGCGACCAGCTGATCGACCTGGTCGAACGCGTTCGCGCCAACCTCTCCCGCCGTATCTGCCAAAAAGAAAATGAGACCGCCTGATGGACCAGCTCTCGCCATCCCGCCCGAAAGCCGAAGAAGTGACGCCGCCCAAAGCGGCGCCGAAGGCCGATCCGTTGCCGCCGACACCCGCGGCCCCGACCGAGACCAGTCCGAAGGCGAGCTGGCGCTCGCGCCTTTTGATGTTCGGCCTGCCGCTCGCGCTGGTCGCCGGGGGCGCCGGCTGGTGGCTGACCAGCGGCGGATCGGTGTCGACCGACAATGCCTATGTCCAGATGGACAAGGTGTCGGTCGCGGCCGAAGTCGGCGGACGGATTACCGAAGTCGCGGTGCGCGACGGCCAACAGGTCGCGGCGGGGCAGCTCCTGTTCCGCATCGACGGCGAACCCTATGCGCTGACCGTCGCGCAGGCGGCGGCCGCGATCGACGCGGCCGAGGTCGAGGTCGGAAATCTGTCGGCGAGCGCGAACACGTCGAGCGTCGACATCGCCGCGGCGCGCGAGGACGTCAAATTTGCCGAGGTCAATTTCGGTCGCCAGGCGGCGTTGATGGAAAAAGGCTTCACCACCAAAGCCGCCTATGACGCATCGCGCCACGCGGTCGCCCAAGCGCGCGAGCACGTGCGCCAGGCCGAAGCCGCCGCCGTCGAAGCGCGCACCAAGCTCGCCGCGGGGCCGTCGAGCGGGATCAATCCGCAGGTCGAGGCGGCGCGCGTCCAGCGTTCGCAGGCCGAGGTCAATCTCGGCCGCACCACGGTCCGCGCGCCGAGCGCCGGCCGCATCGCGCAGTCGGACCGGCTGCAGGTCGGACAGATGATGGTCGCGGGGCTTCCCGCGGTCACACTGGTCGATACCGGGCATCCGTGGGTCGAGGCCAATTTCAAGGAAACCGACCTCGCCGACATGCGCGTCGGCCAGCGCGCCGAAATCAGCTTCGACGCCTATCCGGGGCTGAAGGTGCGCGGCCATGTGCTGACGATCGGCGCGGGGACCGGCAGCGAATTTTCGGTGCTGCCGGCGCAGAACGCCACCGGCAACTGGGTCAAGGTGACTCAGCGCGTTCCCGTGCGCATCGCCTTCGACGAGAAGCCGTCGCGCGACATGATTGCCGGGCTGTCGGCTGATGTCCGGGTGTTTACGAAATAACCCGGATGCCCGCCCTTCCCCTCCTTTCAGCTAGCCATGGCAACTAACGCCGTCCCCCGCCGGCCCTCTGCCGCGGCGCTGCCCGACGACGATTCGATCCCGCTGCACGAGCGGGTGCGTTATCGCGGCCTCTTGACCGTCGCGGTGATGGGCGCATCGATCATGCAGATCCTCGACACGACGATCGCCAACGTCGCCATCCCGCATATGCAGTCGGCGCTCGGCGCGACGAGTGAGACAGTGACGTGGGTGCTGACGAGCTATATCCTCGCGTCGGCAGTCGCGATGCCGATCACCGGCTGGCTCGCCGACCGCATCGGGCGGCGCGAATTGTTCCTCGCCGCGATCGCGGGGTTCATCATCACCTCGATGGCGTGCGGCGCGGCGCAGTCGCTCGAACAGATGGTCGCCTTCCGCTTCCTGCAAGGGATCAGCGCCGCCTTCATCGGGCCGCTGTCGCAGTCGGTGATGCTCGACATCAACCCGCCCGAGCGTCATGCGCGCGCGATGTCGATCTGGGGCATGGGGATCATGATCGGCCCGATCCTCGGCCCCGTTCTCGGCGGCTGGCTGACCGAGTCGGCCAACTGGCGCTGGGTTTTCTATGTCAACCTGCCGGTCGGCCTCATCACCCTCGCGATGATGTGGGCACTGCTGCCCAGGGCCCGAACGATCACCCGCCGCTTCGACCTGTTCGGTTTTTCGATGCTCGCGCTGGGGCTCGCGGCGCTCCAGCTGATGCTCGACCGCGGCGCGCATCAGGACTGGTTCGAGAGTATCGAGATCTGGATCGAGCTGGGGGTCGCCCTGTCCTGCCTGTGGATGTTCGTCGTTCATATGCTCACCGCGCGTGCGCCCTTGTTCAGCCGCGCGATGCTTGCCGACCGCAACCTCGTCACCGCGATGGGATTCATGGTCGTGATCGGCGTCGTGATGTTCGCGTCGATGGCACTGCTGCCGCCGATGCTCCAGAATCTGTTCGGCTGGCCGGTGATCGACACCGGCATCGTACTCGCGCTGCGCGGCGTCGGCATCCTCGCGAGCATGTGGGTCGCCGGGCAATTGCTCGGAAAGATCGATGCGCGCTGGCTGGTCGGCACCGGCCTCCTCATCGCTGCCTATTCGCTCTGGCAGATGAGCCACTGGTCGCTGATGATGGGGATGCAGCCGGTGATCATCAGCGGGCTGGTGCAGGGGCTCGGCATGGGGCTGATCTTCATCCCGCTCAACACCATGGCCTTTGCGACGATCGAGCCGCAATATCGCACCGACGGATCGAGCCTGCTCAACCTGTTTCGCAGCCTCGGCGCGTCGGTCGGCATCTCGATTGTCACAACGCTGCTCGGTTCGAACATCCAGACGAGCCACGAGGACCTGGCGGCGCACGTCACCAGCAGCTCGGTGAGCCTGCTCGACCCGTCGACCGCCGACCGCTTCGGCGTTGCGGGCGATGCGGCGATGGCAATGATCAATGCCGAGATCAACCGGCAGGCGGCGATGGTCGCCTATGTCGATGATTTTTGGGCCATGATGTGGGTGACGCTGGCGTCGGTGCCGCTGGTGCTGCTGCTACGCCCGCCGAAGCCGGGTGGGCCGCGGGCGTCGGCGGCGGATATGGGGCATTAGGGCTGCTGGTCGAATGCCAGGTCGGGGTCGGCTATCGTATCAGCAGGCGTGCCCCGGGACCTTCCCTTCCCAAGCGGTCGGCCGCATTTCGAAGCGGACAATCCGTTAGAGAAAGGCAACCGCATCCGATGCAGCTCCCGAGCTTATCCCGAAGTTGCCGCAAAGCCTCGATACGCTCCTCGATCATCGACTGCCATGAAAGCGTAAGGCGGCGCCAGTCGTCTGCATTCAGTGTAGATCCTGCCGGGATCGTTTCGAGAAAGTCCTTCATTGCTTTGAGATGTATGCCAGCCTTTTGGGCGACGCGAATGATCGCAATCCTGCGCAATATCGCGCGATCGTATCACCTCTGATTGCCTTGCGTCCGCCAGCTCGCGATCAATCCCTGTCGCTCATAGAAGTGGATCGTGGAGACCGCGACCCCGCTTCGCCTCGCGACTTCCCCGACGGTGAGTGTCCGACCCGGCTGCATCGACTTTCCCCTTGACCTCAACATTTGTTGAGGTTGTATGCGCCGTGTCGGTCTGACGGAGCAACCCTGTTCCGCCCAATGATGGAGCCGACATGCACATTGCAACCGACACCCTGAAAATCCTCAAATTCGTCACTGTCTGGGCATTGGTGATCTTTTTCATCGCGGGAAGCATCGGAAACATCTTCCCCCCGGATAATGTGCAGGCGGACTATGAACGCTGGGGTTATCCGGACTGGTTTCACTATGTAACTGGCGCGCTGGAATTCATCGTCGCTATCCTCATCGTTCGCCCGGCGACAAGGCTCATCGGCTCTGCGATGGGGTGCCTGATAATGGGCGCAGCCTTTGGCACCTTGTTGTTCCATGGTGAATATTCACATGCAGCCGCTCCCACCGTGATTCTGCTGCTCCTCTTCGGGTGCATTGGGTTCACGACAAAGGATGTCAGGCGGAACATGAATCGAGGGCGTTCAGCTTCGTAACCGGTCGAAAGCAATAGCTCCGCTTTTCCCGGCCGGTCGCTGACCGGCATTAACGGAAGAAACAGTTGGCGCCAGCGAAGAGCGCATCGATCTTCGCCGTATCGCCGGGCGCGGCAAACATGCCGCCGATGACCTTGTCGCCGGTGCCGATGCTGAATTCCTCGCCCAGCGTGCTGTCCTCGAGGTCGACGATCGACACCGATTCGGACGCCTTGGCGCGGGTGGTGCCGACGCCGATGCCGCTCATCGTCGAATAGGTGGCGGCACCGGGTTCGTTGCCGAGGAACCAACCGACGAACTTGCCGCCCTGGAAGTTCAGCGTCATCGCATCGTAGCGGGTGAATTCCATCGTCCCCGCGCCGCATTCCTCGTTCGTGCTGCGGTCGTCCTGCTCGCCCGCGACGCGCGCGAGCGCCTCTTCGGCCTCAGCCCGCGGCACGCCGAAGGCGAGCAGGCTGGCCTTGCCGCTGGTCTTGTCGACGAAACGGAGACCCTCGCCGTCGAGGCTTATCGCGGTGGTCGCGGCGGCGGGACCGTCGGCCTTGGCCTCGGGCACTGCGGGCGCGACCGGATCGGTGTCGGCCGGGGCTTTGTCGGCGGCGGGTTTGCACGCGGCGAGCAGCGCCACCACCGCGAGAGTTGTAAACTTGCGCATGACTATCTCCTGCCTCGAAACGCGATCACCAGTATCGCACCCAGCACCGCGAGCGCCATATCCTTTTGCGCGTCCCAAATATCGCCCTGCTGCCCATTGTAGCGGTCGGCGGTCTCGCCCGCGGCGAGGATGGTGAGCAGCCATTCGAAAATCTCGTAGAGCGCCGAAAGTGCGAGCACCCAGCCGAGCACCGCCAGCGCTGCACCGCGCGCGCCGAGGCCGCCCCAGCGCCGCACGATTTCGGTGACGGGGACAACCGACAGCGCGCCAAAGGCAAAGTGGGCGAGCCGGTCATAATGGTTGCGGTTCCAGCCGAAGAGGTCGGACGGGCTGGTGCCGGTCAGCGCCCGCGCCCAATCGTCATAGGGCACATTGCTGTAGGCATAGCGCCCGCCGAGCGTATGGAGCGCGAGGAAGGCGACGATGCAGGCGAGCGCGGGGGTGGACAACGGCCAGCGGCGGAGCAGCGCGGGCGAAGCGATGAGCAGCAGCATCGTCGGAATATGCTGGAGCAGCGCGACCTCGGGATAAGGCTGGTCGATCTGAGCGACGAGCAGCAGCGCGAGAAGCAGGCCGAGCAGGCGGCGCTGCGCGGACGGCATAGGCATCGCTGCCGTCACCAGCGCAGCGACATGCAGCTGAGCCCTGCGTCGATGCGCGCGATCTGTTCGGTCGCCATCGGGCGGAACGGAACGCCGCGCGCCGCAAGCATGGCCTGGGTCGCGAGCCAGCGGTCGCCGACAAGCACCGTATCGCGCACCCGCAGAATGTTCGCCGCGCCGTCTTCGCCGGTTGGAGTCAGCACGACTTCGAGGCCCGCGAATTCGGGGCAGTCGCGCATCGCGGGCACCGCCAGAATCGTCTTTCCGTCGATCAGGCTGCAGCCGGTCTTGAAATGGAGCACGCCGGCGGGGGTGATCGCGACCTCGGCGCGATAGCCGAGACGGTCCAGCAATCTGGCCAGCTCCGTCGCCCCCGCGCGGTCGGTGCGGTCCGAGAGGCCGATGATCACGCGGTCGGCGAGACGCAGTACGTCGCCGCCGTCGACATGACCCGTCGTCATTTCCAGCAGGTTAGGATGACGCGCGGCGAGCGCTTCGCGGATATGGTCGATCTCGCCCGCACGGCTCGGCGCGCCGGGACGGAGCAGGATCGCGCCCTCGGGAAAGGTTAGCGCGACATCTTCGGTGAACAGCGCGTCGGGAAAATCGTCGAGCGGCGGGAGGACTTCGACGGAAAGGCCGAGGTCGCGGAGCGTGGCGACATAGGCCTCATGCTCGGCAGCGAGGCCTGCGAAGTCGGGATCGGGACCGCCATCGGCGCGGATGCCGTTCACCGCCGATGGGGCGGGGGCGCGGCAGAGGGCGTGGGTGAAGGCGTAGGGGTTGGTCATCCAACCCTCTTATCCGTTCGCATCGAGCGAAGTCGAGATGCCCCCGAGGGAAAGCACCAACGATGTGTGTCTCGACTTCGCTCGACACGAACGGAATTTAAGGTGGCTCAACCCTTCTTCAGGTGCCGGCGGCCGAGCAGTTCAGCGATCTGCACCGCGTTGAGCGCCGCGCCCTTGCGCAGATTGTCGCTGACGCACCAGAGGTTGAGGCCGTTTTCGATCGTCGGGTCTTCACGCACGCGCGATACGAAGGTTGCGAAGTCGCCGACGCATTCGACCGGGGTGATGTAGCCGCCGTCCTCGCGCTTGTCGTGGAGCACGACGCCGGGGGCTTCGCGCAGGATGCGCTGGGCATCTTCGGCCGACAGCTCATTCTCCATCTCGATGTTGATCGCTTCCGAATGGCCGACGAACACCGGCACGCGGACGCAGGTCGCGGTGACCTTGATCTTGGGATCGAGGATCTTCTTGGTCTCGACGACCATCTTCCACTCTTCCTTGGTCGAGCCGTCGTCGAGGAATTTGTCGATGTGCGGGATGACGTTGAAGGCGATCTGCTTGGTGAAGAGCTGGATGTCCTTTTCGTCGCCAACGAAGATCTGGCGCGTCTGGTTCCACAGTTCGTCCATGCCCGACTTGCCCGCGCCCGACACCGACTGATAGGTCGAGACGACGACGCGCGTGATCTTGGCGACATCATGGATCGGCTTCAGCGCGACGACCATCTGCGCGGTCGAACAATTCGGGTTCGCGATGATGTTGCGCTTTTTATAGCCGTCGATCGCGTCGGGGTTCACTTCGGGCACGATCAGCGGCACGTCGGGGTCCATCCGGTAGAGCGAGCTGTTGTCGATCACGACGCAGCCTGCTGCAGCCGCCTTGGGCGCGTGGATCGCGGTCGCTTCGCTGCCGATCGCGAAAATCGCCATGTCCCAGCCGGCCCAGTCAAAATTATCGATATTCTGGCATTTGACGGTGCGGCCGCTGTCGCCGATTTCGACGTCGGTGCCCTGGCTGCGCGACGATGCGACCGCCGCCAGTTCATCGATGGGGAATTCGCGCTCGGCGAGAATTGCGAGCACTTCGCGCCCGACATTGCCCGTGGCTCCGGCGACAACGATACGATAACCCATTACCTCACTCCTCAGTGCAAATACTCGGTTGAAACTGCGTCAGACTTTCCAGCGGAAATGGCCGGTCAGCCTGTGGTCGAAAAGCGCATCCTCCTCGCGCGTGCCGCCACCGATATTGTGGAGGACGAGCGGGGTGCCGGTCGTATCCTTGCGGTCCGACACGATGCCGGTGTGCGGCAAGCGCCCGCCGACCAGCGCGGTGAAGACGTCGCCCGGCCGCCAGTCGGCCGGATTGTCGGTGACGGGCAGCGCCGCGCCCTGCCGCCGCCAGAAGGTCGCGAGATTGGGAACGCGCCGGTGATCGATGTTGCGATCGGGGCGCCCCAGCCCCCAGTTTTTCGGATAGGCTCCGAAATTGGCGCGCATGTCGGCGTTTACAAGGGCCTGCAGGTCGTGGCCCAGCGCATCGCGGAACGCACGGATGACGACATCGGTGCACACACCCTTCGCGCGCTCGACATCGCCGTTCGGGAAGGGAAGCAGGGTGTAGGCGGGATCGTAGCGCAGCGTGACGCCGACCTGCTTCCGCGCCGCCGCGACCAGCCGTAGGGCGCTCGTCGCGGCCAACGCTTCGCCCGACAGCCCGAACGCCAGCGCCGCGCCGATGAAGGCACGCCGGGTCGGCTGGAATGGCACTGATTGCTGCATGATTTGGGTTGCCCAAATGAAAAACGACCGGTTCTGCCTGTTGGCGGAACCGGTCGTTTTGGAAAGCTGTTTCGGCTTTGGGTGAGAGAAGCTCTCCTTAGCCTTCGCCGGCTTCCGACCGGTAATCGCGGCGCTCCGCAATACGCGCCGATTTACCAGTGCGGCCACGAAGATAGTAAAGCTTCGCACGACGCACGGCACCCTTGCGGATGACGGTAATGCTGTCGATGTTGGGCGAATAGAGCGGGAACACGCGCTCGACACCTTCGCCGAACGACATTTTGCGCACGGTGAAGTTGGAGCCCATGCCCTTGTTCGAGCGTGCAATGCACACGCCTTCGAAATTCTGGACGCGGGTGCGTTCGCCTTCGACCACCTTCACGCCGACTTTCAGCGTGTCGCCGGGGCGGAAGGTCGGAATGGTCTTTGCCGCTTTGGCAATTTCTTCGGCTTCGATCGTCTGGATGAGGTTCATGTCCTCTAGTCCTTTTCTTTTCGCCGCGCGCCAGAGGCAGGTCGGTCCCGAGCGTCGATATGACGCTCCCAAAGGTCCGGCCTGCGTAACCGTGTGTGATCTTCCGCCTGTTGTTTCCGCCAGGCCGCGATCTTCGCATGATCCCCCGATCGCAGCACTTCGGGGATCGTGCGCCCTTCCCAATTTACGGGCCGGGTATAGTGCGGATATTCGAGCAAACCGTTTTCGAACGATTCGTCGTCACCGCTTGAAGCCGCGCCCATTACGCCGGGAAGCAGCCGAATGCAAGCATCTAGCAGCAACAGCGCCCCCATCTCGCCGCCCGACAGGACGATGTCGCCCATCGAGACCTGTTCGATCGGCCGCGCGTCGAAGATACGCTCGTCGAATCCCTCGAACCGGCCGCAGAGGATGATCGCACCGGGACCCGCCGCGAGGTCACGCACATAGGCCTGTGTGATTGGCGCGCCGCGCGGCGTCATCGCGAGGATCGGCAGGTCCGGATGCGCCGCCGCCGCATGGTCGATCGCGGCGCCGAGCACATCGGCTTTCAGCACCATGCCCGCGCCGCCGCCCGCGGGCGTATCGTCGACGGTGCGGTGTTTGTCGGTCGCAAAATCGCGGATCTGCACCGGCGAACAGGACCAGGTCCCGCTCTCGAGCGCACGCCCCGCCATGCTGTGCCCCAAGGGTCCGGGGAACATGTCGGGGTAGAGGGTGAGCGGGACGGCGACGAAGGGCATATATCCCCATGCCGCCCACCGGCCCCGCTTGGCAAGCTTCAGCTGTCGACGGAGACGCGTTCCATATGGGCCTTCATGCAGGTCAGGCCGTGCGCCATCATCGGTGCGACCTGTTCGGCGAGCGCTTCGGGCAAGAGATCGGCGGTCCAGCGAACCTGCGCGCCGCCTTCCGCATCCGTGACCTCAAGCACGCCATTGTGATGGTCGAACGCCTTGATCGCCCAGACGAGGCGGCGGCGGTCGTCGTCGACCGAGACGATCGTCTCGTCGGCCACCGCGCCGTTCGCAAAGGTGACACGGCGAACCGGCGCGCCTTCGCCTTCGAGCATCTCGGTGGCGACAACGAACCCGGGGACGAGCCGGTCGTGGAGCCGGCCGACATCGCGCGCGGCGTCCCAGACCGCGCCGGGATCGGCGGCAATGAAGATTTCGTGATGAATCGAAGCCATCCTGTTCGCTCCTGCTGTGGACATGCCGCAACGATAGCGCCGCGCCCGACCCGCGGCTGGCAGGAATCGGACGCGATCATCGCCGCCCCCGGACAAGCGGCGCGGATCGTCCTATAAGGGGCGCATGACCCCGCTCGACGAACCCGACCTCGATTTCGCGCTTTGCGAACGGGTGCGCTATGCCCGCGATCCGGCGTTCGACGGCGTGATCTTCATCGCGGTCAAATCGACCGGCATCTATTGCCGCCCGGTCTGCCCGGTCCGCCAACCGCTCTCACGCAATGTCGACTATTATCGCAGTGCGGCGGCGGCCGAGCGCGCGGGCTTTCGCCCCTGCCTTCGCTGCCGCCCCGAGACGGCGCCGCGCTCGCCGGCGTGGAACGGCACCCGCGCGACCGTCGATCGCGCGCTGCGGCTGATCGAGGACGGCGCGCTTGACGAAGCCGGCGTCGAGGCGCTGGCCGAGCGGCTCGGCATCGGCGCCCGCCACCTGACGCGGCTGTTCCGGCGCCACCTCGACACCACGCCGCTGGCGGCCGCGCGCACGGCGCGCATCCAGCGCGCCAAGCGCCTGATCGATACCACCGACCTTGGTATGACCGAAATCGCGCTGGCAGCGGGCTTTGGCAGCGTGCGATCGTTCAATGCCGCATTCCAGCAGGTCTATCGCCGGGCACCGACGATGTTGAAGCGCCGGCCGACGCGTTAGCCCGATTTCGGCGACGGCAGCGGCTCCCACATCACCGCGGGGAGCAGGTGGCGATCCTTCGCCATCTCGGCGTGCAGCCATTCGCGGAAGCGCTCGATCTTGCGCACCCCGACGCGATTCTCGCGATTGACGAGGTAGTGCGCCGTCCCCGGCTGGAAGAGCGTCTCGAAGGGACGGACCAGCCGCCCCGCGTCGAGTTCGGCACGCCAGAGCAAAGGCGTCATCATTGCGATGCCGTAACCGCCCTGCACCGCGCTCGCCTCCTGCAGCTGGCTGTCGAGTTCGATGCCGCGGCGCTGCGGCAACGGACCGCTGCCGACGCCCGCGGCGGCGAACCAGCCCGCCCACCAGGGGTCATTGGGGGCCAGCCGGTCGACGCGCAGCAGGTCGGCGGGTGTCTCGATGCGGTTCACCTCGAGAAAGGCGGGGGCACAGATCGGTGTGACATGGCTGCGGTAGAGGAAATCGGCGCGTAGTCCAGGCCAGAATCCGCGACCTACCCGAACCGCGACGTCGACGTTGGTGGCATCGAAATCGACCAGATCGTTGCTCAGCAGCATGCGGACGGCGAGGTCGGGATAGGCGAGCTGGAAACCGCCGATGCGCGCGCTGAGCCAGGTGCCGCCGAACGTGGTCATGGTGCTGATCGTCAGCACGTCGGCCTCGTCGCTGCCGAGCGCGGCGAAGGCGTCGCCCATCGAGGCGAAGGCGCCCGAGATCGCGGGCAGCAGCCGCTGCCCCGTTTCGGACAGCCGCACGCGCCCCTTTTCGCGCACGAAGAGCGCGCGGCCGAGCCGGTCCTCCAATTGGCGGACCTGATAGCTGACCGCCGCCTGCGTCAGCCCCAGCTCCTCGGCGGCGCGCGAGAAGTTCTGCAGGCGTCCAGCGGCTTCGAAGGTCCGGATCGCGGCAAGGGGCGGCAGCTTGGCCATGCCACCTTATAAGCTGACCTTATGATATGGTCTACGGCTTTTGTTGGCGCTGCACGGCCGGGAGGCGCATCTTGCAGGCATCCAATCAGCAGGAGACGACCGATGAAGGACGAACTTTGGATGCGGACCTGGAACGACGGTCACCCGCGCTTCAGCGACGATTTGCATCGCGGCATCGTGTGGCTGCTCACGCCGTTCCGGCGGCTTGGCGAGTGGATCGCGCTGCCGAGCGCTCCGGGCCAGGACAGCTTTTTCGCGCGCGCCGCAGCCCGCCGCGTGCAGCGCCGGCGCAAGGCAGGGTGATAGCGCAAAGCAACGAGCCGTAGCTCCAAGCTGGTCGAAGGGCGTCCCCGCCGAAAGGTGCCCTTCGACCAGCTTGGGGCTACGACCGCCTAGTTCGATCGCGGCGATACGACCCGGAACCGCAGCGCCTGGATCGTCGCCGGGGTGGTCGGCGCGAGCAGCAGCATGCCATCGAGCTTCCCCTTTTCGCAGTTCAGGCGAAAGGCGGCCGACATCGCGCCCGTCGGCGCGAGCGGCTCGGCGGCCGGGCATGCGCCGACCTCTGCCTTGAGCCGCGCCAGTTCGGCGGCCCAATTTTCGGCCGAACGATCCATCAGGAAATTCATCGCCAGCTTTCCGTCGAGCGGACCAAGGTTGCCCGCGGCATAGGCCGCCTGCGCCGCCGCGAAAGCCTGCGTCACCGCAGGCGACACGGGGATGGCCCGGTCCGTCAGCAAACCGGCCTTGTCCATCGCGACCGCCGTGTCCCACGCCGCCCCCGACGGCCCGGCATAGGTGCGGTTCGCGAGCGCGAAGACGCCGACGCCATGATCGGGCATCAGCATCACATGGCTGCCATAGCCGGGATAGCCGCCGCCGTGCGCAAGGGTCAGGCCAAGCTCGCAATCCTGCGCGACGCGCCAGCCCATGCCATAGGCGGCGGCCTGTTTGCACGCCGTCGCGCCGCTCGCCCCGATCCGGTTTGCTACCGACACGAAATTCAGCCCCTGCGCGACCTCGCGCACCGTCGACCGTTTGACCGGCCCCGCCTCCGGATCGTCGCGCGCGGGCCAGGCCGCGAGCAGGAAGGCGACCCATTTGGCATAGTCGTTCGCGCTGACCTGGAGCCCGCCCATGCTGTTGAACGCGCCGTCGATCATCGTCGGCTCCGCAGCCCATGCGTCATTTTCCCAGCGATAGCCGACCGCGTGCCGCGCCTTCGGCGCCTTGGTCACGTCATAACCGCTGCTCGTCATGCCGAGCGGGGTCAGGATCGTCTTCTGGACATAGTCGGTATATTTCATGCCCGATGCGTTGGCGACGATCCGCCCGAGCAAGGCATAGCCGAAGTTCGAATATTCATGGGCGGCTTGCGGGACGCGGCTGAACGGCACACCCGCCGCGATCATCCGCGTGAAATCCTCCTGCGGCAAGACCTGTTGCCGGTCACCCCACGGATCGTCGGTGACGAAGCCACCGACATGGTGGAGCAGGTCGCGCACCCGGATGCGCGGGCTATCCTTGGTCGGATAGGTCCAGCCCTTCATTTCGGGCACATATTGCTCGGCGAGATCGTCGAGCCGGAGCTTGCCCTCGTCGCGCAATTGCAGGATCGACAGCGCCGTGAACGCCTTGGTCATCGACGCGATGCGGAACAGGCTGTCGGCGGTGACGGGGCGCTTGTCCTTGAGGTCCTGGACCCCGAGGCCCTTCACATAGGCGAGCTTGCCGTCCTTGACGACGCCATAGACCATGCCGGGGATGTGCGCGTCGGCCTGATATCTGGCGAAGAGCGCGTCGATTTCGGGGGTGAGTTGTTCGAGAGTCTTGGCAGGTTCTTGCGCGAGCGCGGGAAGCGGGGCCGCGAGAATGAGTGCCAAAGCCAATCCCGATTGCCAGCGCATGACGATCCCCATGATTAAGAGCGCCCTTCAAGCCCGTTCGTGCCGAGCTTGTCGAAGCACCGTCCTTCTCCTCCATCATAGAAAGGAAGAACGGCCCTTCGACAAGCTCAGGGCGAACGGTTTTTTCGAGATATGCCTTTATTCGACGAACGCGGCGTCGACCGTCACGCCAACATCGCTCCACGCCGGCACCGCCCGGGCATTCATCGGCACCATGAAGCGCTTGCCGTCGGGCTTTGCGATTTCGAGGATATCGCCGGCGCCGAAATTCTCGACCGCGACGACCTTGCCCACCGCCTGACCGTCGGTCGAAACGCACGGCAGGCCAAGCAGGTCGTGGTGATAATATTCGCCCTCGCCGAGCGGCGGCAGCGCCGAACGCGGGACGGTGAGGATGGTGCCGCGCAGCGCCTCGGCGCCGCTGCGGTCGGTGATTTCGGCGAAGGTCGCGACCGCGCCCTGGTTCGCCGGGCGCACCGATTTCAGCGTCAGCCGCCGATCGCCCGCGTCGAAAACGGAAAAGGCGCGGAGAGCCTCCGCGCCTTCGCCAAATAATTTGAGACGCACCTCGCCCCGCACCCCATGCGCGCCGGCGATGGCGGCGAGGGTGACGGGGCGGTCGGCGTTGGCCAAGGCTTAGCCTTCGGCCTTTTCTTCGCCAGCTTCTTCAGCGGCGGCTTCTTCGGTCGCAGCTTCTTCAGCCGGGGCTTCTTCGGCTACCGGGCCGCCTTCGGCGACTTCCTCGGCGATCGCGGCCGCGTCTTCGGCGGTCGCTTCGGCGGGGACTTCGTCAGCAACGGCTTCGGCAACCGCTTCGGCGGTTTCTTCGCTCTTCACCGAACCGGTCGCGTCCGATTCAGCGGCTTCGGGAGCGGCAGCTTCTTCGGCCACGATTTCCTCGGCGGCAGCTTCCTCCTCAGCGGCGGGCGCTTCTTCGACGGCCACTTCCGGAGCGGCTTCTTCAACCACTTCGGGCTCAGGCGCCGGAGCGGCGGCAGCGGCTGCTGCGGCTTCTTCGGCGTCGATCAGCTTCTGCGCCTTTTCTTCGGCGCGTTCCTTGGCCTTCTCGCCCGGGACCGCCTTGTTGGGGTTGTTGCGCGCGGCGCGTTCCTGGACACCGGCGGCGTCGAGGAAGCGGGCAACGCGGTCGCTCGGCTGGGCGCCGACGCTCAGCCAATGCTTCGCGCGGTCGGCGTCGAGCTTGACGCGCTCGGGATTGTCCTTGGCGAGCAGCGGATTGTAGCTGCCGATGCGTTCGATGAAACGGCCGTCGCGCGGGGCGCGCGAATCGGCGACGACGATCTTGTAATAGGGGCGCTTTTTCGAACCGCCGCGCGAAAGGCGAATGGAGGTAGCCATGATATTTTCCTTCGGTTTAAAGTTTAAAGTCTGATCGGATTATTTCTTTTTATTCATCAAATTGGCGAGTTCGGGCGGGATCGATCCGCCCCCACCGAGGCCCGGCAAGCCGCCGCCGCCCATGCCGCCCATTCCGGGGATGCCGCCGCCCTTGCCGAACAGCGCGCCGAGCCCCTTGAGCCCGCCCATCTTGCGGATTTTCTTCATCGCGGTGGCCATTTCCTGGTGCATTTTCAGCACCCGGTTGACCTGCTGCACCGTCGTGCCCGAGCCGTTGGCGATGCGGATCTTGCGCTTCGCGGTCAGGATTTCGGGCTTCGCGCGCTCCTTGGGGGTCATCGATCCCATGATCGCGTCGAAATGAATGAGCATCTTGTCGTCGGCGCCGCCCTGCGCGGCGGCGACCTGCGCCTTTTTGAGGCCCGGGATCATCCCGGCGAGCGCGCCGAGGCCGCCCATGCGGCGCATCTGGTTCAATTGCGTGCGAAGGTCGTTGAGGTCGAAGAGGCCCTTGGCCATCTTCGCCGCCATCGCCTCGGCCTCTTCGGCCTGGATCGTCTCGGCGGCGCGTTCGACGAGGCTGACGACGTCGCCCATCCCGAGGATGCGGCCCGCGATGCGCGACGGCTGGAAGAGTTCGAGCCCGTCGAGCTTTTCGCCCGTGCCCGCGAACTTGATCGGCTTGCCGGTGACGGCGCGCATCGAGAGCGCGGCACCGCCGCGCGCGTCGCCATCCATACGGGTGAGCACGACGCCGGTGAGCGGCACCTGATCGGTAAAGCGCTGTGCGACCTGCACCGCGTCCTGGCCCGTCAGGCTGTCGACGACGAGCAGGGTTTCGGCCGGATTGGCGGCACGCGACACCGCCTGCATTTCGTCCATCAGCTGCTGGTCGACGTGGAGGCGGCCCGCGGTGTCGAGCATGAGGACGTCGAAGCCCTGGAGTTTCGCCGCCTGCAGCGCGCGCTGCGCGATTTCGACCGGGCCTTGCCCCGCGACGATCGGGAGCGTCGCGACGTCGATCTGGGTGCCGAGGACGGCGAGCTGTTCCTGCGCGGCGGGGCGATTGACGTCGAGCGACGCCATCAGCACCTTCTTGCGCTCTTTTTCCTTGAGGCGCTTGGCGATCTTCGCGGTGGTGGTGGTTTTACCC
Organism: Sphingopyxis sp.; assembly: GCF_036675685.1. Classification (GTDB taxonomy): domain Bacteria; phylum Pseudomonadota; class Alphaproteobacteria; order Sphingomonadales; family Sphingomonadaceae; genus Sphingopyxis. The sequence continues at coordinate 69,122 of NZ_JAKFEM010000016.1, forward strand.
GAGCCCTGGAGGCCAACCATCATGATGACCGCGGGCGGGGTGACGGCAAGTTCGAGCTCGGCGGTTTCGGAGCCGAGCATCTCGGTCAGCGCATCGCTGACGATCTTGACGACCTGTTGCCCCGGGGTGACCGAGCGCAGGACATTCTGGCCGATCGCGAGTTCGGTGACCTGATCGACGAAGCTGCGCACGACGGGCAGCGCGACATCGGCCTCGAGCAGCGCGATTCGCACTTCGCGCATCGCGGCGCGCACGTCGGCCTCGGTCAGCGCACCGCGGCCGCGGAGCTTCCCGAAAACATCGCTCAGCCGGTTTGACAGACTGTCGAACATGGCGCCTTCAAATCCCTTCTCGCACACCGCAACGCAAAACACGCCGGTGAGCGAAACCTCGCCAACCAGCGGTATCCGTGGACAGTGTTTCCGTCGCGGATGTCGATATGCCCGCACGCAAGATGCGTCCGGACACGGCGCCTCTACACAAATATGCCCGCGAAAGCAAGCGAGCCCAGCGCCGCGCCATTTAACGCAAATTTCACCGCTTTGCGCGCATTATGGCCGCGATGGTGGGGAAATTCATATGATAGCGACGTCGAAGCAGCCAAACCGCAGCGAAGGCGCCAAACGCGATATAGTGGCCGGCGGTATCGTCGTCGCCGCGATCCTGCTGTTCGTGGGCACGGGCAGCAATGTGATGCAGGCGGTCGTCAAGACGCTCATCGGCCTTGGCGGCGGGCCCGACCGGGCGCTCGCCGCCGCGCTTGTGCTCAATGTGGCGCTGATCCTGTTCGGCTGGCGCCGGTACGAAGACCTCAACCGCGAAATCCGTGAGCGCACCGAGGCCGAACAGCGCGCCCGCTATCTCGCCGACACCGATCCGCTGACGGGTTTCCTCAACCGCCGCGCGCTGCTCGCGACCGGGCAGCAGCAGATTGCCGACGCCGTCGCCGACAAACGGCAGGTCGCGCTGTTCCTGCTCGACCTCGATCATTTCAAGACCGTCAATGACATCCACGGCCATGTCGCCGGCGACCGCGTGCTGCAGGTCGCCGCCGAACGCATCTCCGCCATCCTGCCGCCGAACGCGACCAAGGCGCGGCTGGGCGGCGACGAGTTCGTCGCGATGCTCGTCTTCGAACCCGCCGCGCGCGCCAATATCGATGCGTTGGCCACCGAACTGGTTGCGGCGCTCGACAATTCGGTGACGCATGACGCGCAGCAGATCCGCATCGGCGCGTCGCTCGGCATCTCGCTCGCCGAGGACGCCAGCGTGACGATGGAAACGATGGTCCGCCAGGCCGACATCGCGATGTATCATTGCAAGGACGAGGGGCGGAACCGTTACTGCTGGTTCGAACCCGGCATGGAAATGGCGGTGCAGGTCCGCAACCAGATCGAAACCGGCATCCGCGAAGGCATGCCGCGCGGCGAATTCGTTCCCCATTTCGAACCGCAGGTCGACATCGCCAGCGGACGGCTGATCGGCTTTGAAATGCTGATGCGCTGGGAATCGCCCGAATATGGGATGATCCCGCCCGAACGCTTTATCCCGGTTGCCGAGGAAAGCGGCCTGATCGGCGAATTGTCGCTGCAGGTGATCCGCCAGGCGATGGAGGTCGCCAAGCGCTGGGACCCATCGATCATGCTCGCGGTCAACATCTCGCCGCAGCAGCTCAAAGACCCGTGGTTCAGCCAGAAGCTCACCAAGCTGCTCGTCGAAGTCGGCTTTCCGGCGAGCCAGCTCGAGGTCGAGATCACCGAAAGCTCGCTATTCGAGAATCTCCCGCTCGTGCGCTCGATCGTCACCAGCCTGAAGAATCAGGGCGTATCGCTCAGCCTCGACGATTTCGGCACCGGCTACAGCTCGCTGTCGCACCTGCGCGCGCTGCCCTTCGACCGGATCAAGATCGACCGCAGTTTCGTCGCTGCGATGCGCGGCAGCGCCGATGCGCAGGCGATCGTCGTCGCGATCGTGCGATTGGGCGAAAGCCTTTCCATGCCGATCACCGCCGAAGGCGTCGAGGATGAGGCAACCGCAATCGAACTGACGCGGCTCGGCTGCGCCAAGGGCCAGGGCTGGCATTTCGGCCGCGCTGCGTCGGCCGCCGATACCGAGCGGTTGCTCGCCGACCGCGGCCTGCTCCGCGTACCGACGATGCCGCCGGCAGGGCCCGATACCAGCGAAACCGAACTGCTGCGCAAGACGGCGTAAACATCCCCTCCCCCTTGATGGGGGAGGCAGCGAGACTTGCCAGCTTGCTGGCTAGGCGCAGCGGTGGGGGTGCGCTTTCGGCCTGAACCGACGGTGCAGGGACGCACCATCGCCCCCATCCAACTCCGCCTAGCCGCTTCGCGGCAAGGCTGCGTATCCTTCCCCCATCAAGGGGGAATGTACCAGATGCCCTGCCCCGCATCGCTAGACTTCGCAGCTCTGCGCCCTTACATGCGCGAGCATGGCGGACCGCTTCACCAAGATGCACGGACTCGGCAACGACTTTGTCGTCATCGACGCGCGGACAAGCGCGGTCGAGATGACGCCGGCGCGCGCGCATGCGATCGCCGACCGCCGCCACGGCATCGGGTGCGACCAGCTGATCCTGCTCGAACCGTCGGCCAGCGCCGATGTGAAGATGCGCATCTTCAACGCCGACGGCGGCGAGGTCGAGGCGTGCGGCAACGCGACACGCTGCGTCGCGACGTTGATCGGCAAGCCCGCGGTGATCGAGACGCTGGGCGGCATGCTGCGCGTCACCCCGGCCGACGGTGGTGCCGAGGTCGTGCTCGGCGAACCCGCCTTCGACTGGGAGCATATCCCGCTCGCGATGCCGATGGACACGCGCGACATGCCCGTCGCGTGGGACGAGCTCGAACATGGCGCCGCGGTCAATGTCGGCAATCCGCACATCGTCTTCTTCGTCCCCGAGGCCGACGCCGTCGCGCTCGACGAGCTGGGCCCGCGGATCGAGACCGACCCGCTCTTCCCCGAGCGCGTCAATGTCAATGTCGCGAGCCTCGACGGTCCCGACCGGCTGCAGCTGCGCGTGTGGGAGCGCGGCGTCGGGCTGACCCAGGCGTGCGGCACGGGCGCATGCGCCACCGCGGTCGCTGCGATCCGCGCGGGACTCGTGCAATCGCCCGTGACCGTGTCGCTGCCCGGCGGCGATCTCATCATCCGCTGGGCCGCCGGCGAACCGATCATGATGAGCGGCGCTGCAACCCGCGTTTACGAGGGCGAGACCGACTGGGCGCAGTTCGGATGAGCGTAAAGGTTACGGACGGCCCCGAGGTCGTCAATTTCGGATGCCGGCTGAACATCGCCGAGGGCGAAGCGATCCGCGCCGCGGCGCGGCAGGCGGGCGTGCGCGACACGGTTGTCTTCAACAGCTGCGCGGTGACCGACGAAGCGGTGCGACAAGCGCGGCAGGCGGTACGGCGGGCCCTGCGCGAGCGGCCCGATGCGGCGGTCGTGGTGACCGGGTGCGCGGCGGAACTGGAAGCCGAACGCTTTGCCGCGGTGGGTGCGCGGGTCGTGCGCAACGACGCCAAGGGGTTGGCCGCGAGCTATGTATTCGAAGAAAAGAAGAGCGGTGCTTCGACAAGCTCAGCACGAACGGAAATAGAGGAAAGCTCTCATCCCAAGCCGTTCGCCCTGAGCTCGTCGAAGGGCCGTCCTTCCTTTCTCTACGCTCCGGCCCTCTCCGGCGCCGACCATGCACGCGCCTTCCTCGGCGTCCAGACCGGCTGCTCGCACAGCTGCACCTTTTGCGCGACCGTGCTCGCGCGCGGGGCGGCGCGTTCGGCGAGCGTCGAAGCCGTGGTCGAAACCGCGCGCATCGCGCTGGGTCGCGGCCAGCGCGAAATCATCCTGACCGGCGTCGATCTCGCCAGCTATGGCGATGACGGCGGCACCACATTGGCCGCGCTCGTCGAGGCGCTGATTGCGTTGCCCGGCCTCGAACGCCTCCGCCTGTCCTCGCTCGACCCGAACCGCATCGACGACCATCTGTTCGCACTCATCACACAGGAACGCCGCCTGATGCCGCACGTCCACCTGTCGCTGCAGGCGGGCGACGATATGGTGCTGACGCGCATGAAGCGCCGCCACCGCCGCGCCGACGCCGTCGCGCTGGTCGCACGATTGAAGGCCGCCCACCCCGACATCGCGATCGGCGCCGACCTGATCGCCGGATTTCCGACCGAGGATGACGACATGTTCGCCAATTCGCTGGCCCTGATCGACGATTGCGACATCGTCTTTGGCCATATCTTTCCGTACAGCCCGCGCGCCGGGACCCCCGCCGCGCGCATGCCGCAGGTCGGCCGCGCCATCGCGCGCGACCGCGCGGCGCGGCTGCGCGACGCCAATGCGCGGCGGCGGCACGCGTGGATGGAGGCACAGGCAGGCCGGATGACGAACATGCTGGTCGAACGCGACGGCTTGACCGGCCATGCCGAAAATTTCGCGGCGCTGGCGCTGACCGCCCCCGCCATCCCGGGAAGCATCGTGCCCGTGCGCCTTGGCGCGCGCGACGGCGACCGGTTGGCCGCAATGGAGCTGGCAGCATGAGCGGGACGAGCTGGAGCGAGCGGCTGCTCGGTGGGTTTCGCCGCACCTCCGAACGGCTGGGCGAAAATCTCGCCGGGCTGACCGGCAAAGCGCGGCTCGACGAGGCCGATCTCGACAGGATCGAGGAAGCACTGATCACCGCCGACCTGGGCCCCGCGATGGCGGGCCGGATCCGCGAGCGGCTGGCCGAACGGCGCGACGTCGCCGCGAACGGCACCGAGGAATTGCGCAAGGTTGTCGCCGACGAAATCGCGACCGTCTTGCGCCCGGTCGCCGAGCCGCTCGACATCGACGCCTTTCCGCGCCCGCAGGTCATTTTGGTGATCGGGGTCAACGGGTCGGGCAAGACCACGACCATCGCCAAGCTCGCGCACCTGTTCCAGGAACAGGATTATGGCGTCATGCTCGTCGCGGGCGATACCTTCCGCGCCGCCGCGATCGGCCAGCTCAAGGTCTGGGCCGAACGCCTCGGCGTGCCGATCATGGCGGGCCCCGAGGGCGGCGATTCGGCGGGCATCGTGTTCGACGCGGTCAAACAGGCGACCGCGACGGGCATCGACGTGCTGATCGTCGACACCGCCGGGCGTCTCCAGAACAAGCGCGAGCTGATGGACGAACTCGCCAAGATCAAGCGCGTGCTCGGCCGCCTCAACCCCGCCGCGCCGCACGACGTCGTGCTCGTGCTCGACGCGACGACGGGGCAGAATGCGCTGTCGCAGATCGACGTGTTCCGCGAGGTTGCCGGGGTCACCGGGCTGGTCATGACCAAGCTCGACGGCACCGCGCGCGGCGGCGTGCTCGTTGCCGCGGCCGAGCGACACGGCCTTCCGATCCATGCGATCGGCATCGGCGAGACGATCGACGACCTTCGCCCGTTCGATGCCGATGAAATCGCGGGCATTATCGCAGGTAATATCAGATGAGCGACGTCCTCCCGACCGGCCCCGAAACGGTGCCCGCGCCGCCGCCGGCCAAGCATGGCTGGCTCAATTTCGTGATCGATTTCGGGCCGCTGCTCGTCTTCTTCCTCGCGTATAAATTTTCCTCGGGCGGCGAAGGCGCATTCGCCGCGACCACCGCGGCGATCAAGGGCACAATCGCCTTCATGGTCGCGATTGTCATCGCGATGGCGGTGTCGAAGTGGAAGCTCGGCAAGATTTCGCCGATGCTGTGGATGTCGAGCATCCTTGTCCTCGGCTTCGGCGCGCTGACGATCTGGTTCCACGACGAGCGCTTCATCGTCATGAAGCCGACGATCATCTACGCCGCCTTCGCGGCGCTGCTGCTCGGCGGGTACTGGTTCAAGAAGCCGATGCTCAAATATCTGCTGCAATCGGCGCTCGAGGGGCTCACCGATCGCGGCTGGCTACTGCTGTCGCGCAATTGGGGGCTGTTTTTCGCCGCGCTCGGCATCGCCAATCATGCGATGTACGAGATGATCCAGGCGAAGCAGATGAGTTTCGACCTGTGGCTGACGATCAAGGTGTGGGGCGTCACCGCCCTCTCCTTCCTCTTCACCTTCAGCCAGGTGCCGGTGATGCTCAAGAACGGCCTCGCCATTCCCGAAGAAGCAATCGACAAAAGTTGAGTCCGGCCCCCGACGCTGGCATAGCAGGCACATCGGCTCGGGGTCGCTTCCCACGCCGGACAAAAAGGGGGAACTGCAATGGACAAATTTTTCGGAAACCTGCACGCCGTGCTGGGCGCGGGCCTCGTGCTCGCGATCATCCTGATGCTGTGCCTCAATGGCCAGAATTTCGAGGACGGCATCGCCGCGGGCAACGCGATCATGCGCTGGCTGCACACATTCTTCGGCGTGCTGTGGATCGGCCTGCTTTATTATTTCAACTTCGTCCAGATTCCGACGATGCCGAAAATCCCGGCCGAACTCAAAGGCGGCGTATCGAAGCATATCGCGCCCGCCGCGCTCTTCTGGTTCCGCTGGGCGGCGGCGGCAACGGTGCTGCTCGGCCTCGCGATCGCCTTTCACGCCAAATACGCGATCCCGGCGCTGGGTCTTCAGGACCCGTACAAGCTGATCGGCGTCGGCATGTGGCTGGGCCTGATCATGGCGTTCAACGTGTGGTTCGTGATCTGGCCGAACCAGAAAAAGGCGCTCGGCATCGTCGAGGCCGACGATGCGACGAAGGCCAAGGCCGCCAAGACCGCGATGATCTTTTCGCGGACCAACACCCTGCTGTCGATCCCGATGCTCTATGCGATGGTGAACTTCAGCTAAGCGGACCCGCAAGGTTTGAAAGAGGCGCCTCGGGAAACCGGGGCGCCTTTTTCTTGTTCCCCTCCCGCTTGCGGGAGGGGTTAGGGGTGGGGGCGAGCGAAACGAGTTTCTGACCTCGCACCAGCCCACCCCGCTGCGGCTAACGAGCATGCTCGCAAGCCTCGCTGCCCCTCCCGCAAGCGGGAGGGGAGAATTAGCCCTCCACCGCCGCCTTGTGCATGCGCCCGTTCATCACATAGTGCGCGACGCCCAGCTGCATGCCCGCCGCCTGCGCATCGTCGATCTCGCGCACCCGCCGCGCCGGCGATCCCGCCCAGAGTTCGCGCGCCGGAATTTCCTTATTCTCGGTGAGCAGCGCGCCCGCGGCGAGCATCGCGTCGCTGCCGATCCGGCACCCGTTCATCACCGTCGCCTTGAGGCCGACGAACGCGCGGTCGGAAAGCGTGCAGCCGTGCACCATCGCCATGTGCCCGATCAGCACATCCTCGCCGATGATCGTCGGAAAGCCTTCGGGGCGGTGCGGCATCGGGCCGTCGCAATGGACGACGCTGCCGTCCTGGATGTTCGACCGCGCGCCGACGACGATATGGCTGACATCGGCGCGCAGCACGCAATTATACCAGATGCTGACGTCGGGGCCGATCACGACATCGCCGATGATCCGGCACCCCGGCGCGATAAAGGCGCTGGGGTCGATCTGCGGCGTCTTGCCGTTGACGCTGATGATGCTGACGTCGTTAGAGCGCTCTCGGGTCATTCGTCACGGCCTCCGATAATATGCTTCCACAGCAGGACCGGCAGCGTCGAGGCATAATCGTCTGTCCAGCGGTCGAAATGCGCGCGCGCCTCCAGCGGCACCCACGCGCCATCCTCGGATGCGTCCCTGCGCGGACGAAGTTCCCCGGTCAATTGCTCCATCCGCTGCGGCGTCGCGGTCAGCGCGACCCAGTTCGATCCGGTCAAATCCCCAAGCTCGTCGCCCACCGGTCCCGGATCCATCCGGATCGCCGCCGACCAGCCGCGCGCCTTGGCCTCCTCCGCCAGCACCGGCTCGAGCCCGAAGAAGCGGTTGGAGATATGGATCAACAGGATGCCGTCGGGTTTCAGCGCGCGCCTGTAAATGCCGATCGCTTCCTTCGTCAGCAGGTGCAGCGGAATGGCGTCGGACGAAAAGGCGTCGATGACGAGGACGTCGAACCGCCCCGGCGGCTGCTGGGCGATCTGCAGCCGTGCGTCGCCGATGACGATCGGCGTGTCGCCGGCGCAATCGGACAGGAAGGTGAATTTCCCGGGATCGCGCGCGATCTGGACCATCACCGGATCGATCTCGAAGATCGTCCAGTGCTGCCCGGGCCTCCGGTAACAGGCGAGCGTCCCCGCCCCCAGCCCGACGATGCCGATCGACGCGTTCGGGCCGGCGAGCGCCTCGGCCTTGTCGAGCGTCAGGCCCACCCCCGACTGGTGACCATAATAGGTCGTCGGATTGCGCCGCTCTGCGGCGTCGGTGCGCTGCAACCCATGCAGCGTCGTGCCATGCGCGAGGCGGCGCTGATGCGTCGCGGGATAGTCGGTGACTGTATAGACGCCGAAATAGCTGCGGACGCGCGCACCGGTGAAGCTTTCCGTGATCGTGTCCCAGCCGCCGACCCCGATCATCAGCAGCGCGAGCACGGCGACAAAGGCCCAGCGCCGGCCGATGAGCAATATGCCGATCAGGAAAATGGCGATGCCCCATGCCGCCACCGCGCTGTCGAGTATGCCGGACCAGTCCAAAACCATGCGCAAACAGCCAAAAGCCGCGACCGCGACGAGCAGCAAGGCGGCCAAGCGGGCCGTTCGCGGTTCGAGCTTCAGCCATTTATCCCACGGAAAGAGCGCGGGCAGCGGCAGCAGCATCGCCGCCGCGAGGATCAGCAGCGGATGCTCATAGACCCAGTCGAAGATCAGCGGCGCGAACAGCGCCGCGAACAGTCCGCCGAGCACGCCGCCCGCCGACATGACCAGATAGAACAGCGTCAGATGCTGCGCCGCGGGGCGAAGATGATAAAGATAACCATGGAGTGCCGTGGCAACGACGAACAGCATCGCAAGGCTGGCGATCGCGACCATCATCGACCCGGTGCCCGCGCTCAGCAGCCCGAGCCCGCCGACCGCGAGCAGCACCACCGGTGCGATCAGCGTGATGATCTGCGTCAGCCGGGCCGCCGTCGAAAAGGCGATAACAAAGCTCAAGAGGTAAAGGCCGAGCGGGAGCACCCAGAGGAGCGGCATCGCCACGATGTCGGTCGTCAGATGGGTGGTCGTCGACAGCATCAGCCCCGACGGCACCGCGGCGATGAGCAGCCAGTGGACCTGGCGCCGCCACGTCGGCCGCGGCTCTTCCGCCGCGCCGTCATCGCCGTCCGCCGTTACACCATGGCTGTGCCAGCGCGCCGCGGCGCTGGCCGCGACGAGCAGCACGAGCAACGCATAACCCGCGGTCCAGCCCCAGCTTTGCGCCGCCAGCGGCAGGCTGGGTTCGACCAGCGCGGGATAGCTGATCAGCCCCGCGAAGCTGCCGAGGTTCGACGCGGCGTAGAGATAATAGGGGTCGCCCGCGCGCGAATCGGCGGCGAACCAGCGCTGCATCAACGGTGCCTGCGCCGAAACCACGAAGAACACCGGACCGATCGAGGCGAGCAAGAGCAAGGGCACCCACAGCGCCTCTTGCCCGGGGCCAGGCGGCGCGATCTGCGCGATGCCGATGGGGAGCCACAAGGCCGCGACGAGGAATAGCGCGACATGGATGGTCGCCTGGCGTCGCACCGCAAAGCGGCCGAGCCAATGCGCATAGGCGTAGCCGCCGAGCAGCAATGCCTGATAGACGAGCATCGCGCTGTTCCACACTGCGGGCGCGCCGCCCAGCTTGGGCAGCACCATCCGCGCCACCATCGGCTGGACCTGGAAGAGCAGGAAGCTGCCGACGAGGATCGTCAGCACGAACAGCCAGCGGCGCGGCGAAGTCTCGTCGTTCACGCCGTCAGGCACCGAGCAGTCGCGCCGCGTGGAGCGCATGATAGCTCAGCACCCCCGAAGCGCCGGCACGGCGGAAGGCGAGCAGGGTTTCGAGGACGAGCGCATCGCGGTCGCCCGCCCCGGCCGCCGCCGCGGCCTCGATCATCGCATATTCGCCCGACACCTGATACGCATAGACGGGCACGGCGAAGTTCGCCTTCACCGCCGCGACGATGTCGAGATAGGGCAGCCCCGGCTTGACCATCACGCTGTCGGCGCCCTCGGCGAGATCCTGCGCGACCTCGCGCAGCGCCTCTTCGGCGTTGGCCGGGTCCATCTGATAGGTCTTCTTGTCGCCTTTCAGCAGCCCGCGCGAACCGACGGCATCGCGGAACGGCCCGTAAAAGGCCGAGGCATATTTGGCGGCGTAGCTCATGACCTGGACATGGCCGAAACCCTCCGCCTCGAGCGCGGCGCGGATCGCGCCGATACGGCCGTCCATCATGTCGCTGGGCGCGATGATGTCGGCGCCCGCGCGCGCCTGGTTCAGCGCCTGCCCGACGAGCACCTCGACCGTTTCGTCGTTGAGCACATAGCCGCTATCGTCGATCAGCCCGTCCTGCCCGTGGCTAGTATAGGGATCGAGCGCCACATCGGTGAGCACGCCGATGTCATCGCCGAGCGCATCCTTGATCGCGGCGACCGCACGGCACATCAGATTGTCGGGATTGAGCGCCTCGGCGCCGTCTTCGCTGCGCCGGTCGGGCTGCGTATAAGGAAAGAGCGCGAGGCACGGGATGCCCGCCGCGACGGCATCGCGCGCGCGATCGACGATCAAGTCGACCGACCAGCGCGACACGCCGGGCAGGCTGGCGATCGGCTCCTCGGCGTTCGAACCGTCGCAGACGAACAGCGGCCAGATGAGGTTCGACGGGGAAAGCTGGGTTTCGCGCACCATCGCGCGGCTCCAGCCGGTGCGGCGGGTGCGGCGCAGGCGCAGGTCGGGGAAAGCGGCTTGGGTCATGCGGCGTGCATAGCGGCGCTTCGCCGCCGGGCAAATGGATATTGCCGCTTTTTCTGTGGGGTCAGATGCCGTCGCCTGCGCGCTTCGACGCAACATCGGCGAGGCTGCCGAGCTTCGGCCCCTCGACCTGTTTCGCGGCGATCGGGGTCAGCGCGGCGCCGGGTGCGATCGACGTCAGCGCGCGGATGCGGGCGCGGAAGTCGGCGAGCGCCTTGCCCTCGAGCAGTGCGCGGGTGACGAAGGTCACCGACGACGGATTGACCGCGCGGCCGTTGCGATACAGCTCATAATGCAGGTGCGGGCCGGTCGAGAGGCCGGTCGAGCCGATATAGCCGATCACCTGCCCGCGACCCACGCGCTGGCCGGGGCGCACCGCGATGCGGCTCATATGGCCATAGCCGGTGCCGAGGCCATTGCCGTGGTTGAGCTTCACGAAATTGCCGTAGCCGCCGTGACGGCCGGCGATCGTCACGACGCCGTCGGTCACCGCATAGATGGGCGCGCCATAACCGCCGCCGAAGTCCATGCCGCTGTGCATGCGCCGATAGCCGAGGATCGGATGGCGCCGCATGCCGAAGGTCGAGGTGACGCGGCCATTGGTCGGGCGCGCCATGCCGCCGCGCTGTTCGCCGGCGCCCGACGCCTCGAACCACTGGACGCGGCCGTCGACATTCCATTCGAGCATCGAGAGTTTGGGTTTTCCGCCGCGGATCAGCCCGGCGTAGAGCAGCTTGCCCGTCTCGCTCTCGCCCGTTTCGGCGCGGCGGTAATCGACGATGATGTCGAATTCGTCGCCAGCGCGAATGTCGCTGCCGACCGAAATCTGCTTGCCGACGACGCGCAGGTACGACTGGATCGCCGTGGGTGGCGCGCCGGCAGCGCGCGCCGAGCGGTACAGGCTGTCGCCGACCCTTCCGCGAATCCGCAGCGGCGTCGCATCGACCGCAATCGGGATACGCCGCATCACCAGCCGGCCATTGATGCGCTCCATTTCGATGCGCAGGTCGAATCGCGCGCGCATCGCTAGCGCCTCGACCGGGCGCGGCATCGTCCGCGCGGCGCGGCGGCCGAGGATCAGGTCGATGCGCGTGCCCGGGGCGATGTCGACCAGCGGCACCGCGCCCGAAACCTGGCTCGCCAAGGCCTGCGCCTCGCTGCCGCCGACGCCCGATCGTTCGAGCAGGCGCGCGAAACTGTCGCCGCTCCCCAATGTGGCGGTGAGTTCGATCTGCGGGCGTTCGGGGGTCTGAGTGAGCGGGCGCACCGCGTCGGTCGCCGCCATATGCCGCCCGGTATCGCCGCCGAGCGCGAGCGGCACGATCATCTGCGCGCGCGCTTCGTTGAAATCGGCACCACCAAGCGCCGGTGTGCCGCCGACCTCGATCGGCTGGATGCCCGGGAAGGTCGCGATCGCGGTTCCGCACAGCAGGGTCAATGTCGCCAGGCCCCGCCACCATTCGGCCGAACCGATATTGTCGCCAAGATCGGGAGCGAGATCGAGCTGTGCGAGCCGGTCGCGCCAGGTCAGCCCAGGTCCGGAATCGCCGTCGGCCTGTCGTAGCGGTATCGCCTGCGACATCGTGAGGGCGGCCGCATTGCCGGACATCCCCGCGATGGGTTCGTGACGCTGAAACAAATGTGCAACCCCCATTCGGCAATCCCGCCCCCGGTCAGGGTACGCCGATGATGTTTCCGTGTCATCCTCTGTAAACAAAGGCCGTTAAAGTCAATTTAACGGGCGTCTGGCGGTTTTGCGTTGCGACGGGCCGTGTCAGGGCTGGGGCATGCCGTTCGCGGCGGCGAAAAACGGCAGCATCGCGGTCCCATTTCGCTATCGTCTGTTGCGCGCGGCGTGCGGGCATGCCAGCGTGGGAGAAAGACAATGCCGCCATTCTCCTCCCATCCGGTCAAGGCTGTCCTTGGCCCCACCAACACCGGCAAAACCCATTTGGCGGTCGAGCGCCTGACCGCCCATGCCAGCGGCATGATCGGCTTTCCGCTGCGCCTGCTCGCGCGCGAAGTCTACGACCGCGTCGTCGCGATCAAGGGGCCCGCGCAGGTCGCGCTCGTTACCGGCGAAGAACGGATCATGCCGGCGCAGGCGCGCTACCTGCTCGGCACGATGGAAGCGCTGCCGCTCGAACGCGATGTCGCCTTCGTCGGGATCGACGAAGCCCAGCTCGGCGCCGACCCCGAGCGCGGCCATGTCTTCACCGACCGGCTGCTTCGCGCCCGGGGTCGCGAAGAAACGATGATCCTTGGTTCGGCGAGTATCCGGGGCCTCGTCAAAACCCTGGTGCCCGAAGCCGAGATCGTCACCCGGCCGCGCTTCTCGACATTGAGCTATGCCGGATCGTCGAAGCTGTCGCGCCTGCCCAAACGCTCGGCGATCGTCGCCTTCTCGGCCGAGGAGGTTTATGCCATCGCCGAAATGCTGCGCCGCTTTTCGGGCGGGGCGGCGGTGGTGATGGGCGCACTCAGCCCCAGGACGCGCAATTCGCAGGTCGCGATGTTCGAAGCGGGCGAGGTCGATTATCTGGTCGCCACCGACGCAATCGGCATGGGCCTGAACCTCGACGTCCAGCATGTCGCCTTCGCTTCCTTACAGAAATTCGACGGGCGGCGGCTGCGGCGGCTGACGATTTCGGAAATGGCACAGATCGCGGGCCGCGCCGGGCGGCACCAGCAGGACGGCAGCTTCGGCACCGTCGGCCTGCCGCAGGGCGGCTTCACGCCCGAAGAAATCGCGGCGATCGAAGGGCATCATTTTCCGCCGCTCGCCAGCCTGTTCTGGCGCAATCCGACCCCCGGCTTCGGCTCGCTCGACCAGCTCATCGCCGACCTCGCGCAGCCGCCGACGCAGCCGGTGCTGCGCGCCGCGCCCGAAGCTGTCGACATCGCGGTGCTCAAGCATCTGGCGGGCGACATGGAAGTGCGTGCGCGCGGCGGCGATTTCGATGCGGTCCAGCGCCTGTGGGATGTGTGCGGGCTGCCCGATTTCGAGCAACTCGGCGCCGAGCATCACAGCCGCACGGTCTTCAAGCTCTGGCAATGGCGCACCAGCGGCGACGGGATGATCGACCCCGACTGGTTCGCGCGGCGCCTTGAGCGAATGAACGATGTCGAGGGCGATATCGAGCAGCTCGCGAGCCGCATCGCCGCGGTCCGCACGCTCTGCTTCATCGCGCAGCGCGGCGACTGGATCGCCGGCGCGGCGGGCTGGACCGAGCAGACGCAGGCACTCGAATCGCGATTGTCCGACGCGCTGCATGCCGCGCTCGCGCAGCGCTTCGTCGACCGGCGACTCGCGCTCCTGCTCCGCGACGCGGGGCAGCGGAACGCTGCCTTGCCGGTTGCGGTCGGCGCAGACGGCACCGTCGCGGTCGATGGCGAGGCGATCGGCACGCTCAAGGGGTTTCAGTTCAAGGTCGACCCGGTCGCCAAGGCGAGCGACCACCGCATGCTGCTCGCCGCCGCCGAAAAACATCTGCGCGCCGAGCTTGCGCGCCGTGCGACCGCGCTCGCCGAAGGCGACGGCAGTGCATTGTCGCTGGTGGCCGAGCCGGGAGCGCCTCCGCGCCTCGCGTGGCACGGCCACGCCATCGCGACGCTCGCGAAGGGGCCGACGCTGGTCCAGCCGGCGATCCAGATCGATCCGTCGCTCCGGCGGCTCGACCCCCAGCAGGCACAAGCGATTTCCGAGCGCCTGCAGCGCTTCGTCGCCGAACAGCTCGCGCGCCACGCCGGGCCGCTCGCCGCGATGGGCGAAGCCGCCGGCGACCTCTTCACCCCGCCGCGCATCCGCGCGCTGCTCGCGGCGCTCACCGATAACAGCGGGACGATCGGCCGCGCGGTGGTCGAGGATCAACTGAACGCCCTTACCACCGAGGAGCGTCCGCAGCTTCGCAAGCTCGGCTTCACCATAGGCTCGCTCGACATCTTCCACCCGCAGCTTTTGAAACCCGAAGCGGTGCGCTGGCGCGCGGCACTGGTCGCCGCGCAGCAGGGAACACCGATCCCGACGCTGCCGCCGCACGGCGCGGTGCTGCAAAAGACCGGGAGCCACCCGGGGCTCATCATAGCGGGCTTTCGCCGTTGCGCGTCGGGATGGCTGCGCATCGACATGGCCGAAAAGCTTGCGCGCCAGGCGCATGCCGCGCGCATGCAGGCATCGGCGCCGCCGACCGCGCCGCTCGTTGGCCGCGACGAGCATCATGACGACGATCATGATGGGGCCGAGGAAAGCGGCGTCGCCGCGGCGCCGCCGCCCGGCTTCGTGATCGATCCGGCGCTCGCCACCTCGCTCGGCCTCGACGAGGAAACGCGCCGCGCGCTGCTCGGCAGCTTCGGGTTCCGCAGCGTCGGCGAGCCCGCGCTGCAACGCTGGCGCTGGTCGGGGCTGCGCAAGCCCGAGAAGCGGCCGCGCCGCAAGCCCCATCCGCATCGCAAAAACACGGACGCGCCGCCGCGCGCTGCGCCGAACGGCGAAACAAGGCGCCCGCCTGCGCTGCAGGCGAAGGGCAAGCGCGGCAAACCGGAAAAGCCACGCATCGACACCCCGCGCCCGCCGCGCCTCGATCGCCCCGACCGGTCGCCGCGTCGCGGCCCATCGCCCAACAGCCCCTTTGCCGGCCTCGCCGCCCTCCTCGCGGACGCGCGTAAAGACTGATGAGCAGCCCCGGCGCCGCAGGAAGCATCCGACTCGACAAGCTTCTCTGGTTCCTGCGCTTCGCGCGCTCGCGCAGCATGGCGCAGGCGATGGTCGAGGCGGGGCATATCCGGCTCGACGGACGGCGCGTCACGCGCTCGTCGTGCGCGGTGCATGTCGGGCAAACGCTCGTCCTGCCCGTCGGCGAGCGCATCGAGGTGGTGCGGCTGCTTGCCCTGCCCCTGCGCCGCGGTCCCACGACCGAAGCGCAAACCTGCTACCGAAAGCTCGACACCAACGCCCCGACGCCAAGCAAATCGGCTATCAGCGGCGATGGAAAAGCTGTGCCGCCAAATCTCTCCGATCGTCCTAATCAATGAGAGTGATTCGCAACTGTCGCTAAGCGTTGACGCGCTGCCTTCGGGCGGCATAGAGGCGAGCCAATATGAGACCTGACGGCCCGAATGCCGTCACCTGAGGGAGCCTGAACCCATGACCTATGTCGTCACCGATGCCTGCGTCCGGTGCAAATATATGGACTGTGTCGAGGTGTGCCCCGTCGACTGTTTCTATGAAGGCGAGAATATGCTCGTCATCAATCCGAACGAATGTATCGACTGCGGCGTGTGCGAACCCGAATGCCCCGCCGAGGCGATCCTGCCCGACACCGAGAGCGGCCTCGAAAAATGGCTGGAAGTGAACACGAAGTTCAGCGCCGAATGGCCGAACATCACGGTCAAGAAGGAAAGCCCCGCCGACGCCGACGAATATAAGGGCGTCGAGGGCAAGTTCGAAACGCTCTTCTCGCCCGAACCGGGCCAAGGCGATTGATGCAAAACGGGGCGGGACTTTCCCGCCCCTTCTTTTTGCCCCCTTGAAACCGTCTCGTTCGGCGCCGATGTAGCATGACGGAGGGGCCAGCCCGCCGGTTCTCGGCGCGGCGCTCCATAACGAAGGACGAATACCCGATGATCGATCCGCTGAGCGCACTGGTGCCCGTAGTCGTCGAACAGACGAGCCGCGGCGAACGCAGCTTTGACATTTTCTCGCGCCTGCTGCGCGAACGGATCGTCTTCGTCACCGGCGAGGTCGAGGATCAGATGGCCTCGCTGATCGTCGCCCAGCTTCTGTTCCTCGAATCGGAAAATCCGAAAAAGGACATCTACATGTACATCAACTCGCCGGGCGGCGTCGTCACGGCGGGCATGGCGATCCACGACACGATGCAGTACATCCGCCCGCGCGTCGGCACGGTGTGCATCGGCCAGGCGGCATCGATGGGCAGCTTCCTGCTCGCCGCGGGCGAACCCGGCATGCGCGTCGCGCTGTCGAACGCGCGCGTGATGGTGCACCAGCCGTCGGGCGGTGCGCGCGGCATGGCGTCGGACATCGAAATCCAGGCGCGCGAGATCCTGCGCATCCGCAAGCGGATGAACGACCTGTACGTGAAATACACCGGCAAGTCGTTGAAAGAGATCGAAAAGGCGATGGATCGCGACACGTTCCTCGAGGCCGACGAAGCCAAGGAATTCGGCATCGTCGACCAGGTGTTCGACCGTCGCCCCGGCGCGCTCGACCCCGACGCGCCGAAGGACATCAGCGAAGGCCCGACGCCCTGATTCGAGCGGCGTGTTTCCTCCATCGTCACTCCGGACTTGATCCGGGGTCCATTTGCGCGGACGGGATCATGGATGCCGGATCAAGTCCGGCATGACGAAGAAGTCACACCCCGGTAACCGCGTTTCTTGACACCCGCTTCGCCGTCTGGCGCTACGCGGGACATTGTACCCGTGTCACCCAATTGCCATATTGTAATTGGGTGACCGCGGGCTAGGATAAGGACGGCGGTGCCCTTTTGGCGCTGCCAGAGGAAGTTTTATGACGAAATTGAGCGGCTCGGACAGCAAGAGCACCCTTTACTGCTCCTTCTGCGGCAAGTCGCAGCACGAAGTCCGCAAGCTGATTGCCGGGCCGACCGTGTTCATCTGCGACGAGTGCGTCGAACTCTGCAACGACATCATCCGCGAAGAGATCAAGGGCGGCATCGCCGCGCGCAAGGATGGTGCGGTGCCGACGCCGCTGGAAATCTGCCAGCATCTCGACGCCTATGTCATCGGCCAGAACACCGCCAAGCGCGTGCTGTCGGTCGCGGTGCACAATCACTACAAGCGCCTCGCGAACAGCGGCCGCGGCGACGATGTCGAACTGGCAAAGTCGAACATCCTGCTCGTCGGCCCGACCGGCAGCGGCAAGACCTTGCTCGCACAGACGCTCGCGCGCTTCCTCGACGTGCCCTTCACCATGGCCGACGCGACGACGCTGACCGAGGCCGGCTATGTCGGCGAGGATGTCGAGAACATCATTTTGAAGCTGCTGCAAGCCAGCGACTATAATGTCGAAAAGGCGCAGCGCGGCATCGTCTATATTGACGAGATCGACAAGATCAGCCGCAAGGCCGAGAATCCGTCGATCACCCGCGACGTGTCGGGCGAAGGCGTGCAGCAGGCGCTGCTCAAGCTGATGGAAGGCACGACCGCGAGCGTTCCGCCGCAGGGCGGGCGCAAGCATCCGCAGCAGGAATTCCTGCAGGTCGACACGACGAACATCCTGTTCATCGCGGGCGGCGCGTTCAGCGGCCTCGAAAAGATCATCGGCGACCGCCTGCAGGGCAAGTCGATCGGCTTTGGCGCGCATGTCGCCGGCCCCGACGAACGCCGCATGGGCGAAGTGCTGAAAAGTATCGAGCCCGAGGATCTGCTGAAATTCGGCCTGATCCCCGAATTCGTCGGTCGCCTGCCGGTGATCGCGACGCTCGAGGATCTCGACATCGACGCGCTGGTCAAGATTTTGGGCGAGCCCAAGAACGCGCTGGTCAAACAATATCGCAAACTGTTCGATCTCGAAGAGGTCGTGCTGACCTTCACCGACGATGCGCTGGTCGCGGTCGCGAAAAAGGCGATCGAACGCAAGACCGGCGCGCGCGGGCTGCGCTCGATCGTCGAGGCGATCCTGCTCGACACGATGTTCGACCTCCCCGACCTCACCGACGTGGTCGAGATCGTCGTCGACAAGGATGTCGTCGAGGGCCGCAAGGACCCGGTGCGCGTCTATGCAGACAAGGCGAAAGAGGCCGGCGACGCGGCTTGAGTCGCAATGAGGGCGCTCTTCGGGGCGCCTTTTATGTTGCATTGCAGCAACAGTTGCCCGAAAAAACGCACCCGCACCTGTGGATAAATTCGGGCGCGTTACGGAAATTGGCGCTTTTTTAATCCCCATCTGAGCGCCGGGCCGGTCGCGGCTTGCACTGTCACAATTGCTGTCACAATCGTGCCACATGCGGGCTTCAGGGGCGCTCGCAGGTCAAGCGCGCCCCGATGTGTCGCGCCGCCGAACGCACCACCAAGGGGAACTCCTGAAATGAAATTCCGTCACACGCTTGCCGCCAGCTGCGCGCTGATTCCGGTCGCGCTGCTTTCCACGCCCGCCTTCGCCCAGTCGACCGGCTCGCAGGATTTTGAAGACGAAATCGTCGTTACCGGCGTTTCGGCAACCGACGTCGCCGGCATCGCCTCGCCCGACACGTCGAAGGCGAAATCGGTCCTCGGTCAGGAAGTGATCGCGCGCCAGAACCCCGGCCAGACGATCCTCGACACGATCAACCTGATCCCGGGCGTCAACTTCACCAACAACGACGCCTATGGCTCGGCGGGTGGTCAGCTGACGATCCGCGGCTTCTCGGCCGACCGCATCAGCCTGACCTTCGACGGCGTTCCGCTCAACGACTCGGGTAACTATGCGATTTATTCGAACCAGCAGCTCGACCCCGAGCTGATCGAGCAGGTCAACGTCAACCTCGGCTCGACCGACGTCGACAGCCCGACCGCCGCCGCGACGGGTTCGACCGTCAACTATCGCACGATGGTCCCGACCGAAGAGTTCGGCGTCAAGCTTTCGGGTTCGGCGGGTGAATATGAGTTCATGCGTATCTTCGGCCTGGTGAACACCGGCGAATTCACGCCGTTCGGCACCCGCGCCTTCCTCTCGGCCTCGACCGCGTCGAACAACAACCCGTACAACAACTACGGCCGCCTCCGGAAAAAGCAGTTCAACGCCCGCATTTGGCAGCCGATCGGCGACAATGGCGACTTCGTCTCGGTCGCCGGCCACTACAACGTCAATCGCAACAACTTCTTCGGTTCGGTGCCGCTGCGTCTCGACGCGAACCGCGTGGTCGGTTCGGGCTCGGGCAACCGCTTCCCGATCACCAAGGACGAGCGCGAATATGACATCGCCTATCCCTGCCAGATCAACACCGCATCGGGTCCGGGCGCACAGGCGCCTAACGCTTGCGGTACTGAATTCGACCGCCGTTATAACCCGTCGAACACGGGCAATATTCGCGGTGCATCAAAGTTCACGCTGACCGAAGGCGTCGTCCTGACGATCGACCCGAGCTACCAATATGTGAAGGCGAATGGCGGCGGCACGACCACCGGCAACGAAGGCTTCCGCGACATCAATCCGGGTGCCGGCGTCACCAACTCGACCGGCTATCTTGCCGGCCAGCCCTATTTCGGGCGTGACCTCAACGGCGATGGTGACATTCTCGATCGCGTCACCGTTGTGGCGCCCAGCCAGACGCAGACCCATCGCTACGGCGTGATTGCCAACCTGCGCTGGGACATCAACGAGAACCACACTGTCCGCGCCGGCTTCACTTACGACCGCGCGCGTCACCGCCAGACCGGCGAAGTCGGCTTCGTACAGCTCAACGGCGAGCCGTTCAGTGTGTTCCCGGTCACCGACAACCCGCTGGCCGATGCCACCGGCGTGGTCCTGCAGAAGCGCGACCGTCTGTCCTACGCGATCCTGACCCAGGTTTCGGGCGAATATCGCGGCGAATGGGCTGACGGCCGCCTGATCACGACGGTGGGCATCCGCGCGCCCTTCTTCAAGCGCGACCTGAACAATAATTGCTTCACGTCGAGCGACACGGGTTTCGTCGAATGCTTCGGCAGCGCCACCGATCCGCGCAATGCGATCTACGCCGGGCTCAACCCGACGGTCCAGGGTCCGCAGCAGCGCGTGCTGAAGTATGACGACATCCTTCCGAACGTCGGGCTGCTGTTCAAGCCGAACAGCCAGATGTCGGTGTTTGCCAACTATTCGAAGGGTCTGCAGGTCCCCGGCACCGACGCGCTTTACAACGCGTTCTTCTTCGCCCCGACGACGGCTTCGGCTCGTCCGGAACCCGAAACGTCGGACAACTTCGACCTCGGCGTCCGTTACCGCACGAGCAAGATTCAGGCTCAGATTTCGGGCTGGTTCACGAAATATGACAACCGTCTGGCGTCGGCGTTCGATCCCGAAACCGATCGCAACCTGTATCGCAACCTTGGCCGCGTCGACAAATATGGCATCGACGGCAGCATCGCGTACCAGCCGGTTCCCGAACTTGCGCTCTATGTGTTTGGTTCGTGGATGAAGTCGAAGATCAAGGACAATGTGCAGTCGGGCGAATGCACCGCGGCGCAGGTCGCCGGCGGCATTGCGGGTTGCACCGCGGTCGGTCAGCCGATCTTCGTAGCGACCGCCGGCAACCGCGAATCGGGCGCTCCCGAATACAGCTTCGGCGGCACGGTCCGCGGCACGCTGGGTCCGGTCGAACTGGGTATCACCGGCAAACGCACGGGTGGCCGTTTCATCTATGACACCAACCTGCCGGTCTATGCCCAGACGCTGCCCGCCCCTGCCGCGCCGACTGTTGTCTATCCGGCGAAGACCAACGCCTATTGGCTGGTCAATCTGGATGCGCGCCTCAGCCTCGAATGGGCCGGTCTGAACGACCAGACCTTCTTGCAGCTCAACGTCTACAACCTGTTCGACTCGCTCTATGTCGGTAACTACACCGCCGGTCTGAACCAGGGTGGCGTGCTCGGCCCGAACGTGTTCACCGGCACTCCGTCGGCGGTTCCGAATGCCCAGATCGGCGCCCCGCGCACGATCAGCGCGACGCTGACCGTCGGCTTCTAAGCCAAACGGACAGACAGAAAACAGGGCGCGGGAGGGAACTCCCGCGCCCTTTTTCTTTGCCTTGAGGAGAAAGCTTACAGCGGCGGGTCAGCCCGCGGCGATGCGGCGCGCGGTGTCCTTGACCAGCGCGATCATGTTGGGGACGCCCTGCGTGCGGTTCGACGACAGCTGGCGCGTGAGGTCGAAGGGCGCGAGCGCCGCCGCGACGTCCATGCCGGCGACCTCGGCCGCGGGCTTGTCCTGCACCGCGGACAGGACCAGCGCGACGATGCCCTTGGTGATCGCGGCATTGCTGTCGGCAAGGAAATGGAGCCGGCCGTCTTCGCACGGCACCGGATAGACCCAGACGCTCGCCGAGCAGCCGCGCACCAGCGTCGCATCGGTCTTGAGCGCACCCGGCATCGGCTCGAGTTCGCGGCCAAGCTCGATCAGCAGGCGGTAACGGTCATCGCCGTCGAGAAAGTCATATTCGTCGAAAATGTCGGTCAAGCTGCGCATGGCGGCGGCACTGGCAGATTTTGCGGGTCGTTGGAAGGGAGACCGTCGCCCCTGCGAAGGGCGACGGCTTCAGAGATCGACCCCCGCGGCGATGGCTTCGAGCTTGCGGAGCCGTTCCTTGAGGTCGGCGATCTCGATCCGCGACCCGGCGTGCGGGACGGCGGGATCATGCGCGATGTGCCCCGCGGCCAGCTCTTCGCGCTTCAGCTGGATCCAGTCGCGCCAGCCGCGGAGCGCCGCGAGGCTCATGATCGTCAGCGCGGTCAGCGCAACCGCTGCGGTAACCAGGTTGGTGGCAAGATCAGAAGTGATGGTGGCCATGTCTCGGCTCCTTCTTCGTCACGGTCTTAAGGGAGGGACCGGTCGCGCAGCTTCTCGATTTCCTCGTCGAGGCTGACGGCACGGTTGTGGTCGGTGGCGATGCGTTCGAGCACCTGGATGCGGTCCTTCAGCGCGCGGATTTCGGCCTGCAGCGCTTTCGTCTCGCCATTGTCCTGCGCGACGAAATAGTCGCCGCCCTTGTGATCGCGGCGGATGCCGTGCTTGGCGCGGATAATGCTGCCAATCGTCACGATCAGGACGATGCCGACAACCATTTCAAACGGGCCCATGGGGAAGATCCTTTCCGTATGTCTTGTTTTAGTTGAGCGGCGCGTCGCGCAGCTTTTCGATTTCGTCGGCGACATCGACCCCGCGGTCGGTGGCGATCCGTTCGAGAACGCGGACGCGAGCTTCGAGTCGTTCGGTGTGTGCGGCGTATTGGGCGGCTTTCTCAGCGGTCATTTCCGACTGCTTCTCGATCATCTTTTCCTGGTGCTTCGACCAGATGATGAAGGCGGCCAGGATGAAGGGAGCCAGCGGGATCAGGATCCAGATTTCGTCACCCATCGAACATCTCCTTCAGTCGTGCGTTTCAGTTGAGCGGCGCGTCGCGCAGCTTTTCGATTTCGTCGGCGACTTCGATGCCGCGGTCGGTCACGATGCGTTCGAGAACACGGACGCGGGCCTCCAGCCGTTCGGTGTGCGCCGCATATTGTGCGGCCTTTTCGGCGGTTTCGTTCGACAGCAGCGTCATCTGCTTTTCCTTGAACTTCAGGTGGCGCTTATACATGTCGCCGCCGATGCCGAGGATCACGGGGATGCCCACAACGATGAAGAAAAAGCCGAGCACGAAATAGCCGTTCACCGCCTGTCTCCTCAGTTCGCCGGGCGCCGCAGCGCCTCGATCTCGTGGCTCAGCCGGCCGGCTTCGTCGGTGACGATGCGCTCGACCACCGCGAGGCGATCCTTCGCCGAACCGAGTTCGGCGCGCAGCTGGGCGTTTTCCTGGCTGATCAGCTTGACGCGTTCCATCGCCTCGTCGCTGGTCTTCGGATAGACCGCCTGGCCCCACGCGCCGTCGAGCGGATAGCCGTTCTTGACGCGCAGCCAGGTGGTGAAAACCCAGGCCCCAATCGCCAGAATTGCGATGATGACGGCCGCGGGCGAGAGCGAGCTGATGATGTCGGTGGCGTTCATTGTCTTTTCCCTCTCAGCGCAGACGGTCGATCTGGTCGGCGAGCTGCGCCGCCTGACCGTTGGTGTCAGTAGCGATGCGCTCGAGTACCGAAATCCGATCCTCCAGCCGGCTGATTTTGTCGGCGAGCTTGGCATTGTCGTCGGTCAGCAGCGCGATTTTTCGATCAGCGTCGGGGTCGGCTCGATGAACTGTACCGCCCCATTCATTTTCAACCGGGTAGCCGTGCTTGGCACGGATCCAGGTGGTGAACATCCAGCCGCCGATCGACAGTGCGATGATGGCAAGGACGAAAGTGGTGCCACCGAAATTCATATATCGTCTCCCTGTTGCTTCCAGCCCGCTCGGCGCCCGAATTACCGGAGCGCGTCGATCTCGTCGGCGAGGCGGCGGTTGTGGCTGGTGTAATATTGTTCGATGTCGGCAAGCCGGCGGTCGATGTCGCGGAAGCGCGACTTGATGTCGCGGGTCGAAGCGGTCGGGTTGCTGCGCACGCCCTGCCAGAACTTCGCTTCCTCGTTCGATCCATAGAGCGCGAACGGCTTGGGCGTGCCCATCCAGGCGACCATCCAGTACGCGATCAGCGTCCAGGGGAAGCCCCCCATCAAGGTCAGGAGGACCGCGCCGACGCGAACCCAGAGGACGTCGATCCCGCTATAGTCCGCGATCCCGGCGCACACGCCGCTCCATTTGGCGTTCTGCTTGTCGAGGTAGAATTTGGTGCGGCTGGCAGACATCTCAGTTCCTCCGGCTTGTGTTTTCGAGTTGCGCCAGGTCTTCATCGCTGCGTACCGCGGGGCGGAAGTCGGGATGGTCGGCGCTGATGATGCGTTCGACGGTGTGCAGGCGGCTTTCGAGCCTTCGTGCCGTATCGTAGAGTTCGTCGAGCAGCTGTTCGTCTTCTCCGGTCAGCGTCTTGGCCTGCTTCCACTTGGTGATGTAGTGGAGGATCAGCCAGGGCAGACCGAGGAAGAGTGTTCCGATGACGATCGGGACAATGATGACTTCTTCCATCGGTCCGGCTCCTTATTTCTTGGCCTGCGCGGCCTTCAGTGCGGCGAGCTCGTCGGCGACCTTGTCGGCGGCCTGCAGCTCGGCGATCTCTTCGTCGAGCGACTTTTTATAGCCGAGATTCAGCGCATCGGCACGGCCTTCGGCTTCGTCGACGCGGCGTTCGAGGATTTCGAAGCGCGAGAAGGCATCTTCGACGCGGTCGCCATTGGTCATTTCGCGCAGCTTGTAGCGGTTTTCAGCGCTTTCGAGGCGATTGACCGCGCTCGACTGGCGTGCCCGCGCTTCGCTGAGCTTCTTCTGCAGCTTGGCGATGTCGTCCTCATAGCCCTTGAGCGCGTCGTCGAGGACGGCGATCTCGGCCTTCAGGCGCGCGGCCATGTCGCCGGCCTTCTGCTTTTCGACAAGCGCGGCGGTGGCGAGGTCTTCGCGGTCCTTCGACAGCGCGAGTTCGGCCTTTTCCTTCCAGCTGTCCTGCAGGCTTTCGAGCTTGACGATGTGGCGGCGCATTTCCTTCTGGTCCGCGATGGTGCGGGCGGCGGAGGCGCGAACTTCGACGAGCGTTTCGTTCATCTCGAAGATGATCTGGCGGATCATCTTTTCGGGGTCTTCGGCCCGATCGAGCAGGTCGGTGACGTTGGCGGCGATGATGTCGCGGGTTCGTGAAAAAATACCCATTTTGAAACTCCTGTCGAAAATCTTGAGACCCAGTGTCTTTTTTAAAGGGTGTCTTTTTGAAGAAAGGCTGGTGCCGGGGCGGGGCAAGGGGGGAGAGTGCCCCGGCACCAGTGCCGGTCAGGCCAAAGGACTGACCGCCGGGGACATGACAGCGGCGACCAGCAGGCCGGCGGGGGTGCCGGTGATGCTGGCAGCGGCCTGCGGCTGGTCGATCACGCCGACGAGGATGGCCAGCGCTCCGGCCGTGCTGAGCACGAAAGTGGCGGCTTGGGCAAACATCGACTTCATGGGTCAACCTTCCTGTGGTTTTCGCTGCACCGGCACGATTTGCACCGGTTCGTCTGAAACAATGCAGAAGCCGTGCCAATTGCCCAAACGGGCGGTAAACCGCCAAACTTCCCATTGAAATCGCGGCTCACATCGATTTACCTTGCCAATCAGCGGGAAAATTTGCCAATGATTGGGAATGGAGCGCGAGACGCAATTCATCGGCCAATCGGCGACCTTCCAGGATGCGGTCGAACGCGCGAGCCTCGCGGCGTCGCTCGACCGCCCGGTGCTGGTGATCGGCGAGCGCGGCACCGGCAAGGAACTGATCGCCGAGCGCCTCCACCGCCTGTCGACGCGCTGGGACCGGCCTTATGTGATCATGAATTGCGCCGCGATGCCCGAGACTTTGATCGAGTCCGAACTCTTCGGACACGAGGCGGGCGCTTTTACCGGCGCGACGCGCACGCGCGCGGGGCGGTTCGAGGAGGCCGACGGCGGAACGCTGTTCCTCGACGAACTTGCGACGATGTCGATGGGCGCGCAGGAACGCCTGCTGCGCGCGGTCGAATATGGCGAGATCACCCGCGTCGGATCGTCGCGCCCGATCCGCGTCGACGTGCGCATCGTCGCGGCAACCAACGAGCATCTGCCCGCGCTGGTCGACGACAACCGGTTTCGGGCCGACCTGCTCGACCGCCTGTCGTTCGAGGTCATCACCCTGCCCCCCTTGCGCGCACGCGAAGGCGACATCGAGGTGCTTGCCACTTACTTTGGCCAGCGCATGGCCGCGGTGCTCGGCTGGGAGGAATGGCCGGGCTTCGGCCCACGCGCGCTCGCCGCGATGGAAGGGCACGACTGGCCCGGCAATGTCCGTGAACTCAGGAACGTCATCGAGCGCGCCATCTATCGCTGGGCCGACCCCGAAAAGCCCGTCGATGCGCTGAGCTTCGATCCCTTTGCGAGTCCCTGGCAGCCGGTGTCGCGCATGACCCCCGTAAGAGCAGATACGTCGGCACCGGCGAACGACGCAGCGCACGCGCCGGCGGCCGCGCCTTCAGGCCCGGTCAGCGACATGCGCGCCGCAGTGGACGCCTATGAGCGGCAGATCTTGTCCGATACGATGGCGCGCTGCCGCTTCAACCAGAAGGTCGCGGCCGAGGCGCTGGGGCTGAGTTACGATCAGATTCGTCACGCGCTGAAGAAGCACGGGCTGAATCAGTAGCGTCCGCTTGAATTTCAAAACCGTTCGCCCTGAGCTTGTCGAAGGGCTGCTCTTTTTTGCTATGCCGCTGAAAGAAAGAACGGTGCTTCGACAAGCTCAGCACAAACGGGTAAAAAAGCCTTCCGCCTATTGCCCCGGCAGCTGGCTGTTCAAAGCTTCGAGCACCGCATCCTGCGTCGACACCAAATCCGCGAGCCGGTCGCGCAGTGCATAGATGTCGGGCAGGCCGTCGATCGCTTCGTCGACGCTGCGCTCGATATAGAGGCGGTCAATATCGGCAAGCGCCCCGGTGAGCGGCGCGCGCGCGGCGGTCAGCCGCGAGATCGCCTGCTGCGCGACGACCCATCGCTCGCTGGCGACAGGCGCGCCCGCGGCAGCGGACACGACCGAGGCGGTCGAATCGCGTTCGGCGGCGAAGGCTTGCTGGCCGGCGGCACCATCCGACTCCCATCGCGCGAGCCGGCCGGCCAGATCGGCAGGCAGCGGCCCCGGCGGCGCGACGACGACCGTGGGCGGCGCAACATCGAATCGCCCCTCGACCGGCCGTTTGGCGAGCGAGGGTGCACCCGTGTTCTGCGCCCCGGCGCAGGCGACAAGCGACAACGAGGCGGCGAGGGCTAGTGACGGGATGAGGGTGCGCTTCATTGCCGCCTCTGATATGGGCGCGGGACCAAGGCAGCAAGTGCCGAATCGGCGCATCGCCTAGCCAATCGGCACCAACCCCGCTTTTCGAGCGAAAAGCACGGGATTTGGCGGTTGACAGCGCGGCCTCGGCTCGCTAGTGGCGCTGACTTTCCCGCATGCCGGAAAAATCGCCCGCTTCGGTGGGTGACTGGTGCGCGGGTGATTTAGTTTTTTGATTGGATGGAAGACCATGTTCGCAATCGTGCGCACGGGCGGCAAGCAGTATCGCGTCGCCGCTGGAGACAAGATCGCCGTTGAAAAGATCGACGGCGAAGCTGGCGACACCGTGTCGCTGGGCGACGTCCTGCTGGCCGGTGACGGCGGCGAAGTGAAGAGCGCCGATGGCCTCGTCGTTTCGGCCGAGATCATTGCCCAGACGCGCGGCGAAAAGGTCATCGTCTTCAAGAAGCGTCGCCGGCACAACTACCGTCGTCGCAACGGCCACCGTCAGTCGCTGACGCTGCTGCGCATCCTCGCCGTCGGCGAAGCCAAGAAGGCCGCGCCGAAGAAGGAAGCTGCTCCCAAGGCAGAGGCCGCTCCGGCTGTCGAAGCCAAGGCTGCACCCGCCAAGGAAGCTGCCAAGAAGGAAGCCGCGCCCAAGAAGGCCGCTGCTCCGAAGGCAGAAGCCGCCGAAGCGCCCGCAAAGAAGCCCGCTGCCAAGAAGGCAGCCCCCAAGAAGGAAGCCTGAGCGCGGCAACGCGGCTCGGCCCCTCGAACGAATTAAGGAGCATCAGTCATGGCACATAAAAAAGCAGGCGGTTCATCGCGCAACGGTCGCGACTCAGCCGGCCGTCGCCTTGGCGTGAAAAAGTTCGGCGGTCAGGAAGTGATCGGCGGCAACATTATCGTGCGCCAGCGCGGCACCAAGGTGTACCCGGGCGTCAACGTCGGCATGGGCAAGGACCACACGCTCTTCGCCACCGCCGAAGGCCGCGTCCGATTCCACGATGGCAAGCTTGGCCGCAAATTTGTGTCGGTCGACGCCATGGCGGAAGCAGCCGAATAAAGGACGATCTGCACGGGTCGTCCATCAAGGGATGACCCGGAACGGTCCTTTCCGCCGCGGCGGAAACAAAGTTCGAAAAGAGGGAGACGGGTCACCCCCGGACTCCCTTTTTTCTTGCCTGTTATCCGCCCGTTGGCGGGCAGGCGTGAAAATCGGGCCATCCATCTCCCTCGCATCTCGACTGTCGTCAAAGCGTCACCATCTGGCGCCACGGCGACAGGCAATTGGGAGTGATAAGATGTTTGCGCGTACCGAAAGACTGTTGCTGCGGCCCGGCTGGCAGGAAGATGCCCCGGCGCTCGCGTATGCGATCGGCGAGGAAGCGGTGGTCCGCAACCTCTCGACGCCACCGTGGCCGTATCGCGAGGAGGACGCCCAGGTCTTCCTGAGCAAGCCGCTCGACCCGATGGAGCCCCGCTTCCTGATCTTCAGCCGCACCGGCGGCGCGCCACGCCTTGTCGGCGGCTGCGGTATTTCGCCGAGCCCCGACGGCGACCTCGAGCTCGGTTACTGGATCGCGCGTCCCTATTGGGGCCTGGGTTTCGCGACCGAGGCCGGGCGCCAGTTGATTCGCATCGCCCGCGCCATGAACCTGCCCAAGCTGACCGCTGGCCATTTTGTCGACAATCCGGCGTCGGGCGCGGTGCTGCGCAAGCTTGGCTTCCGCCCGACGGGGAAGATCACGCCGCGCTATAGCGCGGCGCGCGGCACCTCGGCTGCTTCGGTGCTGTTCCAAGAGGGCGAAGGTGACGGCAGCGATGCCGTCACCCCCATGCGAAGCCGCATCGGACTGGATGAAGACTTCCGTCAGGAACTGCGTCAGCTCGCGGCCTGAGCCCGGGCGCGGCGCAGCAGGATCCACAGGATCGGGGGCAGCAGCAGCTCGACTCCGCCCAGCACGATGAACAGCGTGTCCGGCGGGCCGACCGCGAGCGCCGAGACGATCCGCGCGATGCCGCCGAGAAAGAAGATAAGGAGCAGCGCGCCAAAGAGGTCGCGCCGCTGCTCCAGCGCGCGGCTGCACCAGATCATCGCGGCACCGAACCCCAGGAACAGCGTCGCGTAGAAGCGGTCCTCGCTGTCCATCGTCGCATTGACCGGCACCGATCCGGGGATCGCCACCGGTCCCAACGCGATATGCGCGAGCGCAATCACCATGCAGACCGCGCCGAACAGCGCAGCGAACAGCGAAAGCGCTCGCAGCATGGATCAGCCGCGCATCTTGTTCGCCATACCCATGATGTCGTCGAGCGGATTGCCGTCGCCATCGAGGTCGAGCATGTTGGCAAGGCCGCCCAGCCCGCCGCCGCCCGCCGCCGGGGCACCGCCGCCGCCGACCGCGCCGCCAAGCACATTGCCGAGCATCCCGCCAAGGCCGCCACCGCCGCCCGAGCCGCCGAGCGCGCCGCCGATCAGGTCGCCGAGTCCGCCGCCGCCGCCCGACTGGCCGCCCTGCTTCGCCATATAGCCCGCGGCCATCATCGCGAGCATCGGCAGCATCTGCTTGAGTATGCCCGAATCGAGCCCCGTCTGCGCGGCTGCCTGTCCGGCTACGGTGCGGCTGACGTCCTTCGATCCGAAAATCTGGCCGAGCACGTCATTGCCCTGTTCGACCGGCGTCGGCTGCGATCCGAGCACCGAATCGAGCAGGCCGCCGCCGCCGAGCTGCCCGAGCAGCCCGCCGAGGCCTTCGACTCCGCCGCTCGATTGGGCCTGTTTTTTGAAACCGCCGAGGATCGCGGGAAGCAGCGCATCGGCGCCTTGCTTTGCCATCGCGGGTGGAATGCCCAGCTCTTTTGCCATCGATTCGATGCCGCCGGCCTGCGCCAATATGTCGGTGAGATTCATTTTTTCATACTCCCGCTTCCACGCGGATCGAACCGCGCTGACAGGCATTAGTATAGCAGCGCGCGGGTGAAGGACGAGTCGGTCTTTTGACTGTCATTCTCAAAAGCATAGTCCTAGCCTGCGGCGATACGACTCACCCCTTCCCGGGATGAGCCGCGTTTCTAGTGGGAGCTACACAATGAGCATTTTCGGCAAGATCAAGGACGCCATTTTCGGCAAGAAGGCACAGGCCGCGGAGCCCGCGGCGGCAGCGCCGGTCAATCCCATTGGCTCCGCGCTCGATGCCGCGACAAGCGCCATGGCGGCGGCGCCCGCGGCACCGACCGCGATCAGCGACGTCGATGTCGAGGCGATCCTGACCGCGCAGGCGGCCAACGCCGGCCAGCCGCTCAACTGGCGCACGTCGATCGTCGACCTGATGAAGCTGGTGGGCATCGACCCCAGTCTCGACAACCGCAAGGAGCTGGCGCAGGAACTCGGCTATACCGGCGAGCTCAACGGCAGCGCCGACATGAACATCTGGCTGCACAAGGCGGTGATGCGCGAACTCGCCGCGAACGGCGGCACGGTGCCCGCCGACCTTACCGACTGACAAACAGCCGATAAATTTCGACAGGGGCCGGGCGAGCGAAGGCTTTCCCGGCCCCTTTTCGTTGACCGCCGCGCGGGTCTGCCTAGACAGGTTTCAGAAGAAACAAGTCGCAAGGGAGCCCCACGTGCACGACAGTCTTTCCGCCCCGATGAATCGCCGCCAGACGCTCGCCGGCCTGGGCGCGGGCGCCGCCGGCCTTGCGCTGCCGTTTGGCCCTGCGGCCGCCGAAACCGTCATGACAGGGAAACGCCCCGCCCCCGGCGAAACGCTGCTTTCATCGGTCGCCGATAATCTCCTCGCCCATTCGCCCGAGGGTGCGACCTCGCTGGGTATCGACACCGGCCAGCGCGCCGCGATGCGTGGGCGTCTCGGCGACCGGTCGGCGGCGGGGCAAAAGGCGCTCGCTGACACGCTGAAGGCCGATCTCGCGCGCGTCCGCGCCTTCGACAAGACGGGCCTCGATCATAAGACGCGCACCAGCCTCGCGGTCGTCGAGAGCGCGTACGGCGTCGCGCTCGACGGCTTTGCCCTGCCCTATGGCGACGTCGCGGTCGGCGGCTGGCGCAACACCCCTTATGTGGTGATCCAGAATGTCGGCGCCTATCTCGACGTGCCGAAATTCCTCGACAGCGACCATCCGGTGAAGAATGCCGCCGATGCCGAAGCCTATCTGTCGCGCCTCAACGCCTTTCCGGGCGCGCTCGACGGCGAGACCGAGCGGCTGAAGGCGGCGGGCGCGCAGGGTCTGATCGCCCCTGCCTTCCTGATCGACAAGGCGGTGAAGCAGATGGAGGCGAGCCTCGCCGACGCGCGCGAGGGCGGCGGGCTGGTCGAAAGCCTCGCCAAGCGGACACGCGAGGGCAAGATCGCGGGCAATTGGGGGCCGCGCGCCGAGACGATCACACGCGGCGCGGTCGTCCCCGCGCTCGAACGCCAGCTCGCCGAGCTGAAGGCGCAGCGGCCGAAAGCGACGATGGACGCCGGCATGTGGGCGCGTCCGCGTGGCGACGAATTTTACACCTGGGCGCTCCGCGCCTCGACGACCACGCGGATGACCCCCGACGAGGTCCACCAGATGGGCCGCGAAGAACTCGCCGAACTGCACGGGCGGATGGACCCGATCCTGAAGAAGCTGGGCTATACGCAGGGTTCGGTTGGCGACCGGATGAACGCGCTCGCCAAGGACCCGCGCTATAAATTCCCCGACAATGACGCCGGACGCGCCGAGATCACCTCCTATATCCAGACGTGGCTCGGCAAGATCCGCGCCCAGCTGCCGCGCGCCTTCCGCACGCTGGTGAAGGGCAATGTCGAGGTTAAGCGCCTGCCGCTCGCCGAAGAGCCCGGCGCGCCCGCGGCCTATGGCGGCGCGGGGTCGATCGACGGGAGCGTTCCGGGCAAATTCTGGATCAACCTGCGCACCACCGAGCTGCACAGCAAATATTCGCTTCCCGATCTGGCGATGCATGAGGCGATCCCGGGGCATGTCTGGCAGGGCGAATATGCGAACCAGATGCCGCTCATCCGCACGATGCTCGCATTCAACGCCTATTCGGAAGGCTGGGCGCTCTACGCCGAGCAGCTTGCCGACGAGCTGGGTCTCTACGATGATTTCGAGGTCGGGCGCCTCGGCTATCTCCAGTCGCTGGCGTTCCGCGCGTGCCGCCTCGTCGTCGACACCGGCCTTCATGCCAAGCGCTGGACGCGCGAGCAGGGGGTCGATTTCTTCGTCAAGGAAAACGGCTCGAACCCGCTCGAGGTCGCGAGCGAAGTCGACCGCTATTGCAGCTGGGCCGGACAGGCGTGCGGCTACAAGGTCGGGCACAGCGAGATCGTCCGACAGCGCGGGCTCGCACAGGCCGCGCTCGGCGCAAAATATGATTTGCGCGATTTCGACAATGTCGTCGTCGAGGGCGGCAACGTCCCGCTCGACGTGCTGGCGAAGAATGTCGACGCTTATGTCGCGGAGAAGAAGGGCTGATGCGCCGGGCGGCCGCAATTGCGATTCTGGCTGCCGCGCTCATCGCCGGCGCGCCGGGCCGCGCCTCCGACACTTCGCCTGCGGACAAGCCGCGCGTCGAAATCGTCACCTCGGACGTCGATCGCTTCTTCGCGCTCGCCGACGACCCGGCGCTCGCGGCCGCCCCCGATGCGCTGGCGGCGCGCTATCTCGCCGCGCCGTCACCGGGACTCGTCGAATTCATGGCGCTACGCCGCATCACGCCGGAGCGCCTCGCCAAAGCACTGCGCGACAAGCCCGACGTGTTTCGCGACGCGCGCCGCTGCGCAGGGCTGCTCGGCGATGTCCGCACCCGCCTCGTCGCCGCAACCGACCGGCTCGCGGAGATTTATCCCGCCGCACAATTCCCGCCGATCACCATCGCCATCGGCCGCGCATCGAGTGCGGGGGTCGGAAACAACAAGGGAGTCTATATCGGGCTCGAGCAATTGTGCATGGCGAAGTTCATCGAAGCCGATGACGAAGACCGCTTCGTCCACATCATCGCGCATGAATATGTCCATGTGCAGCAACCGCTGGCGCAGGTCGAGAGCGCGGACGACACCGTACTCCATGCCGCGGTCGTCGAGGGCGCGGCCGAATTTGTCACCGAACAGATGACGGGGTCGGTCGCCTATCCGCTGCTCCACCAATGGACCAGGGGGCGCGAGAAGGAACTCGAAACCGCGTTCGTCGCCGAGAAGGATGGCAAGGCTAACGGATCGCGCTGGCTCTACAACCAGCAGGGCAAGGACGGCTGGCCGGGCGACCTCGGCTATTGGGTCGGCTACCGCATCGCAAAAGCCCATTACAATCGCGCGCCCGACAAGGCGGCGGCGATCAAGGCGATCATCGAGATGCGCGACCCCACCGCCTTCCTCGCGGAAAGCGGCTGGTCGCCGGGGATCAAGCTCTAGGCCGGCAGCGGCGCGAGATCGGGCTCGACGAACCCGCGCCGCGCCGCGACCGAGAAGAGCAGATCGCGGCTGTAGAAACGCAGCGGCCAGTCGCGGCGGCCCATGTCGGACAGCAGCAGCGCGTTGACGCGCTCCATAAGTCCGGTGCCGGCGGTCTCGCGCAAAAACAGGCGCACGCCCGCGACATAGGCGCGGGTGATGCTGTCGTGATAGCCGCCATGGTCGTCGTTTACGCCGCCGACGCTTTCGTTGAAACGGCAGATCAGTCCCGCGATTTCGGCGTCGATGTCGATGTCGGGACGCTCGGTGAGCAGCCACAGGCAGGCGCCCAGATGCGCCTCGTGCGTCCACGCCTCGCGCGACAAAGCGCAGGCGAGCAAGCCTTCGCCAAGCGCGCGGATTTCGGAATCGCGCTCGAACAGGCGCGGTTTATATTCGGTGGTCATCTTTCCGGTCCTTCCGGGTGATTCGCCACCCGGAGGAACCGGGGGAGATTATGCTGCGACGGCCGCCTGCGGCGCGGCCTGGCGGACGCCTTCGTCGACATGCTCCGCAAATTGCGCGAAATTGTCGATGAATTGCTGCACCAATGTTTGCGCGGTGCGGTCATAGGCGGCCTTGTCGGCCCAGGCGCCCCGCGGATTGAGGATCGCGCTATCGACCCCCGGCACCGCGACCGGATATTCGAAACCGAAATTCGGGTCCTTGCGGAACTCGGCATCGTTCAGGCTGCCGTCGAGGGCTGCGTTCAAAAGGGCTCGCGTCGCCTTGATCGGCATGCGCTTGATGCCGTCTATCGTCGCCATGCCGCCGGTCCAACCGGTGTTGACGAGCCAGCACTGGACGCCGCCCTTGGCGATGCGTTCTTTCAGGAGATTGCCGTAAACCGACGGGTGGCGCGGCATGAAGGGCGCGCCGAAGCAGGTCGAGAAGGTTGCCTCGGGCTCGGTCACGCCGATCTCGGTCCCCGCGACGCGCGCGGTATAGCCCGAGAGGAAGTGATACATCGCCTGTTCGGGGGTCAGCTTCGCGATCGGGGGCAAAACGCCATAGGCGTCGGCGGTCAGCATGATCACCGTCTTGGGCACCGGCCCCATATTCTCGGTCGAGGCGTTCGGAATGAAATCGATCGGATACGAACCACGGCTGTTCTCGGCGAGGCTCGCGTCGTCGAAATCGAGCTCGCGGGTTACCGGGTCGATCACGACATTTTCGAGCACGGTGCCGAAGCGCTTCGTCGTCGCGAAAATCTCGGGCTCGGCCTCGGGCGAAAGGCGGATCATCTTAGCGTAGCAGCCGCCCTCGAAATTGAAGACCGCGGTGTCCGACCAGCCATGCTCGTCGTCGCCGATCAGCGTGCGCGAGGCATCGGCCGACAGCGTCGTCTTGCCGGTGCCCGACAGACCGAAAAAGACCGCAGTGTCGCCCCCCGGACCGATGTTCGCCGAGCAGTGCATCGGCATCACGCCGTCGACGGGGAGCAGATAGTTCAGGATACCGAACACCGACTTCTTCATCTCGCCGGCGTAGGCGGTGCCGCCGATCAGCACGAGCTTTTCGGTGAAATTCACCGCGACCACGGTTTCGCTGCGCGTTCCATGCTTCGCGGGATCGGCGCGGAAGCTCGGCAGGTCGACGATCGTATATTCGGCCGCGAACGCCGCCAGCTCCGCAGCCGTCGGGCGGACGAGCAGCGTGCGGATGAACTGGCTGTGCCACGCAAATTCGGTGACGACCTGCACCGCGACGCGATGTTCGGGCTGCGAACCGCCGAACAGCTGCTGGCGAAACAGCCGCGGGCGCGCGGCGAGGTGCGCGAAGAAATCGGCCTTGAGCGCCGCGAAATGAGCGGGCGTCATCGGCACATTGATCTTGCCCCACCAGATGGTGCCCGCCGTCTCATCGTCCTGGACGATGAACTTGTCCTTGGCGCTGCGGCCGGTGTGCTTGCCGGTTTCGACGACGAGCGGGCCGTCCTTGGCGAGCAGGCCTTCGCCGTGACGGATGGCATCTTCGATCAGCGCCGATGTGCCCCAGTTTTCCGCCACATTCGCCTGCGTTGCGACGCTGCTGTTGCCGATCACAATATTGGTCATAGCCTTGCCTTTCGCCTTGACGTCGCGATCCATTGCATAGGTATGCGAAAGCTGCCGGCCAAAAGGGCAGGCCCGCATTTCCATGGGTGCCGACGCGACGCCGATTCCGTAAATCCCGGCCGCGTTAGCGAGGATGCGGGGTGAGGTCAAAAGATTCCAGCGGTTCTGAGCGACCATCCGTGGCGGTTGTCGGTCGGGATCGGATCGGCTAGCTCTGCGTTCAGCCTCGCCAACGGAAAGAGCATGACGGCAACCATCGCGCTGGTCGACGACGACCGCAACATCCTGCAATCCCTGTCCATCGCGCTACAGGCCGAGGGGTTCGTGACGCGCGTCTATTCGGATGGCGAGGCGGCGCTGAAGCCGTTGATCGACAATCCGCCCGACCTTGCGGTGTTCGACATCAAGATGCCGCGCATGGACGGGCTCGAGCTGCTCCGCCGGCTGCGCGAGAAGAGCCAGCTTCCGGTGATCTTCCTGACCAGCAAGGACGACGAGATCGACGAGGCGCTGGGGCTGGCGATGGGCGCCGACGATTATATCGCCAAACCTTTCTCGCAGCGCCTCGTGATCGCACGCGTGCGCGCCATCCTGCGCCGCGTCGAATTGAACCGCAATGCGCTCAGCGAGGATGACGAACCCGTCGCCGAACCGATCACGCGCGGGCGGCTGCAAATGGATCCCGCGCGCCACAAGGTCAGCTGGGACGGCCAGGACGTCACGCTGACGGTCACCGAATTCCTGATTCTCGAAACGCTCGCGGCGCGCCCCGGCATCGTGCGCAGCCGCAACCAACTCATGGACGCCGCCTATCAGGACGATGTCTATATCGACGATCGCACGATCGACAGCCACATCAAGCGGCTGCGCCGCAAGTTCCGCGAGGTCGACCCCGAATTCGATGCGATCGCCACCCTCTATGGCGCGGGTTACCGCTTTGCCGACGATGCCTGACGCCCGAAAGCCCGACGGGAGCATCGCCGAACAGGAAGAATCGCCGCTCGTCTGGTCGGCGCGCTGGTCGCTGACCACGCGCATCCTGGCGGTCAATATATTGGCTGTCGCGCTGCTCGCGGGCGGCTTCTATTATCTCGATACCTATCGCAGCCGCCTCGTCGACACGCGCATCGATGTGATGAAGGACCAGCTCGCGATGCTCGACAGCGCGCTCGAGGCGGCGCGGCCCGATCAGCGCGCGATGCTGATCGGCGAATTTGCGGCGGCGACCGAATCGCGGCTGCGTTTCTATGCCGCCGACGGCAGGCGCATATCGGACAGCTTCCAGACCGGGCCGCCGACCTATACGCTGCGCGACCCGAACCTGCAGGCATGGCAGCGCGACGCCGCGCGCGCGATGGACCGCGGCATCGACTGGGTCGTCGGCGCGCCAAGCTACCCGGACTTTGCCGAACCCCAGGTCGACACCGCCCGCGCCTGGCCCGAAGTCGTCGAGGCGCAGCGCAGCGGGCTGGCGGCGAGCCGCTTCCGCTATGCTCCCGAACGCACCCCGCTGCTGAGCGCGGCGCGCGTCGTCGATCTCGAAACGCCGCAGACGGTGCTGATGACGCTCAACGCACGCGACATCACGCGCACGGTGCGCGCCGAACGCTTCCGCATCGCGGTGGTTGTCGCGATGGTCCTGCTCACCTCGGTCCTCCTGTCGCTGTTCCTCGCGCGCACCATCGTCCGCCCGCTCCGCCGGCTGGCGCGCGCCGCGGTGCGCGTCCGATTGGGCCGCGCGCGCGAGGTTGTCGTCCCGCGCCTGCCAAGCCGCCGCGACGAGATCGGTACGCTTGCGCGCGCTTTGAGCGACATGACGCAGGCGCTGCGCGAACGAATCGACGCCGGCGAGCATTTCGCCGCCGATGTGACCCACGAGCTCAAGAATCCGATCGCCTCGGTCCGCTCGGCGATCGAGGGACTGGGACGGGTCAAGAGCGACGAGCAGCGTGCGCAACTGCTTGCGATCGCCGACGAGGATGTGCGCCGGCTCGACCGTCTGGTGAACGACATCAGCGAAGCGAGCCGCGTCGACGCCCAATTGTCGCGCACCTTGTTCGAACCGATCGACGTCGGGATGATGATCGAATCGATGCTCGCCGCGCGCGCCGCGCGCGCCGGGGCCGAAACCGATGGGGGCATCCCGCGGCCGCGCATCGCCTTTGCCCGCCCGCGCAAGGGGACGACGCTGGTGATGGGCGACGGGCATCGGCTCGAACGCGCGATCGACAATATCATCGACAATGCGATCAGCTTCTCCCCCGACGCCGGCCTCGTCTGCATCGCCGCGACGCGGCTCGGCGACGAGGTGCATGTGCGCGTCGACGACGACGGCCCCGGCATCGAGCCCGCGCAGCGCGAGGCTATTTTCCGCCGCTTTCACAGCGAGCGACCCGTGGACGAAGCCTTTGGCCGCCACAGCGGGCTCGGCCTCGCGATCGCGCGAACGATCGTCGAGGGGCATAGCGGGACGATCAGCGCCAAGGATCGCGATGACGGCAAGCCGGGCGCCAGCCTGCTGATCACCCTGCCCGCACGCGAAGGCGGGACGGAAACGGGCTGAAGCCCCCACCCTATCGCCTTGCAGCCCCGCATCGTCGCCGGTAAGCGTGCGACCATGCTTCCCAGCCGGACCCGACCCGATGTCGTCAACATCCATGCCAGCTGTGTCGCGGCGGGCAGTCGCGGCATCCTGCTGCTCGGCCTCTCGGGACAGGGTAAATCCGATCTTGCGCTGCGACTGATCGATCGCGGCGCGCGGCTGGTGGCCGACGATCGCTGCAACATCTGGTTCGAACGCGGGCGATTGTGGTGCCGTCCGCCCGAAGAGCTGGCGGGCAAGATGGAAGTGCGCGGCCTCGGCATCGTCGAGCAGCCGTGGACCGCTCCGGTGCCGCTCGCGCTCGGGGTGCGCCTCGCCGAACGCTATGAACGCATGCCATCCGAACGGCAGGTCGAAACGATCGCCGGCCACGACCTGCCCGCGCTGACGCTTTCGGCGTTCGAAGCCTCCG
Organism: Sphingopyxis sp.; assembly: GCF_036675685.1. GTDB lineage: Bacteria > Pseudomonadota > Alphaproteobacteria > Sphingomonadales > Sphingomonadaceae > Sphingopyxis. The sequence continues at coordinate 107,977 of NZ_JAKFEM010000016.1, forward strand.
CCCCGATCAAGATCATGCTCGCGCTCGACCGGCTGGCGCGCACCGAATGAGGTGTCGGCGATGACCTTGGCCGCCGAACCGCGCCTGTTGCTGGTCACGGGCCTGTCGGGCGCGGGCAAGTCGACCGTGCTGAAGGTGCTCGAGGATCTGGGCTGGGAGGTGGTCGACAATCTGCCGCTCGCGCTGCTCGAAGCCCTGATCGACGCCCCGGCGAAGCGCAGCGAGGCGAGCCGCCCGCTTGCGGTCGGCATCGACAGCCGGAGCCGCGGTTTCAAGCCCACTCGATTGGTGAAACAGATCAAGGCGCTTCGCGAAACCGGCGGCCGCGATGCCCAGACATTGTTCCTCGATTGTGCGGGCGCCGAACTCGAACGCCGCTTCTCCGAAACGCGGCGGCGCCACCCGCTCGCCGAGGACCGCCCCGCCGCCGACGGCATCGCGCGCGAGCGCGAGATGATGGAGCCGCTCCGCCGCTGGGCCGAGCATGTCGTCGATACGACCAATTACAGCAGCAACGACCTGCAACAGGAAGTGCGCCAGCGCTTCGGCGATCGCGGGCACGACGAACCGGTGCTCAATATATTGAGCTTCGGCTTCGCGCGCGGCCTGCCGCGCAACGCTGACCTGGTGTTCGACATGCGCTATCTGCAGAACCCGCATTGGGACGCCAAGCTGCGTCCGGGAACGGGTCTCGACGCCGATGTCGCCGCCTATGTCGCCTCCGACCCCGCCTATGAAAGTACGGTGGCGCAGATCGAAGCGCTGCTGCTCGCGCTGCTGCCGCGTTACCGCGCCGAGGGTAAAAGCTATGTCACCATTGCCTTTGGTTGCACCGGCGGGCGTCACCGCTCGGTCCATGTTGCCGAACGTGTTGCCCGAACGCTACGCTCGGCGGGCCATGCACCGACGGTCACCCACCGCAATCTTGACTCTGCCCCGCAAGATGGGCTTGAGGGCAGGCCCCCGTCCGCGCCTTCCGCGCCCGGCGGCGAAAAACCATAAGGGTCCTGCATTAGATGCCCACCGATAAAGCCTTGCCGCTGCTGGGAATGGTCCTCGTCACCCACGGCCGTCTTGCCGAGGAAATGGTGCGGGCGATGGAGCATGTGGTCGGCCCGCAGCGCGCGATTGCGACCGTGTGCATCGGCCCCAACGACAATATGGAAATGCGCCGCCGCGAAATCGCCGACGCGATTCGCGAGGTCGACGAAGGGCGCGGCGTCGTCATGCTGACCGACCTGTTCGGCGGCACGCCGTCGAACCTTGCGATCAGCCTGCTCGAATCGGGCCGCACCGAAGTGATCGCCGGGGTCAATTTGCCGATGCTGATCCGGCTCGAAAGCGCGCGCAAGACGATGGAACTTCGCGCCGCGGTGATCGCCGCGAAAGAAGCCGGCCAGAAATATATCTCGGTCGCATCCGAAATGCTGGGGGTGGGCCCATGAGCGAAGTGTCCGAAACCGTCGAAATCACCAACCAGCGTGGGCTGCACGCGCGCGCGAGCGCCAAGTTCGTCACCTTTGTCAGCCGCCTGCCCGAAACCGTGTCGGTCGAGGTCGAGAAGAACGGATCGCGCGTCAACGGCACATCGATCATGGGGCTGATGATGCTCGGCGCCGCGAAGGGCGACTCGATCACGATCCACACCAAAGGCGACGGCGCCGACGCCGCGCTCCTGAAACTCGTCGGGCTGGTCAAGGACAGCTTCGGCGAGGATTGACGGCATGCGCCGTTCCACCATCGAGAGCCTGTCGAATCCGCTGATCAAACGGATGCGCTTGCTCCGTGAAAAACGCCATCGCCGCGCCGAAGGGCTGTTCCTCGCCGAAGGGCTGCGTATCGCGACCGAGGCGCGCGAGGCCGGGGTCCTGCCGCAATGGCTGTTCCTCGGCCCCGAGGGCGACGCGCATCCGCTCGCGGCAGCACTCGCCGCCGACACCTTGGCTGCGGGCGGTGAAGTTATCGACACGACGGGCGCGATCCTTTCCAAATTGTCGGGCAAGGACAATTCGCAGACCGTCGTCGGCATCTATGCCGAGCCGCGGGCGACGCTCGCCGATCTCGACCGCGATGCCGCGCCGATCTGGCTCGTTGCCGAACGCCTCCGCGATCCGGGTAATCTTGGCACGATGCTGCGTACCGGCGACGCGGTCGGCGCGGGCGGGCTGATCCTGCTCGACGACAGCACCGATCCCTATGCGGTCGAAGCGGTGCGCGCGAGCATGGGTGCGATCTTCACGCAGAAGCTCGTCCAGGCGCGTTGGGAAGAATTCCTGCCCTGGCTCCGACAAGGCCCCGGCCAGCTCGTCGCGACCTGGCTCGGCGGCGACACGCAGGATTATCAGGCGGTGCGTTACGACGCGCCGACCTTCATCCTCGTCGGCAATGAATCGCAGGGGCTGCCCGCCGCCTATGCCGACGCCGCCGACGTGCGCGTGAAGATGCCGATGATGGGCAAGGCCGACAGTTTGAACGCCGCGGTCGCGGCAGCGGTGATGGCCTATGAGGTGTTGAACCAGCGGCGGAACCGATAGCGCACCGCGCCGTTCATCAAGCGATCAGTCCGATCGGGATAGGAGACGCCGCATGATCAAGATCGCGCTGCCCGCCCTCGTTTCGATGCTTGCGCTCGCCGGATGCGTGCCCGCCGCCGAAACGCCGCCACAGGGACCGGGCGATCCGCCTGCGGCCGCCTATATGGCGCTCGGCACCGAACCCGGCTGGACGCTCGAGATCACCCCGGCGCGGCTCAACTATGACGGCGACTATGGCGAGACCAAGATCATGGTGCCGAACCCCGGTGCGCGGCCGTCGATGAACGGCCGGGCCTATGTCACCGACCGGCTGTCGGTCGTGGTCAAACACGCGCCGTGCAGCGACGGGATGAGCGACCGCCGTTATGCAGACACGGTACGCATCGTCGCCGACGGCAAGACTTTGCAAGGTTGCGGCGGCAAGATCCTGTCGCCCGACACGCTCGCGGGATCGAACTGGACCTTCGTGTCGATCGGCGGCGTCGCGGTCGCGGCGGACCGGCCGACTGCGCTGCAGTTCGACGGCGCGCGGCTCAGCGGCAGCGCGGGTTGCAACCGCTTTTCGGGGGGCTATTCGGCAGCCGACGGCACGCTCGCCGCCGGGCCGTTGATGGCGACCGAAATGGCGTGCCCGGGCGCGGGCATGACGCAGGAAAACGCTTTCTTCAAACTGATGGAAACGCCGGTCCGCCTGACCTTCGCCGACGACGGCACGCTGATCCTGACGGGAGGCGAAGGGCGAACCGCGGTGCTGCGGCGGGTGATCTAAAGCGCCTAAATCCCTTTCCCGCTCGTGCTGAGCTTGTCGAAGCACCGTTCTTCCTATTCCGCGCCGAGAGAAAGGACGGCCCTTCGACAAGCTCAGGGCGAGCGGATTTTGGAGGTGGGCGCCTTATTCGCTGGCGTCGTTGACCGCCGCGGGCGCCGACCCCAGCTTCGCCAGCGGCCGCGCCGATTGCTCTGCGACGGGCAGCGACGGGATTTCCTTGTCGCCGGTTTCGATGTCGAGCGCCTCGAAACGCTTCGCCTGCGTCAACACCTGGGATTCGAAGCTGCCGACAAAGGCGTTGTACGCGCCCGTCGCCTGGTCGAGATTGCGCCCGACCTTGGCGATATGCGAGCCCATCACCGACATGCGCGCATACAGCTCCTTTCCCAGCGCCGCAATTTCGCGCGCCTGATTGGCGAGCTTTTCCTGCCGCCACACCGCCGCGACGGTGCGCGCGATCGCGATGAGGTTGGTCGGGGTCGCGAGCAGCACCTTGCGCTCGAACGCATAGTCCCAAAGCTCATGGTCCTGATCGAGCGCTGCGGCGAGGAAATGCTCGCCGGGCACGAACATCACGACGAAATCGGGGGTATCCGGAAACTGGTTCCAATAGGCCTTGGCGCCGAGCGTATTCACATGCGCCTTCATCGCCGCGGCATGCGCCACAAGGTGCGCCGCCTTCTCGCGCTCCTCGACCGCACCGAACGCGTCCTGATAGGCGTTGAGCGACACCTTGGCATCGATCACGAGATTCTGCCCGCCGGGAACGCGCACCACGACGTCGGGGCGCAGCCGTGCACCGTCGCCGTCGGTCACGCTCACCTCGGTCTGGAAATCGGCATGTTCCGAAAGGCCGCAGCTTTCGAGCACGTTGCGAAGCTGCTGCTCGCCCCAGCGTCCGCGCGCCTTGGGCGCGTTGCGCAGCGCGTTGACCAGCTTCGCCGCCTCGCTCGACACGCGCTCGGTGCCCTCGCGCATCGCCGCGATCTGGCCGTGGAGCAGGCCGAAGGCGTCGCGGCGCTCGGCCTCGACCTTCGCGACCGCAGCCTCATATTTTTCGAGCCGGTCGTGGACCGGATGGAGCAGCGCTTTCAGATTCTGTCCTGCGGTCGCCTCGCTTTCCTTGAAGCGTGCCTCGGCGCGGTCGAGGAAAGACTTTTGCGCCTCGCCCAGCATCGCCTGCCCGACCTCGCGGAACTGCGCGGTGAGCGCGGCCTGCGCGTCCTTCAATTGCGCAATCTGCGCGTCATGCGCCTCGTCGCGCGCGCGCTGCTCGCTGAGCAAGGCCGCAAGCTGGATGTCGGCCGATTTGCGCGCCTCGGCCTCGGCCGCAAGGTCGGTGACCGCAGTCCGGAACCGCTCCGAAAGCCCGTCGCGCTCGGCCTTGAGCGCACCCGACTGCCGCCCGGCGAAAAGCCAGCCGATCAGACTGCCAAGGGCGAGAGCAACAAGGGCGACGACGAGCGAAGTTGAATCCATAAACAGAACATAGGACGAACATGCCTGCCTTGGCCAGCAAAGAATCGGCCTGACAGGATGGATGGCGTCCCGGACCCGCCAATTTTCTGGCGGGATTGTCTGCGACGCGCCTTGCTCTATGATCGGCGGCTCCATGATGCACTGGCGCCCATTCCGATCACTCGTCGCACTCGTCGTTGCGATTCTCATTGTGGCGGGCCCCGGCAGCCCGCTTTGCAGCATCGCCCTCGCCCAGACCGAAATGCCAGCGATGGCCGGCTGCGATATGTCCGGACCGGCGAAGGACAAGACGGTCGCGCCGCACCCCGATTGCGCGGCGCCCTGTGTCGCCATCGCCTGCCCCGCGCCCGACATCGCCGTTCGCCCGGTGAAACCGGTCCCGCCGGAAAGTCCGGTTTTACGGCTCACAGGCGTGACACCACCTCCCGAGGCCGAACCGCCACGCTCCTGATTGCGGACCTTTCGATCCAGCAATATTTCAAGGAGTTATGACATGAAGAAGATGTTGTTCGGGCTGGCGCTTGCGCTGGCCGCCCCCACCGTCACCCATGCCGCGGAAGAGCCGAAAAAGGCCTGCTGCTGCAAGGAAATGAAAGACGGCTGCTGCTGCGACAAGAAGGGCGAGAAAAAGCCCGACCACGGAGACATGCAGCATTGAGTCATCGGGCCGGGGGCGCATGGCGCCTTCGGCCTTTTTCCGGCCGCGTCCGGGCCGGTCAAAGCAGATAGATGACGACGTAGCGCAGGATCAGCGCCGCGAGGATCGCGATGCTCCAGCGGCGATCCTTGACCCACATAGCCGCGGCCATCAGCGCGACGAGCACCACCGTCATGACCCATGCGATCGGACGCGCGAGGGCGGCGGCCAGTTCGGGCTGCGACGCATAATAGCCAAGCTGCGCCGCCAGCAGCACGAGCAGCAGGCCGAGCACGATCCGCCGGACGCGGAAATAATGGACGTCGAGGTTGGCGAAGCCCTCGGGATGCGACGGGAAGACAAGCCGCGCGGCGAGGAAATAGACGCTGGCGAAGGCCGCGACCCCGAGCAGCGCGGTGCTCGACACCGCAATGTCGCCGCGCGCGATCCATGCCGCGCTCCAGAAGGAGAGCAGGTCGAGCATCACGAAGATCGCGAGCAGCGGCGTCAGCCAGCCGATCGCGAAGGCCCCGCGCTCGGCTTCGGCGGCGAAACGCGTTTCGATCGCGCGGCCGAGCCCGCCGAGCAGCTCGACCATCGAAAGGCCGAGCAGCAGGCTGTAGAGCGCGAAGACGAACTCGAAATCGTCCATCTACGGAATGTCCCACGATGACGGCAAGATCGCGCGATAGGCCTCGACCCCCGGTGCACCGCCGACGACCATGCCCTGCGTCAGCAGCCAGTAATGGCGGACGATCTCGGCCTGCTGCTCCAGCCCATAGCGTTCGAGCAGCCAGCCGGGTTTGAGGGTGTAGCTGTAGGTTGCGAAGGGGTGGCGCATCAGCACCAGATACCAGCGCCCGCGTGTCTGCGCCTGCCAGACATGCGTCATCTCATGAATGAACAGCCCCTGGAGTCGCTGCGATGCAGCGCTGAAATCCGCACAATAAAGCTCGCCATGCGGGTTGAAATGCATGCTGCCCATCGGCGCCATCACGATGTGGCGCGGCTGGAAGAATATCCACTTATGGTGGTTCACGCGCACGCGGTCATAGGCGATCGCGTCGCCGAACACGGTCCGGGCGAGCGCGATTTCGCCGGTCGTCAGGGGTCGCGACGGACGCGGCACCCGCGCCTACTTCTTGGCCGCGTCCGGAGCCGCCTTTTCGGCGTCATGGCCCATCGCGCCATGGTCCATGGCCGCGCCCTCGGCGCCCGCCGCCGGCTTGATCACCATGTCGAACAGGATCCGTTCATTATTGTTGTTGGTGAAGACGAACGCCATCGGCAGCTTGCCCGCGCGCACCGCCGCGCCGTTGATGCCCCAAATCATCAGATGCTTGCCGCCTTGCCTGAACTCCATCGTGCCCTTTGCGGGGACCGCCGCGCGCAGCAACGGCTTCATCGTCACCACGCCATTTTCCTTGACGCTTTCGTGCATTTCGACGCGCTGCGCGAGGTCGGCGGTCACCGCGACCAGCTCGACCGGCACCGGGCCGCCCTCGACCTTGAAATAGCCGACCGCGGGGCGGTCGTCGGTGGCGCCCATCTGGATATGGCCGCTGACGACATTCAGTTGCTGCCCCTTGCCCAGATTTTCCCCGCAGGCCGTCAGGGTCAGCGCGGTGGCGGCAAGTGCAAGGATCGCAAAAGGTTTCATTTTGGGAGGACTCCGTGAAAGCGCATGATTTCCCGTCCCCGATAAGCCTTCAAAGCCCTTGTGCCAAGGATTAGCGCACCTATATCGCGCCCAGAACCTCATGTCGGGCGTGCCTTTTCAGGGCGCCACAGAAGCAACAAGGACGAGTAGAATATGGCCAAAGTGATCGGGATCGACCTCGGCACCACCAACAGCTGCGTGGCGGTGATGGAAGGCGGAAAACCCAAGGTTATCGAAAATGTCGAAGGCACGCGCACGACGCCGTCGATCGTCGCCTTCGCCAAGGATGGCGAGCGCCTGATCGGCCAGCCGGCAAAACGCCAGGCGGTCACCAATCCCGAAAACACCGTTTTCGCCGTAAAGCGCCTGATCGGCCGCCGTTTCGATGACCCGATCACCAAGAAGGACACCGAGCTGGTCCCTTATACGATCGTCAAGGGCAGCAACGGCGACGCGTGGGTCAAGGCGGGCGGCGAGGATTATTCGCCGTCGCAGATCAGCGCCTTCATCCTGCAGAAGATGAAGGAAACCGCCGAGGCCTATCTGGGCGAAAAGGTCGAACAGGCGGTGATCACCGTTCCCGCCTACTTCAACGACGCGCAGCGCCAGGCGACCAAGGACGCCGGCAAGATCGCGGGCCTCGAAGTGCTGCGTATCATCAACGAGCCGACCGCGGCGGCGCTCGCCTATGGCCTCGACAAGACCGAGAACAAGACGATCGCAGTCTATGACCTTGGCGGCGGCACCTTCGACATCTCGATCCTCGAGGTTGGCGACGGCGTGTTCGAAGTGAAGTCGACCAACGGCGACACCTTCCTCGGCGGTGAAGATTTCGACAGCAAGATCGTCGAATATCTCGCCGACGGTTTCAAGAAGGACGAAGGCATTGATCTGCGCGGTGACAAGCTCGCGCTTCAGCGCCTGAAGGAAGCCGCCGAAAAGGCCAAGATCGAGCTGTCGTCGGCCGCGACGACCGAGGTCAACCTGCCCTTCATCACTGCCGACGCCAACGGGCCGAAGCATCTTGTGAAGACGATCACCCGCTCGGACCTTGAAAAGCTGGTCGAAGAGCTGGTCAAGCGCACGCTCGAACCCTGCAAGAAGGCGATCAAGGACGCCGGTATCAAGGCGAGCGAAATCGACGAAGTCGTGCTCGTCGGCGGCATGACGCGCATGCCGCGCGTGCGCGAAGTCGTGAAGGAATTCTTCGGCAAGGAACCCCACACCGGCGTCAACCCCGATGAAGTCGTCGCGATCGGCGCCGCGATCCAGGCGGGCGTGCTGCAGGGCGACGTCAAGGACGTGCTGCTGCTCGACGTCACCCCGCTCTCCCTCGGCATCGAGACGCTGGGCGGCATCATGACCAAGATGATCGACCGCAACACCACGATCCCGACGAAGAAGAGCCAGGTCTATTCGACCGCCGACGACAATCAGTCGGCGGTGACGATCCGCGTGTTCCAGGGCGAGCGCGAAATGGCGCAGGACAACAAGATCCTCGGCCAGTTCGACCTTGTCGGCATCCCGCCGGCGCCGCGCGGCGTGCCGCAGATCGAGGTGACCTTCGACATCGACGCCAACGGCATCGTGTCGGTCCACGCCAAGGACAAGGGCACCGGCAAGGAACAGCAGATCAAGATCCAGGCCAGTGGCGGCCTGTCGGATTCGGACATCGACCAGATGGTCAAGGACGCCGAACAGTTCGCCGAAGAGGACAAGGTGCGCCGCGAGGCGGCCGAGGCGAAGAACAACGCCGAAAGCCTGATTCACTCGACCGAACGCCAGGTCATCGAGCATGGCGACAAGGTCGACGCGGGGCTGAAGTCCGAAATCGAGGCCGCGATCGCCGAAGCCAAGACCGCGGTCGAAGGCGGCGATCCCACCACGATGACCGAAAAGAGCCAGGCGCTCGCACAAGTTGCGATGAAGCTGGGCCAGGCGATCTACGAGAAGGAGCAGCAGGCGGCCGCATCCCCCGGCGCCGACGATGCTGCTGGTGAGGCGAAGACCGACGAAGACGTCGTCGACGCCGAATTCTCCGAAGTCGAAGACGACAAGAAGTAAGGCGAAGGGCATGCCCTTCGAGACGCCATTTCGACAAGCTCAATGGCTCCTCAGGGCGAACGGTGTTTTTCTATCCGTTCGCCCTGAGGAGGGACTGAGCGAAGGCGAAGGCCCGTCTCGAAGGGCTGCACCCTTAGGGGCATGAGCAGACCATGAGTCTCGACATCGATTATTACGAACTGCTGGAAGTCGAGCGTAGCGCCGACGATGCGGCGCTGAAGGCGAGCTATCGCAAGCTTGCGATGAAATATCACCCCGACAAGAATCCGGGGTGCGGCGACAGCGAAGCACGCTTCAAGGCGATCAGCGAGGCCTATGACTGCCTGAAGGATCCGCAGAAGCGCGCCGTCTATGACCGCTTCGGCAAGGCCGGCGTCAATGGCGCGAACGGCTTCGGCGGCAACGGCAATGCCGATTTCGGCGACATCGGCGATATTTTCGAATCGATCTTCGGTTCGGCGTTCGGCGGCGGCCGCCAGCAGCGCGGCCCCGCGCGCGGCGCCGATCTGCGTTACGACATGGAAATCCGGCTCGAGGACGCCTACTCCGGCTGCACCCGCGAGATCCAGGTCGATGTCGCCGCGCGCTGCGACGCGTGCGACGGATCGGGCGCCAAGCCGGGGACCCATACCAACCGCTGCCCGACCTGCGCCGGCCACGGCAAGGTGCGCGCGCAGCAGGGCTTCTTCATGGTCGAGCGCACCTGCCCGGCCTGCCAGGGCGCGGGCGAGGTCATCGCCGACCCCTGCAACACATGCCATGGCGAGGGCCGCGTCGACCGGCGCAAGACGCTGACCGTCAACATCCCCGCCGGGGTCGATGAAGGCACGCGCATCCGCCTGTCGGGCGAGGGCGAATCGGGCGCGCGCGGCGCGGCGCCGGGCGACCTCTATATTTTCCTGCACATGGCGCGGCACAAGGTCTTCGAGCGCGAGGGAACGACCTTGTTCACCCGCGCGCCGATCAGCTTCACGACCGCGGCGCTCGGCGGCGAGATCGGCATCCCCGGGCTCGACGGCCGGATGCACGACATCGCCATCCCCGCGGGTATCCAGTCGGGCAAGCAGCTGCGCCAGCGCGGCGCCGGCATGCCGGTGCTCAACGGCCGCGGCCACGGCGACCTTGTCGTCCAGATCGACGTCGAAACCCCGACGCGGCTGAGCGCGCGGCAGAAGGAACTGCTCTGCGAGTTTCGCGAGACCGAGACGGGTGAGGAATGCCCGGCGTCGCAGGGCTTTTTCGGCCGCATCAAGGAAATGTGGGACGATCTGACGGATTGATTTCCGTCCCCTCACCAAGTCTCGTCATTCCCGCGAAAGCGGGAACCCGGTTTGCGCAGGCGACGGCAGCCACTGGGTCCCCGCTTTCACGGGGATGACGAAAGAAATTATCCAATCTCAACTCTGAGCTCCGCGATCAGCGCCGCCACCTTCGGCAACCGGTCCTCCTCCTCGTCCAAAATCGCATGGAACGCGCGGCGCTTGATCGCCTTCAGTGCGTCGGGGGGCATCGCGCCATCGCCCGTCACGCTGCTCGCAACGATGTCGATCAACCGGTCGGCGCCGTGGAGCCGCCCCCACAGATAATCATTCTCGCGGTAGGCACGGCTGAAGAAGGCGCCGAAGCTGTTGAACTCGATTCCCTTCAGCATCGCCGCCGCGCCGCCGGTGCGGATCGCGGTCGCGTCCGACGGCGAGATGCGGTCGATCTTGATCGGATCGAACTCGTCGAACCCCTCGCCCTGCAACAGCGGCAAGGTCGCGATGTCGTAAAAGGGATAGCCCAGATAAGCGAGAAGGAGCGTGCGCCGGTCGTCTCTGGGCATCGCGGCGAGCCCGGCGGCGATCAGCACATCGGCCTCGCCGTCGATCGCCGTCAGGTCGCGCCGCGCGGCGATCGCGTCGATCCACTGGCCCGGCGCAGCGTCGGCCGGCAGGTCGAGGTCGGCGAGCCAGCTGTCGCCCTGCCGGTCGAGATAGAGGCCGAGCGCGGTGAAGATCGCGCCCCGCATATCCTCGCACACCGGATCGCGGCCGTCGCGCGTCGCCTCGACCGCGGTGTCGAGTTCGCGCGCGAGGAAGCGCAGGCGGCGAATGCGAAAGCCGAGGTCGTGGGTGCGGAAAAAGGCGATGGCGTCGCCGCTCGCCCCCGCGCCGCGCCTGCCCGAAATCCGGTCGAGTCCGCGCGCGCGCGCCTCGTCCCACAGCGCGAGCCGCCGGTTCGCCTGGTGGAGGGCCCCCTCGGGCGGCAACAGCCGGTCGATCAGGCTGGCGAGCTCCTCGATCACCGCCGACAGCTTGAGGTGACCATAGGGGGCATAGGCAAAGCCCGCGCGCACCGCGGCCTGATCCTGCGCCTTCGCCCGCCATTTTTCGAGCCGCGCCACCGTCGGCGTGTCGAGAAAGAAGGTCGAACCGAACAGCGCCGCGACCTGCTCCTCGACCTCGACCTTCATCGCATCGACAATATGCTGCATGCGGCGGATGCGGCGCGACATGCCCTCGATCGCCTCGACATTTTCGCGGATCGGCTGTTCGCGCGGGATTTCGGAGAGAGCGCCCAAAATAGTCGCGAGGAAGCCGGGCAACCGCGCCGCTTCGCCCTGCCCCTCCTTGCCCGGCGGATGCTCGCCGGGCTTGCCGAAGCTGATCGAACGATAGTCGGGTTTGGGGTCGATATAGACGAAGCGGCGGTCGATCTCGCGCCGCGCCGGACGCTGCTTGAGCGCCGCGATCGCGGGACGGAACGGCGCGTTCGCAAGCACCGATCCGTCGATCAGCACGCGATCGGCGGGATCGCCCGCGCCCGCGACGGGAAGCTGGGCGCGGATGAAAGCATCGCGGCCGGGCCAGGCGATCTTCCGCTTTTCGAGCACCCGGTCGAGCTCGCGCAGCGTGAAGGGCGGGAAGGCGCCCGGAAAGCTCGCGGTCGCGCGCGCCGCGGCGGTCAGCCCGGGGACGTCGTCGAGCCGCTTGTCGGCGCGGCTGTCCTCGCGAAAATGCAGCATCAGCCGGTGCTCGTCCTCGGTGACGCGCGGCGGGCTGTTGAGCGCCAACGGCACGCTATGCCCCGCAAAATCGGTGACCGACACGAACAGGTCGACCGGCTGGCCATCGGGCACCAGCACCGGCCCGGGCGGCGCAGCGTCCATCGCGTCGAACGCGTCGAGCAGCAGGTTCGAAAAGCTTTCGCCGCCGAACGGCGGCTCGAACCAGCGCGCGCGCACGAAACGCGACAGCTTGGCGCGCACCTCGTCCTGCGCGCCCTCGCCGACGGTGCGGTCGATGGCATTGCCGCGCTTCTTCATCATCCAGCCGGCGATCGGCACCGCCCAGAATTTGGTCGCCGCCGACAGCGG
>NZ_JAKFEM010000037.1:0-5376 GCF_036675685.1 Sphingopyxis sp.
AAAGGGGGCGGCCTCCCCCGAAGCCGCCCCCTTAGCGCGTGGTCGCTGACCCGCTAGGCGATCAGAAAGATGCGCCCAGCGTAAAGACCACGGTTGGATCGTAAAGCGTGTCGAGCGCCTTGACGCCCGTCTTTTTGACGTCGGTGTCGATATATTGCGCCGAGAAGGTCAGCGGGCCGGCGGCGAAGGATGCGCCGACCGACCAGTCGAGATAATTGCCGTCGGCGGCAACAAGACCCAGCGAACCATCGGTGTAGCCGAGACCGGCGGTCAGCGTGACCGGCGAGTCGGGAATACCGAAGCCGGCGCCCAGGTTCAGGTAGATATTGTCGTCGTCGCCGAGCGAATTCTGCTTGGGCGCATAGGCCACCAAGCCGGTCACCGAGACCGGACCGATGTCGTGCGTCAGCTTGCCGATGCCTTCGAAATAGTCGGTCGGCGCGCCGCCGTCGTGGCTACCGGGATAGGTATAATAGGTAACGCCGAGGTCGACCGTCGTGCCGCTCGCGATTTCGGTCGCGAAACCGCCATAGAGATCGAGTTCATATTTGCCATAGGCCGGGCTGTCGGGAAGGCCCGAACCCCACGCGCCGACATAGAAGCCGCTTTCATGGCTGAGCGTTAGCGTCGACTGGACTTCGACCTTTTCGTTCGACAGCGAAACGCCGCGGAAACGATAATCCGACGTGACCGAAATGCCGCCCGAAAGCGAGAACGGGCCGCTGGCTTCTTCTTCCTGGGCGAAGGCAGGCGTCGACATCGCCGACGCGGCGAGCAGCATGCCGAAACACGCTTTGGTAAGAAACTTCATGGGTGATCCCCCTAATAAAAATACGGATCGTCCCAGCCTGCCGTGCGCGTCCACGCCTCTTCGTACGGGCCTGTAACGACGAACATGTTCGAAATTGCCGATTTTGCTGCGATGCACAAACAAAAATTGCGCGGGCAGCGGAATCGGCGGCAGAGTGTGTCTTTCGCGCAACAGCGGCGCGGACGATGCTTGCACTTTGCCAACGCGCCGCCGGACGGCTAAAGAGCGACGCATATCCCCTCACAGTCGAGCCCGCATCTATGAGCGATCACAATCCCGGCCTGCGCCCCTGGCGCGACATTGCGCGGCGCGAGTCGCGGCAGATCATGGTCGGCGCCGTCCCTGTGGGCGGCGGCGCGCCGATCAGCGTCCAGACGATGACCAACACGCTGACCAGCGACGCGGTCGCGACGATCGACCAGATCCGCCGCTGCGAGGAAGCCGGCGCCGACCTCATCCGCGTCTCGTGCCCCGACACCGAATCGACCGCGGCGCTCGGCAAGATCGTCCGCGCGGCGCGGATTCCGATTATCGCCGACATCCATTTCCACTATAAGCGCGCGCTCGAAGCCGCCGACGCCGGCGCCGCGTGCCTGCGCATCAACCCCGGCAATATCGGCAGCAGCGAGCGCGTCGGCGAGGTCGTCCGCGCCGCGAAGGCCAACGGCTGCGCGATCCGCATCGGCGTCAACGCAGGGTCGCTCGAGAAGGACCTGCTCGAAAAATATGGCGAGCCCTGCCCCGAGGCGCTCGTCGAAAGCGCGCTCGACCATATCAAGCTGCTCCAGGACCATGATTTCCACGACTATAAGGTCGCGGTGAAGGCGAGCGATGTCTTCCTTGCGGTCGCCGCCTATGCGCAGCTCGCCGACGCGGTCGACTGCCCGCTCCACCTCGGCATCACCGAGGCCGGCGGGCTGATCGGCGGCACGGTGAAGAGTGCGCTCGGTATCGGCAACCTCCTCTGGGCCGGCATCGGCGACACGATCCGCGTCAGCTTGTCGGCCGAACCCGAGGAGGAGGTACGCGTCGGCTACGAAATCCTCAAATCCTTGGGCCTGCGCACCCGCGGCGTCCGCGTCGTCTCCTGCCCCAGCTGCGCGCGGCAGGGCTTCGACGTTATCCGCACCGTCCAGGCGCTCGAAGAGGCGCTGAGCCATATCAAGACCCCGATGTCGCTCTCGGTCCTGGGCTGCGTCGTCAACGGCCCCGGCGAGGCGCGCGAAACCGATATCGGCATCACCGGCGGCGGCAACGGCAAGCATATGGTATTCCTGTCGGGCGTCACCGATCATCATGTCGAGGATGCCGACATGATCCAGCATATCGTGAAGCTCGTCGAAGCGAAGGCCGCCGAGATCGACGCCGGCAGTTCGGTGAGCATGGACACGCTGCACGGCAAGGCGGCGTAAAGCTTTTTACATTCGTGTCAGCACGGACTAGCCTCGCGCCATTCTGATCGAGGAGGCCAGACATGACCGGTAAGTTCGACGCCCTCGACCGCCTGGCCCAGCTCCTGCTGCTCATCGCCGCGGTCACGACGATCGCCAATGGCGCCTTCATGCTGGTCAAGCCGCTCGACTGGTATGTCTTCGTGCCGACTGTCGTCACCACCGGCCCGCCCAACGCGCATTTCATCCGCGACATCGGGCTCGCCTATCTGGGGTCGGGGCTGATCCTGCTCTATGCGACGATCAACCCCTCGCTCCGCTGGCGCGCCGCCCTTGTCGGCGGGCTGTGGCTGACCTTCCACGGCCTGCTCCACATCTATGAAGTCGCCGCCGGCATCTGCGGTCCCGCGACATTCTGGGCTGACGCACCCGCGGTGATCGGCCAGCCCGCGCTCGTCATCGCCGCGCTCGCCATCGTCTTCGCGCGCCGCAAGGCGCGAACCGATCTCGGCTAAGCCGGAACGCGCGTGAGCTGGGTATAGGCGATGCGCCAGCGCCCGCCTTGCCTGACCCAGACATGGCCGATGCGCAGGCGGCGGCTCTCCGGCCGTCCGCGCTGCGTCCAGCGCAGCGTCATAAGCCCGCCCGTCACTGCCGCGTCGCCATCGACGCGAGAGGTCGGCTGCTCGATCGTGAACGGTTCGATCCGGAAATCGGGCATTTCGAAATCGGCGAGATAGGAGCGCTTGTCCTGCGTCGTCGCGTCGGAATTCACCAGCAGATAGTCGTCGGTCACCAAGTCGCTTAGCGCAGCAATATCCTTGGCCACCGTCGCGCGATTATGGGCTTCCACCGCCTGCGCGAGATCGGCGGGCAAGGCCGCGGCCGATTTCGCCCGCCGGTCGACCGCGATCCAGTTCACTTCCCATGTCGCGCCGTCATCGGCGGAAAAAGCCTGCTCGAAGCGCGCTTCGTCGGCCGAGACCTGCGTGATGACGAACCGCACGCGGATCGGGCGCTCGCCCAGCTTGTCCGCGCCATAAAAGACCCCTCGCCCGTCGGCGCCGAAACCGCCGACCACCGGCGGGGTCATTGCCCCGTCGCGCAGGCTGGCGAAGTTCAGGCTCCACCGGCGCGCGCCCGGATCGTACAGCCGCAGCGAGATGCCTTCGATCTTTCCCGCGGGTCCCGCAACCGACAGCTCGACGCTGTTCGCCCGGCCGTCCATCAAATCCCGAACCAGGCTGGTGCCGCGATACTCGGCCCAGACCGGCGGCTGGCCCGACAGCGGATTGCGCAGCACGCGCACCTCGGTCGCCCATGTCCCGATCTCGAAATCGAAATCGCGCTGGCCGTCGCGAGTGCTCTCTGACGAAGCGGCCGGCGCCGATTGCGCGATCGCGGGGACGCTTGCCAACGCGATTAGCAGCGCCATGAACCGCGCGATCACCATGCGATCCGGCCTTCGGGATCGTCGACGACGACCACGTCATAACGCTCGAGCATCGGCATCAGCACCTCCTCCAATTCCTCTTTCCACAGCCGGCCTTCGTAAAAATCGGCCTTCATCGTCTCGCGGCTTTCCATGTCGGGAAACCCGCGCATGAAAAAGAAGGTGTCGGGATCCTCGACGCTCAGGAACGGTCCCGCGATGCGCATGCCCAGCCGGCGATGCTCGGGACGCGTCTTGGCCTCGAAAATCTCGATAAAGCGGGTCCGCATTCCGGGCTTGGTCTGGTACGTCCGCATCTCGACTATCATCGCGTCATCCTGTCCGCTGCCAAGACCGGCGACAAGGACGCACTTTCTGGTAACCGGGAGCAGGTCATGGCGACGTCAAATCCATCGGACGCAGAGGCGAACACCCCGACCCCGATGACCAATTGCCCGATGACCGCGGCGCTGAACGCGATCGGCGGCAAATGGAGCCTGATCTGCCTCTATTATCTCGACAGTGGCACGCGCCGCTTCAACGAACTCCGGCGGCTGATCCCCGAGGTGTCGCACAAGGTGCTGACCGAAACGCTGCGGGGTCTCGAGGAAGAGCGGCTGATCGTGCGCGCGGTCCATTCGCTCGCGCCGTCGCATGTCGAATATGAGATTTCGGCGCACGGCGAAACGGTGCGCCCGCTGATGCACGCGATTCGTGCATGGGGCCGGGCGCACCTCGATTATCGCAAGCAGGGCACGGATTAAGCCGCTTCGAGCGTCCGGTCCTGTGGTCGCGCAGCCGGTTCCTCGACATAGACATTTGCCGCGGGCGTCTTCAGATGCGCCTCGAGCAGGTCGAAGATCGCCGCATCCTCCCCGGCATCGAACTTGCGCGCGAACAGGTCGGGACTCAGCGTCAGGCGCAAAGCATCGGCGGTGACGAAGGTGCGCGGGCGCAGCTTGATGTCGCCGTCGGGCACCCAGTCGATCGTGCGCAGGTCGTCGTTCATCATCTCGCCCTGGTTGGCGCTGTTCATCATCAGCGTCTGGAAAAACGCCTCGTCGGGGATGAAGCTGCGACGATAGAATGTCTTGAAGCGCTCGGCGCTCGGGTGATGAACCGCGAACTGGCAGAAGCTGCGCGTGACCGCTTTCCATTGCGTGCCGATAAAGGGCGTCGCATCTTTGAGGAAGGCACGCGGCAGGCGGGTGCGGAACATCCGCCCCAGCGCCTCGACGAACATATGGCTGACGCGGTTCATCGTGTCGGGCCGGATGGCGCGCTGGTCGAGCGCGCGGATATATTGCCGCCGCGGGTTGGCGCGCAGGAAGGCGCGGATATAGGCCTGCGACTTCAGCGGAAAATCCTGGCCGCTGAGATTGATATAATGGGTCCAGCTGCGATTCATCTTCAGCAACCTGGCCATTCCGCGCAGCTCGGCATCGACCAGGCTGTACCCGCCCCACAGCGCCTTTTTCGATTCGATGATCGCGACCCCCTGATAGGGTTTCAGGAAGGCCGCGATGTCGGCGGCGAACTCGGGGCCAGATCCCTTGTCGACATGGATCACATAGCTGTTGCCGGGCGCATAAATCGCGCTGAACATCCGTTTGAACTGGTCGGGAAAGCGGTGGAGGAGGATGAAATAGCCGATCATGCAGGCATGCCTTTCGGATCGCCGACCCGGGCTGTCAGCCCACCGGAATCGCGATCATTTTCCTGTCCCGGAAAACCCAACCAAA
>NZ_JAKFEM010000032.1:0-29782 GCF_036675685.1 Sphingopyxis sp.
GTGTCGGGGTCGAGCGACAGGTTGAACTGGTCGCGCCAGCGGAATTCGAAGCGGGCTTTCGATAGCGCGTCGTCGCGGACCTGTGCGGCGGGGTGGCCCTTGGCGAGGTCGGCGGCGTGCGCGGCGAGCTTGTAGGTGACGACGCCGACCTTCACATCGTCGCGGTCGGGGAGGCCGAGATGCTCCTTGGGGGTGACGTAACAAAGCATCGCGGTGCCGTACCAGCCGATCTGCGCGGCGCCGATGCCGCTGGTGATATGGTCATAGCCCGGCGCGATGTCGGTGGTGAGCGGCCCGAGCGTGTAGAAGGGCGCCTCGCCGCACGCTTCGAGCTGCTTTTCCATATTCTCCTTGATCTTGTGCATCGGGACGTGGCCCGGCCCCTCGATCATCACCTGCACATCCTGCGCCCAGGCGCGCTTGGTCAGCTCGCCGAGCGTGTAGAGCTCGGCGAACTGCGCCTCGTCGTTCGCGTCATAGATGCTGCCGGGGCGGAGGCCGTCGCCGAGGCTGTAGGCGACGTCATAGGCCTTCATGATCTCGGTAATCTCGTCGAAGCGTTCGTAGAGGAAGCTTTCCTTGTGATGCGCGAGGCACCATTTCGCCATGATGCTGCCGCCGCGCGACACGATGCCGGTCATGCGCTTCGCCGCGAGGGGGACGTAGGGCAGGCGGACGCCGGCGTGGATGGTGAAATAGTCGACGCCCTGTTCGGCCTGTTCGATCAGCGTGTCGGCGAAAATCTCCCACGTCAGATCCTCGGCGACGCCGCCGACTTTCTCGAGCGCCTGATAGATGGGGACGGTGCCGATCGGGACGGGCGAATTGCGGATGATCCATTCGCGCGTGTCGTGGATGTTGCGGCCGGTAGACAGGTCCATGACGGTGTCGGCGCCCCAGCGGATCGACCAGACCATCTTGTCGACCTCGGCGGCGACGTCGGATGCGACCGCGCTGTTGCCGATATTGGCGTTGATCTTGACGAGGAAATTGCGGCCGATTGCCATCGGCTCGCTCTCGGGGTGGTTGATGTTGCTGGGGATGATCGCGCGGCCGCGCGCGACTTCGTCGCGGACGAATTCGGGGGTGACATAATCGGGGATGCTGGCGCCGAAGCTTTCGCCGTCGCGCTTGTACTCGGCGAGGCGCGCGCGGCCGAGATTTTCGCGCTCGGCGACATATTCCATCTCGGGCGTGATGATGCCGCGGCGGGCATAGTGCATCTGGCTGACGTTCGCGCCGGGCTTGGCGCGGAGGACCTGGCGGCGGACGTTGGGGAAGGCGGGGACGCCGCCGCTGCGGTCGGGGCCGAGCTGGCCGTTATCCTCGGGCTTCACCTCGCGCTGGGTGACCTCTTCGACGTCGCCGCGGCCGCGAATCCAGTCGGCGCGGATCTCGGGGAGGCCGGCGTTGATGTCGATCGTCGCATTGGCGTCGGTGTAGGGGCCGCTGGTGTCGTAGACGCGGACGGGGGGCTCGCCCGAATGCGGATCGAGGTCGATCTCGCGCATCGCGACGCGGATGCCGCTGCCGGTCTGCGTCGCGACGTGGATCTTGCGGCTGCCGCGGATCGGGCCGGTGGTGACGCCGATGGGGGTGGCTTGCGCTTTGTCGAGGCGGGAATCGATGTCGGCCATGTGCAGTCGCTCCATATTGTCGGAGCGAGAAACGGATTTCCGGTGTGGAACGCCGACCCTCCCTCCGCCGGTATTAGCCGGATCAGGTTCAACGGGTCGCGGTCTATTCCGCTCTCAACCGGCCATCACAGACGCGGCTCCCCGGGGATGGGCGGACTATAGGGGGCGGGGTGGGCGCTGTCCATGGGCGGGTGTGATCGTGGGCACTTTGCAAGCGGGCATAACCGGTTATGGTCAATCATATCAGCACTATATGAGGGCCTATACGATGCGATTCCCAGATATGCGCCGGGTTGGACAAATGCTTGCGATCGCGCTGGCCTGGTGCCTTTGGCCGGCAGAGGCAGCGGCGCAGCACTATCCCTGTAACGGCCCCGGACCGGGCGAGCGGCTGATCGGGATGGCCCCCGGCGGCCCCGGCGTCGCACCGACGCCGCTGTGCGAGCGTGTCGATAGCGGCGGTGCGCCCGCGCAGGCCCCGAGGTCCAGCAACAGCTATGCGGCCATCGCCTGGCATGTCGACGCCGCCGATGTCTGGGTCGACGGCAATTATGTCAATGCCAACAATGTCGCCGAGCAAGGCGCGCTCGATGCATGCAACAAGGTGATGGGGGGCGGCTGTACTTCGGCCGGAGAATGGTGGAATTCGTCGATAGCGATCATCCGCGACAAGGCCGGATATTTCTACAAGGGCTGGGCGGGCGACGGCGGAGCGGAACGCGATCAGGTGATGGCCGACTGCTCGTCCAAGCAGCTGCTGCCGTGCGAGGTTTTTGCGACCATCCGTGCCAGCACCAACCGGCGTTTCCCCGGCGCGTCCGTGCGCAAATTTTTCGCCGCGTCGGCGTGGGTCGTCGGCGGCGCCGATGATGGATATAACGCCAAGCTTTATGTCGCGAGCGGCCACCGCAGCGCCGATGCCGCGACCGCGGCGGCGATCAAGGCGTGCAGCGACGCGACATCGCGTCCGTGCGAATCGAACACGCTGACCGGCAACGGGTTTATCCAGGCCTATCGCCTGAATGGCGCCGACGACAGCGCGACCGCCGAAAACTCGGCCAAGCGCGCGAAGGAAGCGGCGCAGGCGAACTGCAAGAAACGGAAGGCGACGGCGTGCGAATTGCAGGCGCTGTTCGATAGCCGCAAGCCGGGGCTGTTCGTGCATGACTTCGCGGCGGGCACGGCGAAATAGCACCGATCGGCAATCGCCAAAACGGATATGCGGAAACGGACATGCGACAAGGGGCGGTGAAGCACAGGGGTGCTTCACCGCCCCTTGTCGCGCCCGCGCCGTCCACGCCGGGCTGTCATATTGGTGCGCGCAACTGTCATCATCTGGTCGCCGAGCCGACGCGGTAACGACGCCGCGAGCGGCCAAAGGGCGGGGGACGTCCGTCGTTTCGTTGCCGAACAAAACCCAAAAAAAAGGTCTCTCCTCATGGCTCGCTCCATCCGTGCTTTCGCCGCGCTGTTGCTCACCGCGACCGCAACCCCCGTCTTGGCTCAGGCCGACACGGCGCCCATCGCCGAGGGCGATCAGCCGGGCGACGATATTGTCGTCACCGCGCAAAAGATCGAGCAACGGTCGATCGACGTGCCGATCACGATTTCGGCCACCAGCGGCGCGCAGATGCGCAGCTTGGGGGTGGGCGACCTCGACGAACTGTCCAACTATATTCCGGGGCTCAACATCCAGGAGCAGAGCGCCAACAATCCGGGCATCGTCATCCGCGGCATCACGTCGGACAGCGGATCGGCGCAGCAGGCGGCGCGCGTCACGCTTTATTACAACGGCACCGACATTTCGCGGTCGCGCGGCTCGTATCAGGCGATTTACGACATCGACCGGATCGAGGTGATCAAGGGGCCGCAGGCGACGCTGTTCGGCACCGCGTCGGCGGTCGGCGCGATCAGCATCATTTCGGCGCGGCCCAAGCCCGGCTTTGCGGGCGAAGTGAGTGCGAGCTACGGCAATTATGACGCGACGGTGCTCGGCGGATACGTCAACCTGGGGTCGGACAAGATCGCCGGCCGCGTCGCGTTCGAATGGAAAAAGCGCGACGGCTATGTCCGCAACCTCGCGGTGGGGCAGGACGATCTGTACGACCAGGACCAGCTGGGGGTGCGCGGGTCGCTGCGCTTCACGCCGACCGAGGCTTTTACCGCCGACCTGATCCTGACCTATGACCGGCAGCGCAACAGCGGGACGCCTTTCATCTCGGGCACCTATCCGACCGCGTCGGGGCCGGCGAACCCGTTCGGCGATGCGGCGCTTGGCGGTTCGCCGGTGTCGGAAAGCGCGCTCGGCGCGGCGAAGCTCGGGCTGACGCGCGACGTCTATGACGCCAATCTGACGCTGGGCTGGCAGGTCGCCGACGATTGGACGATCACGATGATCAACAGCTATCGCGACTTCGATTCGCTCGAGATTTTCGACGCCGACGGCAGCGCCGCCTGGTATCTGGAATTCGCCGAGGATGCGAAGGGCCACCAATATAATCACGAGACGCGCTTTTCGTACAACAGCGACGCGTTTCGCGGGTCGTTCGGCTGGAACGGCTTTGTCGAAAGCGGGTCGCAGGTCGTGCCCTTTTCGAGCGAGGAAGGCACCTTCCTGCAGTGTGCGGCGCGGCTGATCCCGAACCTGCCGTGCATCGCGCCCGACGGCAGCGTCGCGGCGTCGGCGGCGACGCGCATTTTGACCGGCGGCGCGGCGACGGTGATTCCCTATACGTCGACCTTTGGCAATATCGGCAAGAACCAGAGCTATTCGGTGTTCGCCGACGGCACCTGGATCGCGAGCGAGGCGCTGGAAATCACGGCAGGCGTCCGCGCCTTGATCGAAAAGCGCCGCTCGGGCTTTTTCGCGGTCGTGCCGCGCTCGCGGATCACCGGCGGCGCGTCGCTGATCCCGGGCCAGGTCGATACCCGCGGGCAGACCTATTACACCGAAGACAGCTTCCAGGCGTTCCTGCCGCGCTTCAACATCCTGTATCGCTTTGCCGACGGCATCAACGCCTTTGCGACGGTATCGAAGGGCCGCCGCTCGCCGACGGTCAATCTGAACGCGCGCAGCACGCCCGCGGGACCGGTGCCGAACATTACCGACATCGCGTCGGAAAATGTCTGGAATTACGAGGTCGGGTTGAAGGCGTCGCGTGGCGGTTTTTCGGGGTCACTGGGGGTATATTACCAGAAATACGATAATTTCCAGGTGTCGGTGCCCCAGCCGAACGGCACGACGATCACGCAGAGCGCGGGCACCGCGAGCAATCTGGGGGTCGAGGCCGAAGCGAGCTTTGCGGTGACGAACTGGTTCAAGCTGTTCGGCAACGTCGCCTATATCGACGGCGGCATCGACGACAAGGCGGCGAACGGCGTGTTCGCGGGCGACCGGTTCCGCCTGCAGCCCGAATGGCAGGCGGCGGCCGGCTTTACCGTCAACGCCGACCTGGGCGGCGGGATGCGCCTGTTTGCCACGCCGACGGTCACCTATCGCAGCAAGATCTTCTTCGAGGTGCCCAACCGCGACCTGATCAGCCAGGATGCGGTGACGCTGGTGAACGCGCGCGCGGGGGTCAGCTTTGCCGACGACCGGTTCGAAATCGCCGGGTTCGTGCGCAATGCCACGAATGAGGATTATCTGCTCGACGCGGGCAACACCGGCGGGGGTTTCGGCATTCCGACCTTCATTCCCGCCGAACCGCGGCTTTACGGGGTGCAGGTGATCGGACGCTTCTAGACCGCTACGTCAGGAACGGGCCGCGCGCGCGGCGGCGCGCGGCGGTTGCGGGAACCCCGGCGAGGGTGCGGAACTCGCGCGCCATATGCGCCTGATCGGCGAAACCGCTGTCGGCGGCGTGGCCCGCGAGGCTCGCCTCGCCGGGCAGCGTTTCGAACGCACCCTGGAAGCGCAGCAGGCGGAGATAGGCGCGCGGCGGCATCCCGACGTGGCGCGCGAACCAGCGTTGCAGCGCGCGCGGGGCCATGCCCGTCGCTGCGCCCATCGCGGCGACCGACGGCGCGGGGACAAGTCCGGCGCCGATCCGGTTGAGCTCGGCCGCGGCGGACAGGCGCGCTTCGATTGCGGCAAAATCGGGCGCGGGGATTTCCCGCCAGCGCCCGTGGAGCGTCACGAGCGCGATGTCGCCGATGAGGCTCCATGCCCAGGGCCAGAGTCGCAACGCCTCGAACGCCGCATCGCCGCTGATTTCGAACCGCTGCGGATGGCCCACCAGCCCGACGACGAAGTTTGCGGGCTGTTCGCCGTCCCAGCGCGAGCGCCCGTGCGTGCGGCGGATCACCTCGACGCAGCCGTCGGGGGTCGCCTGCTGCTCGATCCATTCGTCGGCGGCGCCTTCGCCTGCGAGCGTCCAGCGGGCCTTGACCAGTCCGGCGAGGTGCGGCGGCGGTGGGGTCTCGCGATACTCCATCGCGCGGGTTAGACGATGATTGTCGTGTCGGTTCAAGACGGCGCGTGCACGCCGCGCCAGGATGGGCGCGACAGGAGGCGTTTATGACATCAATATTCGGGGCAGGCCTCGCGGCCTTGCTGGTGGCGGCAAGCCCCGCGGCTAGTCCGGCGGTTGGGGTCGACGACCTCGCGTGGATGGCGGGACAGTGGAGCCGCGAGGAGGGCGACCGCTGGACCGAGGAGAGCTGGGCCGCCCCGCGCGGCGGGGTGATGCTGGGGCATAGCCGGTCGGGGCGCGGTGACCAATTGCGCGCGTTCGAATATCTGCGGCTGCAGGCGGGCGCGGATGGCGTGCCCGTCTATCTGGCGCAGCCCGGCGGGGCGCCGCCGGTCGCGTTCCGGCTGGTGCAGCGCGACGGGGCGAGCGCGACCTTCGAAAATCCCGCGCATGATTATCCGCAGCGCATCCATTATGTTCGCGAGGACGAGCGGCTGACGGCGACGATCTCGGCGATCGACGGGTCGAAGGCGATGCGCTGGGTGTTCGAGCGGCGGTAGCAACAAACTCATTCGTCATTCCCGCGAAAGCGGGGCCATCGATGTCATAACGGTTGTTGGAGCCCATCGGTATATCCCGCCCGCCGAGGCCGAAGAACGCTTTACGCCATGCTGGATGACGTCTCCATGGCCACGTAACCTAAACCAAATGGCCTCCGGCAGTCCGGGGGCGGTTCAGCGCGAGGGACAGGAACCGACCGGAGAAGTTACTTATTGGTGGGACCCCCGGTCGGTCGGCGCTGCGGGCGCTAGCTCCCCGCGCCTAAAATTTTGCGATCCGAAGCCTCATAATCTATGCCCAGTTGCTGCAAGTAGCTGTCATACTTGTCCGGCTGGTAATATTGCTTTTCCATGGTCGGCCGGATTTGAGCCATCGTGCGGGCGTTCCGGTCGATCGCGGGCATGTCTGTGGCGGCGATCAGCGGATCATAGGCCTGTTCCTTGAGTTGGACGTCTCTGAACCATGCCTTGGCATCGGCCACCAGCCTGGGCGTCATGGCGATGTCGAGGATCGTCATAGCGACCGCCTTGGCGCCTGCTACCGTGCCCTTGTGCGCGATCGGCGTGGCCATCGCCATCGCGGCGGTCGAGTGGTGGAAAATCACGTTGGGGATGTTGGCGGGATAGCCGATGGTGACGGTCGGCACCGTCCACATTACGTCGCCGATGTCGTCCGACCCGCCGAAGCTGGCCTCGCCGCGCGTCTGGGGCGTAGAGAGCGGGGTGACCGTGGTCGACAGGGCTTGCACCTTCAACTGGTTTTTGGTCTGCACCGCCTTGGTGAAGGCCTGATCGGCCGCGGACCACTGCGGCATGCCGACCGCCTCGATATTGGCATAGAGCGCCTCGGCAAGCGGCTTGTTGCCATAATTGGGTGCGGCAAAGCCCAGCACCTTGCGGGTGACCTTGGTACCCGTCGCGAGCGCCGCGGCCTCGGCCACCTCATTGCCGGTCCGATACAGGTCGCGCAGTGAAGCAAAGTCCGACTGGCGGAAATAATACCAGCTGCTCGCCTTGTCGGGCACGACGTTGGGCTGGCCGCCGCCATTGGCGATGACATTATGCGAACGTTGCGAAAGCGGCAGGTGCTCGCGCCGAAAATTCCACATCACGTCCATCAGTTCGACCCCGTCGAGCGCGCTGCGGCCCTCCGAGGGTGAGGCGGCGGAGTGGGCGGTCTTGCCCTGGAATTCATACTCCACCGAGATCATGCCGGTGAGGCCGAGGTTGCCCCATCCGGTGCCGAAGCCGGTGTTGACGTGGGCAAAGATCGAGGCGTCGACATCCTTGAACACGCCTGCGCGCACATAATAGGCCTTGGTCGCCAGAAGCTCTTCGGCGACACCGGGCCAGAGCATCAATCGGCCCTGGATGCCGTGCTTTTCCATCACATGCTTGGCGGCGATGGCGGCGGCGACCATCAGTGGCATCCCCGAATTATGCCCCTCGCCATGTCCCGACCCGCCTTCCGTAAGCGGCTTGATCTCAGCGACGCCAGGCACCTGCGAGACGCCGACGAGCCCATCGATGTCGCTTCCCAGTGCGATCTTGGGGCCGCCCTCGCCCCAGGTCGCGGTAAAGGCGGTGGGAACACCGGCGATACCACGCTCGATCTTGAAGCCATTCTTCTCGAGGATGGCGATCAGATATTCTGACGTCCTGATCTCCTGAAAGCCGGGCTCGGCAAAGCTGAAGATCTGGTCGACCATGACCTGGATCTGCTTGCGCTGCGCTTCCACCTCGGCGAGGACTTCCTGCTTGAGCGCGAGGTTCGCTGCCGCACCGGCGGGGGTTGGAGCCAAAATGGCCCCGGCCACCCCAAGGCAAAGAGCGCGCTTCCTGAGGTCCATGCTCATCGCGCGTTACTCCGCCGGGCCTTCGAGCATCGGGTATTTGACCCCGAGCTGATCGAGATAGGTTTCATATTTGGAGGGGTCGTAGTAATATTTCTCCATCAACGGGCGGTAGAGCGCCATGTTGCGTTCGTTGAGCCAGATCGCGGGCACGTCCTTGTCGGTCAGGATCGGGGCGTAGGTGCCGGTCTTTAACTGGACATCTTTGAAATAGGCTTTCGCATCGGCGATGAGTTTCGGCGTGGTGAGAAGATCGAGCACCGTCATCGCCACGGCCTTTGCGCCTGCTTCCACACCCTTGTGCGAGATCGGTGTCGCCATCGCGATCGCCGCGAGCGAGTTGTGGCCGATCATGTTGGGGATGTTCGACGGATACCGGATGGTGATCGTCGGAACCGCCCACATGATATCGCCGATATCGTCCGACCCGCCGCCCGTCGAGGGGCCGCGGCTCTCTGGGGTAGAGAGCGGGGTGACCTCGTCTTTCAGCGGTTCGATCTTGCGATTGTTGAAGGTCTGCACCGCCTTCGCAAAGGCCTGGTCGTCGGCGCTCCATTTGGGCATGCCCACAGCCTTGATATTGGCATAGGCGGCCTCGGCCAGCGGCTTGTTGCCGAAATTGGGAGCCGCATAGCCCAGCGTCTGCTGGGTCATCGTGGTGCCGGTGGCCAGCGCTGCGGCCTTCGCGATGTCGTTACCGACTTCATAGAGCTTGCGGATGTCGTCAAAGGTGCGCTCGCGGAAGAAGTACCAGATGCTGGCCTTGTCGGGCACGACATTGGGCTGGCCGCCACCGTTGGTGATGATCATGTGCGAGCGCTGGGTCAGCGGCAGATGCTCGCGGCGGAAATTCCATGCTACGTCCATGATCTCGACGGCGTCCAGAGCACTGCGCCCTTCCCACGGCATCCCTGCCGAATGCGCGGTCTTGCCCTTGAAGGAATATTCCACCGAGATCAGGCCATTGTTGCCCATCTCGCCATAGCCGGTCGAGAAGTCGTTGCTGACGTGCCCGAAGATCGAGGCATCGACATCCTTGAACAGGCCGGCACGCACATAATAGGCCTTGGTCGCCAACAATTCTTCGGCGACACCGGGCCAGAGCATCAATCGGCCCCGAATGCCGTGCTTTTCCATCACCTTCTTCGTCGCGATCGCCGCCGCCACCATCATCGGCATGCCCGAGTTATGGCCCTCGCCATGCCCCGGCGCCCCTTCGATCATTGGTTTGAGATAGGGAACGCCGGGCATCTGTGAAACGCCGAGGACATCGTCGATATCACTGCCCAGGGCAATCTTGGGGCCGCCCTCGCCCCAGGTCGCGGTAAAGGCAGTGGGGATACCCGCCACGCCCTTGGTCACGGTGAATCCGTTTTTAGCGAGGATGTCGGTCAGATATTCGGACGTCCTGATCTCCTGAAAGCCGGGCTCTGCAAAGCTGAAGATCTGGTCGACCATGACCTGGATTTGTTTGCGCTGGGCTTCGACTTCGGCCGCGACCTCCTTCTTGAGCGACTTTGGGGCCTCGGCATGGGCCGGCGCGGCAGCAATCTGGGCCAGGACGGCGGACGTGCTCAGGGCGGCGGCGAGGATAGCGCGGGCGAATATTCTCATCTTGCGGATAATCCTTTCTTCTCGCTCAGAATTCGATCTTGGCGGCCACGCGGAAGGAGCGGCCGACGACGTCGAAGCGACTGCGGTTGGTTTGGGCATAGGCGGGCACATTGTTGCCGTCGGGGCCGTTGCCGACCAGGACGGGATCCTTGTTGAGCAAATTGTTTACGATGAAGGTGAGGTGGCCCGTGCCGGCCATTGCCTGGAATTCGAAGTCGATCGAAGCATCGAAATAGGTGGCGCCGTCGATGTGGTTGTTGTTGATCGTGCGGAACTGCGGCGTGCTGGTCGGGCAGTTGCCGCTGCACTCGATCCAGTCGTTGCCATAGACCCCACTGGTGAAACCGCGCGCCACCAGGTTGAAGGTGATGGGGTCGATTTCATAGAAGGCACTCAGGCGGTAGGCCCAGTCGGGCGAGCTATATGTGCCGGCCGACAGCACCCCGGCATAGTCGATGGGGAAGCTGATGCCGTCATCGATCACATTCTTTATATAGTGCGTTGCTTGGCCGTGCAGTCGCAGGTTGCCCGGGCCGACAGGCGTGGAGTAGCTCGCCTCGATGTCGAAGCCGCGGGTCTTCTGGGTCGAGAAGTTGATCGGCGTCAGGTCGATCGTGCTGAGCGCACCATTCACGAACTTGATGTTGGGACAGTAGGTCGCAATGCCCTGATCATAACACAGGTCCACTGTCTGCTGCGCCGTTACGGAACCGATCGCGTCGTCGATATCGATCGAATAATAGTCGAAGGATACGCTGAAATCCGGCAGGAACGACGGCGTGAAGATGGCGCCAACCGTCCAGCTGTCGGCGACCTCCGGCTTGAGGTTCGGGTTGCCGAAGGCGTTCTGGACAAATTGCTGAGAACCGGTGACCGGGGCGTTGGCGCCGGCCGGGATGATGACCGAGTTGGTACGCGCGGTACCGGCGGCGAACAGTTCGTCCAGGTTTGGTGCGCGGATGTCGTGACTGATGTTGCCGCGCAAGCGCAGGGCGTCGAACACCTGATAACTGGCCCCGATCTTCCATGTGCCGACCCAGCCCGAGGTCGAATAATGGGTGCCGCGTGCGGCGGCATCCAAGTTCATTCCGTCGAATATGGGGATGGCGAGCTCGAGGAATCCCTCATAGACGTCGTATTTGCCCTGATTGACGCGGTAGTTGCCATAGAGCCAGCCGGAGTTGTGGATCGGGTCGACTTTGCCGTTGATCTGCTCACGGCGCCATTCGACGCCCGTTGCGAACGCGACATCACCGGCGGGGAGCGTGAAGAGATTGCCCGAAATGGTGGCGGCTGCGACATCCTGCTTGATCGTCTGGTAACGCAGCGGCTGGAATCCGTCGTAGTAGATATAGTCGAGCGCTTCCTGCGACGGCCCCTCCATGCCGAGGCGATCGATCGGGACGCATCCGTTGGCCGGGGCGGCCAGGGTGGAGCGACACACGATGCTGCCGTCGGCCGCAAAGACGGCGTCCTGCGCCAGCGCCATGCGCGCGTTGTACCAGGTATTGGTCAGCTCTTCGCGCGTCTTGGTCACGCCCTTCTGGTAATAGGCGTCCCAGGACATCGACGATCCGAACAGGCTGAGGCTGCCCTTCGCGCCGCCGACGAAGCGGTAGACTTCGCGCTTGTTGTCGCTGCCCGGAATCGGGAAACCCGCGTTGGAGGTGCCGATCGTGATCGAGGCCAGGTTCTGCTCGGCCATCTGCGCGGCAATCGCGGGATATTGGCTGAGAAGATAGGCATTGTCCGCGAGGATCGAAACGCCGGTGCTCGGCGTCTGCTGGTAAGAGCTGGCACTGACCGAGCGGTTATAGGAGAATTGGCCGAAGATCTCGATGTCGGGCGTCACGTCGAAGCCCACGCGCTGGAACACGCTCAGGCGCTCGTCCAGCGGCACCAGCGTGTTGGTGCCGACGTGGTCGGCAAGCGTCGTCTGCCAATCACCGCCGATCATCCACGGGCCGGCGATCGTCCCATAGGTCAGCTGCGCGGTCTGGCCTTCGCCAAGGAAATAGGTGCCCCTCAGCGGGCCGCCGGAGATCAGGCCGCCCGTTGTATAGCCGGAAGGACCGACCCCGCCGCCAACCAGGCGTTGGGGCTGGCCGTTGGTGCCGTTATAGGCCGGGTTGTTGATCTGGAAATAGCCGTTGTCGTTCCAGTCGCGGTTGATTCCTTCCTCCCGGTCCTGGTGGAACCAGGACACGTTGGTCAGAAGGTGCAGCCGGTCGTCGAGCAGCGAGAAGCCGGCCGTCCCAGAGAGACGGTAGTTGAAGGCGTCGCCATAGGTCGAGACACCCGTGTCGGCGGAAAGCTTGACGCCATCGAAGTCGGTATCGAGGATGAAGTTGACGACGCCGCCCACCGCGTCCGAACCATAAGCGGCCGAGGCGCCGCCGGTGATGACCTCGACGCGCTTGACCAGATCCTGCGGGATCGTGTTGATGTCGACCGTGCCGCCCACGCTGGAAGCGACCGAGCGTTGACCATCGACGAGGACCAGCGTGCGCCCGACGCCGAGCCCGCGCAGGCCGATCGAATTGATGCCAGCGCCGGCATTGGAAAGACCGCCCGACGAGGTGCCGGAAGTGCCGCTACCGGAAATCGCGGGCAACTGATTGACGAAATCGGAGATGTTGGCCGGCGACTGTGCTGCGATGTCGGCTTCGCCCAGGACAGCGACAGGGGTCGGCGCACTATAGCCGTCGCGCACGATGCGCGAGCCGGTAACGACGATGCTGCTCGTCGGCTCCTCGGCGATCTCGTCGATGGGTGCCGCTATTTCCTGTGCCATGGTCGGCGCGATCGAGAGCAGCGGCGCCGCCGAAGCCAGCAGTATCTTGATGGCCGCCTTTCGCGATTTGTCTCTTGCGGTCGAAGTCCGACCCCCGTCTGTCGTGCTTTTATATGTGACCCCATGCATCGTTAAGCTCCCTGCGGCCTGAACCTTGTCTGCCGTAGGCGTCCCACCCCATGAAAATGGAAGGTACGAGCTTGGTCACACCGGCGAGGCGCCGGCCAGCGGTTTCTGTCCCGCCGTTTCACCATCATTTCGACCCAACCCCGCAGCAATTGCGAGGACCATCTGCCGGAAGTGCCCGTTGGCCCGTGGCCGTCGGTGCTCCTTGCCGAACACTTGCGATCTTAGCGGGAAGCGGGCGGGCGATCTCACGAAAGATGAAGCATATCGGACCAAATGATGACCGATTCTGTCCTCAAATGCCAAAGTTGCATAAAAATCATGCGCTGCTTTGGCGGGAGACGCAATTTACGATCAAGGCTGGGCAGAGTGATTCGGAAATGCTGCATAGCACCCCGATTGTGCGCTCAAAGCCAACGCAGCCAACCCGGATAAAATGGAATTCCTGCACCAGGCACGACTATGGCGCAGGAATTCATCACACGATGCCTTTTACCGACCGATAGTTCGGAGATGTTGCCCTTTGATATCTGTTAGTCTCGCCAGGTCTCTTCGTGTCATCCGGATGCGTTGTTGCCGCCGATCAGTCCAGGAACAGGGGTCAATTCCTATGACGAATACATTGCGTAACAAGCGCTTGGCCAAGCAGTTGCTCTTCGCGGCAACCGCGTTGGGGCTGGCACCGGGAACCGCGGTACTTGCCGCGCCCGTCCGCGTGACCGCATCGCCCGACGGAGCGCTGTTGCCGGTGGAAGTGGATGCGCAGACGGGCAAAGTCCTGCTGGTCCTGCCCGCGCCCGACGCGGATGGCGTCTCGGGTCGCTATTTGTTCACACAGGCGATCAAGACCGGGCTGGGTTCCGCCGCGATCCGCATCGACCGCGGTATGCAGGGTGACACCAAGGTGCTCGCTTTCCGGCGTCTGGGCGGCAAGGTCGCCGTGGTTTTCGAAAACCCGCGCTACCGTGCGACCGGGGACGCGGGCGTTGCCAAAGGCGCGCGCGCCAGCTTTCCGTTCAGCACGGTCGCGATGCTTGAAATCGTCGGCGATGCTCCCGTTGCAGGCCCGGTCAGGGTCGACTTGACCCCATTTTTGATGACTGACGCGATGGACCTGGCCGGGGCGATCGGGGCAGAGGCCAAAGGTTACAAGCTTTCGGAAAAGCTCAGCGCGGTCGATACGGGATCGGTCAAGGTCTTCCCGCGCAACATCGAACTGGAAACGGTCCAGACCTTCGCCGCCGAATCGGCGGGACGCGAACTCGATATCCTGGCGCCCGATG
This sequence comes from Sphingopyxis sp., assembly GCF_036675685.1. Lineage (GTDB taxonomy): Bacteria > Pseudomonadota > Alphaproteobacteria > Sphingomonadales > Sphingomonadaceae > Sphingopyxis. The sequence continues at coordinate 14,280 of NZ_JAKFEM010000032.1, forward strand.
GGCGCGCGGTCAGCCTTACGGTTCATTCCTCGCTGGTGGCGTTGCCCGAACCTGGTTATGTGCCCCGCCGGTTCGACATCCGGTCCGGCGCACACGCCACGCAGATCTATGACTATGGCACACCGCTGGGTTCGCCGATGCTGGTCGAATATGCCAACCGCTTCCGCTTGGAAAAAACTGACCCGGCTGCCGCCCGGTCAACCGTGAAAAAGCCGATCATCTTCTACATCGATAGCGCCGCCCCGGAGCCGATCCGCACCGCGCTGGCCGATGGCGTGGGCTGGTGGGCCGATGCGTTCGACGCGGCCGGCTTCATCGACGCATTCAAGGTGGAAATCCTGCCGCCCGGCGCCGATCCGCAGGACGTGCGATACAGCATGGTCAACTGGACCGACCGGCAGAACCGCAGCTGGTCCTATGGCGGCGGCGTCACCGATCCCCGCACCGGAGAGATCATCAAGGGCAATGTGGTGCTGGGCGCGCTGCGCGTGCGGCAGGACATCACGATCTTTGAGGGGCTGGTCGGAACCGCGCAAAATGGCAACGGCGGCGCGAACGACCCGGTGCGCGCGGCGCTGTCGCGCATCAGCCAGCTCGGCGCGCATGAAGTGGGGCATTCGATCGGCTTCGTGCACAATTTCAAAGCCAGCCTGCAGGACCGCGCCTCGGTGATGGACTATCCAGGGCCCAAGGTCGGCATCGACAATGGAAGCCTGGACCTGGGCGACGCCTATGCGTCCGGCATCGGCAATTGGGACAAGTTCACCGTCGACTGGCTCTACGGCCAGCCCGCGCCCGGGGTCGATTCGGACGCCGATGCCGCGGCCAAGGCCGACGCGGCGCAGAGGGCGGGAATGGTCTTTGGGACCGACATCGACGGCCGCGCCGCAGACCTGGCGGTGCCGGGCGTGAACATGTGGACCGAGGGGCAGGACACTCCCGCCGACCTTGCCCATACAATTGAGGTGCGCCGCATCGCCTTGCAGAACTTTGGTCCGCGCGTATTGCAGTCGGGAGAACCGCTTGCGAACCTGCGCAGAAAATTCGTTCCGATCTGGCTGTTCCATCGCTATTCGATCGACGCCACGGGCAAACTGGTGGGCGGTGTGCGCTACGATTACGCCGTGGTCGGTGACGGCAAGCCGGCACCGAGCCCGGTTCCTGTGCAACAGCAGATCGCCGCGATCGACGCCATGGTCGCCAGCCTTTCCGAACGCGAACTGACGGTGCCGGCTGCACTGTCGATGATGCTGTCGAACGGGACGAGCGCCCGCCGCGATGCGGAGGTGGAGCCAGAACTGTTCCTTGGCGCCGGGTCGGCGGTCTTCGATCCGCTGGTGGCCGCGCAGATCGCGGCGCAAGTCACGCTTGACAGCCTGCTCGCGCCCGCGCGCCTGACGCGCCTGCATATCCAGCATGGCTACGATCCCGCGCAGCCGGGGGTGATGGCGCTGCTGGACAAGCTGCGGCCGGTCATTGGTGCACACGACCGGGCCGTCGCACGACGGGTCTCGCAGACGACGTTGCTGGCGATCGCCGCCGCTTCGCGCGATCCGGCCACGCCGGCCGACGTTGCGGCGGTGCTCGACGGCTTCCTCAAGGAAATTGCGAGCAGTTTCGCCGCTGCGAAGCAAAAAAAGGAGGAAGGGCTATGGCTGCGGTCGATGGCGAGCACGCTTTCGGATCCCAAGCGGATCGAGGCTGAAATTGGCAAGCAAAGCCGACCCAAGCCCGACATCCCGGCGGGTATGCCAATTGGCGATGCCGGGTGGTTCGACGGCCTGTTGTCGAACTAATTGATTGCTTCATCCTCTTCCGTTTGAAATTCTGGAGGCTTTTGGCATTATGGCGTTGAAATCCAAAAAAGGGGTGCACAGCAATATGGATCTGCCGCCCGGCCGACCAAACTGGCTTGATTCGGCGCGAAGCCGTCCCATCCAGCATGAGCTTGATGATACCGACTTTCGTCTGATGCGCGCCCTTATTGCCGAAGGGCGGGCATCGGATGTCTGGCTGGGCGACAATGTGCACCTTTCCAGCACGGCAGTGGCACGGCGACGCAAGATACTGGAGGAAACCGGCTACATCACCCACTATTCGGCGAACCTCAACGTGCGATCGCTCGGATATGGTACGCTCGTCGTGGTCTCGATCGAGCTGATGTCGCAGGCCGAAAATGTCCTGCAGGATTTCGAACGGGCCGTGCTGCAGAGCCCTTCGATGCGTTTTTGCGCCTTCATCTCTGGCGACACCGACTTTCTGATGATCCTGAACGTCCAGTCGCTCGAGGATTACGACATGATTTACCGCAAGGAACTGTCGGTCTTGCCGCATGTCGCCCGCATTCGTAGCAGCTTCGTGTTGCGCGAAGTTGCGAATCGCCAGATCGCGCCGGCAATCTTGCAGTCGCGCCCCTAGTCGCGTGGATCTAAAGTTCGTTGCATAAGGTCTGATCAGCGCCTTGCGAACCACAGGCTCGCCGGTCTCGTCGACAGCGTGAACTTGAAAAATGCTCTTGGCCAGATCGAGGCAGACCGTAGTAATCTCCATGGCGGACGGCTCCCCTCGTGCGTGGACGCTTCGGCAGCAACCATTTTTTGGCACTCGGATGCTGGGAGCGGGTGTCACCATCTGCTTTTGACGGACGAACGACGGTGCCGGAACATCGCAGATTAGGGCGCCAAGCGGCCGATTCTCGAATCGCCATGAAGGCTCAAATGATTAGCTCCAGCGAGTTATAACATCGGTGTTCCCGCGAAAGCGGGAATGACGAGGGTGGTGGAGAGGCGTTAGCCCGTCCGCCTTGCCAGATAGACCCCCGCGACCATCAGCGCGATCCCGGCGATACGCTTGGTATCGATCGGGAATTGCACGGCGCCGAACAGGCCGAAATGGTCGATCGCCGCGGCGCTGATCAGCTGGCCGACGAGCACGAAGAAGATCGCGTTGCCGACCCCGAAGCGCGGCGCGATGAAGGTCACCGCGATGACATAGAAAGCCATGAACAGCGCGCCGAAATAGAAATGGAAGGGGATGTCGGACGAGGGTTTGACATGGCCCAGCGTGCCGGTCACGAGCGCGCCCGCGAAGGCGATCAGGAGCGCGATGCCGAACAGGATGACACACGCCGCCATCGGACTGCCGAGCCGCGCGCCGAGCCCCGAATTGAGCGCGGCGAGGATCGGGATGCCGATGCCGGTCAGCAGCATGATCGTGGCAAAGGCGGGCGCGGCATTATGGGCGGTCATCGGGGCTGCTCCTTGGCGGCCTGAGCAGCACGATATTCGAGGACGGGGAGCCCGCCGATCCCCCAATTTTCGAAATCCACCTCGTCGATGGTGACGACGGTGGTCGCCGGATTCTTGCCGAGCACGCGCTGGAGCAGCGCGGTGACCCCGGCGATCAGTTCGGCTTTCTGCCCGGCGCTCGCGCCCTCGCGTGTGATCCTGATATTGACGTAAGGCATCATGCGGCTCCTTCGATTGCGACCCGCTCTGCCGGCCATCCCGGCATGGCGGGAAAGTCGGGCAGCGCGGCGATCCGGTGGGTCCATGCGTGGATCGCCGGCCAGGCAGCGGCGTCGATGCCCGCATCCTCGACAAGCGCGAGATAGGGGCTCGCCGCAAGGTCGGCGATGGTCAGCCGGTCCCCGACAAGCCAGTCACGGCGTTCGAGATGCGCCTCGACCACCGGCAGGATGCGCGCGGTGATCGCGGCGGCATGGTCCTCGGCGATCGGGACGTCGAACTTGCGCGCGAGCCGGAGCGTGGCGGGGCCGTTCGCGATCTCGTTGGCGGCGTGCGACAGCCAGACGGCAATTTCGCCGCGCTCTTCGGGCGCCGCGCCGTCCCAGTCGCCCGGCCGGTGGCGCGCCGCGAGGAAGGCGAGGATCGCCTGGCTGTCGCGCAGCGTGAAAGCGCCATCGACGAACAGCGGGATCTGACGCATCGGGGTGAGCGCGGCGAAACTGTCGGACCGGCGCGCCGCGGCATCGGTCAATCGCTCGTCCCAGGGCAGGCCGAGAAAGGCGAGCGCCATGCGGACCTTGTGCGTGTTGCCCGACAGGGGCGAGCCGTAAAGCTGGATCATCGTCATTCTCCCGAAAGCTGGGCTTGGAGTGCTGCGACTTCGGCGCGCAGCCGGGCCAGTTCGGCCGCCATCGGCTTGATCGCGGCGGAAATTTCGGCTTCGGTGAAGCGCGGGGTGATGTGCTGCGAACAATTCCATTCCCAGCCGATCACATCGATGAAGAAAGCGCGCTCGGGGATCGCGCGATACCCCTCGGGCATCAGCGACGTGACGGCGGCCGGATCGTCGGCGAGCTCGACGCTGTGCGCATGGCCGACGAGCTTCAGCCGGTCCTTGTTCGGATAATCCATCAGGAACAGCGAGACGCGATCGTTGCCCGCGAGGTTGGCGGTGCTGATATATTGGCGGTTGCCGCGATAGTCGGCGAAGCCGATGCGATTGCCCTCGATGTGGCGGAGGAAGCCTGCGGGGCCGCCGCGATGCTGCATATAGGGCCAGCCGTCGGCGGTGACGCTGGCGATGTAAAAGCTGTCGCGCAGCGCGATGAAGCCGAGTTCCTTGGCGGTCAGCCGGTCGGGGGTGCCGTCGGCGCCGGCGTCGAGCTTGACATAGGAGGCGCGCGATCCGTGGCGTTCCTGCAATGCCTTCACGGCGTCGCTGAAAAGCGTGTGCCGGTAATTCTGCGCCATCATCGCTTCCTTTCGCACAGCGATTTAGGTCGTTGCGCTGATAGTGATAATGAGTGAATATTAAACCAGTTAATTCCGATAAGTGGAATAATTATGGATCGCCTGCAGACGTTGGAAATGTTCGTCGCAGTCGCGAGCGAGGGCGGCTTTGCTGCGGCGGCGCGCAAACTCGGCAGTTCGCCGCCCGCGGTCACGCGCGGGATCGCGGCGCTCGAGGCGCGGCTGGGGACGAGCCTCTTCCTCCGTTCGACGCGCGCGGTGGCACTGACCGACGCGGGGGCGGCGTTCCTGGGCGAGGCACGCCGCATCCTCGCCGATCTTGCGGGCGCCGAGCGTGCGGTGCGCGGCGCCGAGGCCGAACCGCGCGGGCAGCTGTACCTGACCGCGCCGGTGATGTTCGGGCGGCTGCATGTGCTGCCGGTTGTCGGCGACCTGATGGCGCAGCATCGCGAGCTGGCGGTGCGCATGATGCTGATCGATCGCAATGTCCGCATCGTCGAGGAAGGGATCGACGTCGCGCTGCGCGTCGGCCCGCTCGCCGATTCGGGATTGAAGGCGGTGCGGATCGGCGCGGTACAGCAGATGCTCGTCGCGAGCCCGGCCTATCTGGCGCGCCGTGGCGCCCCGCAGGCGGTCGCCGACCTTGCCGGCCACGACCTGATCGGCACGATGGGGCCCCGCGCGACGAACGAGTGGCAGCTGGCGAGCGCGCGGTGGCGGCTCGGTCCGAGGCCGCGGTTGGTGCTGAACACCGTCGATGGAGCATTGGCGGCAGCCGAGGCGGGACTCGGCATCGCCAATCTGCTGAGCTACCAGCTTGCCGAAGCGCTCGACACGGGGCGGCTGATCGCGCTGCTGTCCGATGAACAGCCGCCCGCGCTGCCGGTGCATTTGCTGTTCGAGCCGTCGCGTGCGGGCCTGCCCGCGGTTCGTCTGTTCATTGCGGCGATCAAGCAGCGGATGCGGATGGCGGGGCTGGTTTGAGCTTGGCGGATGGGGGCTTTGAGGCGGGGGAGCGGACGTTCAAAAAATCCGTCGCCCCCGCGAAGGCGGGGGGCCGCCATGGGCCTTACGCTACATCTCCAGCGGCCCCCGCCTTCGCGGGGGCGACGACTAGTTTCGGTCGCTACCGGTCAGAACTGGTAGGCGAGACCGCCGCCGAAGAGCCACTGGTCGGCGCTGCCGGCCTCCGACACGATCGGCGAATCGGCGAAGCGCGAGAGGAGGCGGCCATATTGCGCGCCGCCGATCAGCACGAAGCCTTTGCGAAGGTCGCCCGAGAGCCCATAGGCCCCCGCGATCCCCAGCGTATATTTTCCCGCGGTCGCCTTGCGCCCAGCGCCGCTGTAGACGGGCAGGCCGCTTGCCGCGCTGCCCAGCGGGTCGATGTCGAAATAATAGCGGCCAAAGCCCTTGCCATAGAAATTCACCGACGCCGACACGCCGATATAGGCGCGCTTCGACAGCGGGGTGCCATAATCGATCGTCGGCGAGGCGGCCCAGCTGCCGTGCTTGCCCGACACATCCTTGGTCGCGACGAGGCGGAAGCCGAGCTGGTCGTACGCGCTGGTGATGACGCCGGTTTTGGTGACCCCGGTGAAGAGGCCCATTTCGACCGCCATCTTCCGGTCGGGCAGCGCGTCGACCCGCGGGTCCTTGACGCTGCCGGTGCGGTCGCCGCGCAGGCTGATGATCGGGCCGAATTTGAAGTCGGTCTTCTGCCCGCGGCGATGGCGGATCAGGTCGACCTGGAAATTGGTGCCGCGGGTTGAAAAGGAAAAGCCGCTGATCCGGCCGCGCAGGTAAAAGGCGGGCAGGAAGCGGCGATCGTCGGAGCCGTTATAATCGGGCGTGTTGAGGACGCCCGCGGCGATCGCGATATAGTCGCGCGAATATTTGCGGTCGGAATCATCATCGTCGCGCGCGGCGGGGAGCAGGATATTTTCGTCGATGTTGCCGCTGTCCTGGAGATAGTGGCTTACCCGCTCATCGCCCTGCTCGCTGCCGGTCGCCAGCGCGGTATCGGTTGTTTCGGTCAATTCATAGGGCAACGGGGCATTCTCGGCCGCGGCGGGCGCGGCGGCCAAGCCGGCGATGGCGAGCGTGGCGAGGAAAGGGATCGAACGCAGCGGATGAGCCATTCGGGAAAGCAGCGTCAAATCGGGCATAAGCATCCTATGTTCTTCTATGGTCTTGCCCCTCTGGCCCGGGGGTTTAGGTGATCGTCTTGATATTGCAAAGACTTCGTCTTGCCGAAGGGCGGTTTTGCCATCATCGTGCTTTTCATGCACCAATTTGTCTTCGCTTTCATACCCGGCCGCATCGTCTTTGGTTCCGATCAAGAGTCCCGACCGGAGCCTGCGCCGCGGACGCAGGCGGCGGCATGAGCCGCGTCCCGCGCCTGATCGGCTATGCGCTGATGGCCGCCGCGGCGCTGCTCGCGCTTGCGATGCGGCGCGGCATGATCGACGGCATCGGGCCGTTCCCGGTGACGGCGGTCGCGCTGCTGGTCGGGATGATCGGGGTTATGCTGGTGTTCACAGACCTGATGGTGCGCGGCCTCTATGCGCAGGTCGGGGCGGCGAAGAATGCCGAGCCCGGCAAGGAGGATGATAGCGATGACGAAAATTGACACGCGGGCCGGCTGGGCGCTCGCGGCGGCCTTGGGCGCGCTGGTGCCGGTGGGCGCTGCGGCGGCCGGCGAGGCGGTCAGCGAAAGCGATCGCTTCTTTCTGGACGAAGCCGAGAGTGCGTGCCGCAACGGCGAATTTGCCGCCTTTTTGTGGCCGTTCGCCAACAGCCGGGCGGTGCGCGAACGCTATACCGCGCCGAACGTCCGTTCGGGCGCGGCGGGCGATGCGCGCGCGGTGCCGGCGGCCCGCTACCTCGCCGCCGCCGACTTCCCGGTGGTGATGATCGATTACAGCTATGTCACCGCCGCATCGGCGCGGGCGTTCGAGGCGCCGGGCGGCGATCCGCGCCAACTCGTCTATGTCCAGGTCGATTTCGGCACGTCGGGCACCGACCAGCGGGTCGACTGGGTTCCGGGGCGTTTCGAGCCCGGCGAAGGCGATGGGCCGGGGACGCTGATCGAAAAGACCGGGCCGGGCGGCTATCTGACCTTCCGGCCCGCGGCCGGTTGCTGGCAGCTCGCCGAGGATATCCGGAATCCGGCGGGTGTGCGCTGACCCGCACGCACCCCTTTTCGTTCGACAGCTTCGGCGCTTAGCTTTATGACGGCGGCATGACCGATCGTCCGCATACGCCGCTGCTCGACACGGTGGATGTCCCCGCCGACCTCCGCAAGCTTCAGCCCGAAGACCTCCGCCAGTTCGCCGACGAATTGCGCGCCGAGATGATTTCGGCCGTCGGGACGACCGGAGGCCATTTGGGATCGGGGCTGGGGGTCGTCGAGCTGACCACCGCGCTCCATTATGTGTTCGACACCCCGCGCGACAAGATCGTGTGGGACGTCGGGCACCAATGCTATCCGCACAAGATCATCACCGGGCGCCGCGACAGGATCCGCACGTTGCGCACCGGCGGCGGATTGTCGGGTTTCACCAAGCGCAGCGAGAGCGAATATGACCCGTTCGGCGCGGCGCATTCGTCGACCTCGATCAGCGCCGCATTGGGCTTCGCGATCGCCAACAAGCTGAAGGACGAACCCGGTCGCGCGATCGCGGTGATCGGCGACGGGTCGATGTCGGCGGGCATGGCCTATGAGGCGATGAACAACGCCGCCGCGGCGGGCAACCGGCTGATCGTCATTCTCAACGACAATGACATGTCGATCGCCCCCCCTGTGGGAGGACTTTCGGCCTATCTCGCCAAGCTCGTGTCGTCGCGACCGTTCATCGAGCTGCGCGAGATTGCGCGGCGCTTTGCGCGCAAGCTGCCCGAACCGCTGCACAAGGCGGCGAAGAAAACCGACGAGTTCGCGCGCGGCATGGCGATGGGCGGGACTTTGTTCGAGGAGCTCGGCTTTTATTATGTCGGGCCGATCGACGGGCATAATCTCGACCATCTGATCCCGGTGCTCGAAAATGTGCGCGACAGCGACCATGGCCCGGTGCTGATCCACGCGGTGACGATGAAGGGCAAGGGCTATGCCCCCGCCGAGGCGGCCGCCGACAAATATCATGGCGTCCAGAAGTTCGACGTGATCACCGGCGAGCAGGCCAAGGCGCCGCCGGGGCCGCCTGCGTACCAGAATGTGTTCGGCGAAACGCTCGCGAAGCTCGCCGAAACCGACAAGCGCATCGTCGCGATCACCGCGGCGATGCCGTCGGGGACCGGGGTCGACAAATTCGCGAAAGCGCATCCGGCACGCACCTTCGACGTCGGCATTGCCGAACAGCATGCGGTGACGTTCGCGGCCGGTTTGGCGGCGCAGGGGATGCGGCCGTTCGCGGCGATCTATTCGACCTTCCTCCAGCGCGCGTACGACCAGGTCGTGCACGATGTCGCGATCCAGAACCTGCCGGTGCGTTTCGCGATCGACCGCGCGGGGCTGGTCGGTGCCGACGGGTCGACGCATGCCGGCTCGTTCGATGTGACCTATCTGGCGACGCTGCCCAACATGGTCGTGATGGCGGCGGCCGATGAGGCCGAGCTGGTCCATATGACCTATACCGCCGCCGAATATGACGATGGCCCGATCGCCTTCCGCTATCCGCGCGGCAACGGCACCGGGGTTGCGCTGCCCGAGGTTCCGGTGAAGCTCGAGATCGGCAAGGGGCGCGTCGTGCGGCACGGCAAGACCGTCGCGATCTTTTCCTTGGGTACGCGATTGGCGGAAGCGCAGAAGGCGGCCGACATATTGGAAGCCCGCGGGCTGTCGACGAGCGTGATCGATCTGCGCTTCGCCAAGCCGCTCGACGAGGAACTGATCCGCAAGACGCTCGCGAGCCACGAGGTGTGCGTGACGATCGAGGAAGGCAGCATCGGCGGCCTCGGCGCGCATGTGCTGACGCTGGCGAGCGACGAGGGGCTGATCGACGCGGGGCTGAAACTGCGCACGATGCGGCTGCCCGACGTCTTCCAGGATCAGGACAAGCCCGAGCTGCAATATGACGCGGCGGGGCTCAACGCGCCGCAGATCGTCGATTGCGTCCTGAAGGCGCTGCGGCATAACAGCGCGGGGGTCGAGGAAGCGGGCGCGCGGGCTTAGCGATAAACCTCGCGCCGATGGCCGATGGCGATTACGACAATCACCAGCCTTCGGTTTTCTATGCGCGCGATGACGCGGTAATCGCCAATGCGATAGCGCCAATAGCCCGTTCGTTCGCCGACCATTGCCTTGCCGCGCTGACGCGGATTGTCGAGGGCGGAAATTTGCTGCAAGCCGATGAGGATGCGGTCGCTGACATCGCGCGGCGGCTTGCGAAGCTGTCGCCGCGCCGCCGCATCGAAATCAAGCGTCCAAGCCAAGCTCGCGCCGCACCTGCTCTAGGGATACTGTCTTGCCTGCGTCGGGGTCGTTCAGCGCCTCTTCGAGCAACGCTATATCCTCAAGGTCCTCGATATATTCCTCAATCGCCCTGCGAGCGAGCGCAGTTTTCGTGCGGCCCGACCGCTTCGCGGCGGCGGCCAGCCGGTCTTCCAGATCCTTGTCGAGACGAATAGCCAGCATGGCGATGCTCCTTTGCTATACTTGTATAGCATTCCCAATTGATCGACAAGATTGCTACGGAGCGAATGAGCCAGAGTGGACATTTCTTTCCTCACGGGCAAATACATGGGCAAAGGGGCGCGGCATGGACTTCCTGAAACTCATCCAGTCGCTCGACGAACTGCTCTACGAGATCATGTCGTGGCTGATCTTTTACCCCGTCACTTTGTGGCGGACGCTGACGCGGCCACTCAAGATGATGGATTATTCGGAGGCCGAGCTCGGCGATGCGGCGGGCCAGCAATATACCGACACGTTAAGCCCGCCGCTGTTCCTGATGCTGACGCTCGCGATCAGTCACGGGATCGAGCTGTCGACCGTCGGCGAAAGCAGCACCGTCATCGACAAGACCGGGCTCAGCGGACTGATCAGCGACGATTCGAGCCTGATCTTGCTGCGCGTCGCTTTCTTCAGCATATTCCCGCTGGTGATGGCGGCGCGGCTGGTGCGCGGTCGGCACGTCGAGCTCGACCGCGATACGCTGAAGGCGCCCTTCTATAGCCAATGCTATGCGACCGCGCCGTTTGCGATGATGATCACGGGGGCGTCGATCCTGATGCGGATGACCGCGGCGGAGGCGGCTCTGGGCGGCTTTGCGCTGCTGATCTTTGCGCTGCTGTGGTTCGGCAGCTTGCAGATATTGTGGTTCGCGCAGCATCTGCGGATCGGTTATTGGCGCGCCGCGGGCCATGCCTCGCGCGCGATGGTCGAGGCGCTCGCGGCCTTCATCCTCATTTCGCTGATGTTCGCCTGAGCGTCACGCGTCGGCGCGCGCCGGGTCGGATATATGCGCGGCCTCGATCGCGGCGCAGGTGTGGCAGATGCTTTCGTCGTGCGGCGCCGGCGCCGCGGGGGCATGGACCGCGACCGGGACGATCGTCGCCTGCGCGATCGCGCAGCGCTGCGGTTCTTCGCCGTCGCTTTCGGCCCACACATCGGCGCGGACGATCGCCTGGCGTTTGCCTGCCTTGATGACGGTGCCTTTCGCGCGGAGCCGGATGCCCTTTGCGGGGGCGAGGAAGTTGATCGTGTAGCTGCCCGTCACGACGTCGCCGACGACGCTGCTCGCCGCCCAGGCGCAGGCGTTGTCGGCCATCAACCCGACGATCGCGCCATGCGCATAGCCGTGATGCTGGGTCATGTCGGGGCGTAGCGCGAGCAGCAGTTCGGATTCGCCGCCGAAACAGCGCAGCGGTTCGACCCCGAGAAAGGCGGTGAAGCCCGACGCGTCGACCGCGACGCTTTTCATATAGGCGACGGCTTCGTCGTTGGAGGCGAATTGGTGGCCGCGCATCGGGGAGAATCCTTCATAGGTCTGGATTGCAGACATTATCGCTGCTTGCGTCCTATGGCGTCAAGTCTTAAATCCAGACCTATGAAGGATTATACGCCATCGCGGTCGCCGTGCGCGGTCGGCCGCGCGTCGCGCCTGCTCGGCGATCGCTGGGTGCTGCTGATCCTGCGCGAGGCATTTTTGGGGTTTGACCGCTTCGAGGATTTTATCGCGCGGCTCGACATTTCGCGCGCGGCGCTGACCTCGCGGCTCGGCTGGCTGGTCGAGGCGGGGGTGATGGAGCGCGTGCCGCCCGACGGCAAGCGCGCCGCCTATCGGCTGACCCCGGCGGGCATGGCGCTGCGCCCGACCTATGACGCGATCAAGGCGTGGGGCGACGAATGGCTGCCGCGCGGGACAAAAGAAAACGGCCCGGGCGATGCCGGGCCGTCGATTTACTGAATTTCGAGCGGTTGCTCAGGCGCCGGGAATTGCGGCGCTCGCGTCGCGGCCGTCGCCTTCGGGGGCCGCCAGGATGTCGCGGGTGACGAGGCCCTTGTCGACGACCTGCGTGTCGGGACTGCCGACCTGGCTGCGGATGCCGGGGTCGGCGCGCGCGCCGTCGGCGCTGCCGATCACCGCGGCTTCGCTGGGGCTGCGCGGGGCGGGGCCGCCGAACAGCGCGCGCAGCGTCTGCTCCGCGGTCGATTCGCCGCCGGGGCGCGCGGTGCCGGGCGCGGGCGGGGTCAGCGAATAATCGGGCGGCACGACGAGCGGCGCCTGACGCGACACCATCATCTCGTCGGGGCGGTCGCGGCTGAACAGGCTGTTCGACCCGCAGGCCGACAGGGTGGTGGCAAGTATCGAGGCTGCCAGGATGGCGGTGGTCCGGTTCACTTGAAAATTCTCCTATGCGCCCCGTTTACTCGGCAGACGGCTGGCCGTCCGCGGCTGGGGCCTTTTCGCCCAAGAGCAGCGCGCGCGCAACCAGCAAAAGCACGCCGAGCGTGATGCACGCATCGGCGACGTTGAAGATCATGAAGGGGCGGAAATCGCCGATATGCAGGTCGGCGAAATCGACGACATAGCCGAAGCGCACGCGGTCGACGATATTGCCGAGCGCGCCGCCGAGGATCATCGCAAGCGCGATCACGTCGCCGCGTGCTTTCTCGCGCGTCATCCAGAAGGCGACGGCGAGCGCGACCGCGGCGGTGACCGCGACGAGCGTCCAGCGCGTCGTGTCGGTGCAGCTCGCGAACATCGACAGCGAGATGCCGCAGTTCATCGCCCAGCGCAGGTCGAAGAAGGAGACGATCTCGATCGCCCCCTTCGCCTCGAGCGACAGCGGGACGGTGACGACCCATTTGACGAGCTGGTCGAGGATGAGTGCGGCGGCCGCGATCAACAGGCCGAAGCCGAGGTGCGGCGAACGAGTTCCAGTCATGCCGCGTCCAATACCGTGTCGCAGCGATTGCACAAGCTGCCGTCCTCGGTGACTTCGGGCAGGTGGCGCCAGCAGCGGCCGCATTTGTGGTTTTCGGTTGGGGTGATCGTAATTCCCTCATGGCCGGGAACCAGATGCACAGTGCCTGAAATGAAGGTTTCAGCCAGATGGTCGGGTTCGACGTCGCGCAGGATCGTTTCGAGATCGCTCATCGTGACTTCAGCTTCAAGGCTGGAGCGAACGGTCTTTTCGCGGCGTAGAGGTTCGATCGCTTCGGTTACCTTGCTGCGCAACTCGCGCAACTCGGTATTGCGGACGACGAGATTTTTATCCCGATCGAACACGGGAAGGACGGGCCATTCCAGCAGATGCACGCTGCCCGCATCCGGATAGCGTGTGCCCCACACCTCTTCGCTGGTGAACACCAGCACTGGCGCGGCGTAGCGGACGAGCGCATGAAACAGCGTGTCGAGTACGCTGCGGTACGCGCGGCGCGTGTCGGTGCCGAGCGGCGCGGCGGGGCCGAGGTCGCAGTAGAGGACGTCCTTGCGGATGTCGAAATAGAAGGCCGAGAGATCCTCGTTGCAGAAATCGGCGAGCAGGCGCGTGTAGCTGTTGTAGTCGAAGTCGTCGACCGCCTGTGCCAGCTTCGCGTCGAGGTCGGCGAGCAGGCTCAGCATATAGCGTTCGAGCTCGGGCATCGCCGCGACGTCGGTGACGCGTTCCTCTTCGCTGAACCCGTCGAGCGCGCCGAGCAGGTAGCGGAAGCTGTTGCGCAGCTTGCGATACTGGTCGGCGACCCCCTTCAGGATCTCGTCGCCGATGCGATGGTCCTCGGTGAAGTCGACGCTGAGCGCCCACAGGCGGATGATGTCGGCGCCGTTGGTTTCCATCACCTTGACGGGATCGGTCGTGTTGCCGAGCGACTTCGACTGTTTGAAGCCCTTGCTGTCCATGGTGAAGCCGTGCGTCAGCACCGCCTTGTACGGCGCCTGGCCGCGCGTGCCGCAGCTTTCGAGCAGGCTCGACTGGAACCAGCCGCGATGCTGGTCGCTGCCTTCGAGATAGAGGTCGGCGTTGTGGGTCGATCCGTCGCGGCGGACGAGCGCGGGCCAGCGGCCGCTTTCGAGGACGAAAGCGTGAGTACAGCCCGAATCGAACCAGACGTCGAGAATGTCGACGATGCGTTCGTAATCGGCGGCGTCATAGGCGTCGCCAAGATATTCCTGCGCGCGCGCGTCGTTCCACGCGTCGACGCCGCCCTCGCGCACCGCCGCGACGATGCGGTCGTTGACGATCGGATCGTTGAGATAGTGGCCGGTCTTGCGGTCGACGAAGAGGGTGATCGGCACGCCCCACGCGCGCTGGCGGCTGAGCACCCAGTCGGGGCGGTCCTTGACCATCGATCCGATGCGGTTGCGGCCCTTTTCGGGGACGAAGCGCGTGTCGTCGATCGCCTGCATCGCGGCTTGGCGCAGCGTCGGCGCGGCGCAGAGATCCTCCTCGGCGGGGTTGATCGCGCCGCCCTCATTCTCCCAGCGCTTTTCGCGCGGGGTCTTGGGCTCGATATGCGTCATCACCTTGTCCATCGGCACGAACCATTGCGGGGTGCAGCGATAGATGACCTTGGCTTTCGAGCGCCAGCTGTGCGGGTAACTGTGCTTGTAGTCGGCGCTGGCTGCGAGCAGCCCGCCGGCTTCCTTGAGGTCGGCGCAGATCGGACCGTCGGGGGCGTTGAACTTGGGGTTGATGACCGAGCCCTGGCCGCCGAGCCAGCCCCAGTCGTCGCGATATTTGCCGTCGCCCTCGACCGCGAAGACGGGGTCGATGCCGTTCGCCTTGCACAGGTCGAAGTCGTCTTCGCCATGGTCGGGCGACATATGGACGAGACCGGTGCCGCTGTCGGTGGTGACGAAATCGCCTGCAAGGAACGGGCGCGGGCGTGCGAAGAAACCACCGAGACGGTGCATCGGGTGGCGGGCGATGGTGCCGGCCAATTCCTCACCCAAATGAAAGCCTTCTTGCTTCCACAAAAGTGTCGCACCTTGCGGCAGGCCAGCCTTGAGATTTGTCTCGGCTCGCTTCTGCCATGAAGCGACAAGCTCAGTCGCGATCAAAAATCGACCGAAATCTTCGCCCTCAGAACTCGCACAGGAATAGACGGCATAGTCAACCTCCGGCCCATAGGCCAAAGCCTGGTTGACCGGAATCGTCCACGGCGTCGTTGTCCAGATGACCGCATGCGCGCCGACCAGTTCGGGAACCGGGCTCTCGACGATCTCGAACGCGACGTCGATCTGGGTCGAGACGATATCCTCATATTCGATCTCGGCCTCGGCGAGCGCGGTCTTTTCGACCGGCGACCACATCACCGGCTTGGCGCCGCGATAGAGC
>NZ_JAKFEM010000023.1:0-4785 GCF_036675685.1 Sphingopyxis sp.
GCTTGCGGGAGGGGTCGGGGGTGGGCAGCGACGTGGCGACCATACCCACCCCGCTGCGGCTAGCCAGCAAGCTGGCAAGCCTCGCTGCCCCTCCCGCAAGCGGGAGGGGATCCTTTGTCCGCTTCCCACCCCAAAGCAGGCCTCGCCTTCAAATAAGCCTTTCCTACATTATCCGGCTATGCCAGCCTTCACCCGGCTCTTTCATTTGGTGGATAAAGGCGGTCGCTGCCTGGCTTGCCGGTGCGGCCACGACGCGGCGCGCCGGACGCGTCCAGCACGCCGCAAGGTCCCAATCGGGGCGCGCATAGGGCTGAACTTTACTGAACTTTGGAATATTACGCGGCCCTGGCGCCGACCGGATCCCGGATCCAACCCGGGATGACGAAAGAAGGCCATGGCGGTTCACCACCCCTTAGCGGTCGTTGCTGGCGGTCGTCCGATCATGTCCAAACAGCTTCCGCGCGTTTCCGAAGCGGATTTTGGCGCGCTCCTCTTCGGTCAAGTCGAGCTTTTCGAGCGCCGAAAGCATTTTCGGAAGCGAGATTTGGGGGAAGTCGGAACCCAGCAGGACATAATCGATCCCGACATTGCGGATCGTCCAGACATACTCCGCCTCGATCGGCGAGTCGGCGGCGAGGACCGCGCCCCCGCTGATGTCGAAATAGATGTTGTTCGCAAACAGATTCTCGGCGGTGCGCGCGAGCGCCAATATGTTCCAGAAGCGGAAGTTCAGCCCGCCCATATGCGCGAAGATGAATTTCGTCTTCGGTGCCTGCAGCGCAAGATTGAACAGTTTTTCGCTGTCGCCGGGAAGGATGTTGGCGTTGTCCATGACGACGATCAGGCCGACGTCGCCCGCGCGCTTGACCAGCGCGAGAACCCGCGGATCGGCGGCGTCGAACTTCTGGGTGTGCGGATGGATCTTCAACAGCTTCACACCGCGCGACGCGACCCGATCGACCTCGACAAGGGCGTTCTCGCCGTCATAGGGATGAACGGTCGCGATCGGGATCATGGTCGGGTGTTTGGCCGCAAGATCGATCAGCGCATCATTGCCCGCCCGTATCTTGTCGGGCGCACCCGCCAACGCCTGATTCGGACCGCCGAACCACATCGCGCCGAATCCCGAAACCGATCGGCCGGCCGCCTTGATCTGTGCTTCATATTCGCGGATCGACGCTTCGCCGTTCCAGAGATGGACGTGGGTGTCGATGACCTGGTCCTGGGCAAGCGCGGTCGCCGGCTGGGTCAGCAGCGCGATCGCAATCAACATGGTCCGCATGACAACTCCTATCCAATTTTCAAAGGAAATATCCGCCACCCGCGCGCAGGCCTATGCCGCCACGGCAACCTCGCCGACGCTCGTCGCGGCTTCGAGTAGCCTTTTCTCGAGCGATTTCACGCGCGCCGCGCTGTCGATCTTGTCGCCGATCAGATCGGTGACATAGAAGGTGTCGACCGCGCGCTCGCCATAGGTCGCGACATGCGCCGAATGCACCGTGACCTTCGACTGGAAGAGCGCATAGGCAAGCTGGTTGAGCAGCGCCGGGCGGTCCTGCGCATTGACCTCAATCACGGTGAAGCGGTTCGACGCCTTGTTGTCGACGAAGACGTTCGGCGCGATGCGGAACGCTTCGGCGCGCGTCCGCGGCAGCGCGCGCGCTTCGAGTTTCGGAAGCAATTTCTGTCGGTTGGCGAGCGCATCCTCGATCGCCCGCGTCAGCCGGCCGATCTGCCCCGCCTCGGCAAAGGGCCGGCCGAGCGGGTCCTGGACGAGGAAATTGTCGAGCGCGAGCCCGTCGCGCGTCGTGTGAATGCGCGCATCGATGATGTTGCCGCCGGCGAGATGGATGCCGCCGGCGATGCGATAGAAAAGCCCCGGATGGTCGGCGGCGAGCACCATCACCAAGGTCGCGCCGCGATCCTCGTCGGGGACCGCGGCGATATGCAGCGCGGTGTCGCCCGCCTGCTGCATATGCGTGAGGTTCGCCGCGATGACCTCGACCGGCTCGGCGATCCAATAGCTTTCGGGAAGGCGTTTCGTGAATTTGGCAAAGCTTTTCTCGTCGAGGCCGAGCGCCGCGACCACCGCCTCCTTCTTGCTCTCGATCCGTGCCTCGCGGCCGCGCTGCTTGTGGCCGAGGCGCAGCACTTCTTCGGCGGCATCGTAAAGTTCGGTGAGGAGCTGGCGTTTCCAGCTGTTCCAGACGCCCGGCCCGACCGCGCGGATGTCGACGACGGTGAGCACGAGCAGCAGGCGAAGGCGTTCGGGTGATTGCACGACCTGCGCGAAGTCGAGGATCGTCTTGAAATCGGCGAGATCGCGCTTGAACGCCGTCGCCGACATCAGCAGGTGATAGCGCACGAGCCAAGATACGGTCTCGGTCTCGGCCTCGCTCAACCCCAGCCGCGGGCATACCCGCAGCGCGAGTTCGGCGCCGAGCACGCTATGATCGCCGCCGCGCCCCTTGGCGATGTCGTGGAGCAGCACCGCGACGTAGACGACGCGCCGCGAATGGATCTGGTCCATGATCGTCGTCGACAGCGGATGATCGTCCTTCAGCCGGTTCTGTTCGATGTCCGCCAGCAGGCCGATCGCGCGGATCGTATGCTCATCGACCGTATAATGATGATACATGTCGAACTGCATCTGCGCGACGACGCGGCCGAAATCGGGAACGAAGCGCCCGAACACCCCCGCCTCGTTCATCCAGCGCAGCACTGTTTCGGGATCGCGCGGTGACGTCAGCACGTCGAGGAAGAGTTCATTCGCGCGCGCGATGCGGCGTACCCCGCGCGCATCGATCAGCTTCGCGTCGTGGCGCGCCTGGCGCATCGCCTGCGGATGGATTTCGAGGCCATGCTTGTCGGCGAGCGCGAAAATTTCGACGAGGCGGACGGGGTCTTGCTGGAAAAAATCGTCGCGCGGCAACGCAAGCCGGCCGCGATCGAGGACAAAGCCATTGAGCTTGCCCGGCCGCCGCCGGATCGTCGGCAGGAAGCGCCGCCCGCGCGCCGCGAGCTGGTCGTCGAGATGCGCGAGGAAGGTGCCGGTGACGTCGCCGACGCTTTTCGCATGAAGAAAATAGAGCTGCATGAAGCGCTCGACCGCGCTCTTGCCCGGGCGGTCGGCGAACTTCATGCGCGCCGCGATCTCGCGCTGGAAATCGAAGGTCAACCGGTCCTCGGCACGGCCCGCCAGGATATGGAGGTGACAGCGCACCGCGAGGAGGAAATTTTCGGCGCGCTCGAACTGGCGAAGTTCGCGTGCCGACAACAACCCCGCGTCGACCAGTTCGGGGACGGTGCGGACACGGTGGATGAACTTGCCGATCCAGAACAGCGTGTGGAGGTCGCGCAGCCCCCCCTTCCCTTCCTTCACATTGGGTTCGACGACGTAGCGCGAATCGCCCATGCGCTTGTGACGCTCGTCGCGCTCGGCGAGCTTTTCGGCGACAAAACTACGCGCGTTGCCCGCGACCACCTCGGCATCGAAGCGCGCGCCTGCCTGGTCGTACAGGTCGCGGTCGCCCCAGATGAAGCGCGCTTCCAATAACGCGGTGCGGATGGTGAGGTCGTCCTTGGCGGCGCGGATCATCTCGTCGAGCGAGCGCGAACTATGGCCGACCTTGAGCCCGAGGTCCCAGAGCGTGTAGAGCTGCGCCTCGATCACCTGCTCGGTCCAGCTCGTCTGCTTGAACGGGGTCAAAAAGCCGATGTCGATGTCGCTCTGCGGCGCCATTTCGCCGCGGCCATAGCCGCCGACCGCGATCAGCGTGATCCGTTCGCCCGCCGAGCGGTTGGCCGACGGATAAAGATGGCCGGTGGTGAAATCATGGCTCAGCCGGACGATCTGGTCGATCAGGAACGCCGTCGCGCTCGCCGCAAGCCGGCCTGACGAGGGACGGTCGAGCAACCGGCGTTCGATTTCGGCCCGTCCTTCGTCGAGCGCCCCTTTGAGCAGCGTCACCATCGCGCGGCGGCGCGCGCCCGAATCGCTGCTCTCGGCGGCGATCGTATCGAGCCGGTCGGCGAGTTCGCGCCGGTCGATGATCGCGCGGCGATCGGCGAGATTGTCGAACAGGTCGCTCATGCCTCGTCCGCCATCAGCCGCTTGAGCGCGTAAAGCGCCTCGAGTGCCTCGCGCGGCGCCAGCGCGTCGGGGTCGAGCTGGCCCAGCGCTTCGCGAAGCGCATCCTTCACCGCTGCGGGCGCCTCTGCCAAAGTGGCCGCAAACAGTGGCAGGTCATCGAGCCCCGCAGCGAGCCCACCGGTCGCCTCGCGCCCCGCCTCGAGCTTTGCGAGCACCGCCTCGGCGCGTTTCACCACCCCCGCGGGCACCCCCGCGAGCCGCGCGACCGCGAGGCCATAGCTGCGATCGGCGGGTCCTTCGGCGACCTCGTGAAGCAGCACCAGATCGCCCTGCCACTCGCGCGCGCGGACATGGTGGAGCGACAGCGCGTTCAGCGTCTCGGCGAGGCGCGTCAGCTCGTGGTAATGCGTTGCGAAGAGGCAGCGGCATTTGTTGACCTCATGCACCGCCTCGACCACCGACCAGGCGAGCGCGAGCCCGTCATAGGTCGAGGTGCCGCGCCCGACCTCGTCGAGGATGACGAAGCTTTGCGGGGTCGCCTGCGCGAGGATCGCCGCGGTTTCGACCATCTCGACCATGAAGGTCGAGCGCCCGCGCGCGAGATTGTCGCTCGCGCCGACGCGGCTGAACAGCCGGTCGACGAGCCCGAGCTTCGCCGATGCGGCGGGGACGAAGCCGCCCGCCTGCGCGAG
>NZ_JAKFEM010000046.1:0-27840 GCF_036675685.1 Sphingopyxis sp.
GCCGAAACCGCGCGGCTCGCAATGTCGAACCTCCTCGCCGACAGCGTCGATCGCAAGGGGACGTTTATCGACGGTCAGGGCTTTGGCGCCGGCGGCCGCGTATCGCTGCCGACTTCGCCGGGGGGCGAGGGCATTTTCGGCTGGGCGGGCGCCGCGGGAACTATCGGCTTCATTCACCGCGGGCTCGGTTATCGCGCCGCGGGCTATACCCAGATCATGCCGCCCGACGCGGTCCCGTTCCAGGCGAAGTTCGGCGAGACCTTCTTCAAGGATGTGATGGCCTGATGCCTTTGCCGCTTGGTTTCACGGGTGCGTGGCTCGACCGCGCCGATCAATTGCGGACGAATGCGGACGCGTTTGCCGCTGCGTCGGTCGACCCGCGCGCACGATGCCTGGTGCTTGACGGGATCGACTTTGTGCCGGGCGAGGGCGGGGGGTTGCTTTGGGAGGCGCTCGATCCCGCCGACGACCGCGCGCTGATGCTGCTCGGGATCGACGATGCGGGAATCCCGCATTTCGTGCGCGACGCCGCTCCCGGAGCACGCATCGACGCGCGATCGCGGACGGTGATGCGGCTCTTGCCGCTGCTCTCGGGTGAGGAGGCGGCGCTTTATGGCGGCGCACGCAGCCTCGTCGACTGGCACGCGCGGCATCGTTTCTGCGCGGTGTGCGGAACGCCCACCGACCTGTTTCGCGGCGGTTGGGGGCGCCGCTGCGGCCATTGCAATGCCGAGCATTTTCCGCGCGTCGACCCCGTTGTGATCATGCTTGCCGAATGCGAGGGGCGCGTCCTCGTCGGGCGGCAGGGCGGGTTCCCGCCAGGGTTCTTCTCGGCGCTCGCGGGGTTCGTCGAACCCGGCGAATCGCTGGAGGAGGCGGTCGCGCGCGAATTGTTCGAGGAAGCCGGCGTCCGCGTCTCGGACGTCTCTTACGTAGCCAGCCAGCCCTGGCCGTTTCCCTCGTCGCTGATGATCGGGTGCCGCGCGGTCGCGAACGATCCTGCGCTGACGATCGATACGACCGAGATCGAAGCGGCGATGTGGGTTGACCGGGCCGAGGTGCGCGCCGCGCTCGCGGGCGACATGGGCGCGCCGTTCATGGCGCCGCCACCGCTGGCGATCGCGCGCTATTTGCTGGAAGATTGGGCCGGCTAGTTAGAAGCGCTTGCCGGTAATCCGGCTGATTTCCTTCGCCACCATCGCCTCGACAAGCGCGGGCAGGTTGGTGTCGAGCCAGTCCTTGAGCATCGGGCGGAGCGCGTCGAGGACGACATCCTCCATCGTGCGGCCGGCAACGGTCGGGGCTGCAACGGTTGCAGCGGCAACAGCGGGCGCTACCACGGCGGTCAGCGCTTCGAGCGACTGGCGCGCGGCATCAGCGCTCGATTCCGAGACAAGCTCTCCCACGGGCGCCGCTTCGGCGCCTTCTTCTTCGTCATGAAGGTCTAGAATATCGTCGTTTTCGGCGGACCGCGCCTCACGAACGGCGCCGGGCGCCTCATCGCGAGCGATCACGCGCCGAATCGACGACAAGATATCTTCCATCGACGGTTCTCGCGACATATCGCCCATAACCAAGCCCCCTAAACCATCGCGATTACCGGATGGTTAACCGTCTTCTTACCGATTTGGGGTGCGTTTTGCCAAGCTTTATTGTGGCGACAGCGACGGCGGCCCGGCGGGAACGCTCGCGTTGGCGGCCGGAACCGCGCGCGTATCGGTCGCTTGCTGCTGCGGCGCCGGGTCGTCGGCCCAATCCCAGATCTGGCCCTTCACGCGCTTGTAGTTGACTTCGGGATCGTAGAGCGCACCACCCTCGATGCCGAGGTCGCGCGCTTCGGCCTTGCCCATCGCGGCGAGGACCGAAAAGGCGGCGACGTAGCTGTTGCGCTGCGCCGACACGAGCTGGACCTGCGTGTTCAGATATTCCTGCTCGGCGTTCAAAATGTCGAGGATCGAGCGCGTGCCGACGCTGTTTTCGGCGCGCACGCCCTCGAGCGACAGACCGTTGGCGCTCACCGCCTGCTGCGTCGCGGTGATGATCCGTTCGTTCGCCTGCCACGCGGCATAGGCGCCGCGCGTCTGCGCGATCACGCCGCGTTCTACCTCGACATAATTTTCGATCGCCTGGCTGCTGCGCGATTGCGCCTGGCGTACCTGTGCCGAGGGGCGCCCGCCCTGGAAGATCGGGATCGTCAGCGACAGCCCGGCCTGCGCGCTCTTCGTGACATTTTCCGAGGTGGTGTTTTCCGGCGGTATCGAGTTCAGATTGTTGGTGTAACCACCACTGGTCGTCGCCGACAATTTGGGCAGGCGGCTCGCGCGTGCGACGCCGATGTCGGCGCGGCTGGCGCTGACGAGCTGGTTCGCCGCCTCGATGTCGGGATTATTGTTCAGCGCGATGGCGACGGCTTCCTCGGCGGTTACCGGCAGATTGGGCAGCACCGGCGGCTGTTCGAGATCGACCGGCGCATCGCCGACGAGGCGGATATAGGATTCGCGGCTGGCGATCAGGTTCGATTCGGCGGTGCGCAGATCGCCCTCGGCTAGCGCGAGCCGCGCCTCCGACTGGGCGACGTCGGTGCGCGTCAGGTCGCCGATCTCGAAACGATCGCTCGTCGCCTGCAAGTTGGTGCGCAGGACCGCGACATTCTTCTGGTTGAGCTGGACGATCGCCTGGTCGCGGATGACGTCCATATAGGCGCCGACGGTCTGCGAAAAAATGCTCGCCTCGGTCGCACGGAGGTCGGCTTGCCCAGCCTCGACGCGAAATTTGGCGGCCTTGATCGCGTTGCGCACCGCGCCGCCCTGATAGATGGGGACCGTCACTTGCCCGCCGACGTTCACCGAACGCTTGGGCGAGAAAAAGGCGTTGCCGGGAAGGACCAGATTTTCCTGATAATCTACCCGCGCGCCGACCTCGGGCAAGCCGCTGGCCTTTTGGATCGGTACATTTTCGTCGTTCGCGCGCTGTCCGGAGCGCGCCGCGGTCAGTGTCGGGTTGTTTTCATAGGCCTTGGCCAGTGCATTCTGCAGCGTTTCGGCGTGCGCCGCGGGCGCCAATATCAGCGCACCGACCGAAAGGCCGGTGAGCCAGCGGGCGCGGCGGAGAGGCTGTTTCTTATTGGTATCGAGCATATTTTGTCAGCCTGAAACGAGGAGAGAGGTGGCTTTAGAACCGGAAGCCCGCCGGTGCGGCGAAGCCGGGAAGCGGGGCGACATCCATGTCGGCAAAGCTGCGCAGCGGGATAACACTGCCGGCCTTCACCCCCTGCACCAGCCGCGTGACCGCGCCCTCGCGCCGCGCGGCGACCAGCCGCCCGCCCTCGGCAAGCTGCGCGGCGAGCGCGTCGGGCAGCGTTTCGATCGCGCCTTCGACGATGATGCGGTCGAACGGCGCCGCGTCGGGGGCGCCGGCGGCAAGCGGGCCCAGAACCCAGCGGATATTCTCGTTGGCGATCGCGCGCTGCGCCGCGGCCATCAGTTCGCCCTGTTCCTCGACGGCGTGGACCTCGGCGCCCAGCAGGGCGAGCAGCGCGGCGGTATAGCCGGTGGCGCTGCCGATCAGCAGCACGCGCATGCCGGGACGGATTGCAGCGGCGATGAGCAGCCGGCCGGTGACCAGCGGTGCGTTCAGCGCGCGGCCGTGGCCCAGCGCGATCGCACGGTCCATATAGGCGACGCCGGCGAGCGCGGCGGGTACATGCGCCTCGCGCGGCACCGCAGCCATCGCGCCGATCACCGCGGGGTCGATGACGTCGTTGGTCCTGAGCTGGCTGTCGATCATGGCAGAGCGCATCTCCGCCGCCGTAATTTCGCTAAACTTCGTCGCCATCAGCCTTTTCCGATTCCCTGGGCATGAACTTTGCGGGGCAGCTCTAGCCGAAGCAATGCTGTATTGCAATAGTAATACAGCCCCGCAGCCGCACCGTCGCCGCGCATAGCTCGCAACGCGATTGCCGCCAAGCCTCATCGCGCGGCGCGGCAGGTGGAGCGGGTTCGGGCGAATCCTTGACAAGGCGGCGAAAGCCCCTCACTAGCGGCGCCGTTCAACACCCGGCCGTCCGCATCAGCGGTCACGGCTTTCGGCGCGAGGCCCGATGGCGGAGTGGTGACGCAGCGGACTGCAAATCCGCGCACGCCGGTTCGATTCCGGCTCGGGCCTCCACCGAGTTTATTTTTTGCTATCAGTTTCTTATGTCGCGGCGGAGGCCGCCGACTTCTCCTCGCCAGGCGAGGCGACGGGCGTAAGCTGGCGGCTGTAGAGCCAGCCGATACCGATCAGGCTGAACCCGAGAGCGACGAAGGAGCCGATGCGGAGCAGGCCCTCAAGACCCGAGGCGTCGAACAGGAATACCTTGCCGGCGGCCGCAAGCATCAGGACGAGCGAAGCGATACGCCAGTCGCGCCGGCCCGCGCGAATGCCCCAGAGCAGGAAGCCGATTGCGAGGAGGAGAATGAGGAGCGAGCGCAGGATATTCTCGGCTGGCGCAACCCCCGCTTCGACGAGCAGGCTGCCGTGGAAAGCCTGGCGCAGGCTCGACCAGGCGAACAGCGCGACGAGGGTCATGGTGACGAGCTGGACGAAGCGATCGAGCGCCGCGGGTGCAGGCGCGAAGAGCCTGGCGACCAGCCATACGCCGATCCAGGGCACGAGGAACAGCGGCAGCAGCAGATTGGCGAGCGGCCAATTACCGACCGCCTGTTCGGTCCACAGCGGATTGTGGAGCATGATGCCATAATAGAGCGCGTGCGCCGTCGCGGCGATCGCGAGTGCGCGGCTGCCGTTCGGTAGTCCGCGGCGCCAGAGCAGCCATCCAAGCCCCATAAGCAGCGCCGCCCATACGAGGCGCTGCGCGATTCCCGTCGTCACGAAATCGCTCCCGGCAAGTGCGGCGAAACCGAGGCGGTAGAGGCCATGGACCGCGATCAGGCCGACGATTCCCGCAACGCCGAGTCCGGCGGCCAGCAGCCAGCGCGGAAGCTTGTCGCGGAGAAGCCAGAAAGGCGCGCCGATGAGAAGCGACGGCAGCGCCATGCGGCGGATCAATTCGGTAGCAGCCAGCGCCGGGCTATCGATCAGCATCGGCGCAGCGCCAAGCGACAGCAGCGCCTTTGTCACCCAGATCGCCGCGGGCATCGCGGCCCAGGCAAGGCTGATCGCTGCGAGCACCGCGGCGCCGGCATCGATCCGCGCGAGGGCGGTACGCCGCGCCGCGAGCAGCAGGGCCGCGGTGCCGGCCGCCGGAACGAGCACCAGCAGCGTGGGTGGAAGCAGCTGCGCAGTGGCGCCGTAGGCGAGCGCTCCCGCAAAACCCTGACTCAATCGACGGACGACGGGCCGTTCGGCGCGGAGCGCAAAGAAGACCGCAAGGAGCGCAAGCGCCATCCAGCGCAGGCAGGCATATCCGGCGGCGGTTCCCGTCCCATCGACCAGCCTGGGCAGTTCGTCGAGCGCGCGTGGTGTGGCGACCAGCGCAAGGAGCGCGGCTCCGAAAAAGGCCGTCGCCACCCATTCGATCCGGGGATCGGCAGCGGCCTTCCCGAAAAGCAGCAGCGTCCCGGCAACGGCCGCGATCGCAACCGGCGCGAGCCAGAACGGGAGGACCAGGACCAGCGCGAGCGCGGCGAGCGCCGCGGTCGCCCCGGTCAGCCAGGCGAAGCGGTCATCGGCGGCCCGACCTTCGGCATGCCAGCCGCGTGCGATGCCGGTCGCGGGAAACAGCGCGGCGCCGAGCGCCACGAGAGCCAGTGCGCCGTCGGACATGTCCTGCATCTGCCACTTGGCGAGCGGGGCCATCGCGAGCGCCAGCACGCAAAGTTCGAGCGTGCGGCGCAAGTCGGGCGGCGCGGTCCAGAGGCGCGCGAGCAACGGGAGCGCGTGGATCAGTGCCAGCGCGATGCCGATGAGCCCGAACCAATAGGGTGAAGGATCGGGCCACAGCGCGACCAGCAGGATCGACAGCGCGAGGCTGGTCGTCGGGACGATGGCAAGGCCGCGCTCGCGCCACGCGAGCCATTGCCCCGCCGCCGCGAGCAGCGCGAACAAGCCCCAGTGCAGCGGCGTGAAGCCCGCGTGCGCAACGAGGAGCGCGAGTTGCAGCGCGCCGACGATGGCGGCGGCGGCGCGAAGCAGCGTGGCGCGCGGCCCTTCATAGGCAAAGAGGGGGATGGCAACGCCGAGCAGGAGCACATAGGCGCCGATCGAAAGCGAGCCGAGCGCGTCGAGGGCGCCGCCGATGAAGATCATCCACAGGCTCCAGCCGGCGCCGCCGGCGAGCGCGGCGATCGCGAGCCACGGCCAGCGGCGCATCCGTGCGACCCCGGTCATCGCGGCGATGGTCAGGGCGAGGTAGATGGCGAGCAACGGGACATTGGGTTCGAGCGCCCCGACGAGCGCCGGCGCGGCGAGGCCGCCCGCGAGGCCGAGGAGCGCACTCGGTGGGCCGAAGCGGAGCGACAGCGCGAGCGCCGATGCGGTCACCAACGCCAGCGCGATGAAGGCAAGCAGCGGCCCGATCAGTCCATAGACGTTCGCCGCGACCATGATCGCGGCATAGAGGGTCGCGATCCCCGCGCCCGACAGCGCCTGCGGGACGCGCACGTCGCGCAGACGGTTTTCATTGCGCCACGCATATTCGGCGCCGCCGACCAGCCCGAGGCCGAAGAGGATGCCCGCGATCACCTGGACGCCCGGCGTAAAAACGCGCGCAAAGAAACCAAGGTCGATCGCATAGCGGACGATGAGGACGCCCGCGATCGCGAGCGTGATGCCGCCTGCCCAGATAGGCAGCGTCTTGCCGAACAGATTTTCGAACCGCGCCGAAAGATTGACGGGCGTTGCAGGGGCTTCGGTCATCGCCGCGGGCTGCGGCGCGGCTTGTCCGGTCGGCGCGCGACCGGCGGACGCGGCATCCGCCTGCGCCATCGCCGGAGGGAGGGCGCTCGCCAGCGCTGCCGCATGAACGGCGGGCGCGATCTTTGCCGGAATGTCGTCTGCAGCCTCGGGGTCTGCAGTCTCGGGCGTTTCCGTCGGCCTTGCGATGTCCGGCGCCGGAGCCTGCGACTGGCCTTCGCCCATCGGCACCCCGGCACGGCGCTGCAGCGCGCCGATGCGCTTCGCCGCTTCGGCAAGCGTTGCTTCGGCCCGCTTGAGCCGGCTTCGCGTGTCGGCGAGCAGCACGCCGAGGATGAGGATCGCCAGAAAGGCCAGAGATTCGAACACTTAAATCCTTTCGCCGCATTACCTATCAGTCGAATGCACAAAGATCGACGGCGTTCGGATTCTGGCTCACGGGCCACTGTCGCCGCCACCGGCAGGGCAGCCGAGGACCTGTTTTCACCTATCCGGGATGTGGGTGAATGTCGGACCACTCCAGATCGAACCTTGCCAGATATTTTCGGAGCCGGTCGGCGTCGTTGGTGCTTTTGCGCAAATCCCTCGAGATCGCGAACAGCGTGCGTCCGGCTTCCGACAGCGATCGGCACGCGCGGCAGGTCTCGATCACAAAGGCCAGCTGAACCCGGTTGAACGGATCGATCGCCGCGAGCCGTTGGCTGCCCAGGACAAAGTCGATGGTGTCCGCTTTTCCTTCGTCCGCCTGCCAGACCGTGCCGAGCCTTTCGATTTCGAGCGCGACGGCGCCGGTATCGATACGTCCCGTCGTGCTCAGCGTCGCCATCCGCGTGACACTCGCAGCGAGATCGCGGAAATTCCCCTGCCATTGTGCGCCGGGGCTTTCGGCGAAGGCGAGATACTGTTCGCGCGCCTCTTTATTGAACGTCACCCGCGATCCCTCGCGTTCGGCAAATCGCTCGAGCTCATAGTCGAGATTGGGTTCGATATCCTCGCGACGTTCCGACAGGCCCGGCAGCGCGAAGGTCCACAGGTTGAGCCGCGCGAACAGGTCGTCGCGGAAATTGCCCGCACGCACCTGTTCGGCAAGATTGCGATTTGTGCCCGCGATAAGCTGAAAGTCGCTCTTCGCTTCGCTATCGGATCCGACCGGGAGGAAGCGCCCCTCCTCGATCGCGCGCAGGATCATGGCCTGTTCGTCGAGACCAAGCTCGCCGATCTCGTCGAGAAACAGCAGGCCCTTGTCGGCGCTTTTGAGCAGGCCGGGGCGGTCCTGCACGGCCCCCGTGAACGCGCCCTTGCGATGCCCGAACAGGGCCGACATCGCGCTGTCGCCTTTCAGCGTTGCGCAATTGACCTCGACACACGGCCCGCTCACCTGGTGGCGGAGCTTTTTCAGTTCATAGATTTTTCGGGCAAGCTGGCTCTTTCCGGCGCCCGTTGGACCCATGAGCAGGATGGGAGCGCGGCTGCGCATCGCTACTTGCTCGATCTCTTCGATCAGCCGGTTGAATCCGGCATTGCGGGTTTCGATCCCGCTCTTGAGGAAGTTGGTGCTTTCAGCGCTGGTCTCGGCAAAGCGCGTTGCGATGCTGTCGTAACGCGACAGGTCGAGATCGATGCTATTCCATACGCCCACCGGCTGCGGGGCGCCGCGCTGCGGCTGGGTCTGCAGCAGCCGGCCCGGCAGATAGCGTGCTTCGGTGAGGAGAAAGAGGCAGATCTGAGCGACGTGCGTGCCCGTCGTGATGTGGATCAGATAATCCTCGACATCGGGATCGAAGGGAAAGTCGCGCGCGAAATCGAGCAGCTTTCCATAAACCTCCTCAAAATCCCATGCGTCGTCGAAATCGAGCAGCCGCGGCACGACCTCGGTTTCAGGCGAGACGTCGGAGATGTCGTTCGCGATAAGCTCCGCGAGCCGTCGATGCTGCGTTCCGTGGAGCAGGATGAAGCGATCGACCCGCAGGTCCTGCTGCATGCAAATGCTGACGCTCGGCCGCCACTTGTTCCAGCGGCCGGAATCGAACTTTCCAGCATCGAGAGTGGAGCCAAGGAATCCGATGACCGTGACGGGCTTCATATAAGATTTTATATAATTATCTAAGGTACGATACAAGTATATCCGAATTATACGGGGCGCCAAGATGGCACCAACACCAAGGTAGAAAAATTACCAAGTAAATTCAAAGGAGTATGGTAATTTCTGATGGATTGGCACGCCTCCTGCAATACGTCATTCGTCGAGGCTCACGTCCCTCGGCATGATGCGGGACAGGGGCGGCCGGAATTGGCCGGCCGCCCCAAAGTCCGCGACAGGCGTGGCGCGCGCGGGGGTTTCGCAATCTTCGGCCGCGTGCTTTTGTGACGTTTCTATTGGAGGTCAGCCATGACCCAGACGACTTATGAAGTGCAGCATGTCGACGGCGGCAAGCCGGTCAAGATGTGGACCCGCGGCGTACCCGTCGAGGACATGGCGCGCGCGCAGCTCGCGCGCGCGGCGCAGATGCCGTTCGTGTTCAAGCATGTCGCGGCGATGCCCGACGTCCATGTCGGCATCGGCGCGACCGTCGGATCGGTGATCCCGACCAAGGGTGCGGTGATCCCGGCGGCGGTCGGCGTCGACATCGGCTGCGGCATGATGGCGGCGCGCACCTCGCTGATGGCGCATGACCTGCCCGACAATCTGGAAGGCATCCGTTCGGCGATCGAGGCGGCAGTGCCGCACGGCCGGTCGGTCGGGCGCGGCAAGCGCGACACCGGCTCGTGGGGCGACCCGCCCCCGGCGATCGTCGACGCCTGGGCGACGCTGGCCGAACGCTTCGGCCATATCGTCGCCAGGCATCCGCGGCTGAAGAACACCAACAACCTTACGCATCTGGGGACGCTCGGAACGGGCAATCATTTTATCGAGCTTTGCCTCGACCAGGATGCGCGGGTGTGGGTGATGCTGCATTCGGGATCGCGCGGCGTCGGCAATGCGATCGGCACCTACTTCATCGAACTCGCGAAGAAGGACATGCGCAAATGGTTCATCAACCTGCCCGATGAAGACCTTGCCTATTTCCCGGAAGGGACCGACCATTTCGACGATTATGTCGAGGCGGTGGGGTGGGCGCAGGACTTTGCCGCGCTCAATCGGCGGATGATGATGGCGAATGTGATCGCGGCGCTGCGGCGCCAGATCGCCAAGCCGTTCGAGGCCGAGATGGAAGCGGTGAATTGCCATCACAATTATGTGACGCGCGAGAACCACTTCGGCGAGAATATCCTCGTCACCCGCAAGGGTGCGGTGCGCGCGGCGAAAGGCACGCTGGGGATCATCCCGGGCTCGATGGGGGCGAAAAGCTTCATCGTGCGCGGGCTCGGCAACCCGGAGTCGTTCGACAGCTGCAGCCATGGCGCGGGCCGGGTGATGAGCCGGACCGCGGCGAAAAAGCTCGTCACGCTCGACGAACATATCGCCGACACCGCGGGGGTCGAATGCCGCAAGGACGAAGGCGTCATCGACGAGACGCCCAAGGCGTACAAGCCGATCGAGGCGGTGATGGCGGCGCAGGCCGACCTCGTCGAGATCGTCCATACGCTGAAGCAGGTGGTGTGCGTGAAGGGGTGACCCTTCACGCCATTGCCGACCGGCCGAGACCGAGGATCTATGCGTAAGTCGCTCTACTGCAACAGATGCCGGGTTCGATTGACTGCCCTGCTCGCCATTGTCTCGGGCAAAGACCCGAAGGTTCCGGAGCCGTTGATCGAAGACCGGAAGCCGATTGTATCGCGGGGTGTCGGGTTCAAGGCATGGAAAGCAACACCTTGGATTTATCGGGAACCCGGGGAACCGCTGGCCTTCGTTCCGCAATATTGGTTGAATCCCTTGGATTTGACTGACGCCGTGCAACTTTCGCGCGATACCTCGCGGACAATTGGATGCTGTGGGATTTCTGGAAT
Source organism: Sphingopyxis sp. (assembly GCF_036675685.1). GTDB lineage: Bacteria > Pseudomonadota > Alphaproteobacteria > Sphingomonadales > Sphingomonadaceae > Sphingopyxis. The sequence continues at coordinate 10,804 of NZ_JAKFEM010000046.1, forward strand.
CAACGGTCCCAATCAGTTGTGTCGCTGCAAGCAGGAGATCGGCACTTTGCAGGACGATTGCATGACGCCTTGCGTTTTCATCCCGGAACCAGAGGCCACATTTTGGGCCGACTGTGACAGCGAATATTTGGATAACCCATGATCATCATCGACGGCTCCGAAGGCGAAGGCGGCGGACAGGTGCTGCGCTATGCGTGCGCGCTGTCGCTGATGACCGGCGAGGCATTCACGATCGGGAATATTCGCGGGGGACGCGAAAAGCCCGGGCTCATGCGCCAGCATGTGACCGCGATCGAGGCGGCATGCGTTATCGGCGGGGCTGAATGCACGGGCCTTGCGGTCGGATCGAACAGCATTTCGTTCCGGCCGGGCCGCGTGACCCCGGGCGACTATCATTTCGCCGTCGGCACCGCGGGCAGCACGGCGCTGGTCCTGCAGACGGTCCTGGTCCCGCTGATGCTGGCCGATGCGCCATCGCGGCTTGTGATCGAAGGCGGGACGCATGCCATGGCCGCGCCGCCGTTCGAATTCATCGAGCGCACCCTGCTGCCCGTCATCAACCGCATGGGACCGACCATCTCGGCGCGGCTCGTCCGCCACGGCTTCTTCCCGCGCGGCGGGGGGTGGATCGAGGTTGATATCGTGCCCGCTGCGCTGCGACCGGTCGAATGCGCCGAGCGCGGGGCCTTGCGCCGCGTTGGTGCGACCGCCATCCTGGCGGGCATTCCTTTCGACGTCGGCGATCGCGAGTTGAAGACGGCCGCCAAAACGCTTCCCGATTGGCCGCCGGAATCCTTTGTCACACGGCAGCTTCCCGCCGATCAAGGGCCGGGCAACGCCCTGCTTCTGGAGGCGGTATTCGACAATGTGACGGAAATCATGTCGGCGTTCGGGAAGATTGGGGTGCCGGCCGAGCGCCTTGCCAAAACAGCGGCACGGCGGATGGCTGGATACCTTGCGTGCGAAGCTTTTGCGGGACCCTATCTGCAGGATCAGCTGATCCTTCCGTTCGCGATCGCAGGGGGCGGTCATTTTTCGACGGTAAAGCTGAGCCAGCATACGCTGACCGCGGCCGCGCTCGTCGAACGCTTCCTGGGGACCGGGGTCCGGTTCGCCGAGCACGAGGATGGTGCGATTTTGGTCGAGGTTGGACGGTCCTAGGGGACCCGTCCAACCATTTCCTCGAACCGGTCTCTCGCCGGCGCGTGCATGACTTCCTGCCTCCGCCCGGTGGACGTCGGCACCCTAATAATCTGAAAGCGAGCCGCTGCCGCGCGGGATAGTTTACGCCCGATGATCAATCGAGCAGGAATATCGCGATGCAAACTTCACATCTCCTCGGCCAGAACCAGAAAAGAGGGTCGGGAACGAGCCGATTGCCGGCGCAGTCGCGAGCCTTGATTCTGGCCGCCGCGCGCGACATGCTGAGCGAGGGGTCGTTCGAAACCTTCTCGATGGGCGAGGTCGCGGCGCGCGCTTTCGTAACGCGCCGGACACTGTACAATCAGTTCCTTTCAAAAGACGATCTGTACCGCGCATCACGCGAAACCCTGCTGCACGAGCTGGCGGAGGTTTATGTCGATGACATTCCGCCAAAAACCTCGACATGCGACGGGCTGAGATATTTCGCCCAGGCCTGTTTCGACCTGTTCTCCGACGAGCGTTCGATCGAGCTTGTTCTCTCGACGGTTCGCGACGGCGAGACGCAACCCTGGCTTGTCCAATCCTATCAGCGCATCGTCCGCGACCGCCTCATCCGGACGTGCGAACTCTTTGTGCTGCAGCGGACCAGGCGCGTCGCGACGATGCGGGAAAATCCGCGCCATATTGCGGAGCAGTTCGTGGCCGTCATCGAGGCCATGGCCATCGGGCCCGATATTTTTGGCGGGGCGCGGCTTCTTCGGCCCAGCGATGTTGCCGAACGGCTCAATGTCGTCGCCAATGCCTATGGCGCGATGCTCGAGGCCAAGGGACCGGCTGCCGATCCCGGACCGGACAATGCACGCCAATATGCCGCCTGACGCGCGATAAGGGCTTCCCCTCAAACCGCCCCGGTCGCGGATGGACCGAACAAGAAAGGGCGGCGAGACAAAGCTCGCCGCCCAGTTTTTTCTGCGCCCGCAGAAAATCAGAACTTCAGCGTTGCACCGACAAAGAAACGGCGGCCGAGCGGATCATAGGTCGAAGGGAAGGTATTCCCGCTGTTCTCGGCCGTGCCGCCATAGGTGTTGCCCACCAGCGGGGGATCCTTGTCGAGGAGGTTCAATATGCCCGCGCGCAGCGTAAAGGCCTCGCTGATCTCGGCCGTACCCGACAGGTCGAAATAATGGCGGGCGCCGATGGCGGGGACGGCGAAATCCCCGGGATCGGCGGCGCCAAAGGCGATCGCTTCCTGCGTGACCTTGCCCAGGTAACGCCAGCGTAACTGGAGCGTCCAGGGACCGTTTTTATAGTTGGTCGTCTGAACGAACCGCCATTTCGGTTCGGGCCGCAGGCAGGCGCTGCCGACCAGCCCGACGCAATCCAGCGCCGGGAGGATGGGATCGGTCTGATCGACGGACTTCAGGACACGCGACCCGTTTACCCCCACGCTGAGGCTTCCGCTGCCGATGTTGAACCGGTAGGTGGCCGAAAAATCGACCCCGCGGCGCAGAACCACCGCGCCGTTCAGCCGCGTCGTGTCGACCCCGACGGTCGGGCCGCCTTGCAAGGATCCGCTGCCCGAGCGGTTGATACGCGAGCAATAAAAGCCCGAAGCGTCCTTTTCCACATCGTAGCAGGCGTCGATAATATCCTGCTCGGGTGGCTCGAGGATCGCATTTTTGACCTTGATGTCATAATAATCGACCGTCGCGGTAAATCCCGGCATGAACCGGGGCTGCGCAACCACGCCGAAGGTCAGCGTGTTCGCCACTTCGGGCGTCAAATTGGGGTTTCCGGCCTCAAAAATGCTGATCTGTCCGCCGAGATCCTCGATGGTCGTAACCAGGCCGATTTGCGAAGCCGGAACGCCCGTCGCGATGCACAAGGCCGTCAGTGCGGCGTTGCCGACCGGATTGGTGCCCGAACATGGATCGAAATTGGCATCGCCGGTGCCATTCGTGCGCGGCAGGCCGATCTCGGTCAGATTGGGCGCGCGCGCCGCGCGGGCATAAAGCGCCCGAAACCTGAAATCCTCGACCGGCGCCCACTCGCCGCCGATCTTCCACGTCTGGTTGGAAAAGCTGTTTCCCGCCGCCCCGTTCACGTTGCTGGAATAGTCCGAATACCGGAATCCCGCTTCGAGCGTGAGGGCGTGAAAGAACGGGCGATCTTCGACGATCGGAAGGCGCGCCTCGATAAAGGCTTCCTTGACGCTATAGTCGGCATCGACGCGCGACGACGAGCCAAAGCCGGGTGCGATGCCCGCTTCATAATTGGCGTCGGGCCGGGCCTTTCCCTGTTCCTTGCGATATTCGACGCCGACGGCAAAACCGACCGCGCTGGTGGCCCAGGGCAGCGTGAACAGGTCGCCCGCCAGGCTGGCGCCCGTCACGAACTGGGAGGTCTGGTTATTCTCCTGGAGGTCGAGCCGGATATAGTCGGCCATCGCGGGCGTCAGCGTGTCGGGGCCAAAGATATTCACCGGCACGCATCCGTTGGAGGGATCGATGCAGACAATCTGTCCCGAGACCGGATCGCGACGACTCAACACGCCTTGCTGAACCTTGGTATAATTATTGTCGTTGATAAAATTCTGGGTTCGGTTGGTTCGCCCATATTGGGCAAACACCTCATAGTTGAGATTGTCGGAGATATCGCCGCGGAAACCGCCGACGGCCTGATACACGGTGTTTTCAAACTCGGAATCGCGCGTACCCAGTTCGACCAGGCGCCGGAAAAAACCGACCGTGACGATCCCGTCGCCATCGGGATCGTTGGCGGCAAAGATCGGCCGGGCCGAGGCGGCAAGGAAGGGATTGTCGCGATAATTGACCTGCAGTTCGTTGCCGAAGGTGCCGGTCGGCGCGACCACCGTCGTAATGCGGCTGTGCGCGAACGACATCCGCGCAAAAAATTCCGCCGCGGGCGAAATTTCGTAGCTGACCAGCGCCGTCGCCGTGAACTTCTTTTCCGGAACCTGGAAAAGGTTGAAGGGCGCGAAATTGAAGGATCCCGCATTGGGGCGGATCGTCCCGCCGGGCCCGAACTCCACACGCCCGCCGGCCAGGCCGTCGATCTTCCCGTCCACGTCGGTCGAACTGCCCTGCGCCCCGAGATTGACCGAATTTTGCGCGAAGGCCGAAACCTTGCGCTTGCCTTGCGACAGCGCGTCCTGATCGGTGTAGGTCAGGCTCAGGACTGCATTTCCCCGATCATCGGCAAAATTGCCGCCCGCCGTGATCGAAAAATCGGCCGCGCCCGCGTCGCCGCGCTGGGTAATCCCGTATTGTGCATCGAGTTCGAGTCCCTCGAACTTGTCGTCCAGAATGAAATTCACGACGCCGGCCACGGCATCCGATCCGTAAACCGCCGACGCGCCGCCGGTGATGATTTCGACACGCTTTACCAGTGCCGTCGGGATCATGCCGACGTCGACAATGCCGTCGGCGTCATATGGGACGAAGCGCTTTGAGTTCACCAGCACCAAGGTCCGCTGTTCGAGGAGATTGCGAAGGTCGATCGTCGCCGCCCCGGCATTGCCGTTGTTGGTCTGGCCGCCCATCGCCGGCACCACTTGCGGAAGGTCGCGGAGAAATTCTTCGGGGTTTTTCGCGCCCGTCAGCGCGATGTCTTCCGCCGAAACCACCGAAATCGGTGAATTCGCCGTAAGATCGGGCCTCGCGATACGCGAGCCCGTGACGACGATCGTCTCGGCGACGGCGTCATCGTCGGGGCGCGCGATCTCTTGCGCGAATGCCGCCTATCCGGTCATGCCGAGTATGAATGCGGCGCTGCCCAGCGCGGTGCGCGCGAGCAAATTCTGATTGCGTTTCACACTATGTCTCCCTGTTCGATATCGCCAGTGCGTGTGAACGCGACGCGCGCCGGTTGCGGCAGGCCTCGCCGTTCATGCCGTGGGCCTAGGGCCGCAATCGGGCAGGCGATTTCAGATTATTAAGATCGGGGAGGCGGCCGAAAATTGTTCGAGGCTGTTGCCGAAATGCTACATCCTGGCGGCCGTGGCGCGCTCAAGTATCTATACTATTGGGGAAAATTCTTGAGGAGGCCCGGCGAAGACGACGTGGTCCATGATCGCGGGCTGTAAATTCCATGGTGCCCCCGGCATTCGGTCGCGGTAAATAGCGGTTCATCGAAAAGGCAGAGAACGGTCGGGGCCGTCTCGCTAAGAGGGTCCGGCTGAACGAAGGGACTTGTCGAATGGCTTCCAGCTCCAGTGTCCTGTCGCATGCGCCTCTCACCGTTCCGGCAGATTGCGTCTCAACCCTTTATGCCGGCCATCTCGGCCGCTTCCAATTGGTGCATTGTTCGGGCCGCGAAGACGTGCCCCGCATCGCGGGTTCGACCCGCGGCTATCATATTCTCATTCCGTTGGCCGGGGCCTTCGTCTGGCATCGCGATGTGGGCACACCCGTCTTCGCAAATTCCAATACCGTCGTTCATGTGGGATCGAACGACTGCTACACCGTGTCGCATCCGGTCGGCGAGGAGTTGAGCGCGGCCTTCTGGCCGCGAAGGGCCATCCTCGACGAGCTGGTCGGCGAGATCGGCGATCGGATGCCCGTCCGCGCGCCTTGTACGGGGAGCATCCACCTTCAGTTGAGGCGACTGATCTCCATTCTTCAAACCGCCGCGAACGACCTGGAATTTGAAGAAAATGCGATCACCTGGCTGAAGAAAATCCACCGGCCTATCGGTCACGACCGAACCGTGTCCGCAAAATCCTCGCAAGCCGTTACCCGCGCCAAGGAATATTTGCATACCCACCTTGAAGAGAGGCTGAGCCTTTCGCAGATCGCCGACGCGGTCGGCGTGTCGCCCGTCTATTTGACGCAATTGTTCACGGCTTCCGAAGGCGTGCCGCTCTATCGCTATCACCTCGACCTGCGTCTGAATGTGGCGCTCGACCGGTTGGCGCGAAGCGATGATATTACGATGCTGGCTCTGGATCTCGGGTTTTCCAGCCACTCGCATTTCTCGACCGAATTCAGACGTCGGTTCGGGATTGCGCCGGCCGGGCATCGGGGGGGCATGCGCGACGCACTTGCCGTCGCCACGCGATCCGGCCCCAGAATCGACGCCGTTCCGCTTTGCACCGCACGGGGCGGGGGCCCGGATTTGCTGGCGGGATGGCGGTTCGGGCAGAGCGCCGAAAACTAGCCGATCTTAAGATTCTGATAGTGCGCCATCCTGCCGCCCAATAGGATGCTGTGACCAGCCGCTTTCCCGTGTCGAATGACGGCCAAGGCACCATGGCGCTGTCTCGCCAGCCCGAACAGGAATGGACTGGCCATGCAGGGACTCTTCGATTTGTCGCTCGGATGCGGACAGCTGGGCTTTCCCGCGCCTCGGCTTGCGCGCCTGGGTGTTGTGCTGTTCGCCATCGGTTTTGCCGGCCTGGGCGTATTGGCGATCATCCATGCGGACTTTGCCCTGCAATGGCAGCCGGTGCCCGAGACGATGCCCTTTCGCTCGTGGCTGGCCCGCGCCAACGGGGTCATGCTTGTCGGCGCGAGTGCCGCGCTTTTCATCCCGCGCCTTCGCCGGGCGGGCGCGATCTTGCTAGTGGCGATGCTGGCGGTCTGGGTCTTTGTTCTCCATGCACCGCGCCTGTTCGGTCATTGGGGCGATGTCGTCATCTGGCTTGGTTTGGCCGAGGCCGCGGCCATGCTGGGCGGCGCGTTGCTGTTGTGGGAGAATGTGCGGCTTGCGAAGCCCGCGTCCGGAATCCGCGCGCGCGGGCTCCCGATCTCGGCCGCCCGCTGGGCCATCGGTCTCGCGCTCCCCATCTTTGGCCTGTCGCACTTTGTCTATGCGGACTTCACCGCTGCGATGGTCCCCGGCTGGATACCCGCGAAACTATTTGGGGCCTACTTTACGGGATGCGCGCATGTTGCTGCGGGCATCGCGGTCCTGACCGGCCTCTGGGGCCCCTTGGCGACCAGGATGCTCGCCGCGATGTTCGGTTCATGGGTTCTGATATTGCACGTGCCGCGCGTCGTGGCCGATCCCGCCAGCCGGGTTGAGTGGACAATGCTCTTCATAGCCACAGCATTGACCGCAAGTGCGTGTTTGCTCGCTGCGCGTTATCGATCCGGACCTTTGCTGCGCCGCCCGACCGGCGCGGCGTCACCTCCCCATCGTTTCGAGACGGGGAAGATCGAGACTGTCCGTTTTCCACCCCAAAGCTGACGCGTCCGCCTCATGCCGCCGCCACAACAACAAAGGGCTGCCCCTTTCGGAGCAGCCCTTCCATTGTCTTGCCTGTCGCGGACAGCTTAGCCGAGCTCGACCCCCGCGAGGAAGGTCATGCTCAAATCTGCCGCATGCGGCGTGTGACAATGAGACATTCGACCACCTCCTTTCGCTTGTTGACGATGAAATGGATGTAGGATTTTTTGACGGTTGGTACAAGGCACCGCTATCTCGGACCCGCTCGGACAAAGGATAATCCCATGGCGCATGGCACCGCTCGCATCGGCAACGACCATTATCGCACCGAAATTTCGGTCAGCGGCCATGACCTGATTGCCGACGAAGGCCCGGCGTTGGGCGGCAAGAATATGGGACCGGCGCCATACGACCTGCTGCTCGCGGGCCTTGGCGCCTGCACCGCGATTACGCTGCGCATGTATGCCGACCGCAAGGAATGGCCGTTGGAATCCGTCGAAGTTGGCCTGCGACTGCATAACAAGGACGGGCTGCGCGTCGACCGGGTGCTGACGATCGCCGGTCTCGATGAAGAGCAGATGGCCCGGCTGGCCGATATTGCCGAGCGCACCCCGGTGACGCTGACGCTCAAGGGCGGCCTGCCGATCGATACCCGGCTGGCCTGATCGGCGTGGCACTGGACATTCCGCGCCGCGTCACTTATATACCAGCCGTTATGGAAATCGAGACTGCCACTGTCCCCGCCGGTCCGCATAAGGGCCGACCGCGCGAGTTCTGCGTCGATGCCGCGTTGGCGGCGGCGCTGCGCGTGTTTTGGAGCAAGGGCTACGAAGGCGCGTCGATGGCCGACCTGACCGAGGCGATGGGGATTACCAAGCCCAGCCTCTATGCGGCGTTCGGCAACAAGGAAGCGCTCTTCAACAAGGCGCTCGACCTTTATGAGCGCGAAAAGGCCGATTATATGCGCGCGGCGCTGGAGGCGCCGACCGCGCGCGGGGTCGCCGAACGGCTGATGTACGGCGCGCTCGACATGTACACCTGCCCCGAAAATCCGAACGGCTGCCTCGGCGTCATCAGCTCGGTCGCTTGCGGTGCCGAGGCTGAGTGCATTCGCGAGGCCGTCGTTGCACGCAGCGCGACGGCGAAGCGCGCAATGCTCGATCGCTTCGCGCGCGCCAAGGACGAGGGCGATTTTCCGCCCGACACCGATCCGCAAGGCCTCGCCGCGTTCCTGACCGCGGTGAACCAGGGCATGGCGGTGCAGGCGGGCGCGGGCGCAACGCGCGCCGAGTTGGAGCGCCTGGTCGAAACCAGCCTGAAGCTCTGGCCGGGGCGCTAGAAGAAAAATTTTACTGCGCGGTACAGAATGGCCTTGACGCAGCGCAACAATACTTATATACCACTCGGTATACAAAGATAGGCTCTCCCCCGAGACCGGCCGCCGTATGGCAAAGATCATGCGGCGGCCGGATTCATCATCCAGATTATTTTCCCGGGAGCGGGTCCTGTTCCGGTCGGCGCCTGTGGGCGCTTGTCCGCAAGACATAACAGGGAGCCGGCGCGTGCATCGATAAGGTGCGGGTGACCGGAGGGGCGGTCGTCCTCTTTGCAGAGGGCCGTCCAGCAACAAGGACCATTTCGAAACCGACCGGAAGCACGCGCTTTCGGCGCCGGGAATCCTTGCGCCTTGGGCGCAGCCGAAACGAACGAAGAGAAGAGGGCACCCCGATGACCGTCCACACCCCGATCGAAAAGCTCGATCCCGCCGATGCGAAGGTTCGCCGCGAACTGAAGACATTGCTCCACCCCGGCCGCGGCCGCCGCGCCGCATGGATCGGCGCACTGCTCGTGCTGATCGTCGGCGCCTGGTGGCTGCTCCGCGACGGCGCGCCGCAGGCCGCTGCCGCGCCAGCGCCGGTGCTCACTGTCGCGGCGCCGATCGCGCGCGACGTGACGCTGTGGGACGAATATATCGGCCGTTTCGAGGCGAGCAAAGCGGTCGAAGTGCGCCCGCGCGTCTCGGGCGCGATCACCGCGATCCACTTCACCGACGGCCAGATCGTCCGCCGGGGTCAGCCGCTCTTCACGATCGATCCGCGCCCCTACCGTGCCGCGCTCGCCGAAGCGCGCGCCTCGGCGGCGAGCGCGCGCAGCGACCTCGCGCTCGCAAGGCTCGAGCTTGACCGCGCGAACCGCCTCGTCGATGTCGAAGCGGTGTCGCAGAGCGAGATCGACCGGCTCCGCGCCCGCGTCAACGCGGCCAATGCTGCGCTGGCCGGGGCCGATGCCCGCATCGCGGCGCGCGCGCTCGATGTCGAATTCACTACCGTCCGCGCGCCGCTGAGCGGCCGCATCTCCGATCGCCAGATCGACGCGGGCAACCTCGTGTCGGCGGGCGACGCTGGCGGAACGCTGCTCACCACGATCAACGCGCTCGACCCCGTGTACTTCACCTTCCAGGGATCCGAAGCCCTGTTCCTCAAGACCAAGCGCGAGGGCGGCGACAAGGGCGCGGCGGTCGAAGTCCGCCTGCAGGACGAAAGCGACTATCGCTGGAAGGGTCAGCTCGATTTCACCGACAATGGCCTCGACCCGCGCTCGGGCACGATCCGCGCCCGCGCCAGCTTCCGCAATCCCGAGATGTTCCTGACCCCCGGCATGTTCGGCAACATGCGCCTGTCGACCGGCCAGACGGCGCGTGCGCTGCTGATCCCCGCCGCGGCGGTGCAGACCGATCAGGCGCGCAAGATCGTCTATGTCGTCGGCAAGGACGGCATGGTCGCGGCGAAGCCGGTCGAGATCGGTCCCGAAGTCGATGGTCTGCGCGTCATCCGTTCGGGCCTGACGCCGACCGATCAAATCGTGATCAACGGCTATCAGTTCGCGCGTCCGGGCACCAAGGCGGTGACCAAGGCCGGGAAGATCGCCGCTTCGGCAGCCCCCAAGGGTGCAGCCGCCGCGGTCGAACCGGTGTCGGCGCAGGCGACCTTTGCGAGGTAACTATTCTCCCCTCCCGCTTGCGGGAGGGGTCGGGGGAGGGACCGTGGCGTTTCATCGCCCTCCCCGCTGCGACTAGCGAGCAAAGCTCGCAGTCTCGCTGCCCCTCCTGCAAGCGGGAGGGGATGACCGGACCAATTTCCAGACAGGGGCTCTCCCATGCGCCTATCCCGCTTCTTCATCGACCGGCCGATCTTCGCCGCCGTGCTCGCTGTCATCATCACCATCGTCGGCGCGGTCGCCTATATCGGCCTGCCCGTCTCGCAATATCCCGACATCGTCCCGCCGACGGTGACCGTGACCGCGACCTATCCGGGCGCGTCGGCCGAAACCGTCGCCGACACGGTGGCGGCGCCGATCGAGCAGGAAATCAACGGCGTCGACAATATGCTCTATATGAGCAGCCAGTCGACCGGCGACGGCGTCGTCACGATCACCGTGACCTTCAAGATCGGCACCGACCTCGATGCCGCGCAGGTCCTGGTGCAGAACCGCGTCGCGATCGCGACCCCGCGCCTGCCCGAAACGGTGCAGCGCCTCGGCGTCGTGACGCGCAAGACGTCGCCCGACTTCCTGATGGTCGTGAACCTCGTCTCGCCCGACAAGTCGCTCGATCGCGCCTATATCTCCAACTATGCGCTGACCCAGCTTCGCGATCGCCTGTCGCGCATCGACGGCGTCGGCGACGTGCGGCTGTTCGGCGCGCGCGACTATGCGATGCGCGTGTGGATCGATCCCGGCCGCGCCGCCGCGCTCGACCTGACCGCGGGCGAGATCGTCGCCGCATTGCGCCGCGAAAATGTGCAGGTCGCGGCGGGTACGCTCGGGCAACCTCCCTACGCGAACGGCAGCGATTTTCAGCTCAGCGTCGAGACGCAGGGCCGCCTGACCGATCCCAAGGATTTCGCCAATATCGTCATCCGCAGCGATGCCGACGGGCGGCAGGTCCGCGTGTCGGACGTCGCGCGCGTCGAGCTTGGTGCGTCGGATTACAACAGCAACACCTACCTCTCGGGTGACCCGACCGTCATCATGGCGGTGTTCCAGCGCCCCGGTTCGAACGCGCTTGCCGCGGCCGAGGCGGTCGAGGCCGAAATGGCGTCCTCGTCGAAGAATTTCCCCAAGGGCCTCGAATATCGCGTCATCTATAACCCCACCGAATTCATCGCCCAGTCGATCGACGCGGTGATGGAAACCTTGCTCGAAGCCGTGATCCTCGTTGTCATCGTCATCCTCGTCTTCCTGCAGAAATGGCGCGCCGCGATCATCCCGGTGCTGGCGATCCCGGTGTCGCTGATCGGCACCTTCGTGGTACTCGCGGCCTTCGGCTACAGCCTCAACAACCTGTCGCTGTTCGGGCTCGTGCTCGCGATCGGTATCGTCGTCGATGACGCGATCGTCGTCGTCGAAAATGTCGAACGCAATCTCGAGAAGGGGATGAGCGCGCTCGAAGCCGCGCGCACGTCGATGGACGAAGTGTCGGGCGCTCTCGTCGCGATCGTTCTCGTGCTCTGCGCGGTGTTCGTGCCGACCCTGTTCCTCACCGGCCTGTCGGGCGCCTTCTACCAGCAGTTCGCGGTCACCATCTCGACCGCGACGATCATCTCGCTCGTCCTGTCGCTCACCCTGTCGCCCGCGCTCGCGGCGATCCTGCTCAAGCCGCACGCCCCCGCGCAGGCTGACGGATGGCTGATGGCGCGTATCCACCGTGCCGGCGAACGCTTCAACGAGGGCTTCGAGAAGCTGAGCAACGGCTATGCGCGGCTCACCGACCGGCTGGTGCGTGCACCGAAAAAGATGATGGTCACCTATGCCGGGCTGATCGCCGCGACCGCGGGGCTGTTCTGGGCGACGCCGACGGGCTTCATCCCCGCGCAGGACCAGGGCTATTTCCTCGTCGTCGCCAAGCTGCCCTCGGGCGCCTCGGTCGAACGCACCGATGCGGTGCTGAAGAAGGTTGCGGCGCGTGTGCTGCCGATCGAGGGCGTCCTCGGTTCGGTCATGCTCGCGGGCTTCGACGGCCCGTCGCAGACGCTCGCGCCGAATTCGGCCGCTGCCTATTTCCCGCTCAAATCCTTCGAGGAGCGGGGGAAACTCGGCGTCAAGTTCGACGACATCATGAACCAGGCGCGCGCGAACACGGCGGACATCACCGAGGCGCAGATTGTCATCATCCCGCCGCCGCTGATCCAGGGCATCGGCTCGGCGGGCGGGTACCGGATGATCGTGCAGGATCGCGGCGGGAATGGTTATGCCGCGCTCGCGAACGAGACGAACAACCTGATCGGCAAGGCGAACCAGACCCCGGGGCTCGCGAACGTCTTCACCTTCTTCGATCCGTCGAACCCGCGCGTCTATGCCGACATCGACCGCGCGAAGGCGAATATGCTCGGCGTGCCGCCCGAACGCGTGTTCGAAGCGTTGCAGGTCTATCTGGGTTCGGCGTTCGTCAACGACTTCAACCTGCTCGGCCGCACCTATCGCGTCACCGCGCAGGCCGATGCGCCTTATCGCCAGACCGTCGCCGACATTGCGAACCTCCAGACGCGGTCGAATAGCGGCGCGATGGTGCCGATCGGTTCGGTCGCCAATTTCGAGGACCGCACGGGGCCGTACCGCGTGACGCGCTACAACCTGTTCCCCGCGGTCGAGATCGACGGCGACACCGCCCCCGGCGCCTCCTCGGGCGCGGCGTTGACGACGATGGAAAAGCTCGCGTCGGAATCGCTGCCCGCGGGGTACGGCACCGAATGGACCGGTATCGCCTTCCAGCAGAAGGCGGCGGCGAACACCGCGGGCATCGTCTTCGCGCTCGCAGTGGTCTTCGTCTTCCTCGTGCTTGCGGCGCAATATGAAAGCCTGATGCTGCCATTGGCGATCATCTTCATCGTGCCGATGTGCCTGCTCGCGGCGATGGTCGGCGTGAACCTGCGCGGCATGGATAACAATGTGCTGACGCAGATCGGGCTCGTCGTGCTCATCGCGCTGGCGGCGAAAAATGCGATCCTGATCGTCGAATTCGCCAAGCAGGCCGAGGAACAGGATGGTCTGTCGCCGGTCGAAGCCGCGGTGCGCGCCGCGCGCGACCGTCTGCGCCCGATCCTGATGACCAGCTTCGCCTTCATCCTCGGCGCTGTGCCGCTGTTGATCGCAAGCGGGGCAGGGGCGGAACTGCGCCAGGCGCTCGGCACCGCGGTCTTCTTCGGCATGCTCGGCGTGACGGCGTTCGGCCTCATCTTCACCCCGACCTTCTACGTCGTCGCACGCTCGCTCAGCATATGGTCGGCTGAGCGACGCGCGCGGCGCGGGTCGGACGACCACGGGACCGCATTGCCGGTTCCGGCGGAATAAGGAATAAGACCATGATCCTCCGCAACATCCTCACCGCCGCCTCCGCCTTGGCGCTCGCCGCCTGCGCCGTCGGCCCCAACTATGCCGAGCCCAAATCGGCGTCGGCGCCCGTCGCGACCGGTCCGTTCATTTCGGCGAACAGCCCCGCAGTGTCGCTCGCGCCGGTCGCGGCCGATTGGTGGCGGCTCTATGACGATCCCGTTCTCGACGGACTCGTCGGCGATGCGCTTGCCAACAACACCGACGTCCGTGTCGCGGTCGCAAACATCGCCCGCGCCCGCGCGTCGCTTCGTGGCGCACGCGCCGACCGCCTGCCGCAGGGCGAGATCGGCGCCGGCGCCAATTACGGCCGCAGCCCCGAAGGCCAGCGCCTGCCTGGTGCCGACCGCGAGGACTGGGCCGTCGATGTCGGGCTGAACGTCTCATACGAGGTCGACCTGTTCGGCCGCGTCAGCCGTTCGATCGAGGCCGCACGCGGCGATACCGCCGCCGCCGAAGCCAATGCCGATGCGGTGCGCGTGATCGTCGCCGCCGACACGACGCAGGCCTATGCCGATGCCGCATCGGGCGCCGCGCGCCTCGACGTCGCGCGGCGCATCGTCGGGCTGCTCGACCAGCAGGTGAAGCTCACCGAACGCCGCAAGGAGGTCGGGATGGCGACGGGGCTCGACCTTGCGCGCATCGCGACGCTGCGCGACCAGCGGTCGGCCGACATCCCGGCGATCGATGCCGACCGCCAGGCGGCGCTTTTCCGCCTCGCGACGCTGACCGGCCGTGCGCCCGCCGCGCTGCCGACGATCGCCGCCGATCGCAATATCAGCCTCGAGATCACCGATCCCATCCCGGTCGGTGACGGGGCGGCGCTGTTGAAGCGTCGCCCCGACATTCGCGCCGCCGAACGCCGCCTTGCGGCCGATACGGCGCGGATCGGCGTCGCGACTGCCGACCTTTATCCGCGCATAACGCTCGGCGGCTCGGCCGGATCGACCGGATCGGGCTTTGGCGATGTGTTCGGCGGCGGGCCGATCCGCTGGCTGCTCGGGCCGCTCCTCAACTGGGCCTTCCCCAATCAGGAACCCGCGCGGGCGCGGATCGCGGCGGCGGAGGCCGATACGCAGGCGTCGCTCGCCGAATTCGACGGCACGGTGCTGCGCGCGCTCGAGGAAACCGAAACCGCGCTTTCGTCCTATGCGCGCTCGCTCGAACAGCGGCAGGCGCTGCGCGCGGCGCGCGACCAGGCCGAGCGCGCGGCGCGCATCGTGCGTGCCAAGCGGCAGGAAGGCGCATCGGATTCGCTCGAATGGCTCGACGCCGAACGGACGTTCGCTGAAACCGAGGCGGTACTCGCCGCACAGGACGGCCAGATTTCGCGCCGCCAGATCGCGCTGTTCCGCGCGCTCGCGGGCGGCTGGTCGAGCTAGGGCCGGTCCGGCCTTCC
The DNA here is from genome assembly GCF_036675685.1 of Sphingopyxis sp. Classification (GTDB taxonomy): domain Bacteria; phylum Pseudomonadota; class Alphaproteobacteria; order Sphingomonadales; family Sphingomonadaceae; genus Sphingopyxis. Next base: position 25,922 of record NZ_JAKFEM010000046.1, read on the forward strand.
CCCTGATGGGGGAAGGATATGAAACCTTGTCGCGTAGCGACTAGGCGGAGTTGGATGGGGGTGATGGTGCGTCCTTGCGCCGCCGTTTCAGGCCGAAACCGCACCCCACCGCTGCGACTAGCCAGCAAGCTGGCAAGTCTCGCTGCCTCCCCCATCAAGGGGGAGGGCTTTGAATCTAGCCGGTGGGCTCCTGTTGCCGCTCCGGGATCAACGGCACGACGCGCAGCATCGCGAGCGCGGCGAGGAGCAAGGTCGCGGCGGCGAAGGCCATCGTATAGATCGGCTCGCCGGGGAAGAAGGCTGTCATGATCGACCCCATGACGGTCGCCACCAACAGCTGCGGCACAACGACGAAGATGTTGAACAGCCCCATATAGATGCCGAGCTTCGCCTGCGGCAGGCTCGAGGCGAGCATCGCATAGGGCATGGCGAGCACCGAGGCCCAGAAGATACCGATGAAGATCTCGCTCGCGATCAGGTGGGTCGGATCGCGGAGGATGAAGAAGCTGCCGTAACCGATCGCGCCGCAGACGAGCCCGACGATATGCGTGCGCGCTTGCCCGATCCGCGCCGAAAGCCACGGTAGCAGCGTCAGCGCCGCGATGGCCGCGACGCCGTTATAGATGGCAAACAGCTCGCCGACCCAGTTCGCTCCCGCCTGATAGGCGGCCGACGCCGCATCGGTGGCGCCATAATGATATTGGGTGACCACCGGCGTCGTGTTGATCCACATGATAAACAGCGCCGACCAGCTGAAGAATTGCACCAGCGCCAGCCGTTTCATCAGCAGCGGCATGCCGGCGAAGTCGCCGACGATGCTGGACAGCATGTTCTTGTCGTTCCCTCCGCGGGCTAGCGCGATGGCGAGCATGCTCGCGACGCCATAGCCGATCAGCAACGCGCCGAGCAGCAGCACCTCGCGCAATAGTGCGAACTCGATCTGGATCAGGAGGACGGCGATGCCGGCGGCGATCCAGACGAGGCTGTTCTTATAAGCGTGCGAGGCGAGCGCGCGGATCGCGGGCGTTTCGGCCGTGCTCTCTTCGTACGTCGCCATCTGGGCGGGATCATATTCGCGCGTCGTGACGACGGTCCACAGCACCGACAGGAACAGTGCGAGGCCGCCGAACCAGAAAGCATATTTGACGGTGTCGGGAATCTGCCCCGGCGGCGCGACATTGGCGACGCCCATTGCCTCCATCAGCGTCGGGAACAGCGACCCGACGACCGCACCGGCACCGATGAACGCGGTCTGCACCGCATAGCCGGCGCTGTGCTGGTCGCGCCGCAGCATGTCGCCGACGAAGGCGCGAAACGGCTCCATCGAGATGTTGAGCGAGGCGTCGAGGATCCACAGCATCATCGCCGCGAACCAGATTGCCGGGCTTTCGGGCATCACGAACAGCGCGATCGCGGCGAGGACAGCGCCGGCGAGGAAATAAGGACGGCGGCGCCCCAGGCGGCCGAGCCAGGTGCGGTCGCTCATATGGCCGATGATCGGCTGCACGAGCAGCCCGGTCAGCGGCGCCGCGACCCAGAGGCCGGGGAGTTTCTCGATATCTTCGCCCAGCGACTGGAAGATGCGGCTCATATTCGCATTCTGCAGTGCGAAGCCGATCTGGATGCCGAAAAAGCCGAAGCTGATATTCCACAGGCCGGCAAAACCCTGCCGCGGCTTGTCCATCACGCATCTCCCCATCGGGCCGCCGTGCGCGGCTCTCGTCGGGGACGGGTGTTGCAGTGTGGGCGGGGCAGGGCAAGCACCGGGAGGCTACGTATACGAATACTTGGAGAGCCGGCTAACGACCGGTTGCAGTCATCCAACTTCTCGTCACCCCGGGCTTGACCCGGGGCCTGCCTTGTCTTTTCTCGGTTGGGAAGAAGGAAGGCGGGTCCCGGGTCAAGCCCGGGATGACGAA
>NZ_JAKFEM010000043.1:0-26188 GCF_036675685.1 Sphingopyxis sp.
CCCCAAGGCCCGAACGGATCATCCGAATGGATGCCGCCTCAGTGAGGCTTTCATATATTCCGCAATTTTCCAAGCTATGTTCGCGTTTCCAACTTGGCCTCGCTGGCGAGTTCATTTGGCCGGTTGCTGTCTGTCGGCTTCCAATCGGATATCGGCGAAAGCCGACATTGATCGTGCCGTTAAGATATGATCTCCCCCGACCGGTTGTTACAGCTCGGCTCCATGCCGCGTCCGACCCGTTCCGATCCTTGAGCTGCACGAAGCGCGCAGCCTTGGCTACCGCCCGAACGGATGGGCCGCGTTGGGTCGAGGCGAGGATCGGCTGGTTCATCCATTATATCGCGCCGCGACCACCCGACCCGTTTGATGGGGCGCGACGGCCATGAAGGGATCGTTCGGGATGGAACGAGTAAACGTGGCGTCGGCAACGCTTCCGAAAGCGACGGCGGCCGCGCTCCAATCGCCGAAGAAACACTGATACCGTGCGGATTCAGCCCGGATTCGGTCCGTCTATTTCGCCGGCTGCTTCCCGCTTTCGACCGCCATCCGGCGGACGCGCTCGCCCGATCGAATACCGGTCGGCTGGCCGTCCTTGAAGACTAGCGCACCATTGACCCACACGCGCGAGATGCCGACCGATTGCGCCGACGGATTGTCACTCGTCGCGCGATCTGCGATCGTCGCGGGATCGAACAACACCAGATCAGCGTGCGCGCCGGGACGAATGAAGCCGCGGTCGGTGATGCCCATATGCTCCGCTGCCGCCCCGGTCATCTTGTGAACAGCTTGCTCAAGGGTCAGCAGCTTTTGTTCGCGCGCATAGACCCGAAGCACGCGCGGGAAGGAGCCCGCTCCGCGTGGATGGCGATCGTCCAGCATGCCGTCACTGCTGATGTTGGCGTGCGGCCATGCGATCAGTTTTGCGACGTCATCGGAACGCATGCTCGTGCCAATCACCATTTCCTGCGCGCCGGGCACCTGCGATTCGGCGATCAGCTGCATTAAGGCGGGCGCGGGATCGATACCCCGATCGACGGCGACCTGCGCGACGGTTTTGCCGACAAGCGATGGGTCCGGGCTGAAATCGGAAAGCAGCAATCCATCAGCCGGTGCAAGATGCTTGAGCGCGAATTCGGCACTTTCGCGATTGGCGAAATCGCGCTTCGGGAACATCACAGTCAGCGTCGATTGCCAATATTCATAGGGATAGACGTCGCCGGTTATGTCGATACCGGCCGCACGGGCACGATCCATGATGCCCAGATAGCGATCAGCCTGTCCCCACCAGTCGGTCATCGCAAGCTTCATGTGCGACACCTGCACGGGCATCCCGGTGACACGGCCGATCCCGACAATCTCGTCGAGCGCGGCCCAGATATACTGGTCCTCGCTGCGGATGTGACTGATATAACGGCCACCCGAGCGCGCGGCTTCCTTCGCGAGATCCAGCACCTCTTCCTTGCTGGCATATATGCCGGGATCATATTCGAGCCCGGTCGAGAGGCCGATTGCGCCCGCCTTCATCGAGGTGCGCACCATCTCTCGCATCTGCGCGACCTCGCTCGCGGTGGCGACGCGCTTGTAATCCTCGCCCAGCACCGCGGCGCGGACGCTGTTATGCCCGACGTACGACGCGATGTTCACCGCGACGGGAATCTTTTCCATCCGGGTGAACAACGCGTCTAGCGGAAGCTCCGATCCGCCGTCCTGACCGACGATAATTGTGGTGATGCCCTGGCTCACCACGGGCAGCGCGTCGGGCTTCTCGAACAGGCCATGATCATGGTGGCTGTGCGTGTCGATGAAACCGGGCGACAGGATCAGGCCGCCTGCATCGACCAGCTGCTCACCGGCGCGCGGGGTCAGATCGCCGACCGCGACGATCCTCTCGCCCTCGATCCGTACCGAGGCCGGACGCGCCGGCGCACCGGTTCCGTCGACTACACGCGCGCCCGTGATGAGCGTCGAAGGCTGGTCCGCGGCGCTGGCGACGCCGACGGGTGCAAGCACGGCGGCGGCGGTTGCCAGCATCCCGATGCCCGATCGGCGCAGGGTTTCGATCCAGCGTGGCGGTCGACCCGATTGCGGTGTTGCTGTGTGGTACATCCTCATTCTGCCTTTCCCGAACCCGTTCAATCGTTGATCATGAAGGACGACACTTGTCCGTGGGACGCGATGCCCAGACTGACGCTCGCGGTGCGATCGCCAAATGTCGCTACATAGGTGTAAAGCGTGTCGTCGCCGAGTTCGGCTCGATCGCTGATCTCCAGCTTCGTCACAGCGCCGAGCTTCTTCAGCATGCCTGCAAAATAGGGATTCGCCACCTCGGTAAAGCCCGGCGCAGCGAGCGGGATATCCTGCGGGCTGAGCGCGCCCGCACGGGCTTTCTCGACCAATGCGGAAACGCGGCGCTCGATATCGGGCTGCGCCGCAGGGGCCGGACCGCGTGCGACGAGCGCGGGGTCCCACACCCGGGCAATACCATCGACAAAGGTCTCGAGCTTGGTGTCTGCCGAGTTGGTCAGCAGGATGATCGAAATATCGTCGCCAAGATAGCGCGAGACATAGGTCCGGAAACCCTGCCAGGCTCCGCCGTGGCTATAACGGGGATTCCCGTCGGCCGTTTTTTCGATCCGCCACGCAAAACCATAAGGATAGGGCTTGCCGCTGTTGAGTTTGACCGGGGTATAAATTTGCTGCCAGCTGGCGGCGGTCAGCACCTTGCCCCGCTCGACGCCGCGTGCCCATGCGATCACATCGTTAAGCGAGAAATAGAGCGAGCCGTCTGCCGTCGTATTCAGCGACGGCGATACCCAGTCCTGATTCTTCAGCACGCCGCCAACCAGATGATAGCCCGAGGCGCGATGCGGCACGATGTCAGCTTCGCTGATCCCGCGCGCGGTCTTCATCCCGAGCGGCTTGAAGACCTCGGTGTCGAGAACGTCGAGATAGGACCGGCCGGTCGCTTTCCTGATCAAAATGCCCAGCAAGGCATAGCCCGTGTTGCTGTAATTCCAGCGCGCGCCGGGCTGGAAATCCAGTGGCAGCGCATAGGCGATCTTCACCAGTTCGTCGTCGCTGTAGTCGCGCTTGTAATCGAAGTCCGCGCCATAGTTGGCGACGCCTGCGGTATGGGTCAGGAGGTGACGGATGGTCATGGTGCGCCAAGTCGCCGGCGCATCGGGCAGATATTTGCTGACCGGATCGTCAAGCCGCATCTTGCCGCTCTCGACCTGCGACATCACCGCCGCCGAGGTGAACATCTTTCCCACCGAGCCCGACTGGAAGATCGTATCGGCGGTTACGGGAACGGCATTTTCGACGTCGGCCTGACCATAGCCCTTGGCAACGACGATTTCTCCCTTGCGCAGCACCGCTATCGCGACCCCGGGGACTTTCTCCGCCTGCATTTCAGCCGCCACGAAGGCGTCGAGCCGCTTCTCGAACGTTCCCGGATCGGGGGCCGCGAGCACCGGCGCGGCGACGCCGAGCGTAGCCAGTGCGCATAAAGTGGTAATCCGCCTCAACATCATTCTCTCCCCTTTTACTTTGTTGTTTGTAATTTGCTGGCGGTGGCGGCCCTGGAACCACCGCCGCCCCATATGTCTTCGCCGCACCAGATGAAGCCGTCGCGGTAGGTGGCGCACGGCGCGCGGTCGCGCTGGAGCAGGACGGGGCCGTCGAGATCGACGACATCGCAATACTGACCGATGACGAAAGCCGGCGCCATCGCCAGCGAGGTGCCCAGCATATTGCCGACCATCACGCCCAGCCCGCGCGCACGCGCCGCTTCGACCATCACCAGCGCCTCGGTGAGACCGCCGCATTTGTCGAGTTTGATATTGATCATCGAAAAGGCATCGGTCAGCCCGGCGATGCTGTCGAGGCCCTGTACGCTTTCATCTGCGGCTATCGGGATCGGCGAATACAGCCCCTCCAGATCGGCATCACGGTCCATCGGCAAAGGCTGTTCGATCAGCGCGACATCAGCGGCAAACAGCGTGGGGATGAGGGCTTCAAGTGTCGCCCGCGAAAAACCCTGGTTGCCGTCGATGCCAAGCCAGACATCGGGGCGCGCCGCACGCACCGCGCCCACGCGGTCGGCGTCGAGGCCGTCGCCGGTTAGCTTTAGCTTGATAGCGCGCGCTTCGGCAAAGGCGATCGCCCGCTCGGCGACAATGTCAGGCGTATCGGCGCCGATCGTCCAGGTGGTCAGACATGGCTGCGGTGCCGCAACCTTGGCAGCCTGCCAGACGGAGCGCCCCGAGCGCGCCGCTTCGAGATCCCACAATGCGCAGTCGAGTGCATTGCGCGCGCCGCCAATGGGCAGCAACAACTGAAGCCTGGTGCGGTCCACCCCCGCAGCGCAGTCTTCACGTAGCGAGGCAATATCGGCCGCGATACTTGCTGGCGTCTCGCCGAGATAATCGACCCCGGCCGCCTCGCCGCGGCCTTCAAATTCCCCGTCGCGTATGATCGCGACGACCAGTTCAATCTCGGTATAGGTTCGCCCCGTGATACGAAACGGGTTGGCCAGCGGCCATGTCTCGATGCGAACCTCGATATCCATGATGGCATTCCCGATATGATCAGCGGCCGAAACGGATCGGCAGCGAAGAAGCTCAGTCGAAATTTGCGGCGATATATGTGGCGAGCGCCTCTGCGCCCGTTGCGACCGGATCGAAGCAGGGCAGCATCAGCCGGTCCTCGATCCGGCGCAAATGCGCCGCGCGGTCTGACGCAGGGAGGCGCGAGGTGTTGATGCTGACACCGGCGCAGCGTACGTCCGGATTGGTCAGGCGCGCCATGCCCAGATTGACCTCGATGCAGCGTTCGAGATCAGGAAGGATGAAATCTGGATAGCCATCGATATGCGTCCGTCCCGCCGCATGGCACGCGATGATGGCATCAGGCTGCGATCCATGGAGCAGGCCAAGCGCGACGCCGGCATAGGCGGGATGAAAAAGCGATCCCTGCCCCTCGATCACATCCCAATGACCGGGATCGTTGTCGGGTGAGAGTGCCTCTGCCGCGCCGGCGACAAAGTCGGACACGATGGCGTCGATCGGCACCCCCTCGCCTGCGATCAGGATTCCCGTTTGGCCCGTCGCACGGAAGGTCGCCGTCATGCCGTGCGCCGCCATGTCGCGCGCAATCGCGAGCGCGGTATATTTCTTGCCGACAGCGCAGTCTGTGCCGACCATCAGCATCCGCCGTCCACTCCGCTTGGCGCCCGTCCCGACCGGATAGCTCGCGCCGGGAGCCCGCACATCAAACAGCGACGCGCCCGATGTCTTTGCTGCGGCGGCGATCTCGGGCACGTTGCCGAGTCGAGCGTGCATACCGCTTGCGACATTCAGCCCCGCGCCGAGCGCCTCGACGATGGGCGCGATCCATTCGCGCGCGATAGCGCCGCCAAAGGGCGTGACGCCAATGACCAGCGTCGCGGCACCGGCAGCGCGCGCCTCCGCAAAGCTCATGTCCTTCAGCCCGAGGTCGATCCCGCAGGAAGGAAGGCGCCACTGCCCCACGCACCGTTCGGGTGCCCAGTCGACGAGCCCGCACGCCGTCTTGGCGTCGAGCCGCTCGGCAACGTTGCCCAGAAAGAGCAGATATTTGCCGGGGATGATCATGCGGGTTTGAACCTTCTGTGTACCAAGCGCGCATGACAGGAAATGCGCAACGATGCATTGATTGTTATAATTATTGCCCTAGAAGTCAACTGACATAAATGTAACAATCTTTCCGCCGATAGGGAGCGCACCGTTGAGAACCATATTGACCCTCCCCTCGCCGGCTTCAGCCTCTAGGCTTGATGCCTCGCGGAGGCGCGCATGAAGCCCTTCGCGCGCAAGCCGGTGTCGGTGCTTCAGGGAAGCACCGACACCGGCGGACTGACGCGCACCGTCGGGCTGTTCGCTCTGGTCTGCTTCGGCGTCGGCAGCACGGTTGGCGCTGGCATATTCGTGCTGACGGGCACCGTCGCCGCGCAGCATTCCGGGCCTGCCGTGGCGCTGTCCTTCCTCATCGCGAGCGCGGTCTGTCTGCTCGCCGGGCTCTGCTATGCCGAACTCGCCGCGATGATGCCCGTGGCGGGCAGCGCCTATTCGTACAGCCATGCCTCGATGGGCGAAGCGGCGGCGTGGACGGTCGGCTGGTGCCTCGCGCTCGAATATCTTTTCGCGGGCGCGCTCGTTGCGATCGGCTGGTCGGGTTATGTCCAGGCGGTGCTGCAAGATATCGGCATCGGCTTCCCCGCGTTGTTCGCGCAGGCGCCGTTCGACCTTTCCGCCGCGCGCGAGCTGGTCGCGACCGGATCGATCCTGAACCTGCCCGCAGCCCTGGTGACGCTGGTCTGCACCGCGCTGCTGCTGCGCGGAACCGAGTTCTCGGCGCGGATCAACAATCTGATCGTCGTCGCCAAGATCGCGGCGATGCTTCTCGTCGTCGCGACGGGGTTCGCCTTTATCGACACTGCCAACTGGACGCCGCTTATCCCGGCCAACACGGGTGTCTTCGGTCATTTCGGCTGGTCGGGCATCATGCAGGGCGCCGGCTTGCTATTCTTTGCCTATGTCGGATTCGATGCCGTCACGACCTTGGCGCAGGAGGTAAAAGACCCGCAGCGCACCATCCCGCGCGCGCTGATGGCGTCGGTCGGCATCACCACAACCCTGTATGTTCTGGTCGGCGTCGTCATCACCGGACTGGTCAGCTATCGCCTGCTCGACGTTCCCGATCCCGTGTATGTCGCGCTGAACAGCGCTGGACCGGGACTGGCGTGGACCAAGGTCATCGTCGGCTTTGTTGCGATCGCTGGGCTGATCTCGGTGCTGCTCGTCACATTGCTCGGCCAGGTACGCATCTTTTACGCGATGGGCCGCGACGGCCTGCTACCCGCGGCGTTCACGCGCGTCCGGGCGGATTCGCACATCCCCCATATCGGCACACTCGTGACGGGCGCGATTGCCTCGATCGCAGCCGGGCTCCTCCCGATGAGCCTGCTCGGAGAACTGATCTCGATGGGCACACTGTTCGCCTTCGTCATGGTAGGGATCAGCGTCATCGTCCTGCGGCGGCGCGAGCCCGAAATCGCGCGCCCGTTCCGCGTACCTCTCTACCCGTGGACACCCTTGCTGAGCGTCGCCGCCTGCCTGTATCTGATGTGGACGCTTCCGCTCGATACGTGGCTGCGGCTCGTGGTCTGGCTGGCTATCGGCTGCGCAGGGTATCTGCTCTACGGCATGCGTCGCCGGCGACGCGAGGCTTAGCGGCCCTATGACCGGCCCGGCTTACGGACCGCCGGGCTGCCGATATGCCCGGTATAGGCCTGATAAAGCTCCGACAGGCGATCGAGCCGCTTCTCCACCGTCTTGCCGAGCGTTCCGATCACATCGTTAACTAGCAGATTGACCACGCAGCTCAGCGCGACCTGCGAACTCCAGAACAGCTCGACCTCGGTCGGCGCCGCGATGACGTGGTTCGTGAATTTGCGGATCCAGTCGCAGAATTTGTCGGTAATCATCACCACCGGAATATCCTCGCGGCTCGCCCGCGCCGCCAGATCATAGGATTGTTCCGAATAGCGCCGCATGTCGACGAGCACGAGGCAGCGATCGGCCGGATCGCCCGCAAATACCTCATGATAATTGCCCGCCGACGTGTCGACGATGCTGACCCCCTCGCGCGCATATTGCAGCAGATGGGCAAGCGTTGCGGCCACGCCGCGCTCGGTCTGAAAACCCGCCACATGCACATGGCGGCTATGCGCGAGCAGCGCCACGATCTGCTTCCAGCCGTCGCTTTCGGCCATCGCGTAAATCTCGATTATCCCGGCCAGTTCGAGTTCGAGGCTGCGCTGGCTATGGTTGCTCTCGCCGCGCGTACCGACAAACTCGGTCACCTGATCGCCGACCAGCCAAGGCACGCCCGACATCGTCGTGCGCAATCCCGCCTTCAAATCCTTGAAATGCCGATAACCCATCTTGCGTGAAAAACGGCCGACCGTGACCGGGCTCACCTGTAGTTTGGTGGCGATGGAATTGGCGGTCTCGAACGCGATTCCACCGCGATTGGTCAGGATGAAGTTGGCGATCGCCCGCTCGGCCGACGTAAAGCTCTCGAGGCTGTCCTCGAGCCGCTGCAGCAGATCACGCGATATGTCAGCTCGGCCTTGCACGCACCATCTCTCCCCGGTTCCTGCGACATTGTCTTCCTTAGGATAGCAAGTTCGCCGACGCCAGCATGCCGACATAGCCCTGTTTTGCTAGGAAAGTGGAAAGATGATGTTACTTATTTGACATTGAACGAATCAATGACATAAATATGTCTGACTCGGCAATCATCGCCCGCACCTGCAGCGCACGAAACGCGAAGACCGGGATTTACGGCACAAAGGGGAAGTCAGGATGATCGGAGACAACAGCATCGGACGTCGGGCAAGCAGGGCAGTGCTGGTTTCGGCCGCTTCCCTCGCGGCCTTGACCAGCCCCGCGCGCGCGCAAGAGGCCGCTCAGCAGTCCGGCGATGGCCAGAGCGCCACGGCCACGGACGAAATCATCGTCACCGGAACGCGGCGAGCCGAATCGGTCCGCGACGTGCCGTTCAACATCCAGGCGATCTCCTCCGATACGCTGGAAAAGACCGGTGCCACCGATATCGCCGATTTCGCGCGCACGGTTCCCGGTCTTTCACTCACCGATAACGGCGCGCGCGAGGGCGTGACGCTGGTGCTACGCGGCCTGCGCACCGGCACCGAGGCGGCGCTGGCGCCGACAACGACGGTCTATGTCGACGAAATACCCATGGACATGCCTTTCCGCGGCTCGCCGCTCGATCTGAAGCTCGTCGATGTCGAACGCGTCGAGGTACTGCGCGGACCGCAGGGAACCCTGTTCGGCGGCGGCGCGATCGGCGGGACGCTTCGCTATATCTCCAAAAAGCCCGGCATGACCGCGATCGAAGGCCGCGTCGGTGCAGAGCTTTCGGCGACACGGCATGGCGGTGCCAATTATAACGCCACCGCCATGCTTAACGTCCCAGTCGCCGACTGGATCGCGGTTCGTGCCAATGTCGGCCGATTCCGCAATGACGGATACATCGACAATGTCGCGCTGGGCACGAAGGACATCAATGACGACAGGACGACCTCGGCTCGCATCGCGGTGCTGATGAAGCCCGCCGACAATCTGGACATCGACCTGTCCTACTACCGTCAGACCGCACGGTATGGTGAGTTCAACAACCAGCGCGAAAGCCAGCCCGACCTCACCGTCGATTACACTCATCCGGGCGATTCGCGTTACAAAGCGCAGCTCGCCAATCTCACGCTGTCCTATGATTTCGGATGGGCCAGCCTGACCTCGAGTTCATCATATGTCGACGAGCGGTTGAATGCGACCAACGATTCGACCTTTGGCATCCGGGACGGCATCTTCAGCAGCTTCCTTGATCCCGCCGACATACCCGAATTCACCGTCATCACGCAGCGCCGGGCCAGGTCGCATGGCTTCACGCAGGAAGTCCGTCTGGTTTCGAGTTCGGACGGGCCGTTCGACTGGATCGCTGGCGGATATTACAACAAGGTGCGTGTCCGCGAGGTCCAGCAGGAACTCGTTCCCGTCCCTTTCCCCGGCCAGGACGATTTCGAGCAGAATATTATCGGCGGCGAGCTGAACGACAACAAGGAATATACCTATGAAAGCGACACGCGAACGCGCCAGTTCGCGGCATTTGGCGAGCTGAAATATCATGTCACCGACACTTGGCAGGCATCGGTTGGCGGTCGCTATTTCGACGTTCGCGGAACCGGCGGCTTTTTCTCGATCGACCAGTGGTTCGGCCAGAACGCCCGCGACGCCAATGGCCTCGCCCGCACCACCCCCTTGCCATATGAGTTTTCCAACGGACGCTACCATGAAAAGGGCAGCGTCTGGCGGTTCAACAGCTCGTACAAACTCGGCCGCGATGGCCTCGTCTATGTGACGATTGCGCAGGGGTTCCGGCCGGGCGGGTTCAACCTCACCACGCCCAATACCGGCATCCCGCCCGAGGGCCGGCAATATGATGCCGACGATCTGGTCAGTTACGAGCTTGGCGGCAAATTCTCACTGCTGCAGAACCGGCTTTATGTCAGCTCGGCGATCTTCCGCATCGATTGGTCGGACATCCAGACGACGGTGCGGACGCCGCTGGGTTTTGCTTATCAGGGCAATGCCGGAAAGGCCGTGTCGGAGGGGGTGGAACTAGAACTCAACGCGCGCGACATCCTGCTGCCCGGCCTGTCGTTCAACCTCGGCTACAGCCTTACCGATGCAAAGCTGACCGAGACGATCGCCGGCATTGGTTTCAAGGGCGAACGGATGCCGCTGGTTCCGCGCCACGCGCTGTCGTTGATGACCGACTATAGCGCCGAGATCGGCGGCGATCTTAAATTGGGGTTCAACTGGGTCTCGTCCTATACGAGCAGTTCACACGCCGATTTCGGGCGCTTCAGGCCCGTCAATGATCCGGTGACCGGCCTGCCCGTTCCTGCGGCCAGCCCCAACCCGCAATATCTGCCGCTGGACAGCTATTGGCTGACCAACATGTCGTTGCGCATCGAAGGCGAAAGCTGGAGCGTCAGGGTCTTCGCCGACAACCTGTTCGACGCGCGCTTCAAGACATCGCGTCAATTTGTGAATGCAAACAGCCGTTTCGCAGTCTCCGATATTCAGTATAGCCCCAACCGCCCGCGCACGATTGGCATCGGGTTATCCAAGCGTTTCTAGTATCGGCGCGGAGTTCCATCTCGCAGAGAAACAGACGCCGTCAGATTCGCCAAGTTTTCGGAAAGCATAACCGGTAATACGCGCGAGATCACAATTCCCTTTTTACAGCTAGATTTTCGTTCGTAACTTGTGAGAATTCGCCATTGGACATTGCACTCATCATCCGGATTGCGCTTCCCGTGTCGGCCAGATCTGACCCCATCCAAGCCGCGTCTCGAATTAATTGCCAAGACTGATGCGGAAATGAAGTATTCCGCTCGGGCTGCGTGCAGCGATTCTGGCCGTCTTCGGACCGTCGGCTTTTCGTTGGAAAGCTCAAAAAGCGGACGGTCGCTCACAATACCTCACCATCTGGCTGCACTGATTTTCCTCAAAGAATGCCTCTTAATCTTCTTTTCTAAATTCTAGAACAATTGCGCTGAATTTATCGGCCTGTTTCGAATAAGCTCCTCGACATAAAACTCTCCTCACCCCGAACGGATCGGGGACAAAGTTTCCCAGAGGAGTTTCAGCAATGTCGATCCAAGCTACCCCCACCCCGGCCAAAGCACTGCTCAACCCCAGCAACCACGCTCTGGTCCTGATTGATTTCCAGTCGCAGATGGCGTTTGCGACCAAGTCGATTGCCGCCGAGCTTCTACGCAACAACGCCGCGCTCGTGTCAAACGGCGCCGCCGGCTTCAACGTCCCGACCATTTTGACCACCGTTGCCGAAAAAAGCTTCTCCGGCCCGATGTTCGACGAAATCACCGACGCCTTCCCAAGCCAGAAACTGCTCGACCGCACGTCGATGAACACGTGGGAAGATGCGAGCGTGATCGAAGAAGTGAACCGGATCGGCAAGGACCGGATCGTGTTCGCCGGCCTTTGGACTTCGGTCTGCATCGTCGGTCCGGTGCTGTCCGCGATTGAGCAGGGCTTCGAAGCTTACGTCATCACCGACGCAAGCGGCGACATTTCGACCGAAGCGCATGAACGCGCCGTCGAACGCATGATCCAGGCAGGTGCGAAACCGATCACCTCGCTTCAGTATCTGCTTGAACTGCAGCGCGACTGGGCGCGCGCCGAAACCTATGACCTCACCACTGGCATCGCGCGCAAATGGGGCGGCGCTTACGGTCTCGGCATCACCTATGCCAAGACCATGTTCGGCGCCTCGGAAGGCGGTCACTGATTCGATAGGGCGGGCCGGACCTGAAAACCCGGCCCCTCACCTCCTCCCCAACGAAAAAAGGAATTCAGCATGAGCTATGTAACCACCAACGACGGCGTCGAAATCTTTTACAAGGACTGGGGTCCAAAGGATGCCCAGCCGATCGTCTTCCATCACGGATGGCCGCTTTCGGCGGACGACTGGGATACCCAGATGCTGTTTTTCCTTGCCAACGGTTATCGCGTCGTCGCGCATGATCGCCGCGGCCATGGTCGCTCGGCGCAAGTCAGCGACGGGCATGATATGGATCATTATGCGGCGGATGCCGCGGCGGTGATGGAACATCTCGACCTGAAAAATGCTGTCCACATCGGTCATTCGACCGGCGGCGGCGAAGTCGCGGCCTATGTCGCCCGTCATGGTATCCCGCAGGGTCGCGTGGCGAAAGCCGTGCTGGTGTCGGCCGTGCCGCCGGTCATGCTCAAGACCGACCGTTATCCGGGCGGCCTGCCGATCGAAGTCTTCGATGGCATTCGCAGCGAACTCGCGGCGAACCGCTCGAAATTCTTCCGCGATCTGGCCGCGGGCGCCTTTTACGGTTTCAATCGCGACGGGGCGAACGTCATTCCCGCGGTGATCGACAATTGGTGGCGCCAGGGCATGATGGGCAGCGCCAAGGCGCATTATGAGGGGGTCAAGGCCTTCTCGGAAACCGACCAGACCGACGACCTGAAGGCGATCACCGTCCCAACGCTCGTCCTGCACGGCGACGACGATCAGGTCGTGCCGTACAAGAATGCCGGCGTGCTCCAGGCCGAGATTTTACCTAACGCGACCCTCAAAATCTATGAAGGCTTTCCGCACGGCATGCTCACGGTCAACGCCGATGTGATCAACCCCGATCTGCTCGCCTTCATACAGAGCTAAAATCATCAGGGAGGATGGACATGATGAAACTCACGCTCATCTCGCTGGGTGCCGGGCTGCTGGTCGGACTGATCTACAGCCTGCTCGGTGTCCGTTCTCCCGCCCCGCCGGTCATCGCCCTCGTTGGGCTGGCGGGCATATTGCTGGGCGAACAGCTTGTCCCGATCGCCAAGCGCCTCGCCAACCGGACTGAATTGGTGCGCTTCATTCAGGATGACTGCGTGCCCCAGGTGCTGGGATCGCCACCGATAGTGAAGGATCGCGACGCATGAACCCGATCACCCGTCGCCACGCGCTTGCCGGCGCTGCCACAACCGCCCTGCTGACCGCCACGGAGAGTTTCGCCATGAACCAGCCCGATTTGCTGATTGTCAACGCCAAGGTGACGACGCTCGACCGCGCCAATCCGGTTGCCGAGGCCGTTGCCATTCGCGGTGCCAAATTCCTGGTAGTGGGATCGGAGGCAGAAGCCCGCGCAGCCGCCGGTCCCGACGCCGAGATCGTCGACGCCAAGGGCGGCCGTCTGATCCCCGGCCTCATCGACAGCCATATCCACGTCATCCGCGGCGGGCTCAATTATAATATGGAGCTGCGCTGGGACGGCGTGCCCAGCCTTGCCGATGCGATGGCGATGCTGAAAAAGCAGGCCGCGAACACACCGCCGCCGCAATGGGTGCGCGTCGTCGGCGGCTTTACCGAACATCAGTTCGCCGAAAAGCGGCTGCCAACGCTCGACGAGATCAACGCCGCTGCGCCCGACACGCCGGTTTTCATCCTCCACCTCTATGACCGGGCGCTACTCAACGCCGCTGCGCTTCGCGTCGTGGGTTACACCAAGGACACGCCAAATCCGCCGGGCGGCGAGATCGTGCGCGATGCCGCGGGCAACCCGACGGGCTTGCTGCTCGCGCAGCCCAATGCGGTCATCCTCTATTCGACGCTCGCCAAGGGGCCGAAGCTTCCCGAAGAGTATCAGGTCAATTCGACCAAGCATTTCATGCGCGAGCTCAATTCGCTTGGCGTGACCAGCGTCATCGACGCGGGGGGCGGTTTCCAGAATTATCCCGACGATTACCAGATCATCGAAAAGCTGCACAAGGACGGCGAGCTGACGCTGCGCATCGCCTATAATCTGTTCACGCAAAAGCCGAAGGAAGAACTCAAGGATTTCGCGACCTGGTCGACGCAGGTGAAGCCGGGCGACGGCGACGACAACTATCGTCACAATGGTGCGGGCGAAATGCTGGTCTATTCGGCCGCGGATTTCGAGGATTTCCGCGTCGAACGGCCCGACATGCCGCCGAGCATGGAAGGCGATCTCGAGCCCGTCGTGCGCCTGCTCGCCGAACGGAAATGGCCGTGGCGACTTCACGCCACCTATGACCAGACGATCAGCCGCGCCCTCGATGTGTTCGAAAAGGTGAACCGGGATATCCCGCTGTCGGGCCTCAACTGGTTCTTCGACCATGCCGAGACGATCAGCGAACGCAACATCGACCGCATCGCCGCGCTCGGCGGCGGGATCGCGGTCCAGCACCGGATGATGTTCCAAGGCGAATATTTCGTCGAACGCTATGGCGCGAAGGCCGCCGAGGCGACGCCGCCGATCAAACGGATGATGGAGGCGGGCCTGCCCGTCGGGGCCGGCACCGATGCGACGCGCGTTGCAAGTTATAATCCTTGGGTGTCGCTGTCGTGGTTGGTGACCGGCAAGACGCTGGGCGGCCTCTCGCTCTATCCCGCCCGCAACCGGCTCGACCGCGAAACGGCGCTGCGGCTGTGGACCGAGAAAAACACCTGGTTCTCGAACGAAGTCGGCACGAAGGGGCAGATCAAGGCAGGCCAGCTCGCCGATCTCGCGCTGCTATCGGACGACTATTTCGGCGTGGCCGAAAGCGAGATCGTTCACCTCCGCTCGATCCTCACCATCCTCGGCGGCAAGGTCGTGCACGGCGAAGGCGATTATGGTCCCATCGTACCGGCGCTGCCGAAAGCGATGCCCGACTGGTCGCCCGTTGCGACATTCGGCGGCTATCATCACCGCCCCGAGGGCGCCCAAAAGCTCGCCTCGGCCTGTGGCTGCGGCACGGCCTGCGGGGTTCACGGCCATGATCATGCCGCGGCGCTTGGCGCTGCAGTTCCTGCTGCCGATGTCCAGAGCTTCTGGGGTGCGTTCGGTTGCGGCTGCTGGGCGGTCTGAACCATGATGACCCCCGCACCCGCGCCGACCTTGCTCGCCCGCCTGCTCGGCGACTATCGCTTCGCGGCCCTCGCCGCGACCCTGCTCACCCTGCCCTATTGGACCAGCGGCTTCGCCAAACTGTTCGACCTTGACGCTGCGCTCGGCGAGGCACGGCATTTCGGGCTCGAACCCGCCGCTCTCACTGTCGGGCTCACCATCCTGGTCCAGATCGGCGGCTCGGCGCTGGTCATCCTCAGCCGCAAGGCATGGCTGGGCGCCGGTGCGCTGGGCGTGTTCACCGCCATCGCGACGGTGATCGCGCACCCCTATTGGCAGGTCGCCGATCCCGTCGCCCGCTTTCACGAGCGCAACACCTTCCTTGAGCATGCCGGACTCATCGGCGGCCTGATGCTTGCGGCGATCCTGCGCGGCGGCAAGCCATGACCGCTGCGACCACCCTGACAAAGACCGAGGGGCCGCTCGCCAGCCCAATGTTCCGCGCGCTGTGGATCGCCACGATCGTGTCGAACATCGGCACCTGGATGCACGATGTCGGTGCGGGTTGGCTGATGACGTCGCTGTCGCCAGACCCGCTGATGATCGCGCTGGTGCAGGCCGCGACGACATTCCCGATGTTCGCGCTGGCGCTCCCCGCCGGAGCGCTGGCCGATATCGTCGACCGGCGGCGGCTGCTGATCGGCGCGCAGCTGTTCGGGCTCGTCGCGGCCGCCGCGCTGGCCGCGATCACACTCTCGGGGTTCACCGACGCATGGATATTGCTGCTGTTCACCGCCGCCATTGCGATCGGTGCCGCTTTCTCCGCGCCCGCCTTCCAGGCAATCGTCCCCGAACTCGTCCCCGGTCCAGCGTTGCAGCAGGCCGTCGCGCTTAACTCGCTCGGTATCAACATCGCGCGGGCGATCGGCCCGGCGCTGGGCGGCGTGATCATCGCCGCATCCGGGCCGGGCGCCGTCTTTGCAATCAACGCCCTGTCAGTCCTCGCCGTGCTGACCGTGCTGTATCGTTGGCGGCGGCACGCCCCCGACCGGCACCTGCCCGCCGAGCATATGGTCGGCGCGATGCGCGCCGGTCTGCGTTACGCGATGCGCGCGCCCGAGCTCCAGATCGTGCTGATCCGTTCGGTCGGCTTCTTCCTCTTCGCCAGCGGCCTCTGGGCCTTGCTGCCAATCATCGCGCGGCGCGATCTGGGGCTTGGCCCAGCGGGCTATGGCGGGCTGCTGACCTTCATGGGGCTCGGCGCGATCGCCGGGGCAGTGATCATGCCCAAGCTGCGCGGACGGCTGAGCGCCAACAAGATCACGCTAGCCGCGTCGATCCTGCTCGCGGCCGCAATGGCTGGCCTGTCGCTCGCGTCCGATTTCTGGACGGCGTCGGCCACGCTCTTCGTGGGCGGGCTGGCCTGGATCGCAATGATGGCGTCGCTGAACGGCGGCGCGCAGGCGACATCGCCCGCCTGGGTCAAGGCGCGGGCGCTCGCCATCTACCTCCTCGTCTTTCAGGGATCGATGACGGCCGGGTCGACCTTGTGGGGATCGGTGGCGTCGCGCATCGGGGTGCCGACCACCTTGCTCGCTGCCGCCGCCCTGCTCGTCGTCGCCAGTCTTGTTCTCGCGTGGCGCTTCCCGCTCGATGGCACGAGCCGCCTCGACCTCGCACCGTCCGCGCACTGGCCTACTCCGATCGTTGATGGGGATATAGAACAGGACAGTGGCCCGGTTCTGGTAACGATCGAATATCGCGTCGCTGCCGACAAAGTGTCCGAATTTTTCGCGGCAATGCAGGCCATGCGCCGGATCCGGCGTCGCGACGGTGCAATCCACTGGGGCGTCTATGAAGACACCGCGCAGCCCGGCACCGTCATCGAAATCTTCACCGTCGAGAGCTGGCTGGAGCATCTGCGCCAACATGACCGGGTTACCAACGCCGACCGCGTACTGCAGGAGACGCTGCGCGATTTCCACGGCGGCGACAGCCCCCCGGTTGTGCGCCATTTCGTCACCCGGCGCTGATGCGCGCACTGCTGCTTCTCACGGCGCTGGGGGCGCTGGCGCCGCTGGCGGCCGAAGCGCAGGAGGTCGAACAGACCAACCTTCGCTATGACGAGGATTGGTCGGTTCTCGGCGACGCGGCACGCGCGGGGTGGCAGCGGATCAAATATGCACCGCTCGACAAGGATGGTGCCGTCCATTTGACGCTCGGCGGCGAAGCCCGGGCGCGCTTCGAAGGCTTCGACAACAATCTGTGGGGCGATCCGCCCGCACCCGATGACGGCTATCCGTGGCTGCGCGTGATGCCCCACGCGGATCTCCACGCTGGCCCGGCGCGCCTCTTCGTGCAGGGGATCGCCGGCTATGCCCGCGGGGTCGGCGCGGGCAAGGGTCCTGCTGACGAGACGGGTATCGACCTGCTCCAGGGCTTCGCCGACGTGCGCATCGGCCTTGGGGAGGATGGCGACCTGACCCTGCGCGGCGGCCGCGAACTGGTCGCGCTGGGATCGGAGCGGCTCGTCGGTATCCGCTACGGTCCCAATATTCCGCAAGCGTTCGATGGCGTTCGCGCGATCGCGACTCGCGGCCCCGTTCGCATCGACGCCTTCCACCTGCGCCCGGTCGCGGTCGGCGGGGGCGATTTCGATGATGCGGCGTCCAAGACCCGACGGCTTGATGGTGTCTATGCGACCATCACGCCTGTCGCGGCCATCGGCATCGACGTCTATTGGCTCGGCTATAAAAACGAAGCCGCGCGGTTCGTTGGGCGCAGCGGACGAGAAGCCCGCGACAGTTTCGGGGTGCGCTTCTTTGGCAAGCGCGGCGACCTTGGCTGGAATTGGGAGGGCATAGTGCAGCGCGGACGCTTCGATGGCGGCCCGATCCGCGCTTGGTCGATCGCGACCGAGACCGCATGGAGCTTTCCGCAAGCCGCGCTCAAACCCCGCCTGCGCCTCCGCGCCAATATCGCGAGCGGCGATCGAAACCCCATGGATGGCACGCTTGGCACCTTCAATGCGCTTTTCCCCAAGGGCAAATATTTCGGCGAGTTGTCGCCAATCGGCCCGCGCAACATCGTCAACATCCACCCCAGCGTCGATTTCGACCTCGGGTCAGGTGTGACGGTCGAACTGGCGGCGGCCACATTCTGGCGACACCGCCGCGGCGACGGTATTTACGATATTCCGGGCCAGCTCATCCGTCCGGCAGCCGGCAGCGGTGCACGCCATATCGGCGATCAGATCGAAATCTCGGCTGGCTGGCAGGCGAGTCCAGTGCTATCCTTTTCCGGCTCCCTATCTGCCTTCCGCGCGGGGAGGTCCATCCGCGAGACCGGGCCGGCGCGCACGATCCGCATGGCCGGCGCCGAAGCGATGCTGAAATTCTAGAGATCTATCAAGCCGGCGATCTCGGCGTCGTTTTTGCCCAATCCGACAAATTGTTCGAGCAGCCACGAAGCGGCGGGACCCGGCGGCGTATCGCGGCGCCAGACACCGGCAAAGCGATATGTGCCGCCCGGATGGTCGGGCATCGCAAGCTGAACGAGCGTCCCGGCTACCAGATCGGCTTCGATCATCGGGAGCGGCATATTGCCCCAGCCAATCCCCTCGCGCAGCAGCGCATGTTTCGCACCAAGGTCGGCGAGCCGCCATGTCTTGGGACTCATCACCGAATAATCCTGCCCCTCGGTAAAGCGAGAACGGTCGGTGAGCACGAGCTGGGTGTAATCGCGTCCAGCCCCTGGCGCGATGCGCTCCATCCGACCGAGCGGATGATCGGGCGCGGCAACCGGGACCATCGGGATCGAGCCCGCTGCGATGCATTCGACACCTTCGACCCCGGCAGCGAGCGGCCCCGAAATGCCGACGATGGCCTTGCGGTCAAGTACCATCGCGGTGATCGCGCCAAGGGCCTCGACATGCAGGCGGAGCTGCACCGTCGGAAATTCGGCGGAAAAGGTCCGCAATATCTTCCCCAATCGTTCGGCGGGCAGCATCACATCGACCGCGAGATCGACTTCGGCCTCCAAGCCATCGAGCAATCCCTTCACCTTGGCGCGGAGTCCATCGATCCCGTGCGAAATCGCGCGGGCTTCGGACAACAGCGCGCGTCCGGCGACGGTCAGTCGCGGTTTGCGCGTACCTTCGCGCTCGAACAGCATCACGCCGAGCTGTGTTTCGAGGTTCGAGATGCCATAGCTGATCACCGAGACCGCCCGGTTCAGCCTGCGCCCCGCCGCTGCAAAGCTGCCGGTATCGACGATCGCCAGGAAGATGCGCAGCTGATCGAAAGTCGGCGTGCCCGGATTATTCACTATTCAATTTCCTCGAACGTTTCGATGCGATTTATCCCTCTGACCGGGAAAGCACGCAAGGCCCAAATGGGTGCCAACAGCGGATGACTTTCCGTCCGTGCCTGGAGACAAGACCATGATCGAACTTCGTCCTTTCGACAGCCTCGGCGCCGCCAATCACGGCTGGCTCGACGCCAAACATCATTTCTCCTTCGCCGGCTATCACGATCCGGCGCGGATGAACTGGGGTAATCTGCGCGTGTGGAACGACGACATCATCGCGCCGCAAACGGGCTTCCCCCCGCACCCGCACCGCGACATGGAAATCATCACTTACGTCCGCGAAGGCGCGATCACCCATCAGGACGATCTCGGCAACAAGGGTCGCACCGAAGCGGGCGACGTGCAGGTGATGAGCGCCGGCACGGGCATTCGGCATTCGGAGTATAATCTGGAGGATGTGACGACGAAGATCTTCCAGATCTGGATCGTGCCGACCCGCGACGGCGAAGCTCCGCAATGGGGCGCCAAGCCCTTTCCCAAGGGCGCACGCTCGGGTCAGTTCGTAACGCTCGCCTCGGGTTATGACAATGACAATGATGCGCTGCCGATCCGCACCGACGCGCGCGTCGTCGGCGCAACGCTGCGCGCCGGCGAGACCGCGGACTATCCGCTCGGCAAAGACCGCCGCGCCTATCTCGTGCCCGCGACCGGAGCAGTGGAAATCGACGGGGTCCGCGTCAACGCCCGCGACGGCGCGGCGATCAGCGACATGGACGTGGTGCGCATCACCGCGATCGAAGACAGCGAAATCGTCCTCGTCGACGCAGCTTGACCCCGGAACGACGCGGCGAAATCGCCGCGTCGTTTTGGCCGATTTGAGACGGTCAGCTATTAGGCGCGTAAGGGTAGAAAGCTGACGTTCCCGACCGAAGCACTTTAATCAGATGGGACCCCGCTGATGCTACCTGACGCAATATCGTCGAGCCGTGAAAGCACCACGCGATAGAGAGACATTGTCTGAGAAAATCGTATGTCAGGCTTGTCGCCGGCTTTCACCGCGAGCCCAGCCAATTCCTGGTCCTTCTGAAGAGCTGACAGCGCAATTTTCCGAAATCCCACAGGATCGTCGGCGGGGCTGAACAAACGAGTCACCGCTGTTAGCTCGTCGAGCGCATAACTCATCTCGTCCACGTTGGAGCCGCCCGATTCCGAAGCGGCGCTCTGATAACGGGTTTCAGCCATAACGACCTTCAGCTTTACGATTCTTGGGTCAATACCCGTCCAGCGCGTATCCCAATCCCCATTATCCTTCCGATCCCGGCCATAGATTTCGAGAAAGCGTTCAGCGGGGCCATAATCACCATTCAGAACTGTCGCCAAAGCGTCGAGATACATCAGGTTTTTGGCGCGTCTCTCGAAGTTGTCTGTGGCGCAGGCGTTTTTGGCCACTTGGGGAGCATATTCCGGAAGATCGCAAAAATCGGTTCCCCCCTCGAACGCATTTTCCGCGACAGCCTTCAGCCCTTCGGTTCGCTGTTGCTGCGCCATCAGGACCGCATGCGCCACATCTTCAAATGATCCGGTTTGCTGCGCATCGAACAATGCTACGCGAATGCGCAGTTCGCTCCGCTTAGTGTCCATACCTTCGTCAACGATGAGTTCGTCAAAGCGGGCTTTCGCAGCGGTAGACGCCGTCCCGGGAAAGGCAATTTTGGCTCGGAGCCCCGCCACGACCCCCGACAGCCACACGTGGTCACCGTCGATGACGGCGTCGGCATATCCCTATTCTTCCTGCTCGCGCCGCTGCTCATCTTGGAGCGGAACGACCACCTCCTCGGGTGTGCGGGCATAGGGTGGTTCGGGAGACACCGCCGGCGGCGCCGCCGCGACGCGAGTGTTAAAAGCAGCACAGGACCTCTCCAAGCCCGTTATCGATTATCGGCCTTTTCAAGGACCGCTGGCCAATTAGCCTTGCCGCGCTCAATTGCGCCGGCAAGGTCGGCCTCCCACAGCTCTTTCGCGCGGTCGTTGAAATTCAGATACAGGCGTCCGTCGACGATACGCCACACCTTGGGATCGCCCGGTGCGATGTAATTCTGGCTGACCGCCCAGGCGCAATAGCCGCCGAACTGCGGGGCGAAGGCGTCGGCGTTCGCAACAAATAGGTCGCGCGCCTCTGCCGAAGCGAAGCGCCAGACCGCTCCGTTCCAGCGATATTCGAACGCCGCCGATCCGACGACAGGGCCGCCGTCCGAGAAATAGGACGCGGCGTCATAGCCGCCGATGGCGATGCCCTCTTCGGTTGCCGAAACGGGGGGAGCCGCTTGCGACGGAGCAGCGAAGACCGCGGTGGGCGTCAGGGCGAGAATTATGGCGGCAGCAATGATACGCATGATGATCCGTTCCACTTTGAGAGATGAGTTACATCGGCGTCAAAGCCGGTCGCGAAGGCGGCGGAACCTACCAGCGCAGGAAGCGCGGCAGGAAAAGCCGCCCGGCCGCGGCCGAGAGCATCACTGCCAACCCGTGCCACAGCGAGATGTGAACGATATTGTCGATCGAGCAATGCAGCGCGACGATCGTCGCCCCGGCGCTGCCCGCGGCAAGCCCGATCACCAGCCCCGCGCGCTCGGGCGAGGTCGGTGCCCCGGCCTTGAGCCAGGCGAAGAGCGCCGCGCCAACACCGAGACCCGAAATGACGGCCTCGGCGAGACAACGCGTGCCTGCGCCCATGCGTGCAGATTCCATCGCGGCGTGGCTGTTACCCATGGACAGGAGCAGCGCCGACAGCGGCAGCGCAAGTGCGACCAGCCCCGCCCAGCGCCAACCGCCATAGTCGCGGCCGACACCCGGCATGCCCATGCGGATCGCGCTCCATACCGCCGCCATGCCCACCCCGGCGATCAGCCAGAAGGACAGCATCGACAGCATCGGCATCTGGCCGCCCAGAAGATCGTGCCGCATCCCGGCATAAGCGATCAGCGCCGCGGCGCCGCCCGCCCATCCGAGCAGGACCCACAGCGACCCCTGTCCTGTCCGGCGCGGCCTGACCGGCTTCAGTTCGTCCGCCAGTCCGTCGATCAGCGCGTCGATCGATGCATCGGTCATTCTCATTCGCTTTCAATCAGGGCGGCGAGCTTCTTCAGCCCGCGGTGGATATTCACTTTGACCAGCGACTCGCTCTGGCCGCAGATTTTCGACGCTTCGGCGATCGAGGCGCCCTCTATCTTGACGAGGGCTATCGCCTGCGCCTGCTTGGGCGGCAGCAACGTCATCAGATGGTCGATGCTGAGCCGCGCGTGCACCGCTTCGTCCTCGGCGTCCACGGCGGCGTCATTGTCGCCGAGTTCAGCCTCGTTGCGCTGTCGGCGCAGCATGTCGATCCAGCGATAGCGTGCGATGGCCGCGAGCCATGGCAGGAAAGCGCGGGTCGAATCCCAGGTCGCAAGCTTGCGATGCATCGATACCAAAGTTTCCTGAACGAGGTCGTCGATGTGGTGCAGTGCGATGCGGCGTGCAAAATAACGTTCGAGCCATTTGCGGCAGTCGGCCAGCAGCGTACGATAGGCCGCACGATCCCCCCGCTGCGATGCAGCCATCAGGCGCGCGAGCGAAGGTTCCTCGATGCTCATGTCGCGCGCACTCTAGCAAGCAGCGCATCGAGCGAGAACAGCCCGCCGCCGCGCGGAATCAGGATCGCGGCCATTGCGACCCACAGCGAATGCACCGGCCACCAGGCGTCGGGAAATACGAAGATCTGGATGACAAGCGTCATCACCAGCAGCGCCCCTGCCGAAAAACGTGTCGCGAGGCCGAGGAGCAGCAGGATCGGAAAGAAATGCTCGGCATAGGTCGTGAGCGGCACGGCCAGGACCGGGTCGAGTGGCAGGCCGGAAAATTCGGACGCGAACAGATCATATTGCGATGGGTCGATCTGGAGGAAGCTGCCTTCGACCACTTTCGTCTGACCCGAACGCCAAAACACACCCGCAAGTGCGAGGCGGAGCAGGAACAATGCAACGGACTCGGGAATACGCGAGGCAGCGATCTCCACGCCGCGGTCATAGAATGCGACTAAGCGATTCATCTTCAAAGCCTTTCGAATGCCCCTGCGTCGATCAGCGCCGCAAGAGCGGCACCACCGTCAGGGTGGTCTTCGGCGAGGAGTGCGAGCAGGTTACCGAGCGGCGAAATTTCTTTCGCAAGACCGAGAGCGGCGATGTCGGCGGCGTGAACGGGAAATAGCCGCACATCCGCGTCAGGCCGCGTGATCAGCAGTGCCGATGTACCGGGCGCGAAGGCTGGATCGATCAATCGCGCCGCATCTGTCGCCAGACTGAGAAACCGCGTCGCCGGATGCAGGTGAACCGAAAAGCCGAGCAAGGTCGTCTCGTTATATCCCGCCAGATCGGCGAGCCCGAGCGCGGGCCCTTCGGCAGCGTTGTAGCTTTCGAGCCAGGCCCATTCGACGCGCGCCAGATCGGCCGCAAGCGGATCACCCAGCCAGTCGGCAAAGCCCGCGCCAATGTCGGTCAGCGACCGCCCCTCGGCCCCGCATGCGTCGACGAACTTGCGCGACAGGCGATTGAACGGCCCTTCGCCGAGATGCGCGCGGGTCCGAGGAAATGTCTCCTCAAGCGCGACCAGGCGCGCATGCGAAATAGTGTTGGCGTGAACGCGCAGGCCCCGGAGCACGGCGACCTCGTCCCCAGCAAAAAGCGCGTCGGGCAAGTGGTCCGGCCCATGCAGCAATGTCGCCGCCAAAGCCCCTTGGTCGCGCTCAAGCATATTCTGTCTCGGACAGCAGAAGCGCGTCGGCCTTCATCGCCTCGGCGATCAGCGTCGGAAAATCGGGAACGTCGGTGTCCCATTCGACGAGCACCGGCTTCGGCCCACTGCGCGCGAGGAATCGCGCGAGCAGGTCCCAGCAACTCGATCGGACGGGTGAGCCATGGTCGTCGATCGCGATCGTACCGCCCATGTCGTCGCTCTTCACGGCGTGGCCCGCGACATGAATCTCGCCGACAAGGCCCGGATCAAAGGCTTCGAGCCAGACGCCCGGGTCGAGCCCGAGATTGAAAGCCGAGACTTCGACATTGTTGATATCGAGCAAGAGACCGCAGCCGCTGCGCCGGCAAAGCGTATGGAGGAATTCGACCTCGTCCCAGTCCCCCTGCGCATAGGCGAGGTAGCGCGACGGGTTTTCGATCAGGATGGTCCGGCCGAGCCGATCCTGCACGCGCCCCACTTCGCCCGCGAAATGATCGAGAGCCTCATGGGTGTACGGAATGGGGAGCAGATCGGGGAATTTGTCGTTCGGCCCATTGCTCCAGCTCAGATGGTCGGAGACCATCGCGGGCCGATAACGCTCGCACAGCGCCGCGAGCGCCTCGAGCTCGTCCAGATCGACGCCAGCCGCCGAGCCGAGCGACAGGCCAACCGAGTGAAAGCTGAGCGGGATATGTTCCGCAATCGCGGTGAGCCAGCGATGCGGTGGTCCGCCCGCGCCGAAGTAATTTTGGGGGTGCACTTCGGCCCAGGCGGGCGCCGCCCCGCGCTCCGCCGCTGCGAGCACATCGACATAATGGCTCGATTTGAGCCCTATGCCGGCGCGCGGCGGCAGCGAGTGGAGCGCGGGAGCGGACATGATCAGCCCTTGCGCGGAACCGGCTTGGCATTGCCTTCGTGCGCCGTGAGCGTGCCGCCCATCTTGACGCACGAGCCCGCCTTCACATGCTTCCAGGCGTTGCCCTGATAGTCGGCGGTCGAGGTGCCGGCGCAGCTCGTGCCCGGACCCGCGGCGCAGTCATTCTTGCCCTTCAGCGAGACGCCATAGCATTTCTCGGTCTTGCCTTCGGCGGCAGCAGCGGTGGTGCTGAAGGCGTTGCCGGCAGCCATGGCGAGCACCGCCGAAGCGGCAAGCGAAAGTTTCAGTGCGTTGGTCATTTCAATCTCCCTTTGAAAATGGGTGATGCGAGGGATGGCATCGTTTGCCGGTTCGCGGTGCCTTCTCCGAAGGTTACGCCAATGCGAATTATCGCGATGGCCGCAGGGTCGCGATCGCGGCGCTGTCGAGGATCGCGTGGAAAGCGCCGGTGATGTCGGCGTCGGGATAGAGCGCATGCCCGGCGGCCGAGGTGGCGCCGATCGTCTCGCCGACCCGAAACTGGGCGGCAAGATGGATTTCGCGGGCTTCAATGCAGGCTATAAGGAATTCTTCGGCACCGCCGAGAATCCCAACCTAGTCGCCCGCTCGACCGTGCAGGTCGCCGGGCTGGCCGGTCCGAACTTCCTGATCGAGATCGAGGCGATCGCCGCGAAGGTTCCATAGAGCGCCTACATTTGATGAAAACGGGAACCGGTTCGGAACGCCATTTGGCTCAAAGCGCGAAAGCGGCAGCCTCTCCCGGCAGTTTCATTCTTCGAAGACATGCATTTCCAGTCCAACGGGAAAACGGCCCATCGACATTCATGGTCCTTTCTTTGGGTGACGGATAGCGTGGTCAGTCCGGCTGCACCGAGGCTTGGATAGCCTGCCCGGAGAGAAGGGATGCCGAGGCTCAATGAGCGGCAATTCATCGCTCGACAGTCCGGCATCCCTGCCCAGATCAGCCTGCGGCGTTCGGCACCGGCGTGTTGAGCAATTGCTGCTCCCACAGATACGCGATGCCGCTGCCGCTGAAGTGCTGGATGAGAATCTCGGTCAGTTCCTCGACATGCTCGGTGCGCGCCCAATCGCGTTGCCATTCGCCAGCGAGCGCCATCACGGTCATCACGTTCGCGCCGGCCGCGATCATTCGCTGGATGGCAACTTCGTGAGACTCCTTCGAAATCCCGCCCGACGCGTCGGTG
>NZ_JAKFEM010000026.1:0-103582 GCF_036675685.1 Sphingopyxis sp.
CGCCCGCTCCCCAACCCCTAGACGCCGCGCCGCTTTCACCCTATGTTCAGGGAACGGGGCGCAATATTTGTCGTTCCGGATCTAAAGAGGGGCGATTCTTGCGGTTGTTGTTGACCCTTTTGGCATTGCTGACCGGCCTGGCGACCGCCGACCGGGCCGTTGCCGCGCCTGCCACCCCGGCGGCGATGGGGGCCTTGGTCATGCTCGCCGAAACGGCGGGCAAGGTCGAAACAAGCGATGCCGAACGTCGTCCAACCACCACCGCGCCGACGCGGCGTACGACGAGTGGCAGCGGTAAACCACGCAAGGCCGCGCCGCCGCACCTTCCCGGCCTGCTCACCGGCAGCGACCGCGCGCTCGAATAGAGCGGCGCCCCAGCGCCCCTTGTGAGGCGCTGCCCCGCACCGGGGCCCTTTTTGCATATTCATGCGGCCGAAGCGCGCCGCCTTTTCATTCTAATCCCAAGGGAAATTCCATGTTTGCTGGCCTTGCCAAGAGCCTGTTCGGCTCGTCCAACGACCGTTATGTCGCCTCGATCCGCAAGATCGTCGAGAAGATCAATGCCTTCGAACCCGCGATGCAGGCGCTGGACGATGCCGCGCTGCAGGCGCAGACGCAGGCGTTCCGCGATCGCCTCGCCGCCGGCGAGACGCTCGACGACATATTGCCCGAGGCCTTTGCGACGGTGCGCGAGGCGGCGGTCCGCACGCTCGGGATGCGGCACTTCGACGTCCAGATGATCGGCGGCATCGTCATGCACCGCGGCGAGATCGCCGAAATGGGCACGGGCGAGGGCAAGACGCTCGTCGCGACGCTCGCCGCCTATCTCAACGCGCTCGAGGGCAAGGGCGTCCATGTCGTCACCGTCAATGATTACCTCGCCCGCCGCGACGCCGAATGGATGGGACAGGTTTACGGCTTCCTGGGGCTGACCACGGGGATCATCGTCCCCAACCTCAACGAAATGCAGCGCCGCGACGCCTATAACAGCGACATCACCTATGCGACGAACAACGAGCTGGGTTTCGATTACCTCCGCGACAATATGAAGTTCGACCGCCAGCAGATGGTCCACCGCGCGTTCAATTTCGGCATCGTCGATGAGGTCGATTCGATCCTGATCGACGAGGCGCGCACCCCGCTGATCATCTCGGGCCCCACCGACGACAAGTCCGAGCTGTACATCCGCGTCAACGCGATCGTCCATCAGCTGGTCGAGGATGATTATGAGAAGGACGAAAAGTCCAAGTCGATCAACCTGACCGAGGACGGCACCGAGCATGTCGAGCGCTTGCTCGAGGATGCCGGGCTGCTCCAGGGCAGCAATCTTTACGACATCGAGAACACGCAGGTCGTCCATCACGTCAACCAGGCGCTGAAGGCGATTCAGATGTTCCGCATCGACACCGACTATATCGTCAAGGACGGCAAGGTCGTGATCATCGACGAATTCACCGGCCGCATGATGGACGGCCGCCGCTGGTCCGACGGCCTGCACCAGGCGGTCGAGGCGAAGGAAGGCGTGCAGATCGAGCCCGAGAACCAGACCCTCGCGTCGATCACCTTCCAGAATTATTTCCGCATGTATCCGAAACTCAGCGGCATGACCGGCACCGCGGCGACCGAGGCCGCCGAATTTTTCGACATCTACAAGATGAATGTCGTCAACATCCCCACGAACCGCCCGATCGCGCGCCAGGACGACGAGGATGAATTCTACAAGAATATCACCGACAAGTTCGGCGCGATCGCCAAGACGATCCGCGAAGCGAACGAGCGCGGCCAGCCGGTGCTTGTCGGCACCGTGTCGATCGAAAAGTCGGAATTGCTGTCGTCCTTCCTCGAAAAGGACGGTGTGCCGCACAGCGTGCTCAACGCGCGTTTCCACGAGAGCGAAGCGCATATCGTCGCGCAGGCGGGCCGCACCGGCGCGGTCACGATCGCGACGAACATGGCGGGCCGCGGCACCGACATCAAACTCGGCGGCAACGAAGAATTTCGCATCGATGACGAGCTGAAGGACCTGCCCGACGGCCCCGAGCGCGAAGCCGGCATTGCGCGCATCCACGCCGAGGTTGCCGCCGAGCGCGAGGCGGTGCTGGCCGCGGGCGGGCTGTTCGTGCTCGCGACCGAGCGCCACGAAAGCCGCCGCATCGACAACCAGCTGCGCGGCCGTTCGGGGCGTCAGGGCGACCCTGGCCTGTCGAAATTCTACCTCTGCCTCGACGACGATCTACTGCGCATCTTCGGTCCCGACACGCTGTTTTCGAAGATGATGAACAAGAATCTCGAGGATGGCGAAGCGATCGGGTCGAAGTGGCTGTCGAAGGCGATCGAGACCGCGCAGAAGAAGGTCGAGGCGCGCAACTACGACATCCGTAAACAGGTCGTCGAGTATGACAACGTCATGAACGACCAGCGCAAGGTCATTTACGAACAGCGCGGCGAGATCATCGACAGCGAGACCGTCGACGATGTGATGCTCGCGATGCGCGCCGAGACGGTGAACGCGATCGTCGCCGACGCATGCCCGCCGGGCAGCTATCCCGAACAGTGGAACATCGAGCAGATGAAGGAGCGCGTTGAAAACATCCTCGATCTCACTCCGCCGATCGACGACTGGATGCAGGAAGACGCGGTCGACGCCGAAATCTTCGAGGAACGCATCCAGGCGCAGGCCGATGCGGTCGCGGCCGAAAAGGCCGGGCTCGTCGACGAGGAAACGTGGAAGGGCATCGAGAAATCGGTGCTGCTCCAGACGCTCGACCATCATTGGAAAGAGCATCTCGCGACGCTCGACGCGCTGCGCCAGGTCGTGTTCCTGCGCGCCTATGCGCAGAAGCAGCCGATCAACGAATATAAGCAGGAAGCCTTTGCTTTGTTCGAACGCATGCTGTCGAACATCCGCGAAGATGTGACGCGCACCGTCGCGCGGATCGACCTGCGCTTCGAAGAGCCCGAGCCGATGCCGCTGCCCGACCTGCCCGATTTCCTGACCACGCACATCGACCCGTTCACCGGCGATGATAACAGCGCCGATCTCGATGGCGGTCAGCTTGGCGTGATCGCGAACACGCTGCCGCCGATGCAGGCGCCGCGTCCCGACCTGCCCGAAGGCGAAAATCCCTATGCGGCGCTCGACATCAGCCGCAACGCACCGTGCCCCTGCGGCTCGGGCCGCAAGTACAAGCACTGCCACGGGGCGATTTGATAAATACCCGTCGCCCCCGCGAAGGCGGGGGCGACGGGATTGATCGCAAGTCCTTGAAGTTACGGTAACACCGCGCTTCACGAGCCCGCTTGCCAAGGCGCGCGGGCGCGATTAGCATCCTGCCTATAAGCTTGGCGGCCACGCAGTCGGCCGGGCGATGCAGCAGCTGGAACATAGGGGCGCGCAGGCCGAAGACATCGGGCGCGGCCGATGGATGGCATGTTGCGTGGAAAGGGCAGGCGCATTTCCTTTTTCGATGAAATGACGAGCCAGGAGGGCGAAACCCGGTCGCCCTATCGAGACTATTGCGGGTGGTTCGAGGCCGAGGATGCAGCGCGCATCCAGCATAAGGGGGTGCAGGCCGAAGCGCTCTTTCGTACCACGGGGATTACCTTCAACGTCTATGGCGCCGCCGACGGCGACGAGCGGCTGATCCCCTTCGACGTCGTGCCGCGGATCATCTCCGCCAGCGAATGGCGCCGTCTGTCGCGCGGCATCGAACAGCGCGTGCGCGCCTTGAACGCCTTCCTCCACGACATCTATCACCGGCAGGAAATCTTGCGCGCCGGCCGCGTGCCGGTCGAGCTGATCGCGGGAAACGAGGCGTTCCTGCCGATGATGATGGGGCTCGATCCGCCGGGCGGCATCTATACCCATATCAGCGGCACCGACATCGTACGCACCGGCGCCGACGAATTTTATGTGCTCGAGGACAATGCGCGCACCCCGTCGGGCGTGTCGTACATGCTCGAAAACCGCGAAACGATGCTCCAGATGTTCCCGGAGCTGTTCGCGAAGGTGCATGTCCGCGAGGTCAGCGACTATCCGATCAACCTTTTGAAATCGCTGTCGGCCTGCGCGCCACCGGCGTGCGGCGGGACGCCGACGGTCGCGGTGCTGACGCCGGGTATCCACAACAGCGCTTATTATGAGCACAGCTTCCTCGCCGACCATATGGGCGCCGAGCTGGTCGAGGGGAACGACCTGCGCGTCGTCGACGGGCGCGTCGCGATGCGGACGACGCAGGGCTATAAGGCGATCGACGTCATCTACCGCCGCGTCGACGATGACTTCCTCGATCCCTTGAATTTCCGTCCCGATTCGATGCTCGGCGTGCCCGGCATCTGGGACGTTTATCGCGCCGGGGGCATCACCATCGCCAATGCGCCGGGCACCGGCATCGCCGACGACAAGGCGCTCTACAGCTACATGCCCGACATCATCGAATTTTATACGGGCGAAAAGGCGCTGCTGCCCAATGTGCCGACCTGGCGCTGTTCGGACCCCGAGCATCTGCGCGAAGTGCTCGATCGCTTGCCCGAACTGGTGGTCAAGGAAGTGCACGGGTCGGGCGGCTATGGAATGCTCGTCGGCCCCGCCGCGAGCAAGAAGGAACTCGCCGCCTTCCGCGCCAAGCTGGAGGCGAACCCGAGCAATTATATCGCGCAACCGACGCTGTCGCTCTCGACCGTACCGATCTTCACCAAGAAGGGACTCGCGCCGCGCCACGTCGACCTGCGCCCCTTCGTGCTGATGTCGCCGCAGGGGGTCACGATCACCCCCGGCGGGCTGACCCGTGTCGCGATGACCAGAGGGTCGCTGGTGGTGAACAGCAGCCAGGGCGGCGGCACCAAGGATACATGGGTGTTGGAAGACTGATGCTCGGGAAAACCGCAGGCTCGCTCTTCTGGATGGCGCGCTACCTTGAGCGCAGCGAGAATAACGCGCGGCTGATCGACGCGGGGTTCCGCATCGCGCTGACGCGTTCAAGCACGGCCGCCGCCGAATGGAAATCGGTGCTCGTGACCGCCGGTGTCAACCAGGCGTTTCAGGCCGCACACGGCGATTACAGCTCGGCGCGGGTCATCGACTTCCTGCTCCGCGACCCCGCCAACCCGTCGAGCATCCTCTCGGTCATCAAGCTGGCGCGCGACAATGCCCGCACCGCGCGCACCGCGCTGACGCGCGAGACGTGGGAGGCGGTCAACACGAGCTGGATGACGCTCGTCGCGCTGCTGCGGCGCCCGGTGCGCGAGGATGATCTGCCCGACGTGCTGACGACGATCCGCCAGCAGAGCGCGCATGTGCGCGGGGCATTGAACGGCACGATGCTGCGCAACGACGGGTTCAACTTCTCGCTGCTCGGCACCTTCCTCGAACGCGCCGACAACACCGCGCGCATCCTCGACGTCAAATATTATCTTCTGCTGCCCTCGGTCGCGCATATCGGCACGACGATCGACAATGTGCAGTGGGAGACGATCCTGCGTTCGGTGTCGGCGCACCGTGCCTATCGCTGGCTTTACGGGGCCGAGATCAGCGCGCTCAAGATCGCCGAATTCCTGATCCTCTATCGCCAGATGCCGCGCAGCCTCGCCTTCTGCTGCGAGCGGATGGAGGACAATCTGGCGCAGCTCCAGCGTCACTATTGCGAGGAGACCGAGGCGTGGCGCCAGGCGCATACGCTGTGCCACGAAAAGCTTGCCGGACCGATCCAGTCGATCTTCGACGGCGGCCTCCACCAATATGTGACCGGCTTCCTCCGCGACACGGCCGCACTCGCGCGGCAGGTCGAGCGCGACTATCGGTTTGTGGAATGAAACTGCGCGTCGAACATACCACCCGCTATCAATATGATGCACCGGTCAGCTATGCGTTGCAGCAGCTTAAGCTGACGCCGAAGGACCGGCCGGGCCAGCAGCGTATCCTGAATTGGGCGGTCGATGTCGAGGGCGGCGCGCAGCAGCTGCACTATACCGATCATCACGGCAACGGCGTCGACCTGATCGCGGTGCAGAGCGGCGCGAGCGAGCTGGTGATCCGCTGTCATGGCGAGGTCGAGCTCGAAACATGGGACGGGGTGATCGGCGTCCACCGCGGCGCGATGCCGCTGTGGACCTTCTTGCGCCCGACCGCGCTGACGCGCGCGGGGCGGCAGGTACGCGCACTGACCGCGCAGCTCGGCCGCGACCATGCCAATGACATCGAGCGCGCGCATGCGCTCTCGGCGCTGATCATCGACCGGCTGGCGTACCGGATCGGCTTCACCGATGCCGAAACGAACGCCGAACAGGCGCTCGGCAGCGAGGGCGGGGTGTGCCAGGACCATGCGCATATCTTCATCGCCGCGATGCGCCACCTGGGCCATCCGGCGCGCTATGTGTCGGGCTATCTGATGATGAACGACCGCACCCAGCAGGATGCGACGCACGCGTGGGCCGAGGCGCATTTCGACCATATCGGCTGGATCGGCTTCGACGTCAGCAACGGCCATTCGCCCGATCAGCGATATATCCGCGTCGCCACCGGGCTCGATTATCGTGATGCGGCCCCGGTTCGCGGCATGCGCTATGGTGCGGCGCAGGAAAATCTGGTTGTTCAATTGCAGGTCCAGCAATAAGCGGACCGGGGCGATCAGATAATCCGGGGCGGGGAAACAGGATTCGATGACTTATTGCGTTGGCATGCGTTTGAACAAAGGGCTGGTGTTCATGTCGGACACCCGCACCAACGCCGGTGTCGACGACATCTCGCAGGTCCGCAAGATGCGCAGCTGGCACCTGCCGGGCGAGCGCGTCATCACCTTGATGTCGGCGGGCAATCTCGCGACGACGCAGGCGGTTGTCAGCCTGCTCGACGAACGCACCAAGGCGCCCGAGGAGCGGCATCCGTCGATCCTCGAAGCGCCGTCGATGTTCGCGGTGGCGACAATCATCGGTGAAACGCTGCGCAATGTCGTGATGCGCCACAATGACGAGGGGCCCGCGGCGGAGTCGCTGTTCCGCGCCTCGCTGATCGTTGGCGGGCAGATCAAGGGCGCCGAGCCGCGCCTGTTCCTCATCTATCCCGAGGGCAATTTCATCGAGGCGGGCGAAGACAATCCCTTCTTCCAGATCGGCGAGACCAAATATGGCCGCCCGATCATCGTCAGGTCCTACGATCCCGCGATGTCGTTCGAGGATGCGGTGAAGCTGCTGTGCGTGTCGTTCGATTCGACGATCCGCGCCAATGCCGGCGTCGATCTGCCGATCGATCTCAAAATCCACGAGCGCGACGATTATACGACGGT
The DNA here is from genome assembly GCF_036675685.1 of Sphingopyxis sp. Taxonomy (GTDB): domain Bacteria; phylum Pseudomonadota; class Alphaproteobacteria; order Sphingomonadales; family Sphingomonadaceae; genus Sphingopyxis. The sequence continues at coordinate 7,281 of NZ_JAKFEM010000026.1, forward strand.
GCGCGAACGGCGGTTCGAACGCAACGACCCCTATTTCGAAAGCGTCGCCGACGGCTGGGCCGAGGCGCTGGGCATTGCACTGGCGGAGCTACCCGACTTTCATTTCTGATCGCCCCTGGCCGCGGTCCAGTCAACGTACGGGAAAGGATCGCCATGTCGCGCTGGATTGCTGCCGCACTTGTTCTGATGGCCATCGCCGCCAATCCGGCCGCGGCCCAAGAGTCGAGCTTTGATACGGCGCTGCGCGACTTTCGCGAGCTGCACCGTGCCGAAATGCGCCGGTCGGGCATCGTAGGGAGCAGCTTTTATGTCGTGCAGGGCGGTCGAACGGTCGCCGCCGATCATCTGGGCGAGCAGGATGCCGAGGCGCATGTTCCTGTAGACGCCCGGACAATCTATCATTGGGCATCGATCACCAAGACGATGACGGGGATCGCGATCATGCAATTGCGCGATCGCGGGCTGCTGACCCTCGACGATCCGATCGTGCGTTATGTCCCCGAACTGGCGGCCGTCCATAATCCTTATGGTGACACGGCTGCGATCACGCTGCGCCAGCTGATGAGCCACAGCGCGGGATTTCGCAGCGGGACCTGGCCGTGGCGCGACCACGACTGGCAGCCGTTCGAACCGAAGGGTTGGTCGCAGCTCGCGGCGATGCTGCCCTACACGCAGGTCGAGTTCAAACCGGGCAGCCGCTTCAGCTATTCGAACCCCGGTATCGTCTATCTGGGGCAGGTCATCGAACGCCTGTCGGGCGAAGATTATGAAGTCTATGTCGACAAGAATATCCTGAAGCCGCTGGCCATGCACGCCAGCTATTTCGACCGCACACCGCCGCACCTCCTGTCGCACCGGTCACACAGCTATTATATCAAGGATGGCCGGCGGGTCGCCGCGCCGTTCGATGTCGATACCGGCGTGACGGTGTCGAACGGGGGGCTCAACGCGCCGATGCCCGATATGGCGAAATATGTGGCGTTCCTGCTCGGCGATCCGGCGCGCCAGCCCGAGTTCGACCTGGTGCTGAAGCGGTCTTCGCTCGAGGAAATGTGGGCGCCGCAAATCGCGGCCGGGGATGACTTCACCCAAGGCCGCATGGCCAAGACGACGCAGAGCGGCCTTTCCTTTTTCATCGACCGCAGCGCGGCGGTGCGGTTTGTCGGGCATAATGGCGACCAGAACGGCTTTCGCGCCTATCTGAGCCTCTGTCCCGACCAGCGCATCGGGAGCCTGCTGGCGTTCAACACCGAAACGCGGGGTGTCGAGAATAGCGCGGCCAATCGCAAAACGGCGGAATCGCGCATTGCGCTGGCGACCGACCGGCTGTGCGAGGCGCTGGCGAAATAGGCGTTCCCCGGCGCGAAAGCCGGGGTCCACGATGCCGAGCGCTTGGCCATCTGGGCCCCGGCTTTCGCCGGGGAACGAGGCGGGGCTATTTGTTCTTCCGCCCTTCGATCAATCCATCGACGAGGCTTGGATCGGCCAGCGTCGAGGTATCGCCCAGCGATCCGAAATCATTCTCGGCGATCTTGCGCAAAATCCGGCGCATGATCTTGCCCGAGCGGGTCTTGGGCAGCCCCGGCGTCAGGTGGATATGGTCGGGGGTCGCGATCGGGCCGATTTCCTTGCGGACCTGCTGCTTGAGGCTCGCGACGATCTCGTCGCTCGGCTCGACCCCGGCGTTGAGCGTGACATAGGCGTAAATGCCCTGACCCTTGATGTCGTGCGGGAAGCCGACGACTGCGGCCTCGGCGACATCCTCGTGGAGCACGAGTGCGCTTTCGACCTCGGCGGTGCCCATGCGGTGGCCCGAGACGTTGATCACATCGTCGACGCGCCCGGTGATGCGCCAATAGCCGTCGGCATCGCGGCGACAGCCGTCGCCGGTGAAATATTTGCCCTTGTAGGTCGAGAAATAGGTTTCGGCGAAGCGCTTGTGATCGCCGTAGATCGTGCGCGCCTGCCCCGGCCAGCTGTGCGTGATGCAGAGATTTCCCTCCGACGCACCGCCGGTCTGTTCGTCGGCGAGCACGCCGCCCTCGGCATCCACCAGCTGCGGGCGGACGCCGAAGAAGGGTTTGCCCGCGCTCCCCGGCTGCATCGGGTGCGCGCCGGGCAGGGTGGTGATCATGATCCCGCCGGTTTCGGTCTGCCACCAGGTGTCGACGACGGGGACGCGGCCCTTGCCGACAAGCTGGTGATACCAGCGCCACGCCTCGGGGTTGATCGGCTCGCCGACGCTGCCGAGCAGGCGGAGCGACGACAGGTCGTGGCGCGTCACATAATCGTCGCCCTCGCGCATCAGCGCGCGGATCGCGGTCGGCGCGGTGTAGAGGATGTTGACTTTGTGCTTGTCGACGACCTGCCAGAAGCGGTCGTGGTCGGGGTAGTTCGGCACGCCCTCGAACATCAAGGTCGTCGCGCCGTTCTGGAGCGGACCATAGACGACGTAGCTGTGACCGGTGACCCAGCCGATGTCGGCGCTGCACCAGAAAATCTCGCCGGGGCGATAGTCGAAGCCGTAATAGAAGGTGCTGGCGGTCCACACCGAATAGCCGCCGACGGTGTGGAGCACGCCCTTCGGCTTGCCGGTCGATCCCGAAGTGTAGAGGATGAAAAGCGGGTCCTCGGCACCCATCGGCTCGCACGGGCACTCGTCGCCGACATCGGTGGACAGCGCGTCGTACCAATGGTCGCGGCCTTCCTTCATCGCGATGTCGCCGCCGGTGTGTGCGATCACGAGCACGGCCTTCACATCGATCCGCTCGAGCGCCTTGTCGACATTGGCCTTCAGCGGCACGGTCTTGCCGCCGCGGAGGCCCTCGTCGGCGCAGATCACCCAGTCGCTCGCGCAATCCTCGATGCGGCCGTGGATCGCCTCAGGCGAGAAACCGCCGAACACGACGCTGTGCACCGCGCCGATGCGCGCGCAGGCGAGCATCGCCGCCGCGCCCTCGGGGATCATCGGCATATAGATGGTGACGCGGTCGCCTTTCCGGACGCCGAGTTTCTTGAGCGTGTTTGCGAAGCGGATGACGTCGGCAAGCATCGCCTTGTAACTGATCGTCCGCGTTTCGCCGTCGGGGCTGTCGGGTTCGAAAAGGATTGCGGTGCGCTCGCCGTGCCCCGCGGCGACATGGCGGTCGAGTGCATTGTGGCAGAGGTTGAGGACGCCGTCCTCAAACCATTTGATTTCGACCGGGTCGTAGGACCAATTGCCGATCCTGGTCGGCGGGGTGGTCCAGTCGAGGCGCTTGGCCTGTTCGGCCCAGAACGCGTCGGGGTCCTCGATGCTCTGCGTATAGAGCCGGTCGTAATCGGCGGCGCTGCAGTGCGTGTTCGCCGCGGCATCGGCCGGAACAGGAACAAAAGGTTCGGACGGCGGCAATTCGGACGGCGGCAGGTCAGGCACGGGCGACTCTCCCATTCGGGTTTGCATTGTTCGCCCGCTGCGATAACCCGCGAGCCACAAACTGCAAGGGCGTGTCGGCGCCAACGAAGGGACATATGATGACGCTATTGGGCCAAGAGGTCGCACAGTTGCTCGATGGATTGGGCGTGGACCGTGCGCTGTGGACCGACGGATCGATGCCGTCGGTGACGCCGCTGACTGGCGAACAGCTGGGCATGATGCAGGTTGTCGATGCGGCGACGATCGACGAGACGCTGGACAAGGCAAGTGCCGCGTTCCGCACGTGGCGCAACGTCCCGGCACCCCGGCGCGGCGAACTCGTCCGCCTGTGGGGCGAGGAACTGCGCGCCGGCAAGGACGACCTTGCAAAGCTGGTGACGATCGAAGCGGGCAAGATCCCGTCCGAGGGCGCGGGCGAAGTGCAGGAAATGATCGACATCTGCGACTTCGCGGTCGGGCTGTCGCGCCAGCTCTACGGCCTGACGATCGCGACCGAGCGGCCGGGGCACCGGATGATGGAGGTCTGGCATCCGCTCGGTGTCGTCGGGGTGATCTCGGCATTCAACTTCCCGGTCGCGGTGTGGGCGTGGAACGCCGCGCTCGCGCTGGTGTGCGGCAATAGTGTGGTATGGAAGCCATCGGAAAAGACGCCGCTGACCGCGCTGGCAACGCAGGCGATTTTTGAGCGCGCGGTGGCGCGCTTTGGTGACGCACCCGAAGGCTTATCGCAGCTTTTGATCGGCGGACGCGAGGCGGGTGAGGCGCTCGTCGACGACAAACGCGTCGCACTCGTTTCAGCGACGGGGTCGACGCGCATGGGCCGCGCGGTGGCTCCGCGGTTGGCGCAGCGCTTTGCGCGCGCGATCCTCGAACTCGGCGGCAACAACGGCGTGATCGTCGCGCCGTCGGCCGACCTCGACCTCGCGCTGCGCGGTGTCGCGTTCGGCGCGATGGGGACCGCGGGACAGCGCTGTACGACGACGCGGCGATTGTTCCTCCACGACAGCATTTACGATGGCTTCGTCGCCAAGCTGAAGGCGGCTTATGCGAGCGTCGGCGTCGGCAATCCGCTGGAGGGCGAGGTGCTAGTCGGCCCGCTAATCGACCGCGCGGCGTATGAGATGATGCAGGATGCGCTGGCGGCGGCCAAGGCGGCGGGTGGCGTCGTGCACGGCGGCGAACGCGTCGGCGAGGGGGCGAGTTTTTATGTGAAGCCCGCGCTCGTCGAAATGCCGGGGCAGGTCGGGCCGGTGCTCGAAGAGACGTTCGCGCCGATCCTCTATGTGATGCGCTATTATGATCTGGACGCGGTGATCGCGCTGCATAACGACGTCGCGGCGGGGCTGTCGTCCGCGATCTTCACCACTGACATGCGCGAGGCCGAGCGGTTTTTGGTTGCGAGCGACTGCGGCATCGCCAACGTCAATCTCGGGACGAGCGGCGCGGAGATCGGCGGGGCGTTCGGCGGTGAGAAAGAAACCGGCGGTGGGCGCGAAAGCGGCTCGGACAGCTGGAAAGCCTATATGCGGCGCGCGACGAACACGCTGAATTATTCGGACGCGCTGCCGCTGGCGCAGGGGGTCAGTTTCGATCTGAACTGACAATCCGCGTCATTGCGAGGAGCGAAGCGACGCGGCAATCCAGAGTGTGTAAACCGCTCTGGATTGCTTCGCTTCGCTCGCAATGACGAAGAGGATTAAGCCGCTCGCCAGCCGAAGCCTTCGTCTAGCGCAACGACTTGGCCTGCTGTGCCAACCGGCTCCTGCTTACCATCGGTCAAGAACGCCAGCATCGCCACATCGCCGACATCGACATGCGCCAGCGTGCGCTTGTCTTCGGGCGTGCGCGCCACGACCACACCGGCCTTCGGCGCCCCATCGCGGCCATAGAACACCGTGTAGCTCTCGATCGTCGCCGGCCCCGCATAATCCTCGACCAGTTCGGGCACTGGCCCGCGCTTGGTTTCGGCTTCCGCCTGATAGTCGAAATCCTGCGGGAAGCTCGCCGCGGCGATCGGTTCCTTGCCCAGCACGATGCAATGATTGTCGGTCGCGAATCCCCCGTTCGCGAACAGGAAGCCATAGCGGCCCTCGCTCCGCAGCTTGTCGACCATCGAGACGATGGCGTGGCTCATATAGTTCGCGATCGGGCCGCCGCCGAAGGTCAGCCCGCCGAACACCGTCGCCGGACGATCCCACGGCCAGCCTAGGATGCGGCGCGCCATCTTCGGCACGCACGGGAAGCAGCTGTAGAGTTCGACGAAATCGAAGTCCTCGGCGGTCATCGCGTTCAGTTCGAGGGTGCGCGCGATCGACGTCTCCATACTGACGCTGCCGTCGTAACGGTCGCGGTGAAGGATGCTTGGCGGTTCCTTCGCCGCCGCGCCCATGCCGACATAGATCAGGCGATCCTCGGCGATGCCGCGGCGCCGCGCCTCGGCGAGGCTCGCGACAAGGAAGCCCGCGCCCTGGTTCACCGACGAGTTGGCGACCATCAGCTTCGAATAGGGAAAGGCGATCGGGCGATTGCGCTCGTCGACGGTGAGGATGTCTTCGGGGTTCGCGGGCTTGCGGATCCACGCGCCTTCGTTCGCGGCGGCGACTTCGGAGAAGCGCGACCAGATTTCGGCGCTTTCGAATTGCGCTTCGGCAAGGCTCTGGCCCCACGCAGCGCGCGTCGCATTTTCATAGAGCGGATAGACGTCGACCGGCGCGGCGAGGCCGTGAAGCTGGGCATAGTTCGGCTCGCGCCGCGTCGCCACCTTGCGGATCGCGTTATAGCTCTTGTCCTCGCCGCTCGCGGCTTTGGCGGCGCGGCCCGCGGCGGTGCGCAGCGCCTCGGCGCCGACGATGGCGGCGAGCTTGACCTCGCCCGCGCCGATACGGTTCGCCGCTTCATTGAGCAGGCGGACGGGCGTATCGCCGTGCGGCGCGGCGGACTGGTAGTTGACCGCGGGATTGGCACCGATGGCGGCGGCGAGCGGGTCGCAGAGCTTGCCGAGGCTGTGGAAGCTGATCTGGTCGACGATCGCGAGGCTGTCGAGTTCGGTCAGCGCGCCGCCGCCCGCATCGGTGTCGGCGATTTTCAGCGCCTCGATCATCAGCCCAAGCGAATCCAGACCGAGGTCGGGATCCTCGGGCCGATCGTTCACCTGCCCGACCCCGATGATCACCGGAATCCGCTCGGGATCGGTCATCGTCATTTTAGCGCGCCTTCCACACCGGCTTGCGCTTCTCGGCGAAGGCGCGCGGGCCTTCGCGGGCGTCCTCGCTGCGCATCAGCGCGCCGCGTTCGCGGGTGTTATGCTCCCAAAAGGGCGCATCGGCGGCGATGCGGCCCTCGTCGATGCCGAGCGCGACGCGCTTCGACGCTTGCACCGAGAGCGGTGCGTTGCCCGCGATCTTCTCGGCGAGCGCGAGCGCGGTGGGGAGCAGGTCGGCGAGCGGGACGACATGGTTGACGAGCCCGAACTCGGCGGCGCGCGCGGCGGGGATCGGGTCGCCGGTCAGCATATATTCCATCGCGAGCTTGCGCGGCAGCTGCTGCGCGAGACGGAAGGCGCCGCCTGCCGCGGCGAACAGCCCGACCTTGACCTCGGGCAGGCCGAATTGCGCATGGTCGGCGGCGACGATGATGTCGCTCATCAGCGCAATCTCGCAGCCGCCGCCAAAGGCGAAGCCGCCCACCGCAGCGATGATCGGTTTCGAGATCGGGTGCGACACCATGCCGGCAAAGCCCCATGCCTGCTGGGCGGGATCGTCGGGGTAAAGGCTCTCGCCGCGCGACAGCGCGACGAGGTCGGCACCCGCGCAGAAGCTCTTGTCGCCCGCGCCGGTGATCACCACGACGCGGATTTCGGGATCGGCCTCGGCCTCTTCGAGCGCGACGCCGATGCCGGTGTGGACCGCGGCATTGACCGCATTGCGCGCCTCGGGCCGGTTGATCGTGACGATCAGGATATGGCCGCGGCGTTCGGTGAGGATGGTCGTATCGGTCATCGCGAATCTCTCCCTTTCGGACGAGTATCGCGGTGAGTTGACGTTTACGTCAACTGGAAAGCCTCATTTCGTCATTCCGGCGAAGGCCGGAATCTCGACATAGCGTTTCAACGCACCGGCGAGACCCCGGCCTTCGCCGGGGTGACGAAAATGGGTGGGGCGATGGCCCTTAAATCGACTGCCCTGTCTTCGCCCAGTCGGCGAGGAAGCCTTCGATGCCCTTTTCGGTCAGGATATGCTTGAACAATCCCTTGATCACCGAGGGCGGTGCGGTCATCACGTCGGCGCCGATCTTGGCGGCTTCGAGCACATGGATGCCGTGGCGCACGCTCGCGACGAGGATTTCGGTCGGATAGGCGTAATTGTCATAGATCAGCCGAATGTCGGCGATCAGCTGCATGCCGTCGAAGCCATTGTCGTCGTGGCGCCCGACGAAGGGCGAGACGAAGGTTGCGCCGGCCTTGGCGGCCAAGAGAGCCTGGTTGGCCGAGAAGCAGAGCGTGACATTGACCATCGTGCCGTCGCTGGTCAGCGCCTTGCACGTCTTGAGCCCGTCGATCGTCAGCGGCACCTTGATGCAGACATTGTCGGCGATCTTGCGGAGGATCTCGGCCTCTTTCATCATCGTCGCATGGTCGAGCGCGACGACCTCGGCCGACACCGGACCGTCGACGAGGGCGCAGATTTCCTTGGTAACTTCCTTGAAATCGCGGCCCGACTTGGCGATCAGCGACGGGTTGGTGGTCACGCCGTCGAGCAGGCCGGTCGCGGCGAGTTCCTGGATGTCGGCGATTTCGGCGGTGTCGGCGAAGAATTTCATGGCGCGGGGCATTCCTTGTGCGAGCGATTCGTCGTTCCGCCTATAGCCCTCCCGCGGCCAAGGCCAAACAGGCCGATGGGGTTGCGCTCGCAATTGACTAGCGCCCCGTCGCTGTGCATGGACTGGCGTGCGTCGCCGCTGGCAGACGCACAAAACGCGCCGATTAGGGCACCGGATCGGCGTTGGAACGACAGCAGGCGGGCGCTGCCGACACACGGTGGATTGCTATGCCCTTTCTCGAACGACGCCAAATTCTTGCCGGAAGCCTGACCTTGCCGCTCGCCGGCCTCCTTCCATCCACGCCAGTCTCTGCGGCCGAACCTCGTTCGGCTTTCGAATCTTTGCTTCGACCGACAGTCCACACCGGCGCCGAGCGGTGGACCCTTGCGGACAGAATGGCCCGTGGCGGCGTTCCGGGCGCGGCGATTGCGATCTTGCAGGATGGCCGGATCGACAGGGTGGCGGGCTATGGCGTCCGGATCGCGGGGCAGGCCGCTCCGGTGGGACCCGACACGCTGTTTTCGGTGGGATCGGTCAGCAAGGTTGCGACCGCGGCGCTCTGCCTGAAACTTGTTGCGCTGGGTCATCTGGACCTCGATCGGAGTATCGATCGCTGGTTAAAACGCTGGCGGGTTCCCGCGGGGGTGGCCGGTGACAGCGCCGGCATTACGTTGCGGATGCTGCTGTCGCACACCGCGGGCTTCAACGTGCATGGCTTTCAGGACATCGCGCCCGATGCGCCGATGCCGACGCTGGTCCAGACGCTCGATGGCGCGGCTCCGGCAGTGAACAAGCCGCTCGCGCGAATCGATGCGGCGGGAACGCGGTCGCGCTATTCGGGCGGCGGTTACATGATTGTGCAAGCGGTGATCGAAGATGCCTTGGGCGCGTCGTTCGGAGCGGTGGCGCGGCGCCATCTGTTCGTGCCGCTGGATATGAAACGAAGCCGGTTCGACGCCGCCCCGGCTGCTGGCACGGCCGACATCGCGCATGCTCATGACGGCGACGGAAAGGCCGCCGCGCTTCCGCGGGGCTGGCAAAGCTTCCCCGAGCTGGCGCCATCGGGTCTCTGGACGTCGGCGAACGATCTTGCCCGCCTCGTCCTTGGCTTGGGTGCGAGTTACCGCGCGCCGGGCGGCTTTCTGCCGCAGGAACTGGCGGTCGATATGATGACCGCGGTATCGCCGGGGCCGTTCGGCTTGGGGCCGCGCCTCGCCAGCGAAGGCGCCGCGCGCATCTTCCATCACGCCGGAGCGAACGACAGCTACAAGGCCTATATCGAAGGCAATCTCGCAACCGGCGACGGGCTGGTGATTGTGACCAACGGCGCGAACGGCGACGTGCTGGGCGATGAAATCCGCAATGCGGTTTCCGACGCGCTGTCATGGCCTGGTGACTGGTCGGTGCGGACCGGACCGATTGCGACAGCCGGCCTGATCGAAAGTTTCACCGGCAGCTATAAACGGCGGGCGGATCAGAACCGGAAGCTGGCGGGCTTGCTCGATACGGTTTTCAGTGCCGAAAGCCTCGAGATCGCCCCGTCTGCTAAAGGTCTGCAAATGACTGCGAAGGGCAAATCGCGAGATCTGGTCGCTGTAACGAGCAACCGTTTCGTGGTGCCCGACGCCTATATCCCGGCGGGGACGTTGCAACTGTTGTTCGATCGCGGCGCCGATCGTTCGGTGCAAGGCCTGACGGTGATCGGCGGCGGCGGGGTTTTGCTTTTCGACCGAGCCTGAGCCCAAAAGCACTGGCGTTCCTTCTTTGTTCCGATTATGCGGACGCCATGGCCAAAGCGAAACGCCAATATGTCTGCCAGAATTGCGGCTCCGCCACCTATCGCTGGCAGGGGCAGTGCGCCGATTGCGGCGAGTGGAACACGCTGATCGAAGAGGCTGCGGAAACCGTCTTTTCCGCGAAGCACGACCTCAGCCGCGGCGGACGCACGCTCGCGCTCGAAACGCTCGATGCCGACAGCAAGATGCCCGAACGGATGCTGTGCGGCATCGCCGAATTCGACCGCGCGCTGGGCGGCGGGTTCGTGGCGGGATCGGCGACGCTGATCGGCGGCGATCCGGGGATTGGCAAGTCGACCTTGCTGTTGCAGGCGGCGGGGCGGCTCGCGCAGGCGGGCAGGTCGGTCGTTTATATCAGCGGCGAGGAAGCCGCGGCGCAGGTGCGGCTGCGCGCGCAGCGACTCGGGCTCGGCAACGCGCCGGTCGCGCTCGCGAGCGCGACGTCGGTGCGCGACATATTGGCGACGCTCGACCGGCAGACCGCCGATTTTGTAGTGATCGATTCGATCCAGACGATGCACAGCGACCTGATCGACAGCGCGCCGGGGACGGTGAGCCAGGTCCGCGCGAGCGCGCAGGAACTGATCCGCTATGCCAAGGACAGCGGCGCGGCGATCGTTCTGGTCGGGCATGTCACCAAGGACGGGACGATCGCGGGTCCGCGCGTGCTCGAACATATGGTCGACACCGTGCTGGCGTTCGAGGGCGAGCGCAGCCACCAATATCGCATCCTGCGCGCCGTGAAGAACCGCTTCGGCGGCACCGACGAGATCGGCGTCTTCGCGATGGGCGAGGAAGGGCTGGGCGAGGTGTCGAACCCGTCGAGCCTGTTTTTAACCGATCGCAGCCGCGACGTCCCGGGTTCGGTGGTTTTTCCCGCATTGGAAGGCACGCGCCCGGTGCTCGTCGAGGTGCAGGCGCTGACCGTCCGTCTCGCGAGCGGCGCGACCCCGCGGCGTGCCGTCGTCGGCTGGGACAGCGGGCGGCTTGCGATGGTGCTCGCGGTTTTGGAGGCGCGCTGCGGGCTGCAAATGGGCGCCGCCGAAGTCTATCTCAACATCGCCGGCGGATACCGGCTGACCGACCCCGCCGCCGATCTCGCCGTCGCCGCGGCGCTGATCTCGGCATTCACCGAGCGGCCGGTGCCCGCCGACGCAATCGTATTCGGCGAATTGTCGCTGTCGGGCGAGGTGCGACAGGTGTCGCACGACGGACTGCGGCTGCGCGAAGCGGCGAAGCTTGGTTTTTCGCGCGGTTGGGGTCCGACGGGGATGAAGGCAGTCGGCGGGATTTCGGTCACCGGTTTCGGGCGCCTCGGCGAACTCGTTGACCTGATGCTCGGGCGCGACTAGCGACCGGCAAATGGGAAGTCTGACAGCTCTGGATATTCTCGTGCTGACGCTGGTCGGTGGCAGCGCGGTGCTCGGTTTCACGCGCGGCCTGGTCCAGGAGGTGACGACGCTGCTCGCCTGGATATTGGCGATCGCGGCGGTGCGCTTCTTTCACCCCTTCGTCACCAACCTGCTGAGCGGCTGGATCGGGACCGAGGGCGGCGCGGCGATGCTGGCGTTCGTCCTGCTTTTCGGCGGCGTCTTCGCCTTCGCCAAATGGGGATCGCGCGCGATGGGGCAGCGCAGCCGGGCGTCGCTGGTGGGCGGATTCGATCGTGGGCTCGGCGCGGGCTTCGGGGCGGTGAAGGGGCTGATGATCGCGGCGCTGCTCTTCATGGTCGTCACGCTGCTTTACGACATCGGCTACGGCAATGCGCAGCGCCCGGCGTGGATGACCGACAGCCGCACCTATCCCGCGCTCAACGCGACGAGCCAGGCGATGAGCAAGGTGATCGCCGAGCGCCGCGCCGAGGCGCGCGAGGCCGAAACGAAGGGCGACAAATGAGCGCGCCACTCTACAATCGCGACATATTGGCGCTGGCGGTGGCGGCGGCCGAGCATTTGCCCAATCCCGATGCGCGCTATCATGCCAGCGCGCGCGCGCCGCTGTGCGGCAGCCGGATCATCCTTGACCTCGACACCGACGATGCCGGGCGCGTGACGAGTGTCGGCATGCACGTCGAGGCGTGCGCGCTGGGGCAGGCCGCCGCGACGTTGCTCGCGCGCCATGCGCCGGGACGCGGCCTCGACGAGATTCGCGCCGCGCGCGATGCAATTGCCGGCTGGTTCGGCGGCACGGGCGAGGCACCCGGCTGGCCGGGCTTCGACCTGCTCGCGCCGGCGCGCGACTATCCGGCGCGGCACGGCGCGATCCTGTTGCCCTTCGATGCGGCAATCACCGCGCTCGAGGAGCAGGCGGTGCGGGCGTGACGCTGCTCGCGCTCGCTGCCGCCGCGACCGAAGTCGCCGCCGAACGGACGAGCGACGCGGCGCTGATCGAGGCGACGATCCTGCTCGGCGTCGCGACCTTGTTCGTCATGGCCTTTCGCCGCCTCGGCCTCGGCGCCGTGCTCGGCTACCTGCTCGCGGGCGCGCTTGTCGGGCCGCACGGGCTGGGGCTCGTCGGCGGCGGCGAATCCAAGCTCGCATTTGCCGAAATCGGCATCGCTTTCCTGCTTTTCCTCGTCGGGCTCGAATTGCACCCGCGGCGGCTTTGGGAGCTGCGGCGCGCGATCTTCGGGCTGGGCCTTGCGCAGGTCGTGATCACCGGGCTGGTGCTCACCGGGCTGCTGATCCTGACGCTGGGCTTCAGCTGGCAAGCCGCGCTCGCGCTCGGGCTGCCGCTCGCACTCTCGTCGACCGCGCAGGTGCTGCCGAGCCTCAAAAGCTCGGGCCGGATCAATTCGCCCTTCGGCGAGAAGGCCTTCTCGATCCTGTTGTTCCAGGACCTTGCGATCGTGCCGATGATCACGATCGTCGCCGCGCTGTCGCGCGCGCCCGCCAATCCCGACGCGCCGCCGGGTTGGCAGACCGCCTTTTTCACGCTGTGGGCGATCATCGTATTGGTGCTTGTCGGACGGTTCGTCGTCAATCCGCTGCTGCGGATCGTCGGGCGTTATGGCGAGCGCGAGCTGTTTGTCGTCGTCGGGCTGCTCGTCGTGCTGGCGAGCGCCGCCTTCATGCACAGCCTGCACCTGTCGACCGCGCTCGGTGCCTTCATCGCGGGCGTGATGCTCGCCGATTCGCCTTATCGCCACGAGATCGAGGCCGATGTCGAGCCCTTCCGCCTCGTGCTCCTCGGGCTCTTCTTCCTCGCCGTCGGCATGGTGCTCGATATTCAGGCGGTGCTGGCGCGGCCGCTGCTCGTCGTCGCGCTCGCCGCGGGGCTGGTGGCGGTCAAGCTCTCGGTGCTCACCGTGCTTGTGCGCCTGTTCGGCAAGCCGTGGAAGGTAGCACTCGGCCTTGGCCTGCTGCTGAGCCAGGGCGGCGAATTCGGTTTCCTGCTGTTCGCGCAGGCGACCGACGCGCTGCTGATCGAGCCGGAAGCGGCCAGCCTGTTCAGCGCGGTCGTGACGCTGTCGATGATGTCGACGCCCTTCCTGATGCTGTTCGCGCGCAATCTGGAATTTGCGCCTGAAGCCGACGGATCGGATATGGATGGCCCCGAACACGCTCCGCGCGGATCGGCGATCGTCGTCGGCTATGGGCGGTTCGGTCAGATCGTCGCGCAGATGCTGAATGCGGTCGATTGTTCGGTGACGCTGATCGACAAGAAGCCGAGCCAGATCGAAACATCGGGGCGGTTCGACACCAAAGTCTATTATGGTGACGGCCTGCGCGTCGACGTGCTGCGCCGCGCCGATGCCGACGAGGCGCGGCTAATCATCTTTTGCACCGATGATCGGAGCATGGACGCCGCGGTGTTGGCTCCGATCGTCAAGGCCTTCCCCAACGCAAAGGTTCTGACGCGCGTGTTCGACCGCCGCCAGCTGATGGCGATTGACGGGGCGGGTGTCGACGGCGCGGTGCGCGAAACCTTTGAAAGCTCGATCGCGCTGGGGATGCTGGCGCTCAAGCAGATCGACGTCAGCGATCAGGAGATCGCCGATGTCGAGATGGCGCTGCGCCACCTCGATGACGAACGGCTCACCGCGCAGATCAGCGAAGGGGACCTGAGGGCGGGCATGGACCATCGTTTCATTGCTGGCGGTGGGCGGCAGGCGGCGAGCATCCTCGAAACGCTGCGCGAACGACGCCGGGCGGCAAAGCTGGCGAAGGAAGAGGAAGGCGGGCAAGCGGCCGGAACTTAAGCCTTCCGTTCGCCGTCGAGGAAGGTCGACACCCTATCGAGTCCAAATTCGTCGGTGACGAAGCTCTGGCCGATGCCGCGCGTCAGGATCAGCGGCAGTTTGCCGCCGCGGACCTTCTTGTCGTGCGCCATATGGCCGGCGAGCGTCGTGCCGTCGGCATCGACGCCCGCACTGGCCAGATCGTGGGGCAGGCCGACGGAAGCCAGATGCGCGCGCACCCGGTCGGCATCGGCGGCGGAGCAGAGGCCTTGCGCTACCGAGAAGCGATGCGCGAGCGCCATGCCCGCCGCGACGGCCTCGCCGTGGAGCAGCTTGTCCGAATAGCCGGTCTCGGCCTCGAGCGCGTGACCGAAGCTGTGGCCGAGGTTGAGCAGCGCGCGGACATCCCGCGTTTCGCGTTCGTCGGCGGCAACGATGCGCGCCTTGGCGGCGACGCTATGGGCAATCGCTTTGTGGCGCGCCTCGCTGTCGCCCGCGAGCAGCGCGGCGCCATGTTCTTCGCACCACGCGAAGAAGTCCGCGTCGTCGATCAGGCCATATTTGACGACCTCGGCATAGCCGGCGCCCAATTCGCGGCGCGGCAGCGTTTCGAGCGTCGTCGGGTCGATGACGACGAGCGCCGGCTGGTGGAAAGCGCCGATGAGGTTCTTGCCCGCGGGGACGTTGATCGCGGTCTTGCCGCCGACGCTGCTGTCGACCTGCGCGAGCAGGGTGGTCGGCACCTGGATGAAGTTGCAACCGCGCTTGACGATCGAGCAGGCGAAACCGACGAGGTCGCCGATCACGCCTCCCCCAAGGGCTATGACATGGTCGCCGCGCTCGACGCCCTCGCCGATCAGCCATTCGGTGAGGCGCGCGAGGCCGGTCCAGCTCTTCGTGCTTTCGCCCGGCTCGAGGACGAAGGAGGAGAAGGAGATGCTTTCCATCGCCAGCGAGGTGCCGAGCGGGATCAGATAATGTTCGGCGACGTGGCGGTCGGTGACGATCATCGTCCGCGGACGTTTCAGCAGCGGCGCGACATGCTCGCCGATGCCGCGGATCAACCCGTCGCCGATCAGGATCGGATAGCTGCGGCTGCCGAGCTCAACGGTCAGGCTTTCCATGTTCCTAGCGCCTCCATGATCGCGCGCACCGTATGGTCGTGCGGCGTGCTTGCCGAGCTGACGCGCAAATGCGCCTCGGCATAGATGGGATTGCGGACCGCCGCCAGTTGGCGAAGCACTTCGGCCGGATCGCGGTCCTTGAGAAGCGGGCGGTGGCTGCGGCGCCCGACGCGCTCGACCAGCGTTGCGATATCGGCATCGAGCCAGATGCAGAGGCTATCGCGGAGGATCAGCGCGCGCGTCTCTTCGTTGATGAAGGCGCCGCCGCCGGTCGCCAGCACCATCGGCTTTCCGCCAAGTAGCCGCGCGATCACGCGGCGCTCGCCATCGCGGAAATGCGCTTCGCCGAAGCGCGCGAAAATGTCGGAGATCTTCATGTCCGCCGCGCGTTCGATTTCGTCGTCGGCATCGGCAAAACGCATGCCCAGCCGCTGCGCGAGGCGGCGGCCGACCGTCGACTTTCCCGACCCCATCAGCCCGACAAGCACGATCGACCGGTCGCGGATCGACGCGGGGATGGCCCCAGAGGAAATTGGGCCCGGGCTTTTCGGGTTTCGCGACATGGTGCGCGCGGCTATACCGCCGAAGCCGCGCGGGACAATGTTTTTGCTGCCCGTGCGAATGAGACGAACGACAGGCATTGGATATTGCGCGCACGGGGCAGATCGGGAAAAGGCCGCTGGATTGCACGATTGATCGTGCTGGCCCTGGTGCTGGTGGCTTTCTTTCTGTTCCTGCTGTTCCTGGGCCGGCCGATCGAGCCGCGAATGATTGAGGTGGATGTGACCGACAAGATTGCCGAAAGAGCGCCGCGATGAAGATGAAAACGCTGGCGCTGACGCTTGGCCTGTCAGGCACCGCCATCGCAGCCGCGCTTGTGCTCCCCGCGCTCGCACAGGAATCGTTGCTGCCCGAGGGGTTTGGCAATCCCGCCGAAACGCCCGCGCCGCGGCCGACGCCGACTCCGTCGCAGGCCCCAACGCCCGCGCCCGGCGCGACGCCCAAGAATGGCAGCGGCCCGGTTGCGCCGCCACCGGTCACGGCGACCGTCGGCGCCACCGATACCGACGCCGCCGAGGATAGCGAAGAGATCGAATCGGGCGGGCTGAAATACGACCTGCCGCCGGGCGCGCGCCGCCTGCTCACCCGCATCGGGCCATTGACCCCCGAAACCGGCGGGCTTGCCCCCGACGCCTTTGGCGTGCGCGGCCAATATGCCGCCGCGATCATGCGCCGGACCAACGGCCAGCTCGCGTCGCGCTGGGGTCAGATCCTCCTGCGGCGTTCGCTCGCATCGGCGATCGACACACCCGCGACGGTCAACGGCGCCGACCTCGCGGCCGAGCGCGCGTCGTTGCTGCTCCGCATGGGCGAATCGATCGCGGCGCGCTGGATCGTGCAGGCGGTCGATTATGACCGTGCGAGCCCGCGCCTCGTTGCCGCGGCGCAGCAGGTCTATCTGGCCAACGCCGATCCGGCGGGCATGTGCCCCTATGTGCCGGCGGGGCTCGCGCATGGCGACGAGCAGGCGTGGCGCCTGTCGGCCGCGATCTGTTCGGGCCTGTCGGGCGAGGCGGGGCCCGCGGGCTGGGCGATCGGCCGGGTGCGGTCGAGCGGCAAGATTTCGAACTTCGACATCCTGCTCGCCGAACGCGTGCTCGGCGCGACGGGCAGCGGTCGCCGCTCGACGACGATCGAATGGGACAATATCGACCGGCTGACGAGCTGGCGTTTCGGCATGGCGACCGCAACCGCGATCCCGGTCCCCGAAGCGCTGCGCACCTCGGCGCCGTCCAATATCAAGAGCTGGACGGTGCTGGCGCCGATGACCGACATGGCGAACCGCGTCGCCGCGGCGCCCGAGGCCGCCGCGCGCGGCGTGCTGTCGAGCGAAGCCTATGTGTCGCTGCTGAGTGCCGCGGCAAGCGAAGAGGAGCCCGCGGAGGCGCTCGCGAGCCAGACCGAGCAGCTTCGCAGCGCCTTCGGCTCGGCAAGCGGGACCGACCGTTATGCGGCGATGGGGCAGCTATGGGGTGCCGGGACCGGTCCGGCGCAGCGCTATGCCGCGATGGTCGCGACGGCGCGCGCCGCCGCTGCGCTGCCGGCCAGCACCGAAGTCGGCGACGATCCCTGGCAGCTCCTGGGATCGATGTTGGCGGGCGGTTACGATCAGAATGCGATCGCGTGGGTCCCGACGGTATCGGTTGGCAGCCGGGCGTGGGGCGTGCTCG
This sequence comes from Sphingopyxis sp., assembly GCF_036675685.1. Taxonomy (GTDB): domain Bacteria; phylum Pseudomonadota; class Alphaproteobacteria; order Sphingomonadales; family Sphingomonadaceae; genus Sphingopyxis. The sequence continues at coordinate 24,845 of NZ_JAKFEM010000026.1, forward strand.
CGGTGGGTTCGCCGCGACCGCTCAATGGCACGAGCGCGGGTGCCGTCGGCCAATTCTCGGGCGATGACGATAGCGCCGACTATCTGCGGTCCAAATTCCTGCTCGCGGGTCTCGCCGGGCTCGGGCGGATCGATGCCAGCGCCGCGGCGTCGGCGGCGAGCGACCTCGACGTCGACCTCGGCAAGCAGACACGCTGGTCGCGCGCGATCATGGCGGCGGCCGAACGGCGCGAGCCCGGCATGGTGGCGTTGCTCGCGGCGGCGGGGATGCAGGGCGACTGGTCGAAAGTGCCGCCCTATCATCTCTATTATATCGTCCGGGCGCTGCGCGAAGTCGGGCTAGGTTCGGAAGCGCGAATGATCGCCGCCGAAGCGCTGGTGCGTGTCTGAGGCTATCGAAGTGCCAGACATCACCGATGTCTGACGCGGCCCCGATCGACCGCTTCCTCGAGATGATGGCGGCCGAGCGCGGCGCCTCGCGCAACACGCTCGCCGCCTATCGCCGCGATCTGGAGCAAGCGGCCGGGTTGGTGAGGGGGCGGCTTGCCGATGCGGACGCGGCGGTTCTGCGCAAATTGATGGCGGATTATCAATCGCTTGCGGCAAGCAGCGCGGCGCGCAAGCTATCGGCGCTGCGCCAGTTTTTCGCTTTCCTGCTCGATGAAGGCGACCGGCCGGACAATCCCGCGCTCGACATCGCGCGGCCGACGACGCGGCGCCCGCTGCCGCGCATCCTGACCCACGCCGATGTCGAACGATTGTTCGATCGGGCCGACGAGGAAGCGGCGGGAGAGGCGCCGCCTGCCGCGGCGGTTCGAATGCTGCTCCTGCTCGAGCTTCTTTACGGATCGGGGCTGCGCGCGAGCGAGCTGGTGTCGCTGCCGCGGCGGGCGATCGCCGGCGAGCGCGAATATCTGATCATACGCGGGAAAGGCGACAAGGAGCGGCTGGTGCCCTTGTCGGAGCGTGCGCGCGGCGCGCTCGACCGCTGGGCGCCGCTGCTCGCCGACGGGTCGCCCTGGCTGTTTCCGTCGGGCAAGAGCCATGTGTCGCGCGTGCGCCTGTTCCAGATGCTCCGCGACCTCGCGGGCCGCGCGGGGGTCGATCCGACCGCGGTCAGCCCGCATGTGCTGCGCCACGCCTTTGCCACCCATTTGCTCGAGGGCGGGGCCGATCTGCGCGCGCTGCAGCTGATGCTTGGCCATGCCGATATTGCGACGACCGAAATCTACACCCATGTCGACAGCCGCCGCCTCGTCGAACTGGTCAATCAGCGGCACCCGCTCGCGCGGATGGATGGCGTTGACCTCAGGACGCCTTCGTCCTAGCGCTCTTTGCCATGACAGCCTTTCTGGACTTCGAAAAACAGGTCGCGGCGCTCGATCGGCAAATCGCCGAATTGCGCGAAATGGGGGACGACCCCACGCTCAACATCGACAATGATATTGCACGGCTCGAGGACAAGTCCTCGAAATTGCTGCGCGAAATCTATTCGAAGCTGACGCCGTGGCAAAAGACGCAGGTCGCGCGCCATCCCGACCGGCCGCATTTCAAACATTATGTCGCCGACCTGTTCGACGACTGGATGCCGCTGGCGGGCGACCGCAATTTCGGCGACGATCAGGCGATTCTTGGCGGTCTCGCGCGTTTTCGCGGCCGCCGGGTGATGGTGATCGGCCATGAAAAGGGCGACGATATTCCGTCGCGCATGAAACATAATTTCGGGATGGCGAAGCCCGAGGGCTATCGCAAGGCGATCCGCTTGATGCAGCTTGCCGACCGCTTCGGCCTTCCGGTGGTGACGCTGGTCGATACGTCGGGCGCTTTTCCGGGCATCCAGGCCGAAGAGCGCGGGCAGGCCGAAGCCATCGCGCGGTCGACCGAGCAATGCCTCGCATTGGGTGTGCCGATGGTCGCGGCGGTGGTCGGCGAGGGCGGATCGGGGGGCGCGATCGCGCTTGCCGCCGCGAACCGCGTGCTGATGTTCGAACATGCCGTCTATTCGGTGATTTCACCCGAAGGTTGCGCATCAATCCTGTGGCGCACGTCGGACAAGGCCGCCGATGCCGCGGCCGCGATGAAGATGTCGGCGCAGGACCTGTTGGGCTTGAAGATCATCGACCGGATCGTGCCCGAACCCGTCGGCGGCGCGCACCGCGCGCCCGAAGTCGCGATTGCCGCGCTCGGCGATGCGATCGCGGAGGAGCTCGATACGCTATCGGGCTTGCCGCGCGATGCGATACTCGCCGCGCGCGAGGAAAAATTCCTTGCCATGGGCCGCGCCTGATCCGGAACCCGATCGCGCGCATTTGCGTTCCCGATCAAGACAATGACGAGCCCTGGCTATGGCACGGCTTGCCTTGTCGTGAATCGGGGATATTCCCTGATGGACCAGAAGTATAAGGGAGGCGCGACTATGACCCGGAAGACGAAAAATGGGCTGGCGATCAAGCTGGCGGCAACGGCGGCGCTGGGTAGCCTGGCCTTTACCGGGGTCGCCGACGCGCAGCTCAAGGCGATCAAGACCGCGACCAGCATTTCGCCTGCCGAACGCAAGCAGGGCACCGATGCGCACCCGCAGCTGATGGCCGAATTCGGCGGCGCCTATAGCGGATCGCAGGCCGCCTATGTGAACCGCATTGGCCAGAATATCGCCGTCCAGTCGGGCCTGTCGCGGTCACCCAGCGACTTCACTGTCACCCTGCTCAACTCGCCGGTGAACAACGCCTTCGCGATCCCCGGCGGCTATGTCTATGTCACGCGCCAGCTGATGGCGCTGATGAACGACGAGGCTGAGCTTGCCGGCGTGCTGGGGCACGAGGTTGGCCATGTCGCCGCGCAGCACAGCAAGAAGCGCCAGTCGGCGGCGACGCGCAACCAGATCCTCGGTGTGCTCGGCGCGGTACTCGGCGGAGCGATCGGCGACAATGGCGGTTTGCTGGGCGGGCTTGGCGGGCTGCTCCAGAATAATTCGATGCAGATCGCGCAAATGGCGACACTGGGCTTTTCGCGCAGCCAGGAATTGCAAGCCGACCAGCTGGGGGTCCAGTATTTGCGCAGCGCGGGGTACGACCCGCTCGCACTGTCGACGATGCTCGCGAGCCTCGCGAACCAGACGACCCTCGACGCCCGGCTTTCGGGCGGCGATGCGCGTTCGCTCCCCGCATGGGCGAGCACCCACCCCGACCCCGCCTCGCGCGTCCGCAATGCGCAGACGCTGGCGAGCCGCGTCGGGGGAAGCGGCGGGACGCGGAATGCCGATGCGTTTCTCGCCTCGCTCGACAACATCCTCTATGGCGACGATCCGGCGCAAGGGGTGGTCGAAGGCAATGAATTCCTGCATCCCGACCTGCGGCTGCGCTTCGCGGTTCCGGCGGGCTATGGGATGCAGAACGGCGCCGACGCGGTTCTGGTCAGCGGCAACGGCGGGCAGGCGCAATTTTCGACCGGACCCTATAGCGGCGACATGAACGCCTATATCGCCGGGGCGTTCAAGGCGATCGCCGGAAACACCGCGATCAGCCCGGGCGCGATCCAGCGCACCACGGTCAATGGCATTCCGGCATCCTATTCGACCGCGCGCGTGAACAGTCAGTCGGGGCAGGTCGATGTCACCGTCTTTGCCTATGAATTTTCGCGGAGCAGCGCGTTCCACTTCGTCACGCTGACCAAGGCGGGCGGGGGCGGTGTGTTCAATTCGATGTTCAATAGCGTCCGGCGGCTGAGCGCGGCGGAAGCGGCGGCGATCCGGCCGAGGCGGATCGACGTGGTAACCGTTGGGCGCAATGACACGATGGCCAGCCTGGCGCGCCGCATGGCGTACAGCAATTACCAGGCAGAACGGTTCCAGGTCCTTAATCGCCTGTCCGCAAGCAGCCGGCTGGCCCCGGGACAACGGGTCAAGATCGTCGTCTACGCCAGCCGCTGACGCGACGCAGATACAAAAAAGGGGCGGTGTTTCCACCGCCCCTTTCCTGTTTCGCGACCGGTTTATTACGGCGCGGTGTTCAGGTTCGTATTGACCTTGTTGAAGGTGTTGCTGACGCTGTTGCCAACGGCACCCATTGCGGTGATGCCGGCGACGGCGATCAGAGCGGCGATCAGGCCGTATTCGATGGCGGTCGCGGCCTTGGTGTCGCGAACGAATTTCTTGATGAACTTCATGACTGGTCTCCTGATTTCACTTACCCTGTTGACGGTCTGGTCTGGGTCAACATCTGCAGGTGTAGGGTGAATAGGTTTTGAAAATCTTAATGAGAGGACCCGGATCCCTTGTTGACCGCGTCCCGTTTTGAACAATGTCCGGATTACATCACGTTTGTCGCGGCGTTCGAAACATTGCCCCACATTCCGGTGGTCGAATTTGCGACACCACCCACAGCGGAGACGGCCGCCAGAAAGATAAGGGCCAGTATCAGCCCATATTCGACGGCCGTAGCGGCCCTGGTCGACCGCATCAGCCTGTAAAGGTTACGCATTGTTCCACCCCTGACTGAATTTATAGTTCCCGAGGGTTCCCATATTCGCATAGGAAGGTTAACAATTTGTCCGTGTCCAGCCCCGGAAAACCGCCGAAAAATACGCTTGTCGTCGTCGCCGCAGCGCTCGTCGATCGCGACGGACGAATACTTGTCCAGCAGCGCCCCGAGGGGCTGTCGATGGCGGGGCTATGGGAATTTCCGGGCGGCAAGCTGGAAGCCGGCGAAACCCCCGAGGCAGCGCTGATCCGCGAGCTGGCGGAGGAACTGGCGATCGATGTCGACCACGCCTGCCTCGCGCCCGCCTGCTTTGCGAGCGACACGCTGGGCGACAAGCATCTGCTTCTCCTCCTTTATGTCTGCCGCAAATGGCGCGGCACGCCGATCGCGCAACATGCGAGCGCGCTGCGCTGGGTGCGTCCGGTCGAGCTGCACGGCCTCGACATGCCGCCCGCCGACAAGCCGCTGATCGGCTTGCTGGAGGCGCTGATTTAAAGCACCGAGCCTTCAATGTGACCCGCTTCCCCGAGCGAAGGCGAGGTCGGTGCGGGTTCTCGCTTCGCTCGAACGAGCCCCTCGTCTTCGCTCGGGGAAGCGGGATGATTCAGATTTCCTGCAATTCGCTCTACCCCTTCGGCTTCAACGCCTCCGCCAGCGACGCCGTGCCGCTACCGCGCCGTGCAGGCCGCGGCTGATCGGGGTGCGGCGCCCAGCCGCTGAAATGGACAAGGCGGAAACTTTCGCCGATGCGGCCATCGGGATCGGCCTGCGCCGCGAAGGCGGCGGCGATCCGCGCGACTTCCGCGCGCGTCAGCGATGGCGGAGCGGGCGCAAGCCGGCTGGACAGCCCGGCGGCGCGAAGATCGCGGACGAGCGCGAACCAGTCGCCATAGCGCACCGTTAACGCCTCGACGTCGACGACGGGCATGGTGAAGCCGACGCGCTGGAGGAGGTTGCCCATCGCCGCGAGGTCGATCTGCGGATGCAGCCGCGCGATCGATCGCACACCGTCGGTCATCACCGCGCGGCGCAGCCGGGGCAGGCTGCCGTCGCCGACAAAGGCGCCGAGCAGCAGGCCGTCGGGGGCGAGCAGCGCGCGAAGGCGGAGAAGCGCGCCGGGCACGTCGTTGACGCTGTCGAGCCCGCCGGGCCAGAGGATGAGGTCAAAACTGGCGAAAGGCAGGTCGACCGCGTCGGCCTCGACCGCGATCGCGCCGCTTGTCGCCGCGAGGCGCGCGCCGGCCTCGATGATCGTCAACTCGGTGCCGATCGCCCGCAGATGCCCGGTCAGCGCGGCGTCATGCGCGCCGATCAGCAGCGCGCGCGGAAATTCGCGCGTCACCATCGCCAGCCGGTCGAGCAAGGTTTCGGCGATGACCGGCGCGAGGAAATTGGCTGATGCGGGGCGGCGCGCCATGCGGTCGCGCTGGGCGCGGTGACGGGCGGCGGAAAAGAGCGGGCGGGGCGACTGCGACATGCGCGGCTTGTGCCGCCTTGGGCGATGCTTCACAAGCCGGTGATGGCGATGACGACGGGGGAAGTCGAAGAATCGGATGTGCCGACGCGAGCGTTGCTCCGCGGCTTGCGCGGCGCGGCGCGTGCGATCGTCGATTATGCACTGCCGCCGCGCTGTCCCGGCTGCGGGATCATTGTCGGCGAAGACCGGCAATTCTGCCTCGCCTGCTGGTCGTCGCTCCAGTTCCTCGACGGACCCGCCTGTGCGCATTGTTCGATCCCCTTGCCCATCGCATTGCCGGGGGCGCCGCTCGCGTGCGGCGCGTGCCTCGCCAGCCCGCCGCCCTTCGACGGTGCCCCCGCCGCGGTCGCTTATGGCCCCGTCGCGCGCACCGTCGCGCTGCGCTTGAAATATGGCCGGCGCACCGGCCATGCCCGGTTGATGGCGCGGCTGATGGCACGTCAGCTCGCGATGCTGGGCGGGGCGGACGAAATCTTGCTGGTGCCGGTGCCGCTGCACCGCTGGCGGCTCTGGTCGCGCGGTTTCAACCAGGCGGCGCTGGTCGCCGACGAACTGACGCGGCTGACGGGCGCATCGCGCGATCATCACCTGCTTTTGCGGGTCAAGCCGACGGCGTCGCTGCGCGGCAAGGGGCGGCGCGAGCGCGAGCGGATCGTCGCGGGGGCGTTTGCATTGGCAACGGACGCAAAAGCGCGTGTGGCGGGTCGCCATGTGGTGCTGGTGGACGATGTCCATGCCAGCGGCGCGACGTTGCGCGCAGCGGTGAAAGTGCTCAGGCGGAGCGGTGCCGCACAAATATCGGCGCTAACTTGGGCCCGCGTGGTCCCCGATGCCCTGATGACCGGCAACATATTTGACTTTGCTTCGTTGGATTCCGATATGACGGACGAAGTGATGACAGGATAGCCGCATGGCCAAGATCGAAGTTTTTACCAAATTCTTCTGCCCCTATTGCTCGCGCGCAAAGGCGCTGCTCGACCGCAAGGGCGTGGAATATCAGGAAATCGACCTGACGATGGACCGCGCCGGGTTCAACGCGATGGTCGAACGCGCCGGCGGCGCGCGCACCGTGCCGCAGATATTTATCGACGGGAAACATATCGGCGGAAGCGACGATATGGCGGCGCTCGACGCGCGCGGCGGGCTCGATCCGCTGTTGGGGCTGGGCTGACCTTGATCGTTTTCGATCTTTGCTGCGCCGCCGGAGACCACCGGTTCGAAGCCTGGTTCGCAAGCAGCGAAAGCTTTGCCGAACAGCAGGCGCGCGGGCTGATCGGCTGCCCGATATGCGGCGACAGCGATGTCAAAAAGGCGGTGATGGCGCCGCGCGTCGGCGCCAAGTCGAACCGCTCATCGGCCGTTCCCGCCAAGCCGGTTGACGCGTCCGCGCCGGGCGAAATCTCGCCCGAGATGGTGCGCAAGGTGGTGGCCGAGATCGCGGCGAAACAGGCCGAAATGCTGCCGCAATCGCGCTGGGTCGGCCGCGATTTCGCCAACGCCGCGCGCGCGATGCACGAGGGGCGCGCGGCCGAGGACCTGATCCACGGCCAGGCGTCGCCCGAAGAAGCGCAAGAACTGCGCGACGACGGGATCGCTGCGATGCCGTTGCTGGTGCCGATCGTGCCGCCCGATGCCATCAACTGACCGGCGCAAGAAGAAAGTAGCGGCGAAGCCCAGGGCGGCCGCGCCGGTGCCGCTTTGCCGATATGAGGAACTCGCGATCCGCGAGAACCGGGCGCGCGAAGCCGCGGCAACAAAGGGCACGCCTTCGCCGCCGTTAATTGATCGGGCCGATTGACGCTTTGCGCCCCGCGCCGCTACACGAGCCGCGGCGCACCCGTAGCTCAGCAGGATAGAGCATCAGATTCCTAATCTGGGGGCCACTGGTTCGAATCCAGTCGGGTGCACCATATTTTCAATGACTTAGGCGCTTCCTCGCCAAGCATCGAACCTCCTAGCAATCACCCAGCAATCACCGTGTGGCGATGCGAGGCGCGGTGCTTTGAGGCACGGACGGCGCTCGCGCTCCGGAGATAGAGCGAGAGGAGAAGCGAAATCTCGTGACGAGCCGAGGCTTGGAGAGAGGCTCCAGCCGGTCGTCGAGGAGAAGAGCCATGACACATCCCATCAGCGCTACGGCCAATCAGGCATCAGGATACAGGGTCGATATTTCACGTGGCCAGCGTATCGGTCGCGTTTCGTCGGAATGGTTCTCGCGCCCTGACGACGAGCGCTATCTTTCGCTGAGCGATCTTTTCGAAGCTGTCCGCTATTTCCTCTATTATCCGAGTCGTCGTCAAAACCTTCCGGCCTTCAAGGTCATTGTCGAGGCGCTCCGATTTCGAGGATAATCAGGGCTCGTAACGCTTTCCCGATGGAACATCGACACAAGGCAGCTTTCCCGCCGACACTCCCCAAAACCGGACAGGTTGCTAACGGCCGATGCTGTTGAAAAAGTCGGCACCTACGAAGCGCACGTTGAATTTCGGTAAGAATGATTCATTAGATCTCGCCTGGGCGAATGATTGATGCACTGGGCGACGGATTCGAATTCTTATATTGCCGACCAAAACCGCTAGCGGACTTTTTCAACAGCATCGGCCAGAAGCGGGCATAGCGATCCGTTTCGCAGCCGGCCTGGCATCAATTGAAGGTGAAACGTACGCCCACGGCGAAGGTCCGCGCGAGCAGAAGCGTGCCGAGATTATATTTCTCAGCATCGCCGACGTTGTCGAACCGGTAATAATTCTGCTGTTTCGACTTGAGCATATTTACCGCGTCGAAGGTCACGCCGACCCGGTCGGTGACGTTCCAGGTGAGTTGCAGGTCGAGGCTGTCCTCGGGCTGGAACCAGACGCCGATCGGATTAGCGAAGAGGCGCGCTTCATTGTTGTGAAGGAACGCCTTGCGCCAGATGTAGGACAGGCGGGCGCTGACCGGTCCCTTGTCGTATGCGAGGGTGGCGTTGTACGACAGTTTCGAGACGTTGAAGAAATCCGACTGCGTCTCGCCGGTGATATTCCCCGCCGAATCCGACATCGGAATCGTCTGGTTGGAATCGAGGACCGTCAGGCTGCCCTGGAAGCCGAGGCCGTCGAGCGGGCCGGGCAGATAGGTGGGGAAATAGGTCAGCCCCACTTCGACGCCCTTGAGCACGCCGTTCGAGGCGTTCACCGGCCGGGTGATCGCGAAATAATCGGTGGCGCCTGCGACGATCCCGTTGTTCGGGATATATTCGCGCACCGTGAGCGGTACCACCAGCCCGTCGATTTCGCGGCGGAAGCCGGTCACATAGATGGCGCTGTCGCGGCCGAAATACCATTCGAGCGCGAGGTCGTAATTCTTCGAATGCGTCGGGCGCAGATCGGCGGTGCCGGCGGTGCCGCTGCCATAGCCCACATTCGTGAGGTCGCCGGTCAGCGAATAATTGGGGTTGATGTCGCCGAAATTCGGGCGGCGCAGCGTCTCGCCATAGTTGAAGCGCAGCCGCAGGTCGGGCGTGATCGCGTAGCGCGCGGTGAAGCTCGGCAGGAATTTCTCGCTGCCGTTGCTGGCGCGGGTCAGCGCACCGCCGGCCAGCCGATTGAAGAAGTTCGACTTGGTGTTGACCGAGACATAGCGGACGCCCGCCTGAAGTTGGAGCGGGCGGCCGAAGATTTTGACCTCGGCATCGGCCAAGGCATAGGCCGACATCGTGATTTCGCCGATGTCGAAGACACGGTCGAGCGACAATTCGTCCGAGAGCAGCAGATTGTTGGCCGGATTGGCATTGTAGAGTGTCCGGATATCGTCCGCATTGTCATGCAGCCAATAGCCGTTGCCGAGCACCCAACTGGTCGGCACATCGGCGCGGCCGTCGAAAAAGCCCGAGTTGGTGAACAGCGCGCCTTCGGGCAGGGCGGACAGCTGCACGCCAAGGCGACCGGCGCTCTGCTCGCGGACGAAGGTCGAGGCTTTGCGATCGTCGTAGCGCAGGCCCGCCTTGATGCGGCGCAGGAAGCCCTCATCCCAGCTGTAATAGCCGTCGAGCGTCAGGGTCAGTGCGCTGCCCTTCGCCTTGTTGGCATTGTCATAGAGTTCGGCGACGTTCCAGACGCTCGGGTCGGCAAGCAGCTTATCATCGTCGAAGTGGAACGAGGGGACACCGCCGCCGGCGTTGAAATCGACGGCGATCTGGTCGGCGACGCGGTCGGTGCGAAGCGCAATGAAGGAGGTCTTGTTGGTGCTCGTCTGATAGGCGAGGTCGGCGACGACCTTGCCGCGGTCGCCATCGACGTCCCATTGCCCGTTTAGGGCATAGACGAAGCTGTCGGTCTTGTTGGTCGCAAAGTCGCCGCTGTTGAAGCCATAGACATCGTCGACGGTGCGCGCCTTGACGATGTTGGTGCCTTCGTAAAGCTCGACCGGGCCGGGGTTGCCCCACCAATCGACGAAGCTGAATTGCAGCGAGTTGAAGGTGCTGCCGCGGAAGCCCGCGTAGAAGACTTCGGCGGTATAGACCGAGGCGTCGTTCGGCGCCCATTGCAGGGCGACATTGGCCGAGGGCCGCTCGCGCTTGCCGTAGAGGTCGGAACTGAACACCGCGTCGCGCGACAGATAATAGGGAACGTCGACGCCGTTGATGCTCAGCGTCGAACCGGCCGCAGCGGGCAGGCCGTAGTCGAGGCCGGGCGTCCAGTTGATATTGTCCGGGCCGGGGAAGATGCGCTCAAGCGGTACGAAACCCGATCCCGCCGGCGGAGTTTCCGTCGCGAAAGGCACCATCGCGCCAGCCGTCGTCGACATGTTACGATACTTGGTGCGGCTCCACGACCCGTTCACCAGCAGCCCGATGTCGCCGATGCCGGTTTCCCAGCGATCGCTGACGAGTAGCGCGACGTTGGGATTATAACTGCCGGCCTGTTCGTTGTAGATGCCGCGTGCAAGGCCGGAGATGGCGAAGCCGTCGAAGTCGAACGGACGGCGGGTCTGCACGTCGATCTGGCCGGCGAGGCCGGTTTCGATCTGGTCGGCGGCGCGGGTCTTGTAGACGTCGACGCGATTGACGAGGTTCGCCGAAACATCCTGCAGTGCAAAGGACTGGCCCGCGGCGGTGAAGATATTGCGGCCGTTCAGGGTGGTGAGAGGGTCGCTGAGGCCGCGGATCGTGACGGTCGCCGCCTCGCCGCCGCTGCGGTCGGTCACCTGGATGCCGGTGACGCGCTGCAGCGCTTCGACCACATTGTTGTCGGGCAGTTTGCCGACGTCCTCGGCGATGATCGCGTCGACGATCTGCGTCGATTCCTTGCGCACGTTGATCGCGCCGACGATCGAGGCGCGCACGCCGGTGACGATGATTTCCTCTTCCGCCTGCGGTGCGGTGGCTTCCGCCCCGGCCACGCCCTGCGCGCGCGCAATGCCCGGCAGACTCAAGGCCAAAATGGATGCGGTGCAGAATGCAATCGATCGAAACGCCATCGTCAAAACCCTCCCAGATAAGGCTGGCCCATACCATGCCTCAACGTGCTTCGGGTTCGATATTTGTCGGAGTTAATAATTGCAAGCGGAATCTAGCTTGTACGGAAAAGCCCTTATGGTGCGTTGCTTTTTAGTAACACCGCGCAGGAGCGCTGTTTGCATGCTTATGTTTTGTCAGAGTTTATCATGTGGGTTCAGGCGACCGTCCAGATCGCCGCCGCCTCCGCCGCGGGCGCGAGGCGAAGCGCCTCGCCGGCGGCCGCCATCGCCCGGCCGGGATGGGCTCGCGAGAGGAAGCGCACGCGATCGTTCGCGCCGCCGTTGACGCGCTCGAAGACGTCGGCGTTCGCCAGGGCGGCGGGCGCGCCCTGCGGCACGATCGCTATCGACCCATCGGGGCGGGCGACGAGGCGGTGGCCGGGCATGAGGATCGGCGAGAGGCGGATGCCGCCGCTGGGGGCCGGCGCCACGCGGAACTGCGTCGCCGCCAGCGGCGCGGTCCCGACGAAGACGCGGCCGCCTTCGTGAGCGAGCCACGCTCCGGGACGTGCGAGCGGGGCGAAGCGATCGGGAAGCGGGCCGTTGCCGACCGGGACGCCGAAATCGGGCGCCCCCTCCGCGTCATAATAAAGGCGCTGGATGCGCGTGTGGCGGTCGGGATTGAACAGCGGGTCGCCCTCGATCGTTTCATAATCGCGGCCATGATAGACGAGAATGTCGCGGCCCTTCTCGTCGACCGTGAAGCTGTTGTGGCCGGGGCCGTACACCGACGTCTCGGGACAGGCCGTGAACACCGGGGCGGGCGATTTGGCCCAGGCGCGCGGGTCCATCAGGTCGGCGTCCTCGTTGATGGTCAGCAGGCCGAGGCAATAGCGCGCGTCGGTCGCGCTGGCGGAATAGGTCATGAACAACCGGCCGTTGCGATGGAGCACGGCGGGCGCTTCGTTGACCTTGAAACCGCGGATTTCCCAGTCGAGGGTGGGCACCGTTAGCCGCGCGGGCTTCGCCGCGAGCGTCAGCGGCGTCGCCAGCGGGGCGATGTAGAGGTTGGAATTGGTCTCGATCCCAGGTTCGCGCTGCGCCCAGGCGAAATAGCGTGTGCCGCGATGCGTAAAGACGGTCGAATCGAGATTGAAGCTGTCCCACGGCGTCTCGAACTGGCCGAGTACCGACCATTGGCCCGCCATCGGGTCGGGGCCGTCGCAGACGACGGCATAGGTGCGGATGCGGAATACATCCTCGCCGCCGCCGCTCGGCCCGGCTGCGAAATAGACGATCCAGCGGCCGTCGATCAGGTGGAGTTCGGGGGCCCAGATGAAGCCCGACATCGGGCCGCTGTCCTGATGCCGCCAGAGCACGACCTCCTCGGTCGTGGAAAGTCCGGCGAGGGTGCGCGAGCGGCGCAGGACCAGCCGGTCATATTCGGGCACCGAGCCGGTCATGTAATAATAGCCGTCGTCGTGCCGGAAAATCTGCGCGTCGGCGCGCTGGCGGACGAGCGGGTTGGCCGGGCCGGCGGCGGCGGGGGTGGTCGCGGCCTTTAGGGCCGACCGGCCGGCGGGAGCGCAGGCGATCGGCAGCAGGGCGGCCGTGGCGGCAAAGGCGCGGCGCGAAAGATAGTGGGTCATGACGGTCCTCTCCAATCATTGTGGGTTGCTGCCCGGTCCGCGCACGGCGCGGTGGCCGGGCGGGTCAATATTCGGCAACGGGCCAGCCGTCCGCGCCCCAGCGGATGGGCGCGAGGCGCAGTGTCGGCGCGCCGTTCGCCTGCTTGTCATAGGCGTGCCAGACGACATAGGTGGTGCCGTCGCGATCGGTGAAGGCGCCGGCATGGCCCGGCCCGCGAAAGCGCTGCTGCTCCTGAAGGTCGGCGCGCAGGAAGATCGTGCCGCCACCTTCCATCAGCTTGCTGCCGTCCTTGCCGAGGTAGGGACCGGTGATGTCTTTTGCGCGGCCGACGACGGTATAATAGGTGCTGTTCACCCCCTTGCAGCAATAATCATAGGACAGCAGGAGGTAATAGAAGCCGCCATGCGGGATGATGAAGGGCGCCTCGACCGGGGCGGGGCCGCCCGCGGGGGCAGGGCGGCGCGCGATCGAATAGTGCTTCGCGCCCGGCGCCGGCTTGCCGCTTTCGGGATCGAGCGCGAACAGCTTGATCCCGCTCCAGAAGCTTCCCAGCGCCAGCCAGTGCCGCCCCTGCCGGTCGATGACGAAATTCGGATCGATCGCGTTGAAATCGTTGGCGGCGGTCGACATGACCACGAGCCCGCGATCGGTCCAGCCATAATTCTTCGCCTTCGGATCGAGCGTCGGACTGGTCGCGAGCCCGATCGCCGAGCGGTTGGAGCCGAAGGTCGAGACCGAATAATAGAGCCGATATGCGCCGTCGACGAACGCGATGTCGGGCGCCCACAGGCCGGTCGCGCCGGGGACGGCCGCGGTCGCCCATGCTGGGATCGCGGGCAGCACCGGCCCGGCGTCGGTCCAGTGCCGCATATCCTTCGACGTCTTCGCCGCGATCCGGTCCCCGGTGGCGAAGACATGATAGGTGTCGCCCTCGCGGATGATCACCGGATCGTGCGTCGGGGCAAGGTCGCCCGAAAGCCGTGCGCCCATTGTGCTCGCGGGCGCGGCCTGTTCGGCCCGTCCCTCCGCCGCGACCGCGCCGAGCAAAGCAAGGCTGGCGATGGCGACACTCGCGTTGCACATCGCCTTTCGCATCCCATCCACCGTCCTGCTCATCGCAGCTCGAGCACCACCACTGACCGTGCGGGCAACGTCACGATCAGATCGCAGCCCTTGAGGCCGGCGCCGTCGAAGGCGACCGGCCTGACGGCGTCGGGCGCATCGAACGTGTTTCGCGCGTTGATCGCGGGCGCGGTCAACAGGCGGCCGGCGACCGCCGATGCTTTCACGCCATCGAGCCTGACGGTCACGCGGTTCGCTTTGTTCGGGTCGAGGTTGGACAGGGCGACATGGATCTTTCCGTCCTTGCCCCGCACCGCCGAGCCGCTGACCGCGGGCATCGCGAACGCGCCCTTGGCATAGCGCGGCGTGTCGATGGCGATCGGCAGTACAGTGGCGTCCTGCCACGGCTTGTACATTTCGAAGACATGATAGGTGGGGGTCAGCACCATCCGCTCGCCGTCGGTCAGGATCATCGCCTGCAGCACATTGACCATCTGCGCGATCGCGGACATTCGCACGCGGTCGGCATGTTTCGCGAAAATGTCGAGGTGGATCGAAGCGATCAGTGCGTCGCGCAGCGTGTTCTGCTGACGCAGAAAGCCGGGGTGCGTGCCGGGATCCTGCGCATACCAGGCGCCCCATTCGTCGACCGCGAGGAATATCCGTTTTTCTGGATCATATTTGTCCATGATCGCGCTGTGCCGCGTGATCAGCTCGTCCATCCGCCATGCCTGCTGGAGCGCGTCGGCCCAACCGCTCTCGTCGAAATTGACGGGATCGGCCTTGGGCGGCCAGCCGCCTTGAGGCAGCGTGTAATAATGCAGCGAAACGCCGTCGAGCTGGCCGGCCGCGACGCGCATCATCGTCTCGGTCCAATTATAGTCATCGACATTGGCGCCGGCGGCGATCTTCATGATCCTGGTCCCCGCCGGCGCCTTGATGAAGGTGGCGTAGCGGCGGGTCAGGTCGGCGGCATATTCGGGGCGCATGTTACCGCCACAACCCCAAAGTTCGTTCCCGACGCCGAACCAGGGCACCGCCCAAGGCTCCTTACGGCCGTTCTTCGCCCGCTCGTCGGCCAGGCTGCCGGCGGGCGCGGTCATATATTCGACCCATTCGGCCATTTCGCGGGGCGAGCCGTTGCCGACATTGCCCGCGACATAGGCCTCGGCGCCGACCTGGCGCACCAACTCGAAAAATTCGTGGGTGCCCACCGTGTTGGGTTCGGTCACGCCGCCCCAATGGGTGTTGATCTTGACCGGACGCGCGCCTTGTTCACCGATCCCGTCGCGCCAGTGATATTCGTCGGCGAAGCAGCCGCCCGGCCAGCGGATTACCGGCACCGACAGCTTGCGCAGCGCGCCGACGACGTCGTTGCGGAAGCCGTTGGTGTTCGGAATCTTGCTGGCCTTGCCGACCCACAGGCCACCATAGATGCCATTGCCCAGATGCTCGGCGAACTGGGTGAAGATTTCCTTCTTATAAACCGGCCCGGGGGCGCCGGCGCGGATCGTCGCCGCGGTCGGCTTATCCTGCGTGTCGGCATGGGCCGTTCCCGCCAGCGGCGCGGCGCAAAGCAGGAGGGCGGCGCTCGTGCGGCGTAAAGCCTTCAACATTCTCTTCTCCCTTTCCCAATCAGTCGTAAAAGGCTTCGACACTCTCGCGCCGCCCGCGCAGAAAGGCGTCGGCGACGAGGCGAAGCGGGTCGATATCGACGTCGCTGCGTCCCCCGCGAATGAGGTTGGCGAAGCGCGAATAGAGGCCGGGATATTCCAGGTCCTCATTATGTTCGGTGCCCGAGGGAAGCGAAAGCACCGCGCCTCCCTGCGACAGGCGGAGCGTGCCGGCGTCGGTTTCGACGATGATGTCCCAGCTCTGCGGCCCGGTCTGGCGCCAGTCGAGATCCATGTGGATCGGCGCCCCTGTCGTGTCGCAAAGAACGAGATCGGCGGCGATCGGCGCGGCCCGGTTGGCCGGAATGCTGAGGGTTGCGGCCTTCAGAAAGACCGCGCGCGGAAGGATGTGGGTCAGGATCGAAAGCGCGTTGATCCCCGGATCGAACACGCCAAGCCCGCCGGGCTCCCAGATCCAGGCTTGTCCCGGATGCCAGACGCGCACATCCTCGCGCCAAACGATCGACACCTTGGTGATGCGCCGTTCCGACAGCCATGCGCGCGCCGGAGCAACGCCGGCGGCGAAGCGCGAATGCCAGGCGGCGAACAGCGTTGCGCCGACCTTGTCGGCGCGCTCGCGCAGCGCGGCCACTTCCGACAGGGTGGCGCCGGGCGGCTTTTCCAGAAAGACGTGAATGCCCCGGCGGAGCGCCATCGCGGCAAGCCCGTAGCGGACCTGCGGCGGCGTGCAGAGCGCGACGGCGTCGATCGCGGGCCCCTTGTCGAGTAGTTCCTCGAGGCTTTCGAGATGCGCGATGCTATCGTCGGGGCCGCGGTCATCGGGGCTGACCGTCGCGGCGAGGCTGAAGGCCGGCGTGCCGGCGATTGCGGGCAGATGCTGGTCGCGGGCGATCTTGCCGACGCCGACTACGGCGATGCGGATCGGATCCATCGGTCAGAGCGTCCGGACGTTGACGGGCCGCGCGGGTGCGCGTCCGAGCGCATTGGCGACTGGCAGGGTGAAGGGCGCTGCCGAAATCTCGAACACATCGCCTTCGCGCGGCGTCACCCCGTCGCTAAAGGACAGCGTGGCGGTACCGAAGAAATGGACATGCACGTCGCCGGGCCGGCGGAACAGGTCATATTTGAAATGATGATGCTCCAGATTGGCGAAGCTGTGCGACATATGGCCTTCGCCAGACAGGAACGGCTTTTCCCAGACCGGACAGCCGTCGCGCAGGATCCGGCTCGTCCCCTCGATATGTTCGGGCGGCGCGCCGAGCAGAAGCTCGGGGCCGAGCGCGGCCTGGCGCAGCTTTGAATGGGCAAGCCACAGATAATTGTGCCGTTCGGTCACATGGTCGCTGAACTCGTTGGCGAGCGCGAGGCCGAGGCGCCACGGCGTGCCGTCCTCGCCGACGATATAGATGCCGGCCAGCTCGGGCTCTTCGCCGCCATCCTGTGCGAAGGACGGCATCTCCAGCGGATCGGTCGGGCCGACGAGCTGCGACCCGTCGCCCTTATAGAACCATTCGGGCTGCTGCCCGACGCTGCCGGCCGCAGGCTTGCCGCCCTCCAGCCCTTCGAGGAACATGCGCATCGAATCGGTCTGCTTCTCGCCCGATGCGGCCGCCTGGTGCATCTTGTCGCGGCCCTCGGCCGATCCGAGATGGGTGAGGCCGGTTCCGGTCATCAGCAGATGCGCCGGATCGGGATGGTCGATGGGCAGCAGCAGCTGGCCCGCCGCGAACGCCGCTGCGATGTCGACCGGATCGCCGCGCCCGCACGCCCGCGCGGCCTCTGCGAGGGTCGTGCCCGCCGCGATGGCGCGGAGCGCGAGTTCGCGGGCGCTGTTCGCGCCGGGCAGGAAATGGGCGTCGTCCCCTTCGGCGAGGATGACCGAGCGGGCGCCGTCGGGCGCGCGATGTTGAAGCAGGCGAACGCAGGTCATGTTTCTCTCCCTGCCGCGGCGCCGACTCTCAAGAACGCGCCGCGGGATATGCTGGTTTGTCAGTCGAGCGTCAGGTGCCCGTCGATCAGGCGGGGCGCACCGTCGCGGAAGGCGTCGTCGCGCAATTCGGGCGGCAGCACCGGCTGGGCGAGATTCTGGTAGCTGACCGGGCGCAGAAACCGGTCGATCGCGAGGCTGCCGACCGACGTGGTGCGCGGATCGGATGTCGCCGGAAAGGGGCCGCCGTGAACCATCGCGTGGCACACCTCGACCCCGGTCGGCCAGCCGTTGGCGAGGATGCGGCCGGCCTTGCGTTCGAGCAGCGGCAGCAGGCGCACGGCGAGTCCTTCGTCGGCCTCGTCCATGTGCAGCGTTGCGGTGAGCTGGCCTTCGAGCCCGGCGAGCACGCCAGCAAGCTCGGCCTCGTCGGCGCAGCGCACGACGAGCGACGAGGCGCCGAAGACTTCGTCCCCCAGTGCCCCATCGGCGAGGAAGGCCGCGGCGCTGGTCTGGAACAACATCGCGCCACCGTGCGTCCGGTCGCCCTCGGCGCCGCACGCAAGCGTCGCGACCGCCGGATGGCCGGCTAGGGCAGCGGCGCCGCGGGCATAGGCTTCGCGGATGCCGGTGGTGAGCATGGTCTGCGGGTTGGCCGCGGAAACCGCGACGGTGGCGGCGGCGACGAAAGCGTCGAGACCTTCGCCATCGATCGCGAGGACCAGCCCCGGATTAGTGCAGAATTGACCGGCGCCCATGGTGAGCGAAGCGACAAAGGCGGCGCCGAGCGCCGCCCCGCGCGCTTTGAGCGCGACGGGCAGAAGCAGCACCGGATTGATGCTCGACATTTCGGCATAGACCGGAATCGGCACCTCGCGCGCCTGCGCGAGCTTCACGAGCGCGAGGCCGCCCGCGCGTGAGCCGGTGAAGCCCACCGCCATCATGCGCGGATCCTGCACCAGCGCAGCACCGAGGTCGTTCGACGGGCCGCTGAGATGCCCGAACACGCCCGCGGGAAGGCCGGAGGCCGCCACTGCCCTGGAAATCGCGTCTGCGACGAGCGCGCCGGTTGCGGGGTGGGCCGGATGGCCCTTGACGACGACCGGACATCCGGCGGCGAGCGCCGAGGCGGTGTCGCCGCCCGCCGTCGAAAAGGCGAGCGGGAAGTTCGAGGCGCCGAACACCGCGACCGGGCCGACCGGAATCATCCGCAGCCTGAGGTGGGGGCGCGGCAGCGGCTGGCGGTCGGGAAGCGCGGGGTCGATGCGGATCTGGCGCCAATATCCCTTGCGCACGACGTCGGCGAAGAGGCGGAGCTGGCCGATAGTGCGGCCGCGCTCGCCCTCGAGGCGCGCCCGCGGCAGGCCGCTTTCGGACATGGCGGTCTCGATCAGCGAATCGCCGATCGCGAGAATCTCGTCGGCGATGCGGTCGAGGAAGGCCGCGCGCGTGTCGCCGTCGGTCGCGCGATAGATGTCGAACGCCGCCTCCGCTGCGGCGCAGGCGGCGGCGACGTCGGCGGGGCCGTGGACGGGAAGCGGCTGGCCTTGCGGCTCGCCGGTCTCGGCCGCCACGGAACGAAAATCTGGCATTGGGTCCTCCTTATTACTCCGACATATTATGAGCGGACGAGAAAGGCAATCTTTGTCGTTCCTTCGCGAGGCGAGGGCTGTTAGGCTCGGCTCAGGAGGTGCATCGACCGGATATGAAAAACAGGATCGTGAAAGAGGCGGATATCGCCAAGGCTCCCGAAGACGCGCGAGGCCCCGGTCGGCGGCTCCATGGTGCGATTGCCCATCGGCTGGGGACTGATATCTTGTCCGGCAAATATGCGCCGGGTGATATCCTGTCGGGAGAGATTGCCTTTTCCGAGGAACTGCAGGTTTCGCGCAGCGCCTATCGCGAGGCGATCCAGGTTCTGACCGCCAAGGGGCTCGTCGCAAGCCGCCCCAAGGCGGGAACGCGCGTGTTGCCGCGCGACCGCTGGAACCTGCTCGATCCCGAAGTGTTGGGCTGGGCCTTCGCCGGCGAGCCCGACATCGAATTCGTCCGCAACCTGTTCGAGCTGCGTGCGATCGTCGAGCCGGCGGCCGCGCGCCGGGCCGCGGCGCGCCGCGACAAGGCCGATCTGAAGGCGATGAAGGACGCGCTCGTGGCGATGCGACGCCATACGCTGACGACCGAGGCGGGGCGCGCCGCCGACCGCGATTTTCACAATGCGATCCTTCACGCGACACGCAACGACGCGCTCATGGTGCTGAGCGCCAGCATCGGGGCGGCGGTCAACTGGACCACGCAGTTCAAGCAGCGCACCCGCGCGCTGCCGCGCAACCCGATCCCCGACCACGCCCGCGTTTATGACGCCATCGCCGCGGGCGACGGCGATGCGGCCGCGCAGGCGATGAACCAGCTCGTCGAACTGGCGCTCGAGGACACGCGCAGCGCGATGGACGCCTGAGCGTCCGGCGATTGGGGCGTCCTCTCGGTACGGGAGGGCGCCCGACCGGTCAGGCGGGTGCGCGCGAGGGATTCGCCTCCGGCACCGGCTCGGGTAGCGCCCGCGTCGCCTTGCTGCCCCACAGGGCATAGAAAAGAATATAAAGCTCGCAGGCTGCGGTCAGCAGGAAGGAGGTCTGGAGTCCATAGGTATCGGCGATCCAGCCCTGAACGATCACCAGCGCTCCGCCGGCGATCGCCATCACGAGTAGACCCGACCCCTCCTCGGTCAACGGCCCGAGGCCTTTAATTCCGAGAGTGAATATCGTCGGGAACATGATCGAGTGGAACAGGCCGACGAGAATCAGTGACCACATCGCGATCGGGCCGTGCGCGAAGACGGTGACGATCATCACGACAAAGGCGCCGACCGAAAAGACCGCCAACACCTTCGCGGCGTCGAAGCGCTGCATGAGCGCCGCGCCAGCGAAGCGCCCGACCATCATGCCGCCCCACAAAAAGGTGAGGTAACGGCCCGCCTGCTCGTGGGTCAGGTTGGCGATGTCGGGTTGGCTGACGAAATTCACGAAGAGGTTCGCAACGCCGATTTCCGCGATCAGATAGATGAAAATTGCCGGGATGCCGAAGACGAGATTGCGGTGGCTCCATAGCGACAGATGCTTGCGCTCCTCCTTTGCGGCGCGCGAATTCGCCGAGCCCATGGCGGGAAGCGGGAAGCGGGCGATGATGACGGCGAGGATGACGAGCACCACCGCGACCAGGCCATAGGGGAGGATTACCGATTGGGCGTCGGCGATGCGTTCGGCCTCGGTCAGCACCGTTCCAACCTCGGCGGTGCCGCCCTTGGAGCGCCCGAGTATCAGATAGGCACCGAACAGCGGCGCGAGCATCGTTCCCGCCGAATTGAGCGCTTGGACCAGGTTGAGGCGCGACGATGCGGTTTCGGGCTTGCCCACCACCGCGACATAGGGGTTCGCGGCGACCTGAAGCAGGGTGATGCCGCTGGCGATGATGAAGAGCATCGCCAGTGTGACGCCATAGGACGGGATTGCCGCTGCGAGCATCATTCCGAGCGCGCCGGCGGCCATGACGAGCAGGCCGATGACCAACGATTTCTTGTAGCCGATCCGCTCGATCAGTTTCGCCGACGGAATCGACGCGACGAAATAGGCGATGAACCATACCGATTCGATCAGCGTCGTCTGGGTGTAGTTCAGATCGAACACGCTGCGCAGATGCGGCAGTAGCGTATTGTTGATGACTGTGATGAAGCCCCACATGAAAAAGAGGCTGGCGAGCAGCGCCAGCGCCGGGCCGTACCGGACGCCTCCGCCGTGCGGACCGTCGGCCGGCGAGCCGGGTGAAGGAACCATTGCGGGCATGTCAGTCCTCTCTAGATGTGGCGCGGGCTGCGTCGATGAACCCGCTTGCGCTTTTTCTATTTGTCGGAGTATATGCGCGAAGCTGTCGCGTCAATGGGGCGCATCATCCAGTCTGTCGGGAGCATCGGGAATGAGGATTCGGGAAAAGGCATTCGCCGCGGCGGCGCTCGCGATAGTTCCTGTACTCGCTTTCGGTGCGCAGGCCGCCGAAGCGACGCGCGCGCCCGCGGGCACGCTTGCCAACGGAACCGCGGTGGAGGCGATCACGCTGAAGGCGGACAATGGCATGTCCGCAGTGATCCTGAGCTATGGCGCCACATTGCAAAAGCTGCTCGCGCCGGATCGCGACGGTCGCGTCGCCGATGTCCTTCTCGGTTATGACGGATTGTCGGACTATGTCGATCATCCCAATTATTTCGGGGTCACGGTGGGCCGCTATGCCAATCGAATCGGCGGCGGCAAATTCTCGCTCGACGGCAAATCCTATCAACTGCCGCAGAATGACGGCGACAATAGTCTCCATGGCGGCGGGGAGGGCTTCGACAAGGCGGCATGGACCGTCGTTTCGGCGAAGTCGGGGCCGAAAGCGGAGGTCATTCTGGGGCATACCAGCCGCGACGGGGATGCGGGTTACCCGGGGACGCTTTCGGCGACTGTCACCTATTCGCTCGACGAGGCGGGCAATCTCGGCATCGCCTTCGAGGCGCGGACCGACAAGCCGACGATCGTGAACATGACCAACCATGCGATCTTCAACCTGGCGGGCGAGGGCGCGCCGCAGGGCGCGATGGATCACCTCCTCACGATTCCCGCGGGCCATTATACCCCTGTCGACGGGAAGCTGATCCCGACCGGCGAGCGGCGCCCGGTCGCGGGCACGGTTTTCGATTTCCGTGCGCCGCGGCGGATCGCCGACGGCCTGCGCGACGGCACCGACCAGCAGATTGTCTCCGGTCGGGGATATGACCATAATTTCGCGCTCGACGCGGGCCTGACCGCCAAACCGAAGCTGGCCGCCCGCCTTGCGGATCCGGCCTCCGGCCGCGTGCTGGAGGTGTTTTCGACTGAACCCGGCATCCAGTTCTACTCGGGCAATTTCCTCGACGGCACGCTCGTCGGGAAGGCGGGGCATCTCTATCGCATGGGCGATGGGATCGCGCTCGAGCCGCAGAAGTTCCCCGACGCGCCGAACCATCCCGATTTCGTGCCGGCGCGCGTCGATCCGGCCAAGCCGTACCGGCATGTCATGATCTATCGCCTGTCCACCGCGCGCTGATCAACATCATCATGAACGGAAAGACTATGCCCAAGCTGCGCAGCCGCGCCTGGTTCGACAATCCCGACAATATCGACATGACGTCTCTCTATCTCGAGCGTTACCTCAATTTCGGCCTCAGCCTCGAGGAATTGCGGTCGGGCAAGCCGATCATCGGCATCGCGCAGACGGGCAGCGACCTGTCCCCGTGCAATCGCCATCATCTCGTCCTTGCCGAGCGCATTCGCGAGGGCATTCGCGAAGCGGGCGGAATCGCCCTCGAATTTCCCGTCCATCCGATCCAGGAAACGGGCAAGCGTCCGACCGCGGGGCTCGACCGCAACCTCGCTTATCTCGGCCTCGTCGAGGCGCTCTATGGCTATCCGCTCGATGGCGTGGTGCTGACGACCGGGTGCGACAAGACCACTCCGGCGTGCCTGATGGCGGCGGCAACGGTGAACATCCCCGCGATCGCGCTGTCGGTCGGGCCGATGCTCAACGGCTGGCACAAGGGCGAACGCACCGGTTCGGGTACGATCGTGTGGAAGGCCCGGCAGATGCTGGCCGCGGGCGAGATCGGCGAAGAGGATTTCATCCGGCTGGTCGCCTCGTCTGCGCCCTCGACCGGCTATTGCAACACGATGGGCACCGCGACGACGATGAACAGCCTGGCCGAAGCGCTCGGCATGATGCTTCCCGGCTCGGCCGCGATTCCCGCGCCCTATCGCGACCGTCAGGAATGCGCTTGGCGCACCGGCAAGCGAATCGTCGAGATGGTCCATGAGGATCTCAAGCCCTCCGATATTTTGACGCTCGACGCCTTCCACAATGCCATCGCCGTCAATTCGGCAATCGGCGGATCGACCAACGCGCCGATCCATCTCGTGGCGATCGCGCGGCATATCGGCGTCGACCTGCCGCTCAAGGATTGGGAGACGATCGGGCATGACGTGCCGCTGCTCGTCAACCTCCAGCCGGCGGGCGAATATCTGGGCGAGGATTATTATCGCGCCGGCGGCGTCCCCGCGGTCGTCGCGCAGCTTATCGAACAAGGGCTGATCCGGGATGCTGCGATGACCGTCAACGGCCGCACCATCGGCGAGAATTGCCGGGACGCCGCGATCGAGGACGAACGGGTGATCCGGCCCTTTGCGCAGCCGATCATGGACGAAGCCGGGTTCCTCGTGCTGTCGGGCAATCTGTTCGACGCTGCGATCATGAAGACCAGCGTGATTTCGGACGAGTTCCGTGACCGTTATCTTGCGAACCCGGATGATCCGGAGGCGTTCGAGGGGCCCGCGGTCGTATTCGACGGGCCCGAGGATTATCATCGGCGCATCGACGACCCCTCGCTCGGCATCACCGACAGGACCCTGTTGTTCATGCGCGGCGCCGGGCCGATCGGCTATCCAGGTGCCGCCGAGGTCGTGAACATGCGTCCGCCCGCCTATCTGATCACCGAAGGCGTTTCGGCGCTGCCGTGCATCGGAGACGGCCGCCAGTCCGGCACCAGCGGCAGTCCTTCGATCCTCAACGCGAGTCCCGAGGCGGCGGCGATGGGCGGACTCGCTCTGATCGAAACAGGCGACAGGGTGCGTGTCGACCTGCGCCGGCGAACCGTCGATCTGCTCGTTTCCGATGAAGAGCTCGCGGCGCGGCGCGCGGCGCTGGAGGCCCGCGGCGGCTATGCCTATCCGGTCTCGCAGACCCCGTGGCAGGAGATGCAGCGCAGCGTCGTCGGGCAGATGAGCAGCGGCGCGATTCTCGAAGGCGCGGAAAAATACCAGCGCATCGCCCAGACCATGGGCCTGCCGCGCGACAATCACTGACGCCGAAGGGGGCGAGGAAACGATGGTCCACTGGCGGTTGATCGACCGCGGCATCCGCGACACCCTTGGCGAAGGCGCGTTGTGGAGCGCGCGCGACAATGCGGTCTATTGGGTCGATATTCTCGCGCCGGCGCTCAACCGGCTTTCGCTCGCCGACGGCGCGATTGAGCGCTGGGATATGCCCGAACCGCTCGGCTGGGTCGTGCAGGACCGTACCGGCGGGCTGATCGGCGGATTCCAGAGCGGCTTTGCCCGGATTTCGCTCGATACGCTTGCGGTTCAGCCCATCGCCGACCCCGAACCGCGTTTGCCCGGAAACCGCATGAACGACGGCAAGGCCGACCGTCACGGCGCGATCTGGTGCGGCACGATGGACATGGCCGAACGCGACGCGTGCGGTTCGCTCTACCGCCTGGCGCCGGACGGGGGCTGGCAGGTCATGGACAGCGGCTATCTGGTCCCCAACGGACCCGCATTTTCTCCGTGCGGCCGCTGGCTCTATCATTCCGATACCGCGCGCCGGACGATCTATCGCTTCGCGCTTTCCGAAGTCGGCATCAGCGACAAGCAGCCATTCATCCTTTTCACGCAAGAGGATGGCTATCCCGACGGCATGGCGACCGACAGCGAAGGCCATCTGTGGGTCGCCCACTGGGACGGGGGGCGTATCAGTCGCTTTTCGCCCGATGGCCGGCTAGATGGTGCGATATCCCTGCCGGCTCTGCGCGTTACAAGCATCTGTTTTGCAGGAGAAGGGCTCGACCGGATGTTCGTGACTTCAGCCAAGACCGGCCTGCCGCCGTCGGTTTATGACGGCGCGCTGTTCGAGGTGGAAGCCGGAGTTTCGGGAATTTCGCCAGGAATTTTTGGCGGCTGACATGAAGTCATCCTGAACAGCCTTTGCATCGCACACTGATTTCTTCCACCGCTCGGGGACGAATGTCCGCTGTCATCACTCTGCGCCGCGAAGCTGCCAGACCGCTTTCGGCCAGCACCGGCCAAGTACCGATGGCTTATCGTGGTACGGCAACGCAGCTCTCTCTATTGCAACTGATTTGCATTCACCTTATCGGCGCTCACGAAGGGGCGTTGAGAATGATTCGCAAATTTGTGCTTGGATTGTCGGTCGCGGCTTCGGCCATACTTCCAGCTATGGCAGCGGCGGCGGAAGAGGCGGCCGAGGATGCCGCGGTCGACGAGATTGTCGTTACCGGCCGAGCGTCGCAGCTCTACCGCGTCGAGGAAACGGCGAGCGGCAAGATGCCGACCGAACCGCTGGCATCATCGCAGTCGATCACCGTCATCACCGAGCAACTGATCGAAGATCAGGGCGCGCGCGACGCGCAGGACCTGTACCGCAATATCTCGGGGGTGAGCTTCTTTTCCTATGCCGGGGTCACCGCGCGCGGTTTCCGCCAGCAGGAGAATTTCTACGACGGGCTGCGCGGCGACCCCTATATCGGCTTTGCCGTCCCGCAGCTTTTCAATATTGAGCGCGTCGAGTTCCTCAAAGGACCCGCCGGCATGCTCTATGGCCAGAGCGCGCCAGGCGGGCTGTTCAACTATGTGACCAAGAAGCCGTCGCAGACTTTTGCCGGATCGGTCAAATTCGTCGGCGGCACCGAGAATCGCTATGGCGGGCAGGCCGAGGTCACCGGGCCGGTGAACGACGTCATTTCGCTCCGCGGCGGCGCCTTTTTCGAGGATCGCGACCTGCCGCGCAAATTTGCCGGCAACAAGTCGCTGCTGCTCGACGGCGGCGTGACCGTCGACCTCGGTATCGCGAAACTGACCGGACAGGTGTGGCGGATCGAGCAGGACCTCGCGGCGAACCGGCTGCGCGGCATCGCGGTCGATGCCGACGGCCATTTCCTCGCCGACCGGCGCTGGAATCATAATGAGCCGAGCGATTTCCTGAAGCTGCGCTCGACCGCCTTTCAGGGGAAGCTCGAGCTCGACCCCACCGACAATCTGCATATCGACCTGACGGGGCGGCGGATCGACGCGACCGAGACGCAGAAATATCACGAGCCAATCAATCTGCTCGATCGCAACGGCGATGGCCGGTTCGACGCGGTCGCGCGCCAGTATCGCGACCAGCTTCGCGACAGCCGCATCTGGTCGTTCGGCGGCAACGCCATCTGGTCTGCGCAGCTTTCGGCCAATGTGTCGAACCGCGTACTCGCGGGCTTCGATTACAGCAGCGACAACGGGATTTCGACGGCATCGCAGCTGACTGGCCGCGCCACGGCGGCCGCGGGCCTGCCGTGCCCGCTTGATTTTGCGAACCCGGTCTATCGCTCCTGCGATCCGACAAAATATAATATGCCGGCCGCGACGACGACATTGAGCAAGACCAAGCGCCACGGTTTTTATGTGCTCAACGAATTGACCGTCGGCCGGTTGATCGCGGTGGCGGGCATCCGCACCGACAGGTTCGAGGACATTGCGGTCGCGGCAAATGGCACGCGGACGGGTTTCAAGGGCAGCGATGAGACTTATCGCCTCGGCCTCGTCTGGCGCGTGCGCGACGACATATCGCTGTTCACCCAATATGCGACCAGTTTCGAGCCACAGGGCATTTCGTCGCAGGACCCGCGCGCCGGCGGGCCCTTTGCGCCAACGACGGGCGACATGATCGAGGGGGGGATCAAAACCGCGTTGCTCGGCGGGCGTGTCCAGAGCAGCCTGTCGATCTATCAGATCACACGCCAGAACCTGCTCCAGTCCGACCCGCGCGGCGACCCCGAAGGCGACGGGTTCAACAATTTCATCGCATTCGGCGAAGTGACGTCGAAGGGGTTCGACCTCGACGTCGCGGCCGACCTCACCGACAATTGGGTGCTGACGGTGACCTATGCCTTCAACGACACCAAGATCACCAAGGACAACGGCCGCACCCCGCCGACCAATTCGGTGCAGAACGGTCGTTTTGCCAATGCCCCGAAGGCCAAGCTGGGGTTCTGGACGCGCTATCAGATCCCGAGCACTGGGCTCGCCTTTGCCTTCGGCGGCGATTATGTCGCGAAGCGGATCAGCCTGTCGAACCAGTCGATCAATCCCTATTTCGTCTTCGACGGATCGGTGAACTGGACCCGCGGGCCGTGGGACGTGCGGCTGCGCGTCGACAATATCTTCGACAAAACCTATGCCGCGTCGGGCTTTAACGACCGCGGCGGGCATTTCCCGGGCGAGCCGCGCTCGGCCTTTGTCGAAGTGGGGTATAAGTTTTAGGGGAAGCTGACCCGTGACCGGCGCGGCCGTTCCGATCAAAGCCAAGAAGGCCAGCGGGAGGCGGCTGTGGTGGGTCGTCCACCAATGGGTCGGTCTCAAGCTGTCGCTGTTCCTCGCGTTCATCCTGTTCACCGGGACGCTCGCGGTGCTCAGCGCCGAGATCGACTGGCTGCTTCATCCGACGCTGCGTGTCGCGCCGTCGTCGGTCCAAGGTCCGCCGCGCTGGGATTTAGTTGCGCAGAATTCGGCGCGCTATCCCGGTGTCGCGACGATCAACTATATCGCCCGGCCGACCGCTAGCGCCTTTGCCGCGCGGGTCGCGTTCCAGCGCGCCGACGAAAGTCGCGGCTATTTGCACGTCCATCCGAGGACCGGCCGGGTGCAGGGCGAACAGGGTTTTGTCGACAGCCAGCGCGTGCTGCGCAACCTCCACCGCCACCTGAACCTGCCGACCAAATATGGCATTCCGATCGTGGCATCGCTGTCGATCCTGCTGCTCATCAGCGTCGCGACATCCTTTGTCGTTTACCGCAAATGGTGGCGGGGCTTTTTCAAGCCGATCCGCTGGCGCGACGCGCGCACCGCATGGGGCGATTTTCACCGGTTGGCGGGGGTGTGGAGCCTGTGGTTCGTCGCACTGATCGCGCTGACGGGCCTCTGGTATCTGGTCGAAACGCTGGGCGGCGATGCGCCCGATCTGCCCGAGCCGGCAAGCGAGGTTGCGCTGCCGCCGGCGGATAGCACAATGGGCGCGGCTGACGCGCTAGCCGCAAGCGTCACGACGGTGCGACGCGCCGACCCGGCGCTCGAAATCGAGTCAGTCCAATTCCCCGACGAGAAATCAGGCGCATTCGTCTTTCAGGGCCAGCGAAGCGCGTGGCTGGTGCGTCCGCGTGCGAATGCGGTGTGGATCGATGCCGCGTCGGCGCGCGTCGTGATGACCAGCGACGGGGGAGATCTGGGCGTTCACCAGCGTATCTCCGAAATGGCCGATCCGCTGCATTTCGGAACCTTCGCGGGCTATTGGACCCGCGTTCCCTGGTTCCTCTTCGGACTGTTGATGACCGGTCTCGCACTATCGGGCGCTGCCATCTATTCGCACCGCATCGCGCACAGCGCGCGCGCGGCGATCGTCGAGCGTCCAATCTGGAACGCGATGTGGCACGGGACGGGACGGTGGCGGTGGCTGTCGGCGGTGCTGATCGCGACCGGCGCGGTGATGATTGGATGGATGTTCTACAAGGGCTGAGCAGACCGCACCGAATGTCTCAAATAGTCCGACAATTTTCGAAAACCATTATCGCGCTCGAATAGCCGCTTTTGAAGACTTGCATCCGAAAGCGGATGGTCTCCAAACGGCCATTAACGACGATTTGCCCAAAAGAACGCCCGCCCGATCGAAATCGGACGGGCGTAAGATGAAGAGCCGTGTTTCCTGAAAGGACAAGCTCTCTTGGGTCGCATGGCGCGGTTAGCTTTGCTGGTAGACCTGATATTGTACCATAACGCCAAAAAGAGCAGCGCTCACACCTCAGGGCTTGACCGCAACCGGAAGACGAAATGGTGCGCCCAGCCTGTTGAAGGCGTTCATCGCCGCAATTGCGATCGTCAGGTCCACGAGGTCTTTCGGCTCGAAGGCCTCGGCTGCTGCCGCATAGGCCGCATCGGAAGCATGTGTCTCGCTGACGCGCGTGACTTCCTCGGCCCAAGCCAGTGCCGCGCAATACTGGTCGGGGAACAGATGCGGGACTTCGTCCCACACTGGAAGCAGCGCGACCTTGTCGATCGGCATGGTCTTGAGAAGGTCCCGGGTGTGCAGATCGATGCAGTGAGCGCATCCGTTGATCTGGGAGACCCGGAGGAATACAAGGTGAATCAGCTCTGCCGGGAGGGCGGTGTTATTGGTGACGTAATGGTGCACACCGTACAGGGCCTTCGCTCCGGCGGGAGCGACTTCGGACCAATTCAACCGCTTCATCTGATCTTCCTTTCTTCCTGAGCCGATATCGGCGTCACCATGCCTGACGAGCGGGCGTCCGATGCTGTGACGTCCCGCTTGAAAAAATGTTTGTGTGTGACCGGATGTTGGCGAATGGGATCGTGAGAAAGGCCTGAGACTGTTCTACCGCAGCGTACCAATCAGGCAGCGCTGCAAAATGACGACCTACGGCAATGACGCCCAGGTACGGAGCGTCCGTTTGTTCCAATCGGAGTTGCAAGCCGCCGGTCGGCTTTCGGCCAAAATTGTTCATATTTGAGGCTCGGCGCCACGAAAAGCGAGGCGCTTGGCACTCCCGGGGCCTCTGTTAGAAGGAGAGGGGAGGCGCCGGGCGTACGCAGCGATCGAACGGGCTGAGGCAGGGCTGATGGACACTGAGGAACAAAATCTGAGGGTGGCCCATGCCCTGCAGGTGGAAAGCAAGGCAAGGCTCGTGACTTGCGCCACGCCCCCCAAGGTTCTGGCATTCGATGTGTTCGGGACGGTGGTCGATTGGCGCACCAGTGTCATCCGCGAATCCGCCGCGTTTCTTGCGCAGATCGGACGTGCCGATGCCGACGCGGCCGAATTTTCCGACAGCTGGCGGTTCCGTTATATTGATGTGATGCGTGCCTTTCGTGAATCTGGGCGCGGCTTCGTGGCACTGGACGTACTGCACCGTGAAATGCTCGAGCAGACGTTGCACACCTTCGCTATCGACCCGGCGGCTATCGATGACGATCTCCTGAGCGAGTGGGTGCGAGCGTGGCGCCGGCTTGATCCCTGGCCCGATGCGGTCGCGGGGCTGACGCGGCTGAAAACCCGCTTTCCGGTCGTCACGCTCAGCAACGGCAACATCGCATTGATGGTGGCGATGGCGCGGCGGGCGGGTTTGCCATGGGATGCTATTCTCGGTGCCGAAGTGACTCGTACCTACAAGCCCGACCCGCAAGCCTATCTGGGCACCGCGGCGATCCTTGGCGTCGCGCCGGAAGAGATATGTCTGGTCGCTGCGCATCACAGCGACCTCGCCGCAGCGCGCGCGTGCGGTTTCTTGACCGCTCATATCGACCGTCCACAGGAATATGGCGGTCGCCGCGCGCCCGATGCCGACGCGGCGCAGAATTGGAACTGGATGACGGACAGCCTGACGGGGCTTGCGGATTTGCTAGGCTGCTAAGAGGGAAACGCGGTTCGAGCGAGCGAACGAACGAATTGCGGAAGTCAGTCTTTCGCTTCGAGCTGACGAACTTTCTCGCGGAGTTCGGTCAGCTCGGACGCGAGAATCTCGAAATCGCTCCGCGAGGCCGCGGCCCACGCGGCTTCCATACGCCTCAGCCAATCGGCAAATCGCTGGATCATGTCCTTTTCCTTCCGTGACGAGGTCGGCTTCGGCTATGCTGTCGAACCAGGCGCGTTCGTCAGGTCCGAACGATTGCGCAAAGCCGGATAGAATATGAGGGCGGCCAGCAGCGTTCCGCCGCAGACGACCAGCGCATAGGCGGCGGCCGGTCCGATCGGCAGCGACCCGATCAATGCGGTGCCGAGCGCCGCGCATGCCATTTGCAGGAAGCCGAGCAACGCCGATGCGATGCCCGCCCGGTCGCCGAACGGTTCGAGCGCGATCGCGGTGGCCACCGGGTTGACGAGGCCCATGCCCGCCAGGAACAAGGTGATCGCCGCCATGAACTGGAATTGCGTGGGCGCGCTGCCCTGGACGGCCAGCCACACCCCGCCCGTCAGGGCGATCACGATGCCCGCCATGCCGACGCGCGGTGCGTCCCAGCGCCGCGCGAGCCGGGCGGTCATCAGCCCGCTGCCGAAGACCACCGCAACCGTCGCCGCGAAAAAGAGGCTGAGGTCCGCCGCGCTTAATCCCAGATCGGCCATCAGGATCGACGGCGCAGCGGCGAAGAAGCTGTAGAGGCAACCGATGACGAGGCTGACGCCAAGCGCGGGACGGATGAAGCGGGGGTCGCACGCGAGTTCGACGTAGGTCCGGGCGATTGCAGCTGGCCGGGCCGAGCGCCGCTGCGCGGCGGGCAATGTCTCGCCGGCGCTGACCCAGTAGCAGACGGCAACCAGTGCGCCCGCGCCCGCAACGAGCAGGAAGATGCTGCGCCAGCCGAGCAGCAGCGTCATGCCCGTGCCAAGGGCAGGCGAAAAACCGGGCGCCGCCGCCATCGCGATCATCACCAGCGCTAGCGCGCGCGTGAGTTCCGGGCCGTGGTAGAGGTCGCGCGCAATCGCGCGGGCGAGAACCGAAGCCGTGCAGGCGCCGAACGCCTGGATGGCTCGGCCCGCGATCATGACCGGTAGCGATGGCGCAAGCGCGCAGATCAGGCTGCCGACGACGAAGATCGCCAGGCCTCCGAGGACGAAGGGCGCGCGTCCGGTGGCATCCGCCATCGGGCCGACAACCAGCTGGCCCAGCGCAAAGACAACGAAGAAGATCGAGAGCGTCCAGGCGAGCTCGTGCGGTAACGCCCCGAACGCGCGCGCCATTTCGGGAAAGGCGGGCAGCATGATATTGGTGGCAAGCGCCCCCAGCGCGGCCAGGCTCGCAAGCAGGATCAGCCTGCCTGCGGTCAATCCGCCGTCGTGATCAGCAGCGGCTGAATCCGCGGTTTCAATAGATATAGTCACGCTGCCGCGATTTCCCGAATTTGTGGAGGAGTTTCGGCGACGGCGATAACCACCTTTCCACGTGCGCGTCCCGACGCCACGCGGTTTATCGCTTCGGGAGTCTCGGCGAAACCGAACATGCTGTCGATGATGGGCCGTATGACCCCATCCTCGACGAGCTCGGCGATTTCTGCCAGCTGTGCTCCGTTGGCACGCATGAACAGGAAGCTGTAATCGACATCGTGCTTTTGCGCCTTGCGCCGGATCTTGAAGCTCAAGAGGCGCATCAGCAGCCGGACGATGGCATTGGCGCCGATGCTGCGCGCGAAGGCCGCGTCGGGCGGGCCGGAAATCGAGATGAGTCTGCCGCCAGGTTTCAGGACCTTGAGCGACTTTTCGAGAACGTCCGGACCGAGCGTGTTGAGGACCACGTCGTAGCCGCTGAGCGTCTCAGAGAAATCCTCCTTCCGATAGTCGATGGCGACATCGGCCCCAAGACTCTTCACCAGCGCGATATTGTCGGTGCCCGCGGTGGTCGCCACGGTGGCGCCGAGATGCTTGGCGAGCTGGATTGCAACCGTCCCGACCCCGCCCGAGCCGGCATGGACCAGAAGCTTCTGGCCCGGCCCAAGCTTCGCGCGCTCGACCAGAACCTGCCACGCGGTCAGCGCCACGAGCGGCAGTGCGGCCGCCTCGGCCATGGTCAGGCTTGGCGGTTTGAGCGCGAGGTCGGCTTCATCGATCGCGATCCGCTCGGCAAAGGTGCCGATGCGGTCCTTGTTCGGGCAGGCAAAGACCTCGTCGCCGATCCGGAACCGGTCGGCGCCCGGACCGAGCGCAACCACCGTGCCGGCAAGGTCGCTGCCGAGGATGAAGGGCATCCTGTGCGGGAGGATCGCCTTGAACTCGCCCTCGCGCAGCTTGACGTCGATCGGATTAACGCTCGCGGCGGCGATCGCCACCACGACCTGTCCGGGTCCCGCCACCGGATCAGGCACATCCCGCAGCGACAATTCGCCCTTGTAGGCGTCGATGGCGAAGGCCTTCATTTCATTCTCCTCGTACAATCGTTCCCTGGCCAGGCACATGTGGTCGCGCGTCGAAGACGAGCAGCGTCGATGTCGCGGTGGCACAGAGCCGCCCGTCGCCATCGTGCAGCGTGGCCTCGGAAAAACCGACCCGGCTACCCAGCGATACGACGCGGCCGACCGCACGAACCGTACCGCTGCTTTCGGTCAGTGCTCGCAGATAGGATATCTTCAACTCCAGCGTCGTGTGACCGCGATCGGGGCCGAGCATCGATGCGATCGCGACGCCGCACGCGCTGTCGAGCAGCGTCGCGGCATAGCCGCCATGGACCGAGCCGAGTGGATTATAAACGCTGCGGTCCGGACGTCCCTCGAAAACCGCCTTCCCGCGCTCGACTTCGACAAGCGCGAAGCCGAGTGTTCCGCCCATCGGCGGTTGAAAGCCGCTCTCGATCCAGGCGCGCAACTGCGCGAGGCCAGCAAGGCCGCTTTCGTCGGCAGCGTCCATCCTGCTCACCAGGGCTCGTGGAAGGGACGAACCTCGGCGAGGAACGACCAGGCATCGCGCGGCTGGTGCGCGAGATGGAAGACCTCGCCGGCAATCGAGGCGGGCGAGATAAAGAAATCGTCGGCTGCATCGGGCAAGCGCTCGCGCTGCCACGGCACGTCGATCACCGCGTCGATAATCAGATAGGCAACATGGACTCCTTTCGGACCGAGATCGCGCGCCAGCGATTCGGCGAGGATGCGCTGTGCCGCCTTGGTCGGCGCGAAGCCGGCGAAGGCCGCGCGTCCGCGCTGCGCCGAGGTGTTGCCGGTGACGATCAGCGCGCCTTCGCCCGCGGCGATCATCGCCGGCGTCGCCAGGCGCGCGAGGTGCAAAAGCGCCATCGTGTTGATCTCGAAATTGCGCTGCAGGACCTCCGCCTCGATCTGCGAGAAGGTGCCGAAGGCGCCGCCGACCGCATTGTGCACGACGACCTTCGGGGCGCCGAGACTGTCGATCGCCTGCTTGAGCGCATCGGCATCGCTCACGTCACAGGGGAGAGCGACTGTATCTGGGATTTCCTTCGCAAGCGCTGCGAGCCGGTCGGCGTCGCGCGCGAGCATCGCGACACGATAGCCGCCTTCCGCGAACCGCCGGACCACTGAAGCGCCGGTTCCTGGGCCAACCCCGGTAACGAGAGCGAGGGGCTTGGTGTTGCTCATGCTGCTTCCTCCAGGCGTGCGAGTTCCTCGCGCACGAAATCGAGCCGGTCGTTGCCGAAGAACAAAGTGTCGCCGACGAAGACCGACGGCGAACCGAACACACCGCGTCCCGCCGCTTCCTCGGTATTGGCGTCGAGCTGCGCGACGACGTCCGCTGCGTCGATGCGCTCCGCAATCGGTGCCGCGTCGAGGCCTGCTGCGGCGATCGCGGAAAGAATATCGTCGTTCGTCGTAAGGGTTTTTCCCTCGCTCCAGCACGCCCGGTAAAGAGCCAGCGTGATCGCTCCGGCCTCGGCTGGAGTGCCTGCGGCAAGCACGGCGCGCGAGCAGGCATCGCCGTCATTGTCGCGCATGTCCGAAGGATTGAGCGTGACGCCATATCGCGCCGCCCAGCGGCCGAGATCTGCGCGCGCATAGCGACCCTTGGCTGCGCAGGTGATGGTCGTCGGGACATTACCCACCTTGTCCATCACCGTCAGAATCTTCATCGGCCGCAGGCGGATCGCGACGTCCATGTCGCGCAGCTGGGTGAAGGCTAGATATCCATAGGGACTGCGAAAGTCGTAAAAGAGTTCGATTTCCTGGGTCATTGTGTTGCTCCTGTGTTGGGTTCGAGAAGGCGCCGCACCATGTCGTCGGCGCCGGGGCCGGGGCGAAGCTGGACGCGATCGGAGGGGACCGGCAGGCCCGTCTCGGCATCGACCAGCGCGAGCACGAGCGGATGACCGCTGTCGCGATCGACCATTTCCATCGTCGGTTGGCCAAATCCGGTGGCGTCCCAGCGATCTCCCCATTCGCGAAGCGCCACGCTGACCTTCCAGAGATCGCGGCCTTTCGGCGTCAGGCGATATTCGTCGCGTGGGGGACGCTCCTGGTAGCGCACGCGCTCGACGATGCCCGCTGCCGTCAGATGCTTGAGGCGAGCGGCCAGCGTCGCATCGGGAATGCCCGTGCTCGCCCGAAGTTCGTCGTAGCGGCGGAGACCGAGCGACAGGTCGCGGATCAACAGCAGCGCCCAGCGATCCCCGATTGATTCAAGCGCGCCCGCGATCGAGCAGCGCATTCCGGCGAAGGATTTTGGTTTCATAGGTTCCGTGCTTTTTATAACTTCAATCATTGAAGTATATGCGATCATCGGGATAGGCAAGCGAATTCGTGCCGCGCGGTTCAGGCGCACAAATGTCGGAGTGAATCGATATGACCGGCGTGCATGCTGCCACTTCCAAGGATACGCCGCCGCGCTCTATCGCGACGGGATAGTTGATCTGAGGCTGCGAAATTCCTGCAGATGAGGTCGGAGAAGGACAAAAGTTTATCATTGATAAAGAAATTGACATGATCTATTTTCCGTTCAGGGAGAACGATCATGTCAACGCGGATGCGCAACATGAACGAGCGACGCGACCGTATTCTCGATGCGGCCCGATCGATCATTGCGGAAAACGGTTTTGACGCGCTGACCACGCGCGGCCTGGCGCAGGTTGCCGGCGTTTCCGCCCCCACGCTCTACAATCTCATCGGCGGCAAGGACGATATCGTTCGCGCGCTTGCCAAGGCCGGCGCGGAGCATGTCCAGCATCGGCTCTCGCTGCTGGAATTCGATTCCTGTCTCGAATGGATCGAGGCGATCGCCGACGAAGCTGTCGACATGGTCGAAAGCGACGAGACCTACCACCGCGCGCTCAGTTTCTGCCAGGATCGCATTGCCGGTGGCTACGGCCTGCGGGGAGATGTCGGCTCGCATCCAGCGCTGGGCGAAGCCGCCATGACGATCGCGCTCCCGGCCTGTGAAGCGGCCCGCGCTCAAGGCCTGCTACGCGGCAACGTCAGCACCCGGGATGTTACCGAACAGATGTTTTACGCCTATCTCGGGCCGACGCGAGAATGGGCTTTCGGCACCATCAGCCTTGCGATGTCACGCTATCGGATCAAGCGGGGGTTCATCCTCGCCTTGGCTGCCGATGCCAGCGATTCATTCCGGCACGACCTCCTGGACCGTCTTGCTGCCCTCGGCCGAGACGCTGCCGAAAGATGTGCCGCATGAAAGACCCGGCGAAGGCAAAAGAGGCGCGCGGCATGCTGCGGTTACTGGATTTCATGCCGCTGATATTCGCATTCGGCTTTCTGGTCCCCGTGATCGCACAGGGCGTCGAAAGCTTGGGGTGGGTGCGGCCTCTCGGGACCGCGCCCTTGGTTATCGCACTCCTTGTCGGCGGCGGCTGGGGGCTCGTTGCGCAAATAAGGGGACGTTGGATATGACCGCTCCGCCTATCGATGTCAGCACCCTGTCGAAAGCCGAGTTGATGAAGCTAGAGCGGGAAATCGCGCGCCGGCACAGCGGTCAATTTCCGTGGGAAATCCTGCTGTGGGCATTTGGCAACATGGCATGCTGGCTATGTCTATGGCCATTGGTGATCCTCGGCTACCTGCCGCTTTGGGCCGCGTTCTCTATCGCGACGATCAACATCATGCTGGTGTATCTGCCGACGCATGAGGCTCAGCACGACATCATCGCCCGGCCGGGCACTAAGTGGCGCTGGCTCAATGAACTGGTCGGGCACGCCACGTCCTGGATGATCGTCAGTCCCTTCGCCGTGCTACGGTTCACCCATCTCGAGCATCACAAGCACGCCAACGACCCTGCACTCGATCCTGATCATACGACCCACGCCGACAGCGCCTGGCATGCTGTCCGCAAGATCATCCGCGAGAGTCAGCCCGACGGCCAGCGCAGCCGGGACTATGCGGCCTGTCTCGCACGGGGCAATCGCAAGGATCTGATCCTGCAGAGCGTCGGGTTCAAGATGACGTACTTTGCCGTCCTGTTCACTCTCGCTTGGTCCGGCCTTGCGCTGGAAGCGTTCTTCCTCTGGTGGCTGCCGCTGCAGATCGGCCTGGTCTATGTGGCGTTATACCTGTCGTGGGCACCGCACCACCCGGCGAAGGAAACCGGCCGTTATCGCGACACGCGGAGTTTCCGCTCGCGATTGGGAAATATCGGCTCGATGGGGATGCAGTTCCATATCGTCCATCACCTTCACCCCTATATCCCGCTGACCCGGACGCCCGCCGCCTATTGGGAGATGCGTCCGATATTGGAGGCGCGCGGCTGCAATATCCACGAGCTTTGATCGGCGGGCGACTTGTCACAAATCCCCGGCCTGCGCTGCCGATAAAGAAGCAGCCAAGACCCCCACCGGCGATCGATAGCCCACAAGTGATGCGCGGCAAACGCGATCCCCTGCCGTGCCCGCAGCTGGAAAAACGTCAGTCGCGCGCGTGCAGGTGCAGCATGCTGAAATGTTCGTAATGACCGACACCGTTCTTCACGATCGGGTCCTGACCGGTCAGCGCCTCGATGTCCTGGTCGTCGTCGATCCGGTAGAGCGAGACGCCATAGCCGCCATTCGGGTCCATCACCGGGCCGTGGGCGACAATCTGTCCTTTGGCGAGCAGCTTGTCCAGATAGGCGCCATGCTGTCCCATCCATATCTTCTCGTCGTCGGTCATGGTGGCAAGGAAGTCGGAGCGTGGCGGCAGATATTTGCACAGATAATATTTCATCGGGTCATCCTTTCATCGATTAGCGCTTCCGGGTGGTCGCGGTCTCCGAGCCGCGCGCACGCTTCTTTCTCATCTACCATGCGGCGCGGCATCCTTCGGTTGCCCTCACTGCGGCGGATCAGGCTGGGAAGATTGCGCTATTTGAGCGGCGAGCCTGTCCATTCGCGCTGAAATGGTGGCGAGATCCGCAGCTTGCTGACGGACACGCGCATCTAGCCCCGCGACAAGCGAAGCCGTTGCGGCAGGCTCATCATAGTCCATGGCATGGGCAACCGCAGCAAATCGCTGCCATGCGGCGCCAAGCCTTTTCCCGATACTCATCGCGTGAACCTCCTTGAGATGATCCTGCGCATCGCGCCGAAACGCGCCAACAGGGGGAAGCGGGTGCCAGTACGCGTTGTCGCGGGCCGGGCATCTCCTTCCGAACCGATCCTGTACCAGAGTGTGTAAAGCGCCGGCAGGAAGACGAGCGTCAGGATCGTGCCGACCAGCGTGCCGCCGATCAAAGTGTAAGCCATCGATCCCCAGAACACCGAAGTGGTCAGCGGCACGAAGGCGAGAACAGCAGCGAGCGCGGTCAGCACGACCGGTCGCGATCGCTGAACGGTGGCCTCGACGACCGCGTCGAAGGGAGAAAGACCCAGCTTCTGATTATCCTGGATCTGCCCGATCAGGATCAACGTGTTGCGCATCAGGATGCCGGCGAGAGCGATCAGACCGAGGATCGCGTTAAACCCGAACGGCTGACCGGTGACGAGCAGGGTCGGCACAACCCCGACCAGTCCCAAGGGCGCCGTCAGCAATACAATCGCCATCGCCGAAAACTGCCGAACCTGCAGGATGATAACGACCATCATCAGGAGGATCATGATCGGGAAGATCGGAGCGAGCGCCGCATTAGCCTTGCCCGCTTCCTCGATCGAGCCCGCCATGTCGATGCGATAGCCTGGCGGCAGCGTGTCGATGACCGGCTGGAGCTTCGCGTACATCGCCTGCGAGACGTCGGGGGGTTGCAAGCCGTCGGCGATGTCGCCGCGCACGGTGATGGTGGGAACGCGGTCGCGGCGATGGAGGATCGGCTCGTTCATCCGGACCTCGAGCTTGCCGACCTGCCCGAGCGATATGCGTGCGCCGTTCGCGCCTGCGAGGGTAAAATCGGCGACGCGGGCAGGGTCGAGGCGGGCGGGCCCTTGCGAGCGGGCGATCACCTCGACGCCGCGAATATCCTCGCGGACCTCCGACACCGCAACGCCCGAGAGCAGGAACTGCAGCTGCTCGCCGACATCGGCGGAGGTGAGGCCGAGGGCGCGAAGCCGGTCCTGGTCGAGCCTCAGATGAAGCACGGGAACGCGCTCGCCCCAGTCAGCATTGACCGTGCGCATCATCGGGTCCCTGGCGAGGATGTCCTTCACCTGGTCGGCGATCGTGCGGAGCTTGGCAGTGTCGGGGCCGGCAACGCGGAACGCGACCGGGTAGGGCGAGTAGGGCCCGAACACGAGCTGCGCCGCGCGGACCTGCGCCGCCGGCGCGAGCCCTTCGGCGACGGCGCCGCGCAGACGCACCTTCAGGGCATCGCGCTCATCCTCGGAGCCGGTTCGCACGACGATCTTGGCAAAGGACGGATCGGGAAGTTCGGGGGACAGCGACATGAAGAAGCGCGGCGCGCCCTGGCCGACATAGGCGGTGATGACCTTCGCCTCGGGCTGTTTGCGCAGCCAGGCCTCGACCGTCTTCGTCGTCGCGTCGGTCCGCTCGATCGCAGTGCCCTTGGGCATCTGCACTTCGACGAGCACCTCGGGACGGTCGGAGGCGGGGAAAAACTGCTTCTTCACGAATATCATGCCGGCGCCGGCGACCAGGAAAGCCGCCAGCGTCGCGGCGGTCACCAGCCGGTTGCGCTCGACCGCCCAGCGAACGATCGAGCGGGCCTTCTGGTAGCGAGGGGTCTGATAGATTGCCTCATGCCCGCCCTCGACCTTCTTGATCACAGGCAGGAGCTTCACCCCCATATAGGGCGTGAACGCGACCGCCACGACCCAGGATGCGATGAGCGCGAAGCCCACAACCCAGAAGATATTTCCGGCATATTCGCCGGCGGTCGACCGCGCGAACCCCACGGGCATCAGTCCGATTACCGTCACCAGCGTTCCGGCGAGCATCGGCGCCGCGGTGTGGCTCCACGCATAGGCCGACGCCTTGATCCGGTCGAACCCCTCTTCCATGCGGACAACCATGATTTCGATCGCGATGATCGCATCGTCGACGAGCAGCCCCAGCGCCAGGATCAGCGAGCCCAGCGTGATGCGATCGAGAACCCGGTCGGTCGCCCACATGATGACGAGCACAATGGCCAGGGTGAGCGGCACGGCGGCCGCGACAACGATGCCGACGCGCCAGCCGAGCGCAATCAGGCTTACCACCATCACGATCGCCAGGGCTTCGAGAAAGGTCGTCATGAACTGGTCGACTGCCGAGGCGATGTTCACTGCCTGGTCGGTGACGGGGGTCAGCGACATGCCGAGCGGTAGCTCGGAGGATATGCTAGCGACTTCCGCCTTGAGCGACTTGCCAAGATCGAGGCCGTTCCAGCCTTCGCGCATCACCACCCCAAGCAGGAGTGCGGGCTCGCCCTCGCTGCGGATCAGGAAGGTCGCGGGATCCTCATAGCCGCGGCGCACCGCCGCAATATCGGAGAGGCGGAATGTCCTGCCTTGCGCGATGATGGGAAGGCTGCCGATCTTTTCGAGATCGTCGAACGCGCCGTCGATCCGGACTTGGACCTGCGGTCCGTTCGCCTCGATCGCGCCTGCCGGGGTGATCATATTCTGCTGCGCGAGCGCCGCGAAAATGGCGCGCGGCGCGATGCCGAGCGTCGCCAGCCGTTCGTGCGAAAATTCGACATAGATGCGCTCGGGCTGCTCGCCGACGATATTGACCTTCTTGACGCCCGGGACGTGGAGCAGACGCTGGCGAAGCTGTTCGGCCTCGCGGGCAAGGTGCCGCTGCGGTTCGCCCTTCGCTTTCAGCGCATAGAGCGCGAAGGTGACGTCGCTATACTCGTCGTTCACGAACGGACCCGCGACCCCGCGCGGCAATTTGGGCGCCTCGTCGGCGATCTTCTTGCGCGCCTGATAGAATTCGGACTGGACGATGGCGGGCGGGGCATTGTCGCGCAGCGTCAAGGTCGTGAAGGCGAGGCCGGGCCGCGTAAAGGTTTCGCTGCGGTCGTACCAGCGCAGTTCCTGCAGTCTTTTCTCGAGCGGTTCGGCCACTTGGTCCTGCATCTCCTGCGCCGTCGCACCCGGCCATGCCGTCACCACGGTCATGATCTTGATCGTGAAGGCGGGATCCTCGGCACGTCCGAGTTTGAGGAAAGCGACGGTTCCTGCGAGGATAATCGCGATGATGAAGAAGAGCGTGATCGATTGCTCGCGCACCGCGACAGCGGAGAGGTTGAACCGGCTCCCGGTCTCGGGGGTTTCGGTCACCGGGCGGCTCCCGTCTGGATGCGCACGGGCTGGCCCTCGCGAAGCAGGTGCACACCGAGCGCCGCGAAGCGTTCGCCGGTGCGCAGGCCGCCCGCTAGCGTCGCTGTCTCCTCGCCGAGCGCCGCGATCTTGACCGGGCGGAAGCGGACCTTGCCGCCTTGCACGACCCAGACGCCGGGACCGCGGCCGCGATCGTCGATCGCCGCGAGCGGCACCGAAATGCGGCCGGTATCGTCGGGGGCTCCAAGGCGGATCGTGACCGTCGATCCGAGCGGTGCGCTGGCCGGGGCGCCCGCTAGCGTGAACTTTGCGGCGAAGGTGCGGGTCGCGGGATCGGCAGCCGCGCTGAGCTCGCGCAGGGTCGCGGCTCCGCTCAGCCCGCTATAGGTCTCCGCCCGCGCGATGGTGCCGAGGGCAGGCCGCAGCGTCTCGGGAAGCTGGACCACCGCTTCGCGTGGTCCTGACCGTGCCAGCCGAATGACGGTCTGGCCCGCGGCAACAACCTGGCCGGGCTCGCCGAGCGTTTCTGCGACGACACCGTCAGCGTCTGCGACGAGCAGCGTGTAGCCGGCGTCGTTCCGCCGCGCTCCCAGCTGCGCTTCGGCCGACGCCAGATCGGCGCGCGCGGCGCGCGCCGCCGCCTTCGCCTGGTCGTAAGCCGAGGCCGACACGGCGCCTGCGCCGACGAGATCGCGGTAGCGGTTTTCATCGGCGGCCGTCTGAATCGCGCGGGCACGCGCGGCGTCGACTGTTCCGGCGGCGGCCGCCGCCGCCAGCCGGTAGTCGGCCGGGTCGATACGCATCAGCGGCTGGCCGCGGCGGACCAGCTGTCCAGCATCCACGAGCCGCGCAGTGATCTTTCCGCCAATCCGAAAGCCGAGGTCGCTCTGGACGCGCGCGCCGACAACGCCCGAGAATTCGCGCTCGCTTGCACCAGCGACACCGGCTTCTGCCGTGCGCACCAGCGGCGGCTTCGCACGCGGGTCGTCCGGGGTTTCGCCACAACTGGCCAGCATGGCTGCCATGATAAAAGTGCCCGCCCAGCGCGCACAAACCTGTCTCGACACGCAGATTCTCCCTTAGAGGTCGAGCCCACATGTCAACTTGTGACCAGTTTGTCAACTAGTCACATACGGCTATGGAGCTAAACTGCGCAGAACGAGGCTCGTGATCTCGACCTGCGCATCGGGCAGGAGATCGAGGCTGCGTTCGAGGCAGACGGGATCGGTGAAGGGCAGAAAGGCGTAGGAGATCGACCGGCATGTCTCGTCGAGCGGCGTCTTCCGCTCGAATTCGCCGCTCTCGCGCCCCTGGCGCACGATATCTTCGATCAGCTGGCGCAGCCGCTCGCTATAGGCCAGTGTCGCCGGCCATTTTTCGGTCGAGGCATTGGCCGCAATCTCGTAGATTCGCCGATCATGGAAGAAAAGTTCGACGCCGACCGCAGTCACAGTCTTGGCGAAACGCCGCAGTTTATCGGTCGCGTCTTGCCCTTCGTCGACCGCGAGCCTGACCTGCTCGTAGAGGCCGCCCAGGCAGTTGGCGCAGATCGCCTCGCCGATCGCCTGCTTCGATTCGAAAAAGCGATAGATATAGGCTTTCGAGAAGCCGATCTTGCGCGCAAGGTCGGACACGGTCGTCTTGGCATAGCCATAATGGGCGAAATGTTCGTTCGCCGCGGCGATGATCTGTTCGCGCACGACATGGTCGGCCGGCCCGCGGGCAGGCGCGCTGTTGCTGGATGGATCGTTGCTCATCCAATTCCTATAGCCATGTTGAGCGGGGTTGACAAATTGTAACCAATATTGTCATTAGTCACATATTGCCCAACTGAATGGTGAAGCGCGATCATGCGAAAGTCTCTCCTGTATCTCATAGCCGCGCTGCTCTCGGGTTGCGCCGTCGGGCCGGCCTATGTCGCGCCTGCAATCGAGGCGCCGCCGGCGTTTCTCGGCGGCGCGGCACTCGATGGCGGAGCGGGCGACACTGCGCACGCCGATCTGGTCAACTGGTGGCGATCCTTCGACGATCCGCTGCTGGCGCGCCTCGTCGAGCAGGCGCTCGCGCAGAATCTCGATCTTCAGCAAGCCAGTGCGCGCGTCGCCCAGGCGCGCGCTGGCCTGCGCAGTGCGAACGCCGCGCTGCTGCCGAGCGGACAGATCAGCGGATCGGCCGCCGAAACCTACCAGTCTCTGGAATCTCCACAGGGCCGGATTGCGAGCGCCTTGCCCGGGTTCGAGCGCGAAGCGCAGGCCTATGACCTCGGCGTCGGCGCGAGTTGGGAAATCGACCTGTTTGGGGGCAGGGATGCCGCGCGAGACGCCGCGCGCGCCGATTGGCAAGCCTCGGCGGCTGCCGCGGTCGCCGCGCGACTCAGCGTCGCGGCGCAGACGGCGGACACCTATATCGCCATTCGCGGGCTGCAGGCGCGGCTTGAGGTCGCGCGCGAACGGCGGGCGGTTCAAAAGCAACTCGTGGATCTCGTCGATCTGCAGTTTCGCAAGGGCGTGGCGGCGGAATATCAGTTGCGGCAGGCCGAAGGAGCTTTGGCGCAGGTTGCGGCGGCGGTTCCGGAGCTGGAAGAGCAGCGCGACAAGGCCATGAATGCGCTCGACATTCTGCTGGGCCTGCAGCCCGGCGCGACGCGCGGCGACCTTGCTGCGGCTGCGGCGATACCGTCGCCTCCGGTAATATCGAGTGCCGGCGGCCCGGCGGCGATGATCCGGCGGCGACCCGACATCATCGCGGCCGAACGGACGCTGGCCGCCACCAACGCGCGGATCGGCGCTGCCATGTCGGAATATTATCCGAAATTTTCGCTGAGCGGACTGCTCGGGACCGCGACGATGGGCGTTGGCGGTTTGTTCGGAGGCGATTCGGTCCAGGCGAGCGGAATCTTGGGTTTGCGATGGCGCCTGTTCGATTTTGGCCGCGTCGATGCCGAGATCGCCGCGGCCGAGGGCCGGAATGCCGAGGCGCTGGCGGTCTATCGCCTGACGGTGCTTCGCGCGTCGGAGGATGTCGAAAACGGTCTCTCGAGCCTGATCAATCAGCGCACGCGCGGCGATTTGCTGGCGGCGGCCGAAAATG
The DNA here is from genome assembly GCF_036675685.1 of Sphingopyxis sp. Taxonomy (GTDB): domain Bacteria; phylum Pseudomonadota; class Alphaproteobacteria; order Sphingomonadales; family Sphingomonadaceae; genus Sphingopyxis. The sequence goes on from NZ_JAKFEM010000026.1 coordinate 69,647, forward strand.
CACAGGCCGCGGCGCGGCAATCGTCTTTTGCAGGCTACAAGGGAGGCGTCGCGAACCTGCTCGACGTGCTCGACGCCGACCGGCGCCTTCTTGAGGTGCGCGATGCGCGAATCCAGGCGCGCGCGTCGACCGCGCGCGCGGCGGTCGCCTCTTTTCGTGCTCTAGGCGGTGGATGGGAGCCAGCGGCGTCAGCAGGAGAATTCGAGCGCGCCGGCTTGGATAAATGATCGGTCGGCGAAATGCCCACCCGCGTTCTTTGCAACGACACGCAGGCAGGCAGTGCGGCACGGCCGGTCTGGTGCCGCCGACGACGAACCCGTGGTCGGCTGACGATCGATTGCGGACGTTCCAATTCCAAGCCACAATCGTCTTATGAGCTTTTTGACATTCCGATACCGATATGACGGCACTCCCACTCATGTCCTTGACGACTTCGGTTGGCTGGAGATGCGCGTGGTCACCGAAAGTCGTTCGGGAGTCGGCGGTTTTTGGGTCCAGTGGCAAGATGTAAAAAAGTTTGGCGAAAAGCTCTCGGCGTATCCAATTGACCCGGACGCTCCTCTTGCCCAGCAATGGGGTTACAGCGAAAACGGCGAGTATGAGAAGGTTCTAGGAGTTGAAATTGCCCCGGCCAATGCACGCGGAGACCTGACAGTCCGTGTTGAAATAGCGGATCAGGATGACCCGACTGACTGCGTCAAAACTTCATTCCAAACGAATTATCCGGACTTGGCGGCATTCCAGCTTGAGATAGTGAAGCTGATGGCTGGCGAGATCGAAGAGGCGCGCCTCAGCGGGAGGTGATGTCCGCTTCCCACCCCTTTTCAGATATTCATGCCTGCGAAATAGGACCGCAACACAGAGAAGCGTTGCGCAACCCTAGAGCGCTATAGCGAAACCGTAATGCTCATCTTCGCCGGTCGCGGTGCACCACTTATGCCTATCAGGCGCCGGGGCGCGGCTTGGGCAGCGAAATAAACATTTCGCCGGTTTCCGGATCGATCGTGAAGAAGGGGGAGCTTTTGCACGGGAAGGCTTCATTCATCGCCATCAAGAACAGCATGTGCGTGGAAATGTGCCGATACGCCGGGTGTTCCTGCAGATATTTGTGAAAGACGTCGCGGTTCTGCTCATAGGTAGCACCGCTGCGGGGGCAGTAGACCGCCTCATCGGGTGTTTTCCCGGTGTTCATGATGGGGGCGTCGACCATTCCCATTAAATAGCCCAGGCAAACCGTGTAATAGGCTTTGCCGGCGACGCATTCGGAAAAATATGCGCTGCCGCCGGACAGATTCTCCCTGCTCTCCGGCGGCGCCATGCCGAGCGCCGCTAACGGTATCAAGGCCGCGAGTGTTTTCATTGCCACCCCTTTTGTCACCCCCGCGCCAATGGAGTGTGGCGAGGCGGGTATCATCCTATTTAGGGTGATGAGCGTCAAGTATGTCGAAATGCTTATGACGGTATAGCGCCCCCGGCGCGCGCCACGTCGAGATTAGGGTGGTGTTTTACTTTTAATTCCTACGTCGTCACCTCGGCGCGCATCGTCGGCCGCCCCGCCGCATCGCGCGCCCATAGCCTTGCGCCGCCCTCCTGCCGTGCGAGGCAGAGGTCGAAGGGGGCGCCGTCGATCAGTGGGGCTTCGGCGCGGAAATTGAAGAATTTTGGCGCGGCGCCGGGCGTCTCGCGCAGATAATGGTCCATCAGCAGCGTCGCGATCAGCGGCCCGTGGACGACCAGTCCGGCATAACCCTCGACCCCCTGCGCATAGTCGCGGTCGTAATGGATGCGGTGGGCGTTGAAGGTGAGCGCGGAGTAGCGGAACAACAGCACGGGGTCGGGCGACACGCTGCGGACCGCGTCGGCGGGTTCGGGGTCGGGCACCGGGGAGGGCTCGACCGGTGCCGCGGCAGCAGCGGCAGGCGCGCGATAGACCAGATCCTGTTCCTCGCGGATCGCCGGAACGCCGTCCGCCGTGATGTCGTGGCGCAAGGTTACGAACAGCAGGTCGCCGCTCGCCCCGCGCTTGGGGCGGATCGCCTCGATCGTCGTGATGCGCGTGAGCGCGGCACCGACCGGTATCGGCGCAAGGAATTCGACGCGCCCGCCCGCCCACATGCGGCGCGGCAGCGGGATCGGCGGGAGCAGGCCGTTGTCGTCACGGCGCGGGTGGCCGTCTGCGCCGATCGCCGACTGGCGCGCGTCGGGCAGGAAATTGAGCCAATGGCCGAGCGGCGGCACCGTATCGGGCCTTGAAGCATCATGGTCGAGCAGCGCCGCGAGGCCGGCGAGCGGTGCGGCGGTCGCGCTGTCCTCACGCGTTTCGCTGCGGCCGACCCAGGCGGAAAAATCATCCATGCTGTCCTCAAAAGCTCTTGGGCAGGCCGAGCGCGTGGGTCGCGACGTGGCTCAGGATCAGGTTCGTGCTGATCGGTGCGACCTGATAGAGGCGCGTTTCGCGGAATTTGCGCTCGATGTCATATTCCTCGGCAAAACCGAAACCGCCGTGGGTCTGGATGCACATATCGGCGGCATACCAGCTCGCTTCGGATGCGAGCATCTTTGCCATATTGGCCTCGGTCCCGCCGTCCTGCCCGGCGTCGAAGAGGCGTGCCGCCTTGTCGACCATTTCGGCGGCGGCGGCGAGCTGGACATAGGCGCGCGCGATCGGGAACTGGACGCCCTGATTTTCGCCGATCGGGCGACCGAAAACCTCGCGCTCCTTGGCATAGGCGGCGGCGCGGTCGATGAAGAAGCGGCCGTCGCCGATACATTCGGACGCGATCAGGATGCGCTCGGCATTCATGCCCGACAATATGTAGCGAAAGCCCTTTCCCTCCTCGCCGATCAAATTGGCGGCGGGGACTTGCAAATCGTCGAAGAACAGCTCGGTCGTCGCATGGTTGAGCATCGTGCGGATGGGCCGGATCGTCAGCCCCTTGCCCTCGGCCTCGCGCATGTCGACGAGCAGCACGCTCATCCCGTCGGAGGGTTTGGCGCACGCCTCGCGCGGGGTGGTACGGCAAAGCAGGATCATCAGGTCCGAATGTTCGGCGCGGCTGATCCAGATCTTCTGGCCGTTGACGACATAGTGGTCGCCGACCCGTTTGGCGGAGGTGCGGATGCGCGTGGTGTCGGTTCCCGCGCTCGGCTCGGTGACGCCGAACGCCTGCAGACGAAGCTCGCCACGCGCGATGGCGGGCAGATAGGCTTGTTTTTGCGCCTCCGATCCATGTTTCAGCAGCGTGCCCATCGTGTACATCTGGGCATGGCAGGCGCCGCCGTTGCAGCCCGAGCGGTGGATTTCCTCGAGCACCGCGGTTGCGGCGCCGAGGCCGAGGCCCGACCCGCCATAGTCTTCGGGGATCAGCACCGAGAGGAAGCCGGCCTCGGTGAGGGTGCGGACGAAGTCGGTCGGATAGATGCGGTCGCGGTCGAGCGCCTGCCAATATTCGCCCGGGAACGCCGCGCACAGGCGGCGCACGGCTTCGCGGATTTCGGGATAGCTTTGTGGCTGGGCTTCGGACATCGGCGTTTCGCTCTCCCCTGATCGTCGGGAGAGTCTTAGGCGTGCAAGGCGTGAATTGGCGACCTATTTTGCGATGAAAGAAATGGCTCCCCGTGGTCGATGCTAGAGGGCCCTAATCGCGCGATCATCGGCGGCGCGTTGCTGCCGCTCGCCCATTGACCCGGGACCGAAGAGCGTCCAGCCCCGGTTGCGGTACGGGCGGTAAGGCCGCCCAGGTGGAGAAGATGATGACCCGTTCGGCCCCCTTGGTGTTCTTGCCGCTGCTCGGCGGGGCCGTGCTGCTCGCGACCCTCGCGGCGTGCGGCACCGGCGACGCGCCCGAGAGCGAGCAGGTTGCGGCCGCGACGGCGCGCAAATGTCCGGCGATTGCCGACACGCCGGTCAAGCTTGCGGGCGGCAGCTTCGCGATGGGCGAGGACGATGTCTATCGGGAGGAAGGGCCGGTGCGCGAAACCACCGTCGGCGGCTTCTGGATCGACCCGCACGAGGTCACCAACCGCCAGTTCGCCGAGTTCGTCGAGGCGGCGGACTATGTGACCGTCGCCGAAAAGCCCGTCGATCCCAGGCAGTTTCAGGTGCCCGTCGACCAGATCCCCTCCGACATGCTCAAAGCCGGGTCGGCGGTGTTCACGCCGCCCGATTTCCCGTCGAACAATTATGCCGACTGGTGGAAATATGTGCCGGGCGCGAACTGGAAAAAACCCTATGGACCGACCGGTTCCGGCCCGGTCGACAACGAGCCGGTCGTCCACCTCGCGTGGGACGACATGGTCGCTTATGCCAAATGGCGCGGAGGGCGCATTCCGACCGAGGCTGAATGGGAATATGCCGCGAGCGCGGGCAAGCCGTCGAAGAATGTCCAGCCCGCGGAAGCGAACAGCTGGCAGGGCGCCTTCCCGAACTACAATGCCGAAAGCGACGGCTTCAAGGGCGTCGCGCCGGTCGGCTGCTACAAGCCCAACGCCAACGGCCTCTACGACATGGTTGGCAATGTTTGGGAGGTGACCGCGGACTTCTTCAGGCCCGGACACAATCCGGACGAGAAGGACAATCCTAAAGGTCCGAGCGAGAATGGGGCCTATGATCCGCTCAACCCCGGCATGCCGTCGCGGACGGTGAAGGGTGGCAGCTATCTGTGCGCGCCCAATTATTGCCAGCGCTATCGCCCCGCCTCGCGGCAGGGCCGCGATCCGGGGCTCGGCACCAGTAATGTCGGTTTCCGGCTCGTCTACGATCAAGCGCCGGGTGCCTGAGATGCTGGCCCCTCGTTTTGGTGCGACGCCCGCGGCGCGGTTCAAAACTCGATGAGGATCTTCACATTGGTCGCCCGTACGCCGGCCAGTGCCGCGATCCGTTCCTTGCTCTCATCGACCAGCGACTGAATTTGCTCGGCACTGCCCGCGACGTCCGGACCCTCGCTTACGGACGCAGCGAAGCCCCCGATAATGAGCTCGCGCTCGGAGATTCCAAAGGCGTCGGCGAGGGCGACTAGGCTGTTGCGCCGTGGGATCGTCTTGCCCGTCTCCCATGCCCAGATGCTCGGCTTGCTCAACCCCGTACGCGCCGAGAGCGCCGCGCGACTGAGCCCGCGCTCCTTCCGCAGCCGGTGCAGGCGCTGCGGCAACAGCTCACCCGGATCGGCGGTGGCAGCCGGATCGACGTCCGCGGGAAGCGGGTTGCGCAACTGCGCGGCGCTCAGCGCTGCGCGCGAGAGTGGGTGGTCGAACCGGCAGCCCGCCAGCGCCTCGCTGCGCCAGACAATGGTGGCCGCCAGGTCGCGCGCCTCGGGCAACGCGACCATGATCTGCTGACCGATCGTCAAGTCGGACGTGGTTTCGATAAGCATGCCCGTGGCCGACAGATTGTGGATCACAACCGTCGTGCCTTGGCCGATGCCGAGGGAGCCGGGCGCCTCGATCCGCATTCGCATGCGCGCCGTGCCCCGCTGGCTGCCGATATTATCCCGGGGTTCTATGGTCGCATGAATGGGCATGGTTCAACGCTATGCGTCTTGATCGGTTGTCGAACGGTAAAGATTGGCCGCGGCACCGCCGGACGGTGCGGTGCACCCTTTGCGACTACAAGCGGAATATGCCTCCACTCGTTGAGCCGTGCGTCGGGCACGGCGAGCGCAGCGGGTCGCGATATAGGTGTCTGCAAACGGAATCCCGGTGAATTCCAGTGACAGCTTACTTAACCTCTAAACCCATTTCAGACAGGGGCCGAAGGAAAGGGCCATTTGAGGGCAATATAAACTGTCACCGTAATTCCCGGCATCAGCGAGAAATGGTATCGCGCACTGGCACGAGATTTGGAGACCGGCGGAATGAAATCGAAAAATGGCGGCGGCCCGCACTATTCGCCCTTCGCGATCGGCGGCGGCCTTGTCTTCGTGTCCGGCCAGCTGCCGTTGCGGCCCGGCCGGGATACATCGCTGGCGGACTCGCCCTTCAAGGCACAGGCCGAGCAAGCGCTCCGGAACCTGAAAACCGTCCTTGAAGGCGCGGGCGCCGAACTGGCACAGGTGATCAAGACGACCGTCTATCTCAGCGACATAGCCGACTGGGATGAACTGGATGAAGTGTACGGCCAATTTTTTGGTGCGACGCGGCCCGCCAGGAGCGTCGTGCCGACGGGGCCGCTCCACTTTGGTTTTCGAATTGAGATCGAAGCCATCGCACTGTCGACCAAGGAAGCAGCGGCTTGACAGGGGACCACCTGCGACGAATAAATCGCTCTATCGCGGGCCGCAACGGATTGGTGGTAATGGCTCCCCGGGTAGGATTCGAACCTACGACCGATCGATTAACAGTCGATTGCTCTACCGCTGAGCTACCGAGGAACACGCCGCCGAAGCGGACAAGGCGGCCCCTTTGCCGTCAACCGACATATTTATCAAGGGGGTTTTGGCGGCTTTTGTAACTCTCAGACGATAAATTGTTCCATCGCGATGCGTTCGTCGAGCCCCTGGTCGGGATCGAACAGCAAAGTCAGCGGCCGGCTGCGGTCGGTTGTGACCAAAACCGTCTTCACATCGCGGATTTCGCGCTGGTCGGCGACCGCGCTGACCGGGCGTTTCGCCGCCTCGCGCACGTTGAAGCGGATGCTCGTCGATTCGGGGACCAGCGCGCCGCGCCAGCGCCGCGGGCGGAAGGGGCTGATCGGCGTCAGCGCGAGCATTTCGGATTCGAGCGGCAGGATCGGGCCGTTGGCGCTGAGGTTATAGGCGGTCGATCCCGCGGGCGTGGACACGAGCACGCCGTCGCACGCGAGTTCTTCGAGCATCGTCTTCTCGTTGATCATCACTTCGAGCTTCGCGGCCTGGCGCGTTTCGCGCAGCAGCGAGATTTCGTTGATCGCGGGCAGGATATGGCGCTCGCCGCTGATCGTCGTGATGTCGCCCGAGAGCGGATGGATCAGGAAGGGGCGCGCGGCGGCGAGCCGGTCGACCAGCCCCTCGACGCGAAACTCGTTCATCAGGAACCCGATCGTACCGCGGTTCATCCCGAAGACGGGCATGCTGCGCCGCTGGTCGAGCAGCTGGTGCAGCATGTGCAGCAGGAAACCGTCGCCGCCGAGCGCGATCAACAGGTCGGCGTCGTTCAGGTCGACGAAGTCATAGAGCGGGCGCAATTCGGCCTCGGCCTCCATGGCCGCGGGCGCGTTCGATGCGACAAGCGCGATCTTGCGATGCATATTGGTCCGGTTCCCCCGTGCCTTCAAATATCGGGGCGACGTGTCAGCCGCCCGTTGCACTCATATGACGCGCGACCGCCGGTTTGGACTTTCCCTCGATATGAAAGTCATGCGCGCGGGGTTTGCCAGCCAATGCCCGATCAATCAACCCGTCGACATCGCCGCGCTCGCGGAGCGCAGCACGCAGGTCGACATGGTCGTCCTGCCCGAGGCACATATAGACGCGGCCTTCGACGGTCAGGCGGATGCGGTTGCAGGTGGTGCAGAAATTGTCGCTGAGCGGCGTGATCAGGCCCAGCGTCACCGGGCTGTCCTCGACCGCGAAATAGCGTGCCGGGCCGCCGGTGCGCCGGTCGACCGGGTAGATCGCGCGGGCTTCGCGGAGCGGGGCGATAAACTGATGGAGCGGGATATAATGATCGCTGCGGTCGCCTTCGACCTCGCCCAGCGGCATCGTCTCGATGAGGGTGAGGTCGCAGCCGTTCGCGGCGCAATAATCGAGCACCGGGAGCAATTGGTCTTCGTTGAGCCCGGCGAGCGCGACCATGTTGATCTTGACCGCCAGCCCGGCCTCGCGCGCGGCGGCGACGCCGCGCAGGGCGACATCGAGATCGCCGACGCGGGTGATGTGGCGGAAGGCGGCCGGATCGAGCGTGTCGATGCTGATGTTGACGCGGCGGACGCCCGCCGCCGCCAGCATCGGCGCATGCTCGGCGAGCCGCATCGCATTGGTGGTTAAGGTCAGCTCGTCGAGGCCGTGCCCGATCATCGCACCGAGCCGCATCGCGAGCGTGTCGATGCCGCGCCGCACCAGCGGCTCGCCGCCGGTCAGGCGGATACGGCGGATGCCGCGCGCGACGAACCGCTCGGCAATCTCGCCCATTTCCTCTATGCTGAGCACCGCCGATTTGGGGAGGAAGGTCATGTCTTCCGCCATGCAATAGCGGCAACGCAGGTCGCAGCGGTCGGTAACCGACAGGCGCAAATAGCTGATCCGGCGGCCATGACCGTCGATCAGCGGTGCCGAAGATACGGCATTATGGGGCAATGTGGCGGCCACGTGTCCATATTGATGCAAAAGGCAAGAGCTTGGCAAGCAAAGCCTGATAGAGGGACGCCATGAATCGCCTGTCCGAATCTCTTTCCGCCTGCGTCCGGAAGCTCGAAGCCCTGCATGCGCGGCACAATGCCGACGCCGGCGTCATCCTGGTCCAGGTCGACCAGATGGCGCGCATCAACAATAGCGCGGGCACCGCGGCGGGCGACGCCGTGCTCGACGAAATCGGGCGGCGGCTGAAAAATTTCGCCAGCGACGAATTCGGTCAGGGATCGTGCGTCGAGCGTCTGGATGGGCCGCGCTTCCTGATCGTGCCGTCGATGCCGTTGTCGCTCGGCGCGCTGCGTGCCCAGGAGCGCGCGCTGCACGTCGCGCTCGCCGAGCCGATCGTCGGCGACCCCAATGGCCGCCTCGCGATTCGTATCGCCGCGGCGCTGATCACGCGCGACGAATCGGTCGCGGTCCAGCTGCGCAATGCCGGCGACCAGCTCGCGCGGCCGGCGTCGGCGCGCGACGGGGCGATGGTCCATGCCGCGCTGTCGCGCCGCGAGGTCGCGATCCATTACCAGCCGCAATATGACGTCGGCACCGGCAAGATGACCGGGGTCGAGGCGCTGCTGCGCTGGCACCACCCCGAGCTCGGGCTGCTCGGCGCCGGGCCGCTGGTCACCGCGGCGCGCGCGGCGCGGCTCGAATGCGAGCTCACCGAACATGCCCACAGTGTAGCGCTTGCCGAGATGGCGAAATGGCCCAAACCGCTCGCGAAGCTGCGCGTCTCGCTCAACATCACCGCCGCCGACCTCGGCGACCCCGAATTCGCCGGCCGTTTTGCCGGCATGGCGAAAGCGGCGGGGGTCGACCCCGACCGGCTGACGCTCGAACTGACCGAACAGGCGATGCTGAGCGACCCGGCGAGCGCGGCGGAGCAACTCGCGCAGATCCGCACGCTGGGCTGCGCGATCGCGATCGACGATTTCGGCACCGGCTATTCCAGCCTGTCGCTGCTCGCGCGGCTGCCGATCGATTATCTCAAGATCGACAGCGGCTTCACCCGCACGATCGACGGCAGCGACCGCGACCGCATCGTCGTGCGCGCGATCGTCGATCTGGCGCGCGCGCTGGGGCTGCTGGTGGTCGCCGAGGGGATCGAGAATGAGCGCCAGCTGGCGCGATTGTCCGAGCTGGGGGTCGCGACCTGGCAGGGATTCCTGCGGTCGGGACCGGTACCGGCGGATCAGCTTTTGGCGTTGATGGAGGGTAACTGACCCCTATTCCGTTCGCCCCCGAGCTTGTCGAAGCCTGTCCTGAGCGCTTGCAAGGCAGTCGAAGGGGGCTGTTCTGCCTTTTGACACCGCAAGAGAAGCACGGTGCTTCGACAAGCTCAGCACGAACGGAGGAGTGGCTGGTCGCCGGCCGTTACACCACCTGCTTCGCCAGCTTGCCCAACCCCTTCGACAATTGCAGCGCGCCGTTCAATCGTGCCCCGGTGCTCACCCAATCGCCGCTGACCGACAGCTTGTTGTCGGGGCGGAGGCGCGCGCGGCCCTTCAGCCGCTCGACATAGGCGATCAGGCCGGGGACATTGGCGAATTGTTCGTTGTGGAACGACACCAGCGCGCCTTTGGTGCCGACATCGAGCTTGGCGATGCCCGCCAGCTTCGCGTTGGCCTTGATTTCCATCAGCTGGACCAGGTTTGCGGTCTCGAGCGGCAGCGGGCCGAAACGGTCGATCATCTCGGCGGCGAAGGCGTCGAGCGCCGGGCGGTCCTCGGCGTCGTTGAGACGGCGATAAAGCGCCATGCGCAGCGGCAGGTCGGGGACATAATCCTCGGGGATCAGGATCGGCGCGTCGACGGTGATGACCGGCGACAAGGCTTCGCGCGGCGGCAGCGTGCCCGCGCCCTCGGCCTTGGCGACGAGGATCGCCTCCTCGAGCATCGACTGGTAGAGTTCGAAGCCGACCTCGCGGATATGCCCCGATTGCTCGTCGCCGACGAGATTGCCCGCGCCGCGAATGTCGAGGTCGTGGCTCGCGAGCTGGAACCCCGCGCCGAGCGTGTCGAGGTCGCCGAGCAGCTTGAGCCGCTTTTCGGCGGTGTCGGTGATCGCGCCATGCTCGGGGGTCGTGAGATAAGCATAGGCGCGCGTCTTCGCGCGTCCGACGCGCCCGCGTAGCTGGTAAAGCTGCGCGAGGCCGAAGCGGTCGGCGCGGTGGATGATCAGCGTGTTGGCGCTCGGAATGTCGAGCCCGCTTTCGACGATCGTCGTCGACAGCAGCACATCATATTTGCGGTCGTAGAAGGCGCTCATCCGGTCTTCGACCTCGGTCGGGGTCATCTGGCCGTGCGCGACGACATATTTGATCTCGGGCACGCGATTACGCAGAAATTCCTCGATGTCGGGCAGGTCCTTGATTCGCGGGACGACAAAGAAGCTCTGCCCGCCGCGATCATGCTCGCGCAGCAGGGCTTCGCGCAGCACGACGGGGTCCCACGGCGCCACATAAGTCCGCACCGCAAGCCGGTCGACCGGCGGGGTCTGGATGACGCTGAGTTCGCGCAGCCCCGACATCGCCATCTGGAGCGTGCGCGGGATCGGGGTTGCGGTGAGGGTCAGGACGTGGACGTCGGTCTTGAGCTGCTTCAGCCGTTCCTTGTGGACGACCCCGAAGCGCTGTTCCTCATCGACGATCACGAGGCCGAGATTTTTGAATTCGACCGACTTCGCGATCACCGCATGGGTGCCGACGACGATGTCGATGTGTCCGCTTTCGAGCCCGTCGCGCGTTTTCTGTGCCTCGCCCGCCGGAACAAGGCGCGACAAGCGGCCGATATTGACCGGGAAGCCTTTGAAGCGCTCGACGAAATTGGTGAAATGCTGGCGCGCGAGCAAGGTCGTTGGACAGACGAGCGCGACCTGCACCCCTGCCATTGCGGCGACGAAGGCGGCGCGGAGCGCAACCTCGGTCTTCCCGAACCCGACGTCGCCGCAGACGAGCCGGTCCATCGGGCGGCCCGACGCCATGTCGGCGAGCACATCGCCGATCGCGCGGTCCTGATCGTCGGTTTCCTGATAGGGGAAACGGTCGGCGAAGGCGGGGTAGGCGGCGTCCTGTGCGAGCAATTCGCCCGAACGCAGCGCGCGCTGCGCCGCGGTCGCGAGCAGTTCGCCCGCAATCTCGCGGATGCGCTCCTTCATCCGCGCCTTGCGCCGCTGCCACGCTTCGCCGCCGAGCCGGTCGAGCGCGACACCGTCGCTCTCGCCGCCGTAGCGCGAGAGGACGTCGAGATTCTCGACCGGGACGTAGAGCTTGTCGCCACCGGCATAGGTCAGCGCGACGCAATCGTGCGGGCTGTTGCCGACCGGGATCGAGGTCAGTCCCTCGTAACGCCCGATGCCATGATCGAGATGGACGACCATATCGCCGACGCTGAGCGTCGCGAGCTCGGCAAGGAAGGCGTCGGCGCTCTTGCGGCGCTTCTGGCGGCGGACGAGACGCTCGCCGAGGATGTCCTGTTCGGTGAGCAGGCTGATCGCATCCGACGCGAAGCCGTGATCGAGGGGGAGTACGACCATCGCGGTCGCGCCGCCACTTTCCGCCGAGGCGGTGCCGAGCGCGTCCTGCCAGCTGTCGGCGGGCGCGAGCGAGGTGACGCCATGGTCGCGGAGCAATCCCGACAGCCGCTCGCGTGCGCCGCCCGAATAGCTCGCGATGATCGTGCGCCGCCCCTTGCGGCGCTCGTCCGACAGATGATCGGCGACCTTGTCGTAAACATTGAGGTCGGCGGTGCGTTCGGGGGTGAAATCGCGCGCGGCGAAGGTTTCGAGGTCGATGACCGTCGCGGCGGGCGGGACGTCGAAGGGGGTGACGATATGGATCGGGCGCTCGGATGACGCTCCGGCCCATTCGCTTGTCGTCAGATACAGCGTTTCGGGTGCGAGCGGGCGATAACTTCCCGGCGACTCGCGTTCGGCGGCGACGCGGTTCGCGTGATAATCGGCGATCGCGGCGAAGCGCGTCTCGGCGGTCGCCTCGGTGCGGTGGCCGCGCAGTACCGGCGTCGCGGGATCGATATGATCAAAGAGGGTGGCCAGCCGTTCCTCGAACAGCGGCAACCAATGATCCATGCCCGCCTGGCGCCGGCCCTCGCTCACCGCCTGATAGAGCGGATCGCCCGTCGACTGCCCGCCGAACAGGTCGCGATAGGCCGACCGGAAACGCTTGATCGTCGCTTCGTCGAGCAGGGTTTCGCTGGCGGGAAGCAGTTGCAGCGCCTTGGCGGGGCCAAGACTGCGCTGGTCGGCGGGGTCGAACCGGCGGATACTCTCGATCTCGTCGCCAAAGAAATCGACGCGCAAGCCGGTTTCCTCGCCCGCGGGAAACAGGTCGAGGATGCCGCCGCGCACCGCGAATTCGCCCTGGTCGGCGACGGTGTCGACGCGGCTGAACCCGTTCGAGACGAGCAGTTCGGCGAGCGCGTCGCGGTCGATCCGCTGCCCCGCGGCGAGCGTCGTCGCGAGCTGGCGGATGCGGAACGGCGTCAGCGTGCGCTGGGTGATCGCGGCGACGGTGGTGAGGATCAGTTCGCCGCGTTTCGGTGCGAGCTGCAACGCCGAAAGCGTCGCTAGCCGGTCGGCGCTGACGCGCATCGACGGGCCGGCGCGGTCATAGGGCAGGCAGTCCCACGCCGGAAAGCGGTGGACGATCAGGTCGGGCGCAAAGAAAGGCGCCGCGTCGGCGATCGCCTGCATCGCGGTATCGTCGGTCGCGACGTAAACAAGGCGCTTGTCACTCGCGCGCGCCAGATCGGCGAGCAGCAGCGGCAGGAAGCCGTCGGCGGCGCGCGCGAGCGTCAGCGGCGCCGATGCCGACCCGATCGCGGCGAAAATGTCGGCGGCGGGCATCGTCATGGCAGCGGGATATAGTCCAGGCGGCGCATCGCGGCGATCATCTCGGGGCGGTCGAGATGCGCGGGCGGCTCGCCGGTGCCGAGCGCCCACGCCATGATGTCGACATCGTCTTCCTCGACGACGATTTCATACCACGCGATCTCTTCGTCGCTCCATTCGGCCGCATAACGGTCGAAAAAGCCGCCGATCATATAGTCGGCCTCGCGCGTGCCGCGATGCCATGCGCGGAATTTCAGGCGTTTGAGGCGGTCTTGCATGGCGGGCCTTTTAATCTTCTCGGTTAATCTGGCAACCAGCGCCGCCCGATTTCACCGTTCGCCCTGAGCCTGTCGAAGGGCAGCTCTTTCTTTGCAACGTCAGAAAGCAAGACGGTGCTTCGACAAGCTCAGCACGAACGGAAGAGGGGGTTGCGTTTCCTTCGCTCGACACGAACGGAATGTGGGGGCTAGACACGCCCTAGCCATGCGACCCGAGATACTCAATCCGCTCTTTGCCGCGCTCACCGACCTGAAAGGCGTCGGGCCGCAGCTTGCCAAGCCGCTGACGCGGCTGGGGCTGGAGCGCGTCGTCGATGTATTGTTCCATTTGCCGACCGGATTGATCTCGCGCTTTCCGGTCGACCGGCTCGATCAGGCGCAGGCCGGACAGACGATCATCGTCGAACTGACAGCGCAGGATTACCGATCGGGCCGCAGTCCGCGCGCGCCGTTTGGGGTCGAGGCGTTCGACAGCGCGGGCGACCATGTGCGGCTCGTTTATTTCGGCCGGACGTCGGGACTGGCGCGCAAACTCTTTCCTTTGGGCGAGAAGCGTCGCGTATCTGGGCGGCTCGATCTGTATGGCGAGATGCGTCAGATCGTGCACCCCGACCATGTCGCCGAGCCCGGCGACGAGGCGGGGATCGCGGTGCATGAATCGGTCTACCCGCTGACCGAAGGCCTCACCAACGCGCGGCTGTCGCAGTTGGTCGAGACCGCGCTCGAACGGCGGCCCGAACTCGCCGAATGGATCGACGCGCCGCTGCTGGCGAGCCGGGGCTGGCCCGCGTGGCGCGATGCGCTGGCGCGCGCGCATGCGAGCCCGCAGGATACGGCCGCGCACGACCGGCTCGCCTATGACGAGATTTTCGCGAGCCAGGTCGCGTTGATGCTGATCCGGCAAGGGCTGCGCACGCGAAAGGGGCGTCCGGTGGTCGGCGATGGCCGGCTGGTCGATACGCTGCGCCTGCCGTTCGGGCTGACCGGCGCGCAGGAGCGCGTGGGGCGTGAGATTGCCGGCGACATGGCGGGCGAAACGCCGATGCTGCGGATGCTGCAGGGCGATGTCGGGTCGGGCAAGACGCTCGTTGCCTTGCGCGCGATGCTCGCCGCGGTCGAGGCGGGGACGCAGGCGGCGTTGCTCGCGCCGACCGAGATTTTGGCGCGCCAGCATTTTGCGACGCTGCAGGCGATGCTCGCAGGGCTGCCGGTCAACATCGCGATCCTGACCGGCCGCGACAAGGGCAGGATACGCGAATCGACGCTGATGGGGCTGGCCGACGGCAGCATCGACATCCTCGTCGGCACCCACGCGATTTTCCAGGACGCGGTGGCGTATCGCGATCTTTCGTTGGTGGTCGTCGACGAACAGCATCGTTTTGGCGTCGCGCAGCGGCTGATGCTCACCCAGAAAGCGGCGCGCCCGCCGCACCTGCTGGTGATGACCGCGACCCCGATCCCGCGCACGCTGCAGCTTGCCAATCATGGCGAGATGGATGTGTCGCGGATCGACGAAATGCCGCCGGGGCGCACCCCGGTCGACACGCGCGTCGTCTCGGTCGATCGGCTCGACGAGGTCGTGGGCGGACTCGAGCGCCACCTCGCGAGCGGGGCGCAGGCCTATTGGGTCTGCCCGCTGGTCGCCGAGACCGAGGCCAGCGAACTGGCAGCCGCCGAAGAGCGCGCGGCGCTGCTGCGCGAACGGCTCGGGGCGGATCGCGTCGGGCTTGTCCACGGCCGAATGAAGGGCCCCGACAAGGACGACGTCATGGCGCGGTTCCAGGCGGGCGAAATCGGCGTCCTTGTCGCGACGACGGTGATCGAGGTCGGGGTCGATGTGCCCGCGGCGAGCCTGATGATTGTCGAACATGCCGAGAATTTCGGGCTCGCGCAGCTCCACCAGCTGCGCGGCCGCGTCGGGCGCGGGACGGCGAAGTCGGTGTGCCTGCTGCTCCGCTCGCAGAACCTGTCCGAAACCGCGCGCGAGCGGCTGGCGCTGATGCGCGAGACCAACGACGGTTTTGTGATTGCCGAGAAGGACCTCGAACTGCGCGGCGGCGGCGAACTGCTCGGGCTCAAGCAATCGGGCGACGCCGATTACCGGCTCGCGAGCGCCGAACAGCTCGTGCGGCTGCTGCCGGTCGCACATGACGATGCGCGGCTGTTCGTCGAACGCGACGGCGGGATGGACGGCGCGCGCGGCGAGGCGGTACGGCACTGCCTCTATCTGTTCGAGCGCGATGCGGCGGTGCCGCTGCTGCGGAGTGGATAGGCGTCGCCCCCGCGAAGGCGGGGGCCGCTGGCAACATAGTGCCACGACGATGGCGGCCCCGCCTTCGCGGGGGCGACGGCTATTGGGGTGTTTTAGTTGAGGTCCGCCCTCGCGCCCATGGCGCGGATCATCGGCAGGTAATCCTCGACCGCGATCGACTTGTCGAACTGGACACCGGTCTTGCCGCCCAACGACCACACGACCTTGGCCGCGGTGCGACCGATGATCGGCATGCGGAAAACGACGAGGTCGCCGATCTCCAGCCCGCGCTCGAACCGCATCAACATGCCGTCGGCGCTGATGTTGACGCAGGTGCACATTTCCTGCCGTCCGTCGGGCATGACGAAGGGCAGGCGGCAATAGACGTCACTACGCGGGGCGATCCGCTGGTCGAGGCCGACATAATGGGCCTTGCTGGTATCGATCTTGCGCATTTTTATGGACCTTGTTGATTTGGGCATGACGATCCACTCGATTGCTGAAGAAGTGGTAAACGCTGGTCTGCGCCTTACCGCGTCACAAGGCCATGTTTTTTTGACCCGAGGCTCAGCGGCACGGGGTCGGCGTCGGGCAGGATCAGGTGCTGCGGGTCGCGAATGACATCGCCTGCGACCTTCACCGCGCCCTCGTCGAGCTTGCGGCGCGCCTCTTTGTTCGACGCCGCGAAGCCCAATTCGCGCAGCGCATCGACGACGCTGATGCCTTCGGCGGGGGCAACGGCTTGCGGAAGGTCGCCGCCAATCTGTCCCTTTTCAAAGGTTTGCGCGGCGGTGTCCGATGCGGTGCGCGCGGCCTCTTCGCCGCGGCACAGCGCGGTCGCGGCGTCGGCGAGGATTTTCTTCGCCGCGTTGATCTCCGCCCCCTCGAGCGCCTCGAGCCGCGCGATCTCGCCCATCGGCAGGTCGGTGAACAGCTTGAGGAATTTGCCGACGTCGCGGTCGTCGCAGTTGCGCCAATATTGCCAATAGTCAAAATGGGACAGTTGTTCGGGATTGAGCCAGACCGCGCCGGCGGCGGTTTTGCCCATTTTGGCGCCCGCCGCGGTCGTCAGCAGCGGAGTCGTGAGGCCATAAAGGTCGGCGCCGTCCATCCGGCGGCCTAGCTCCATTCCGTTGACGATATTGCCCCACTGGTCCGATCCGCCCATCTGGAGCCGCACGCCCATATCCTTCGACAGATGGCGGAAATCATAGCCCTGGAGGATCATGTAATTGAATTCGAGGAAGGTCATCGGCTGTTCGCGCTCGAGCCGCAGCTTGACCGAATCGAAGGTCATCATGCGGTTGATCGTGAAATGCGTGCCGACCTCCTGCAGCAGCTCGATATAACCAAGCTTGCCGAGCCAGCCCTGGTTATCGACCATCACCGCGTCGGTCGGGCCGTCGCCGAAGGTCAGATATTGCTGGAAGATGCTGAAGATTGACGCGATGTTCGCGGCGATCGTTTCGTCCGACAACATCTTGCGGCTTTCGTCGCGCCCCGTCGGATCGCCGATCCGCGTCGTCCCGCCGCCCATCAGCACAACGGGCTTGTGCCCCGTCTGCTGCAGGCGGCGCAGCATCATGATCTGGACGAGGCTGCCGACATGCAGCGACGGCGCGGTTGCGTCGAAACCGATATATCCGGGGACGACCTGTTTCGCGGCGAGTGCATCGAGCCCTTCCGCGTCGGTCATCTGATGGATATAGCCTCGCTCGTCGAGCAGGCGCAGCAGGTCGGATTTATAGTTCGTCATAGCGGGCGGGCGCTTAGCATGGGGTTTGATATTTGGATAGCATGCGCAAAGAGTTGATCTGTCACCCCGGCACCCCCGCCAAGGCCGTTCGGTCGGTGGCGGTGGAGGTCAGCCTGTCGTTCGAAGACGGGTTTGCGCTGCGCTTCGTCGTCGACGGGGTGATTGCCGAGCTGGTGCTGCCCGACGGCGAAGGCGAACTCGTCATCGCCGACAGCGCCACCGACGGCCTGTGGCAAAGCACCTGCTTCGAAGCTTTCCTGACCGAAGAGGGCGAGCCCGATTATACCGAGTTCAATTACTCCCCCGACGGGCGCTGGGCCTGCTACCAGTTCGACGATTACCGCTCGCTGCTCCGCACGGACGATCTTGCGCCATGGGAAATGGCGGCAGAAAAGGGCGAGCAAAGCTATGCGCTGCGCGTCGAGCCCGGGATTTTTCCCGACAATGGCGCGAAACTCGCGCTGTCGGCGGTGATCGAGGAGGCCGGCGGCACCAAAAGCTATTGGGCTCTCGCGCACCCGCCGGGCAAGCCCGACTTCCATCATCCCGATTGCTTTGCGCTCACGCTTGGGGCACCCGACGCGGCATGACTGCTTACTTCGGTATCGACCGCCTGCTCGCCGATCCGGCGCTTCGTAAACCGCTGGAGGGCCAGCGCGTCGCGCTGCTCGCGCACCCGGCCTCGGTCACCGCCGACCTGACCCACAGCCTCGACGCGCTCGTCGCAGCGGGGGTCAATGTCACCGCGGTGTTCGGACCGCAGCATGGCGTGCGCGGCGACCTTCAGGATAATATGATGGAGTCGCCCGACTTCACCGATCCGACTTACGGCATGCCGGTTTTCAGCCTGTACGGCGAGGTGCGCCGCCCGACGGGCCAGTCGATGCACACGTTCGACGTGATCCTGATCGACCTGCAAGACCTTGGCTGCCGCATCTACACCTATGTCACGACTTTGCTCTACATGCTTGAAGCCGCGGCGCAGCATGGCAAGGCGGTGTGGGTGCTCGACCGGCCGAACCCGGCGGGGCGTCCGGTCGAGGGCACGCTGCTCCGGCCCGGCTGGGAGAGCTTCGTCGGCGCGGGGCCGATGGTCATGCGCCACGGGCTGACGATGGGCGAGATTGGGCGCTGGTTCATCCGCCACTTCAATCTCGACGTCGATTACCGGGTGATCGAGATGGACGGATGGAATCCGCAAGGCCCCGGCTTCGGCTGGCCGACCGACCGCGTATGGATCAACCCCAGCCCCAACGCCGCGAACGTCAATATGGCGCGCGCATACGCCGGCACGGTGATGGTCGAAGGCGCGACGCTCAGCGAGGGCAGGGGCACCACACGCCCGCTCGAACTGTTCGGCGCCCCCGACATCGATGCCAAGACGGTGATTGCCGAAATGCGCCGGCTTGCGCCCGAATGGCTCGGCGGATGCAAGCTGCGCGACATCTGGTTCCAGCCGACTTTCCACAAACATGTCGGCCAGCTCAATAATGGCGTCCATATCCACGCTGAAGGGCCATGGTACGACGATGCGGCGTTCCAGCCGTGGCGCGTCCAGGCGCTGGGGTTCAAGGCGATCCGCGCGCTCTATCCCGACTATCCGATCTGGCGCGGCAAGGATTTCAAATATGAATATACCGACGATGTGCTCGCAATCGACGTGATCAACGGCGGCCCGGGCTTGCGCGAATGGGTCGACGATGCGGGCGCCGCGGCGGGCGATCTCGACGCGCTGGCGCTGCCCGACGAGGCGGCGTGGCGCGATGAGATTGCGAACTTGCTCCTCTATTGATGGTGAAAGGCGGAACGATGCAGCGACGGAAATTCCTCGGCACGGCGGCCCTCGGCGGGCTGGTGGCGACGCTGCCGCTTTCCGCATGGGCGGCCGACACGGCGGGTCTGCCAAACCTTGCCGCCAAGGCGGTCCCGATCGGAGCGGCCGAGCGCATGGCGCGCATTGCCAAGGCAAAGGAGTTGATGCGCGCGAACGATATTGGCGCGCTGCTGATCGAGCCGGGGTCGAGCCTCATCTATTTCACCGGGGTGCGCTGGTCGCGGAGCGAGCGGCTGACCGCGGCAGTGCTGACGCGTGAGGGCGAGATTGCGATCGTCACGCCCTTCTTCGAAGAGCCATCGGTGCGGGAGAGCCTCGGCGTCGACGCCGAAGTGCTGACGTGGAACGAGGATGAGAACCCGCTCGCTGCAGTCGCGGGCTGGCTCGGCAAGCGCGGGCTGGCGAAGGGCAAGATCGGGGTTGAGGAAACCGTACGTTTCTTCGCGGTCGACGGCCTCAAAAAAGCGACGCCGGGCGCAAGCGTCGTCAACGGCGCCCCGATCGTGCGCGGGTGCCGCATGCACAAGTCGTCGGCCGAAATCGCGCTGATGCAGATCGCCGCCGACATCACCATCGCCGCGTACCGCCACACCGCGCCGCGGGTCGAGGCGGGGATGACCCCGGCCGACATCGGCGCGATCATGGCGGCCGCGACCACCACGCTCGGCGGGACGGGCGGGTTCGAACTGATCCTGCTCGGCGAGGCAAGCGCCTATCCGCACGGGTCGGGCAAGCCGCAGGCGGTGAAGAGCGGCGAGGTCGTGCTGATGGACTGCGGCACGACCGTCCATGGCTATCAATCCGATATTTCGCGCAGCTTCGTTTTCGGCAAGGCGAGCGCGCGCCAGCGGCAGGTGTGGGACCAGATGCGCAAGGGGCAGGATGTCGCCTTTGCCGCGGCGAAGCTCGGCACGCCTGCGGGCAAGGTCGACGATGCGGTGCGCGCCTATTATGAAAGCCTCGGCTGGGGTCCTGGCTACAAGCTTCCCGGCACCTCGCACCGCACCGGCCACGGCATCGGCCTTGATGGCCACGAGCCGGTCAATCTGGTGCGCGGCGAAACGACGCCGCTTGGCGCGGGCATGTGCTTCTCGAACGAACCCGGCATCTATATCCCCGGCGAATTCGGCATAAGGCTCGAGGACTGCTTCTATATGACCGAAGCGGGGCCGAAATGGTTCAGCGAACCGCCGCCGTCGATCGACAAGCCGTTCGACTAGTCCGGCGTCTTGGGCCGCTGGACAAGGCTGACGAGTACGAACGAGATGATCATCAGCAAATACCAGCTGCCAAGCTTCTCGACACCGACCATATGCCAGCCGCCATCCTGGCTTGGGTAGGTCCAGGCGCGGGCGAAGGTGCCGATATTTTCGGCCAGCCAGATGAACAGCGCGACGAGGCCCCAGCCGACGAGGAGCGGCATCCGGCGATGGACGTGTAGCGGGCGGAACCACACCTGACAGCGCCAGAACAGCAGCGCGGTCGCCGCGAACAGGAACCAGCGGATGTCGGGCAGCCAGTGGTGCGCGAAGAAATTGACGTAGATCGCGGCGGCGAGCGCATAACTGGTCCAGACGGGCGGATAGCCCGAGTAGCGGAAGTCGAAGATGCGCCAGACACGCGCGATATAACTCCCGACCGCGGCATACATGAAACCCGAAAAGAGCGGCACCGCGCCGATATGGAGCAGGCTTGCCTCGGGATATTGCCACGATCCCGCGGCGGTCTTGAACAGCTCCATCACCGTGCCGACGATATGGAAGATAAGGATTACGACCGCTTCCTTGGGCGTCTCCAACCGGAAAGCCAGCATCCCGAGCTGGATCAGCACCGCACCGATCGTGATCGCGTCATAACGGTGGAGCGGCGCATCGTCGGGCCAGAAGAGATGCGTGCCGAGAAGCAGCGCGAGCATGAGTCCGCCGAACAGGCACGCCCAGCCCTGTTTGAAACCGAAAACGAGGAATTCGAGGAACCAGCCGCGTGGTCCCGGCGTGACCGCCATCGCCTCCAGCCGCGAGCGGACGGCATGGAAGCGGCTGTGGCCGCCCACCGCGCCCAACTCGGTGTCAGACATGGACGGCGACGTAGGCAATCAGCATCGCGGCGGGCATCAGCAAAAGTTGCGCGAGGATTGTGCCCGCGAGGCGGCTTAGCGAGATGAGCATGATCGCGCGGCGGAACTCGCCTTCGCCGACTTTGCCCTCGACCGCATCGTCGGTCATCACCGACAGCTGCGGGTCGATGAAGGCGAAGAGCAGGATCGTCGCGAAGCCGTTGATGAGCGCCGACAATTGCGAAGCAGTTACCCGGAATTCAGGGGCAAGAAAACCGGCGTAGAGCGAGGCGACGACGCCGACCGCGAGCAGTGACTGCGCAAGGCAGTTGGCGATGAGCACGCCCCAGCTGATCCCCTTCGGCATGCGCCAGCTCTTGAGGTGCCCGAGGCTGGGGATACGCAGCGACCGACGGAAGGTGCGCAGCCCGCTCGGGCTCATCGCCTTCACCGCCAGCTTGGTCGTCGAGCGGTTGGTTTGATACCAGCCGATCGCTGCCGCGAACATGCGCTGCCCCGTGGGAACGAGCAGGATGCCGACCAGCGTCGCGACGCTCGCCGCGGCGAGCACGAACTGCATGTCGATGAACAGCGACACGCCGCTGCCGTCGTGGATCCGCGTTTCGATCCGCTTCGCAAGGAAGGGACCGAGGAAGCTGTTCGACGTGCGCGAGAAGAGCACGAGGATGTTGAACAGCGCGAACGACATCGCGATCCGCCGCGTCCGCACCCCGGCGATCCGCGCGGCATAGGCGAGCGCGCCGATCAGGTTGATGAAGCCGGTGAGCAATAGGATGGTGACGAGGGGGAGGTCGATCATTGCGGGGCTTTAGCGCAAGATTGTCGTTAGAGGAATCGTCATCCCGGCGCAGGCCGGGACGACGGATGTGGTTGGTCAATGCTTGCGCGTCAGTTCGCGCATCGCATCGTCGAGCCCCGCGAGGCTGAGCGGGTACATGCGATCGTTCATCAGCTGTTTGATCAGCTTCACCGACTGGGTGTAGCCCCAATGCGCCTCGGGCACCGGGTTGAGCCAAACCGCGGCGGGGTAGACATGCGTCATGCGCTGGATCCACACCGCGCCCGATTCCTCGTTGAAATGTTCGACGCTGCCGCCGGGATGGGTGATTTCATAGGCGCTCATCGACGCGTCGCCGACGAAGATCAGTTTGTAATCATGACCATATTTGTGGAGAATGTCCCACATCTGATGGCGTTCGGACCAGCGGCGCTTGTTGTCCTTCCACACCCCTTCGTAGGGGCAATTGTGGAAGTAGAAGAATTCGAGATTCTTGAATTCGCTCGTCGCGGCGCTGAACAATTCTTCGCAGAGCTTGACGAAGGGGTCCATCGACCCGCCGACGTCGAGGAACAGCAGCAGCTTGACCGCATTGCGCCGCTCGGGGCGCATCCTGATGTCGAGCCAGCCCTGCCGCGCAGTGCCGTCGATCGTGCCGGGAATGTCGAGCTCGTCGGCGGCGCCCTCGCGCGCGAATTTGCGCAGGCGGCGGAGCGCGATCTTGATGTTGCGGGTGCCAAGCTCCTTGGTGTTGTCGAGGTTCTGGAACTCGCGCTTTTCCCAGACCTTGAGCGCGCGCTTGTGCTTGCTCTCGCCGCCGATCCGCACGCCCTCGGGATTATAGCCCGAATTGCCGAACGGGCTTGTGCCGCCGGTGCCGATCCACTTGCTGCCGCCCTCGTGGCGCTTCTGCTGTTCCTCGAGCCGCTCTTTCAGCGTCTCCATGATCTTGTCCCAGTCGCCGAGCGACTCGATCGCCGCCATTTCCTCGGGGGTCAGGAATTTCTCGGCGACCGCCTTCAGCCAGTCGGCGGGCACGTCGACCGGGTTCTGGCCGTAATCGGAAATGATGCCCTTGAAGACCTTGTTGAACACCTGGTCGAAGCGGTCGAGCAGGCCCTCGTCCTTCACGTAAATCGCGCGGGACAGGTAATAGAATTGCTCGGGGCTGCGGTCGATCACCTCACGGTCGAGCGCTTCCAAGAGCATCAGATGCTCTTTCAGGCTGGCGGGGATGCCCGCGGCACGCAGCTCGTCGAGGAAGCCGAAAAACATGGATGCTGGACTATCGCGTCGAGGGGGTGGGCGCAACTAGTTTACGTAAACGGAAAGCAGGGGCAGCGTGGTTTGCAGCCGCCCGTTGTCCGTTCGCATCGAGCGAGTCGAGATGCCCATCGGCGTAGAACATGGTTGAAAGGTGTCCCGACTTCGCTCGATGCGAACGGGAAAGAGAAGTGTCCACTAAGGATCGATAGCCGCCCTTACCAAAACCGTCATCCCGGCGTAGGCCGGGATCTCGCCAGTGCGTGAATCCGATAGGGCGAGGTCCCGGCCTACGCCGGGATGACGAAAATAGGAAGCGGCAGCTCTCCACCCTTTGACGCCGCGTTAACCATTGTCGGGCATAGCATCGCGATCAATCTGATGTGGGTGGCGCAATGAAATTCGATCCGATCAATCCGGCGGCTCAGATACTCGACCAGTCGGTGGCCAGCGACTGCGGCGAACTTGCCGTCGGCTGCAGCGATGCCGCGGGGCGTATCAAGCGCGCGACCGACCAGATGGACCGCCAGATTACCGAGCTCGGGCGGCTCGAGGAGTTTGTTGTCAGCCTCGAGGCCGACCAGCGCCAGATCGCCGATTCGACCGATGAGGCGAAATTACTGTCGGCGCGTGCGTGCGAACAGCTCGACACCGGCGCCGAGCGGGTCAACGCTGCGGTCAGCGAATTCCGCTCGGTCATCGACCTCGTCGCGCGGCTCGGCACCCACGTCACCAATTTCGCCGCGGTAATGGAGCAGGTCCAGCAGGTCAGCCAGTCGATCGAACAGATCGCCAAGACCACCAACATGCTCGCATTGAACGCCGCGATCGAGGCCGAGCGCGCCGGCGACGCCGGCCGCACTTTCGCCGTCGTCGCCGCCGAGGTGAAGAAGCTTGCGCAAAATACGCGCAGCGCCACCGACGAGATTCGCCGCAGCATCGGCAGCCTCGCGACCGAGGCGAGCGGGCTCGTCACCGAAATCCAGTCGGGGGTCGAACAGTCGAGCCGCGCCGAAATGCAATTCGAAACGATTACCGACGCGCTGCAGGATGCGACGCAACTCGTCGCGCTGCTCGACGACCAGAGCGACCGGATCGCGCAAAGCTCGGCCATGGTCCATGCCAATGGCGCCAAGGTGCGCGAGGCGCTCGACAGTGTCGTCACCTCGGTGCGCGACAACAGTTCGACGCTGGACGGCACGCGCGATTCGATCCTGTCGATGGAACATGTGTCGAACCGTATGTTCAACGCGGTGATCTCCGCCGGTGTATCCCCGAGCGATTCGGTGGTGGTCGACCTTGCCGCAAAAGTGCGCGATGAGTTCGTGGACCTTGCCGAGCGCGCGGTCGCGAACGGCGAGCTTACGATGGAGCAGCTGTTCGACACCGATTATGTCCGCGTTCCGGGATCGAATCCCGAACGCTTCCGCACCACGCTCTGCGACTGGGCCGACATCCACTGGCGGCCGCTGTTCGACCGCATCGTCACCAATCATCCCGAAGTCAAAATGTCGTCGGCGGGCGACATGAACGGCTTCCTGCCGACGCATATCACCGAATGTTCGCGCGCCCCGACCGGCGACGTCGCACACGACACCGCCTATTGCCGCAACGGGCGCATCCTGTTCGACGAGACCGACAGGGCGGCGAAGAAGAGCAACGCGCCCTTCTTCATGGCGGTCTATCGCCAGGAAGGCGACGGCACCAACTATGTGACGGTGCGCAACGTCTATACGCCGGTCGTGATCAACGGCCGCCGTTGGGGCGACGTCGAGGTCGCGTACCAGCTCTAGCGCGGGGCGCCCGGCGCGGGCGGCTGCGCCGGATATTGCGCCAGCGCGGGATTGAGGACGGTTCCGGCCGGCGCTTCGTCAACCCAGATCGCGACCGTGGGCTCCAGGCCATGCTCGTCGAGCAGGCCAAGCCGAACCGCGCGCATTTCGGGTCGCGCCGATGAGGCGCCGTAAAGCTGCGTCCCGCAAGCGGGGCAGAAGGACCATGTCAACTCGTTCCCGCTCGCCGCGACACGGCTGTTCGATGCGACCACGCCGGTCAGCGCGATGTCGGCGGTAAAGAAGATTCCATTGTGCGTCGGACCGCCCGCGGCGAGCTTCTGGCACTGGCGGCACCAGCACTGGCGCACCGCCACCGGCTCGCCCTCGATACGGATTTCGACCGCGCTGCAGGCACAGCTTCCGGCGTAGGACATGGCGGGTTTAGCTGCCCTGGCGCCGCGCCATGAAGGCGAGCTTTTCGAACAGCATCACATCCTGCTCATTCTTGAGCAGCGCGCCGTGGAGCGGTGGGATCGCCTTGCCGACGTCGCGATTCTGCAAGACCTCGAGCGGCATGTCCTCATTGAGCAGCAGCTTGAGCCAGTCGATCAGCTCGCTCGTCGATGGCTTTTTCTTGAGCCCCGGAACGTCGCGGACTTCGTAGAAGATGTCCATTGCGCGGCTGACCAGCGTCTTCTGGATGCCCGGGAAATGGACATCGACGATCTCTGCCATCGTGTTGCGGTCGGGGAATTTGATATAGTGGAAGAAACAGCGGCGCAGGAACGCGTCGGGAAGTTCCTTTTCATTGTTCGAGGTGATGACGACGATCGGGCGTTCCTTCGCGGTCACCGTCTCGTCGGTCTCATAGACATGGAACGCCATGCGATCGAGTTCCTGGAGCAAATCGTTCGGGAACTCGATGTCGGCCTTGTCGATCTCGTCGATCAACAGCACGGGCAGCTTGGGCGAGGTGAACGCCTCCCACAATTTGCCCTTGCGGATATAGTTGCGGATGTCGTGGACGCGCTCTTCGCCGAGCTGGCCATCGCGCAGGCGCGCGACCGCGTCATATTCGTACAGGCCCTGCTGCGCCTTGGTGGTCGACTTGATGTTCCAGGTGATCAGCGGCGCGTCGAACGCTTTCGCGATTTCCTCGGCCAGCACGGTCTTGCCGGTGCCGGGCTCGCCCTTCACGAGCAGCGGGCGGCGCAGCAACGTCGCGGCGTTGACCGCGACCTTCAGGTCGTCGGTCGCGATATAGGCGCTGGTTCCCTCGAAACGCATGGGCTCGTCTTTCCCTTAACGTGAACGTCAATTGGGATCGGCATAGCGAGGCGAGGGGGAGGGTGCAAGCGTGCCTGCTAACACGTCGCCCCTGCGAAGGCAGGGGCCGCCATCGGCGTAGCATAAGGTTGTCAGCGGCCCCTGCCTTCGCAGGGGCGACGTGTTGTTACGGGTGCAGGCGGCTGGTGGCGCGGGCTGCCATCAGATCCCACAGCCCGCTGTGCTGGGTGATGAGTTGCTGCGCGCCGAACACCATCGCGCGCTCGACGGCGGGGCTGTCGGCGACGGTCGCGGCAAGCCGCGCGGTTTCGCGCAGGTCGGGGAGGGTGCAGGTCGGCGGGGTCAGGTCGAGCCGCTGGGCGCTGATGTCGAGGAGGACGCGGATCGTCCGCCAGTCGAGCGACAGCGCGATCGCCGCGCCGACGGCGCAGCCGTGGCGGTCCGATTCGGCGAGCATGTCGATTGCCTTGCGCTGGGCGGCGACCGCGGCTTCGCATTGCGCCTGGCCCTGGGTGCTCGGCACGGGGCCGACTGCGGAGGCGATTTTGGACAGGAAGGCGCGCTCCTGGACAAAGGCGTTCGCCGCCTCGTCCATCCACTGGCGCGATGCGGGGTCGACCGCCTTGCGCGCGGCATTGTCGATGACGCCGGGATAACGGCCATGGAGCAGGCAGAGAAAATGGACGGCGTCGGCGAGGTTGCGCATCGCTTCAGGCCCGCTGGACAAGGCGCCCGAGCGGACGTGCGGATGCGCACCGGTCCCTTCGCTGGCAACCAGCGAATCGAGCATTTCAGCGACGCCACGCGTCTGCACCTTGGGCTGGGTCGACTGGCTCAACGCTTGATCCTCGCTGTGGCGCGGGCCGCGAAGCCCAAGCCGATGGAATTGCAGCGATCAGTGATAGGGCAACGTCGTAAACGTCGCGTTTATAAGCGGCGCCGGATTTGCGGCGCACCTGTTTCAGTCAGGGACAGCGCCAAAGGACAGACGTAAAGGGACCGGCAAGCACCGGGGAGAGCTTGCCGGTCCCAATCTATGGCGCTCGCTGGCGCCATAAGCGGGGTGGCCGGACCTGGGGAGAGGGAGCGTCCGGCTGGTTCTGTTTACGCTGCGAGCGCGAAGCCCTCGGTTTTTCCGGCCGGACGGTCGGCGGTTTCGACCGCGCTCAGTACCGGCTGTTCAGCGGTCGCTTTGGCCGGGAAGATCAGCCGCGACGCGAGCACGACGAGGCCGAGCGCGAAATAGCCGATGAAGGTCTGGACCGGGAAGAAGAAGAGCGGTGCGACGAAGGCAAGGCGCAACCACAGCGGGTTGAAGCCAAAATCCTGGCCCACGGCTTCGCAAATACCGAAGAAGGTGTCGCGGCGCTGGAAGAGGTTGGTGGTTTCGCTGTCCATTTTTAGTCTTTCCTTTTGGCGGCGGGCACTGCCCCGCGCCGATGCCGGGTGCATCGCAAGGCTCGTGCCAATTTCTTGCAGCCCTTGTTTTCCGGGATTTTTGGTGTCAGCCGAGGTCGGTCGCCTGCCCTGGATTCTGAATCGTTTCCCATCGAGTGGGAATGATTGCCATTTGATGGTCACCACCTGAGCCGACCATGAAGCGCGGCCGTTTCCGATGACGAAGCGCTATCTGGGGCGAAGATGTGAAGGTTTAAAGAAGTCGAGCAAAAGTTGTGCGGTGCAGCGTGCCGATCGCTGCGGCGCCGGCGGGCTTGCGGCATCCTGGCTCATACCGTCGGCAGCTCGGGTGGTAACCCTATTCCTTTCGTGCTCGCGGGGAGTGATGCGACGGATTGGTTTTCAGGGCAAATCTAACCAGATAGGTAAGTTTATCTTGACATTTCACCTTATATGGAACATAAGGGGATCATTGGCGACATATGTTCGCCCTATGCCGAGGAATGTCCGGAATGAGCGAAGCAGAGGGGGTCGGCCGCGCGAAGGGGCCGGAAGGCGAGATTGTGCGTTGCGGCCCGACGGGCCGCGCCCAGCGTATCAAGACCGGCGGCAAGCAATGGTCCGAAGCGGCGGAGGAGAAATTCTTCGACATCCTCGCGAGCTGCGCCAATGTCCGCATGGCGGCGCGGGCGACGGGTTTCACGACGTTCACCGTTTATCGCCAGCGGCGGATACGGCCTGACTTTGCGGCGCGTTGGCAGGTGGCGCTGGAGCAAGGCTATGCCCGGTTGGAAATGGAGCTGGTCCACGCGGCTTGCCGCACGATGGCCGGAAAGGATTTCGACGCTGACCGGCCGATCCCGACGATGACGGTCGAACAGGCGATGAATGTGCTGCGCGCGCATCGCAATGCGGTGGCGGGTGATGGTCGTCGTGGCCCCGGCCAACCCCCGCGCCGCCGCCGATTTGAAGAGGTACGCGCGAGCATCGAACGCAAGATCGCGGCGATCGAGCGGGTGGGGGCGGGGTCGTAATCTTATCAGGACCTGTCCCAAATACGAACCCTCGGAAAAGAAATGGACCGCATGACCGAATCGACCCGCAGCGGTTTCCTTGACCTTTATCGTCGTTTGTCCCCTGAAAAACGCCCGCTGCTGCTGGCGGCGCTCGATGTGAACGAGAGCGAGGCGGTCGATGGCGACTGGCCGAGCTGGGCCCATGACGGACAGATGTGTCCGCCGGGCGACTGGCGCAGCTGGGTGATCATGGCCGGGCGCGGCTATGGCAAGACGCGTGCCGGGGCCGAGTGGGTCGCCGCGGTGGCGGACGCGACGCCCGGCGCGCGGATCGCGCTGGTGGCCGCGACGATCGAGGAAGCGCGCGCGGTGATGATCGACGGGCAAAGCGGGCTGATGGCGGTCGCGGGCGATATCGTCCATCGCTTTTATCCCGCCAGGCGCGTGCTGGCGTTCACCAACGGCGCCGAGGCCTATCTCTATTCGGGCGCGTCGCCCGAGGCGCTGCGCGGACCCGAGCATCACGCCGCCTGGTGCGACGAGCTGGCCAAATGGCGCCAGCCCCGCGCGGCATGGGACATGTTGCAATTGGGGCTGCGGCTGGGCGAGCGGCCGCGCGCGATTGTCACCACGACGCCGCGTCCGGGTGCGGCGCTGGCGGAGATCATGGCGGAACAGGGGTGCGTGGTGACGCGCGGGCGCACGCACGACAATCCGCATCTGCCCGCCGCCTTCGTCCAGCGAGTAAGTGGGCTTTATTCGGGTACGCGGCTGGGGCGGCAGGAAATCGACGGCGAATTGCTGCCCGATGTGGCGGGGGCGTTGTGGACGGTCGAGACGATCGAGCGGTGCCGGATCGCGCCGCCGCAGCCGGCGCGCGGGGATTATGCCCGCGTCGTCATCGGGGTCGACCCGCCCTCGGGCGATGGGACTTGCGGGATCGTCGCGTGCGCTCTGGGAGCCGACGGTATGGGCTATGTGCTTGCCGACCACAGTGTGACCGCCCGCTCGGCGGAAGGTTGGGCCAGGGCGGTGGCTGCGGCGGCAATGGCGCATGGTGCGCAGATGATCGTTGCCGAAACCAACCAGGGCGGGACGATGGTCGAGGCGGTGTTACACGCGGTCGATCACAAATTGCGGGTGAAGGCGGTGAATGCCATGATCAGCAAGAGCGACCGGGCCACGCCGATCGCCACCGCCTTCGAGGCCGGCAAGGTGGGATTGTGCGGCGAATTTCCCGAACTGGAGGCCGAATTATGCGGGCTGGTGGCGGGCGGCGGCTATGAAGGGCCGGGGCGATCGCCCGACCGGGCCGATGCGATGGTGTGGGCGCTCAGTGAACTGCTACCGGTGCGCGCGACGGGCGCGCCGCGCGTGAAGGCGTTCTGAGGCCAGGCAAGAGCGCGATGTCGTTTGCGAACGCTCCAAGACGGGCGTCGGTTTTGGGGTGGGAAGCTGTCAGTCTGCTATTCGACCAAAGCTCGTTCCAAGGCGCCAAAATTGAAATCCAGATTGACGCCGTCGCGAGGCGGGCATTTATCACTTAAGGTCGAATATCTTTGAACTTTCACGTCTATCGACGGTGCAGCAATAAAGGCTTGGATATCGGAGGCCGAGTTTTTCGCGCGAATGCACGAAACAAGCTCAGAAAAGCTCCCTACGCGCTGAACACCTAGAACCCTGTCCGTCGTTGTCGGATCCGGAGCCGGAACAGTCCACCCCAGCATTGTTCCCCAATCGGACGCTAGCCGATCCGGGTCATAGGGCAGGAAGCGAAGGCTTGGTTCGATACATCCTGCCAATGCTGCTTTTAGGCTGGCAGTGGAACCTGTGTCCTTCTGGAATTTCTCGGCCTCGCCGCTGCCAACATTGTGCCAATCATCGACCCAAGCTTTTACCGCCACACGATTCTTGGCGATCCCACATTCGGCAACGCGCTGGTAATCCGCATCAATTGCGGTTGCGGATGCCGCAGCAATCTTCGCCGCTTCGCTGGAGCCATCGGGAGCATGAGCTAGTGGCGCATCATCAACGGAATCCTTGGCAGTGGCACCAGCTGCAGCAGACAACGTCACAATGGCGATAACAAAGAGAGCGGCCTTGATCACAAAAATTAGCCCCGTCGTTCCGAGAAATTTGAGCCAAATCGCATGACAGAACTAGTGACTGATATCCAGTTTCACTTCGTTTCGTTCCGAGAGCACTGAATGTCCGCAATCGGTCGTTAGCGGTCATTCCGATTAAATAGGGACTGTCCCTATTATTGGGGCCCAATCATCGTCACCCGGACTTGATCCGGGGTCCACGACCACCGCGGTTGCTTGGACCCCGGATCAAGTCGGCGTTTATACCTTTTAAGCAAGTAGATGTTCCCCGGCGAAGGCCGGGGTCCAGAGCGTTGGAAGCAAACGTAGCGTTATCGCGCTCTGGACCCCGGCCTTCGCCGGGGAACAGTCAGATACTTGGCTCCAAGGTATAAGCGCCGATCAAGTCCGGGGTGACGATAAAAGAAACGTCGCCTTTCGGCCACGATCCCCCAGCCTGGCCTTGGGCCTACAAGCCATATAATCGCCCAAAAAAAGCCCCGCCGGAGCGGGGCCTTTCGTTACTGGTCGAGGAAGCTGCGCATCTTGCGGCTGCGCGACGGGTGCTTCAGCTTGCGCAGCGCCTTCGCCTCGATCTGGCGGATACGTTCGCGGGTCACGCTGAACTGCTGGCCCACCTCTTCGAGGGTGTGGTCGGTGTTCATCCCGATGCCGAAGCGCATGCGCAGAACACGCTCCTCACGCGGCGTAAGCGACGCCAGGACTCGCGTAACCGTTTCCTTGAGGTTCGATTGCACCGCGGCGTCGACCGGGATGACGGCATTCTTGTCCTCGATGAAATCGCCGAGGTGGCTGTCTTCCTCGTCGCCGATCGGCGTTTCGAGGGAGATCGGCTCCTTGGCGATCTTCATCACCTTGCGGACCTTTTCGAGCGGCATCGACAGACGCTCGGCCATTTCCTCTGGAGTCGGCTCGCGGCCGCTTTCGTGGAGGAACTGGCGGCTGCAACGCACCAGCTTGTTGATCGTCTCGATCATATGCACCGGGATACGGATGGTGCGCGCCTGATCGGCGATCGAGCGGGTGATCGCCTGACGGATCCACCAGGTCGCATAGGTGCTGAACTTGTAGCCGCGGCGATACTCGAACTTGTCGACCGCCTTCATCAGGCCGATATTGCCTTCCTGGATCAGGTCGAGGAACTGCAGGCCGCGGTTCGTGTATTTCTTGGCGATCGAGATCACGAGACGCAGGTTCGCCTCGACCATTTCCTTCTTGGCGATGCGCGCCTCGCGCTCGCCCTTCTGGACCATGTTCACGACGCGGCGGAATTCGGTCAGGCTCATGCCCGCGGCTTGCGCGATTTCCGAAATCTCGATGCGGATGCGGTCGACCGCGCCGGCTTCATTCTCGGCGAAAGCCGCCCATTTCTTGTCGAGCCCGCTGACGCTCTCGATCCAGTTTTCTTCAAGCTCGCGCCCGACATAATTGTCGAGAAACGCCTTGCGCGGCACTTTGTGGCGTTCGGCCAGGCGCAGCATCTGGCCGCCAAGCGCGGTCAGGCGGCGGTTATAGCTGTAGAGCTGGTCGACGAGATATTCGATCTTGGTGTTGTGGAATTGCACGCTCTCGACCTGCGCGGTGAGTTCCTCGCGCAACTTGTGGTACTTCTTTTCCGACGCCGAAGGGAATTCGCCCGCGGTCGACAAAGCCTCGAGCCGTGCTTCCTGCAGCTTCGAAAAGGCCTTGAAGCTCTTGGTGATGTTCGCGAACTTTTCGAGCGCGTCGGGCTTCAGCAGCTCTTCCATCGCCGCGAGGCTGAGGGTGTTGTCTTCCTCATCCTCTTCAAAGGTTTCGCGCTTGCCCGACGAGCCTTCGCCATCCTCGTCATCCGAATCGGCGGCGGGCTCTTCCTCGACCTCATCCTCGTCCTTGAACGAGACGCCGGCGGTCTTTTCGCTGATCTCGCCATTGTCTTCTGCGCCCTCTTCATCGAGATTTTCGGGCGCGGGGTCCTTTGACAACATCGCTTCGAGGTCGACGATCTCGCGCAGCTGCATCTCGCCATTATTGAGGGCGTTCGACCAGTCGATGATCGCGTTAAAGGTCAGCGGGCTTTCGCAAAGCCCGAGGATCATCGTGTCGCGGCCGGCCTCGATGCGCTTCGCGATCGCGATTTCGCCTTCGCGGCTGAGCAGCTCGACCGCGCCCATTTCGCGCAGGTACATGCGAACAGGATCGTCGGTGCGATCGACCGTTTCCTTCTTCTTTTCGATCGCGGGGTTCGAAACCGAACCGGTGCCAGCGCTGACGTCGACTTCGTCGTCGGGTTCGGCGTCGGCCTCTTCCTGCACATCCTCGTCGCTTTCGACGATGTTGATGCCCATGTCGGAGATAGCCGACATGATGTCCTCGATCTGCTCGGACGACATCTCGTCCTGCGGCAGCGCCGCGTTCAACTCGTCATAGGTCAGGTAACCGCGCTTCTTGCCGCGCGCGAGCAGCTTTTTGACGTCGGCCTCGTTGAGGTCGATCAGTGGGCCGTCGGTGTCGGTTTCGGTTTCGGCGGTGTTCTTGGTGGCCATATTTGTTCCTGCCTTAGGGGCAATAAGTGGGTCAGCCTTGGCTGCTGTCGGACAGCGCAGCCAGGCGGCGGGTCAAATCCTCGTCCATCGCGCGCAGCTTTTGCTGACGCGCCATACCTTCGTCGTCCATCGTACGCATGTAATCCGCGGTGGCTTCGGCCAGCCGGGCGCGGATTTCGGGCTGCGTCACAAGCACGCCGATATATTCGTCAAGGTCGCGAAGCGCCGTTTCCCGCGCCGCTGCGGCCTCTTCCTTGCTTTCCAGCCTGCGATTGAACGAGAAGTGCATTCCGTCGGCTCTGAGCAATGTCATCGCCCTATTATACACTTTCATTGGCTCCAATATGGCAAGCAACCCCTCGCAATCAAGCCCTTCCTGACGCATTGCGCTGTCAAGCATTACGCCGAGCAGTTCGGCGTCGCT
>NZ_JAKFEM010000005.1:0-263551 GCF_036675685.1 Sphingopyxis sp.
GGACCTTGGACTTCACCTTCTGGGGAGTCCGGCCCTTGCGGACCAGCTGGTTGATCGTGGGCATGAATGCTTCACCTTTAAATGTCCGCCCATCAAAGCGAACGGTTACTGTACTGCGGTGGATGAAGCTCCGGTCCGTAACCCACCAAAACTGGCGGAAAAGGCCGACCTGATAACAGCAAAAGACCCCGGGGGAATCGCATTGATCCTCCGGAGGCTCCATCCGCGCCAGCAATGTTCAAGCGCTGTTGCAACTGAAAGAGGCAGCAAACTGCCCTTTTCGGTCGAGCGCGCCCCTAGCGGTGATTCCCTCCCCGGTCAAGGGTGCGGTCAAGGGCGAAGCAAGATTGTTGCGCCGCTCGGGCTGGGCTAACGGTCGGCAATGCCCGCCGTCCGCCACGCCAGCTTTGCCCCGCATGCCGCGCCCGACACACGGCTGCTGATCCTCGGTAGCCTGCCCGGCGCGCGCTCGCTCGTCGCGCGGCAATATTACGCACATCCGACGAACCAGTTCTGGCGGCTGCTCGGCGAGGTCGTCGGTATGCCATTGGCGGCGCTCGCCTATGACGACCGGCTGGCCGCGCTGCGCGAAGCCCGCGTCGGCCTGTGGGACGTCATCCGCACCGCCGAGCGGCGAACGAGCAGCGACAGTGACATCCGCGAGGCCGACCCGCACGACCTCGCCGCGTTGGTGGCGACGCTGCCCGACCTCCGCATCGTCGCGTTCAACGGCGGCAAGGCCGCGGCGATCGGACGGCAGCAGTTGCCCGCGCCGAAGGGCGTCACCCTGATCGATCTGCCGTCGAGCAGCGCCGCCAACACCCGCGGCTATGCAGCCAAGCTGGAGGAATGGCGGGCCCTGCGCGACACCCTGACCGACTGAGCGTCACTCGACGACTTCGCCGCGTGCCATCACAAAATCGACCTTCTTGAGCACCGTCACATCGGCGATCGGGTCGCTTGCCACAGCGATGATGTCGGCGCTCTTGCCCGGGGCGATTGTCCCGATCTCGTTCGACAGGCCGAGGAGGTCGGCGGCGTTGACCGTCGCCGCCACCAATGCCGCGGTCGGCGTCATGCCGTTCTGGACCATCAGCTCGAACTCGTCGCCGTTGCGGCCGTGCTTCGACACGCCCGCGTCGGTGCCAAAGGCGATGCGCACGCCGCGCGGGACAAGCTGCTGCAGGCTCTTGCCCGTGATCGAGATGCGCCACTGGATCTTGGCGAGCACGTCTGGTTCATAGGCGTTGGCATTGGCGGCGATGCGTTCCTTATATCCGTTCACCGTCGACAGCGTCGGGACATAATAAGCTTTCGACTTCACCCAGGCGGCGATCGTTGCTTCGTCGAGGATCGTGCCATGTTCGATCGAATCGGCGCCGGCATCGAGCGCCAGCCGGATGCCGTCGGCGCCATGCGCGTGGACCGCGACTTTCTTGCCGAACATATGCGCGGTGTCGACGATCGCCTGCGCCTCGTCATCGAACATCTGCTTGCCGAGGCCAGCGCCGATCCGGCTGTTGACCCCGCCGGTCGAAGCGAATTTGATCACGTCGGCGCCGCGGCCGATCTGCAGCCGCACCGCGCGGCGGCAGTCGTCGGCGCCGTTGCACGTGTTGCCCGCGCCCGCGAAGAAGGGGCGGAGCTCGTCGCGATAACCGAGCGATCCATCCATATGCCCCGCGCTGCCCGAGATGCTGTTGCCCGCATCGACGATGCGCGGCCCCTGCACCTTGCCCGCGGCGATCGCATCCCTGAGTGCCAGCGTCGCGCCGTCGCCGTCGCCGAGGTTGCGCACGGTGGTGAAGCCCGCGCGTAGCGTCTTCATGCCATTGGACTCGGCATTGAAGGCCTGTGCCGCGGGGCTGAGCGTGATCTCCTCGAGCTGCCCGGCGAGGCCGCCGGCATCGCTGGTCAGATGGACATGGCTGTCGATGAGGCCGGGGAGGACATATTTGTCTTTGAGGTCGATGACGGTCGCGCCGGGGTCGGCGGGTTGATAGCCGTCGACGATCGACACGATCTTGCCGCCCTCGACAATGATCGTCGACGCGCCGCGCGCGGATTTGCCCGGTTCGGCGAGAAGCTGGCCGGCGTGAATGAAGGTGCGCGCGGGCGCTTGCGCCGCCAGTGGCGCAGTGACCAACGCCCCGGCGAGTGCAAGCGGGAAGAAAAATATCGGCTTCATCTGCGCATCCTCTGTTAGTCGTTCGGGACGGTTAAAGCCGATCAGAAGCCCATCGTAAAGCGCAGCGCCGCACCGCGGTCGTCGGGGAGCGCGGCGATATGGCCGGGGTCGCGCCGCCACCAGGCGTTGGCAGTCAAATCGCCACCAAGAAGCGCGACGAGATAGCTCGCCTCGACCACCAGTTCGCGGCCCGTCGGGGCAAGATGATAAGTGCGGCGGCCGAAATCAGTGCGGCCGCTGGCATAATCATGCGCGACCGGGAGCATCAGGTCGATACCGCCGCGCGACACGCGGAGCGGCTGCGCGAAGCGGAGCGCGGCGCGGTCGCCCGAAGTGAGTAGCCCGGCCTTGGCGATATCGACCGAGAAAGCCGACGACCAGAGCGCGCCGCCCGCGACGAGGCCATGGCTGTCGGGGCGCGTCCACATCTGGCGCCACGCGGCGGCAACTTGCCAATCATCGCGCATATCGAGGATGAGGCTGGCATCGCCGACAAGGCTGGTCGCGCCGCCGGCGCCGAAGACGGGGCCGAGGCGGGCGCCGAGGAGGCTGTCCGATTCGCGCAGCCAGCTGGCGCCGAGCGCGGTGCGGACGGAGCCGAAGCGCGCGTCCCATGCGGCGCCGACGCGCTGGTAGCGGCTGTCGCGGCCCGAGCGGTAGCGGAGGAGGGGGTCGTCCTGCCAGCGCGAACCCGATACCCATCCGCTTTCGGCAGTTACATTAACATATTGATTATAAGATATATTATATCGGAGAAGGGTACCAATACCGGGGCGGGCGGCAAAGCCGAGCCCTTCGTGCGCCGCGTCGCCGATCAGCATCGCATGCCCCGATACGCCGCGCTCGCCCGCGAGCAGGCCGTCGACGCCGCGCCCGGCGGCGAAACCCAGACGGGTGCGTGTATCGAGGCGGGTGACGACCGAGGCGGCGAGGGTGCGCGCGCGTTGCGCATCGTGGAAGGAGAGGCCGGCGAGCGCGTCGCCGTCGCCCACGCCCGGCGCGGTGACGAGCGACAGCGCGGTCGCTTGGCTCGCGGCGCTCTGCTGGCGCACGAGCCCGCCGAGCGCGCCCGACAGCCTGAAGTCGGGGCGGCGCTGGCGCAGCGACTGGCCAAAGTCGACGCTGAAGGCGCGGCCAAATCCGTCGGACACAAGCCCGACCGTCGCCCCGGGACGGTTCGCACCGGCATCGCCCATCGGGCCGCCGAGCATGCCGAGCGCGGTATCGAGCCGGACCGCGGTCGACGTCCCCGCGAGCGTCGTCGCCCCCACCGGCTGAAAAGCGCGCGCGATGTCGAGGATACCCTGACCGAAGACCGCGTCATCGCCCGCCGCGCCCGCGTCGCGCGCCGATTGATAGAGCAATTGCACGATCTGCTGGCTCGAAAGATTCGGAAAGGCCTGCGCGAGCAGCGCCACCGCGCCCGCGACCTGCGGCGCCGCAAAGCTGGTGCCGTTGAGCAGGAAAACGAAACCGCCCTCGGTCTTCAGCACACCATTTTCATAGGCGCAGCAGACGCCCTCGCCGAGTGCCGACAGATAGGAGCCTGCATAAGCCCCCGCGCGGTTGCTGAAACCCGAACTCGCGCCATTTACGTTGACCGAGCCCGCGATAATGACGAGCCCGCCGCCCGCGTCGCGCATCCCCTGCGCGAAGGGCTGGGGCGTGTTCGGATCGTTGCCGTTCGCGGTGGTATCGCCCTCGTTCCCCGCCGACAGGATGACGACGATCCCCGCCGCGGTCGCGCGCGCCACCGCGGCGCGGAGCGTCGCGCCGGGCGCGTCCTCGCCGCCGAGCGAGATGTTGACGACACGCGCGCCCGCGCTGACCGCGCGGTCGAGCCCTGCGGCGATCGCCGTTTCGGGAAAGCGGCAGCCGCTTTCGTCGTTCGACGGATCCTCCGTCGCGCAGCTGCCCGGCCGGTCGGCGCGCAGCACGAGCAGATTGGCGTTGAAGGCGATTCCCATGGTGCCGGCGTCATTTTTTCCGCCGAGCAACACCTGCGCGACATTGGTGCCATGGCTTCCCTCGCCATCGATGCCGCGCGATCCCGCAACATCGGCCGAAGCAGGCGAGATGCGTCCGGCGAATTCGGGGCTGTCCTGGTCGATGCCGTCGTCGATCACCCCGGCGAGAATATTCTGCCCCGTCGCGCCCGCCTGATAGGCGGTGATCGCGCCGTGGAAGTTGACCCCGTCGGAGCGGCGAACCTCTGCAGTGTTGAAATTGCCCGTCGGCGGCGGAGTGGGCGTGGGGGTTGGTGTCGGCGTGGGAGTCGGTGCGGGAGCGGGCGGCGGCGCGGGGGTCGGCGCGGGACGCGCGCCGCCGCCGCCGCAGCTGGCGAGCGACAGCGCTGCGATGCTCAGCAGAATGGGCAAAGGCCGCCCTGCCATCCATCGGATGCAGCTGCGTCGGTCCGCGTCGGCCATGGCCGTTCCCCTGACTTTTGTCATCCCGGCGAAGGCCGGGATCTCGACCTCTCTCGTTTTGACGCGCCGTTGAGATCCCGGCCTTCGCCGGGATGGCGGTCAAGATAACATCTTCCGATCTTGCGCCATAGACGTTGCCGGAAGGTAAAACGGACTGCCTTGCCGCCACACGCCGCAGCCTTTATGCGGCCGGGCACCATGCCCGCGCCGCTCGACCATATCGATTGCTGGATCTTCGATCTCGACAATACGCTCTACCCGCCGTCGGCGAAGCTGTTCGACCTGATCGATGCGCGCATGGGCGCCTTCATCATGCGGCTGCTGAACGTCGACGCAGTCGAGGCACGGCGGGTGCAGAAGCAATATTTCCACGACCATGGCACGACGATGGCCGGGCTGATGCGCCATCACAACGTCGACCCCGAGACGTTCCTGGTCGATGTCCACGACATCGCGCTCGACCGGCTGACGGTCGACGCGCGATTGCGCGCCGGGCTCGCGCGGCTGCCCGGCCGACGCCTGATCTTTACCAATGCCGACGCGGACTATTCGGCGCGCGTGCTCGAAGCGCGCGGGATCGCCGACCTGTTCGACGGCATCTGCGACATCCGTATCACCCGTTACACGCCCAAGCCCGACCCGGCCGCCTATGCCGCAATGGTCGCGCATCTGGAAATCGATCCGGCGAAAAGCCTGTTCGTCGAGGATATGGCGCGCAACCTGACCCCGGCAAAAGCGCTGGGAATGACCACCGTCTGGCTGGACAATGGCAGCGAAAGCGGCCATCGCGACCACCTGCCGGACCAGGTCGATTTCCACGTCAACGACATCGCCGACTGGCTCGATAGCCTGCCTTTACCATGGGGAATTTCATGAGCACCGACCTGCAAACCAC
This sequence comes from Sphingopyxis sp., assembly GCF_036675685.1. Classification (GTDB taxonomy): domain Bacteria; phylum Pseudomonadota; class Alphaproteobacteria; order Sphingomonadales; family Sphingomonadaceae; genus Sphingopyxis. The sequence continues at coordinate 5,513 of NZ_JAKFEM010000005.1, forward strand.
GATCGAAACCGCATGGGACGCGCGCGACACGCTGGGCCTGACAACGCAGGGCGCGGTGCGCGAGGCGGTCGAGACCGCGCTTGCCGGACTCGACGACGGCAGCTTTCGCGTTGCGGAGCGCGACGCCGGCGGCACGTGGCAGGTCAACCAGTGGCTGAAGAAGGCGGTGCTGCTGTCGTTCCGCCTCAACGACATGGAACTTATCGAAGGCGGTCCCGGCGGCGCGCGCTGGTGGGACAAGGTGCCGTCGAAATTCGCCGGATGGGGCGAGAACCGCTTTCGCGACGCGGGTTTCCGCGCCGTCCCCGGTTCGATCGTCCGCCGCGGCGCCTTTATCAGCAAGGGCGCGGTGTTGATGCCGAGCTTTGTCAACATCGGCGCCTTTGTCGGTGAGGGGTCAATGGTCGACGCATGGGCGACGGTCGGCAGCTGCGCGCAGATCGGCGCCAACGTCCATCTGTCGGGCGGCGCCGGGATAGGCGGCGTGCTCGAACCGCTGCAGGCCGGGCCTGTCGTCATCGAGGACGGCGCGTTCATCGGCGCGCGCGCCGAAGTCGCCGAGGGCGTGATCGTGCGCGAGGGCGCGGTGCTGTCGATGGGGGTCTATCTGGGCGCGTCGACCAAGATCGTCGACCGCGCGACGGGCGAAATCTTCATCGGTGAGGTGCCAGCTTACTCGGTCGTCGTTCCCGGCGCGATGCCGGGCAAGCCGCTGCCCGACGGCAGCCCGGGGCCGTCGCTGTACTGCGCGGTGATCGTCAAGCGCGTCGATGCCAAGACGCGCGCGAAGACGGGGATCAACGAACTGCTGCGCGATTGAGGCAAATAATCCTCCCTATGGCTTCGCCACAGGGAGGATCAATTCCGACACTCGTCGAACTGCACCGGGCATTGGTAGACATGGAATAACAATAAAATTATTGCGAACTATTCGCGATTGGGGAGGCCATCTGTTTCGATAGCGGCCGCGAGGGGGAATTATGTCGGCCGTTCTTCACGGGTCATCGCTTGCCATTGCGGCCTTGCTGTCGGTCGCGCCGGTCGCGGCGCAGGAATCCACCGGCGACGCGCCGCCCGCGATCCCCGTTCCGGTGAATGGCGCCGAACGCTATACCCCCACCGACTTCGCGCGCTTCGCGCCGCGCACCGCGCTCGACATGGTCGAGAAGGTGCCGGGCTTCCTGATCGTCACCGGAACCAACGGCGGCGATCGCGGGCTGGGCGCAGCGACCGAGAATGTGCTGATCGACGGCGCGCGCATCGCCAACAAGTCGACCGACGCGCGCACCGCGCTGGCGCGCATCGCCGCGGCGGAGGTCGCCTATATCGACATCGTCGACGGCGCCGGGCTGAACGTTCCGGGGCTGACCGGACAGGTCGCCAATGTCGTGCTGATCGCGGGCGCGGGAAGCGGCGGATTCAAGACCACGATCCGCTGGCAGCCCGAATGGCGCCCGCGGCTCGAGAAGAACTGGCTGAACGGCGAGATTTCGACGACGGGCAAGATCGGCGGCACCAACGTAACGCTGAGCCTGAAGAATGAAGCGAGCCGTAAGGGTCACTGGGGCCCCGAACAGGTTTATGACGGGGGCGGCGTGCTGCTGTTCACGCGCGACGAGTTCGGCGCCTATGACGGCGAACGGCCACGGCTCGCGCTGGCGCTCGCGCGGACGACGACGGCCGGCAACAAGTGGAATTTCAACCTCGGCGGCCAGTTGCAGATACTCGACGAATCGGTACGCGGCACCTCGGTCCGGCCCGCGAACGGTACGGTGCGCGAGACGTTCAAATTTACCGAAGACGAGCATAATTTCGACATCGGCGGCGATTATGAGCTGGGGCTGGGCAAGGGCCGGCTCAAGCTGATCGGACTTTACCGGTTCGAGCATAGTCCGTTCGTCGACAGCTTCATCGTCGAGCGCGAGATCGGCGGACGCAGTGGCGAGCGCTTCAAGCAGACCGCCGACGAAAGCGAATCGATCCTGCGCGGCGAATATAGCTGGCGCACCGCGGGCGGCACCGACTGGCAGGTCGCGCTCGAGGGCGCGTACAACACGCTCGACGTCGACGCCGAGCTCGCGACGCTCCAGCCCAATGGCAGCTTCCTGCCCGTCGTCTTCGGCGGTGGAAAGACCCGGGTCGAGGAAAAGCGCGGCGAGGCGTCGCTGACCTGGGGCCGGTCGCTCGCCCCCAATTTGACCGCGCAACTCAACCTCGGCGCCGAATATAGCGAACTGACCTCGTCGGGTCCGGGCGGGCTGACGCGCAACTTTATCCGGCCGAAGGGCAAGCTCGCACTGGCGTGGAAGGTCGGCGCGAAGACGACGATCAACTGGTTCGCGCAGCGCCGCGTCGACCAGCTCGACTTTTTCGATTTCGCGAGTTCGGTCGATGTCGCGAACGGGCAGGGCAATGGCGGCAACGGCCTGCTCGTCCCGCCGGTGGTCAATCGCACCGAGCTCGAATTTGTGCAGGACATGGGCGCGTGGGGCAATGCCTCGGTCGCCTTCGCTTATGCCTATGCGCAGGATCTCGTCGACCAGATCCCGCTGTCGCCGACGACCGAGGGCCGCGGCAATCTGCCGCCCGCGCATCTCTATCGCATCAGTTCGAAGGCGACGCTGCTGCTCGACCGGCTGGGCTGGAAGGGCGCGCGGATCAACAGCGACCTGACCTGGCGCCGCAACCGCGTGCGCGATCCGCTGACCGGGCTATGGCGCGACCAGAGCGAGGGGCAGGAATATATCGTCGATCTGTCGCTGCGCCACGATGTCCCCGGCACCAATCTCGCGTGGGGTGCGGGCTATTTCGACGAACGCTACAGCCCGAACCTGCGGCTCGGCGCGATCGAGCATGAATATACCGACGGGCCGTTCGTCACCGCCTTTGTCGAGCACAAGGATGTCGCGGGCTTCACCGTGAAGCTGTCGTACCGCAACCTCGCCGGAATGCGGGACGGGTTCGATCGCACCGTCTTCGTCGACCGGCGCGACGGGCCGATTGCGTTTAGCGAAAGCCGCCAGCGCAAGTTCGGGCAATATTTCCAGCTGACCGTGACGGGGACGCTTTAATCGTTCCGTCATTGCGAGTGAAGCGAAGCAATCCAGAGCGGTTACCGCACACTCTGGATTGCCGCGTCGCTTCGCTCCTCGCAATGACGAAGTAGGCTTATCGCTCGCTGAGGTAATAGCGTTCGCGCGCGGTCAGATCGTCGTTCAGCTCATAGACGATCGGCTGCCCCGTCGGGATTTCGAGCCCGGTGATGTCGGCGTCCGAAATGCCCGACAGATGCTTGACCAGCGCGCGCAGGCTGTTGCCGTGCGCCGAGATCAGCACCGTCTTGCCCGCGGCGAGCTCTGGCACGATCGCCGCTTCATAATAGGGGAGCACGCGCGCGATCGTGTCCTTGAGGCTCTCGGTCGAGGGAATCGCGATGCCGGCGTAACGCGGATCGTTCGCAAGATCATATGGCGAACCGGCATCGAGCGGGGGCGGCGGGATGTCGAAGCTGCGGCGCCAGATCTTCACCTGATCGTCGCCGTGCTTCGCCGCGGTCTCCGCCTTGTCGAGCCCGGTGAGACCGCCATAGTGGCGCTCGTTGAGGCGCCAGTCCTTGGTGACGGGGAGCCACAAACGCCCCATCGCCTCGAGCGCGAGGTTGAGCGTCTTGATCGCGCGCGATTGGACCGAGGTGAAGCCGATGTCGGGCGCGATCCCCTTGGCCCTCATCAGTTCGCCCGCGGCCCACGCCTCGGCCACGCCCTTTTCGGTGACATCGACATCCCACCAGCCGGTGAAGCGGTTTTCGAGATTCCACTGCGACTGGCCGTGACGGATGAGGATGAGCTGGGGCATGGACTGTCCTTCGATTGGAGAGGATTCGCCGCCCCATAGCGCGGCGCGAACGGCAGGGCCACCGCTCCCCTTGAAATGATTTCTTTGCATCCCAGATTCGGATCATCCGGTCGCCGGAACGGGGCCGGGTGGCGATCGCGGCACAGGCGCCGCGGTCGCAGACTTCGCTTTTTCAAGGAAGGAATGACCCAATGCGTAACAGTTTCGACTGGACCCCCTATCGCCGCTCGACCGTCGGGTTCGACCGGCTGTTCGATTTCCTCGAGACGGGCGGTTCGGGCGCCGAAAATTATCCGCCGTTCGACATCGAAAAGATCGCCGACGACCATTTCCGCATCACGGTTGCGGTCGCGGGATTCAAGTCCGACGAGATCGATATCACCGCGCAGCAGAACATGCTGACCGTCAGCGGCCGCAAGGCGCCGGTCGCCGAGGGCGAGGAACGCCAGCTGCTCTATAGCGGCATCGCGACGCGCGCGTTCGAGCGCCGCTTCCAGCTCGCCGATTTCGTGCGCGTGGAAAAGGCCGACCTGTCGGACGGGCTGCTCGCGATCGACCTGGTGCGCGAAGTGCCCGAGGCGATGAAGCCGCACAAGATCGCGATCGGCGGCGCCCAGCCGGTAATCGAGGAAAAGAAGGCCGCGTAACGCACCCTTCGCCACAATGCCCCGTGGGGCATCACCAACGGGGTCCGGAGTCCCTTCCGGGCCCCGTTTCCGTTTAGGCAGCTTGCCCGACAAGCGATGCGTCGTGGCCGAGGCCGCGTCCTTATTTGTTTCGCACAAAGACACGAAGAGGAAGCTGTGAGCCGTCAGGCTCTTCCTTTCATCGACGATGCGCCTTGATGCGACGTCGCAAGGAAAAGGTCGCTTCGCGGCAAACGCGACATCTTCGTGTCTTTGTGCCTTTGTGCGAAACTCTCTCAGAGCATCCGCGTCATGAAGCGGCTGAACGGGTCAGGCTTGTAGTCCGCAAAGGGTTCGCAGTCCTGAAACCCATAGCGCCGATAGAGCGCGAGCGCGGGTTCGAACGCCGGGCCCGACCCGGTTTCGAGGCTGAGCCGCTTCAGCCCCCGGCCGCGTGCCTCCACCATGATATGGTCTAGCATGCGCGCCGCGACGCCTTGCCGCAGGAAAGCATCCGACGTCCGCATCGACTTGATCTCGCCATGCGCCGCGCCCAGCATCTTGAGTGCCCCGCATCCCGCCAGCTCATCGCCGCGATGGATCGACCAGAAGGTCACATCGGGCGCATTGAGCCCGTCGAAATCGAGGAAGTGGCAGCTGTCCGCCGGCGAATTTGCCAGCATCCCCGCAAAATGCTGTTCGAGCAGCGCGCGGATCGGCGCGCCCGACAGATCGTCGACGACGATCCGCCAGGCCCCGATCGCATTGGGACTCACAGCATCTGGTCGAGCGTCTGAAGGCATGCGTGCGCGAGCAGTTTCGAGCGTTCGGGCGACCAGCCGGCGACAGGGTCGGGCAGGTCGCGATTGTCCTTGAACGGCATTTCGATCGTCATCGACACCCCGCCGAAGCGTTCGGCGAGCTGCGTCGTCGACATCGAGAGATTGGCTTTGCCCGGCGCCGATTCGGCATAGCCCAGATCGACCTGGAAATCGGGGGTGTTCGCGGCGAGTGCCGCCTCGAACGCCTTGTACTTGTCGGTCTGCTCGGCCTTCAGCGACGGAATACCCTCGAAGCCCGCGATAAAGACCGCGGGGATCGCCTCGTCGCCATGGACGTCCATCGCCCAGTCGACGCCGGTCTCGTCCATTGCATTCCGCACGCATAAAACTTCGGGGCTGCGCTCGGCGGTCGGCTCGTGCCATTCGCGGTTGAGATTTACCCCGGCAAAATTGGTGCGCAAATGTCCGCGGCACGACCCGTCGGGATTCATGTTCGGGACGATATGGAAGCGGCATTTCTGCAGCAGCGAACGCGCGTGCGGGTCGGCGGGGTCGGTGAGCTTTTCGAGCGCGCCTTCCATCCACCATTCGGCCATGCTCTCGCCCGGATGCTGGCGCGCATAGAGCCAGACCTGCGTATCGCCGCTGCCCATTTCGAGGCAGTCGATCGGCTGGCCCTCAAGGCTGGTGCCGAGGCAGCGATAGGTGACGCCTTCGCACTCGGCAACCGAGGCGATAAGGTCGTGATGACGCTCCATCGAATAGGGCGCGAAATAGGCGAGGTAAAGGATCGGGCTTTCGGCGGTGTGACGGATCGTCAGCGTGCCGGCTTCATAGTTGGTGTCGAGGCGGAACCAGTTTTCGCGGTCGGTGCTCGCGCAGGCGGCGTAGCCGGGCCAGCCGTCGGGATAGGCCGAGGCGTCGAGGCCGGTGATCGCGAGTTCGAGCGCGTCGCCCACCGCGCACGACACGCGGAAGTGAAACCACTGGAAGAAATCGGATTCGCGATCCTTGCGGATGGACAGGCGGGCCGAGCTGCCGTCGATGCTGTCCACGACGATGTTGCCGCTGTCGAAAGCGGCGTTGATGCTGATAGTCATTTGACGCTGATAGTGCGTCCCGATTCTCCGGGGAAGTCCTTGAATAAGGCTTCGGCCAATTTCGCCGCGGCGAGCGACGGCTGCGACGCGGGCGCCTTCACCGGCACCGCGGCAAGCGCACGGCCTTCCCATAGGGCGCGGCCGCTGGCGCTGTCGTCGATGCGCACCGCAAGCTGAAGATCCTGCATCTTGCGGGGTCCGCCGCCGAGGTTGAGCCCGATGCCGAGCCCGACCCCCGAGCCGTAACTGCCCGTCGAACCACCGACCCCGACCGAGACCGGCGAACGCTTCGCGACGCTCTCTCGATCCATGCGGTCGAAACCGATGCGGACTTTAAGCGGCGCGCGCGCGCCGTCGGGCGCCGCGACCAGCCCCTGCAATTGCAGCTGTTGTTCGACCGCGGTGCGATAGCTGTTCCATTCGAGCGACGGCTGGCTTGTGCCAACCATCGCCGCGGCATCGCCGAGCGGCGCGCTATCGACGGTATAGCGCGTGCCCGGCGCCCAGCCCGCAGGGGCGGCGGCGTGGAACCGGGTAACTTCGACCGGCGGGACCGCGGTGGCGCAGCCGCCGAGCGAAAGCGCCGCTGCGCAAAGCAGGGCGACGGAAAGAGGACGCGTCATCCCCGCATCATGCGCCACGAAATATGGCTTGGCAATGAACGGGATGTCTATCGCTTCGTCATGCCGGGCTCGACCCGGCATCCATCGACGGTGGCGCGGATGGACCCCGGATCAGGTCCGGGGTGGCGAATGGGAGGGGCGCGGTTTGTGCCGCACCAATCGCCTCAGCGATAGAAGATGTGATTGTCGATTTGCGCGACGCGCGTCTTGCGCCAGCCCGGCGAGACGTAGCGTGCGTGAAAGAAGAGCGCGCCCGGCGCGTGATTCTTCCAGCTGCCGTCGCGTGCGATCTGCGCGATCGCGACGGCATTGTTCCACTGCGCGCCATTACGGATCGCGGGCATCTTGCCGCCGCGTACGAAGCTGAACTGGCTCTTCTGGTGCACGACGCCGCAGAGGCTTTTGGGAAAGCGGCCCGACTGGGCGCGGTTGATCACGACATGCGCGACCGCGAGCTGGCCGGGGAGCGATTCGCCGCGCGATTCGAAATAGACCGCGCCGGCGAGGCAGCGCAGTTCGGGATCGAGGTCGGCGGGACGCGGCGTCGCAGCCACGAGCTCGGCGAGCGAATCGGCGGTCAACGGAGCCGGCTTCGGCTCGGCGACAGGCGCTTCGTTTTTTTTGTCGATGTCATCGATCGGCGCTTCGGCCTCGGTCGACAGATCCGCCTTTTCGGCCGCGGCCGGCGCGTCGGCGCCCGGCAGGACGATAGCGGGGATATTGGCGTCGGCGGCAAGATCGCTTGCAAAGCCGGGTTCAGCCAAAAACAGCATGGTGGCGGCGGTCATGCCGACGGCAGCCACGCTGGCTCCATTCAAAATGCGACTCATATTGTCCGTCAAAAGTGCGGCCGATGAACCGAACCTCTCAAAACAGGTGGGGGGCTAGGGCCCAATTTCACCTGCGGTCATCGTCCGACTGCGTGTCCAAACCGTTTTGCCGGGGCATCAAGGCGATACAACCCACGGAACGACCTACGCGTTATCGAATGCGCGCCACTTATTGTGCGCTGCAACAGAGTCAAGTTAACGCGGCCCACTCCGCGACGAGTTGTGGCGCATCTGCGATGTCCAGTTCAATCAGCCACATGTCGGGATCGGCCTGGCGCCGCCGATCCTGATAATTTGCGCGCGATTCCCCATCATTGGGGTCGTCCGGACCAACGGCCTCCCAGATATAGTGGCCGCCCGCCGAAAAGCGCCGTTCGAGCAGCGGGCCGGGCTCGCCGCGATCGGTGCACTGAACGAGGATGATTCCCGACGTTTCGTCGCCCTTGGCGAGAATCGTTGCAAAGCCGCCTGCCGCTTCGGTGCGACGCAGCAACAGATCGACGAGGAAACGGCTTTTCAGCCGCGCCACGGGAAGACTCGCTGCGCGGCTTTACGCCGCGTCACGCGCTTCGGTGTCGACGAGCAGCGCATAGAGCGCTTCGTCGTTCTTTGCGCCGCGCAGGCGTTCGGCGATCGCCTCGTTGCGCAGCATGCGCGACACGCCGGCGAGCGCCTTCAGATGGTCGGCGCCGGCATCGAGCGGCGACAGCAGGATGAAGAGCAGGTCGACCGGCAGGCCGTCGACCGCGCTGAAATCGATCGGACGCGAAAGTTGCAGAAACAGGCCGCGCACGCCGGTGAGGTCGGCCATCTTGGCGTGGGGCAGGGCGATGCCGCGGCCGAAGCCGGTCGAACCGAGCCGTTCGCGTTCGAGCAGCGCCTCGCTGACTTCGCCCGCGTCGAGGCCGAGCGAACGGCTGGCGAGATCGCCCACGAAGGGGAAAAGCGCCTTTTTCGAATCGAGCTGCACATGCGCGCGCACGGTCGCGGGATAAAGAAGGGAAGAAAGGTTCATCGGTCTGGTCAAATCTTGTAAAACGCCGGCCGCTGCCAAGTCATCTGCTGGCGAGCGATCGCGGATCTGTCGTGGCAGGCCCCCGCCATCCCGGCATCGGGCAGTGTTGGGCGCGGCCCTTATGCCGGTTGGCGAAGAAAATCCAGCCCTATCGTGGTTCGACCCAGCCGATCGTCCCGTCGTCGCGGCGATAGACCATGTTGTGTGCGCCGGTCTTGCTGTTGACGAACAGCAAGGCATTGGTGTTCCGAAGGTCGAGCATCATCACCGCATCGGACACGCTGCTGCTCGGGATATCGACGCGCGTTTCGGCGATGATCGCGGGCGCGTCGCCCGCATCCTCTTCGCCGCCGCCGTCGAAGACGATGTAGCTGGCATTATCCTCGATCTCGTCGACCGTCGGCGAAGGCTCGGCCGGACCGTTGTTGCGATCCTTCAAACGTCGCATATAGCGTCGCAGCTGCTTTTCGATGCGTTCGGCGGCGCCTTCGAACGCGACATGCGCATCCTGTGCCTGGCCATGCCCCTTGAGCACCAGCCCCTGCATTACATGCGCGACGATGTCGCACTGGAAACTGTCGTGCGGCCCTTTTCCGAAGGTCGCGTGCGCCCCGATCGCCCGCGAGAAATATTTGTCGGCAATCGCGTTCATCCGGTCCGACACATGCGCCTGGAGCGCTTCGCCGGTTTCGATCTGGTGGCCAGAGACGCGGATTTCCATTTTTCTTCTCCTCTATGGCCGGCGAGGTGACATCAAGCGCGTGTCATCACACCGTATCGAGCCACAGCGGCTGGGTGAGCCCTGTGACAAATTCGGCGTGGCGCGCGAGTTCGGCGGCCGACGCCATATGGGGACGGGGTTCGCGAAAGGGCCGTTCGGCACCGCGCGCCGCGGCGGGTGTAGCGACGGCAGCTGCGAATTCGGCGGCAGCGGCCGACGATGCCAGCCCGAGGCCGATCTGACGGCCGCCGGTCATTTCAATATAGAGATGCGCGAGCAATTCGGCGTCGAGCAGCGCGCCATGTTTGACGCGGTGGCTGCGGTCGATGCCATAGCGCACGCAGAGCGCGTCGAGGCTGTGCTTCGCCCCGGGGTGGAGCTTGCGCGCCATCTGCACGGTGCAGCACATGCGCGTCATGTCGAGCGCGGGGCGGCCGGCGCGCGCCAGTTCGGCGTTGACGAAGCCGAAGTCGAACGCGGCATTGTGCGCAATCAGCGGTGCGTCGCCGAGAAACTCCATGAGTTCATCGACGCGAGTCGCGAACAGCGGTTTGTCCGAGAGAAATTGGATCGACAGGCCGTGCACCGCTTCAGCCGCAGCGGGCATGTCGCGTTCGGGGTTGAAATATGCGTGGAAGGTGAGCCCGGTCTCACGGCGGTCGACCAGTTCGATGCACCCGATTTCGACCAGCCTGTCTCCGGTCTTGGGATCGAAACCCGTGGTTTCCGTATCGAAGATAATCTCTCGCATCAAGCTTCTAATCTGGACCCTATCGGGCACGGAAACAAGAGGCGATCGCCCGAATCTGGCGATGCGTCGCGCTTTTCGGCCGACCCGTTTCGATAATGAAATCAGCGCGCGCCCGCTTGACCCTGTCGAGCACTTGCAGTCGGCGTATCGCTTTCAGCTTGGCATAGGTCATACCCGGCCGACGCATCACCCGCCGCGTCTGCATCCAGGCGGGGGACGAGACGACCGCGATCGCGCCGACCTTTCGCCAGCCGCCCTTTTCGAAGAGCAGCGGGATGTCGAGGACAACGACGTCGCGTGCACGATGCTTCGCCAGGAATCGCTTTTGCGCCTTGCCGACCGCGGGATGGACGATGGCCTCGAGCGCGGCGAGTTCGTGCGTGTTGCCGAGCACCAGCAACCCGAGTTTCTGCCGGTCGACCCCCGCGGGGCCGGTGGTGCCGGGAAAGCGCGCCTCGATCGCCGCGACGAGCGCGCCGCCCGGCCCCTGGAGCCGATGCACCTCGGCATCGGCATCGAACACCGGCACGCCTTCGCGTTCGAACATCGCCGCCGCGGTCGACTTGCCCATGCCGATCGAACCGGTGAGGCCGAGGATGAAGGGCCGCCGCAGCCGCGAAGCGGGGCGCGGGCGATGCGTCATGCGGTCAGCAGCGCGCGCAATTCCTCGTCGCGGCCCTCGGGCGGCGCGGCGCCGAAGAACAGCTCGAAGGCGAGCGCGGCCTGGCCGATCAGCATGTCGAGCCCGTCGACGGTGTCGAGCCCGCGCGCTTCGGCGGCCTTGAGCAAGCCGGTCTGGAGCGGCGAATAGACGAGGTCGTAGACGATCGCATCCTCGGGAAGCGGCGACAGGTCGAGGTCGAGCGGCGGCTGGCCCGTCATGCCGAGACTGCTCGAATTGACGAGCAGCGATACCGGCGGAAGCGCGGCGTCGAGGGCGACGACATCGCCCTTGAGCCCGAAGGTTGCGAGCAGGCCCATGGCTTTCAGGGGCGAGCGGTTGAGGATCGTTACAGGACCGACGTTCGCGCGCGCCAGCGCGAACAGCACTGCCCGCGCCGCACCGCCCGCGCCGATGATCGCAACGGGGGTGCCCTCGAGATCGAGTTCGGCGAGCGGCGAATAGAAGCCCGCGGCATCGGTGTTGGTGCCGATGAGCGCGCCATCGGGTTGGCGCACGATGCTATTCATCGCGCCGATCGTGCCCCGGATATTTCCGGGGTCATCGACCAGATCCATCACCGCCGCCTTGTGCGGCATGGTGACGTTGCAGCCGCGCCAGTCGGGATCGGTGCGGCGCGCGGCAATATAGGCGGCGAGGTCTTCGGGCTTCACATGAGCGCGGCGATAGTCGCCTGCCATGCCCAGCGCATCGAGCCAGAATTTGTGAATCAGCGGCGACTTCGACTGGGCGATCGGGTCGCCGATGACTTCGGCATAGGGGATATTGCTCATGATGTGGCCAATCCCGTGGTGCGGAGCCAGGACAGCAAAGGGAGCATCGGCATGCCGATAATGGTCCAGGGGTCGCCCTCGACCCGGTCGAATAATTGCACGCCCGCTCCCTCGATTTCGTAACAGCCGACGGTCCAGCGGATGCTGTCCCAGTTGCGCGCCACATAGTCGGCGATGAAGGCGTCGGACAAGGGGCGCATCCACAGCTTCGCCTCGCCGATCGCGCGCCATATCGGCGCCCCGTCGCGCGCGGCGACCGCGGCGCTGAACAAACGATGGCGCGCGCCGGCCATGCGGCGCAGATGTTCGGCCGCCTCTTCGGGGTTCCCGGGTTTCGCCAGCATCGTCCCGTCGTCGAGCGCCAGCGTGCTGTCCGCGCCGATCACCGTGACGCCGGGCAGGCGCGACGAGATCTTGATCGCCTTCGCCTCGGCGAGCGCGTCGGCGATGTTGCGTGGCGTCTGGCCGGCTGCAAGCAGTGACGCCGTCAGCGCCTCCTCGTCGACATGCGCGGCGGTCGTCTCGAAATCGAGTCCCGCGGCGCGCAGCATCGCGGCGCGCCCGCTGCTTTGCGAGGCGAGGAGCAACGTCATGCGCTCGCGGCCGAGCGGTCCTCGACGAGCTTGATCACCGCCGCGGCGGTTTCCTCGATCGAGCGGCGCGTGACGTCGATCACCGGCCAGCCATTGTCGGCGAACATGCGCCGCGCATAGGCTAGCTCGGCCTTGACGCGCTCGTCGTCGACATAGCTGGTCTCAGGCGCCTGGTTCAAAGACAGGAGCCGGTTGCGGCGCACTTGCACCAGCCGGTCGAGCCCGGTGGTGAGCCCGACGATCATCGGGCGCTTGAGGGTGAACAGCGCATTCGGCGGCGGCGATTCGGGGACGATCGGGATGTTCGCGGTCTTGAAACCGCGGTTGGCGAGATAGATGCTCGTCGGAGTTTTCGAGGTGCGCGACACGCCGGCGAGGACGATGTCGGCCTGCTCCCAATTTTCCCAGCCGATGCCGTCGTCGTGCGCGACGGTGAACTGGATCGCCTCGACGCGCGCGAAATAAGCGGCGTCGAGTGCGTGCTGACGGCCCGGCCGCGCCTTGGCTTCCTGTCCGAGCATCCGCGACAGCGCATCGGTGACCGCGTCGAGCGCGGCGACCGTCGGCAGGTTGAGTGCGCCCGCGCGGCGTTCGAGGCTGACGCGCAGCTCGCCGTTGACGAGGGTGAAGAGGATCATGCCGGGGCTCGCCTGCACTTCGGCCATGATGCGGTCGAGATGCGATTCGGATCGCACCATCGGCCAGAAATGGCGCACCACTTCGACATCGTCGAACTGCGCGATCGCCGCCTTGGCGATATTTTCGAGCGTCTCGCCCGTGGAGTCGGATATGAGATGAAGGTGGAGCCGGCCCATCGCCGCACCATGGCGGGAAACCGCCGAAAAAGGCAAGCGGGGAAGCTTGCGCCGCCGCCTGTGGATAAATCTTGGAGAAGCACAGGGAGCAAATGGGCATGGAAGATTCATCCCCGACGCTGCCGATTCCGCCCATGCGTTTTCCACAAGGGATGAATCTTATCCACAGGCTGTGAATATGGGGGAAGGTGGTTGGCGACTCTGTACCGGATGGCGGTCGCTACGGAGTCAAGCTGTTGGCAAAATGGACGCCCCGGCCTAAAGCCGCGCTGTCCGCCGACCAACAAACCACCACAATCATATTATATATATATTGAAGAGAGAAAGAGGGGCCGCGTGAAGGCGTCACCGAAGAGCTTGCTGGCAACGCTGCGCGGGGTGCGGCAGGAGCGTCCGTCGCTCTGGCTGATGCGCCAGGCCGGACGCTATCTGCCCGAATATCGCGCGCTCCGCGAAACCAAGGGCGGGTTCCTTGAGCTTTGCTACGATCCCGAGGCGGCGGCGGAGGTGACATTGCAGCCGATCCGGCGCTTCGGTTTCGACGGCTCGATCCTGTTTTCGGACATCCTCGTCATCCCGCACGCGCTCGGCCAGCATCTGTGGTTCGAAGCGGGCGAGGGGCCGCGGCTTGCGCCGCCGCTCGTCGATGGCACGCTGGCCGCGCTCGAAGCGGCGCCGCAGCGGCTCGACCCCGTCTATGCGACCGTCGCGCGCGTCGCGTCCGCGCTTCCCCCCGAAACGACCTTCCTCGGCTTTGCAGGGAGCCCGTGGACCGTCGCCACCTATATGGTCGCCGGACAAGGATCGAAGGACCAGGCCGCCGCCCGGCGCCTCGCGTTGGGCGATCCAGCTGCGTTCCAGGCGATCATCGATGCGATCGTCGATCTCACCGTCACCTATCTCTCGGGACAGATCGAAAATGGCGTCGAGGCGGTGCAGCTGTTCGACAGCTGGGCGGGAAGCCTCAGCCCCGCGCAGTTCGAGCAATGGGTGATCGCACCCAATGCCGAAATCACGCGCCGGTTGAAGGCGATGCACCCCGATACGCCGGTGATCGGCTTTCCCAAGGGCGCCGGGGGCAAGCTTCGCGCTTATGCCGACGAAACCGGGGTCGATGCGATCGGGCTCGACGAAACAGTCGATCCGGTCTGGGCCGATGCGGTCTTGCCCTCGCATCTGCCTGTGCAGGGCAATCTCGATCCGCTCGCGCTTGTCGCGGGCGGGGCGGCGCTCGACGCAGCGATCGACCGCATCCTTGTGGCCTTCCCGTCGCGTCCCCATATCTTCAATCTCGGCCATGGGATCGTGCCCGACACACCGATCGCCCATGTCGAGCATCTGATCAGACGCGTTCGCGGCGGATAATATATGGAACTGGCAGGCTTTCTGGGGGCGACGATGCTTTGGGTCAAAGCGGCGCATATCATTTTTGTGATTTTCCTGATGGCCGGCCTGTTCATGATGCCGCGCTTTTTCGTCTATCACCACCAATGTCCGGTCGGGTCCGACGAGGACAGGAAGTGGATCGAGCGCGAGGATCGGCTGCGCCGGATCATCCTCAATCCCGCGATCACCATCGTCTGGGTCTTCGGGCTGATGCTCGCTTTCAACGGCGATTATTGGCGCGAGGGCTGGTTTATCGCCAAATTCCTGCTCGTGATCGCGCTCTCGGGCTATCATGGCTGGATGATCGGCTATTCGAAAAAGCTCGCGCGCGGGCTTCGTCCACTGACCGAAAAGCAGCTTCGCCTGCTCAACGAGGTGCCGGGAATCGCCGCGGCGATCATCGTCATCCTCGTCGTCGTTCGTCCCTGACCCTGCGTCTTCCCGGCGCAGCCCGATTGACTTGAACCCGGCCCGGTTATAGGGGCCGATCAACCCCGCCTTGCGCGGGCGGCGCTTCCTTGCGCCGAAGCTATCTTTAACGGTCGTCCCACGGCCGGATAGGCACCCCCGCGGTGCATCGAAACCGATTGTATTTTCTCCCAAAACCTATCCTGGAATCCATCCATGCATCTTAAAGAACTTAAAACCAAATCACCCGCCCAGCTTGTCGAAATGGCTGAGGAACTGGGGGTCGAGGGCGCGTCGACGCTGCGCAAGCAGGACCTGATGTTCTCGATCCTGAAAGAACTCGCCGAAGAGGGCGAGGAAATCATCGGATCGGGGACGATCGAGGTGTTGCCGGACAGCTTCGGCTTCCTGCGGTCGTCCGAAGCCAATTATCTCGCCGGTCCCGACGACATCTATGTCTCGCCGAACCAGGTCCGCAAATATGGCCTGCGCACCGGCGACACCGTCGAGGGCGAGATCCGCGCCCCGCGCGACGGCGAGCGTTATTTCGCGCTGACCAAGCTGATCAGCGTCAATTTCGACGATCCCGACGTCGTCCGCCACCGCGTCAATTTCGACAATCTCACGCCGCTTTATCCGAACCAGAAGCTGTCGCTCGACACGATCGACCCGACGGTCAAGGACAAGTCGGCGCGCGTGATCGACCTCGTCAGCCCGCAGGGCAAGGGCCAGCGCGCGCTGATCGTCGCGCCGCCGCGTACGGGCAAGACCGTGCTGTTGCAGAATATCGCCAAGGCGATCACCGACAACCATCCCGAGGTTTACCTGATCGTCCTTCTCGTCGACGAGCGTCCCGAGGAAGTCACCGACATGCAGCGCAGCGTGAAGGGCGAAGTCGTCTCCTCGACCTTCGACGAACCCGCGACGCGCCACGTTCAGGTCGCCGAAATGGTGATCGAAAAGGCGAAGCGTCTCGTCGAGCACAAGAAGGATGTCGTCATCCTGCTCGATTCGATTACGCGCCTCGGCCGCGCCTACAACACCGTCGTCCCCTCGTCGGGCAAGGTGCTGACCGGCGGTGTCGATGCGAACGCACTGCAGCGTCCCAAGCGCTTTTTCGGCGCCGCGCGTAACATCGAGGAGGGCGGCTCGCTCTCGATCATCGCCACCGCACTGATCGATACCGGCAGCCGCATGGACGAAGTCATCTTCGAAGAATTCAAGGGCACGGGTAACTCGGAAATCGTGCTCGACCGCAAGGTTGCCGACAAGCGCATCTTCCCGTCGCTCGACGTCGGCAAGTCGGGCACCCGCAAGGAAGAGCTGCTCGTCGAGAAGGACAAGCTCAGCAAAATGTGGGTGCTGCGCCGTATCCTCATGCAGATGGGCACGATCGACGCGATGGAATTCCTGCTCGACAAGATCAAGGATTCGAAGACCAACGAAGATTTCTTCGACTCGATGAACCAATAGCCGACGCCGCGATGGCCGTGATCGAGCATGCCTTGCTTCCCGTGCGTGCGGGCAGCGAAGCGGCGTTCGAGGCGGCCGTCGCCGAAGCGCGGCCGCTGATCGAAGCGTCGCCCGGCTTTATCTTGCTCGAAATTCGTCGCCCGACAGGAACCGGACAACCTTATCTGCTTTTAGTGGAATGGCGGTCGGTCGAAGATCATCGGGAAGGCTTCCGTCAGTCCGATCGCTATCAGCAGTGGCGCATGTTGCTGCACCCCTTTTATGACCCTATGCCTGTGGTCAGCTATTTCGGAGATTTGGTGTGATTCTGGAATTTTTGACGCAAGCTGGCGCCGCTGCCAGCGGTTTCGGTGGCCCTGCGGAAATATGGGGCCACATCGTCAATGACTTTTCGAATATTACCGAACCCGCGGCCTTTGCCACCTTCCTTCAGGTGCTGATGATCGACCTCGTGCTCGCGGGCGATAATGCGATCGTCGTCGGCGCGCTCGCGGCGGGGCTTCCCGCCGAACAGCGCAAGAAGGTCATCCTGATCGGCGTGCTCGCCGCGCTGGTGCTGCGCATCGCCTTCGCGCTCGTCGTCACCCAGCTGATGCAGATCGTCGGATTGATCTTCGTCGGCGGGCTGCTGCTCGTCTGGGTGGCGTGGAAGATGTGGCGCGAGCTGCGTCACACCGGCCAGTCGCACGGGTCGCCCGAGATCGAGGGTGACGAGCATTCAGGCCTGAAGCCCGCGAAAAGCTTTGCCGGCGCCGCCTGGGCGGTCGCGGTCGCCGACGTCAGCATGAGCCTCGACAATGTGCTCGCGGTCGCCGGTGCGGCGCGCGAGCATCCGGGCATCCTGATCGTCGGGCTGATCTTTGCCGTCGCGTTGATGGGCCTCGCGGCGAACATCATCGCCAAATATATCGAACGCTACCGCTGGATCGCCTACGTCGGCCTTGCGGTCATCGTCTATGTCGCGGTCAAGATGATCTACGAAGGCTGGATCGATCCGGCCGTCGGGATCGGGACGCTGTTCAGCTAAACTGTATTCGGCATCAAAGAGGGCGGGTTGATGAGACCCGCCCTCCATTGTAGATTGCAAGCGCTCGCTAGAGCTTGCGGACCGGCGTCGCGCTGGTCGTGCCTTTCACGAGATTGATCGCGTTGTCGCAGTCGGTCTCATTCCAGTAAGATTCGCCCGACGCGATGATCTCGTGATTGGCGGCTTTCAGGCGCCAGCGCCATTGGCCGGCTTGTTGGTATTTTTCGAAATACATAGCTTTTCCCTCCTTTCCAGTCTTTCCAGACCGGTGGGTCCGCAATCGACCCAATATGTGTCGCACACCATATGATGTGCTCCAAGTAAAAATTTACCACAACTTGCTGTAGAGAGGTCGGTGTTGGCTAATTATGCTGGATTTCTTTTACGTTTAAAATATAGTTCTGAGCATGACTAATTTATTTGAGTCTTGCGATTCTAGGCGAGCTGCTCAACTTGCAGGCTTCAAAACGGTCGCGATGCTGGACTATCTGCAGAGGTCAGGGGTTTTTGTAGCTAGGCGTCCTGGAGGGAAGAGACGCGGCAAAGGTCGGAAATATGACTTCCGAGATATTTTGGTGCTCAAAGCGATTAAGCGACTGCTCGACTCTGGTGCGTCCGTTGCAAACCTAAAGAAATCGCTTGCCGAATTTCAGAAAAAGAAATGGTCGGCTGACGAGACCACGCTTGAGAATGCAGACGGGATCATCCGCTATCTAATTGTCAGCGGCGATTCTGTTTATCTGAGAAAAGATCCAGATACGATCGTAGACATGTGTCGACAGGGGCAATTGACATTTTCATTCATTATCGATCTCGAGAACCTGCATAACGAGCTTCGAGTTTCGTTAGGAATCCCGGTGGTCGAGCAGCCCGCGCTACCGTTTTTGGAAGCGATTTAGAAGAGCGCGGCACTTTTCTTTCGAGCGATCAGAGCCCATATACTTTTTGTGTCCGCCCTCCATATGACCCGCGTTGCCGTCGGCTGCGCCGACTATCCCTCTCTTGTCGCGCGTATCGTCGAGCGGGCCGAGGGCGATGAGATTCGCTTTACGACGCGGTTTCGGCCGAAGCGCGCCGACGAGCTGCTCGGCGGCAAGCTGCATTTCATCGTGAAGCACACGCTCGTCGCGCGCGTTGAAATCTTGCGCTTCGAAGATCGCAGCGACGGGCGGGTCGATATTGTGTGCGTCGCCGATCTTGAGCGGATTCACCCGCAACCGAAGCGCGCGCATCAGGGTTGGCGCTATCTCGCCGATGCCGACGCACCGAAAGGCGCTGATGATGCGAGCGGCGTCGGCGCGCTGCCGCCCGAGCTCTACCGCGAACTCGCCGAGCTGATGCTGATCTAGCGCGCGGCCATCTTATTTCTGGGTCGCCAGCATCTCGCCCATCTTTTCCCAGACCTTGTTGATAGCCTTGCGCGGGCGAACCATCACCTTGAAATCGCGTATCTTTCCATCCTCGTTCCAGCGAATGATGTCGACGCCATTGATCTGGATCCCATCGAGGGTGCTCTGGAACTCGAGCATCGCCTGGTCGCCGTCGACGATCTCGCGCAGATAGCGGAAACTGTCGCCGCCGAGAACGTGGCTCGCCGCGTGGAGATAAGCGAAAACCTTGTCGCGGCCGGCCTGCGGGGTGTGGACGACAGGCGAGTGGAAGACTGCATCCTCGGCGAGCAGGTCACGAAGCGTCTGCGGGTCGCCGCCGCCCGCCATATAGGCGTGCCACGCGGCGAGGCCGGGATGGGTGCTCATGCGAGATGCTCGGCGAAGAAGGCGCGGGTGCGGCCGTCGGCGAGCTTGGCGCCCTCGTCGTTGCGGCGATTGCCCATCGTCGCGGCAAAGCCGTGATCGAGGCCGAGGTAGTCGTGGAGCGTCACCTTGGGATGCGGATCGAGCCCGTCGTGAATCTTCTTTTGCGCATCATGGTCGACCAGATGATCGTCGGTCGGGATGTGCAGCATCAGCGGATGGGCGATTGCGTGGCTTTCGTTCAGCATCTGGTCGATCATCACGCCATAATAGCCGACCGACGCGTTGATGTCGGTGCGCGCCGCGGTCATATAAGCGAGGCGGCCACCCAGGCAGAAGCCGACGCAGCCGACCTTGGTTGCGCCCTCGCCGTGGAGCCAGCGGATCGCCGCTTCGATGTCTTTCACTCCGTGGTCGGCATCATATTGGCCGAAATAGCCAAAGGCTTCCTGCAGCTCGGACTCGACATCGGGGTTGAGTTCGACGCCCGGCGCGAAACGCCAGAAGATGTCGGGCGCGATCGCGAGATAGCCCTCGGCGGCCCAATCGTCGCATTTTTGACGGATCCCCGCGTTCACCCCGAAAATTTCGGGAATCACGATGATTGCGCGCGAAGAATCGGCGTCGGGACGCGCTACATAGGCGGGAATCGCGCCTTCGCTGTCGAGCGCGGGGATGGCGGTGTTCGTCGCGGACATTGGGGAGCTCTCCTGACTCTTGCTTCTTTGCAGTGAAAGCGCGAAGCTAGCTGGGCTGCGAGCATGGCTCAAGCGGCTTACCGGCATTTCGGGGCGGAGACAGGCGATGAAATTCAATATCGAGATCGATTGCACCCCCGAAGAGGCGCGGCGGCTGTTCGGCCTGCCCGACCTCGAGCCGCTGCACGATATTTATCTCGATCGCGTCAAGGAGCTGATGGCGAAGGGGATCACCCCCGACATGGTGCAGACGATGGTCAAGACGTGGGTGCCGATGGGCGAGAGCGGGCTCGGGCTGGTCCAGTCGCTGCTCGGCCAGTTCGGCGGCGGGCTGATGGGTGGCGCTACCAGATCGGCCGACACGAGCGACGACGACAAGCCCGCGCGGGGACGCAAGAGCTGAACCAAAACATTGTAAACGATACGATTTTTGCGCTGTCGAGCGGGATTCCGCCGGCGGCGATCGGCGTCGTGCGCGTGAGCGGGCCGCACGCGGGCGAAGCGCTGCGCCAGCTCGCCGGACGATTGCCCGAAGCGCGGCGCGCGGTGCTCGCCGAATTGCGGGGGGGCGGTGGTGCTCCCCTCGACCGAGCGCTGATTCTCTGGTTCCCCGGCCCGGCGACCGCGACGGGCGAGGATCTCGCCGAACTGCACCTCCACGGCGGGCGGGCGGTGGTCGCGGCGGTCGACGCGACGCTGGGCGCGATACCCGGATTACGCCGCGCCGAGGCCGGCGAGTTCACCCGGCGCGCCTTCCTCAACGGGCGGATCGACCTCGCCGAAGCCGAAGGCCTCGCCGACCTGCTCGCGGCGGAGACCGAGAGCCAGCGGGTACAGGCACTTGGGCTGGCGAGCGGCCATGTGTCGCGCGCGGTCGAGGGGTGGCAAGATCGGCTGCTGGCGCTGATGGCGGGGGCCGAAGCCGAACTCAATTTCGCTGACGAGGACGATGTCGAAGTCGGCGATGCGGTGACGCGGCGGATGGTGACCGGCATGGCCGCGCTTGCGTCCGAACTCGAAGAATGGCTGGCGCGGCCCGCGGCAGAAGTGATCGCCGAGGGGCTTTCGGTGGTGATCGCGGGACCACCAAATGCCGGAAAATCGACTTTAATCAATGCTTTGGTGCAGCGTGAGCTGGCGATCGTGTCGCCAGTGGCGGGGACAACGCGTGACGTAATCGAAACCCCGCTGGCGCTCGACGGAATCGCGATGCGTTTTTCGGACACCGCTGGACTGCGCGGCGAAGGGGCCGACACCATCGAGTCGATCGGCATCGATCGCGCCCGCGCGGCGGTTGAAGCAGCAAGCATCCTGCTTTGGCTGGGGTCGCCGGGTGAGGCGCCCGAGCATCCGCGCGTCATCCTGATCGCGGCGCAGGCCGATCGCTGGCGCGGCGACGCGGCCGCCGAGGCCGATGCGGCGCGGTGCGACCTGACGCTGTCGGCGGCGACGGGCGAGGGGATGGACAAGCTCCACAAATATATCGTCGAAATGGCGCGCACCCTGTTGCCGCGCGAGGGCGAAGCGGCGCTCCGCCAGCGCCAGCGCGCGGCGCTCGCCGAGGCGAGAGACTGGCTGGCCGTCGAAACGGGATCGCACGAGGCGGGCGACCTGATCCTCCTCGCCGAACGGCTGCGGCTCGCGAGCGGCGCGCTCGACCGGATCACCGGGCGAGCGGGGGTCGAAGATATGCTCGACACGCTGTTCGGACGTTTCTGTATCGGAAAATGATGTTCCACGTGAAACATCGCATCGGTCGCAGCATGGTGGATTCGCGTGTCGCTTTGCGGTAAAGGCCGCAGCAATCATGCACAGCAGCGACACTTTTGATGTCATCGTCGTTGGCGGTGGCCACGCCGGAACCGAAGCCGCGGCCGCCGCCGCGCGGCTTGGCGCGCGTGTCGCGCTTGTCAGTTTTGACCCCGCGTTGATCGGGACGATGTCGTGCAATCCGGCGATCGGCGGGCTTGGCAAGGGCCATCTGATGCGCGAGGTCGATGCGCTCGAC
The DNA here is from genome assembly GCF_036675685.1 of Sphingopyxis sp. Classification (GTDB taxonomy): domain Bacteria; phylum Pseudomonadota; class Alphaproteobacteria; order Sphingomonadales; family Sphingomonadaceae; genus Sphingopyxis. The sequence continues at coordinate 27,433 of NZ_JAKFEM010000005.1, forward strand.
GGGTGGATGGCGCGCGCCGCCGACAGCGCGGCTATCCATTACCGGATGCTCAATGCGTCTAAGGGCGCGGCGGTGCAGGGGCCGCGGATCCAGGCCGACCGGGCACTTTATCGCGATGCGATCCAGAAGCTGCTTGCGGCCGAAGGGGGTATCGTCGTTGTCGCTGGAGAGGCGGCGGCGTTGCGACTGTCGCCCGATGGCGCACGTGTCGAGGGGCTACAGCTCGGCGATGGCACCGCGCTGACCGCGTCGGCCGTCGTGCTCGCGACCGGGACCTTTCTCGGCGGCCGGCTGTTCCGTGGCGAAGAACGGATGGAAGGCGGACGCATCGGCGAGGCCGGGGCGCATCGGCTCGCCGAGCAGCTCCGCGCCGCCGACCTGCCGATGGCGCGGCTCAAGACGGGGACGCCGCCGAGGCTCGACGGGCGGACGATCGATTGGGCGCGGCTCGAGGAGCAGCCGTCTGACGATGGCAGCTGGACCTGTTCCACGTGGAACGACGCGCGGACGGTGCCGCAGATTTTCTGCGCGATCACGCGCACCAATGCCGAATCGCACCGGATCATCGCCGAAAACCTCCATCGCTCGCCGTTGTTCACCGGCGCAATCGGTGCGGCGGGTCCGCGCTATTGCCCGTCGATCGAGGACAAAATTCACCGCTTCGCCGACCGCGACGGGCACCAGGTGTTTCTCGAACCCGAGGGGCTCGACACCCACCTCGTCTATCCGAACGGCATTTCGACCTCGCTTCCCGCCGATGTGCAGCTCGCGATGCTGCGGACGATGGAAGGGCTCGAGACGGTCGAGATGGTCGTTCCGGGCTATGCGGTCGAATATGACCATATCGATCCGCGCGCGCTCGACCGGACGCTGCAGCTCCGTGCGATGGGCGGGCTTTATTGCGCGGGACAGATCAACGGCACCACGGGTTATGAGGAAGCCGCCGCGCAGGGGCTGATCGCCGGCGCCAATGCCGCGCTGGCGGCGCAAAGCCGCGAACCGCTGATTCTTGATCGCTCCGAATCCTATATCGGGGTGATGGTCGATGATCTTGTGCTCCAAGGCGTGACCGAGCCGTACCGCATGCTCACCGCCCGCGCTGAATATCGGCTGCGGCTGCGCGCCGACAATGCCGCGACGCGGCTGACGCCGAAGGGGATCGAGCTGGGGCTGGTTCGACCCGCGACCGCGGCGTTGTTCGCGGAACGGCAGGCGATCCGGGCGAGGGTGGAGGCGCTGCTCAGTGTCTCGGTTGCCACCGTGGATTATGCGATGATCGGGCTGGCGATTCCCGGCGACGGCATCGCGCGCAAGCGAATCGACCTGCTGCGTTTTCCCGACGTGACGATCGCCAACCTTGCGCGTCTCGCTCCCGAACTCGAATCGATCGATGCGGCGATTCTCTCGGAGATCGCCGAGGACGCGCATTATGCGCCTTATATTGCGCGGCAGGATGCCGAGCTGCGCGCGCTGGCGGCGAACGAGGCGATCATGCTCGATCCGGCGCTGGATTATTCGGCGATCGGCGGGCTGTCGCGCGAAATGGTCGAGCGGCTGTCGAAGGCGCGCCCCGAGACGCTGGGGCAGGCGGCGCGCATCGACGGGGTGACGCCCGCGGCGCTCACCGCGATCATGGTGCACAGCCGCCGACGCGCGGCGTAATGTGGAAGATGCTCGTTTCCATTTCGTCATTCCCGCGAAAGCGGGAACCCAGCGAGCCGAGATTGAAACGGGGTTCCCACTTTCGCGGGAATGACGAGTGAGGGTTGAGATGTCGATTGGGTTCTTGGACAGTGAAGATGCAGCACGTGCCTGGATAGGCGACGCCTTCGCGCCGACGCCCGACCAGTGGAAACGGCTCGAGCAATTCATCGAACTGCTCATCGCCGAAAATGCGCAGCAGAATCTGATCGCGGCTTCGACGATCCCGACGATGTGGGTGCGGCATATTGCCGACAGCGCGCAGCTTCTTTCGTTCGACACGCGCGACGGCGATGGTCTCTGGATCGATCTGGGAAGCGGGGCGGGATTACCCGGGCTGGTTGTCGCGATTTTGAGCGCGCGGCCGATGTTGCTCGTCGAATCGCGCAAGCGGCGCTGCGACTTTCTGCGGAACGTCGCAAGCGAACTCGGCCTCTCCCATGTCGAGGTCGTCGAGGCGGCACTCGAGCGCATAGAAAAGCGCCCAGCAGCGACGATCAGCGCGCGCGCTTTTGCCCCGCTCGACCGGCTGCTCGACTTATCCGCCCGTTTTTCCACCGAATCGACGCAGTGGCTGCTGCCAAAGGGCCGAAACGCGGTTAAGGAACTGGCGTTGCTGCCCCAGCCATGGCAGAGAATGTTTCACGTGGAACAGAGCCGTACCGACGCCGAGAGCCAGATTTTGGTAGGGCGCGGAAAAATCGCGGCAAAACAGCGAGGAAAGCGATGATCCGCATTGCCGTGGCGAACCAGAAGGGTGGGGTCGGCAAGACAACGACCGCGATCAACCTGGCGACGGCACTCGCGGCCACCGGCTGGCGGACGCTGATCATCGACCTCGATCCGCAGGGAAATGCGTCGACCGGGCTCGGAATTAAGCAATCGCAGCGTGAATATTCGAGTTATGAGCTGCTGCGCGGCGATGCGACGCTCGCCGAATGCGCGATTCCGACCGCAGTGCCGCGGCTCGATATCGTCCCGGCAACGGTCGATCTGTCGGGCGCCGAAATCGAGTTGATCGAGTTTCAGGATCGGCTTCACCGTATGCAGCAGGCATTGTCGAGCGCCGAGGCGGGGCAGTGGGATATCTGCCTGATCGATTGCCCGCCGTCGCTCGGCATGCTGACGCTTAACGCACTGATCGCCGCCGAATCGCTGATCGTGCCATTGCAATGCGAATTTTTCGCGCTTGAGGGACTGAGCCAGCTGCTCACCACGGTCGAGCGCGTGCGCGAGCGTTTCAACCAGAAATTGACGATCCTCGGCGTCGCGCTCACCATGTTCGACCGGCGCAATCGGCTGACCGATCAGGTGTCGGACGATGTCCGTGAAGTGTTGGGCCCGGTGGTGTTCGAAACGGTGATTCCGCGCAACGTTCGCCTGTCCGAAGCGCCGAGCCATGGCCTGCCGGCGCTGATCTACGATCATCGCTGCGCCGGATCGGCCGCCTATATCGCGCTCGCGCGCGAGCTGATCGACCGACTGCCAAACATCCGCAAGGCTGCATAAATGTCTGATAATAAAGACGAAACTGGATCATCCTCACCTGCGCGCAAGCGGCCGTCCGGACTCGGGCGCGGGCTGAACGCACTGTTTGGCGACGTTGCGGTCGAAGCGCCTGTGCTGGCGACCGCCGGCAGCGCGGCGAAAGCCGCGCCGGCGGCGTCGGGCGATGCGGTGCAGCATGTGGCGGTCGGGTCGATTCGGCCGCTGCCCGGCCAGCCGCGTCGCCATTTCGACGAAAATGCGATCGCCGAGCTGGCCGATTCGATCGCTGCACGCGGGTTGTTGCAGCCGATCATCGTCCGCCGGGCATCCGATGGGCAGGGCTATCAGCTCGTCGCGGGCGAACGGCGCTGGCGCGCGGCGCAGCGCGCGGGGCTGCACCAGATTCCCGCGCTTGTGCGCGAGCTCGACGATGCCGCGACCTATGAGATCGCGCTTGTCGAGAATATCCAGCGCCAGGACCTCAATGCGATCGAAGAGGCGAGTGCCTATCGCCGCCTGATCGAGGATTTTGGCCACAACCAGGAGGCGATGGCCAAGCTGGTCGGCAAGTCACGCAGCCATGTCGCGAATCTGATGCGGCTGCTTGATTTGCCCGCGGGCGTACAGGCGATGGTCGGCGACGGATCGCTCGCGATGGGACACGCGCGCGCGCTGATCGGTGCCGAGGATGCCGAAGCGATCGCGCGCCGCGTCGCAAAGGACGGACTGTCGGTCCGCACGGTCGAGGCGCTGGTGCGCGCCGGCAAGGGCGGCGGCCGCAAGGCGCCGCTGGAATATAAAAGCGCCGACGGCGGGCGCGATCCCGACATCGTTGCGGTCGAGCGCCACCTGTCCGAACTGCTCGGCATCGGCGTCGCGATTCAATATGCCGGCGGCGGTAAGGGCGCGCTGACGCTGAAATTCGCGTCGCTCGACCAGCTCGACATGATCTGCCAGCGGCTGAGCGGCGAATCGATCTGATCGCCGCTTAAATTGTACCAGTCCGGGCCGTTAAAGAAGGACGGGCGGTGTCCACGGCCACCCTCATATGGCGCTAAGATCCTGATTTCGGCCGGTTACAACGTGCAACGCGGGCCAATCCTTGTTGTATTGTTAACCAAGCTTGCTGGCAAAGCCTGAACAGGTCGTTCCGTAAAGAGGTCGGCGAATGGGGTGGGATTTCCATTCGAATTTCGACTGTAAGTTATCGAATTCAAGGGACCAAAAACTATGCGCAAATTTGGAATGAAGCGCGCCCTTCTGGGTGCCGCGATTGCTGCCCTCGCCATGAACGCCTCGGCGGCCCATGCAGCGTCGGCAACGGGTACGGCGAAGGCCAAGATCCTGCGCCAGATCACGCTCACCAACACCAGCGACCTGCAATATGCGACGATCATCAGCGGTGCGACCGCTTCGACCGTCGCGGTGTCGACCGCCGGCGCTCGCACGTGCGGTGCAGGGCTGACCTGCACCGGCACGGCCACGTCCGCCAACTTCAATGTTGCCGGCACCGACGGTGCCGTGGTGCTGGTCGGCGGCGATTCGAGCGTCACGCTCAACGGGTCGCTCGGCGGCACGATGGCGTCGACGCTGACCTATTCGTCGGCGAACATCACGCTGGGCGCCACCGGCGGCAGCTTCCAGGTCGGCGGCACGCTCAGCGTCGGCGCCAACCAGGCCGCGGGCGACTATACGGGGACGTTCAACGTCACCACCGATTATCAATAAGGTGGTGGGTACCGGCGGGCCGCAAGCTCGCCAGCCACGAAAGAAGGGGTCGCCAGGCGCAGGTCCGGCGACCTCCTTTTTTGCCCCCCGCACCGATGGTTAGCAAAATATCAACCATGCTGGCGCAAGCAGGACGCGACCATCGGGATGGTGTGGGCCATTTCCGGAAAAACGATTGTGGGGATCGTATCCATGTTGCGCTTTTTGAAGGGCTTCGGCCTGTTTACCGCGGCCGTGCTCGGCGTCGCGGCGTCTCCCGCCCACGCGGCGGGCGACCTGCTGGTCGCGCCGACGCGCGTCATTCTCGACGGATCGCGCGGGACCGAGGTGGTGCTGAACAATATCGGCGCCGAACCGGCGACCTATCGCATCAGCCTCGAAATCAAGCGGATGACCGCGGCGGGCGGGCTCGACGAGATTGCCGAGGACCATGCCAGTGCCGCCGAAAAGGCGGCGCTGGGCATGATCGCCTTCAGCCCGCGCCGGGTTACGCTGCCGCCCAACCAGCCGCAGGTGATTCGCGTCGGGGTGCGCGTTCCTGAAGGCACGCCGCCCGGCGAATATCGCGCGCATATGCTGTTCCGCGCGGTTCCAGACGCGGTGGTTGCGGCATCGGAAGGCGCGAAGCCCGCGAGTGGGGGTGTGTCGATTGCGCTGACGCCGATCTACGGCATCACCATCCCCGTCATCGTCCGCGTTGGCGACCTCGGCGCCGAGGCGACGATCGGTGAGGCGTGGATCAGCGAGGGCACCGACGGACCCGCGTTCAACTTCGACCTTTCACGCACCGGCAGTCGTTCGGTCTATGGCGATATCGAGGTGACGCGCGCGGGCGCGCCCGAGCCTTTGCTCGTCGCGCGCGGCATTGCGGTCTATCCCGAAGTCGGCGCGCGTCAGGTGTCGCTGCGCGTTCCGCCCGAACTCGCGGCAAAGCTCAAGGGGCCGGTGCGCATCCGCTATACCGAGGACCGCGAAATCGGCGGCGGCACGATCGACACGGCCGATCGGGTGGTGAAGTGAAAGCATAAGGCCGGGACAAGGCGGGCGGGACGATGATCCGCGCGGCGCTCGCGCGATGCAGGTCGGTGATCCTGGCCGGGCTGGTGCTGGTGGGGCTCGCCCCAGCTGGAGCTCATGCCGTTGAAAAAAAGCCAGTTTCTATCGCGGCCGATAGCTGGGCACCGAGCGAGGATGATAGCTGGCTGTTCGATGTGCGTTCGGGACAATATCGGCTGGGGGATGGCGTGCGCGGCTATCAGACGCCGCAGGGGATTTGCGTCGACCTCGCCGACGTCGTGCTCGCGCTCGACCTTGCGGTGCGCGTCGACAAGAAGTTGCGCCGCGCAACCGGCTGGGTGTTCGACGAGCGGCGGAGCCTGACGATCGACCGCGAGGCGGGCGAAGTGCGCGCGGGTAGCCAGAGCTTCCGGCTGACCCCGGCGACGATTCGCGACACCCCCGCCGGCTGGTGCGTCGGTCTCGATAGCCTGGGCAATTGGCTCGGCGTGCCGATCGCCGCCGACCTGTCGAACGCGGTGCTGCGCATCGACACCAAGGACAAACTTCCCTTCCAGCTCGCGGCTGAGCGCCGCGCGCGCGCGGCGGGGATTCGTCCGCAGGTGCAATTCGACCTTGCGAGCCTGCCGCAGGCTGCGCGGCCGTACCAGGCGTGGGCGACGCCGTCGGTCGATGTCGTCGCCTCGGTGGGCGTCGTGTCGGACAAGCGCGGCGGGTCCTATGTCCAGGCGCGCTACGAGGTTTTTGCGGCGGGTGAGGTGTTCGGGCAGAGTTTCGATGCGCGACTGTCGTCGGACAATGAGGGCGTTCCCGACAGTCTACGCATGCGGCTCTATCGGACCGATCCCGAAGGCCGCCTGCTGGGGCGGCTCAAGGCCACCCATTATGCCGTGGGCGATGTCAGCCTGCTGTCCACAGGGATCGTCGCCTCGTCGGCGCCGGGCCGCGGCGCGGTATTGACCAATCGCCCGGTCGAGCGCCCCGATAATTTCGACCGCACGACCTTTCGCGGCGACCTGCCCGCGGGCTGGGATGCCGAGCTTTATCGTAACGGGCAATTGCTCGCCTTCACCAGCCCCAATGGCGACGGCCGCTACGAATTTCTCGACGTGCCGCTGCAATATGGCGCGAACCGCTTCGAGATCGTGCTTTACGGTCCGCAGGGGCAAATCCGGCGCGAAATCAAGCAGGTGCAGGTGGGGATGGATTCGATCCCGCCGCAGCAGACCTGGTACTGGGCGGGTTTCGCGCAGGAGAATGCCGACCTGATCGAATTCGGGAGCCAGCGTCGCGGCGCCTTTCGGCGCGGCTGGCGCGGGACGCTGGGGATCGAGCGCGGGCTCGACACGCGCACGTCGATCGCTGCCTATGCGCACAGCCTGATGATCGAGAATGTCCGGCGCAGCTATGGCGAGGTCGCGCTGCGGCGTTCGATCGGCCCGACCTTGCTCGAGGTGGCAGGCAGCTATGCCGGTGCTTCTGGAGGAGGCGCGGGCGGCGGCGCGGCGCGGGCAAGCTGGCTCGCGGCGTTCGGCGAAACCTATGTCCGCGCCGACGCGATGCGCGGCTGGGGCGGTTTTGTGTCGGATCGTTTCATCAATAATATCAACGGTCTCTATTCGATCTCGGTCGACCAGTCGGTCAAGCTCGGGCAGACGGTGCTGCCGCTCCATTTCGATGTGCGGCAGGTCGAGCGGCGATCGGGGATCGACAGCCTCGAGGTGAGCGCGCGGGCGTCGGCGAGTTTTCGCGCGCTGACCTTTACCGGCCAGCTCGACTGGGCGCGGACCAAGGTGCCGATCGGTCCCGACCCGCCCGACAATCTGACCGCCAGCCTGCTTGCCAACGCCCGGATCGGGCGCGTCCGCCTGCGCGGCGAGGCGCGCTTTGCGCTGTCGGGCGACAATAGCGATACGCGCATGACGCTGATCGGCGAATGGGCGGGCAAGGGCGATTCGGAATGGCGCGCCGAGCTCGGCTATGATCGCGGGCTCGACCGCGCGCGCGCTGGCGCTGGATATACGCGCCGTTTCAACAAGTTGCAGCTGACCGGATTCGGCGAAGTCGCGAGCGACGGGTCGGTTGCGGCGTCGCTCGCGCTCGCCTTCAGCTTCGGCCCCAAGCCGGGCGGCGGCTGGCGCGTGTCGAGCGAGAAGCTCGCGAGCCGCGGCCAGGTGATCGCCGACGTGTGGATGGACGACAACGGCGATGGCATCCGGCAAGCCGGCGAGACCGCGCTTCCCGGGGTGCCGCTGACCGCGGGCAACGCCACTGTCGAGGCGGCGACCGACAAACAGGGCCGCGCGACGATCGATGGGTTGGAGCCTTTCCGCCCGGTGCTGATCGGCATCGATGCGGGCAGCCTGCCCGATCCCTATGTCCAGCCCGCGTTGCCCGGCGTCGTCGTCTCGCCGCGTCCGGGGGTTGCGACGCGCGTCGCGCTGCCGATGGTCGCAGCGGGCGAGATCGAGGGGACCGTACGGCGCGATGGCGGCAATCCGATCGAGGGATTGAGCCTCGAGCTCGTCGATGCCGAAGGCCGCGTCCGCGCGACGACGCTCACCGAGTTCGATGGATATTTTCTTTTCGAAAGCGTCGCTTACGGACGCTACACGGTGCGGCTGGGTCAGACGTCGGCGGCCGCGCTGCGGCTCGATAGCACCTTTGCGATCGGCGCCGCGCCGGGCAAGGCCGGCCCGCGCGTCCGGCTGGGGACGCTCGCGCTCAAACCGCTCCGCCGCGAGGTCGCGGTGCAGGGCGCGGCGGTCCCCGGCGCCGGCAACAGCGCGCGCGGACCGCCGGACGCGCCAGGCGCCAACGACAACCCCCGACCGGCGCTATCGCCGAACTAGCAGCGGCGACCGCCGCGATCGATCTCGCGTCCGATCAGCGCGCCTGCGGCGCCGCCGATGATCGTGCCGGGAACGCGATCGCCATAACGGTCGACCTCACGGCCGAGCAGGGCGCCGGCGGCACCCCCGACGATCAGACCCGTCGTACCGCTGCCGCGCCGGCAATAATAGCGGCGGTCGCGATAATGGCTGCGCCGATAGTCGCGGCGGTAATCACGCCGGTAGTCGCGTCGATAGTCGCGATAGCGGTCATTGTCGCGGTGGCTGTAATAGGAATGGCGGTGGTGGCGATCGCGCGCGTCGGCTTCGACGGGTAGCGCGGTGAGGGCGCTCGCGCCGATGAGGGCGGTCAAGGCCAGTTTTTTGAGCAGGAACATCAGTCTTCCTTCCGTCTCGGTCCCAAGGGCCAAGATTAGGGGATGAAAGCTGGCGCTTCGCTGAATTGCCGGGCCTCGTTGGGGGCGGCAATTTCGGTTCGACCATTTTTCGAGGCGGCCCGTCGCGTCGGACCCGGCAGGCTTGCTCCACCGCGCACTCGCAGCGCAGGGCGAGGCGGAGAGGAAAATTCCTACTGCCCCCTTAACCAGTTTTTAGCGCGCCTTGCCGCAGAGCGGTGAAGGGCTGTCTTTTGCAGGCGTTCGCGACCGGCGTTCGCCCCAGATCGGCCTCGGTGGATGGGGTGATTGGGGCGATGCATCGGACACACAGGACGGGCGAACTCTTCGAGCACGTCGGCGCCAGCGGGCTCGCGGTACGGTTGTGGCTGATCCTTGTCGTGCTCAACCCGTTCTTTCATCACGACGCGATCCTCCTGCTCCAATACCCCGATCCCGACGATGCGATGCGGCTGGCGCAGGTGCGCGACCTGATCGGCGGACAAAGCTGGTTCGACATCAAGCAATATCGGGTCAATCCCGTCGAAGGCGGCGGGCTGATGCACTGGTCGCGCTTTGTCGACGCGTCGATTGCGGGTCTTATCCTCATCCTGCAGCCCCTGTTGGGCGAAGCGGCCGGCGAGCGTTGGGCCATGGCGCTTTATCCGCAGCTGCTGATCCTTCCGCTCCTACTGCTGCTGGGCCGCATCCTTACGGAACTGGGCGATCGGCGCCTCGTTGTCGCCGGACTGTTGATCGCCTTCACCGGCGTGACCTTCCTCCAATATTTTGCGCCGATGCGCATCGACCACCATAATTGGCAGCTATTGCTGTCGGTGGCGATGTTCTGGATTGCCCTGCGGCCGCCGACTTTTGCGAACGGGCTGGTCGCGGCGGCGATCATCACGCTGCATGTCGAGATTTCGCTCGAGGGCCTGCCCTATCTGGCGATCTTTGGAGCCTTGTTCGCGTTCGACTGGCTTCGTGATCCGCTGACATCGCGGCGTCTTGCAGGGTTTTCGGCCGGTTTGACAGTCTTTCCCTTCGCCTGGCTGCTGGCGATGCGCGGCGTGCAATCGACGTCGACGGTCTTCTGCGACAGTTTCTCCTTGCCTTATGCGGCGGCCGTCGGGGTCGCAGCGGCGCTGCTCTGTGCCTGGACCCAGGCACCCGCGGCCTTGTCGATGTCGACGCCCCGTCGTCTGCTCGCGCTTGCCGTGGTCGGCGCGACGGGGGCATCGGTCTTCGCGCTTTCGGGTCCGCAATGTCTTGGCGGACCTTTCGGTGCGCTCGATCCCCTCGTGCGCAGCTACTGGTATGACACGGTTTTCGAAGGGCGGCCGATCTGGGCGCAGGAAGCCACCTATGGCATCATCTATCTCGCGCCGACGCTGGTCGGTCTTGCGGCGCTTGCCGGTGCCTGGCGACAGAGCCGGGGCGGACCTTTTGCCGAAAACTGGACCCGCGCCGCCGCAATCATCCTGTGCAGCGCGCTGACGTCCTTCCTCGTGACCCGTATGGGGGCGACGACCCACGCGTTTCTGGTCCCGGCCTTTGCGGCGATGGCGGTCGGCCTGTGGCATTGGAGCCGCAACCGACCTTCGCTGGTGGGACGGGTCGCGTCGGTCCTTTTGGTCTTCGCCGCGTTGCCGGGGGTCGATGCCGCGTTGGGGGTGCGGCTGGCGCGCGTTTCGGCGGGCGAACCGCTCGTCGAGCCCGGGGTGATGCGGGCCTGTCCGACCGAAGCGACGCTTGCCGCTTTGGCCAAGGAGCCGCGGGCGCATCTGTTCGCGCCGATCGACATCGGTCCGGCGCTGCTCGTCCGCACACCGCACAGCGTCGTCGCAACGGGACATCATCGCAACGACCGCGCGATGCGCCGGATCATTTCGGCCTTTATCGCCGAGCCTGCCGCGGCCGAGGCGCTCGTCCGCGCCGAGCGCGCGAAATATCTGGTCGCCTGCCTCGGCCTGCCGGAAATGCAGCGTTTCGCGGTCGAGGCACCCCGCGGACTGGCGGCGCAGCTAGTGCGGGGAGAAGCGGTCAGCTGGCTGGCCCGCGATGTCCGCCTCTCGGCGGGGCCCGTCAGCGTCTATCGAATCGTTCCGCCGGCCGGGGCCGGAGCGGAAGGAAAGATCGGCATCGGCGACGGTTTCATAGCATCTCGTTAACCATTTTTTAGCGCGTCATGCGCCAGTGGAATGTCCATCGGGACTTGCCTGTGGGGGAATATTCAGTGATCGATACTCGACTTTCCAAAAGCCGACCGACCAGCGCCGACGTCGCCATCATTGGCGCCGGCCCGGCCGGGCTGACCGCTGCCTATCAGCTGACCCAGCAGGGCTATTCGGTGACGGTGATCGAAAAGGATCCCGTCTATGTCGGCGGGATCAGCCGCACGGTCGAGCATGAAGGCTTTCGCTTCGATATCGGCGGGCACCGCTTCTTCTCGAAAAGCCAGGAAGTCGTCGACCTGTGGAACGAGATCCTCCCCGACGATTTCATCCAGCGCCCGCGGATGAGCCGCATCTATTATGAAGGCAAATTCTATAGCTATCCGCTGCGCGCGTTTGAGGCGCTGTGGAACCTCGGCGTCTTTCGCTCGGCGCTGTGCATGGTGAGCTATGCGCAGGCGAAGCTGTTTCCGAACAAGAATGTGCGCAGTTTCGAGGACTGGACGATCAACCAGTTCGGGCAAAAGCTCTATTCGATCTTTTTCAAGACCTATACCGAGAAGGTGTGGGGCATGCCGTGCGACGAAATGTCGGCCGACTGGGCAGCGCAGCGCATCAAGGGGCTTTCGCTCGGCGCCGCGGTGATCGACGGGCTGAAACGCAGCCTCGGGCTCAACAAGCGTCCGAACGATGGCATGGCGACCAAGACGCTGCTCGAAACCTTCCGCTATCCGCGCCTCGGCCCCGGCATGATGTGGGATGCGGCGCGCGACAAGGTCGCCCAGGGCGGCAACCATGTGCTGATGGGCCATAGCTTCAAGCAGCTGACGCAGGATCAGAAAACCGGCCGCTGGCGGATGACCGCGAACGGCCCCGACGGCGAGATTGTGATCGACGCCGCGCATGTCATCAGCTCGGCGCCGATGCGCGAGCTTGCCGCGCGTATCCATCCGCTGCCCGCCTGCGCGCTGAACGCCGCGCCGAACCTCAAATATCGCGACTTCCTGACCGTCGCGCTCAAGATCCGCTCCGAAGACCTGTTCCCCGACAACTGGATCTATATCCACGACAGCAAGGTGCAGGTCGGCCGGGTGCAGAATTTCCGCAGCTGGTCGCCCGAAATGGTGCCCGATCCCGAACTCGCGTGCGTCGGCCTCGAATATTTCTGCTTCGAGGGCGATGGGCTGTGGGCGTCGAGCGATGACGATCTGATCGCGCTGGCGACGAAGGAAATGGCGATCCTCGGTCTTTGCAACCCCGACGATGTCGTTGGCGGCGCGGTGGTGCGGCAGGAAAAGGCCTATCCCGTCTATGACGATGATTATGCCCTGCATGTCGAAACGATGCGCAGCGAGCTCGAGGCGCGGTATCCGACGCTGCACATGGTCGGGCGCAACGGCATGCACCGCTATAACAACCAGGATCATGCGATGATGACCGCGATGCTGACGGTGCGCAACATCGCCGCCGGCGCGCGTGTCTATGATATCTGGGGCGTCAACGAGGATGCCGAATATCATGAAAGCGGCACCGAGGGCGAACAAGCGGCGCTGGCGTCGGTCCGCGAGGTTCCCTCGCGCGTGACCAAGGCCGCCTGAGGCCTTGGCTGGAGGCGCTATCATCATGCACCCCGCCATCAAACTGATCGGCTCGATCCGGCGCGGCGAGATACGCTGGCTGAACTATCTGCTCGCCAGCGGACTCGCGCTCGGCAGCGATGCCGGGCTGTTCCTGCTGTTGCTCGACGCCGGGCTATCGCCGATGTCGGCGTCGGCGATCGGCTATTGCGCCGGGATATTGGTCCACTGGATGGTGTCGAGCCGGCTGGTCTTTGCCGATGGCGCCGCGGCGCGCGGCTCCGATGAACGCCATCGCCAGAAGCTGCTGTTCGTCGGGTCGGCGCTGATCGGTCTTGCCGTCACGACGGCGATCGTCGGGGGCGGCAGCGCGCTCGGCCTCGACCCGCGCCTCGCAAAGCTGCTCGCGATCGGCATCAGCTTCCAGACGACCTATTTGCTGCGCCGCCATATCGTGTTCCGGACCGCCGCGGCATGACCGACGCCCCCGCGCTTCCTGCGGGCGGCGAGGGGGCGCCGGTTCCCGCGCCTGCGTCGAACGGCATCGCTTTGGGGCCGTGGTTCACGCCGGCGCGAATCGCGCTGATCGTGTGGGCGGCAATGAGCCTGATCGCGATCGTCGCCCAATGGCAGGCGATCGGTGCGCTCGATCTTTCCGACACCGACGATGCGATGCGCATGGCGCAGGTGCGCGACCTCCTCGCCGGGCAAAGCTGGTGGGACCTGTCGCAATATCGCGTCAATCCTTCGGGCGGCGGCGTGCTGATGCACTGGTCGCGGATCGTCGACGCGCCGCTTGCCGCCGGCATATTGCTGCTGAAACCGTTGTTCGGACAGGCGATGGCCGAACGCATCGTGATGGCCTTGTGGCCGCCGATGCTCGGCGCGGCGCTCAGCGTCGCCTGCGCGCTCGGCTACCGCAATCTTTCCGACCGCCGCATTGCCTATGTTGTGCCGCTGTTCCTGATCATGTCAGGTTTCATCGTGATGCAGTTCCGCCCGCTGCGGGTCGATCATCACGGCTGGCAGATATTGCTGGCGATGCTGATCATGGGACAGGCGCTTCGGCCCGCGACATGGCAGGCGGGCTTGCTCGGCGGCCTGTGCGCGGCGGCGCTGCTCGCGGTATCGATCGAAGGATTGCCGATTGTCGCGCTGTTCGCCGGACTCGCCGCGCTGCGCTGGGCCTTGCACGGGCGGTGCGAGGATCGGCGCCGACTCTGCGGCTATATGGGCGCGCTCGCGGGCGGTGCCATATTGTTCCAGTTCCTGACGCGCGGCCCCGCGGGGCTCGCCGGAACCTGGTGCGATTCGCTTTCGGCGCCCTATATGACCGCGTTCGTTGCCGCGACGGCGGGAACCTTCGCCGCGGCCCGGGCCAATCCGGGCCTGCAGTGGGTGCGGTTCCTCCTCCTCGCCGCAGCGGCGGGCCTCGCGGCGGGCGCTTTGGTGTGGACCGAACCGCAATGCGCGAACGGCCCCTTCGCCTCGCTCGATCCGATCGTCGTCGAATATTGGTACAGGAATATTCTGGAGGGTCAGCCGCTTTGGGCGTCGCGTCCGTACGATGCCATCTATGTTCTCGTCCCCTCGCTCGCCGGTCTCGTCGGATCGTTGCTGGCATGGCGCGGCAGCATCGCAGCCGCGGATCGCAAAGCGTGGGCGACGGTGACGATCGCGCTGCTCGGCGCGGCGGCGCTGTCGCTGCTCGTCCTGCGCAGCGTTTCGACCGCGCACCTCTTCGCCTTGCCGGGCTGTGCCTGGCTGGGGCTCAGGGCGTGGGCGTGGGCTCGCACGATCGCGTCGACTGGGCCGCGTATCCTCGCATCGGCGATGGCGGCGCTGACCTTGCCGCTGCTCGGCAGCATCGCGGTTGCGGTCCCGCTCGGCTGGGTTTTTCCGGCGCTGAATGCCGATGAAGAGGAAAGCGCCGTGGCGACGCCGTTCGAGCAGACCTGCCTCGACCCCGCGACGATCGCCGCACTCGATCGCCTGCCGCCAACGACCATCCTGACCCCGATCGATCTCGGCGCGCCGGTGATTTTCTGGACGCACCACAGCCTGGTGGCGACGGGGCATCACCGTAACAAGGAAGCGATGGCCGACACGATCCGTGTCTTTGTCGGCGATCCCGGACAAGCCGAGGCGCTGGTCCGCAAGCAAAAGGCGACGCTGATCATCTTCTGCCGTACCGCCAACGACCTCGTGCAATATCGCGCCGCGCGCAAGGATGCGCTCGCCGCGCAGCTTTATGCGGGGAAAGCACCCGTCTGGCTCGAACCGCTTGCCGTGGGCAAGCAGACCGGGCTGTCGGTGTGGCGGGTCAAGCCGGCAGCGCGCTGACGCCGCGATTCTTATGTTGCCGCGTTTTCCGAGCCGTCAGGTGATTCCACCTGACTGAAAACGCTCTAGGCGGGGCGGAAGGTCAGCGCGGCGCCGTTCATGCAGTAACGCTTGCCGGTCGGTTTCGGCCCGTCGTCGAAGACATGGCCGAGATGGCCGCCGCAGCGTTTGCAATGCACTTCGATGCGCGCATAGCCGAGGTCATGGTCGGTCGAGGTGGCGATCCCGCCCTTCAGCGGCGCCCAGAAGCTCGGCCAGCCGGTGCCGCTGTCGAACTTGGTCTTGCTCGAATAGAGCGGCAGCGCACAGCCCGCGCACAGGAAGGTGCCGGCGCGCTTTTCCTTGTCGAGCGGATGGCTGAAGGGGCGTTCGGTCGCGGCCTCGCGCAGGACACGATATTGCAGCGGTGACAGGCGCTTCTTCCACTCGGCATCGGAAAGCTGCCAGCCGGCCTCGGCGCGCGGGCGCGACGATTTGGCGAAGAGCATCGGTGCGCCGATAATGGCGCCACCCAGCGCAAGTCCGCCGATCAGATAACGACGTTCGATCATAGTCCCGATACGTACGCCTCACTCAAAGGGTTACAAGCCCGCGTCAATATTTCTCGATCTGGACAGGGATCGACCGGAAGCCATGGACGAAGCAGGCGTGGACACGCTCGGGCTCGCCGACGACGTTGACGCGCATGTGCCTTGCCGCCATTTCCTCGAGCAGGATGCGAAGCTGCAGTTCGGCGAGCCGCGCACCGACGCAGCGATGCACGCCGTAACCGAACGACAGGTGCCGCCGCGCGTTGTCGCGGGTGAGGTCCAGATCGTCGGCGTGATCGAACACGCTCTCGTCACGGTTCGCCGAGATATACCAGAGGATCAGCTTGTCGCCCTTGGCGATCTTGTGCCCGAACAGCTCGGCATCCTCGAGTGCGGTACGGCGCATGTGCGCGAGGGGGGTCTGCCAGCGGATGATTTCGCTGACCGCATTGGGGATCAGCGCCGGATCGGCTTCGAGCTTCGCGCGCTGATCGGGGAATTTGTTGAGGCCGTAAGCAAGCCCCGACATGGTGTTGCGCGTCGTGTCGTTGCCGCCGACGATCAGCAGGACGAGGTTGCCGATGAACTCATATTTGTCCATGTGGCTCATCGCTTCGCTGTGCAGCATCATCGATAGCAGATCGGGGGTCGGCGGCTGGCTCGCCTTGTCCATCCACAGTTTCTGGAAATAGACGAAGGCTTCCTCGAGCACCGCGCGACGCTGTTCCTTGAGCTCGGGTTTCTGCGCGAGCTCGACATCGCCCATCCAGTCGGACCATTCCGACAGCTTGCGCCGGTCCTCCCACGGGAAGTCGAAGAGGATCGCGAGCATCTGCGTCGTCAGTTCCATCGACACGCGATCGACCCAGTCGAACGTCTCGCCCCACGGCAGGCCATCGAGCACTTCGCCGGTGCGGTTTCGGATGTCTTCGCTGAGCCGCGTTATCTCGGCGGGGGTGAAGGCGGGGGCGACGGTGCGGCGCTGGTCGGTGTGCTGCGGCCGGTCCATCGCGATGAACATTGGCAGACGGAAATCCTCGTCCTCGTCGCGCTCGAGGATGGTGATCCCGCCATATTCCCACGACGAGCTATAGATGTCGGGCAGCGCCTCGACATGCTGGATCGCCTGGTGGCTGGCGATATTCCAATAGGGACCGTGGGCGCTGTCCTCGCATTTGACGATGCCGCCGAGCTTGCGCAGTTCGGCAAAGGGCGCTTGCCAGCGATCTTCCGAATAGATGGCGGCGGAGCTCATGTCATGGACATGGGAAACAGTCTGGGGTTTGGCTGCGGTCGCCATCGGGCATCCTCTCTTCGCAAAGGACTCGCCGCGACGCTTGCCGCCGTCGGTGGAATCAGTTGCAGAATGCCACTGCTAACAGCTTTGTCAATGACGGTCGGAGGCGGCCGCCGCGGTTATCGCAGCAGCCGTCGCGGCGCGGCGCCAGAATTTCCAGCCGCTGCCGCCGCTGAGCACGCCCGCGCGGAACAGCCGGACCGAAAGGTAAATGACGAGCGCGACCCAGATTGCCTGCCAGCCGAACGCGAGCAAATGAACCGCCCTGGCATCATCGCTCGCGGCGCGCGCCGCCATCGCGAGCGGCGAGGAGAAGGGGAATATCTGCGCGAAGGTCGCGAGGCCGCTGCCCGGCGCACTCGCCGCCGCCGCCGACAGGCTGAACATCCCGACCTGGAAGATGGTGATCGGCAGGCTGAGCATCTGGATCTCGCGCACGGTTCCCGCCTGCGCGCCGACGCCGAGAAACACCGCGCCGAGCAGCAGGAAAGCCATGATGAAATAGGCAAAACCGATGCCGATGAAGAAGGGCCAGCCGGTCGCGGGGGCCGAAAGCAGCGCGGCCGCCGGCTTGCTCGCGGTGCCTGCGGCGGCGATCGCGGCGGGGTCCATCTGCGTCGCGGCGATCAGCCCGCCGCCGATCGCCATCGTCGACCAGAAGGCGATGAAGAGGATCGCGACGCCGAGCAGGCCGAGCAGCTTGCCGAGGAAGACGCTTTCAAGCGGCACCGCCGCGGCGAGAATCTCGATGACCTTGTTGCCCTTTTCTTCGGCGAGCATGCCGACTGCCTGGCCGGCGAGCAGCAGCGTGAGCAGGAAGATGACAAAGACCGCGGCAAAACCCATCGACTGCTGCACCGCGATGCTCGCGCCGCCGCTTGTCAGGCTTTCGAAGCGGGGGGCAACGGGCGGGACGGTGCCCGCGGCGCGGGTGAGCAGCACCTCGCTTGCGAGCAGTGCCAGATACCGGCCCGAGCTGCTGTCTTTCTCGCGTTCGACGATGCGCGGCGCAGCCAGTGGCCCGCTCAGCACCGCATAGGTGTCGCTGCCCTTTTCGCGCGCAATCGCGACCGGGTCGATCGGCTCGGCAGTAACGATGCGGATTTTGAGCGTCACCGGACGTTCGCTGCGCGGCAAGGCGTCGCGCAGGCGGACATCGGCGGCGCGGAGCGCCTCGGCATCGCGTTCATCGACGACTGCGACGATACGCCCCGCGCCGCGTGCGCTGTCGGCGAGCTGCGAGGCGCCGACCCCGCCGATCGCGCCCATGCCGATCATGAACAGCGGCGCGAGCAGGAAAAGGAGGAAGGTCGGCGTCGCGACGATCGACAGGAAATCGCGCCGCGCGATGACGAACATATTCTTGAGGAAAGGGCTCATGCCAGCGCCTCCTCGACCGCGTCGTCCCCGGGGTCGGCATCGAAACTCGCATCAATCTGGCGGACGATATGGACGAAGGCATCGTGGAGCGCGGGGCGGCTGATCGACAGGCCGGTGACGCCAAGGCCGCTTGCGGTGATCCGCGCCAGTAGCGGTTCGACCTCGGCATCTTCGATCGCGAAATGCCAGGCGTCGCCGCGCAGCGCGGCGCCGGCGGGAAGGCTCGCGGCAACCGCGGCTGCGTCGCCGGCGCTGCGGGGCGTGTAGCGCACCTGCATCGGCAGCAGCGCGCGCGCCTCGTCGACCGTGCCCTCGAAACGCCGCGCCGAGCGCGCGATGATCGCGATGCGGTCGCATAGGCGCTCGGCGTGCGCCATGACATGGGTCGAGAACAGGATCGTCGCGCCGCGGTCGCGCTCGCGCCGGACCAGCATCTCCAACCGCTCCTGATTGACCGGGTCGAGGCCCGAAAAAGGTTCGTCGAGCACGATCAGGTCGGGGGCGTGGACGATCGAACCGATCAGTTGGATCATCTGCGCCATGCCTTTCGACATCTTGCGGATCTTTTCGTCGATCACGCGCTCGAGCCCGAGTTCGGTCATGAAACCCGCCGCACGGCGGCGACCCTCGGCCCAGTCGAGCCCGCGCAACGCACCCATGAAGGCGATCGCTTCGCGCGCCTTCATACCGGGATAAAGCCCACGCTCCTCGGGAAGATAGCCGATGCGATGCCGCACCGACTGCGGACGCTCACCGAAGATGCGGCTGGTCCCTTCGTCGGGGTCGATGATTCCCAACGTCATGCGCAGGCTGGTCGTCTTGCCGGCGCCATTGGGGCCGAGCACGCCATAGATGCTGCCCGTCGCCACCGCGAGCGACACATGATCGACCGCCTTGAAATTGCCGAAATATTTGGTGAGGCCATTCGCCTCGACGCTGAAATCGCTCAAGCTTCGGTCCCCAATCATCCGCTCACCAAGCTATGGCACGGTGAGGCGGCTCGCGTATAGAGCGCCAATGGTTGCCGAAGCCTTGCCTCTTGATATGCCTTCACTCGAAGACCGCCTCGAGGCGGTCGCGCGCGCGCATGGCTTCGCCGCGTTCGGTATCGCCGACGCCGGTGCGGCGCCGCTGACCGCCGAACGGCTGAACCAGTGGCTCGCCGAGGGGTGCCACGGCGACATGATCTGGATGGAAAGCCGCGCGGCGCAGCGCGGCTCGCCCAAGGGATTGTGGCCCGAGGTCAAATCGGTGATCGCGCTCGGCATGAGCTATGCCCCGGCGCACGACCCGCTGGCGCTCGAAAACCATCGGACACGCGGTCGCATTTCGGTTTACGCGCAGGGCGGCGATTATCATGACGTCGTCAAAAAGGCGCTGAAGGCGGTCGCACGCTGGTTGGTCGCCGAGGTGAAAGACGCCGAGGTCAAGGTCTTCGTCGACACCGCGCCGGTGATGGAAAAGCCCCTGTCGGCCGCCGCCGGGCTCGGCTGGCAGGGCAAACACACCAATCTTGTCAGCCGCGATCATGGCAGCTGGCTGTTCCTCGGCGCGATCTACACGACGCTCGATCTGGCGCCGAGCGTAGCGGGGCGCGACACCTGCGGCAGCTGCTCGGCGTGCCAGGACGCCTGCCCGACGCAGGCCTTTCCCGCGCCGTACCGGCTCGATGCGCGGCGCTGTATCTCCTACCTCACGATCGAGCATGACGGGCCGATCCCGGTCGACCTTCGGCACGGGATCGGCAACCGCGTCTATGGCTGCGACGATTGCCTCGCGGCCTGTCCGTGGAACAAATTCGCCGACACCGCGCACGCGCACCGCGCCTTCCTGCCGCGCGCCGAGCTGGTCGCGCCGTCGCTGGCCGATCTGCTCGCGCTCGACGATGCCGGATTTCGCCAGGTGTTCGCGGGGTCGCCGATCAAACGGATCGGGCGCAATCGCATGGTACGCAACGCCGCGATCGCGGCGGGAAACAGCGGCGATGTGCGCTTTCTGCCGGTTCTGGAACGGCTGGCCGGCGATGAATCACCGATGGTGGCCGATGCGGCAGGCTGGGCGCTGGCCGAGCTGACGCCGTGACGCCAACCTATTTGCGCAGCGCCTCGATACAGCCCGGCACAGGGGCATCGCGGCCGTCGGGGGTGCGCGCGTCGACATGGGTGGCGAGCGGGTCGGCGCCCTGTTTCGGCGCATAATAATAAATGTCGATGATGCAGGTCGTCCCGGCGAACTGGAGCTTGCGGCCCACGCCCTCGGCGACATCGAGGCGCGGTTTGCCGAACAGGCCGAGCGCGGCATTCGCATTCTGGCCGATCAGGCTGTTGTTCTGCGTCGGGCGCGGTGGGGTGATCGCAGCGGGCGGCGGGGCGGTTCTCGGCGGCGTCGCCCGCGGGATCGCCGGACCGGCGCACCCGCCGAGCAAGATGGCAACGCTGGCGATAGCGAGAAGGCGGCGGTTCTGGATCATCGATGCTCCCATCATTCGTCCCTGGCCCGCAAATGGAGCATGTGCACGGCCATAGCGGCGCCGAGAATCGGCGCCAACAGATTGGCGACGGGAACCACGAAGCTTGCGGCGGACAGCAGGCCCATCGACCAGCGTGCGGGCCGATCGAGCCGCAGCCGGCCGGGGTGGCGCGCGAGCACCATCGCCTCGAGGTCGCGGCCGAGCAGCAACGCATTGACGAAGAGCGCGAAGATCGGCGTGCCGATGCCGGTGACGAGCAGCAGGATATAGATCGGCAGCGCGAGCAGATTGCCGCCGATCAGCCGCACCAGCGAGGCGAGGGCAAGCGTGATGTTTTGACGCCAGCCGACATCGACCGCCTGGCTGGCCGCGGCGGGATAATGGCGTCCCTCGACATCGGCGATGATGCTGTCGGCAAACAGCCCGACGACGACGATTGCAACGGCACGGAACAGCAGCCAGCTGCCGGCGATGATCGCGAGGACGATCAATATACCCGCCATGTCGCGCTCGGCTTCGCCCAGCCATTGCCAGTGCGCGAGCGCCCAGCGCGCGGCGCAGAAGATCGCGACGCCGGAGACCGCCAGAAGCAACAGGGTGAGCGCAAGGCTTTGCAGCAGGATGCGAAGCACGCGCGGGCTCGGCAAGTCCTTGAGCGCGAGGAGGAAAGCGTGAACGGCGCGGGCCATGGCCAAGCGATGGTGGGCGGCAGCGCGCGCGTCAAGCGTGAAGCTTGCCTTGGCGGGCGCCGCCGCCTAAGGCGCGGCGCAGCTTTTTCCACGCATCACAGGATTTTTCATGGCCTCCACCGCCCGTTTCGACGTCGTCGCCATCGGCAATGCGATTGTCGACGTTCTCGCCCGCGCCGACGACGCGCTGATCACCGCCGAAGGCCTGACCAAGGGGTCGATGCGGCTGATCGACGCCGAAGAGGCCGAGCGACTCTATGCCGCGATGGGTCCGGCGATTGAAATGTCGGGCGGTTCGGCGGCGAACACGCTCGCGGGCATGGCGGCGCTCGGTCAGCGTTGCAGCTTTATCGGGCAGGTCGCCGACGACCAGCTCGGCCATGTGTTCACCCACGACTTGCGCGCCTTGGGCGTTGCCTATGAAACCCCGCCGCTTGCCGAAGGCGCGCCGACCGCGCGCTGCCTCATTCTCGTCACCCCCGACGGCCAGCGGACGATGAACACCTTCCTCGGCGCGAGCCATCTGCTCGACCAGGCAATGATCGACGAGGCGTGGATTGCCGATTCGGATATTCTCTATCTCGAAGGCTATCTGTGGGATCCGCCGCTGTCGCGCGCGGCGATGCGGCGCGCGATCGATGTCGCGCGCGGCGCGGGGCGCAAGGTTGCCTTCACGCTTTCGGACGCCTTCATCATCGATCGCCACGGCGCCGATTTCCGCGCGCTGATCGCCGAGGGATTATTCGACATATTGTTCGCGAACGAGGTCGAGATCGGCGCGCTTGCCGAAACCGAAGATTTCGAGGCGGCGGTCGCGAGCGTCGCGGCGCAGGTGCCGCTGCTCGTCGTCACCCGCGGATCGCACGGCGCGATCGCGCTGACCGGCGGCGCGCGCACCGAGGTTGGCGCCGAGCCGATCGACGATGTCGTCGACACCACCGGAGCTGGCGACCTCTTCGCCGCGGGTTTCCTCTCGGGCCACGCACAGGGGCGTTCGATCGCCGACTGCCTGACGATGGGCGCGGTATGCGCGCGCGAAATCATCGCGCAGGTCGGCCCGCGTGCGCAGACCGACCTCAAGGCCAAGGTTGCGGCGCGGCTCGGGTAGGAACCTTCCCCGGTCCGAAGCGTCCTATGCCATCAGCAATAGGAGGCTTTATGGCCGACGAAATTCACGAAACCACTGCGCCCGACGGGACGACACATACGACGACGATCATCGATCGCGAACCGCGCCGTGGCGGCGGATGGGGCATGGGCCTGATCTTGCTGGTTGTTCTGGCGGTTGCGGCCTTTGTTGCGTTCCAGTTCCTGGCCAATGACAAGACCGAAAGCGGCGCGATCACCGAGGCGGCGCAAAAGGTCGGCAACGCCGCCGAGGATGTCGGCGACGCGGCGCAGAAAGCGGTCGACTAGGGTCAGGTAGCGACCGGTTCCGCCGTTTCGGGGTGTTTTTTGAACAGCGCCCGGTCGGCAGGGCCGAAGCCGCGCGTCCAGATCAGCCACGCATAAATGCCGAGGATGAATGGCACGCCGATCAGCAGCTCGGCCCATTCGGGCAGCTGTGTCGCGCCCCAACCGAGGATCGCGGCGCCCGCGGTGGCCCAGACGAGCGCCCAGCGCAGGCTGTTCACCGGCGCGCCGAGGATGTGCGCGAGCAGCCGCGCCTTGACCAGCGAGGCGAAACCGAGCGCGAGCATCAGCGCGACCGCGACCGCCCCGGCATAAGTGATTGGCGGCAGACCCATCGATTTCGCGATCAGGATCAGTGCGACGCTGAGCCCCGCCTGCAACGCGAGCGTCGCGATGCTGATCAGCAGGTTGCGATGGCGAGCGACATAAACGAGCGCCGCTTCGCTGACGACGGCGGTCGCCGCGACGACTTCGGCGGCGAGCAGGAAAGCGAGCGCGGCGGTGCCGCTGACGAATTCGGGGCCGACAAGGCCCATCACCGCCTCGCCCGGAATGCCGAGCGCGAGCGCGACGCCGGCCTGCGCGGCGATGATCCAGAAGCCGACCTGGCTGACCTGTGCCGCCACGGCGGCAAGCCGCTTTTCGGCGAGATTGCGGGTGATGACGGGGCCGAGGATCGGCTCGAAACTGGTCTTCAATTTCTGCGGCAGCGACGCGACCTGCTGCGCCATATAATAGATGCCGTAAATCGTCGGCGAGGTGAACTGGCCGAGGATGAAGAGGTCGAGACGGCGCGTGCCCCATTCGATCGCGTCGGCGGCGGCGAGCGGCGCGTTGCGCCGCGCAACCATGATCAGGTGCGCCGGGTGCGGCTGCCACCCCTGTGGCCCGCCATAGTGGCGGAGCATCGGGACGAGCGCGGTGAGGAAGGCGCCGATCATCGCGGCGGCATAGGAAAGCATCAGCCCGTCGCGCACCGACACGAACCAGAATCCCGCCGCGGCGGCGCTGATCACCCACGGCTCGACGATCGCGCGCGCGCGCACGGTGGCGCCGATGTCGAATTTATAGGCGCAAGCGGCGAGCGCGACATCGGTTCCGGCGATAGCGAAGACGAGCAGCGCCATCCAGCGGTCGGTGCTGTCGACGCCGCCTGCTGGATACATGAGCTGCGGGAAAAGGAAGAGAAGCGCCGAGCCCGTCGCGGAAGCGAGCAAGGCGACGAACATCCCGTCCCACACGACGGTGCGATGGTCGGCACCGGGCGCGCTCAGCTGCTCGGCGAGGCCGCGTTTCAGCCCGAGCGTCGCGAGCTGCGCGACGAGTTCGATGACGAGCACGGCAAAGGCGAAGCGTCCGACCGCCTCGGGCCCATACCAGCGGCCCGCCACATAGAGGAAGGGCAGGCGCGCGACGAGGCGGAGGATGAAGCCAAAAAAATTGGTGCGTCCGCCCTTGGCGAGCGCGGCCGTGTCCGCATCCTGTGGAGGAGCGTCCGGCGAAGCGGGCGCGGCTGCGCTGTCCGTCTGGCTCAAGCCTGCCGCCCCTTCTGCCTCGCCCTGGCGGGCAGTCTAGCGCGGCTGGGGGGAGCAGGCAATTGGTCGAAGCAAATCATTGGCCTTCGGATCGCAGCGGCCGGCTGAGCAGCGCCTGAATGGCTTCGGCGACGCGGGTTTCGCCGGCAACGAGCCGCGCCACCGCGTCGGTGATCGGCATCTCGATGCCGTCGGCGCGCGCGGCGGCCGCCACCACCGGGGCGCTGAACGCACCTTCGGCAACGGTGCGGCGGTCGGCCATCAGCGCCTCGGCCGCTTCGCCGCGCCCCAACCCTTGGCCCAGCGCGAAGTTGCGTGAGTTGGACGAGGTGCAGGTGAGGACGAGGTCGCCAAGCCCCGCGAGGCCCGCGAGGGTTTCGGCCTGCGCGCCGCGCGACAGGCCGAACCGCGTCATTTCCGCAAAACCGCGGCTGATCAGCGCCGCGCGGGCGTTGAGCCCGAGCCCGGCACCGTCGACGATGCCGCAGGCGATGGCGAGGATATTCTTGACCGCGCCGCCGATCTCGGCGCCGATGACGTCGGTCGACGCATAGGGACGGAAGTACGGCCGTGCGAGCGCGTGCGCGATTTCGGCAGCCAAGCCGGCATCGGTCGCGGCAAGCGTGATGGCGGTCGGCAGGCCCGCGGCGACCTCGTGTGCGAAGGTCGGGCCGGAGAGCACGGCGTGCGAGCGCTGCGGCGCGAGGTCGCGTGCCATATCGATCGGGAAAGCGAAGCTGCCCGCCTCCATCCCCTTGCTGCAAAAGATCAGCGGCGCGTCGCCCGCGGGCAGATCGGCGAGCACGGCGCGGAGGTATGGCACAGGTACGACCACGAGCAATGCGTCGAGATCGGCCATATCGGCGAGGTTGCCGGTTGCGGTCAGCGAGGGCGACAGCGCGGCGCTGGGGAGGAAGGCCGGATTGCGATGCTCGGCGTTGATCGCCGCGACCACCTCTTCCTCGCGCGCCCAAAGGCGAACGGGGGCGCCGTCGGCGGCGAGAAGCTGTGCGAGTGCGGTGCCCCAGGCGCCGCCGCCGATCACACCGAAGCGGGTAAAGCGCGACGTCATGCTTTCACTCCTGCGCCGCGCACGGCTTCGGCCTCGGGATCGAGCGGCCAGCGCGGGCGCGCAGAAACCGAAAGATCGTCGGTAAGTCCGGCGGCGAAACGCTCGGCGCCGGCCCAGGCGATCATTGCGCCATTGTCGGTGCACAGCCACAGCGGCGGCGCAACGAAAGGCTTGTCGAATCGCGCGGCGAGATCGGTGAGCGCGGAGCGAATCGGGCCATTGGCGGCAACGCCGCCCGCGACGACGAACGCGGTCGCATCGGGGCAGGCGGCGAGCGCGATCCGGCTGCGATCGACGAGGCAGTCGACGACCGCCTGCTGGAACGAGGCGGCGAGGTCGGGGATGCTGTGCTCGCCTGACGCAGCGGCGCGCGCGACCGCGCTCTTGAGCCCGGCAAAGGAGAAATGCGGCTCGGCGCTGCCGACGAGCGGGCGCGGCAGCGGCACCGCGTGCGGATTGCCCTCGGCGGCGATGCGCTCGACAGCAGGGCCGCCGGGATAGCCGAGCCCGAGCAGCTTCGCGGTCTTGTCGAACGCTTCGCCCGCGGCGTCGTCGATCGTGGTGGCGAGACGGCGGTAATCGCCGACGCCCCTGACGAGCAGCAACTGGCAATGGCCGCCCGATACGAGCAGCAGCAGATAGGGGAAGGCGAGGCCGGGGTCGACGAGACGCGGCGAAAGCGCATGGCCTTCGAGATGATTGACCGCGATCAGCGGCTTGTTCGCCGCGTGCGCGAGCGCCTTGCCGGTGACGAGCCCGACCATCACGCCGCCGATCAGTCCCGGCCCCGCCGTTGCGGCAATCGCGTCGACCTGGGCCAGTGACACACCGGCGTCCGCGAGCACCCCCTCGACGATCGGCGCGAGCCGGTCGACATGCGCGCGCGCGGCGATCTCGGGAACAACGCCGCCATAGGGGCTATGCTCGGCCTCTTGGCCCGCGACGCGATGCGCCAAAATGCGCCTGTCGCTGTCGACAAGCGCCGCTGCGGTTTCGTCGCAGCTCGATTCAAGGCCGAGGATCAGGGTCATATTATTGCGCGTTCCTTTACCCGCCCCTTTATCGACAGGGCAACCCGCGCTAGCAGCGAGCGATGAGTTCACTTCCGACCCCCGAAAACCCGTTGCGCCTCGGCACGCGGGCCTCGCCGCTCGCGATGGCTCAGGCGCATATGGCGGCTGCTGCGCTGATTGCCAGCCATGGTTTCGATTTGTCAGCGATCGAAATCGTGCCGATGACCGCGACCGGCGACCGGATCCAGGACCGCGCGCTCGCCGAGCTTGGCGGTAAGGCACTGTGGACGCGCGAACTCGACGCCGCGCTCGACGCCGGGATAATCGATATCGCAGTTCATTCGCTGAAAGATGTCGAAACCATACGCGATCCGCGCTTTGCGCTCGGCGCGATGCTCGAACGCGCCGACCCGCGCGACCGATTGGTGGTGCGTGATGGAATCGAAGCCGCCACGATCGCCGATTTGCCGAACGGCGCGCGGCTGGGGACGAGCAGCCCGCGCCGCGCGGCGCAGGTGAAGCGGATCCGCCCCGACCTCGAAACCGTGCTGTTGCGCGGAAACGTCGCGACGCGGCTCGCGAAGCTCGCGGCGGGCGAGGCCGATGCGACCCTACTCGCCGCGGCGGGTCTCGACCGGCTGGGGATGCACGATGTGGGCACGGTGCAGGAAGCGACCCTGCTGCTGCCCGCGGCATCGCAGGGCGCCATCGGCATCGAATGCCGCGCCGACGATGCCGCCGTGCTGGCGCTGCTCGCGGCGATTGACCATGCACCGACGCACCGTGCCGTCGCCGCCGAGCGCGCTTTTCTTGCGGCGCTCGGCGGCGATTGCCGCTCGCCCGTCGCGGCCTATGCCCATTGGCGCAGCGACGGCATGCTGCGCCTCGATGCCGAGATTTTCTCCGAAGATGGCGCCGATCATGCCGCGGGTCACACGCTTGTCGTCGATGTGGATGCGCCCGAAACGCTGGCGCGCCGCATGCTCGGCGAGGCCCCCGACACGGTCCGGCGCCTGTTCGCGGCATGATGCGCGGCCTGCCGCTGATCGTGACGCGGCCCGAACCGGGCAACGCCGCGACGGTGGAACGGGCGAGGGTGCTGGGCCTTGATGCCGGGGCGATGCCGCTTTTTGCGGCGCATCCGCTCAGCTGGGAAGTGCCGAGAGCAGCGGATTTTGATGCCTTGCTGCTAACCAGCGCGCAGGCGGTGCGGCTTGCCGGGCCCGCGCTCGCGAACCTCTCGTCGCTCCCCGTCCATGCTGTCGGTGCGGCAACGGCCGAAGCCGCCGAAGCCGCCGGACTGACGGTGGTCAGGGTTGGTCCGGCGGACGCGCAAAGCCTTCTTGATGGCATGACGTCAGAAAATATCCGCCGGATATTATGGCTTTGCGGCCGCGACCGGTCTGAACTCGACCCGCACGGAGCCATGCTGGAGCCGCTCCCCTGCTATGCCGTCGATCCGGTTGACCCACCGGCCGAATGGGCGGCGCAGATCGCCGCGCCAGCAGTCATCCTCGCGCATTCGGCCCGCGCGGCGCGGCGCATCGCCGCGCTTGCCGGCCCGGCCCGCGCGCATCTGGCGCTGGTCGCGATCAGTCCCGCGGTGGCGGCCGAGGCGGGCGCGGGCTGGGCGGAATTGACCGCTTCGGCACAGCCGAACGATGCGGCAATGTTGGCACTGGCCCATGCTTTGTGCCACAAGGGCGGAAAATAGGGTCGTTCGAAAGAGACACATGGCAATCGACAGCATCGACACCTCCTCGCCCGCGGACGAGGCGGTCCCGGCAAGGGGACCATCGTTTCGCGCCTTAGCCATTGGTGCCTTCCTCCTGCTCCTGATCGGCACTGTCGGCGGCGGCTGGGCGGTAAACCGCTGGCTGACCGGCGATGCCGCTCCCGCGATAAAAACGGCCGAAACATCGGTTGGCGGTGAGATCGCGGCTCCGGTTCTGGTCGCCGGTGGCACTGCAAAGGGCATCGCGGCCGGTCAACCGCTGGTGGTGACGCCGGTCGACGGCGCCAACGCGCTCACCGCGCGGGTCGCCGAACTCGAACAGCGGCTGTCGCGTATCACGCTGGAAGCCGAATCGGCATCGGGCAATGCGTCGCGCGCCGAAGGGCTGCTCGTCGCTTTTGCCGTGCGCCGCGCGCTCGATCGCGGGCTGTCATTGGGGTATCTCGACGCGCAGTTGCGGCTGCGTTTTGGCGACGACCAGCCCAATGCGGTGAAAACGATCATCGATACGTCGCGCGAACCGGTGACGCTCGAACAACTCCGCGCCGAACTCGACACGATGGCACCGCAGCTTGTCGGGCGCGGCGGCGACGGAAACGGCAGCTTGTGGACCGGCCTTCGCCGCGAGCTTGGCGAGTTGTTCGTCGTGCGTGCCGCAGGGACACAGTCGCCGCGGGCATCGGAGCGGCTCGAACGCGCGCGGCGCTATCTGGCGGCCGGCGAGGCCGACCAGGCCATTGCAGAAGTCGAGGCAATGCCCGGTGCGGCGATCGCAAACGACTGGCTGATCGATGCGCGCCGCTATCATGAGGCGCGGCGCGCGCTTGACCTGATCGAGACGGCGGCGATATTGGAGCCGCGCGACAGCCCCGCTGCCGCGATGGCCCGCAAAACGGCCGATCCGACCCCCTAGCGCGTATCCCGTAAAGGGCTGCTCGCCTTTAGAGAAAGCCCGTTCCATGGCCCTCGCCGACCCGCAGCGCATCGAGGCGCTGGACCCGCTCGACCCCCTCCAGCTCGATGCCGAGCTGAGCGAAGAGGAGCGGATGGTTCGCGATACCGCGCGTGCCTATGCGGAGGGCGAGCTGTTGCCGCGCGTCACCTCGGCGTTTCTCGACGAGCGCTTCGACCGCGAGATCATGTCCGAAATGGGTGCGCTCGGCCTGCTCGGCGCGACGATCGATCCCGAATATGGCGGCGCGGGGCTGAACTATGTCAGCTACGGGCTGATCGCACGCGAGGTTGAGCGGATCGATTCGGGTTATCGCTCGGCCTGCTCGGTGCAGAGCTCGCTCGTGATCCATCCGATCAACGCCTATGGCAGCGAGGAGCAGAAGCGGAAGTTCCTGCCCGGCCTGACCTCGGGCGAACTCATCGGCTGCTTCGGCCTGACCGAACCCGATGCCGGCAGCGACCCGGGCGGGATGCGCACGCGCGCCGAAAAGATCGCCGGCGGTTACCGCCTCAAGGGCGCGAAGATGTGGATCACCAATTCACCGATCGCCGATGTTTTTGTCGTCTGGGCGAAGTCGGAGGCGCATGACGGCGCGATTCGCGGGTTCATACTCGAAAAGGGCATGAAAGGCCTGTCGGCGCCGAAGATCGAGGGCAAGGTGTCCTTGCGCGCCTCGGTCACCGGCGAGATCGTGATGGATGGGGTCGAGGTCGACGAAGACGCGCTATTGCCGCATGTGTCGGGTCTCAAAGGACCCTTCGGCTGTCTCAACCGCGCGCGCTACGGCATCGGCTGGGGCGCGATGGGCGCAGCCGAATTCTGCTACGAAGCCGCGCGCAATTATACCGGCGAGCGCAAGCAGTTCGGGCGGCCGCTCGCGGCGAACCAGATCGTCCAGCTGAAACTCGCCAACATGCTCACCGAAATCGCGCTCGGCCTGCAGGCGGCGCTGCGCGTCGGCCGGCTGATCGACGAGGGACGGCTCATTCCCGACGCGATCAGCCTGTTGAAGCGCAACAATTGCGGCAAGGCGCTCGATATTGCGCGGGTCGCACGCGACATGCACGGCGGCAACGGCATTTCGGCCGACTATCATGTCATCCGCCACGCGGTGAATCTCGAAACGGTGAACACCTATGAGGGCACGCACGACGTCCATGCGCTGATCCTCGGCCGCGCGATCACCGGCATTTCGGCCTTTGCCTAAGCCGCTGGAGGGCATCCGCGTCGTCGAACTGGCGCGGGTGCTCGCGGGGCCGTGGTGCGGGCAGTTGCTCGCCGACTTGGGTGCCGAAGTCATCAAGGTCGAGCGGCCGGGCGTCGGCGACGACACGCGCAGTTGGGGCCCGCCATTCGTTATGGATGACAGCGAAAATCTCGGGGCGGCCTATTATCATAGCTGCAACCGGGGCAAGCGCGGCGTGGCGATCGATATTGCAACGCCTGAGGGACAGGCGGAGATTCGCGATCTGATCGCTGGCGCCGATGTCGTGATCGAGAATTACAAGGTCGGCGGGCTCGCCAAATATGACCTCGATCCCGCGACGCTGATCGCCGATTTTCCGCGCCTGATCGTCTGCTCGATCACCGGCTTTGGTCAGACCGGCCCTTATGCGCATCGCGCCGGCTATGATTTCATCATCCAGGCGATGGGCGGCGCGATGTCGCTGACCGGCGAGCCCGATGGTGCACCGCAAAAGGCGGGCATCGCCTATGCCGATATCTTCACCGGCATGTATTCCACGGTTGCGATCCTCGCGGCGCTACGGCGGCGTGACGTCACCGGCGATGCCAAGGGTGGGCGCGCGCATATCGACATGGCGCTGCTCGATTGCCAGGTCGGGGTGCTCGCTAATCAGGCCGCCAATTATCTCGCGAGCGGCGTTTCCCCGCGGCGGATGGGCAATGGTCACGCCAATGTCGTGCCCTATCAGGCGTTCGCGACCGCCGACGGCCAGCTGGTGATCGCGGTCGGCAACGACGGCCAGTTTCGTAAATTATGTGTGATCCTGGGCGAGCCCGGTTGGGCCGACGATGCGCGCTTTGTTAGCAATGCGGCGCGGTTGGCGCATCGGGCCGAGCTGATCCCGCTACTCGCAGCGAAGATCGCGACGTGGGGTGCGCAGCCCTTGTCGCTGGCGCTTGAGGCCGAGGGCGTCCCCGCCGGACCGATTAACGACATCGAGGGCGTTTTTGCCGATCCGCAGGTTCAGGCGCGCGGGATGCGCTTTCGGCCTGAAGGCGCGAGCGTCGACGGGCTCGCGAGTCCGATCGTCATCGACGGCGAGCGGATGGTCGCCGCGGAGGGCGCCCCACCGCTCGCAAAATGACCGTCGCCCCCGCGAAGGCGGGGGCCGCTGGCAACCTGGCGCTAGGCTGATAACGGCCCCCGCCTTCGCGGGGGCGACGATTGGATCAGAACTTCACCGTGCCGGTGACGAACACCTGGCGCGGGTTGCCGTAAAAGGCGGTGAGCGTGCCTTCGCGGCCGAGCGCCGAGGTCGGCAGGCCATTGGGGGTCGTGATCGGCACGCCGGTGACCGGATTGACGTTGATGAAGGTGTATCCCGAGGTCTTGTATTCCTTGTTCGTCAGATTTTTGCCGAACACGCCGATGCTCCAGCGATCATCGGGCGCGGTGTAGACGAGGCTTGCATCCCACAGCGCGAAGCCCTTCTGGTCGATATAGGGGTTCGGGATTTCGAACTGATAGGTCTTGCTGCGGTACGACAATGTCGTCCCGAAGCTGAGGTCGCCATCGCCGATCGGGGTCGAATAGGCGATGGTGCCGCTTGCAGTCCATTTCGGCGTATTCTGGACCTCGCGGAAATCGGAGACATCGGTCGGCCTGTTGACCCCGCCCACAAGGATATTGGAGATATATTCCTTATAGTCGGCCTGGATATAGCCGAGCGCGGTCGACAGCGTCAGCCGGTCGCCCGCGGTCGCCAGATCTTCGCCAAGCCGCGCGCGGCCTTCGAATTCCACGCCCTTGAAGGTCGCCTTTCCGGCGTTCGACACGACGCCGCAGAAGCTCGGCAGGCCGCTGACGGTGCAGGCGACCGAGCCCGGGATCTGGACGTCGGTATAATCGGCATAGAAGGCGGCGAGCGCGACATTGACCGCGCCGTCCATCAGGCTGCCCTTGTAGCCGACTTCATAGCTTTCGACCTTTTCGGGGCGGAAGCTCAGGAAAGCGGCGACTTCGTCGTCGGTGGGGCGACCCGGGATGGCGGCCGGCGCATTGACCCCGACGCCGCGCGGGTCGAAGCCGCCGCCCTTGAAGCCCTGCGAATAGCTGGCGTAGAAATTATGGTCGGGGGTCGGCTTGAACGACAGCGAGGCGCGCGGGGTGAATTTGTTGAAGCTGCGCTTGCCGTCGAAATTGGTCCCGGGCGCGCCGAAGGGAAGGCCCGCGCCGCCGAACACCGGCGAGCCGCCACCGAGATAATTCTGCCGCAGGATCGATGCTTCGCGCTCGTCCCATGTGTAGCGGCCGCCGACCGACAGGCTGAACTGTTCGCTGAAATCATAAGTGAAATCGCCGAACACCGCGAAGGTCTGGGTATCGACATCGGCCTCGGTAAAGGCGGTCAGGCCCGCGAGATTGTTGAAGATCCGGACGTCGAACAACGTGTCACCGCTCGCATCGAGATAATAGAAACCGAGCAGGCCCTTCAGCCTGTCGCCTTCGTACAGCAGCTGGAATTCCTGGCTGACCTGTTCGTTGAAATAGAAGCCGGGAACGTCGATGTCGACGCCGGGCAGCGCGTCGAAGTCGATCGGGGTCGCCGACGTGTCCTTGCGCCACGCGCTGATCGACCGGAGCGTGACCGTGTCGCTCAGCTCGGCGGTGACGTTCATCGCGAGGCCGTACGCTTCGATCTCCTGCTTCGGATCATTGAGGCCGCCGCGGCTGTCGAACACGTCGCCCAGCACAGGGGCGTTCGTCAGCAGCGACGGGATCAGGCGGTGGCCGCCGCGCGGATCGCTCTTGTCTTTGGAATAGTCGCCTGAAATACGGATCAGCACCGGGGCGCCATAGCCGCCAAGTTCGACCGTGCCGCGGCCGGCCCAGACGTCCTTGTTGTAATTTTCGCGCCCGGTGGTGAGATTGTCGCCGAAACCGCCGCGCGACAGCCGCGCGACCGATCCGCCGACGCGGAGCAGGTCGCCGATCGGCGCGCTCGCGGTGACGACGAGGTCGGCCTGGTCATAGGTGCCGAGTGTGCCCTTGATCTTGAGCGAGAATTCTTGCGGCAGCTGCTTCGTTACATATTTGACCGCGCCGCCGATCGTGTTGCGGCCATAGAGCGTGCCCTGCGGCCCGCGCAGGATTTCGATGCGTTCGACGTCATAGATGTCGAGCACCGCGGCCTGCGGGCGGTTCAGGTAAACGTCGTCGAGATAGATGCCGACGCCCTGTTCGAAGCCCGAGACCGGGTCCTGCTGGCCGACGCCGCGGATGAAGGCGCTGAGCGTCGAGTTCGAGCCGCGCGACACTTCGAGCGTCGTGTTCGGGGTCGTCTGGCCGACGTCGGTGATGTCGATCGCGCCGGCTTTTTCGAGCGCTTCGCCCGAATAAGCGGTGATCGCGATCGGCACATCGACCAATCGCTCGTCGCGGCGGCGCGCGGTGACGATGATCTCATTGTCGCCGCTGTCGGATCTCGCGCCTTCCTCCTGCGCAAAGGCGGTGGGGGCAAAGGCGAGCATGGACAGCGCGCTCGAGGCGAGGACGGCACGGCGCAGCTGACGAGCGAAAGGACGCATGAAGGACTCTCCCATGTGGCGGGTGACCCCTCGTCACCCTTTTTGGTTTTCTTGGGCCGGTGCTTGCCAAGCCGCGCCGTATCCAATAGTGAAACATGAACCAAGTTTCAACTTGGAATGTTGGGCCGTCGTTTTTTGCTTGCCAGTGGTGCGGAAAAGCCACGATGCAGCGACAGGGGGCAGCGACGGAGGGGAGACGAGGGCAGTTATGGATCAGCCGCCAGTCGCGACAGGGAGTGCCGAGAGCGAGGCGCGCGACAAGACGCCGCGCACCGATCGCGGGCGCCGCACCTTACGAAAACTGCTCGATGCCGCGGCGATCGAGTTCGGCGAGCGCGGTTTCCACGAGGCGTCGATCAGTGCCATAACCCGCCGTGCCGGGACCGCGCTCGGCAGTTTCTACACTTATTTCGATTCGAAGGACGAAATCTTCCAGGCGCTCGTCCGCTATATGAGCGAGCAATTGCGCGACCATGTCACCCCGCTCGTCCAGGCGGCACCCGACGAAATCTCAGCCGAACGCATCGGGCTCGAATCCTTCCTTGGCTTCGTGCGCGAGCATAAGGAAATCTATCGCATCATCGATGAGGCCGAATTCGTCGATTATGCGAGCTATCGCCGCCACTATGAAACGACGGTCGCGCGCGTCCGCCAGCGACTCGAGGCTGGCGCGGCGCGCGGCGAGATTCGGGCCGATGTCGGCGAAATCCACGCCTGGGCGATCGGCGGCATGAACGTCTTTCTCGGCATGCGGTACGGCCTGTGGGACGAAGAGGCCGACATAGCGGAGATTGCGCGGATCGCGAACGACCTGCTGGCGAACGGGTTGAAACGGCAGGGCTGACGCTTGTTCCCTTCCCGCCTGCGGGAGGGGAGAATCAGCCTCGCGAAATCAAAAAGATCGCATGTTCGGCGCGCCAGCTTGCTGCAGCATCGCTCGTCGGCTGGTCGCCCGACAGATACCATATCGCCTCGACGCGGATCCCCTGGTCGCGCACGAGGTCGCGAAAATCGCTGACGGTCACATGGTGGATGTTCGGCGTTTCGTACCAGGCAACGGGCAGCAGTCGCGTCACCGGCATGCGGCCGTTCCACAGCAGCGCGAGCCGCACCCGCCAATGCGCGAAATTGGGGAAGCTGACGAAGGCGCGCGGCGCGATGCGGAGCAGTTCGCCCACGACGCGGTCGGGGCGCTCGGTCGTCTGCAGCGTCTGCGAAAGGATCGCATAATCAAAGGCGTCGTCGGGATAGTCGGCAAGGTCGCGGTTGCAGTCGCCCTGCACGACCGATTGCCCGCGTGCGATCGCGGCGGTGACGTTGGCGGGGTCGATCTCCAGCCCGCGCGCGTCGACATTCTTCGTATCGTGCAGCGCCGCCATCAACTCGCCGTCGCCACAGCCGACGTCGAGCACGCGCGCGCCCGACGGCACCGCATCGGCGATGATGGCCAGATCGGGGCGGAGCTTCATGATTGGGTCCGCCCATAGACGCCCGGAAAATGACGCTGCATAAATGGTTTGCTATCCTCGATGGCCGTCCAGCCGAGTGCTGCATAAAGCGGATGCGCATCGCTGGTCGCAAGCATCCACCGCCTGAGCCCTTGTAGATCCGGATGATCGTGAAGCGCCGTCACCATCCGGGCGGCCAAGCCGCGCCGGCGATGCGATTCGAGCACATAGACGTCGGCGAGATAGGCAAAGGTGGCGTAATCGGTGATCACTCGGGCGAATCCGGACTGATCGCCTTCGGGCGCAAAGCTTCCGATGCAAAGCGACCCTGCAATGGCGCGCTCGACGAGCGCGAGCGAGATATTCTCGGCCCAATAGCTCCGCGTCAGAAAGGCATGAATTGCCGCGATCTGCATGTCGGCCCGATCGAAGGACAGGCGATAGCCCCCGTTCATGGCGCGCCCGATCGCAAGGATCCGGCGACAAGGCGGTCGAGCGCCGGCACGTCGAGGAGGAAGCTGTCGTGGCCGAAGGGCGCCGACAGTTCGACGAAGCTCGCGGCGGCGCCGACGCTCTGCAGCGCCTGGACGACGCGGCGCGATTCCGACGTCGGGTAAAGCCAGTCGGTATCGAAACTCACGAGCGTGAAGCGCACGTCCTTCGCCGCGGCAAAGGCGCCCGCGAGCCGTCCGTCATAAGGGTCGGCGAGGTCGAAATAGTCCATCGCGCGGGTGATATAGAGATAGGCGTTGGCGTCGAAGCGGTCGGTGAAGGCGAGGCCCTGGTGCCGAAGATAGGATTCGACCTGGAAGTCGGCGTCGAAACCGAAACTCTTGATGTCGCGCGCCTGCAGCCGGCGGCCGAACTTCTCGGTCAGCCCTTCTTCGGATAAATAAGTGATGTGCGCCGCCATGCGCGCAACCGCGAGCCCCTTGGTCGGCGCGCGCGCGCTGCCATAATATTGGCCGTCCTGCCAGTCGGGGTCGGCCATGATCGCCTGTCGCCCGACCTCGTGAAACGCGATATTCTGCGCCGAATGGCGCGCCGCGCTGGCGATGACGAGCGCCGAGGCGAGACGCTCGGGATAGGTCGCGGCCCAGGCGAGCGCCTGCATCCCGCCCATCGACCCGCCGACGACGGCATGAAGTCGCGAAATGCCCAAATGATCGAGCAGCATCGCCTGCGCGCGCACCATGTCGGCGATGGTGATCACCGGAAAGGCCATGCCAAGCGGCGCGCCGGTCGCGGCGTCGGGCGACGCCGGGCCGCTCGACCCCATGCAGCTGCCGAGCACATTGGCGCAGATGACGTGGAAGCGGTCGGTGTCGATCGGCTTCCCCGGACCGACCATGCGCGCCCACCAGCCGGGCTTTCCCGTCGCGGGATGGTTGCTCGCGACATATTGGTCGCCGGTCAGCGCATGGCAGATCAGCACCGCGTTCGACTTGTCGGCATTAAGCGCGCCATAGCTTTGATAGGCGATCGTCACCGAAGGCAGCAGCTGTCCGCTGTCGAGCGGCAGCGGCGCGCCGATCGTCACGCTGTCGTGCTGGATATGGTGAAGCAGGCTGGCCATCGTGCGGCGGGGCTAAGCGGCGGCGCGCACCCTGTCAACGTGCTGGACTAGACGCTGGACTTGGGGCGTACAGCCGTTAAACGCCGCCGCATGACCGACACGACGCAGACCCTTAGCCCGAAGCCGTGGATCAGCGGCATCGCCCCCTATGTTCCCGGCAAGTCGGCCGGTGCCGATGGCCGTCCGCTGATCAAGCTCAGCGCGAACGAGAATCCGCTCGGCACGGGAGAAAAGGCGCGCGCGGCGTTCCGCGCGGCGTTCGCCGACGCCGATGCGCTGTCGCGTTATCCCGATCCCGGTTCGGTAGGGCTGCGCGAGACGATCGCGGCGAAGTTCGGGCTCGATCCCGCGCGCATCATCTGCGGCAATGGCTCGGATGAGCTGCTGCACCTCGCGGCGGGCACCTATGCCGGCGCGGGCGACGAGATCCTTTATGTGCGCTATGGCTTCGCGGTCTACGAAATCGCCGCGCGCCGCGTCGGCGCGATCCCGGTCGAGGCCGATGACAAGGATTATGCGACCGACGTCGATGCGCTGCTCGCCGCGGTGACCGACAAGACGCGCGTCGTCTACCTCGCCAATCCGAACAATCCGACCGGCACACTCGCGACACGCGAAGAGGTCGCGCGTCTCTATGCGGGGCTGCCGAAGAATGTCCTGTTCGTGATCGACCAGGCCTATTCCGAATATCTGTCGGACGACGAAGATGACGGCGGGCTCGAGCTTGCGAAAACGCAGCCCAATGTCTTCATCACGCGGACCTTTTCGAAGATCCACGGCCTCGCCGCCGAGCGCATCGGCTGGGGCTATGCCTGTTCGGACGTGATTTCCGCGCTGCAGCGCATCCGCCTGCCGTTCAACGTCACCCGTGCGGGTCAGGCGGCGGCGATCGCGGCGCTCGGCGACGATGATTTCGTCACGAACAGCCGTGAGCATAATGCTAAATGGCGCGCGTGGCTGGCCGCTGAGATCGAAAGCCTCGGCAACCATGGCGTGCGCATCGTGCCGTCGGCGTGCAATTTCCTGCTCGTGCTGTTCGAAGGCGATGTGAGCGCCGAGACGGTGTACGGGCGCCTGATGGACGCGGGCTATATCGTGCGCTGGCTGCCGGGGCAGGGATTGCCCAATGCGCTGCGTATGACGATCGGCACCGAAGACGAGACGCGCGGGCTGGCGGCGGCGATTCGCGCCGCGTTGAACGGCTGAACCATGGCGCGGGGCGTCGAGCGCGTTGCGATTATCGGGCTGGGCCTGATCGGCTCGTCGATCGCGCGCGCGATCACGGAGCGGATGCCGCAGGTGGCGGTCACCGGCCATGACGCCAGCGAAGAGGTGCGCGGCGTTGCACACCGCCTTGGCCTGTGCGACCGGATCGCCGACGATCCCGCCGCCGCGGTCGCCGATGCCGACCTCGTCATATTGGCGGTTCCGGTTGGGGGCATGGCCGATGCCGCGGCGGCGATTGCGCCCGGGCTTGCCGCGCATGCGATCATTTCGGACGTCGGCTCGTCAAAGGCCGGAGTCGCCGCGGCGCTGGCAAAGGCGCTGCCCGACCATGTCATTATTCCCGCGCATCCGGTAGCGGGGACCGAGAACAGCGGTCCGGCGGCGGGTTTTGCCACCCTGTTCGACGGGCGCTGGTGCATCCTGACCCCCGGCGCCGACGCGCCGGCCGATGCGATCGCGGCGGTCGCGAAATTCTGGGAAGCGCTGGGCGCCAAGGTCGACGTCATGGACGCCGCGCACCACGACATGGTGCTCGCGGTGACGAGCCATCTGCCGCATCTCATCGCCTATACGATCGTCGGCACCGCGAGCGAGCTCGAAGAGGTCACCGAGAGCGAAGTGATCAAATACTCCGCCGGCGGTTTCCGCGATTTCACGCGCATCGCGGCGAGCGATCCGGTGATGTGGCGCGATGTCTTCCTTGCCAACAAGGATGCCGTGCTCGCGACCT
This sequence comes from Sphingopyxis sp., assembly GCF_036675685.1. Taxonomy (GTDB): domain Bacteria; phylum Pseudomonadota; class Alphaproteobacteria; order Sphingomonadales; family Sphingomonadaceae; genus Sphingopyxis. Next base: position 66,530 of record NZ_JAKFEM010000005.1, read on the forward strand.
TGCAGCGCTTCAACGAGGATCTGACGGTGCTCCAGCAGGCAATCCGCCGCGGCGACGCCGACAAGCTTGAGGACTGGTTCACGCGCACGCGGGCGATCCGGCGGTCGATTATCGCCGAGGGTCAGGACGATCCGGCGCCCGATTTCGGGCGGAAGCACTAACCGAACTCAATTTTCGCTCGATGCGAACGGAGTTTAGGTGGCGGTCGAGCTTTCCAGCAACGCTTCCGGCGGATTGAGCGCATTGATCGCGACCCGCACGCGCGCTTCGGCTTCCTCGCGTGGCAGGCCGGCAGGGATTGTCTCGCCGATCTTGTAAGTGATCGTGCCCGGCCATTTGACCCAGCGGCGCGGGGGGAAAGCAAGGCCGCTGTTCACTGCCACGGGGATCACATCGACCCCGAGCAGACGGTACATACCGGCAAACCCCGGGCGTAACGCAGGGGCTTCGCCATGCGGAACGCGCGTACCTTCAGCAAACAGCACCAGCGGCCGCCCCGCGGCCAGCGCCGCCTTCGCCGCGCCGAGCATAGCGCGCATCGCCTTGCCGCCGCCGTCGCGATCGACGGGGATCAGGCCATAGAAACGCGCCGCCTGCCCCCAGACGGGGATCGAGAACAGCTCTTCCTTGGCGAACACCGCGGGATGCTTGAACAGCATCGGCTGCTCGACGGTTTCGAACGCCGATTCATGCTTGAAGACGTAGAGCACCGGAATGTCGGGCATCGCGCCCTCGATGACGATCGTCTGCCCGAGCAGAAAGCGGCAGAAGAGCCGGTGCGACTGCGCCCAGATGCGCACGAAGAAAATAGTGCCGCGGTGCGAGATCGGCAGCGCGATGACCCCGCCGATCGACGAGATGCTGCTCATCACGAAAAAGGCGATCCAGAACAGGATCGAGCGGAGCAGAGCGATCGCGTATCTCACAGGCCGAGCAGCCCGCCCGCCAATCCGGCCAGATATTTGTGATATTCGCGGAACAGGGTCGCGAAATTGGGCTGGCTGCGCACCGCGTCGGGCAGGATCGTGACTTTGTCGCCGACCGCGCGACCGATCTCATATTCGGCGCGGCGCATGTGCCAGTCGGTGGTGATCAGCCGGATGCTCTTGTAGTTGCGCCGCGCAACCCAGGTCGCGACCTCGGTTGCATTCGAGCGCGTATCCTCGGCCTCGAACCCCAGCGCGATGCAGCAGTCGAAGAGATCCAACGGGCGCTTGTAGGTCACGGCGAGCTCGCGCGGCTTCACTTCGCGCGCGACGCCGCTGATCAGCAGGCGCTTGGCATCGCCCGCCTCGAGCCGTTCGAGCGCGCGGTCGATGCGTCCCGGCCCGCCGGTGAGCACGACGATCGCGTCGGTCTTCTGCGCGTCGGCAGGCAGCGGCAGCAGCAGCGCGAACCACGCAAAACCGAGCACCCAGGCCAGGAAAATCAGGGAAATCAGGCGCTTGATCATAGAATCTTCTTGAGCGCCGCGAGCAGGGTCTGGCGCGCGGTGAGGGCTGCGAGCGCGATAGCCAATAGCGGCAGCGCCAGCAAGAGCGCCCAGCCCGCGGGGCCGAATGACGCGGTCGCGGCGAGTCCCGAAGTGACACCCGACCATTGCCAGCCGATCAGCAGCAATATCGCCGCGGCGACGGCGGTGCCGAGCGCGATGCCATAAGCGGTGTCGATCGCGATGCGGCGCTGGAACAGGCGCGTGATCTGGCGGTCGGTCGCGCCGATCATGTGGAGCATCTCGATCGTCGGAAAATGTGTGGCGAGCGCGGCGCGCGCGGTCATGATCACCACCGCAGCGCTGGCCAGTGTCATCAGTACTACCATGGCGCCGGCGATCCACGCGAGCGAGCGGATCAGCCGCGCGACCGGCCCCAGCCATTCGGCGTGCGGAATGATCCGCGCGCCGGGCGCTTCCCGCGCGACCAGCGCGCGGAGCTGCTGCATATGGCCGGCCCGATCCTCGCCGACAAAATCCACGTCGACGAGCGCGGGCAAGGGGAGCGATTTCAGCACCGGATCGTCGCCTTCGGCGCTGCCGAACCATTGGCCGAGCGTTGCCTGCAGCTCGTCCTGTCCGACCGAGCGCGCCGAGAGGACGAAGGGCTCTGCGGCGGCGGCGCGGCGCAGCGCGGCGGCCTGTTCGGCGCGGGTCACGGGGTTCGCGGTGACGATCTGGACCGTCACGCGCCCGGCGATCGCGTCGCCGATCGCATTCGCCGATCGGGCAAGACCGATCCCGGCGGCGGCGGCGAGCAAAGTCAGCATCATCAGGATCGCGATGACCCACGGCGTCGGCCCCGACAGACGGCGGTCGGGAAGCAGGCGGCGATGCTGGATCGGGACGCGCGGGATGATCATGCGCGGTTCGGGGGATAGCGCAGCGCGCCGGTGGGATCGGAAAGGCGGCCCTTCTCCAGCCGCATCATCTGCGCATTTTCGATGCGGCTGATCAGGTGGATGTCGTGGGTGGCGACGACGACGGTTGTGCCGAGGCGGTTCAAAGCCTCGAACAGCCCCAGGAGGCGCATCGCCATTTCTGGATCGACGTTCCCCGTCGGCTCGTCGGCGACGAGGAGTTGCGGGCGCGCGATCACCGCGCGCGCGATGGCGACGCGCTGCTGCTCGCCGCCCGATAACGTCGCGGGGCGCGCATCGGCGCGTTCGTCAAGGCCGATCCAGCTCAGCATTTCGCCGACGGGCCCCGACAGATCCTCTTCGCTGACGCCGGCAATACGCAGCGGCAGGGCGATATTGTCGCGCGCCGACAGGTGCGGGATCAACCGGAAATCCTGGAACACGACGCCGATGCGGCGGCGAAAGCCCGGCAGGCGCTGGCGTGGCATCGCGACCAGATCCTCGCCAAACAGGCGGACGATGCCGCGGCTCGGCCGCTGCGCGAGATAGAGCATCTTGAGCAGCGAGGTCTTTCCCGCGCCCGACGCGCCGGTGAGGAAATAAAAACTGCCTGGTTGCAGATTGAAGCTGATGTCGCTCAAAACCTCGGCATCGGGACCATAGCGGAGGCCAACGCCGTTGAATTCGACCATCGCGCCGCCGGTGCGCTGGTTCAAGGCATCTGTCATGACGTCACCTGCACGCCATCGCGCGCCTGCGTTGGGCCAAGGAACAGGGGCGCTGGTCCGCTCATCAGGCTGGCTCTCGCACGGCTATCCACTAAGGACAAGCGCTTCGCGATATGTTTCCGGTGCCCGGAAACAGTTACGGCGCCAGCCCACTCCCCCACCCGGCCTCCCCAACGATAGTAGCCTAGGGAGGCTGGGTGGGGGAGTGGGCTGGCGCCGTAACAAACCCAAACGCCACGCAGCGCTTGCAACGCTGCGAATCAGCGTGTTTAGAGGAACCCCATGATCCTCGCCTGCCCGTCCTGCCATACGCGCTATGTCGTGCCCGATACGGCGATCGGCCCGGCGGGCCGTACCGTCCGCTGCGCCAATTGCCGCCACAGCTGGTTCCAGGAGCCGTCTGCAAGTGCTGCGGCCGCCGTACCGGCAGCGAGTGAGCCCCCCGTCAGTACGCCGTCCCCTGAGCCAGCTCCCGCGCCCGAGCCGGCGGCATCCCACACGGGCGGACCCGCGCCGATGGCCGAGCCCGTGCCGCCGCCGCCCGAGGCTTTCGCCGCCGAACCGCCGCCGCGCCCCGCGCCCTTTGCCGACAATGAGGCACCACTGCCCTTCCGCCGCCCGCGACGCAATCCGGCCAAGCGTTGGACCATCATCGCCGCGAGCGCCGCGGCCTTGATGCTCGCCGCGACCGCGGGCCTCGTTTATTTCGGCCTGCCGAGCTGGGCGCAGGGGCTGGGACTGCCGGGCATGGCGGCCGAGCCCGATCTAGTGATCGAGCTGCCGCCGAACCAGGATCATCGCGAGCTTGCCGACGGAACTATCTATTTTGCGGCATCGGGGGTGATCATCAACCCGACCGATCGCGAGCAGCGCGTGCCGCCGATCCTCGCCGAACTGCGCGATGCGCAGGGAACGATCGTCTATAGCTGGACGATCAAACCGCCGGTGCGGATGCTGCCGCCCAATGAAAAGGTCAATTTCAGCGAGGCGAAGCTCGATATTCCGCGCCGCGCGACGCAGCTGACCGTCAGCTGGGCACTTCCAAAAGGTTGAAATCTGAACGCATTACTCTGACGCCACGGCGTCACAGGCTGAGCGCGGCCGCGAGCGATAACAGGAAGCTGGTCAGCGTCGCGACGATGATCGGGGCGAAACTGCGCCATCCCTGATCGAGCAGCAGGTGCAGCCGCGCCTTCATCGCGGTGGCAACGATCGCAAGCAGCAGCAATGCCTGCGCCCCCGTCGCGGCCGCATCCTGGGCAACCTTGGGGATCGCGACGAGCGAATTGATCGCTGCAATCGCCAGAAAGCCCAGGATGAACCAGGGCAGGCGCAGCGGAATGCGCGTCTTGCCCGCCGTCTCGCCGCTGCGTCCGAGCCACAACGCGACGAGCATCAGCATCGGCGCGAGCAGGGCGACCCGCGTCAGCTTGACGATCGTCGCCACCTCGCCCGCGGCCGGCGAGAAGGAGAAGCCGCCGCCGATCGCTTGCGCGACATCGTGGATCGATGCGCCGATCAGGAAACCGGCCTGCGCGTGCGTAAGCCCCAGCTCGGTCGCGAGGACGGGATAGAGCGTCATCGCGAACGCGCTCGCGACGGTGATGCCGACGAGGGTCAGCGTGAAGCGCGCCTGGTCGACGCGCTTGTCGCCGATCAGCGAATAGAGAGCGAGCGCCGCCGATGCGCCGCAGATCGCGGTCGCGCCGCCCGCGAGCAGCGCGGCATGGCGATCCTGGCGGAACAGCCGCGCGGTCCAGACGGTGACGATGATCACCGCCACCATGATGACGACGAGCAGCGCGAAGGGCAGCGGCCCAAGCTCGGCGAGCTGTTCGGCGGTGATGCGTGCGCCGACGAGTACGATGCCGACACGCAGCGCGGTCTGCGACATCAGGTCTAGCCCGGCGTGGGTGCGCTTGTCCTGCGAGAGGAAGCTCATCGCGAGGCCGATCAGCAGCCCCATCAGCACCAGCGGCGCGGCATAATGATCGGCGAGCCAGGCGGCGGCGAGCGCGGCGATGGCGGTGACGAGAACGCCGGGTAGATAATCGCGCCAGCGATGCCGCGCCGGCGGATGCGCCTCGAGCTGCATTTCGCCATAAAGATCGGCCGCCATCGGCCAGCTTTGTTCGGATGCTTTCGTGCCGGCGTCGCTCATGCCCATGCCGCCGCTTCGCACATCGGCGGCCTGCGGTCGATAGGCCATTGCTGCCGGCCCACGCTCTTGCTAGAGGCCGCGCTCTACCGGCACCCGTAGCTCAGCTGGATAGAGCGCTGCCCTCCGAAGGCAGAGGCCAGGGGTTCGAATCCCTTCGGGTGCGCCATTCCCCACCAGCCTGCCCGATGCCGTCACGCAATCGCGAGCGGCGAGGGCTTGCGTCTCAGCAACTGCTGTTGCTCGGCACGCGGGCGATAGAGGAAATCATACGGCAGACCGAGGCGCTCGCTCGCGACGCACGGCGGCGAAGCGCGATCGATCCGGCGGTCGGCAAGGCGACCCGCAAATTTGAGGGCATAGCGGTCGACACGAGTGAGGTCGTAGCGCCGCCCGAGGTCGAGGCGGCGGCGGACATGGCCGGGTAGCAAGGAGACCGCCGCGCGGGCCACGGCGCGGTGCAGGAAGCGCGGAATAGTGGGTGCAGCGCGCCCCGATTCGATGATGTCCAGAAATTCGAAGATGATCGGATGCGGTTCGAACCGCGGCTCCAGATCGGCCATCATCGCGATGAAGGCATCGACCGTCGGCGGCGTGTGCCGAACCCCGAACTCGCGGCCGATCGTATCGCCGTCGCGCATGAAACGGTCCTTGTCGGCGTCGCCCAGCCGATCGACGAAGCGGTCGTAAGCCATCAGGAAACCAAAGGATGCGGTGGCGGCGACCCAGTCGAGCAACACGGGGTCTAGTGCGCGATACGCCTCTCCGGCGGGCGTTTCGCCCTTAACCTTGCCGTGCATGCGGTTGATCCGCCCGATCACCACTTTCGCGCTGCTCGCCGGGCCATAGCAGGCGAGCATCGCGACAAGCCCGGTGCGGCGCGAGCGGCCGATCGGATCCTGCCTGTAGGTCGAATGATCCCACACCCCGCTGCGGATGCGCGGCTCGGCGAATTCGAGGAGCACCGCCGCGATTCCGCCGATGCCGAGCGCGATCGGATTTTTATAGATGCGCCACTGGATGCTGTCGGGCGCGAGCAGGGCAGGCTCGCCGGGCGGGGCAGCGAAATCGATCGCGGTTCCCAGATAGCTGTCCTGCATCACCTGTTCCACGCCGGCCTCCTAGAAGTCGAAACCCACGGTCAGGCCATAGGTTCGCGGTGGATTGGCAAAGCGTACCACGACATTCGCGTTGCTCGCGACCGCCGACCAGTAATATTTGTCGAACAGGTTCTTCGCCCACAGCGACACCGACCAGCCGCTTTCGTGTCTGAGGCCAAGGCTGGCGTTGACGGTGCCATAGGCATCGACCTTGTAGAGATCGAGATCTTCGAAGATCGTGTTCGACTTGCCTTGATAACGCGCGCTTACGGCGCCCGAGAGGTTGAGCGCGTCGGAGACCGGCGTGTCGTAAACGAGGGTCAGGCTGCCCTGGAATTCCGGGCTGTAGATGAATTCGGCGCCGTCGAAATTCTCGGGCTGACCCGCGGCGTTGGTGCCGTTATAGTCGTTGATCCGGGTTTTGAGCCACAATCCGTTGGCCGAGAGCGTGACCCCCGGCATCGGGCGCACGATCAACTCGCCCTCGACGCCATAGGCTTTCGAATCGGGGACATTGTCGAGCCGCGACAGCGCGGTGTAGATCGGATCGGCGAAATAGGTGCTGATCTGCTTGTCGCGATAATCATAATAGAAGGCGGAGAGATTGGCCTGCACCGCGCGGTCGGCCAGCGTGGCTTTCACCCCGATTTCATACGCTGTCAGCTTCTCCTGCGTCACCGGTGCATTCTGGCGTGCAAGATTGGCGGCATTGATCGGCGTCGTCCCCGCCTTGTAGCCGCGCGAGACCGACGCATAGAGGAGGGTGTCGTCGCTGGGCGACCAGTCGAGCGCGGCGCGCCACGCGACATTATTTTCCTTGAACAGCGACTGCACCTCGCCAAAACTTCCCGTCGCCGGATCGAAGGTGTTGCACTGTCCCTCTGCGATCGGCGCCGCGAGCACGCCATAGGTCTGAAGATATAGCGCGCGGTTCACGACGTTGACGTTGGGCAGCATGTTGCCGTTGAAGTCGCGCGAGCAGCCATTGAAGCGCTGCTTGTCCTCTGTGTAGCGAACGCCGATGGTCAGCTTGAGCTGATCGGTCAGCTCGGCGTCGGCGTTGGCGAACAGGCTCCAGGTATTGGTGCGGATACGGCCGAAATCCTCATAGGTGCGGAACGCCTGTTGCAGCTGCGCCAGCGTATAGCCACCCGAGTTGAAGATCGGGCTCGCGAGCAGCGGCGCCCCGGCGGCGCGGATCAGCCCGACATTGGCATTCTGGCCGAGCATCGTGCGATTGGAATCGATGATCCGGTCATTCGCATAATAGCCGCCGACGAGCCATGTCACCGCGCCCGTCTCGCCCTCGATATGCAGATCCTGTGCAAAGCTCTTGATCCGGCCGACGGTGTTTTGCAGCAGGATTTCATACGGCGCGCCGCTCCAGTCCGAAAGCGCGTTGCGTTTGAAATCATTATAGCTGGTCAGCGAGACAAGCTTGATCGTCTCGCCCAGATCCTGGTCCCAGCGCAGTTTCAGCCCCCAGAAGTGGTTATTTTCGGCGAGCGGGCCGCCCAGGCCGAGCCCGGTGCCGATGTCGGCCGATCGCGCGGCTTCGGGCGCCCAGTCGGCTTGAGCGGCCTTGGTCGGGACATTGTTCGCCAGATAGGCCGCGAGCCCCGGCGCGTTGAAGAAGCGCGAATTGCTGGTGCCGGTAACGGGGTTGGTCGCGGGCGTGAAACCGATCCCCTGGCCGGCCACGGTGTCCGACTTGTTGCGCCACCAGGTTACCGACAGGTCGAAATGGGTGCCGGGCGCCGGATCGATCGCGAGCGCGCCGCGAACGCCATATTTCTCGATCTTGCCGAGCCGCTCGCCGCTCGTGTTGCTGACCTGCCAGCCCTTGTCGCTATTCTCGCTGCGAAAGACGATGCGCGCCGCGATGCCGTCGCCGAGCGGACCCGAAAGATGACCGCCGATGTTGTAGGTCTGATAATTGCCAAGATCGGCCTTGATGCCGCCTTCGAAGCTGTCGGTCGGTTTGGCGGTGATGAAGTTGATCAGGCCCGCGGTGGTGTTGCGGCCATAGAGCGTGCCTTGCGGCCCCTTCAGGACCTCGACACGTTCGAGGTCCATCACCGGACCCGTGTTCATGATCGGATAGGCATAAGCGACTTCGTCGACATAGGTGCCGACGGTCGAGGTCGAGGACAGGTTGATCGTGTTGAAGCCGATGCCGCGCAGCGTATAGGTCGGCACCCCCTGATAGCTTTGCGAGACGGTGAAGCTCGGGGCGACCGCGGTCAGGTCGCGCATGTCGGTGACGCGCAGCGTTTCCAGCGTCGCGCCATCGACCGCCTGGATCGCCATGCCGATGTCGTTGAGCGATTCGGCGCGGCGCTGTGCGGTGACGATGATGTCGCCCTCGGCCGCCACCGTATCGGCGGCGGCTTCCTCCGCAGCGAACGCCGGGGTTGCCAAAGCGAGACCGGTCGCGGCGCTCGCGCCCAGGAAAATACGCATTGCCCTCATCACTCATCCTCTCTCAAACAGCTTGTCGCGGCGCTCGTCTTTGTGCGAGCCTCGCGCGAAACCGGACCGTGCCAGAACATCGAATATCGGGCGGACGGACAAGCTGACACCTGTGTCAGGATAGTGGAGGGACAAGGGTGATCGATCATCGGGCGGAATGCTGGGGCGACATGCCGGCGCTGGTCGCGGCGGTGCAGGCGATCGGCGACGCGATCGGCCTGCCCTATATCGCGGCGCAGGCCGACCTTGGCGATCCCGAACCGATGGCCGATGCCGACGGGCGCCCCTATGCCGAAACGAGCTTCCGCTGGATCGATCCCGATTATGCCTATTGGCGCGACCGAAAGCTGGCGCTGCAGATTGCGTTCCTGACCGCGGCCCGGCTGACGGCAGAGCCCTTTTGCTACAGCGACGGCCGGCTCAGGACGTGGCGCTTCACCCGGTTGCTCGATGCCGTCGATTGTCAGCAGGCGAAGAATACGCCCAACTTCGGCGAAGCGATCATTGCGCCGGTGCATCTGCCGCGCGGGCTTGTCGGTGCGGTCTTCTGGTGCTCGCGCGAGCCTGTCGGCGTGGAGGCGCTGTTTGCGAAACACGCCGCCGATCTGCACAATCTCGCGCTGAAGCTCGTCGCGACCCACAATGAGGCGCGCGATCGGCCGCGCAACGCCACCGTGCCGCAAACGCTGACACGGCGCGAGGTGCAATGCCTGCGCTGGGCCGCGGCGGGCAAGACCGATGGCGAGATCGGGATCATCCTGTCGCTTTCGGTATCGACGGTGCGGTTTCACCTGCGCAATGCGGCGGCGAAGCTCGGCGCGACAGGGCGCGCGCAGTCGATCCAGATCGCCGCCGGGCTGGGTTTTGTCGGCGCGCGGGCCGCCTGATGCTTTCGCCAGCTTGGCCCGCCGCGCGATCGCCCTGTAAGTCGGACGCATGGACATGCTGAACGATCCCGCTCTCGAGGTTTTTCGCGACGAGGTTCGCGCTTTCCTCGACGCCGCGTTGCCCGACGACCTCCGCCGCGCCGCCGCCCGCGCGACCAGCGTCTTCATCGACCCCGCGGTGTCGCTGCCGTGGCAGCGCATCCTGAACGCGCGCGGCTGGGCCGCGCCCGACTGGCCGGCCGAGTTTGGCGGACCGGGATGGGACGAGATGCAGCGCTATCTCTTCGCCGCCGAATGCGCGCGCGCCGGGGCGCCGAATCTTGCGCCGATGGGGCTCAAGATGGTCGCACCGGTGATCATGCACTATGGCAGCGCCGAGCAGCGGGCGCATTATCTGCCGCGTATCCTGTCGGGCGCGGATTATTGGTGCCAGGGCTTTTCGGAGCCGGGTGCGGGATCGGATCTCGCGTCGCTCCAGCTCCGTGCAACGCCCGACGGCAGCGACTATGTGCTGAACGGGTCGAAAATCTGGACGACCCATGCGCATTTCGCAAACCGGATGTTCGCGCTCGTGCGCACGTCGAACGACGGCAAGCCGCAGGCGGGGATCAGTTTCCTGCTGCTCGACATGGCGACGCCTGGCATCAGCGTCGAACCGATCCGCACGCTCGCGGGCGACCACGAACTCAACCAGGTTTTCTTCGACGATGTCCGCGTACCGCAGGCGAACCGGCTCGGCGCCGAAAATGCGGGCTGGTCGGTCGCCAAGCATCTGCTGACCTTCGAACGCGGCGGAAAATATGCGCCGGCGCTGATCGGCCGGCTCGAACGGCTGCGCGGGCAGGCGGGTATTGATCCGGTGCTGCGCGCGCGCCTCGATCGCGAGGCGATCGGGCTCACCGCCTTGCAGGCGCTCGAACTCAAGGCGATGCGCGGGCTCGGCGGCAGCGCGGCGCTCTATGCGTCAGTGCTCAAGGTCCTCGGCACCGAAACCGCGCAGCGGATCGATGTGCTGGCGTGCGAGATCGCCGGCTATTCGGCCTGGGCCGACGCCGATGGACAGGCGCCCGCCGACGTCGCGGTCGCGGTACCGCGCTATCTCAACGATCGGGCGGCGAGCATCTATGCCGGCTCGAACGAGATCCAGCGCGACCTGATCGCGCGCCACATGCTTGGCTGATCAGGCGGCGGTTTCGGCAAAGCGCGCCAGATGATCGGTCTGCGGCCCCATCGCCGCGGCGATCGCCAGCGCGCGCTTGAAATGACCGCCCAGGCGCAATTCCTCGGTCAGTCCCATCGCGCCGTGGATCTGCACCGCGCTTTCGCCGACGATACGGACCGCGTCACATGTTTCGACGCATGCGGCGCTGACCAGCGCGGCACGGTCGCCGCGATCCTGTTCGACGCCAAGAATGGCGGCTTCGGTGAGCGCAGCGGCTTTCATCATCGCGAGCTGCATGTCGGCCGCGCGGTGGCGCAGCGCCTGGAATGAGCCGATCGGCATTCCGAACTGCTGGCGCTGGCCCAGATAGCCGGCGCTGTCCGCGACCATGCGCTGGATCAGCCCCACCGCCTCGGCGCAACGCGCGGCGAGCATCATGTCATTGGCGGCGGCGGTCCTGGACCGCGCCGCCATGCCCGACGCGAGCCGCTCGGCATCATCGGCGTTCAAGGCGAAACCGAGGTCGGCGGTGACGCTGCCATCGAGCATGATGCGATGCCGCTGATCGACCTTGTCACGGTCCGCAGCAATCAGCAGGATGGCATTGCTATCGGCGAGCAGGAACAGGTCCGCCTCGGCGCCCCCGGCCACCAGCGCCGCGCTGCCGCGGACGATCGCGCCATCTTCGACCGACGGCATGCTGGCGGTCGAGGCGGGGCAAATGATCGCCGCGCGAAGCGTTCCGGCCGCGAGGCCGGGCAAGGCATCGTGGCCGGGCACCGTCCGTCCGAGCAGCCATGTTGCGATAGCATGCGACAGCCAATCGGCGCCCGCAAGCGCCGGGCCCAGCTCGGCCATGACCAGCGCGATATCGAGCATCCCGCCGCCGAAACCGCCCGCCGCGTCGGGCACCGCAATCCCGCCCAGTCCCAGGACGTCGGACAGGTCCCGCCATCCGGGCCGCCCCTTGTCGGCAAGAAAGCGCTGAAGGCTGCCTTGCAACAATTGCTGGTCGGGGCTGAGCGGCAGGTCGAGCATCACATCAAATCCCATCGGTCATGCGCTTGTTCGTCACTTTGCCTCTCCCGCTGTCCACCTGCGGCATATCCCGCGAGCGGTCTAGCTGACGGGCGTAACAGGTCGCTCCCGGCAAGACACCCCGATCAAGATGGCGGGTTGCGTTTCATTTTCGAACCCGCTTTACGGCGACCGCCGAAGTTCGCTAGCATGGCGTGATGGCTTGAAAAGAGCTGGTCCGGTCAGTGACAAGTGGGAGACAAGGCCGGATGTATGATTTGTTGACAGGTCTATCGGTGATCGAGGCGTCGTCCTTTGTCGCGTCGCCCACCGCGGGCCTCTACTGCGCGCAGATGGGCGCCGAGGTGATCCGGGTCGACCAGATCGGCGGCGGCCCCGACTTTCGTCGCTGGCCGGTGACCGACGCCAATGATTCGCTCTATTGGGAAAATCTCAACCGCGCGAAGAAATCACTCGCGCTCGATCTCGGCCGCCCCGAAGGGCGCGAGCTGCTGCAGGAACTCGTGCGCGCGACCGGCCAGTTCATCACCAATTTTCCGGTGAACGGCTTCCTGTCGCATGCGGTGCTGGCGGACGCTCGCGCCGACCTGATCACCGTTCGCGTCATGGGCTGGCCCGACGGATCGCCGGCGCTCGACTATACGGTCAACAACAGCGTCGGTTACCCGATGCTCACCGGCAGCGGTCCCGATCCGGTCAATCACGTGCTGCCCGCGTGGGACCTGCTGACGGGCGCCTATGCCGCCTTCGCGCTGCTCGCGGCGATCCAGCGCCGCAGCATGACGGGCGAGGGCGGTGAGGTCCGTATCCCGCTGTCCGATGTCGCGATCGGCACCGTCGCCAACCTCGGCGGTGTCGCCGAAATGCTCTATACGGGCGCGAACCGTCCGCGCCTCGGCAATGCCGTCTATGGCCTTTTCGGGCGCGATTTCGTGACGCGTGACGGCCAGCGGACGATGATCGTCGTCGTGACCCCGCGACAATGGGACAACTTGGTTACCGCACTCAAGCTGAACGATGCCATCGCCGCGATCGAGGCGACACGGGGCATATCCTTTGCCAGCGACGATGGCCTTCGCTTCACGCATCGTGACGCGCTTTATCCGCTGTTCGAGTGCGCGATCGGCGCGCACACGCACGCCGACCTCGCCGCCGCTTTCGACGCCGGGGGCATCGTCCATTCGCCCTATCGCACGATGTACGATGCGGTGCAGGACCCGGCGCTCGTTGCCGACAATCCGATCTTTGGCGCCGCCGACAACCCTAGCGGTTTTACCTATCCCGCCGCCGGCGCCTTTGCGACATTGCCGCGGCACGACCGCCAGCCGCCGCGTGCCGCGCCGCGCAATGGCCAGCATAGCGAGGAAATCCTGAGCGGCCGCCTGTCTCTTTCGTCGGGCGAGATTGCGCGGCTGGTCGATGCCGGTATCGTCGGCGTCGAATGATTGGAGAATCACCGATATGACCCTTCGCCGCGCCGCCATCGTCGCCCCGATCCGCACCGCCGTCGGCAAGTTCGGCGGTAGCCTCGCCAGCCTCGACGCGGGACAGCTCGGTGCGGTGGTGCTGAAGGCGCTCGTCGAGCGAACGAAGATCGATCCCGCGCGCGTCGACGATGTCGTTTTTTCGCAGGGCTATGGCAATGGCGAGGCGCCGAGCATCGGCCACTGGTCGTGGCTCGCCGCGGGGCTGCCGCTCGAAGTGCCGGGCTACCAGCTCGACCGCCGCTGCGGGTCAGGGCTGCAGGCCGTCGCGAACGCCGCGATGATGGTCCAGACGGGCATGTCCGACGTCGTCGTCGCGGGCGGCGTCGAATCGATGTCGAACGTCGAACATTACAGCATCGACGTCCGCAAGGGCGTACGCGCGGGCAATCTCACGCTCCACGACCGGCTGACGCGGGGGCGGCTGATGTCGCAGCCGATCGAACGCTTCGGGGTGATCAGCGGGATGATCGAAACCGCCGAAAACCTCGCGAAGGATTATGACATCAGCCGCGAGGCCGCCGACGCCTATGCGGTGCGCAGCCACCAGCGCGCCGCGGCGGCATGGGAAAAGGGGTTGTTCGACGACGAGCTTGTCCCGGTCGCCGTCCCGCAGCGCAAGGGCGATCCGGTGATCTTCGCGCATGACGAGGGCTACCGCGCCGACGCGACGCGCGAATCGCTCGGCGCATTGAAGGCGATCGAGGCGAAGACGATCCCCGGCGCGGTCGTCACCGCGGGCAATGCCAGCCAGCAGAACGACGCCGCCGCGGCTTGTCTCGTCGTCGCGGAGGACAAGCTCGAAGAACTCGGACTCGAGCCGATCGCCTGGTTCCACGGCTGGGCGGCCGCCGGCTGCGACCCCAGCCGGATGGGCATCGGCCCCGTCCCGGCGGTCGAGCGGCTGTTCGCGCGCACCGGTTTGGGCTGGAACGACATCGATCTTGTCGAGCTCAACGAGGCCTTCGCGCCGCAGGTGCTCGCGTGCCTCAAAGGCTGGGGCTGGTCCGACGACGACAGCCGGAACGAGATTTTGAACGTCAACGGGTCGGGCATCTCGCTCGGCCATCCGATCGGCGCGACGGGCGGGCGCATCCTCGCCAATCTGACGCGCGAACTGGTGCGCCGCGACGGTCGCTATGGGCTCGAGACGATGTGCATCGGCGGCGGCCAGGGAATCGCGGCGATCTTCGAGCGCTCCGCCTGACCATGTTGCGTCAGGCCCTGACAGCCGCGCAAGCTTATCGCGGCGCGGCACAGACCGCGCTCGCCGCGCGGCTGGCGGCGCGGCCGATCGACAGCGAGCAGCGCGCGGCGCACGGCTTTGCATGGGTCGCGACGACGGTCGCGGCGCTCGAGGCGGTGCTGGACTGGTGCGAGTCCGGGCAGGGTTCGAACCCGGTCGATGCAAGGATTGCGGCGCTCGCCTTTGCCGAAGCGATCGGCCAACTCATCGGCGGGCTGCCGATGGGGCAGAATGAAATCTTCCGGCCGGCCGATCTGGGGCTGGGCGCCGCGGCGCGAATGCTTGCCGAGGCCTGCGCGGCGCTGCTCGATGCCGACCATGCCGGGGCGCGCGCCGAAGTCGCCGCCGCGCTCGCGGCGGGGCATTGGCCAAGCGAGACGCTGCACGACGCCGATCTCGACGCGATCCGCGACCAGTACCGGCGTTTCACCGACGCCGAAATTCTTCCCAATGCGCACGGCTGGCACCTCGCCAACGACCTGATTCCCGATGCGACGGTACAGGCGATGGCCGACCTCGGTACCTTCGGCGTCTGCATCCCCGAGGAATATGGCGGGCTCGGGCTTTCGAAGCTGGTGATGTGCATTGTCACCGAAGAATTGTCGCGTGGGTGGATCGGCGGGGGGTCGCTCGGCACGCGGTCGGAGATCGCGGGCGAGCTGATCGCGACGGGTGGCACCGACGCACAGAAGGCGCAGTGGTTGCCTAGAATCGCGAGCGGCGAGATATTGCCGACCGCAGTGTTCACCGAACCCGATGTCGGGTCGGACCTCGGTTCGCTCCAGACGCGCGCGCGGCAGGATGCGAAAGGCCAATGGGTGATCGACGGTGCGAAGACCTGGATCACCCATGCGGCGCGGTCGGACCTGATGACCTTGCTCGCGCGGACGCTCCCCAATGCGAAAGGCTATGCTGGCCTCTCCATGTTGCTGGTGCCGAAGCCACGTGGCACGGGCGACGATGCGTTTCCCGCTGACGGCATGAGCGGGAGCGAGATCGAGGTGCTCGGCTATCGAGGGATGCGCGAATATGCGCTGCAGTTCGATGCGATGCGGGCGCCCGCCGACGCGCTGCTCGGCGGGGAGGAGGGGCAGGGATTCAAGCAGCTGATGCGCACCTTCGAGGGCGCCCGCATCCAGACCGCGGCGCGCGCGGTCGGCGTCGCGCGGCGGGCGCTCGAACTGGGACTGGATTATGCGCTCGCACGCAAGCAGTTCGGCCAGGCGATCGTCCATTTCCCGCGCGTCGCCGACAAGCTCGCGATGAGCCTTGTCGATTTCGTCGCCGCGCGTGAGCTCAGCTACGCCGCCGCGCGCGCGAAGGACAGCGGCAAGCGCTGCGACATCGAGGCGGGGATGGCGAAATTGCTCGCCGCGCGCGCCGCCTGGTCGAACGCCGATGCGAGCCTGCAGATCCACGGCGGCAACGGCTATGCGCTCGAATATGAGATCAGCCGCATCCTGTGCGATGCGCGAATCCTCAACATCTTTGAGGGTGCGGCGGAGATCCAGGCGCAGGTGATCGCGCGCGGCCTCGTCGAAGGCCGCAACTGACGCTAGGCAGCCAGCCAGAGCAAAGGCTGGCGGATCGGGAAGTTGCGCACGACCTCGCCGATTGCGGGATCGGGGTTCAGCCGCTGCCAGAGGTTCAGCCAGTCGGTGCGGTCTTGCGCGAGGCCGCCGAAGAGCAGGCTTGGATGGCGCACGGGAAAGCCGCCGAAATATTCGATGTCGGGGGCGAATGGCCATGCTCCCTTGTCGGCGATATAGGGCGCCATCCACGCGATCGCGCCGCCGATCGAGCGCCCGTCGCGGGTCTTCCAGTCGATCAGGCCGCCCGTTCCGCCCGCGAGCAGCCAAGCCGAGGCGGCGAGCGCGTCGAGATTGAACAGCGAATAGGCGTAAGGCTTGGTGCGCGCGAGTTCCAGCGGCTGGCGGCCGTCGGGTTCGATCTGGGTCGGGACGATGATGGACTGGAGCCGGGTGCGCGCGTCGTCGAGCACATCGTTGCGGCCGAGCAGTGCGGCAAAGGAAGCAGCCTGCAGCAGCCAACAAGTCCCGTGGTTGTTCCTTTCGTCGCGTTCGGTGGTGCCGAAGGGCGATGTGGTGAGCCATTCGAGATAATCGGTGAACCAGCTCTCGACGCCCGCCCGGATGGCCGCATAGCCCGGCGCCTCCTTGCGCGCGAACAGCGCTGCGGCGCGGGCGACCTCGACGATCTGAAGCGTGTCGATGACGCCGATCGCGCGGCCGGTGTTGATGCCGATGATGGCCTGCGCATGGTTGAGATTGGTGGCCATCCGCGTCGCGGGGTCGACGAACCAGGCGGCGACATGGCGCATCGCGGCATCGGCAAAGCGCGTCTCGCCGGTGAGATCCCACAGCGCGGCGAGCGCTGGCACGGTGCGGCCAAAGGCGAGCAGCGCGTCGCGATGGCCATCGAACTTGTTGGGGTTCGAGCGGCCATCGCGGCGTATATAAGGGCCGCCGGGGTTCGCGGGGTCCGGCCACCAATAGTCGCCTTCGGAATAATAGTCCTGCGGCCCCGCCGGGCTGCGCGATGCGGGGATGGCGGCAATGGTGCGCGGCGGTGCGGCGAGCAGCGCCCCGGCTTGCGGCAGCAGGCGTCGGCGCTCGATCGCGCGGATGTCGAGCGCGCCGGATTTTGGCCGCGCCCATGCCGCGGGTGCGGCGAGCAGTGCGGCGAGCAGCGCGGTGAGCAGCAGGGAACGGCGCGCGATCATCGCTTCATCCTCTAGGGGATGCGATAGCGCAGCAACAGGTCGCCGCTGGCGGCGCGCGGATAGACTCCGGGCCCCCAGACACTGTCGGCACGGACGAGCAGTTCGTCGAGCGTTTCGGCGGGCCAGCCGATTTCCTCGTACGGCCATTCGGCGGCGCGGCCGCGAAAGGCGGCGACATGGTCGGTCGCCTTGCGCAGCGAGCGCCCCTTTTCCTCGGCCCGGTAGAGATCGACGCCGAGGCACGCCGCGCTGTCGGCGAGCGTGTAGGCGGCGCCCAGCGCGTAAAGCGAATAATGGAAGCTGCGCGTCCGCCCGAGTTCGGCGGGAAGCGCGCCCGACGGGTCGATTTGCCGTTCGATGCGCGCCTTGGGGAAGGCCGCGACGATCTTTCGCGCGATGTCGGGCTTCCGTGCGAACAGCGCAAAGCGCGCGACCTGCGCGTCGTACCACAGACCGTGGTTGTTCGACGCCTCGCCCTCGGCCTTGCCGTTCGGGCTTTCGAGCATCCAATCGACATAGCGCACGAACCAGTTTTCGAGCGCGGCCACCTCGGCCGGCGTCAGCGTGCCCGATGGTGCGATCAGCCCCGCCGCGTCGATCACCGCGATGAAACTCGCGCCATCGAGCACGCCCTCGGGCCGGCCTTCGGAGATGCCCGGCACCGCCTGCGCATAATTCATGTGCGGGTTCATCGCCGTTGCCGGATCGAGAAACCATGTGCGGATCACCCGCGCCGCGCCGTCGGCATATTTGGGCTCGCCGCTGTAATAGTAAGCGAGTGCCAGCGTATCGGCGTCGCGCGTCATGCGGCTCAGCGCGGCGCGGTCGAAGCGATTCGTCTCGATTTCGGGATTGGTGTCGCCATCGCGGCGCACATAAGCGTCTTTGGGATTGGCGGGGTTCGGCCACCAGTAGCGGGCGAGGCTCACATAGTCGTGGCGGTCGCCCGACACGGGGATGCGGCGCTTGTCCATCACCGACGCGGGCTTCGCCGCAAGCGCCTTGTCGGCGCGCGCGATCAAGTCGCGATAGGCGGCGGACACCGCCGGATCGTGCGGGAGCGCGGCCTTGATCGCTTCAAGGTCGCTGGGGAGCAGGGTGAAGGTGCGGCGGCCGCCAAAGGCGGCGGCATAGCCTTCGCTCGCCTCGCAGTCGGGCGCTGCGGCGGGCAAGGAAAAAGCCGCCGCCGCAGACGGGAAAGTCGCGGCGACGGCCAGTATAGCCCAAGGGAGGGCTAAGGCGAAGCGCTTCACCGGCGGATCCGGAAGCCGAAGAAATATTGGGTACCGCTGCAGACCAGCAAGACCGATGGCGACTTCATTTTCTTCCCTTCATGCCGCCTCCGGTGCCGGCCGCGACCCGGTTGATACCGGTGCTACCTTTATATGTATTACAACTACAAGATGTAATACAACTATGGAAGGGCAAGTCAATGCTCTTGCCCCGATTCGTCATGCGAAGCGGCAGGGGAACGGAGGCCTGTTTTATATGGAAAAAATCAGCGACGCGGACGTTTCCGCGCGAGATCGTACATCGCCGTGCCGGCGAGCAGGAAGGCGCCCGAGCCGTAGAATTGCGTTTCCTTCGCCGATACGCTGTCGGGGCGGTCGCCGACCTGCTGGACCCAGCCGAGCATGCCGTCGGGCTGGACCGCGCCTTGCAGTGCATGCCAGCCCCGCACCGCCGCCGGTTCATAGGTCGCGCGGTCGAGCAGGCCGGTATCGACGCCCCATGCAAAGGCATAGGTGAAAAAGGCGGTTCCGCTCGATTCGGGCAGCGTGCCCGGATCCTTATCGAGCAGCGACGCGGGCCAATATCCGTCGGCCTTTTGCAGCGTGACGAGCTTGGCCGACATGTCCCTGAACAGCGTTTCATAGGTGGGGCGCTGCGGGTCGTCCTTGTCCATCACCTGCAGCATCCGCACGAGGCCGCCCATCACCCAGCCGTTGCCGCGGCTCCAGAACAGCTTGCGGCCTTTCGCGTCGCGCATGTCGAAAAAGCGGCTGTCGCGAAAATAGAGATTCTCCGACGGATCGAAGAGATAGTCGGTCGTCGCCTTGAACTCGGCATGCGCGAAGTCGGCGTAACGCTTGTCGCCGGTCGCCTTGGCCAGCCGCAGCAACGTGGGTGGTGCCATGAACAAGGCGTCGCACCAGCACCAGCGGTCGGTGCATTTCGACGTCCCCTTGCCCGGCGCGACGGGAATGAATTCGAGGCTGATGGTGGGGCGGTTGGCGAGCACATGGTCGAAATAGGCCCGCGTCGGTGCCATCGCCTCCTTGCCCGCGCCATGGCGCGAAGCCCAGAGCCACGCCTGGCCGATCAGCTGATCGTCGGCGTGGAAGGCGAGATCGCCGAGTTGCCATTTCTCGGCACGGCCGAGGTCGAGCAGCGGCTTCGCATAGCGCTTGTCGCGGCTCGCAAGCTCGGTCAGCGCGATCCAAAAGGTCGCCTGCTGCCAATCGCGCGGTTTCTGAACGCTCTTCCGCGCCGCGGGCATCGCCGCCCAGTTCGTGCGGTTGGCAAGCTGCCAGTCGGCGACGCGGCGCGTCTGGGCAAGGATCGCCGCCGGTTTTGGCATGACGGGCGCGGCGTCGGCAACCACCGCGGGCGCGCTGATCAGGGCAAGCGGGGCAAAGAGGCTCAGCGACATGTCAAATCCTTTGCGGCGGGTAAGGCGATCAATGCGAAGGAGATGGCGCTCGCCATGGCCAGCCGTCCGCCTCGCTTCACATCCATCTCCCTGGCATCTCCCTGGCGATGGCCGGGCCATCGCCCTTGATACCGGTAACAATCTCTTTCCTTTTCCGGCGAGCATGTCAATAATGTTGTCACACAACTAACCACCTGGCGTAGAGGGGATGGAATGCCGAAGATCGTGTCAGCCCGGGTGATCACCACCTGTCCGGGACGAAATTTCACGACGTTGAAGATCGAGTGCGACGACGGAACCACCGGCGTCGGCGACGCGACACTGAACGGCCGCGAGCTCGCAGTGGTCAGCTACCTCGCCGACCATATCGCGCCCTGCCTGATCGGGCGCGACGCGCACCGGATCGAGGATATGTGGCAATATCTCTACAAGGGCGCCTATTGGCGGCGCGGACCGGTGACAATGGCGGCGATCGCGGCGGTCGACATGGCGCTGTGGGACATCAAGGGCAAGATCGCGGGGCTTCCGGTCTATCAGCTGCTCGGCGGCGCATCGCGCGAGGGGTGCATGGTCTATGGCCATGCCAATGGCGTGGACGTGGCCGATACGATCGACGCGGCGCTCGATTACCAGCATCAGGGCTACAAGGCGATCCGGCTGCAATGCGGCGTGCCGGGGATGGCGTCGACCTATGGCGTCAGCAAGGACCGTTATTTCTATGAGCCCGCCGACAATGACCTGCCCACCGAGAATATCTGGTCGACGAGCAAATATCTGCGCATTGTGCCCGAATTGTTCGCGGCGGCGCGCGAGGCGCTGGGCTGGGACGTGCATCTGCTCCACGACGTCCACCACCGGCTGACCCCGATTGAGGCGGCGCGGCTCGGCAAGGATCTGGAGCCGTACCGCCCCTTCTGGATCGAGGACCCGACCCCGGCCGAGGATCAGGAGGCATTCCGCCTGATCCGCCAGCACACGACCACGCCGCTAGCGGTAGGGGAGATTTTCTCCTCGATCTGGGACTGCAAGGCGCTGATCGAAAACCGGCTGATCGACTATATCCGCGCGACGGTGCTCCATGCGGGCGGCATCACCCATATGCGCCAGATCGCTGCGCTTGCCGATCTCCACCAGGTGCGCACCGGCTGCCACGGAGCGACCGACCTGTCGCCGGTGACGATGGCGGCGGCGCTGCATCTCGGGCTCGCGATCCCCAATTTCGGCATCCAGGAATATATGCGCCACACCCTCGAAACCGACGCGGTCTTCCCGCACGCCTATCGCTTTGAGGGCGGCATGCTCCATCCCGGCGACACGCCCGGCCTCGGGGTCGATATCGACGAGGCGCTCGCCGAAACCTTTCCCTACGCCCGCGCCTATCTGCCGGTGAACCGGCTCGAGGACGGGACGATGTGGAGCTGGTGATGCGCCTTCTCCTTGGTCTTGCGCTGCTGGCGACCCCGGCGGCCGCGCAGGAGCGTCGGCCGCTGCGTCCGGCGACGGCGGAGGAGCAGAAGGCGCGTACGGCGGTCGTCATCGCCGACTATCGCTTTGACGACCTGCTCTGGGAAAACGACCGCATCGCGCACCGCATCTATGGCCGCGCGCTCGAAAAGGCCGAACCGCCGTCCTCGTCGGGGATCGATGCGTGGGGAAAGCGCGTGCGCTGGCCCTGGATGGACCGCCAGCTGCGCACGGGCGATCAGCACACCGATCATGGCGAGGGGCTCGATTTCTATCATGTCGGGACCGGACGCGGGACCGGCGGCCTCGGCATCTGGTACGACAACAAGCTATGGACCTCGCGCAACTATGTGCGGCCCCGGATCCTGCGCGCGCGCGGCGACGTCGCCGATTTCATCGTCGATTACGACCCATGGCCGGTCGATACGCTGCGCATCGTGCGCGAAACGCGGCGCTTCACGCTGCCCGCGGGGACCAATTTTACCCGCATGACCTCGACCATCGATGCGAGCAATGGTGGCGAGCTGATCGTCGGCATCGGCATTTCAAAACGGTCGGTGGGCGGGACCAGGCTGGGCGAGATCGGCAAGGACAGCGCCGGCGCGCGCCTGACATGGTGGGGCCCCGCCGATGGCGAAGGAGAGGGTGGCAAGGGGCGTATGGCGGCGGCGGTGATCGTCGATCCCGCCGCCTTCGCGGGCTTTGCCGAGGATGCCGACAATTATCTGATCCTCATCCGCGCCCAGCCGGGGCAACCGTTCGTCTATTATAGCGGCGCGGCGTGGGATCGCGGCGGCGATTTTGCGACGAAGGCGCAATGGCAAGCCTATGTCGACGCGCAGCGACCCGATTTCGGACCCGTGAGTCAGCGCTAGCCAGTGTGACGGAGCGATGATAGGCACCCGCCCATGGCGGTAACCAAGGCAGCATCGCTGGCGGACGATCTGGTCCAGCGCTTCGAGGAGCGTATCGAGAAGGGCGATATGCCGCCCGGGTCGCGCTTTCCGACCGAAAAGGCGATCACCGAGGATTTCGGTGTCAGCCGCACCGTCGTGCGCGAAGCCTATTCGCGGCTCGCGGCGCGCGGCCTGCTCATATCGCGGCGCGGGTCGGGCGCCTATGTTCCCGATGGCGCTCAATATCGCGCGTTCCAGGTCACCGCCGAGGAGGTCGGCGAAATCGACGATGTGCTGAAGCTGCTCGAAATGCGCATGGGTTTCGAGGCCGAGATGGCGGACCTCGCCGCGCGGCGCCGGACCGACGAGGATCTTGCCGAACTCCGCCGCGCGCTGGACGCGATGGAGGAAAGCAGCGATGTCGACGCCTCGGTGGCGGCCGACGCGGCCTTTCACGCGGCGATCGCGCGCGCCACGGGCAATCCTTATTTCCTGCGCTTTACCCAATTTCTCGGCGTCCGGCTCGTCCCCTCGCGGCGACTGTATCTGCAGGGCGACGATCCGGTCCGGCACCAGCATTATGCCCACACCATCAATCGCGATCACGAGGCGATCGTCGTCGCGATCGAGGCGGGCGACCCCGCCGCCGCGCGCCGCGCCGCGCGCCGCCATATCGAAAAATCGATCCTGCGCTATCGCACGCTGAAGGAAAGCGGCGGGGAACTGCCGACGGGTTAGCGGCGCTCGGGTTCGGTCCCTCCGCCCAGCGCCTGATAGAGCGCGACATAGCTGGTCAGCCGATCGGTGCGCAACTGGATGAGCGCGAGATCGACCGTCAGCAGCGCGCGCTGGGCATCGATCTGTTCGAGATAGGGCGAATAGCCGGCGCGGTAGCGGTTGGTCGCATGGCGCAGGGCGTCGGCGACCGCGGCGCGCTGGGCGAGCAGCGCGGTTTCTTGCGCGTTTTGCCGGTCGATCACCGCCAGCTGGTCCTCGACCTCGCGAAAGGCGGTGAGCACGGCGCGGCGATAGCCGAACGCGGCCTGGTCGCGCTGCGCAGTGGCGGCGTCGAACTGCCCCTGCAGCCGCCCGCCCTGGAAAAGCGGCGCGAGGATGCTGCCGCCGATCGACCAGATGCTGATGGGATCGGGAAGCGCCGACGAGATTGCCGCACCGGCCGAGGCCGACAGGCGTATCTGCGGCAGGAATTGCGCGCGCGCGGCGCGCAGATTGGCGTCGGTCGTGGCCAGCGCATATTCGGCCTGCGCGATATCGGGGCGACGGCGGACGAGATCCGACGGCAGGATTTTCGGCACGACGGGCGGCATCAGCGCATCGAAGTCGCGGTCGCGCACGACCCGCTGCGGCATTTCGCCGACGAGCAGCGACAGCGCATTCTCCTGCCGCGCGATCGCGGCCTCGATCGCCGGGATCTGCTGTTCCGTCGCGCGATATTCGGCTTCGGCCTGGCGCAGTTCGAGCTCGGACGTATAGCCCGCCCCCTCGCGGTCGCGCGCGATGCGCAGCGCCTCGCGGCGCGATTCAAGCGTCTGGACGAGCAGCTGGCGCCGCTCGTCGAGCGCGAGCAGCGTGATATAGCCGCTGGCGGTCGCGGCGCTCACCGACAACGTCGCCGCCTCGCGCGCCGCCTCGACCGCTGCGGCGTTGGCGCGTGCCGCCTCGACCTGCGCGGCATTGCGGCCGAACAGATCGATTTCATAGGCGGCCTGGAAGGTCGGCTGCGCGGCGAAGCTTTCGGTCGCCTGGCCGAAGGGATTGACGCTGCGTGCCTCGGCGCCCGATGTGCTGGCGCTGAGCGTTGGCAGCAACAGCGATCGCGACACTTTTTCCTGCGCGCGCGCTTCGGCGACGCGCGCGGCGGCGATGGCGAGATCGACATTGCTCGCCCGCGCCTGCTCGACCAGCGCTGCGAGCCGTGTGTCGCCAAAACCAGTCCACCAGCGCCGGTCGACCTCGCCCGCCCTCGGCAGGCCGGTGCGCCATTCGGCGGGGGGTGCCACCGCGCTGGCGGACGGGTGCGGCGCGATCGTCGGCGCGCAGGCGGCGAGGAGCAGGGGCAGCAACAGGGCTCCGCGCGTCGATGGACGCGCCATCATTCGGTCCCCGTCTGCACGGTTGCAATCACCGACATGCCGGGGCCGAGCCGCGCGCTGAGCTTCTGGTCCTTGTCGATACGGATGCGCACCGCGATCCGCTGCGGCACCTTGACGAAATTGCCCGATCCGGTGTCGGGCTTGATGACGCTGAATTCGCTGCCCGCGGCAGGGGCGACGCTTTCGACATGGCCCTTGAGCTCGGCGCCGCCGAGCGCATCGACCCGCATCGTTGCGCGCTGGCCGACGCGGATTTTTGCGGTCTGCGCTTCCTTGAAATTGGCGACGACCCAGTGATGCCGGGGCACCAGATACATCAGCTGCGTCCCCGGGTTGACGAGCTGGCCGACGCGCACGGGCACTTCGCTCAGCTTGCCGTCGCGCGGCGCGCGGATGATCGTGTTCATGAGGTCGATGTCGGCAAGGCCGCGCGTCGCCTTGGCATTTTCGACCCCGGCCTCCAGCCCGCCGCGGCCGACCCCGACCGAGCGGACCTGTTCGAGCGCGATCTGCCGCTGCGCCTCGGCCTGGCGGACCGCCGCTTCGGCCTGACGCAGCGCCGCCAGCGTCTGGTCGCGTTCGCGCAGCGATACCGACCCCGCGTCGACCAGTTCACTGACGCGGCGCATGTCGGCCTGCGCGCGGGCGAGCTGCGCCTTTGCATTGCCGACGCTCGCATCCTGCAACTGCACCTGCGCCTCGGCCGAACGGCGGCTTTGCTCGCTGTTGCTGAGGTTCGCCGCCTGCGCGGCGATGCTGGCGCTGCCTTGCGCGACGCGCTGGCGATAGATGCGGTCATCGATCGTCACCAGCACCTGCCCCGCCTTCACCTGCTGGAAATCCTGCACCAGCACCTGCGTCACATAGCCGCCGACCTGCGGCGCGATGATCGTCGTCTGGCCGCGAATATAGGCATTGTCGGTCGTCTGGCTGGTCGGACGGAAGGGCGGCAGGCCCCAAGCATAAAGTATCGCGAGTGCGCCCGCGAGGATCAGTCCACCGAACAGCAGCATGCGCCCGCGCGACCGGTCGGGCCGCCAACCGTCGGCCGGCGGCTCTTCGGCTTCGGCAGGCGGCTCGGCCGGGACGGCGGCTGGCGGCGGCGCGGGCTTTGCTTTCGCCGTGGCGGCGGGAGCGGGCGGCGGGGCAGGTGGTTCGGTCTTGTCGGTCATTGGTTTCTCGTCAACATTTTCTGGAGCGCCTCAAGTTCCTGCGCGAGCGGGTTGTATCCGCGTCTGCGATCATGGAGCCAGCGCGCGAACATCACGGCAAAGGCCAGCGCGGCCCCGGCGCCGATCACGAAAAACACGTCGTTGAACGCCAGGATCGCCGCCTCGCGCGCGGCTTCCTGTACGACCTGCGCACCCGCGGTCGCGCTGCGCAATGCGGGGTCGGTCATGGTGCCGCTCATGCTCGCGGCGAGCGCGTTGATTGCTTGTGCCACCGCCGGGTCGCTGGTCGACAGGCTGCCCCCCAATGTCATCAGATGCGCCTTGGTCCGCAGGGTATGGAAAGCCGAAAGCGCGCCGACCCCGGCGAGCCCGCCGAGCGTCTGCGACAGGTTGAACAGCGCGAGGAAGCTGATGACGTGCGACGGCCCCTTCGCCAGCGCGCGCACGAACCCTTCCATCAGCATCGGCCCCATGAAATAGACTGCGGCGAAGGCGAGCGCGGCCTGCGACAGATAGAGGTTGGCGGGCCGGGTCAGCAGCCCCGAATGGGTGTCGACGAGCGCGGCGACGGCGATGATTGCGAGCGAGATCAGCGTCGGCCGGCGCAGGTCGTTCGGGTTGAGCCGGGCAACCGCGAGCAGCGCGCCGAACAGCGTCGCAAGGCTCAATAGCGCATAATAGGAAATAAGCTGGTCATTCCCCATGCCGACCGCCGAGAGCAGGCCCGTCGCCCCGAAATTCTGTTCGGACAGCAGCACGCGGACGAACGCGCCGGTCAGCGCGAATTTGATGAGGTCGCGGCTGCTCATCCACCGCGTGTGCAGCATCGGATTGCTGCGATTATGCTCGATCAGGAAGGCGATGCCGATCAACAGGACCGCGGCGGCCAGCGTCCCGCCCAGCCACGGCGTCGTCCACCAGACGATCCGCCCCTGGACGAAAAAGGCGCAGAGCAGCCCGACGCCGGTCGCGAGCAGCGGGAAGGTCACGAGGTCGAGCTTGCCGAACGAACGTATCGTCTCGCCCGGCGGCAGCTGCAGGAGGTTGACCAGCCCGACCGCGACGAGCGACAGCGCGAATTGCAGGATGAACAAATTGGTGAGGTCGCCGTCGGCAAGCAGCAAGGGCGAAATGGCGCGGGCAAGCGGCAGCGCGACCTGGCTCATGCCGATCGCGAGCAGGAGCCCGCCGATCCGCGCCTTTGCCGGCATCCCCTGCATCAGGTAAAAGGCGGCGAGCGTCGAAAGACCGCTCGCCGCGATGCCCGACACCCCGCGCGACACCAGTTCGAGCCGGTATCCGGCGTCGAACAGCTGCAAGAAATTCGCGAGAAGCAATGCCAGCATTGTCGCGCGGACGAAGCGCTGGATGCCGAACTCCTGCCGGACCTTGAACAGCAGGATGCTCATGCACGCGTTGGTCATGCTGTAGGTCGCGGTGACCCAGCCGGCGTCGACCGGCGTCAGGTCGAGATGACCCTGCAGCGCGGT
Source organism: Sphingopyxis sp. (assembly GCF_036675685.1). GTDB lineage: Bacteria > Pseudomonadota > Alphaproteobacteria > Sphingomonadales > Sphingomonadaceae > Sphingopyxis. The sequence continues at coordinate 93,689 of NZ_JAKFEM010000005.1, forward strand.
CAGGTTCGCGAGCAGGAGCCCGTTCTGAAAGCCCCCGACGATCGCAAGATAGAGGCCGATCAGGAAATAGCCGACCTTGCGCCGCGACGGATGATCGGGGTTTGCCGGCGAACCCGGCATGATCGGCCGCTCGTGCGGCTTGAAGATATAGCGGCCAGGCGCGGCGCCGGGTGCGAGGCGATCAGCCATGGCGGATCGTGCGGACATGCGGCGCGATGAGCGATGTGTAGAGCGACTGGCGAAAGGCGTCTTCGTCCGCGAGCGCGGGCACAAAGGCGACGATCCGGTCGCGCCGCGCCGCGCTGACCGCGGCGCCATAAACAAAGGTCAGGAAGAAAAGCTCGGGAATCGGTGCCGACACGTCGCCCGCGTCGTGCGCCCGTCTGACGAAGGGCAGGAAATGACCGAGCACCGGGCGCGACATATGGTCGAACGCCCATTGCGACCGTTCGGGGTCGCCGCCGGCGTCGCGCAGGAAGAAGCGCGGGATCGATTCATTGTCGCAGTTGATGTCGATCAGCGCTTTCATGCACGCGGCGAGCGCCTCGCCGGGCGGTGCCGTCTTGCTCGCGGCGGATGCGGCGAGTTGGTGGAGCATGTTGGCGCCGAGGCGTTCGACCACCGCTTTCCAGAGGCCGAGCTTCGACCCGAAGCGATAGGAAATCAGCGCGACATCGACGCCGGCGTCGGCCGCAATATCGCGAAGGCGTGTCGCGTCGAAGCCGCTGTCGGCAAAGCGCCGCAGCGCTGCGCGCCGGATGCTGAGCTCGGTATCGCCATGATCGGCGGGCCGGCGCCCGCGGCGGGAGGTGGCTGGCACCGCATATGCTCCATATCGTCGGCCGACTCGCCGTATCGCATATTTCGGATAGCCCGGATTTCGATTTAATTCAACAATAGATGAAATAAGGAGAAGGCTGTGCGACGCTGCCTTGGACAGCAGTCTCGACCCCGCCGCCCCACACAGGATTCGCGTCGGTGTTGGCTTGTCAAAAAAATTTGTGGGACATCAAGGTTAATGTAAAATGCAACAACGGCCGGATAGTGGGGTTTTTTAGCGGGGAAATGGCCCCGCAGCGGGACACTTCGGCCGCGAATCACCATGCTCCCTAACTTGATTTCGACTCATGATGCTCTATTCCAGCCCCGTGCAAGGCGACCCCGACAATTACATAAGTCTGCTGTCGGTGGCGCAGATTGAAACGTTGCGACATGTTTATGAGCACAAAAATTCCAAACAGATCGCGCGCCTGATGAATGTTTCACCGCACACGGTCGATGAACGTGTGCGGCGCGTGCTAAAAAAACTTAATGTTTCCAACAGGATCGAAGCGGCCCGGATTTTGGCGGTTAACGGTGTCTTCGATCATGTTACCCCTTATCAGCCTTTGACATATCAATTGATCGACCTAGGCGACGCTCCGTCGACGACCGATGCCGAACCGGGGCGCAGTTCGTTTCGGCGATTATTCGATATCGGTTCGCCATTTCCGACCGCGTCCCAGCCGGCCAACCGGCATGGGTTGATGGAAAGGATAATCTGGCCAATTCTGATCGCCTTTGCGACCATTTTGGCTTTCTCCGCTCTCTATTCGATCCTTGTCGGACTCGGTCGTGTGATGACCTGAATGTTCGAACCGAATGCTGCGGGGGGGAAACCGGTAGCATTCTTTTTCAAGGAAAAAGATAATGCTGAACGAACGAGTTTCTGCGGCGAAGAAAATTGCCTCCGAGTTGCACCAGGCCGAAGATGCCATCGACGAAGCGATGATCCGTATCGCCCAGCTGGCGGCCACCCTGCCGACCGCACGGCGCGATACGAACATGTCGGCGATCGTCGGCCAGGCTGCGATGTCGAAGGTGGCGAACGCGCTCGCCGCCGCCGGCGAAGTCCGCCAGCTGTTGACCGACGCGCATCTGGCGCTGACGGTCACGCAGAAGGAAGTGGGCCTGGGGACGCGCATGTTCGGTGCCGGCGTCAAGCCCGCCGAAGCGAAGCTGATCGAAGAAGGCAGCAACGACCGGTCGGGCGCAAAGGTTGCCGCCCTGCCGCTCGCGCAGGCCTCTTGATCACCAGGAAAGGTTGACAGCCACAATGTGGTCCGTGGCGATCTATTACACTGTACTGCTCATCACGGTGGCCGTCGCGGTTCGACGCGGCGGTCCCCTCGAGCGGTGGGCGGCCTATACCGCCCTGATCGCCTCGGTCCTCACCAGTGCCCTGACGCCTTTCCCGACCTGGACCGATATTGAACTGAATATCTTCGTCATCGACGTGCTGGTCTTGCTAAGCTTCTGGTTCATCGCCCTGAAGACGCATAGTTTCTGGCCCTACTGGATCACCGGATGGCAGCTGATCGCCATTTTCGGGCATATCCAGAAGTATATGTTCTCGGAGATACTGGCGCGACCCTATTCGCTCCTGTCAGTCTATATATCCTACCCGATCCTGCTTTTGATCATCTATGCTTCGGGATCGTCCAGCCGGAAGAGTGAAGCTCAGGCCTAGTGTGCGTGGCGCCCCGGGGGGGAGCTGACATGCAGCAATTTTCGAACCAAGAAATTGCCGAGTTAAAATCGCGTATCGACCAGATCCATGAGCTGCTAGCGAGCCGCGGCGACGAGCCGCCGGCCGAGGCGCCGCGCCGCGTCGAAAACACGGGCAGCGATGCGCCGCCGAAATCGGCGTTGCTCGACCAGGTGTCGTTCAGCATCCAGATGCGCCGGCTGCGCCGCAGCCATTTCGGCAGCACCGAGCTGTCGGGACCGACCTGGGATATGATGCTCGACCTAATGCTGGCGAGCACATATGGCCGCGTGCTCAGCGCCAGCGATCTTGCCACCGGTGCCGGGGTTCCGCTGTCGTCGGGGCTGCGCATGATCAGCGCGCTCGAACGGCTCGCTCTGGTGCAGCGCTCGATCGACGAGCGCGACCGGCGGCGCACGATCGTCCGGCTGACCGAGATCGGGACCGAACGCATGGCCAGCTATTTCGAGAAAATCGGTATCGCCCGGCAGAGCATCCAGACCCTGGCGGCCTGACCTCTCCGTGACCGCATATGGTGCCTCGTGCACCGCATCCGGTCATCGCGCTATTCGGTCATCTCGCGCATCATGCGGTCGACCTTGATCATCGCATCGCGCTTGATCTGGCAGATGCGCGCGGCGCTGACGTCGAGGGTCAGGCCGATTTCGTGGAGGTTGAGCTCCTCGAAGAAATAGAGCTGCAGCACCATCTGCTCGCGGTCGGAGAGGCGGCTGACACACTGCCGCAGCGCCCCCATCAAATCCTCCTGCTCGCATTTCTCGCTTGCTCCGATACCGTCGTCGGCGGCCAGGAAGGCGCCGATATCGGTCAGTTCGTCGAGCGAGGTCGAGCGGCCGTGCGTCGCGTTGCGCTCGAGCGCGAAATAATCTTCCGCCGACATATCGAATGCGACCGCCATTTCGGCGGCGGACGGCGCGCGCATCAACTGCTGTTCGAGCGCGCCGCGCACCGCCTGCAGCCGCTTCGCCGCGACCATCGCCGACCGGCCGACATCGGCTTCGCGGCGCAGCTGGTCGATCATCGCGCCGCGGATGCGCGTCGTGGCATAGGTCGCAAAGGCAAAGCCGCGCTCTTCATAGTGGCGGCTCGCCTCGATCAGCGCGATCAGCCCGGCCTGGATCAGGTCGTCGAGTTCGCTCGTCCGCGACACGCGCGAGAAGACCTGCCACGCGATCTTGCGGACCAGCGGCGAATATTCCTCGACCAGCGCCTCGACGCTTTCGCCATAGCCGTGCGCGCGCGGCGCGCGGCCGGCCGTCCCGGCAAATTGCTCGTCGGGCTCAATTCTCATGCGGTTGGTCCTCCATTTGGGCGCCCTGCCCGGCCGCGAGGCGGGGCACTTCGCCGCCGATCGTCGCGACGATTTCGGTTTGCTTGTTCGCCGGGATTTCGAGGTAGGAAATGACGGCGACGTCGGGGAAAGTGGCGCGCACGAGCCGCGACAGCGCCGAGCGGCAGATTGGCGAGGCGACGAGGGCAAAGCTGCGCGTTTGCAAAAGCAGCGGTTCGACCGCCTGGCCGACCTGTTCGATGATCTTCATCGCCATGCCATGTTCGAACGGCCACTCGGCCCCGGGATTGGCGCGCACCGACTGGTTGAGCAGAATCTCGACGTCGGGGCTGAAGGTGACGACGGGCAGCGGCATGCGGCTCGGCACGATCGTCTGGACGATCAGCGCACCGATGCGCTGGCGCACCGCCTCGACCAGGTCGGTTTCGCCCAGCTGCTGCGCTGAAAGCGCGACCATCGCCTCGGCGATCTTGCGGAAGTCGCGCAGCGGCACGCGCTCGACGAGAAGCGATTTGCAGAGGCTGGCGACGCGCGGCAACGGATAGCCCTGCGGGCTCAGATTCTGCGCAAGCTGCGGATAATGCGCCTTCAGATTCTCGATCAGCGCCTGCGCATCGTCGATCCCGAACAGTTCGGCGGCCGAACCGACGATGCTGTTGTTGAGATGGGTGGCGACGACCGTCGCGGGATCGACGACGGTATAGCCGGCGGCGATCGCGTCATTCTGCGTCGCCTTCGGGATCCACAGCGCGTCGAGGCCGAAGGTCGGGTCCTTGCACGGCCGGCCGACAACCTTGGTGACGAGGTCGCCCGAATCGAGTGCGAGCATTTCATTGGGGAAAACCTCGTCCTCGCCGACGATCACCCCGGCGACCGAGATACGATAGACGTTGCCGGGCAGCGACAGGTCGTCGCTGACCTTCACCGGCGGGACGACGAAGCCGAGCTCCTTCGACAATTGCCGGCGGATGCCCGTGATGCGCGTCATCAGCGGCGCGCCCTTGCGCTCGTCGACCAGGCTGATCAGCGCATAGCCGATCTCGAGCTGGCACGCGCTGGAATCACTTACGTCGGCCCATTCGATATGCGACGGATCGGGTGCCGGCGCGGCGGGTTCGGGGGCGTCGGCGATAGCGGCGGCGGATCTGCGCAGCTGCCAGCCGATGGCGAAGGACAGGGCGGCGGCGGGCAGGATCAGCATCTGCGGCATCGCGGGGACAACGCCCAGGATGAAGAGGATACCGCCAACCGCCATCCAGATGGTGGGCGATGCGAACTGGCTGCTGATCTGGCCGCTGAGGTCGAACGGCGACGCGACACGGGTGACGATCGCAGCGGCGGCGATCGAGAGCAGCAGCGCCGGGATCTGCGCAACCAGCGCGTCGCCGATCGCGAGTGTGACATAATTGCTGCCGGCTTCCGAAAAGCTGAGCCCGTGGCTGAAAATGCCAAGGATCAGCCCGCCAACGATGTTGACGAACAGGATCAGCAAGCCCGCGATCGCGTCGCCCTTCACGAATTTCGAGGCGCCGTCCATCGATCCGTAGAAATCGGCTTCGGTCGCGACTTCGACGCGGCGCGCCTTGGCCTCTTCGGGGCTGAGCAGCCCGGCGTTGAGGTCGGCGTCGATCGCCATCTGCTTGCCCGGCAGCGCGTCGAGGGTGAAGCGCGCCGACACTTCGGACACGCGCCCCGCGCCCTTGGTGATGACGACCATGTTGATGATCATCAGGACGAAGAAGACGAAAAGGCCGACGACATAATCGCCGCCGATCAGCACCTGACCGAAGGCTTCGATGACATGGCCCGCGGCGGCCGTACCCTCGTGCCCGTGGACGAGCACGACGCGCGTCGAGGCGACGTTGAGGGCAAGGCGGAACAGCGTGGCGAGAAGCAGGACGGTCGGAAAGGACGAAAAGTCGAGTGGTTTTGCCGCCGACAGCGCGACCATCAGGATCGCGAGGCTGATCATGATATTGGCGACAAAACTGATGTCGAGGATCAGCGGCGTTACCGGGATCACCATCAACCCGACGAGGATGAGCATCCCAACGGGGAGCGCCGAGGCGCCGGCCATGCGTCCGATGTCGCGAAGCTGGAAACCGGCGATCATGCCGTGCCTCCCGACAAGGAGGCGAGCCGCCGATAGGCATCGGCGGCAAAACCCATCGAAAGTTTGCGCGGCATCGGCTGGATATCCATCATCGGCAGCGGCGGACGTCCGCCTGACCCGGCCAAGCCGCTCGAACTGCTCGCTTGCGCGTGCCACCCGGCGGGGGCGAAGGGCTTCATATTTTCGATCTTGCCGCCATCTTCGAGCTTTACGCGAAAGCGTTCGCGGATCTCGGCGAGGCTGCGCATACTGCCGTCGGGGGCATAGAAGACCGAGCGGTTGGCGGCCGCGGCCTCGGGCATCATCGACGCGCCCGGCTGGTCGGGGTTCGCCTCCAGCGCGGAAAGGAATTTCGCCGCGCCGCCGCTGCCCAGGAAATGCGCGAGATAGAGGTCGACCGGTTCGGCGCTGCGGCCGATCCGGCTTTCGAGATAATCGCGATTGTCGCCGGTCAGCGCGGCGGCCATGTTCGACGACGCGGCGGGATCGTCGCGCAGGTCGAAAATCTGCTGGCGGAGCGTGGGATCGGCCACCGACAGCCGGCCCGACGCGTCGCGGCCGATCGCGTCGGCCGCCCAGGCGAGGCCGTGGCTCGCGCCATGGCGGTCGAGCGTCGCGAGCCAGGTCTGCTTGGTGAACTGGTACAGGCCGCGCGCCGAAGAGGTCGGCGCTTTTGCGGTCGGATTATAGCCGCTCTCGACGCGGGCGACGTCGACCAGATAGTCGAAATCCACACCCGTCCGCGCCGATGCGCTCTGCACCGCATCCATCACGGGTGCGGCGATGCGGGTCGGGCCTTGAGGATTGTTGATTGCGTTCATGCTGTCTGGTTCCGCTGGTTCAGCAGGGCTGTCTCAGCAGACCAAAAGCAATCATCGTGCCATTTGCGGTTAACGACAGGAAGTTACATGGTTATCAGTAGTTTAAGGCAGCACCTCGATGGTGGGTGCCGCGAATTTCATGGTTCCTGTCAATCCTCTGACGCGTCCAGTCCTTCAGGATATTGACGCGGATCGACGCGGCTTCGAGCTGGCCGAGCGTCTTGCCGATCAGCGCGCGCGCGCGATGTTCGCTCCCCGCGGGAATGTTCGCGCCGCGAAACAGGATGACCGCGGTCGCCAGCTCCTCGGTCGCCGCGATGATCGCGCCGGCGTCACGCCCGTCGAGCGCGCCGACCAGCGTGTCGAGCCGCGATTGCACCTCGTCGAGCATCATTCGGCTCCGCCGCCGTGGAAATCGAGCATCGCGCTCGCGATGATCGCGGGGTGGACGCCATAACTGCCATTGGCGATCGCACTGCGCAGCGTGGCGACACGCGCGACATCGACCGGCGGCGACTGATCGGCGAGGCTGGCCGCGAGGCGGGTCAGGCGTGCGGTCGGCAGGCTGTCCTGCGCTGCCTGCAGCTTCGCCGGCGCCTGCATCGGCGCGGCGGATGCGCTGGCGACCCAGCGCAGCGCACCCGTGCGGGCAACACTGCCGATTTGGCCGATCTTGCTGTCACCCGACATAATTGCCTCCATCCGGTGCCGTCAGAAAAGTGACGGCGCGGTTCACGAAGGCTTTAACGGACGGTGATGCGGGCGATTAAGGCGATCCACTGCAAAAAAGAAAAAGAAAGGCCCGGCGGCGTCGGGAAGCCGACAGCACCGGGCCAGCGGGTGAAGTGAAAGATAGGATCAGTCGTCGAGGCGCGCGCGGCCCGGACCGGTGACGGTGGCGCTGAGCGACGATTTGGCGTCGCTGCCGCGCAGACCGATCGTTTCGCCGATGCGGCCATCCTGGGTCGCGACGGCGGCATAGCTGATCGAAAAGCTTTCGGTGTCGATCGTCACGCGAACATTGTCGCCGCGACGGATGACGGGGGCGCCAGCGGGTTTGGCATAACCGGCGTGCGTTGCCATGCTGCTCGCCGGGCCGGTCATCGGTACGCGCAAGCGCCAGCCGAGCGAGGTGCAGCGGACAGCGAGGGTGTGGGCGTCGATCGCGGTCACCGACGCCTGTTCGGGGCAACGCGCCAGCTTGATGCGGCGGTCGACCGGGGTCGCGGTGCGGCCCATCGCGCTGGCGACCATGTCGGTCAGCACGTCGATGGTCTGCCAATCCTCATTGGCTTGCTGCGCGGTGGCCGGGATGGCGGTACAGGCGAGGCCGGCGGCCAGGCACGCGAAAATATTGTGGGACAAGATCCATCTCCTTTGGGTCCAAAATGGTCGTCCGCCATTGTGCAGGAAGCGTGCCAGTCGCGGTTTGCGGCGCGGTTGCGCGTAGTGTGGCGGGGCGTCGTCGGTTTTTTGACGAGCGCGTTTGCGCCTTTTGACGGCGCGACATCAAATCATTGAAAATACACGGTAAACTTCTTTTGGCACGACGATTGCATCTTGCCTTGTGTTTTCCGCGCGCCTGCGCCGGCCTGGCCGGTCGAGGCGGTCGGTGAAGAAGGATTATGATGATGGCATCCGAGAAACTCTTTGGCCTGCACGCGACGGCGCTTCAGCTGCGTAGCCAGCGCATGATGATGCTCGCGTCGAACATCGCCAACGCCGCGACGCCCAATTACAAGGCGCGCGACCTCGATTTTTCGAAAGCGCTCGACCTGGCGCAGCAGGGCGGCTCGACCGAAGGCGCGATCAGCTATCGCGTCCCGGTCCAGGCGTCGCTCGACGGCAACACCGTCGAAATGGCGACCGAGCAGACCGCCTTCGCCGAAAACGCGCTCGCCTATCGCTCGAGCCTTTCGTTCCTCAGCGGCCGCGTCAACACGCTGACGCGCGCGATCAAGGGCGAATGACGATGAACGGCAACTTCTCGGTCTTCGATATCAGCGGCCGCGCGATGTCGGCGCAGCTCGTCCGGCTCAACACCACCGCGTCGAACCTCGCCAACGCGGGGACGACCGCGGGCAGCGAGGCGGGCGCCTATCGCTCGCTCAAGCCCGTGTTTCGCACCGTGATGGACGGACAGGGCCGCGCGACGGTCCAGATCGATCAGGTCACGACCTCGAAAATGGCGCCGTCGAAGCGCCACGATCCCTCGAACCCGCTCGCCGATCAGGACGGCAACGTTTGGGAAGCCGCGGTCGATAGCGCCGCCGAGCTGGTCGAGATGGTCGAGACCGCGCGCCAATATCAGAACAATGTCCAGGTCCTCGAAACCGCGAAGGGCCTGATCAACGAAACTCTCAGGATGGGACAATAAGATGAGCGTCAACAGCATCACCACCAACAATAACCCCGTGCTCCAGCCCCCGGGCGGCCAGCAGATGGGGCAGAGCGATTTCCTGCGCCTGATGACCGCGCAGCTGTCGCAGCAGGACCCGTTCAACCCGGTCGATAACCAGCAGATGGTCGCGCAGATGGCGCAATTCTCGAGCCTCGCCGGGATCAGCGAAACCAACACCACGCTTCAGAAGATTTCCGAACAGCTCACTGCGCAGACCGCGCTGCTCAAGGACATCAAGGCCGCGACGCCGCCGGCCAACAACCCCACCACTTAAGAAGGATAAGTCCATGTCATTCTATACCTCGCTTTCGGGCCTCAAGGGTGCCCAGACCGACATGTCGGTGATCTCGAACAACATCGCCAACGCCGGCGCGGTCGGTTTCAAGCGCAGCAAGGCGCAGTTCGGCGATATTTTCGCGTCGTCGCCGACCCAGTCGACCAAGATGATCGCGGGCCAGGGCACGCGCCTCAACGGCATCACCCAGCAGTTCACGCAGGGGTCGTATGAGGCGAGCGAAAAGACGCTCGACCTCGCGATCGTCGGCGAGGGCATGTTCATCGTGAAGGGCGAACCGCCGCGCGAAGCCATCACCTATACGCGGAACGGCTCGTTCGAACCGACCCCCGACCGTTATGTCATCGATTCGACGGGTGCGAAGCTGCAGCTGCTGCCGGTCGATGCGAACGGCAATGTCACCAACAACACGCTCGCCGGCGCCTTCGACCTTCGGTTGCCGCAGGGTGCGCCGACCGACCCCACCTCGGGGCTGGTCAACGTCTCGATCGGGCTCGACGGCCTCGTTACCGCTACCTTTGCGAACGGCGAAGACCAGGTGCTCGGCAAGGTCGCGATGGCGACCTTCCCCGCGATGTCGGGCCTGCGCCCGACCGGCGATGCGCACTGGCAGTCGACGGGCGAAAGCGGCCCGCCGACGATCGACGCCCCGACCAACGGCCCGTTGGGCGCGGTCCGCTCGGGCGCTCTCGAACGCTCGAACGTCGATATCACCGAGGAACTGGTGATGCTGATGGCCGCACAGCGCAATTTCCAGGCCAATGCCAAGGCGATCGAGGGCGCATCATCGCTGACCCAGACGATCATCGGCATGCGCTGACGCATCGCTGACCGCCGCCTGCCGGGAGAAACCAGATGGACCGCCTCATCTATACCAGCCTTACCGCGATGCGGGGCAGCATGGCCCGGCAGACGGCGATCGCCAACAACCTTGCCAATGCGCAGACGCCGGGCTTTCGCGCCGACATGGCCGAAGCGCAGTCGCTGTGGCTCCAGGGCAGCGGGACGGGCGCGCGCGCCATGTCGTCCGAAGAAGTGATCGGCGCCGACATGCGCGCCGGCACCGTCACCGCGACGGGGCGCGACCTCGACATCGCGGTGCAGGGCGACGCGCTGCTCGTGGTGCAGGCGCCCGACGGCGAGGAAGCCTATACGCGGCGCGGCGACCTGCAGATTTCACCCAGCGGCCTTTTGACCACCGGCGACGGGCATCCCGTCCAGGGCGCCCAGGGCCCGGTCACCATCCCGCCCGCCGACTCGATCACGATCGACGTCGACGGCCGCGTCTGGATTGTCCCCATCGGCGGCGATCCTGAAAACCCGCAGGAGGTCGACCGGCTGCGGCTCGCGGTCCCGGCGGGGTCGGACATCGCCAAGGGCCTCGACGGCCTGTTCCGCGTGAAGGGCGGCGGCATCCTGCCCGACGATCCCGAAGCGCGGCTTCTCACCCGTTCGATCGAAGGATCGAACGTCGCGGCGACCACCGCGCTCGTCGACATGATCGAGGCGAGCCGCAGCTGGGACACGCAACTCAAGCTCGTCAGCGACGCGCGCGACATGGACAGCGCGACCGCCAATCTGATGCAGCTCCCCCGTTAAGGAGAATTGAAATGAGCTTCGGTGCCTTGCACGTCGCGCGAACCGGTCTGGATGCCCAGGGCTTCCGGATGCAGGTGATCGCCAACAACCTTGCCAACGTGAACACCACGGGCTTCAAGCGCGACCGCGCGAGCTTCGAGACGTTGAGCTATCAGATGATGACCGCACCGGGCGCGGCCTCGTCGGCGGAAAACCGCTATGCCACCGGGCTCAATCTCGGCACCGGCGTGTCGCTCGGCGGCACCGCGCGCATCGATACGCAGGGGACATTCGCGACGACGGGCAATGCGCTCGACATGGCGATCGACGGCGCCGGATATTTCCAGGTCGAGATGCCCGACGGGCGCACCGGCTATACGCGCGCCGGCAATTTCGGCCGCGCACCCGACGGCACGATCGTGACCTCGGACGGCAAGCCGGTCACCCCCGCGATCCAGATTCCCGAAGACGCGACCAATGTGTCCATCGGCGCCGACGGCACCGTATCGGCGACCGGCGCCGACGGCACCCTCACCGAGCTGGGCCGGATCGAGCTCGCGCGCTTTGCCAATCCGGCGGGACTGCAGGCGATCGGCGACAATATGCTGGTCGAAACCGCCGCGTCGGGTGCGCCGCAGGTCGGCGCCGCGGGCGCGGAAGGCCGCGGCACCCTTCGCGGTGGCATGCTCGAGGGATCGAACGTCAATGTCGTCGAGGAACTCGTCGACATGATCGAGACGCAGCGCGCCTATGAGGTCAATTCGAAGATGATCTCGGCGACCGACGAGATGATGAAAAATGCCTCGCAGACTCTCTAAAATGGCCCTGCTGGCCCTCGCGCTTACGCCCGCGCCGGCGCTCGCGAAGGACAAGCTGCCGCCGGAGGCTTTCGCAGCCACGGTTCCGGTCGCCCCGGCGCCGCTGCCGGGCAACGGCTCGATCTTCCAGGGCAGCTATGTGCCGCTCACCTCGGGCGGGCGGGCGGGACAGGTCGGCGACATCGTCACCATCCAGCTCGTCGAGCGCACCGCCGCGACCAAGAGCAATGCTGCCGGCACACAGCGCGACGGCAATATCGGCCTGACGCCGCCAGCCACCGGCCCGCTGTCGCTATTCAATCCCAGCGACATTGCGATGGGCGGCGGCCAGCAGTTCAAGGGCAAGGGCGACGCCTCGCAGTCGAACGCGCTCTCGGGCGAGGTCAGCGTGACGATCGCCGCCGTCTATCCCAATGGGACGATGCTGGTGCGCGGCGAAAAGCTGCTGACGCTCAATCGCGGCGACGAACGTGTCCAGATTTCGGGCATCATTCGCGCGATCGACATCAGCCCCGACAACCGCATCCTGTCGACCCGCGTCGCCGACGCGAACATCCGTTACGTCGGCAAGGGCGAGATCGCGCGCGCCAGTCAGCAAGGCTGGCTGCAGCGCTTCTTCGCCATCATCAGCCCGTTCTGAAGAGGAATATAAAGTGACCCAGCGTCCGTCCCTGTTCACCCTTTTTGCGCTCCTGCTCGCCAGTTTTGCCTTTGTGGCGCCGGCGCAGGCCGAGCGGATCAAGGACATGGGCCAGTTCCAGGGCCTGCGCGCCAACCAGCTCACCGGCTATGGCATCGTCGTCGGGCTCGCGGGAACGGGCGACGACAGCCTCGATTATTCGACGCTGGGCATGAAGGGTGCGGTGTCGCGTTTTGGCCTGACGCTGCCGCCGGGGGTGAACCCGGCGCTGAAGAACGCCGCGGCGGTGATGATCACCGCCGAACTGCCGCCCTTTGCCAAGCCCGGCCAGCGTCTCGACGTCACCGTGTCGGCAATGGGCAAGGCGAAATCGCTGCGCGGCGGCACGCTCGTGCTCGCGCCGCTTTATGGCGCCGATGGACAGATTTATGCGATGGTGCAGGGCAATCTCGTCATCGGCGGGCTCGGCGTCGATGCCGCCGACGGGTCGAAGCTGACGGTCAATGTGCCATCGAGCGGTCGGATCGCCGGCGGCGCGACGGTCGAGCGCGCGGTCGACACCGGCTTCGCGAACGGCGACTGGCTGACCTTCAACCTCCATCAGTTCGACGCGACCAATGCCAAGCGCGTCGCCGATGCGATCAACGCGGCCATTCCAGGCAGCGCATCGATGATCGACGGCGCGAGCATTGCGATCCGCGCGGGCGGCAACGGCGACGAACGCATGCGGCTGATGTCGCAGATCGAAAATCTGGGCGTCCAGCGTACCGAGCCGCCGGCGAAGGTGATCGTCAACGCCCGCACCGGCACCGTCGTGATCAACGGTGCGGTCCGCGTCGGAACCGCGGCGGTGTCGCAGGGCAAGCTCACCGTCTCGATCAAGGAATCGCCGATGGTGGTGCAGCCGGCGCCGTTCAGTCGCGGCGAAACCGCGGTCGAACAGTCGAGCGAGATCGGCGTCGACGAGGAATATCGCCCGATGATGCTGGTCAAACCGACCGCGTCGCTTTCCGAGCTCGTCGATGCGATCAACCGCATGGGCGTTCCCCCCGGCGACCTGGTCGCCATCCTCGAGGCGCTGAGCCAGGCCGGCGCCCTCACGGCGGAGCTGGTAATCATATGACGACGCCCATCTCTTCTTCGGTGCCGGCTTCGGCAACCCCCACGCTTGCGGGCGGCGGCGACGGCGGCCTGCGCAAGGCAGCCGAGGCTTTCGAAGCCGTGATCCTGCGCCAGCTGATGGCCTCGATGCGTCAGGCAAAGCTTGGCGACGACATCTTTGGATCGAGCGCGACCGATAATTTTCGCGAAATGGCCGATGCGCGCACCGCCGATTCGCTTGCCGCGATGCGTCAGTTCGGCATCGCCGACATGGTCGAACGCCAGTTCCGCGGGCGCGTCGGTGGCCCCGGAAGCGGCCTGGCGGGCGGCCTGGGCGGGGGCGTACAATGAGCGACCTTCTCGGCATCGGCTATAGCGGTCTCAAGGCCTATTCGCGCGCCCTGTCGACGATCGGCGACAATATCGCCAACGCCCAGACGCCCGGATATGCGCGGCGCCGGCTCGATATGATGGAAGCCGCCAGCGGTAGCGACTCGGTCTTTTATCGCGGCAATGTCAATCCCGGCGGGGTCGAGATCCGCGGCATAAACCGCTCGGTCGACGCCTGGCTGATCGAGGATTCGCGTATCTCGGGGGGCGATTCCGAACGCTCGGCGACCAGGCTCGGATGGCTCGACAAGGTCGAGGGCGCGCTCGGCGACGACGCGAACGGGATCAAGACCGGCCTCACCAAGCTTTTCACCACTGCTGACCAGCTGACCGCCGATCCGTCGAACCAGACGCTGCGCAGCCAGTTCCTGCAGGCAGCCGACGATATCGCCTCGGGCTTTCGCACCGTGGCGGGCCAACTGGGCAAGATGGCCGACGGGGTCGAGGGCGCGGCCAGCAGTTCGGTCGACCAATTCAACGCGAACCTGAATGCGCTCGAACAGATCAACATCGGTCTCCGCAAGGCGCGGCCGGGATCAACCAACGAGGCGAGCCTGCTCGACGAACGCGACCGGTTGCTCGACAAATTGTCGTCGCAGGCCGGCGTCAGCCCGACCTTCGACAATAATGGCGCGGTGACGCTGCGCGCGAGCGGGTCTGGCGACCTGCTCGTCGGTGGCGGCGCGGTGAACCCGATCGCGGTGACCGCGGCGGCGGACGGACGCCTGTCGTACAGCATCGGCGGCGCGCCGCTTGCGATATCGACGGGCTCGCTCGCCGGATTGTCGGAGGCAGCGAACCATGTCGCCGACCAGCGCGCGTCGCTCGATACGATGGCGACCCAATTCGCCAGCCAGCTCAACGCCGCGCATCAGGCGGGCACCGATGCCAATGGCAATCCGGGCGCACCCTTGTTCACGGGCACCAGCGCGGCGACGCTGACCGCGGCGCCGCTGACCCCCGACCGGGTCGCGGCGGCGAACGCGTCGGGCAGCAACGGCAATATGCTCGCGCTCGGCGCGATGCGCGGCGCGAACGATCCCGAAGCACGCTGGTCGGGCCATCTGGCGTCGCAGGCGCAGACGACGGCGTCGGCGCGCGCGCAGGATGCCGCCGCCGCCACGCGCGCCGATGCCTCGGCCGCGGCGCGCGACGGGGTGAGCGAGGTCGATCTCGACAAGGAGGCGGCCGAATTGATGCGCTTCCAGCAAGCGTATCAGGCCGCGGCGCGGACTCTCCAGGTCGCGCGCGAAACCATGCAAACGCTGCTCAGCTCGATCTAGGAAGGTCAGGACGATGATCAACGCCGTGGGCAATCGCATGACGCGCGAAATCGCGCGCCAGCAAAAACTCGCCGACCAGCTCGAACGCACGCAGATGCAGATTTCGGGCGGCAAAAAACTGCTGCGCATGTCCGACGATCCCGTTGCGGCGCGGCGGATCGCGACGATCGGGACGACGCAGGCGAGCATGACCGCTTGGTCGGCCAACATCAACGCAGCCGAAGCGCTCGTTTCGCAGGCCGACGGCGTGATGAAATCGGCGAGCAATTTGATGACGCGCGCGCGCGAGTTGGCGCTTGCCGCGGCGAGCGATTCGATGAGCGCCGCCGACCGCGCCACGATCGCCGCCGAACTCGGTACGATCGCCGACGAGATCGACGGCCTTGCGGCGACGCGCGATTCGAACGGCGAGCCGCTGTTCGCCGCCGGCTCCGCGCGGGTTATGCGGTTCGATTCGGACATCAGCTTTGCGCCCGTTCCGTCGGCGGGCGACGTCTTTGTCGTTGGCGGAAACAGCCTGTCGACGGGCCTTCGCGATGCCGCGGCGGCCGTCGCGGCGGGTAACAAGCCGGCGATGGGCGCGTCGATCGACGCGCTCGCCACTGCGATCGGCCATGTCGCCGACCAGCATGCCGCGCTCGGCCTCGCGGGCGGGCGGCTCGAACGCATCGGCGACGGGCTGACGGCGCGCGGCATCACGCTCAAGGACGAACGCTCGGCGGTCGAGGACACCGACCTGTCGGTCGCGATCGCCGAACTCAACGCGCACGATTTGACGCTGAGCGCCGCGCAGGCGGCCTTTGCCAAGATCAACCGGCAGACCTTGTTCGATATTTTGAACTGACGGCGCTCAATCTCGCGGCGCCGCTGCCGTTAATCAGTGAGACGTCTTTGAATTTGCGGGCCTCGGCGCCCGAATGGAGTTGACCCTGCATGTTTCCCGTTGTCGGCATCATCGTACTGATCCTGCTGGTCTTCGGGGGCTTCGCGCTGACCGGCGGCAACCTCGGTCCCGTCATGCACGCGTTGCCGCACGAGATGCTTATCATCGGCGGCGCCGCGGTCGGATCGCTCATCATCGGCAATTCGGGCAAGGACCTGAAGGCGCTCGGCGGCGGGCTGGTCAAGGTATTCAAGGGTCCGACCTATCAGAAATCGGACTATCTCGACTGCATCCTGCTCGTCTCGACGCTGATGAAGATGATGCGCATCGAGGGGCCGGTCGCGGTCGAACCGCATATCGAGGATCCGGCAAACTCGCCGATCTTCCAGCAATATCCCAAACTGCTGAAGGACCAGACTTTGGTCCACCTCATCTGCGATACGCTGCGCCTCGTCGTCGTGTCATCGGGCACGCTCGACCCGCACGCGGTCGAGGATGTGATGGACAATGCGGTAAAGAACCACCACCACCACGCGATCAAGCCCGCCGACGGGCTGCAGAGCCTGGCCGACGCGCTCCCGGCTCTGGGTATCGTCGCCGCGGTGCTCGGCGTCGTGAAGACGATGGGTTCGATCGACAAGCCGCCCGAGATCCTCGGCGCGATGATCGGCTCGGCGCTGGTCGGCACCTTCCTGGGCGTGCTCCTCGCTTATGGCCTCGTCGGCCCCTTCGCGACGCGCGCGCGCACCGTGATCGAAAGCGATGCCGCGATCTATCATACGGTGAAGCAGCTGATCATCGCGTCGCTGCATGGCCACCCGCAGCCGCTGGTGATCGAAGCGGCGCGTTCGGGCGTCTCGCATGACAACCAGCCGAGCTTTGCCGAAGTGTTCGACGGAATGCGGGGTCGTTAGGGTCTGGCCCGACTATTTATGGGTCCGAGGTTTGAAGCGATTTTGTTCAGGGCAAGGAAGCAAGGCGAAGTAATATGCTGATATTTCAAGGCTTGCTGACGCAGCCATGGGCAAAATCGATCAAATCCCGAAGGGACGCCGAAATGGCTTCGATCTTGGGCTTGCGCGGTCTTGCGGGTAGCGATGCTACCCGCTGCACCCGCCGACACCCAATATCTTCGCCATTTCGACGCCTCGGACCCATAAATAGTCGGGCCAGACCCTAAATGGCCGCGCGTCCCAACATGCCGCGGCCGATCATCGTCAAGAAGATCGTCGCGGCGCCGCACGCCGCGCACCATGGCGGGGCGTGGAAGGTCGCTTATGCCGACTTCGTGACCGCGATGATGGCCTTCTTCCTGCTGATGTGGCTGCTCGGCGCGACGACCGAGAAGCAGCGCAAGGCGCTCGCCGACTATTTCGCGCCGACGATCGTTCAGACGAAAGCCGACACCGCGGGATCGACCGGCCTGTTCGGGGGCGATTCGCTGGTGGCGGCCGACAAATATCCACATGGCGCGGCGCAGACTGGCACGCGGGCGATGACCATTCCGCGCGACGCCGTTGGCGGGCCGCGTGAGGCCTCGGGGCGCGAGCGCGAGGCGGAGTCGAAGAAATTCAACCTGATCGCCCAATCGCTGATGGATCGGGTGTCGAGCAAGGGCGACCTCAAGCGCCTCGCGCGCAATGTACGGTTCACCGAAACGATCGAAGGGCTGCGCATCGACGTGATCGACGACGCCGATTTTTCGATGTTCGTGATCGGCACCAGCCAGCTGACCCCCGATGGCGCGCGGCTGTTCCGCGAGATTGCAGAGCCGATCGCGACCGTTTCCAACCAGGTGATGATCCGCGGCCATACCGATGCGGCCCCTTGGTCGGCGAAGGCGGGGACGAACAACTGGCGCCTGTCGGTCGACCGCGCCGAGGTGACGCGCCACTATCTCGAGTTTCGCGGCATCACGTCGGATCGCTTTTCGCGCATCGAAGGGGTTGCCGATCGCGAGCCCTACGTGCCCTCCGACCGATTCGATCCGCGCAACCGCCGCATCTCGATCACGCTCGGCTGGCGAAGCGGCGGCAACAATTAGTGCCAGTTTGGCAGCGTTTCGGGGATGGTTAACGCAATTGCGGGCCCATTACTTCCATTTTGGCAATAACCATTTATTTTGAAAGAGTTAGCTCGTCCCAACTAAGCTTTTGTTTACCAATTTCGTCAATCTCTGGATCCATCGAAAAGGCGCCGATTGGGGGGCGCGGTGGAGACGAAAATGACGGTGGGGCAGAATGTTAACGCGGCGCTTGAAGCGCTGATCATCGGGACGAGTCCGGCGACCTGCCGGCTGCGGGAAATGATCCGCCGCGTGGCGCGCTCGAACGCCTCGGTGATGCTCTGCGGTCCGTCGGGGTCGGGCAAGGAGCTCGTCGCCCGTGCAATCCATGACGAAGGCGTTCGCGCCGGCAAGGCTTTCTCCGCGATCAACTGCGGCGCGATCCCTGGCGAACTGATCGAATCCGAATTGTTCGGGCATGAAAAGGGCAGCTTCACCGGCGCACATGCCCGCCGCATCGGCCATTTCGAAGCGACCGAGGGCGGCACGCTCTTCCTCGACGAAATCGGCGACATGCGTTTCGACATGCAGGTCAAACTGCTCCGCGTGCTCGAAGACCGGACGATCGTCCGCGTTGGCAGCAGCGACGTGAAGGCCGTCGACATCCGCGTCATTTCGGCTACCCACCAGGATCTCGGCGCCGCGATCGCCGATGGCAAATTCCGCGAAGACCTGTTCTTCCGGCTCGGCGTGGTTGTGCTCCAGGTCCCCAGCCTTGCCAACCGCGTCGAGGATATTCCCGCGCTGATCCGTCATTTCCAGCGCAAGATGCCCGCCGACGCCAAGTGCCGTTTCGACGATGCGGCAATGACGCTGCTGATGCAGCATGGCTGGCCGGGCAATGTCCGTGAACTGCGCAATTTTGTGGAACGCGCCAGCGTTCTCCATGGCGGCGAGACGCTCGGCGTCGAAGACGTCGCCATGCTTTTGAACCCCACCGCAGCGCTTGCACCACGGCGGGCTGTCCCCAGCAGCCCCGCCCTGGTGCAGGCCAGCGCGGAAGACCTTGCCGCCGCGCCGTTCGCTTCGGGCACGCCGCATGCCAAGACGCCGGCGCCGGGCCGCCCGATTGACCTCAAGCGCGAGATCGAAACGATCGAACTCGAACAGATCTACGTCGCGCTCGACCTCGCCGACGGCATCATTTCCGAAGCCGCGCGCCTGCTGACGCTGAAGCGCACGACGCTGATCGAAAAGATGCGCAAATATGGGGTTCACCAGCAGGCCGCCTGACCGGCCGCGACACAGGTTTCAGCATGGCTGAAAAAAGGGGGCTCTGGTCCGCCCCCGCTCCACCCGGCCGCCCGTCCCCACCTCGGGCGGCCGGGTAACCAGTTTAGATTGCACAAGACGGCACCGGTCCGCTCCCCATTCGAGGGGCGGGCCGGGTGCCATATTTCCATGTCGGTGGATCGGGGATCAGCGAAGCTGCCGCCAGGCGGCGCTGATCGTCAAAATCCCGTCGAGTAGTTCGGTCAGTGCCTCGGCGTTGTTCTGCGCGACCGCCTCGTCGAGCTTGCGCCGCATGCTCCGATACACGCGCGACAGCGCGGTCGCCACATCCCCCCCCGCCTCGCGATCGAGACCCGCATCCAATCCGATCAGGATCGCGCGCGCGCGGTGCGCGGGTTCGGTGGCCGAGACGCGCTGGCCCTGCCGTACCATCGCCGCGAGCACGCCGACGGCGGTTTCGAGCTCGTCATAGAGCATCGTCACCAGCTCGACGGGGTCGGCGGCCGCGGCGCGGCTTTCATACTGCAATCGGCGATAGAGTCCGGTCGCCCGGACGGTCGAGGCGGTAGCGTTCACGGCCCTGGTCCCTAGTCGTTGCCCTGGTTGGTCCAGAGCTTGATCTGCTGTTCGAGATAGGTTTGCGTCGCCTTGAACGCCGCAAGCCGCGCGTCGAGCGACCCATATTGCTTCTCGAGCCGCGCGCGATAGGCATCTTCGCGTTCCTCGATCTTCTCGAGCTGCTCGGCGAGCGTTTCGCTTTTCGCCTTGAGCGAGCTCGACACGCGGTCGATCACGCCGTCGGTGGCGATCGCCTTGTCGCGGATCGCGTCGAGGGCGAAGGCGATACCCGGATCGGTCGTCTCGTTATGCGCCCCGTCGCGGCGCGGATTGAACAAGGCCTCGACCGCGCCGGCGTCGGTCTCGAGCACCTTGGCGAGCTTCGCCTCGTCGACGGCGAGAAGGCCCTCTTTTGTCGTCGAAATGCCGATGTCGGTCAGCTTGTTGATGCTGCCATGGCTCGAAAGCACCTTGCCGACCAAGCCCGCAAGCTCGCGTTCGAGTTCGCGCAGCGAGGTCGTCGACCCCGACAGGCCGGCGGCGGACGACAGGCTTTTCTTGAGCTGGTTATAGACCGAGACGAAATCGCCAACGGTCTGCTTGATCATGTCGAGCGGGCGGCTCGCGCCGATGTCGACCGGCTGGCCGGGTGCCGCTTTTTTTAGCGTCAGCGACATGCCGGGAACGACATCGTCGATGATATTGCTCGCGCGGCTGAACGCCACCCCGTCGATCGTGAATTCGGCGTTCAGGGCGCTCTGGCCCAGCGTCATGCCGCCGCCCGTGGCAAAGGCATTCAAGCCCGGATCGGCCCCCGCGTCGGCGGTGAGGGTGAAGGCGTTCGCTTCGCCCGACGGACCTTTCAGGATCAGGCGATGGCCGCCTTCGTCGGCGATGATCGACGCGGTGACCCCGGCACCGCTGGCGTTGATCGCATCGGCGAGCCCGTTGAGGCTGTTGTTCGTGGCGCCGACGGTGATCGTCTTGGCGACGCCGCCGACGGTCAGCGTCATCGTGCCGGTGCCGATCGCCGCGGTGCGGTCGGCGACCACGCCCGAATAGCTGCTTTGCGCGCGCGCAAGCTGGGTCACCATGACGGTCGCCGCAAAGCTGTCGGCGGAAAGACCGGCACGGCTCGTAGCGGTCAATACGCTCTCGTCGGACACCGTCGGGGTGCTGCGCAGCGTGCCGTCGCTGACCATCTGGCCCAGCGAATCGGCAAAGCCTTCGAGGTCGGATCGCGCCTGCGCGAGCGCGCTGATCCGCGTCTGGTTCTGCTGGGTCAGCGTGGTGATGCGCGCGACCTTCGGTTCGCGCGACGCATTCGACAGGTCGGTGACCAGCTGCTTGGTGTCGATGCCCGAACCAAAGCCCAAGCTGTTGATGATTGAACTGACCATGGCAAAATATCCTTCGCATCCCTTAACGGCGGCGGCGCGGCGATTTTAAGCCTGGCGGCGACCATCGGGATCGAAGCGATGCGTGGGCGGCACATCGACCGGCGGGGGTACCGTACCCTCGGCGGCGGCGCGCTCGAGCTGGAAGACGAAGGCGAGCACGGTGGCGACGGCGACGAACAATTCCTCCGGGATCACACGCCCGGCGCGCGCGGTGAAATAGATGGCGCGGGTCAGCTGCGGATATTCGAGGATGGGAACGCTGGCGCCGCGCGCGAGTTCGCGGATCGACAGCGCGACGTCGCCGCGCCCGCGCGCGACGACGACGGGCGCCGCATCGATCCCGGGGCGATAACGAAGCGCGACCGAGAAATGGGTCGGATTGGTGAGGACGACGGTTGCGTCGGACACGGCCTTGCGCGCCGAACCACTCAATATCTCGTGCGCGCGCTGGCGCTGCGCCTGCTTGAGCTCGGGGGCGCCATCGGACTGGCGCATCTCCTCCTTCACTTCCTGCTTGCTCATCATCAGCCGCTTGTTGCGCGTGAACCATTGCACCGGCACGTCGATCAGCGCGATGACGACCAGGCCGCCGGCGAGTACCAGCATCGCATGGCCGATCGCTTTTCCGGCAAGCCCGATCGCGGCCATGAGGTCGGTCGACGCCATCGTCATGATCGCGGGCAGGCTGCCCTCGACCAGCCAGTATCCGATGGTGCCGAGCAGCAGCACTTTGGCCATCGCCTTGCCGAGTTCGGTGACCCCCTGCATCCCGAACATGCGCTTGAGCCCGGTCATCGGGTTCATGCGATTGCCCTTGAAGTGCAACGCCTTGCCGCGCCACCCGAACGAACCGAGCAGCGCCGGCCCGGCGACCGCGGCGCCGATCGCGAGCGCAAACAGGCTCGCGAGCGGCAGCAAGATCTCGACCCCGTTGCGCATCAGCGCCTCGCCCGGCGCGAAATCGGCGACGTCGGCGGCGGTCAGCGTCAGGCCGCGGCGGAGCAGATCGCCCGCCGACTGGACGAACCAGCCGCCCGCGGCGATCATCCAGCCCGCAGCGGCGAGCATCATCAAGGCGGTCGCCAGCTCGCGCGACATCAGCACATCGCCTTCGCGCGCCGAGTCCGTCAGCTTCTTCGCCGTCGGCTGTTCGGTTTTCTGGTCCTTCTCGGTCGCCCCCGCCATCTTGTCAGATTCCCGCGATCATGCGCGCGCCGTCGAGCGCGTCGGACAGGATGCGCG
The DNA here is from genome assembly GCF_036675685.1 of Sphingopyxis sp. Classification (GTDB taxonomy): domain Bacteria; phylum Pseudomonadota; class Alphaproteobacteria; order Sphingomonadales; family Sphingomonadaceae; genus Sphingopyxis. The sequence continues at coordinate 116,349 of NZ_JAKFEM010000005.1, forward strand.
CGATCGCCTCGGCCATCGCGGGGGTGGCGACGCCGAGCAGGACGATCCCCGCGAGCAGCGTTGCGGGAATGCCGACCGCGAACAGGTTGAGCGCGGGTGCCGAGCGGCCGATCACGCCCATGATGAGCTGGACGAGGATCAGCACGAAGCCGACCGGCATCGCAATAGTGAGCCCCGCGGCGAACATCAGGCTGCCGAAACGAAGCAGCCCGCCGATCGCGTCGAACGACGGGAAGGCATTACCCGGCGGCAGCGCGCCATAGCTGTCGACGATGATGCCGATCAGCACGAGATGGCCGTCGGCGGCGAGGAAGAGCGCGGTCGCGAGCATCGACAGGAACTGGCCGATCGCCGAACTCGACTGGCCGCTCAAGGGATCGACCATCGACGCGAAGCCGAGGCCCATCGCATTGCTGATCGCTTCGCCCGCGAGCAAGGCGGCGGCGAGCCCCATCTGGAGGACGAAGCCGATACCGAGGCCGATCACCACTTCGCCGATGACGAGCAGGAAGCCCGGGACCGAAACGATCCCTTCGGGCGGCAGCGCCATGCCCGACGCGGCCACCGCCGGCACCCCGACCGCGAGCGCGATTACCAGCCGCAGCTGGACGGGCACGCTCGATGCGCCGAACACCGGCGCGGCGATGAAGGCGGCGCCGGGACGGATCATCCCCAGCATCCACAGCTGGAGCATCGCCTCGATATTCGGGATGTCGGCGGGATTCATCCCCGGCTTACTTCACCAGACTGGGGATCTGCGCGAAGATCTCGCGCGTGAAGTCGGTGAGCAGCACGAGGATGCTGCCGCCGAAAATCGCGAGGCAGATCGCCGCGACGATCAGCTTGGGCACGAAAGTCAGCGTCTGCTCGTTGATCGAGGTCGCGGCCTGCACCATGCCGAGCAGCACGCCGATCACGAGCACCGGCAGCAGCAAGGGCGCCGAGGCGAGCGCGAGGATCCACAGTGACTGCTGCGCCACCCCGATGAAATAGTCGGCTTCCATCGCGCTAACTCATGAAGGACGAAGCGAGCGAGCCCATCGTCAGCGCCCAGCCGTCGACGAGGACGAAGAGCAAGAGCTTGAAGGGCATCGATATGATCGTGGGCGACAGCATCATCATACCCAATGACATCAGCGCCGAGGCTACGATCAGGTCGATGACAAGGAAAGGCAGGAAGATGAGGAAGCCGATCTGGAACGCGGTCTTGAGTTCGCTGGTGACGAAAGCGGGCAGCAGGATCGAGAAGGGCACGTCGCTGGGACGCGCATAGGTCGGCGCCTTGGCGATTTTCGCGAACATCATCAGGTCGGTCTTGCGCGTCTGTTTCATCATGAAGCCATGCAGCGCGACGCCCGATCGCGACACGGCTTCGCCGATGTCGATCTGTTCCTGGCCATAAGGCTCGATCGCGACGCGATTCACTTCGGTAATCACCGGCTGCATCACGAACAGCGACAGGAACAGGCTGAGCCCGACGAGCACCTGGTTCGGCGGCGTCTGTTGCAGCCCCAGCGCGTGGCGCAGGATCGACAGCACGATGATGATGCGCGTGAAGCTGGTCATCATCAGGAGCAGCGACGGCAGCACCGTCAGCAGGCTCATCAGGACGAGGATCTGCAGCGACAGGCTGAGCGGACGGCCGTCGCCACCGATCTCGTTCACCGCGCGGCTGAGGCCGCCGGCCGCCTGCGCATAAGCGGCGGGCGCGGCGCAGAGAAGGCCGATGCCACCCGCGATCGCTGCGGCGCGCAGCCAGTGGCGGCGATCAATCCGCATGGAAATCGCCCTCGCTATTGTCGGCCAGCCGGGTGATGCCGCCCCGCGACACCGCGATCAAGATCTGCTGGCCGCCGAATTCGACGACCGCGAGCTTCGATCCGGGGCCGAGCGGCAGGACGTCGACCATCTCGACCGCGCGCGGGCGCTTGGCCCCGGTGAGCGGCACCCCCATCTGGACGCGCTTCCACAGCCACAGGCTGCCCCACGCCATGCCGCCGATCAGCGGCAGCAGGATGAGCAGACGGAGGATATATTCGAACATCAGGCCCTCCGCTCGAAACCTTCGAGGCCGCGCGCCGGGGCGACGATGTCGGCGACCTGGATACCGTAACGGCCATCGACGCTGACGATCTCGCCCTTCGCGATCAGCGTGCCATTGGCATAAATGTCGAGCAGGTCGGTCGCCGCGCGGTCGAGTTCGATCACGCTGCCTTCGTCGATCGCGAGCAGCTCGGCGAGCGTCATCGAGGTCGAGCCGACCTCGACCGACACGCGCAGCGATACGCCGGCGAGCAGGTCGAAATTGGGCGCCGCGGCGATATTCTTGTTGTCGCGGCGCTCGGCGCGCGCGGCCTTGGGGGCATCGCTGATGTCATTCATGGTTCGGTCCTTTTTCGATATGTTCGATCATGATGGCGGCGTTGCCATTGGCTTCGCCGATGCTGCCGACCGCGAAGCTGCGTCCGGCGACGGTCACCGGCACATGGCGCGGCATGGTGAGCGGGATGATGTCGCCGACTGCGAGCGCGAGCAGCTTGACGAGGCTGATTTCGGGGCGCGCGAGCACCGAGCGGACGGGGAGGCGCACGTCGCGCAGCGCCTTGTTCAGCGCGCCGCTCCACAGCGGATCGCTGTCGTTGGCGGCTTGCGTTTCGAGTACCGCCTCGGCCCCCGCGATGCCGCGCAGCGAGGCGAGCGGATAGGCGCAGACGATCGTCCGGCCCTCGAACGGCGCGCCGCGCAGGATGAAGCGCTGGACGAACAATTCGTCGTCGGCGCGGACCGCGGCGAGTTTCGCGGGATCGGTCGTGACGCAATCGAGTTCGGGCTCCATCGCGAGCTTGTCGCGCCATGCGGCGGCGAGTTGCAGCCCCATGTCGCGGCCAAGTCGCGCGGCGAAGCGCTCTTCGGCGTCGGTCAGCTCTTCGCGCTCGGCGGCGAGCGCGCCCTTGCCGCCATAGAAGATGTCGACGAGCTGGAGGATCAGCGGCCGCGCGGCGGCGAGCAACACCGGACCCTTGAGCGGCGGCGCGTGATAGCGCCAGAAGATCGCCGGCGCCGCCGATGCGCTCCAGTCAGCAAAGCTCATCTGCTCGGCGCCGGCGCGCTCGACCTGGATCGCCGGGGCGCCGAGTGCGCGGACGAGATCGCGCAAGCTGCGTGCGAACTGGTTGGCGACGCTGTCGAGCGCGGGGAAGGCATAGCCGCCCTCCGCCTTGCGCAGCAGCAGCGACGCCTTTGTGTCGGCTGACTGGGCGGTAGGCGCGGCTGGGGCCTTCACGGCTTTTACGGATTTGGCGCTGGTGGTCACTGGATCACCAGGCTCGTGAAATAAACATTGTCGATACCCCCGAAACCTTCCTTCTCGCGCAGCACATCGTTGATCGCGGCGGTCAGCTGGCGCTGAAGCCGTTGTTTACCCTGCGATGTCGAGAGCAGCGCCGGATCCTGTTCGGCGAGCACCATAAGGACGACCGAGCGGATCGGCACCGCCTGGCGTTTGATATTATTGATAACCTTGCCGTCGTAGAAGGTCGAAAGGCTGATACCTATCTGGAGAAAACCCGACCCGTCGGCGAGGTTCGTCGTGAAGGCCTCGGTGATCGGATAATAGGTGACCTCATATTTCTTGGGGTCGACCTTATATTTGTCGTTCGGGACCGACACGGTGCCGACCTTCGGCGGCGCCTCTTCGCTTTCGCCCTCGGCGGCGGGGGCTTCGTCCTTGTTGCTGCGTTCAACCAGCTTGGGATAATGATCCTCGGGCTTGGCCTCATGCGCCGACAGCGCGCCGAAATAGATGCCGGCACCCGCGCCGGCGCCGATCAGCACGATCGCGGCGACGCCGATCAGCAGCAGCTTCTTGAACTTGCCCTTCTTCTTGGGGGCGCCTTCGATAGTATCCTTGGCCATGATGGGACCCTTTCTGATCAGGCGAAGCGGCCGCGGCGGTCGCCGGCGTGCTCTTCGCTATCGGTTTTCGGGCGCGGCTCGGCGCGCTCGGTGGCGGTTTCGATAAGATGCGCGGGATCGGGCGTCGCGGCACGGCCCTGGCCCTGCGACTGGCGGCCGGTTTCGCCGGGCGTGCACGTCACTTCGGCGCCCGAAACACGCACGCCCTGCTGGCGCAGCTCTTCGACGAGGCGGCCCTGCGCGGCGGTGACGATCGTCGCGGTCGCTTCGTGATGGGTGTCCATCTTCAGCGACATGCCCTCGTCCCCCATCCGCATCGCGATGTCGAGGCGGCCAAGGTGGCGCGGCATCAGGCGAAAGCTGATGTCGCCGCCGTCCGATTTGGTCGCGGCGATGTCGCGTGCGAGCTGGTCGATCCACGCGCCGTCGCTGTCCATGTCGAGCACGCGTTCGGCAATAAGCGCGGGCTGCGCAGTCTCGCCGAGGATGGCGGTGCCCTGCGCCGCCGGCTGGGCGAATTGGATCGTCATCGACGGAGCGGCTTCGGCGGGTTTCGCCGTCGGCGGCTCGGTGCCTGCGATGGTGAGCATCGGCGTCGGCGCAGCTTCGCGCGACCGCGCCGTGGTGGGTGCGGCGGCGTCGTCGCGAGCTGGGACGGCGGCGGCTTCCGCCGGCTTGGCGGGCTTGGTCGTGGTGGGGACAGCCACGACGGCTGCCAACCAGGTAGCGACCGACGCGGCCGTGACGGCTTCGTCGGCGGCGGGGTCGGCGGCGGTCTCGGTTTCGGTCGCGGCCGGAACCGGTTTGCCGGACACGGGTTTGGGGGCAGGGGCGGTGTTGCCGCCGTTCAGCGCGATCAGAAGATTGGCGGCAAGGGCCGCTGCGGCATCGGCTTCGACTGTCTCGGGCTTCGCCACCGGCGTTTCGGGGACGACTGCGGTTTCGGTCGGTGCGGTACCGACATGCGGCGCCGCGCCTTTGACGGGCGATGCCTGCGCGGCATTGGCCTGAACAAAATTGGCCTGGACAAACGGGATCGCAGCTGCGCCGTCTGCCGGCGCGATCGCCCCGCTCACTGGAGCGGCGGCGAGCAGCTGGTCGAATCCGCCGGCTTCGCTGCCGTCAGCCGAAACCTGACCGATCGTCGCGAGAAAGGCGGCGAAGCCAGCGGGCGCCGGGCCCTGCGCGGAGGGGAGCGAGGGCGCGCTCATCATGATGCGCCGCCTTCGATCAGGCGCAGGCGCATGCCATTCCGGGCGCGGTGCGGGCGGTTGGCGTCGCTGCGGCGTTCCTGTTCGGCTTCGGCCGACTTGCGGCTGCGTTCGTAGAGGCGGACCGCCGATTCTTCCTTGACCATCGCGCTCTGGGCAAGCGCGCCGGCTTGGTCGCGGCGCGCGTTGGCGTTGCTCAGCGGCGCAGTCAGATTTTCCTGCGCGATGTCGAGGCGCATCGCGAGTTCGCCGATCGTGTTGAGCGCGCCGCCCGCGACCGCCCCCTTCGCCATCGCAAGGTCGACGCGCAGCGTTTCGAGCCGCTTGGCCAGTTCGACGAGGTTCGCGAGTTCGCCATTGGCGCGCGCGAGATTGGCTTCCGCCATCTGATGTTCGACGGTGCGCACGCGGATGATACGTTTGCGGCGTGCGGTGCGGGCGTTCATGCGGAATATCCTTCAATCAGGGCTTGGCGGGAAAGTTCGAAATCGACCTGCGCCTTGGCGGGCTGGGTCACGAAGGCGAGCTGGTCGGCGTGGCGCGCGATGGCGGTGTCGAGCACCGGATCGCCGCCGGCGACATAGGCGCCCATCAGCATCAGATCGCGGTTCTCTTCATAGGCCGACCAGAGCTGGCGGAAGCGCGCGGCGGCGACGGCATGTTCGGGATCGACCGAATCGACCATCGTGCGCGACAGCGAACGCGCGACGTCGATCGCGGGATAGACCCCCTGTTCGGCAAGCTGGCGCGACAGGATGATATGGCCGTCGACGATCGCTCTTGCTGAGTCGACGACCGGATCGTCGATGTCGCCGCCGTCGGCGAGCACGGTATAGAGCGCGGTGACCGATCCGCCGGTCTGCTTGTCAATGCCGGCGCGCTCGCACAGCGAGGGGATCAGCGCGAAGACCGAGGGCGGATAACCCTTCATCGTCGGCGGCTCGCCGAGCGTGAGCCCGATCTCGCGCTGCGCATGGGCAACACGCGTGAGGCTGTCGATCAGCAGCAGCACCTTCTTGCCGTCGGCGCGAAACGCTTCGGCGATCGCGGTCGCGCGCATCGCGGCACGTAGCCGGAGCAGCGGCGGATGATCGGCGGGAACCGCGACGACGACCGCCTTTTTGCGCACCTCGGGGGGCAGCTTGGTTTCGACGAAATCGCTGACCTCGCGGCTGCGCTCGCCGATCAGGCCGACGACGATGACGTCGCATTCGGTGCCGGCGATCATCTGACCCATCAGCACCGACTTGCCGACGCCCGAGCCCGCGATGATCGCGACGCGCTGGCCTTCGCCGACGGTGAGCAGGCCGTTGATCGCGCGCACGCCCATGTTGAGCGGCTTGGTCACGCGGCCGCGGCGCAGCGGATTGACCTTGCGCCCGGCAAGCGGCCACTGGAATTGCGATTTGACCGGCGGACGGCCGTCGAGCGGGTTGCCCTGTGCATCGATGATGCGGCCGAGAAGCGCCTTGCCGCACGCAACCATGGAGCTCGCGCCATGCGGTTCGACCGGCGCGCCGGTGACGAGCGGCATGTTGGTGTCAAAGGGAAGGACGAGACTGCTCTGGCCGCGAAAGCCGACAACCTCGCCATAGACATAATCATTGTTCGCCGAACGGATGCGGACATTGCTGCCGAGCGGCTGCGGAAAGCCCGACACCTCCAGCATGATGCCCTCGTGCGAGACGAGCGTGCCGATACGGCGCGGGCTGGCATGCGTCAGGTCGACGGGGTCGAGCAGCTGTTGCGCGCTCATGGCGAGGCGGCGCGTCATGCGGCGTCTCCCGTACCCAGCGCGGCGCGCAGTTCGTCGAGATAGACCGCGCGGCCATGTTCGATCCAGCCGGTCGAGGTTTCGATGCGGACGGTGCCGCGCATCATCGCGGGATCGCTTTCGAGCGCGATCGTGAGCGGGCAGTCGATGAGCAGCGCGGCATCTTCGGGGTGGACCCACAGGCTGCGCGCCTTGTCGGCGTCGGCGACCATGTCGGCCGCGGTCTGGGCCTGCGTCCGCAGCCATTCGGCGTCGATCGGCGCGGCGGCGACGATCTGGCGGACCAGCCGTTCGACGGTCTCGGCGATCAGCTGCGCGAGCTCCTCGCTCGGCTCGTCCTGCAACGCCTCGGCGCCGGCGAGGAGCGCGAGCAGCTGGTGGCGCTCGGCAACAAAGGCGGCTTCGGCGACACGCTGGCCTTCGGCCAGACCGCGGGCGAAGGGATCGTCGAGGTCGAGATCGTCGGGGCTTTGCGGCGCGGCTTCGGTCTCGCGCACGTCCGCGCCGAACGACAGCGGGCGAAATCCGCCGGTCCGGGCCATGGCGTCGGCGAGTGCGACGGGGGCAAAGCCGGTTTCGGCGGCACGATCAGACATAGTCGTCGCCGCTGCCCGCGATCATGATTTCGCCTGCCGCCGCCATCTGGCGGACGATCAGCATGATGCTCTTTTGCGCATCGTCGACGTCGGCGCGCTTGACCATCGTCATCTCGGCCATTTCGTCGCGGATCGTTTCCGACGCGCGCTTCGACATGGTGGCGAGGCACAGGTCGACCATCTCCTCGTCGGCGCCCTTGAGCGCGATCGCGAGCTGCGCCGCATCGACCGAACGCAGCACGCTGCCGAGGCTCTTCTTGTCGAGGTCGCGCAGGTTTTCGAAGATGAACATCTCTTCCTCGATCGTCTGGGCGAGCTGCCGGTCGTGCTTCTTGAGCGAACGGAGCGTGCGTTCGGAAAGCTGTTTCGGCATTTTCTTCATGATCTTGGCGACGTCGCTCGGACCGCCGATCGCCTGCTTGGCGACGCGCTGGCCATCGACATTGGCGCTCGCGAGGACCGATTCGAGATCCTCGATCGCCGCGGCGGGGACCGAGGTGAGCATCGCGGCGCGCAGGACAAGGTCGGCCTGCAGTACTTCGTCGAGCGTCTCGATCGCACGCGCGGCGACATCGGGAACGAGCACCGACAGGATCAGCGCGCCGACCTGTGGATGCTCGCTGGCGAGCAGCCCGCTGATCGCATCGACATCCATCCAGCGCAGCATCTCGAGCGACGCGGCACTCCGCTGCGGCGCGATGGCGGCGAGGATATTGTCGGCGCGGACATTGCCGACCGCCTCGTTCATCACGGTACGGATGCGCGTGTCGGCGCCGATCGCGAGCGCGCTGACGTCGCGGCTGCGCGTCACGAAACGGTCGAGCGCCTGCCCGATCTGCTGTTCGCTGGCGTTGGCGGTGTCGAACATCGCCTTCGCCAGCTGGCGTACCTCTTCGGGGCCGAGCTGCTTGAGGATCGTCGCGGCTTCGCTTTCGTCGAGCAGCATCAGCAGGATCGCGGCGGCGGCCGATCCCTCGATGGCGGGCTTCGTCGGTGTCTGGTCGATTTCGGCGGCGTCAGGCACGGGCGCCCTCCTGCATAAGGTGGCGGACGACCAGCGCGGCGCGCGCCGAATCCTGGCGGACAAAAGCGCGGACGAGGTTGGCGCGCGCTTCGTAGCTCGGCGCCTGTTCGATCATCTCGAGCGTGATTTCGCGGCCGCCATGGCCGCTGACGAGCGCGGGGCGCCCGTCGGTGGCGGCGAGCAGCGATTCTTCGAGGGCGGCGTTGCGCTCGGCGCGCGCCGCGCCGCGTTCCTTGGCGGCGCGGATCAGCGGGCGGCCGATGAACAGGAAGGCGAGCAAGGCGGCGAGGATTGCGCCGACCTGCTGGATCAGCGGCATGAACCAGCCCTGGTCGTAGAAGGCAGGCGCGGCGTCTTCGACCTGCACGAAGGGGCGCTGGTTGATCGCGACGAGGTCGCCGCGCGTCGCATCATAACCGATCGCGCCCTTCACCAGATTGTCGATCTTGGTCAGATCGGCCTGTGTCAGCGCTTTCTTGCCCTGGTTGAGCGCCACCGCGACCGAGACACGGCGAAGCTGGCCCTGCGGCGAGTGCGTCACCGAAATTTCGCGGCCGACTTCATAGGCGCGCGCGGCCTTTTCATTGCTCTCGGTTCCGGGGGTCGTGGCGGGGGCGGGCGTCGGCGCCGGCGCGTTGGCGGTGACCGTCGTCGCCTGCGGCGGCTGGTTCGACAGCGCGCCGGGGATGCCGACCGCGGGCGGGGTGCTCGCGCCGCTGACCGATCGGGTAATCTGTTCGCTGGTCATCGCGCGGTCGTCCTTGGGAAAGCTCTCGCGCGTCGCCTGGCTTTCGGACATGTCGACGTCGGCGTGGACCTCGACCGTATAATTGCCGGCGCCGAGCATCGGGCCGAGCAAGGTGTCGAGCGCGCGGCGGAAGCGGTCCTCGACCTGCAACTGGAGTTGGAACGCCTTCATGTCGCTGCCGCTCGCGGTATCGGAGAGCAATGCGCCGCGCTGGTCGATCACCGACACCTGGTCGGCGTTCATCCCGGGGACCGAGGAAGCGACGAGGAAGCGGATCGCCTGCACCTGACCGTCGGAGAGCGAGCGGCCATTCTGCAGCGACAGCATGACCGACGCGGTCGCAGGCTTGTCCTCGCGAACGAACAGGCTGGGTTCGGCGGCGGCGATATGGACGCGCGCGCCCTTCACCGCATCGATCGTCTCGATCGTGCGCGACAGGTCGGCCTCGCGCGCCGAACGGAGCGTTTCGCCCTCGATCGCGCGGCTCGATCCCATGGGCAGCGAGGCGATCAGGCTGTCGCCGCTCGGCTGCGCCTTGGGCAGGCCTTGTCCGGCGAGCGCGATGCGCGCCTGGTGCAGCTTGTCGGCGTCGACCGTCAGCGCGCCCGTCGTCGGATCGATGCTGTGGGCGATGCCTTGCGTCTGCAGCGCGTCGGCAACCGCCGACTTGTCGGTGTCGTCGAGCCCGGCGAACAGCTGGGCCTGCGGTGCCGACTGCATCGTGAAATAGGCGAGCGCGGCGATGCCGATCGCGGTCGTCATCGCGATCGCGGGCAGCGCGCGCTGCACCGCCGGCTGGCGGACGAACCCGGTGAGCGGTGCGAGGCGGCCGCCGAGGACGGGAGCGGGCAGGCGGTTCGCGGCGCCGTCGTCGACGGGGGTCAGGATCTGGGTCTCGGCCATGGGTTAGACCGGCATGTTCATGATGTCGCGGTAGGCGGACAGCAGTTTGTTACGGACCTGCAGCGTGGTTTCAAAGCCGAGCGAGGCCTTTTGCCGCTCGATCATCACGCTGACGATGTCGTGCGTGTCGCCGCGTTCGTAGGCTTCGCTGATCGCGCTCGCCTTCGACTGCTGGGCGTTGACCTGTTGCAGCGCATTGTTGATCGCCGCGCCGAAATCGGGGGTCCCCCCTGCGCCGTCGACGCCGCCTTCTGGCGCGCCGATACCGCCGCGGCCGGCGGCGCGCTGCAGCGCCTGGTTCTGATTGAGGATCGAACTGCGCATCTGCAGCAGCCGGCTCGGGTCAATCGTGCTCATTGCTTTCCATCCGTCCTTGGCGCGGCGGTGCGCCGCACGCAAAGAACAATGCAAAGGCCGTGCCAGAAAAATTTATCGCTGTTTTTCAGGATGTTGAATCATTGCCGCCTCGGCGATCAGGCGCTTTCGGCGTTTTTTTGACGGGGCGGGCTTAAGCGCCGCCGCCGCCCGCCGTTACTGCTTTTCGTGACCGCTCCTCGAGCCCTCACATCACGGGAATGGCCATCGAGGCCGGAAAGGAACATTATGACTGTCATCAACACCAATGTGAGCGCGCTTCGCGCCCAGAATAACTCGCGTGTTGCCGAACGCTCCCAGTCGCAGGCGATGGAACGCCTGTCGAGCGGCAAGCGCATCAACAGCGCCAAGGACGATGCTGCCGGCCTTGCCATCGCCACCCGCATGGACGCCAGCGTCCGCGGCCTGAACCAGGCTGTGCGCAACGCCAATGACGGCATTTCGCTTGCTCAGACCGCCGAAGGCGCGATGGGGGGCATCTCGAACATCCTCGTTCGCATGCGCGAACTGGCTGTCCAGTCGGCCAACGGCACGAACGCCGCGACCGATCGCACCGCGATCCAGACCGAAGTCACCGCGCTGCTTTCGCAGATCGGTGATATTGCGACCCGCACGACCTTCAACGGCACGAACCTGCTGTCGGGTGGCGCGAGCATCGACATCCAGACCGGCACGGCTTCGGGCCAGACAGTCAACATCGCGATCGGCGACCTCACCGCCACCGGTCTCGCCGTCGATACGGTCGACCTGTCGACGGCCGCCGGCGCCGCGACGGCTCTGGGGCTGCTCGATACGGGCATCCAGACCGTTGCCACGCAACGCGCCAACCTTGGTGCACAGCAGAACCGCCTTGAATCGGCTGTCGACAATTTGACGTCGACCGTCACGAATCTGGCAGCCGCCAAGTCGCGCATCGAAGACACCGACTTCTCGGCGGAATCGACGAAGCTTGCGGCTGCCTCGATCCTGTCGCAGGCGTCGACCGCGATGCTCGCCCAGGCGAACCAGAGCCAGCAGGGCGTGATGAACCTGCTCCGCGGCTAAAAATCCGCGAACCCATTTCAGGCTATATTCGGTTGGTCCCTTAGATAGCCTGATTCGATGCCCCGGCCCCCACAGCCGGGGCATCATCTTTTTCTGTTTCGCGTGAACCCTTTTCATCCACGCCTCTCCGGCAATCACGACTCTAATGAAAATCCCGCGACTTGGGCAGGATGCGGACGTTGCGTGGGTGTCCATGCCTTTGGGCATGGCCGGGCGGGGTTTGCGGCTCATCGGCGGGAGAAATGACGGGCGGGCGCGATTCGCCAAGCCGGTCGAGCATCGCGGTGCGATCGACGATCCGCGTCGCCATCAGGTGGATCACGCCTTCCTTGCTCCGCTGCACCTCGCCTTCGGCGAGCATCAGCCGCGACGCCATGACGGCACGGCGATAGCGTTCGAAATGGCGCGCCCATAGCAGGATGTTGACGATCCCGCCCTCATCCTCGAGCGTGATGAAGACCGCATTGCCCTTGCCCGGACGCTGGCGGATCAGCACGACGCCGGCGGTGCGGACGATCGATCCGTTCTTCGCCGCTGCAACCTCGGTACAGCTCAGCACGCCCGCCTTTGCAAAGGTGGGGCGCAGGAACGCCATAGGATGGCCCTTCAGCGACAGCCGCATTGTCTGGTAGTCGGTCAGCACATGCTCGACGAGCGGGGTGGGGGGGAGCTGCGCATCCTCCTCGAGGCCCAGTTCGTTTGCTTCGGCGGCGCCGAACAGCGGCAGCACGCCTTGCCGCACGCGCCGCGCATCCCATAGCGCGGGACGCCGTTCGAGCCCCATCGAGCGGCAGGCATCGGCATCGGCGAGCAGGCGCAATGCGCGCGATGGCAGATTGGCGCGGCGCGCGAGTTCCTCGACGCTGGCAAAGGGCGCGGTCCGCGCATCGGCGATCTGCTTCGCCCATTCCTCGCGAAACCCGTCGACCTGCCGGAAGCCGAGCCGCAGTGCGAGGGCGCCGTCGGTGCGCCGTTCGAGGCTGTTGTCCCAACCGCTCGTGTTCACATCGACCTCGCGCACCTCGACCCCATGCTCGCGCGCATCGCGAACAAGCTGCGCGGGGGCATAGAAGCCCATCGGCTGCGAGTTCAGGATCCCGCAGGCGAAGACCGCAGGGTGATAATGCTTGATCCACGACGAGACATAGACGAGCCGCGCGAAGGATTGGGCGTGGCTTTCGGGAAAGCCATAGCTGCCGAAGCCCTCGATCTGCTTGAAGCAACGCTCGGCGAAATCCTGCTTGTAGCCTCGACGTACCATGCCGCCGATCATCTTCTCTCGGAAATTCTCGATCGTGCCGACGTTGCGGAAGGTCGCCATCGCTCGGCGCAGGCCGTTCGCTTCTTCGGGAGTGAAATCGGCCGCGACCATGGCCAGCTTCATCGCCTGTTCCTGAAACAGGGGGACGCCGAAGGTTTTGCCCAGAACATCATGCAATTCGTCCGGTGGGTGCGGTGGAGACGGCTCGGGGAACTCGACTGGCTCTTCCTTGTTCCGTCGTCGGAGATAGGGATGGACCATGTCGCCCTCGATCGGACCCGGGCGGACGATCGCGACCTGCACCACCAGATCGTAAAAGACTTTCGGTCGCAGGCGCGGCAGCATGTTGATTTGAGCGCGACTTTCGACCTGGAACACCCCGATGCTGTCGCCCTTGCACAGCATGCCGTAAACGGCGGGATCGTCAGCATCGAGATCGAGTTCCAGCGTCTTGTCGCCCAGACCATGCTCGCGCATCAGGTCGAAGCATTTGCGGATGCAGGTGAGCATGCCGAGCGCGAGCACATCAACCTTCATCAACCCGAGCGCGTCGATATCGTCCTTGTCCCATTCGATGAAGGTGCGGTCGTCCATCGCGGCATTGTGGATCGGCACCAGCTCGTCGAGCCGTCCTTCGGTGAGCACGAAGCCGCCGACATGCTGCGACAGGTGGCGCGGTGACTTCAGCAATTCGCCGACAAAGCGGTGCAGCCGCTCGATTTCGCCATTGTGCGGATTCAGCCCGGCTTCGACGAGCCTCTCGACCGGCACCTCGTCGCCCCAGCTTCCCCAACTCGTGTCGGCGAGCCGTGCCGTCACATCCTCGCTGAACCCCAGCGCCTTGCCGACCTCGCGAATCGTGCTGCGCGGGCGGTAATGGATGACGGTCGCGGCGATGGCGGCGCGGTCGCGGCCATAGCGGTCATAGATATACTGGATGACCTCCTCGCGCCGTTCATGTTCGAAATCGACGTCGATGTCGGGCGGCTCGTCGCGCTCGGCCGAGACGAAGCGCGAGAAGAGCAGGTCGTGCTGCATCGGATCGACGGAAGTGACGCTGAGCAGGAAGCAGACGATCGAATTGGCCGCCGAGCCGCGGCCCTGGCAGAGGATCGGCGGCTTCTGCGACCGGGCGAAATGGACGAGATCGTGGACGGTGAGGAAATAATAGACATAGCCCCGCTTTTTGATCAGCCGGAGTTCGTCGGCGATCAGTTTGCGGACTTTTGGATCGCGCTTCGTCCCATAGCGCTTCGCCGCCGCGGTCTTCACCAGATGATGCAGATAGGGAAAAGGCTTCCAGCCCGGCGGGACCGGCTCGTGCGGATATTCGTAGCGCAGGTCGTCGAGGCGGAAGGCGATGCGTGCGAGCAGCTTCGTGCTTGCCTCCATCGTTTCGGGGTGATTGCGGAACAGCCGCTTCATTTCCGCAGGCGCCTTCAGATGGCGTTCGCCATTGGCGCGAAGCAGCTTGCCGGCTTTCTGCACGGACGTGCTCTCGCGGATGCAGGTGATGATGTCGTGGAGCGGGCGCTGCGCGACGGCCGCATAAAGCGCGTCATTGGTCGCGAGCAGCGGGACGCCGGTTGCCGCCGACAGTCGCTCAAGCTCGACCAGTCGCCGTGCGTCGGCGCCCGACCGCGGCATCGTTGCCGCAAGCCATACCGATTTCGGCCTGGCTCGTTTGAGCGTGCGGAGCAGCGTTTCATCGCCGCCCATCGCAATCAGCAGCAGGTCGTGGCAATGAGCCAGAAGATCTTCCAGCTCGAGGATGCAGTCGCCCTTTTGCGCGCGCAGGTTGCCGGTCGAGAGCAGCCGCGTCAGCCGGCCCCACCCGTGGCGCGTTGCCGGATAGGCGACGATGTCGGGCGTGCCGTCGGCGAAGGCCAATCGCGCGCCGACGACCAATTTGAAGTCCGGCATCGCCTCGCCGAGCTTGACCTTTCGTTCCTTGAGGAACGCCCATGCCCGCACCACCCCCGCGACGCTGTTGCGGTCGGCGATGCCGATGCCGGGCATGCCGAGGCGCATCGCCTCCGCCACCATGGCAGCGGGGTGCGAGGCGCCGCGCAGGAAGCTGTAGTTGGTCGCTGCGACCAGTTCGGCGAAAACGGGTTCGGGCTCGGGTTCGGGGGTAAGCGCCTCGCTCATGCGAACAGCCCGTGGATGTACCAGCGCGGGTCGGCCTTCTCTTCGTAAAGCCCGTGGCGGAAGAGCCAGTAGCGGCGGCCGCGGTCGTCCTCGACGCGGTAATAGTCGCGGGTCAGGCCGGCATTGTCCTTGCGCCGCCACCATTCGGCGGCGATCCGCTCGGGGCCTTCGTAGCGGCGGATTGCGTGGAGCATGCGGCGCCAGCGGAAACGGTGCGGCGGCCCGTCGGGCACCTCGGCGAGCACGTCGATGGGTTGCGGCGGGTCGAAGAGATAGAAAGGCCGCGTCGGCGGTTCGCCAGGTTCGGGCGTCGGCCAGGGCAGCAGCAGCGGTGCGTCGATTGCGGGCAGCGCGAGCTGCGCCTGTTCGGGGATATGGGTGTCGGCAGGGCGCAGCCGCCGGACGCGACCACGCCCGAGCCGGATCGCGAGCCGGTCGACGAGTTCGTCGGTTCCCGCTTCGCGCACTGCGCCACCCTCGAGCTGGAGCTGCGTCGCGGCAAGCCGCTCGAGCCGCGGCACGGCGAGGCGGATCATGTCGAAACCGAAGCCGGGGTCGAGCGGGTCGCGCAAGCTATCCATCCGCTCGGCGAACAAGCGCATAACCAGCCTCGCGTCGCGCGTCGAATGACCAGTCTCGATCTCGATGCTGCGGGCAAGCCCGTCGCTGCGAAAGAAGGTCGCGCGGAAATGCCGCCCGCCCTTGCCGTGCCCGGCGAGGTCTTCGATCGCTTCATCGGCGAGTTCGGCGAGGATCTTCGAGGCATGGGTGCTACTGGCAATAGGTTCGGCAAAGCGGCGCTCGGTGACGACCGGCGGCGGCGCAATCCGCGGATCGAGCGGGCTGGGCGCGTCGCCCAGGATGCGGCGCAGCGCGGTCGCGGCGCCGGCACCGAAGCGCGCGGCGATATTCGCCATTGGCCGCGCCGCAAGGTCGCCGATCGTCTTGAGCCCGGCGCGTAGCAGCGCGGTCGTCGCCTCGGCCTCCAGTTCGAGCGCCGCGACGGGGAGGCGGCGGATCGCCGCAGCCTCGTCGGGTGCCGGCAGCGCCTGATACCGCGCGAGCGCGCGCGCGGCATCGGCGGTGGGGCCGAGCGCGTGGCGCAGCGTCATACCGAGCCGCGCCAGCCGCATCTCGAGATCGGCGACCAGCTCTGCCTCGCCGCCGAACAGATGCGCGGCGCCCGCGATGTCGAGGATCAGCCCGTCGGGGGCATCGAGCGCGACGAGCGGCGTATAGCGCGCGCAGCCCTGTGCCAGCCGGTCGAGCCAGTGCTCGTCGGCGGCGGGGGCGTGCGGGACGATGGCAAGTTCGGGCACCCGTGCCCGCGCGTCGGCGAGCGGCATGCCGACGCTGAGCCCCAGCGCCTGCGCGCGCGCGTCGACGCGCGCAAGGCGCATCGCCCCACGCTGCTTCTCGGTGAAAACGAGCGGGGCGTCAGGCGGCTGCGGCGCTGTGCGAAGCCACCGCTCGGCGGGCAGCCAGGGGAAGAACAGCGCCAGGTAGCGCCGCTTCGCCGAAGCTTTGCCCGAAACTTTGTGCGTCATGGTTCCAGTCCAGTCGCCAGCGCAGACCGGCGGGGCCGGCGCGCCAGCGCAGCAGTTCGAGGTCGAAAGCCGGCGCCCCCGGTGCATTGGCCTCCAGTTCGCGCGAGGGGGCGGCGGCGACGCTCCAGCGCGTTTCGGCGACGCTCGGTGTCGGGGCGGCATTGAGGCGGAGCATCAGCAGCACCGTCCCCGCATCGCGCGCGCCGAGCGCGAGGCGGCGTCCGGCGGTGAGGTCGAGCAGGGGGAATTTCCCCCAGCTTTCGACGATCACCGCCGCCGATCCCGCGCAACGCACGGCATCGTTGGCGCAGGCGAGCAGCATCTTGGGATCTGGCGTCTCGACGAGAAGCAGCCGGTCGGGATCGCCGCCAAGTTCGGCGATGCCGGGCGCATAGATTTGGCCGGTGCGGCGCCCGGCATCGGCGGTGCGCAGCCAAAGGAGCGGCGCCTTGCCCGGGGTGCGAAAGGCGAGCAGCGCGGCGACCGCCGCGGCGCTTGTCGCGTCGAGCGCATCGGCGGCGAAAAACTCATGGCATCGTCCGATCGCCAGCCCGCCGCCCAGCGCGTCGTCGAAGGATGCGTGTCCGCTCGCCAGCCAGCCGTCGGCCCGGCGGCTTTCGAGACCGCCACTGGCGGTCAGCCGGGCGATGCGTTTGCGCAGCCCGGCGAGTTGGGAAGACGACTCGCGCATCATTTGTTCCTGATATGTTCTATTAGCGCTTTTGAGGCGGCGCTTGTCAAGGCGTCGAACGCAGCGCCAATTTGTTTCGCGCGAAGACGCGAAGAGGCTGGTTCGGGCCGACAGACCCATATTCTCTTCATCGGTGCGGTCGGTCGCAAGGCTGGAAAAGAAGACCGCTTCGCGGCAAGCCACAACCTCTTCGTGCCTTCGCGTCTTCGCGCGAAATTTTTAGCGCGGCGTTGCTGCCTCAGTTCCCGCGTTGCTGTCGCCGCCAAGGGCCCGGAACAGCGCGATTCGCGTCTGGACGAGCAGGAGCTGCGTACCGATCTCGCCGCGCCGCGCCGCATAAAGGCTGCGCTGGGCATCGAGGCTGGAGAGGAAGCTGTCGACCCCGCCCTTGTAGCGCGCGTCGGTGAGCGTCGCGGTGTCGGCCGCGGCTTCGCTATTCGCCGCCGCGGCGCGCACGCGTTCGGCGATGGTGCCCTGTACCGCGAGGGCATCGGCGACTTCGCGGAAGGCGGTCTGGATCGCGCCTTCATAGCCTGCGAGTGCGGCATCGCGCTGCGCCTTGCTCACGTCCACGCCCGCACGGCGGCCGCCGGCATCAAAGATCGTCGCGGTAGCGTCGCCGCCCGCCGACCAGTTGAAGGCCCCGCCATCGAACAGCCCGCCCAGTGCGTCGCTGGCAAAGCCGAGCAGTCCGGTGAGCGAAATCGACGGGAAGAGCCGCGCGCGCGCGACGCCGATGTCGGCATTCGCGGCGCGCAGGCCATATTCGGCCTCGATCACGTCGGGGCGACGCAGCAATATTTGGGAACTGACCCCGGCGGGCAGTGGGGCGATTGCCGGCGTCACTTCGGTCAGGCTCGCGGGCAGCAGCGTCCGGTCGACGTCGCCGCCGACGAGCAGGCGGATCAGATTCTCGTCCTGCGCGAGCGCGCTCGTCTGCGCGGCGATCGCATCCTCGGCGGTTGCCAAAATCTGTTCGGCTTGCCTGAGGTCGGTGCGCGGCGCGACGCCGCCGTCGAGGCGGGCGCGGGTCAGCCGGACATTCTCGCGCGCATTGGCCGCGGTATCGCGCGCGATCGCGAGCAGGTCGCGGTCGGCGCCATAGGTTGCCCAGGCTTCGGCGAGGTCCGCGATCAGCGCGACGCGCACCGTGCGCGAGGCGGCCTCGGTCGCGAGCGCGCGATTGCGATCGGCTTCGGTTGCGTTGGCGAGGCGGCCGAACAGGTCGATCTCGAAGGCGGTGACACCGCCGCGCAGCGAGAAATCGCCGCTGCCGTTTCCGCTGCCGCTATCCGAATAGCCCGCCTCGGCGCTGACCCCGATTTCGGGGAATTGCCCCGCGCGGGTGATGCGCGCCTGCGCGCGGGCGGCGGCGACATTGGCGTAGGCGACGCGCAGGTCGCGGTTGTTCGCGAGCGCCTGGTCGGCGAGCGCCTGCAGCCGCGGATCGGTGAAAACGCTTTTGTAGGAGAGGATCGGCAGCGCCGCCTCGCTCTGCAGCAGATAGGCGTCACCGACCGGCCAGCTTTGCGGCACCGGCGGTGCCGGCAGAACCGTCTTCGGTGCGAGCGAGCAGCCGGCGAGTATCAGCGCGCCCGCGAGCAGGAGAGTGCGGACGCCCTTCATGCCGGCGCCTCCTCTGCGCCCTTGTTCTTGCTGAAGCGGCTGCGCACTGCTGCAAGCCCGTCGCGCACCCCGCGGCGGACAAGCACGAAGAAGAGCGGGATGAAGAAGATCGCGAGAAAAGCCGCGGTCAGCATGCCGCCGATCACCGACGTGCCGATCGCGACGCGGCTGTTCGCACCGGCGCCGGTCGCGATCGCGAGCGGCAGCACGCCGAAGATGAACGCAAAGCTTGTCATCAGGATCGGGCGCAGGCGGATGCGCGCCGCTTCGACCGCCGCCTCGATCACGCGCTTGCCCTTGCGTTCTTCCTGCTCGGCGAATTCGATCATCAGGATCGCGTTCTTCGCCGCGAGCCCCATCGTGGTCAGCAGCCCGATCTGGAGATAGACATCATTTTCGAGGCCGCGAAGGTTCACCGCGAACACCGCGCCGATCAGCCCGAGCGGGATGACGAGGATCACTGCGAGCGGGATCGACCAGCTTTCATACAAGGCGGCGAGGCAGAGGAAGACGACGAGCAGCGAGATCGCGTAGAGCAAGGGCGCCTGCCCCGACGACAGCCGCTCCTGATAGGAGGAACCCGACCAGGCAACGCTGGTGCCCGGGATCTGCGCCGCCATCGCTTCCATTTCGTCCATCGCTTCGCCTGAGCTGGTCCCGGCGGCAGGTTGGCCCGAGATTTCGAACGCGGGGACGCCTTGAAAGCGCGAGGTGCTGCTGGGGGTGGTCGCCCAGCTTGTGCGGGCAAAGGCCGAGAAGGGCGACATCTCGCCGTCGGTCGAACGGACATACCATTGGCCAAGATCTTCGGGTGTGGCGCGATAGGGGGCGTCGCCCTGGACATAGACGCGCTTGACGCGGCCCTTGTCTATGAAGTCGTTGACGTAGCGGCCGCCCCACGCGGTCGAGAGGGTCGAATTCACATCGGCGTTGTCGATGCCATAGGCGGTCAGCCGCTGGGTATCGACGTCGATCTTGAGCGTCGCGACGTCGGGCAGGTCGCCGAGGCGCACCGACGTCAGCCTGGCGTTGGCGCTCGCCATCGCGAGCAGCCGGTCGCGCGCCGCGGCGAATTGCTCGCGGCTCATCCCGCTGCGGTTCTGCAGCTGCATCGTAAAGCCCGACGAGTCGCCGAGCCCGCGCACCGCGCCGGGGACGAGCGCGAAAACCTGCGCATCGCGGAGGCCGCTGAACGCCTTGCGCGCGCGGTCGACGATCGCGTTGGCGGTATTTTCCTGTCCCGGCCGGTCGTCCCAATGGGTGAGGTTGACGAAGCCTTGGCCCGTATTCTGGCCCGATGCACCGCCCCCGCCGCCACCGGCGATCAGGAACAGCGCCTGTGTATTCGCCTTTTCATGCGTCATGAAATATTTCTCGACCGCGTCGCGCACTTCGAGCGTGCGCGCCTGGGTGGCGCCGGCGGGCAGACGGAACTGGACCTGGACACGGCCCTGGTCCTCGTTCGGCAGGAAGCCGCTGGGGAGCCGCAGGAACAGGACGGCAAGCAGGACGAGGATGATCGCGTAGAGGCCGAGGAAAAGCCATTTGCGGTCGACCACCGCGGTGACGCTGCCGACATAGCGGTTCACCATGTTGTCGAAGCGCGTGTTGAACCCGTTCTTCGCGCGTTCGAGCGCGGCGCGCGCGCGCAGGAAGCGGCCGCCGGTCGCGGCTTCGCCATGGTTTTTGGGTTTGAGCAGGCTGGAGGTCAGCGCGGGGCTCAGGATCAGCGCGACGAGCACCGACAGCGCCATCGCGGACACGATGGTGATCGAGAATTGCCGGTAAATAACCCCGGTCGACCCGCCGAAAAAGGCCATCGGCAGGAACACCGCCGACAACACCATCGCGATCGCGATCAGCGCGACCTGCAATTCCTGCATCGACTGGATCGTCGCCTCGCGCGCCGACATGCCGGGATTTTCTTCCATCAATCGCTCGACATTCTCGACCACGACGATCGCATCGTCGACGAGTAGGCCGATCGCGAGCGTGAGGCCGAACAGCGTCATCGTGTTGATGCTGAACCCCGCCATATAGAAGATGGCGAATGTCCCGAGCAGCACGACGGGGACGGCGATCGCGGGGATAATCACCGCGCGCCAGCTTTGCAGGAAGACGAACATGACGAGGATCACGAGCAGGATCGCCTCGAACAACGACTTCTGCACCTCGCTCACCGACAATTTGATGAAGGCGGTCGCGTCGTTAGCATAGCTATAGGTCAGGCCGTCGGGGAAATCGGCGGCGAGTTCCTCCATCCGCGCCTTGACCCGGTCGGCGGTTTCGAGCGCGTCGGACCCCGGCGACAGCGAAATCGACATGCCCGCGCCGGGATGGCCGTTGATGCGGCTGACGACGGCATAGCTTTCGGCGCCGATTTCGACCCGCGCGACATCCTTGATCCGCACGCTTGATCCGTCGGGCAAGGTCTTGAGTACGATATTCTCGAATTCCGGAACCGTCTGCATTCGCGATTGCGCGGTGACGGTCGCGTTGAGCATCTGGTTCTGCGGTGCGGGCAGGCCGCCGACATCGCCGGCGGCGACTTCGCTGTTTTGCGCGCTGATCGCCGCAATCACATCGCTCGGCATCAGCGATACCGCGGCGAGCCGCTGCGGGTTCAGCCAGATGCGCATCGCGTGCGGCGCGCCGAAGATATTGACCTCGCCGACGCCCTCGACGCGCGACAGCGGATCCTGGATGTTCGACGCCATATAGTCGGAGACATCCTGGTTCACGCGCGTATCGGTCTCGTCATAGACGCCGACGAGCAGCAGCGTGTCCGAATTGGATTTGGTGACGCGGATGCCCTGGCTCTGCACCTGCGCCGGGAGGCGCGACAGCGCCGACTGGATCTTGTTCTGGACCTGCACCTGCGCGATGTCCGGGTCGGTCCCCTTGGCGAAGATCGCGGTGATGCTCGCCTGCCCGCGCGAACTCGACTGCGAGCTGAAATAGAGCAGACCGTCGATGCCCGTCAGCTGTTGTTCGAGCACCTGCGTGACGCTGTTCTCGATCGTCTCGGCCGAGGCGCCGGGATAGGTTGCGCGGATATTGACCTGCGCCGGCGCGATATCGGGATATTGCTCGATCGGCAGCGCAAAAAGCGCGCCCACGCCCCCCAGCATGACGATGATCGCCAGCACCCAGGCAAAAATCGGCCGGTTGATAAAGAGCCGCGACATGGGGGGTTATGTGCCCTTTTCTGTTGTCTTGGCCGCGGGTGCCCCCACCCGCTGCACACTGTTCGCCGGAACCGGCCGGATCGGTGCGCCCTGTTTCAGATTGCCGACCCCCTGCGTGATGACGCGCTCGCCGGACTTTAGTCCTTCGGTGATGACCCAGTTGGCACCGAGCGTGCGATTGGCGGTCACCTTGCGCCGGACCGCCTTATTATCCTTGCCGACGAGATAGACGAACGCCGACCCGTCGAAATCGCGCTGTACCGCGGGTTGCGGCACGAGGATCGCCGCCGGGTTGACCGCCTGGTCGAACAGCGCGGTCACGAACATGCCGGGCAGCAAGACCCCCTTGGGATTGGGAAAGCGCGCGCGCAGCGTGACGGTGCCGGTCGCTTCATTGACCGTGATGTCGGAAAACTGGACCGTCCCGGCGAAGCCATAGGCGCTGCCATCCTCCAGCCGCAGGCGTGCCGAGGCGCTGCCCGCGGCAACGCCGCCGCTTTCGAGCGCCTGGCGCAGCGTGGTGAGCTCGGCGCTCGACTGCTGCATGTCGACATACATCGGATCGGTCTGCTGGATGACCGCGAGCGGTGCCGCCTGGCTCGCGCTGACGAGCGCACCGGGGGTTGCGAGGCTGCGCCCGATACGGCCACTGATCGGCGCGGTGATCGTCGCGTAGCGCAGATTGATCCGCGCGGTTTCGAGCGCCGCGCTATTCTGTGCGACGGCGGCGCGCGCCATCCGCGCCTGGGCGAGCGCGTCGGTATAATCCTGCTCGGCGACCGCCTGCATCTTGGCGAGCGGCTCGAGCCGCCGCGCGCGCTCCTCGGCCGCCTGCGCGCTCGCGCGGGCGCTGGCGAGGTTCGCCGACGCCTGATCAACCCCCGCCTGATAAAGGCTCGCGTCGATCTGGTACAAAGGCTGGCCGGCGCGGACGAAGCCGCCCTCGGTGAACAGGCGGCGGCGGATCAGGCCGTTCACCTGCGGCCGTACTTCGCTGGTTTCGAAAGCGACGGTGCGCCCGCCGAGCGATGTGGTGACCGGCACGGCCTGCACCGCGACGCTGACATAACCGACCTCGGGCGCGCCGCGGCCGTTTTTGCTTTCGTCATCCGGGCCCGAGCACGCGCCGAGCGACAAGGTCGCGGCACACAGGGCTCCGGCCAGCAACGGCGACCATTTGTCCAGCATAGCAGGTTGTTCTCGTGTCGGTTCGCCGGGAGGCGGGGAGGCGTTCGTCCTATTCAACCCATTGGATTGCCGCATGCAAGCCCAATGCGGGCGCTGCGACAAATTACGACAATTTTCTGCCGCAGCCTATTGGCACCCAGAGTTGTCATACAATTAATGCTTGACAGGCGCGAGGCAATTCTCCCATCATTCGTGACACCGGTTACCAATACCGGCAACGAAACGAAAAACAGGCAAGGGCGCGCGTGGGTCGGCCGCAAGGACGCTAGCATCATGCAAACTCAGGGAAAGTTCCTGGAAAATGGTTCGCACGGACCGATTTTCCGCGAGGTGGGAGGATGAAAATGGCTATTCGGACAATGGGGCGCGCTCGCGCGCTGGCAAGACTGGCAGGCGGGGCGTCGCTCGCGGCCTATGCGTTATCTCCGGCTTATGCGCAGGACGCCGCGACACCGGCAGAAGAGGATGCGATCGTCGTCACCGGCATTCGCGCCTCGCTCGAACAGGCGGCCGATATCAAGCGCGAAGCGTCGCAGGTGATGGACGTCATCACCGCCGAGGACGTCGGCAAGCTCCCCGATGCCAATGTCGCCGAGGCGCTGCAGCGCGTCACTGGCGTACAGATCACCCGCGTGTTCGGCGAAGGCCAGTCGGTGTCGGTGCGCGGGCTGCAACAGGTGCGCGTCGAGGTCGACGGGCGCACCTTGCTCGGCTGGTCGGCGCGCCTGTCGCCGCCCGAAAACGACCAGCTCGGCCGCTCGTCGGGGCTCGATTCGGTGCCGTCGAGTCTGTTCGGCCGTCTCGAAGTGCGCAAGTCGCCGCTCGCGAGCCAGGCCGAAGGCGGGCTCGGCGGCACGGTGAACCTCGTTACGCCGAAGCCGCTCTCGTTCAAGGAGCCGACCGTCTCGCTGCGCGTGCAGGGGGTCTATTCGGAAAATTCGGACAAGTTCGAACCCGCGATCACCGGCTTTGCGACGACCAAATTCGCCGACGGCCGCATCGGCGTCATGATCGCCGGCGAATATCAGAAGCGCACCTCGACGACCCAGACGTTCGAGCGCAACAATTTCCTCAATCGCAATTATACCGGCGCGGGTGGCGGGGTGTTCCAGACGCCGGTGCTGTTGCAATATGAGCAGTTCACCGTCGATCGGTCGCGCCTTGGCCTCAACGGCGCGATCCAGTTCGAGGTCACCCCCGAATTCACTATCACCGCCGATGCGCTCTATTCGAAGCTGACCACGGGGCGGAAGCAGGATTTCTTCGCGTTCCGCCTGCCGACCGGCAACAACCCCGTCACCAACCGCGTGGTCGAGGACGGCATGGTCGTCGCGGGCAATGCCAATGGCACCGTCACCACCGCGGGGCAGATCCGCAACGAGCCGACCGAAAGCTTCCTCTACGGGCTCAACGGCAAATATGAAAATGACGGGCTGACGATCGAGGCCGACGGCTATTACAGCAAGGGCACGATCGATCAGACGATCCAGATCATCACGCTGCAGGCGACGGCGCCGGTCCCGGGCGCGTTCGATTTCCGCGACACCACCACCCCGTTGCTGACGCTGACCGGACCGTTCAACCCTGCCAACTACGCCTCCTACAATCCCGCCAACAACGGCGTGCGCAGCAACCGCCTGATCGGCCTGCTCGACGAATGGACGGGCAAGCTCGACGTCAGTTACGAAACCGGCGGCGGCGTTACCATCGCTGCGGGGGTGCGCTACACCGACCTGCACGCGCGGTCGAACGCCTTCCGCAGTCAGGTCACGCCGACCCGCGCCGAGATCGAGCCGTATCTGAAGCTCGTGAACGGCAATGATTTCCTGCCCGACATCGCGGGCAATTTCCCGCGCAGTTTCCTCAGCACCGCGCCGACCTTCGACTATGTCTTCACGCGGGCGCAGGCGGCCGAGCCGAACCCCGATCCCAACGGCAAATCGACGCTGCTGCCCAATTTGCAGCGCGACTATGACTTCAGCGAACGGACGCTCGCCGGTTATCTGATGGTGTCGGGCGAGGGTGAGATCGCGGGCATTCCGTATAAAGCGAACGCCGGGGTGCGCATTGCGTCAACGCGCCTGTCGGTCGATTCCTATGTCAACGTCGGCACCGTGAGCCGGCTGGTCAACGACAAGAATCGCTACACCAACGTGCTGCCCAGCGCGAACATCGCGTTCAACGTCACCGACGATTTCCTGATCCGCGTATCGGGGTCGCAGACGATGCAGCGCGCGTCGATCGCCGACCTCGCGCCCTCGACCTTCTTCAACGCGACGAACCTGTCGGTCACCGGCGGCAATGTGAATCTCCAGCCGCCGATCTCGACCCAGGCCGATGTCAGCTTCGAATATTATACGGGCAAGAGCTCGCTGGTCTCGGGTGCGCTCTTCTACAAGGATGTGAAGGATTTCATCGCCAGCTTCGTGACCACGGGGGTCGATACCAACCTCGATCCGCAGGGGCGCGAACTGACTTTCTCGCGCCCCGAAAATCTCGCGAGCGCGAAGATCAAGGGTTTCGAAATCGGCATCCAGCAGTTCATGGATTTCCTGCCTTCGCCGCTCGACGGCTTCGGGATCATCGCCAACTACACCTATTCGGATTCGGAGGATAACAACGGCTTCCCGTTGGTGGCGGTGTCGAAGAACAGCTACAATCTCGTCGGCCTCTATGAAAAGGGCATCTTCTCGGCACGCCTCGCCTATAATTACCGCGACGAGGCGGTGTTCGAATTCTCCGAAGGACGGCCGAGCTTCGTCGGCGCGCGTTCGCAGCTCGACGCGCAGATCGGGGTCGACATCACGAAGAATATCGCGCTGTCGCTGCAAGCACAGAATTTGATGCCCAAGAAATCGGCGACGAGCGAGTATAGCAATTTCAACACGACCGCGCTCAACAGCTATGCGCTGTCCGAGCGGCGCTTCTCGGTCGGCGTGCGCGCGAAGTTCTGATCCGCTGGCGTGGCGGTGCCGTTCGCGGCGCCGCCATGGTCGGGACCCGCAGGGAGTGGGATTTGATGACGATGGGTAGCCGGGGCGTGCGCCTTGCTTGTGGATTGGCGCTGGGCGCGGCGCTGGTTTTTCCGGCGCAGGCGCAGCCCGCGAAATTGTCCAGGATCCTGTCCGACCCTGCGGTCGCGAAGGCCAACCCGCTCCCCGATTTCAGCTATGCGGGCTATGGCTTCGGCCTCGCGCCGATCCCTGCCGATGCCGGGACCGTTGTCGATGTGACTGACCATGGCGCGATCCCCGACGACGGGCTCGACGATAGCAAGGCGGTGCTCCGCGCGCTCGCCGTCGCCAACGCGGTGAAGGGCAAGGTCACACTGCGCTTCCCCAAGGGGCGCACGCAGATCACCGAAGTGCTGCGAATCACGCGCAGCGACATCGTCCTCGACGGCGCGGGAGGCGGCCCCGGCGGCAGCGAGCTCTGGTTCCCACGCCCGCTGAAGCTGATCGACCAGAGCCACGACTATGACGAGCTGCGCGAATATCTGGTGCGCGAGAAGAAGCAGCAGGTCGAGCCCGAGCATAATATCGATTATCTCTTCACCGAATATAGCT
This sequence comes from Sphingopyxis sp., assembly GCF_036675685.1. GTDB lineage: Bacteria > Pseudomonadota > Alphaproteobacteria > Sphingomonadales > Sphingomonadaceae > Sphingopyxis. Next base: position 143,157 of record NZ_JAKFEM010000005.1, read on the forward strand.
GGGCCGGCGGAATGATCCTCGTCGGGCCCGCGGGCAGCCGGCCGGTTTCCTATGACGGGACGAAGGATGTGCGCGACCCGGTGCTCGCGAGCGGCGTGTCGGGCAAGCAGTTCGAGCGCACTCTCACCGTCGACAGCGCCGCGAAGCTGCGCGTCGGCGACGTCGTGCAGCTGCAGTGGTTTTCGGTCGACGGACCGAACAGCCAGATATTGAAATCGCTGTATGGCGACACCGACCTGCCGATCGGGTCGCACCACTGGACCTCGCCGAACCGGCCGGTGGTCGTGCAGGCGACGCGCGTCGCGGCGATCCGCGGACGAACGGTGACGCTCGGCGATCCGCTGCTCCACGATGTCCGTGCGGGCCAGCCCGCTGTGGTTGCGCAATGGGCGCATCTTACCAATGTCGGCATCCAGAACCTGCGCCTGCAATTTCCCGAAGCGCCCGCGTTCGGCCATCATCTCGAACAGGGCTATAACGGGATTTACATGACCGGCGTCTTCGACGGCTGGATCCGCAAGCTGACGATCGACCGCTCCGACAGCGGCATATTGACCGACAATGCCGCGAGCCTGACGATCGCCGACGTCACCACGACGGGCGACCGCCGCGCGCATTATTCGGTGCATGTCGGCGCGGTGCATAATGTGCTGGTCAAGGATCTGAAGGTCGAGAATCCGGTGATCCATCCGCTCAGCGTCAACACCCGCTCGACGCGGTCGGTCTTCCTGCGCTCGGTCGTCGACCGCGATGCGATCATCGATCAGCACAGCGGGTCGAACCATCAGAATCTGTTCGACCAGATCGTGATGCACATCGACCCCAAGCAAGTGAAGGGCGCCTGGCAATATCAGCTATGGGTCGGCGGCGGCGCGCCCTACTGGAAGCCGGGGCACGGGCTTTACAACACGCTGTGGAATGCCCGGCTGGCGATGCCCGACACCGTGCCGGCCGATGCGACGGTCGTGATCAACAGCGGGCTCGAAGGTCCGGACGAGCGGATCGTCGGCCTCCATGCGAATCGCAGGATCGCGGTCGATTACACCCCGGCGCCCTATATCGAGGGGGCGGGGCAGGCGGTGGACGCCGCGCCGTCACTCTATGAATATCAGCTCGCTCATCGGCGCCGCTGAGCCTTATTGCTCCGGCGGCGGGGCGACCGATTGCCGCTCGACGAAGGTCGAGGCCAGGACCGTGCCCTCGTCATGGGCGATCTTGGCGCCGGGGCCGAGGAAGTCGGGCACGAGCGTTTGCGCGGCGCGAATACCCATCTCGTGGATTGGCCAGCGCACGGTGCTGAGCGCGGGCCAGATATGCGTCGCGGTCGGGCTGTCGTCGAAACCGATGATCGAAAGCCGGCCCGGCACCGATATGCCCTTGCCGTGGGCGACACTCATTACACCCGCCGCCATTTCGTCGTTCGAGCAGAAGATCGCGGTCGGCGGCGCGGGCAGCGAGAGCAAGGCTTCGCCGGCTTCGATGCCGGCGGTGTAGCGGTAATTGCCGGGGGCATTGAACTCGACCGGAAGCTCGAGTCCGGCCTCGGTCAATGCTTCGAGGAAGCCCTTTTCGCGCTCGGCCGCCGAGCGGAAGCCGACCGGGCCGCGCACAAAGCCGATGCGCCGATGGCCGAGTGCGATCAGGCCGCGCACCGCCTCGGCCACGACCTCGCGATCGTTCGACGAAATGCAGTGCTTCGCATCGTCGAGCGGCGCCGAGCCGATGCGGACGTAACGCACGCCGAGGTCTTCGCAGAGCGCGGCGAGATCGTCATTCTCGGAGATCGGCGGCAGCAGCATCGCGCCGATTGGCCGCTGCTTTTCGAGGAAGGTGCGCACGTCGTCGAGCATCTTGTCCGACCCGCGGTCGACCGGGCGGACAAGCAGCGCAAGGTCGCTGTCCTTGATCGCGTCGAGCACGCCGCGCTGGAAATTGAGCACCGTCTGGGCGTTCGGGTTGTCGTGGAGCAACGCGATCAGGAAGTTGCGGCGAAAGGCGAGAGCGCGCGCTTGCGGATTGGGAACGAACCCCAGCTGTTCGATGGCCTTTTCGACTACGGCGCGCGTTTTGTCGGTCAGGAATTCGGACCGGTTGATGACCCGGCTCACCGTCTTCTTTGACACCCCCGCAAGCGCTGCCACGTCGTTGATCGTCGGTTGCTTGCCCCCCGGCCCCCTGTTTTGTGCCGCCATACTCTATTCTTTCCCCTGCAAGCCTCTGGCCAGGCTCGCGCTTTGGCTATGCTGATGGGCGCTCAGCACCGTAAAATCAACGCCCGGACGCGGCATCAACATCTCTTGACACCGGTTACCATCAAAACTAGCAAGGCGACAAGCCGGAATTTTCAGCGAGGATGCCTTCCGATGTTTGCCAAGACCTATCACGCCACCCATCCCGACATGATGGAATGTGTCGACAATGACGCGCTGCGCGACCGCTATCTGGTCGAGGGCATGTTCGAGGACGGCAAGATCAACCTCAACTATTCGCACAACGAACGCTTCGTCATCGGCGGCGCGGTGCCCAAGGGTGGCACTTTGACGCTGCCCGAGCAGAGCGTTCCGGCGTCGGCGGCGGGCCATCCCTTCCTCGAACGGCGCGAAATGGCGGCGGTGAACATCGGCACCGACGGCGCGATCACCGTCGACGGCCAGCGCTTCGCGATGAAGAACAAGGAATGCCTCTATATCCCGATGGGATCGAAAGAGGTCAGCTTCGAGGGCGACGGCGCGCGCTTCTACCTCGCGTCGCTTCCCGCGCACAAGGTTTGCCCGATCAAGCATATCACGCTCGACCAGGCGAACCCGCTCGCGCGCGGCGACCTCGCCAATTCGAACCAGCGCACGATCTACCAGCTCGTGATCCCCGGCGTGTGCGAAAGCGCGCAACTGCTGCTTGGCCTGACGGTGCTCGAGGAGGGTAGCGTCTGGAACACAATGCCGCCGCACCTCCACGACCGGCGCAGCGAGATATATCTCTATTTCGACCTGCCCGAGGCGAACGACCGCATCTTCCATTATATGGGCGAGCCCGACAGCATGCGGCACATCGTCATCGCGAACGAGGAAGCAGTGATCAGCCCGCCCTGGTCGATCCACATGGGGTCGGGGACCAAGAAATATGCCTTCATCTGGGCGATGGGCGGCGAAAATCTCGACTATACCGACATGAACGTCCTCGACATCTGCCAGCTGAAGTAATTCCTTCATCGTCACCCCGGACTTGATCCGGGGTCCATGGCCGAACTGTCGGAATGGATGCCGGATCAAGTCTGGCATGACGAATGAAGGGGAGGGACAAGAGAGTTATGTTCGATCTTTCAGGAAAAATCGCACTCGTCACCGGCGCCAACACCGGCATCGGGCAGGGGATCGCGCTCGCGCTCGCCGAAGCCGGGGCGGACATTGCCGCTGCGGGGCGCTCGCCTGCCGACGAGACGGTCGGCAAGGTGCGTGCGCTGGGCCGCAAGGGCGAGAATTTCAGCGCCGACCTGTCGAGTGTCGGCGCGGTGCAGCCGCTCGCTGATGCCGTGCTCGCCGAGTTCGGGCGGATCGATATTCTCGTCAACAATGCCGGCATCATCCGCCGCGCCGACGCGGTCGATTTCACCGAAGCCGACTGGGATGCGGTGATGGACACCAATCTCAAGACGCTTTTCTTCCTTTGCCAGAGCGTCGGGCGCCACATGATCGCGCGCGGATCGGGCAAGATCATCAACATCGCCTCGATGCTCACTTTCCAGGGCGGCATTCGCGTCCCGAGCTATACCGCCTCGAAATCGGGCGTAGGCGGGCTGACCAAGCTGCTCGCGAACGAGTGGGCGGCGAAGGGCGTGCAGGTCAATGCGATCGCTCCCGGCTATATCGCGACGAACAACACCGCCGCGCTGCAGGGCGACGAGGTGCGCAACCGCCAGATCATGGAGCGCATTCCCGCTGGGCGCTGGGGCGATCCGGCCGACATCGGCGGCGCCGCGGTCTTCCTCGCGTCATCGGCGTCGGATTATGTACAGGGTCATATCCTTGCCGTCGACGGCGGCTGGCTCGCAAGATAGGTAACCCAAGGCCGTTCGCGCTGAGCTTGTCGAAGCGCCGTTCTGCCTTTCAAAGTTACAAGAAAAGAACAGCCCCCCTTCGACTGACTTGTCAGTCGAAGGGGCAGGCTTTGACAAGCTCAGGGCGAATGGAGTTGGGATGGCGCAAGGCAAGCTAGTCTTTTTCGGCGAATTGCTGATCCGCCTGACCGCGCCGGGCAACGAGCTGCTGATGCAGTCGCCGTCGCTCGCGCTCCACGTCGGCGGCGCCGAGGCGAATGTCGCCATCGGCCTCGCGCATCTCGGCCACAATTGCGCGATGGTCAGCAAAATCCCTTCGAATGCACTGGGTCGCGGTGCGGTGGCGGCGGTGCGCGGCGGCGGCGTCGATTGCACCGCCGTCACCAGCGGCCCGGGGCGCATGGGGCTCTATTTCCTCAGCGTCGGCGCAGGGCTGCGGTCGTCCGAGATCGTCTATGACCGCGCCGGGTCGAGCTTCGCGGCGACCGGCGCAGAGGATTATGACTGGGATGCGCTGCTCGCCGGCGCGCGCCTGCTCCACCTCTCGGGGATCACCCCCGCGCTCGGGCCGCGCTCGGCCGAGGCCGCATTGGCGGCAGCGAGCGCGGCAAAGCGGCTCGGCGTTCCCGTCAGCTTCGACGGCAATTATCGCGCAATGCTGTGGGAGGCGTGGGACAGCGATCCGCGCACCATCCTGTCCGAACTGATCGCCGCCACCGACATCCTCTTCGGCAACCACCGCGACCTGTCGCTGGTGCTCGGCCAGCAATTCGGCGGTGAGGGCGAAGACCGGCGGCGCGAAGCCGCCGAAGCGGGCTTTGCCGCTTTCCCGGGTCTCAAGTTGATCGCCTCGACCGCGCGCCACGCGCTCACCGCCGACCATCACCGCATCGCGGCGCGCGTCGACTTGCAGGGCGGGGGCTATCAGACCGACGAGATCGACGTGACCGGCATCGTCGACCGCATCGGTGCGGGCGACGCTTTTGCCACCGGGGTGCTCCACGCGCATCTGTCGGGCGGCGACGCGCGGGCGATGGCGGCCAGCGGTCTCGCGCTCACCGCGCTCAAACATTCGCTGCCGGGCGATGCGAGCCGCTTCGGCCAGGCCGACATCGATGCCTTCCACGGCGGCGGGCTGGATGTCCGGCGCTGAGCTGACGCGGCGCGGCCTGCTCGCGGGCGGGCTGGGCCTCATGGCGTCGACGGCATGGGCCAGAAGCTATGTCGCGTCGGCCGCCGTGCGGTTCACCGTCAACACCCCCGCGGGCCCCTATATCGGTTCGATCGTCGCATCGCCGCGCGCGGACACGCCCGCTGCGATCCGTTTCCGCGGTATCCGCTATGGCCTCGACACTGCGCCCCGTCGCTTTCAGACGCCCGTCGCGCCGCCCGATCATCGCTCGGCCTATGACGCCACCGGCGATTTCGCGCCCGCCTGTCCCCAGCCGGGCGGGCACTATGTACCGGCTGGCGAGGATTGTCTTTTCCTCAATATCTGGACCCCGAATGCGTGGCCGAGACCCGCCGACAAGCGCCCCGTCATGGTCTATTTCCACGGCGGCGCCTATTCGACCGGCAGCGTGACCGATCCGGTCAACGATGGCGTCCGGCTCGCGGCGCGCGGCGACGTGGTGGTCGTGACGGTCAACCATCGGCTGAACGCGCTCGGCTATCTTTATCTCGCGCGCCTCGACCCGCGTTTCCCCGATAGCGGCAATGCAGGGCAGCTCGACCTGATCCTCGCGCTGCAATGGGTTCAGCGCAATATCGCGGCGTTCGGCGGCGATCCGGGTAATGTCACCGTTTTTGGCCAGTCCGGCGGGGGCGCAAAGATCGCGACCTTGATGGCGATGCCCGAAGCCAGAGCGCTGTTCCACAAGGCGATCACGATGAGCGGGCAGCAGGTCACCGCCTCGGGCCCGCTCAACGCGACCAGGCGCGCGGAAGCCTTTCTTGCCAAGCTGGGCGAGGGGGTCGATCCCGCGACGGCGCCGGTCGAGCAACTCGTTGCGGCGCTGGCCGCGAGCGATCCGATCCTTGGCGGCGGGGTCTATATGGGACCGGTGCTCGATATGACGCACCTGACCCGCCATCCCTTCTGGCCCGACGCCGCGCCGCAGTCGCGCGGCATCCCGATGATGCTCGGCAACACGGAGATGGAAACGCGGGCCTTCTACGCCTCCGATAGCAAGCAATTGTCGGGGCTGAATTTCGACAACCTCGCCGCGCGCATCGCGCCCGAGATGCGGATCGACATTGCGCCATCATGGGTCGTGAGAGAATTCCGCGCGCGTTATCCGCAAGCCGAACCGCTCGAACTCTTCCACCGCATCGTGACGTCGGCGCGCAGCTGGCGGGGGCAGGTCGAGGAGGCCGAGGCCCGCGCCCACGCCGGGCATCCGGGCTTCGTCTACCAGCTCGATTTCGAACAGGCGAAACATGCCGACGATATCGGTCTCAGCTTCGGGACGATCCCCGACCCGACCCCGGCGGAGCAGGCGATGAGCGACCGGGTGATGGACGCCTTCGTCCGCTTCGCGCGCACCGGTAATCCGGGCTGGCCCGCCTATGAGCTGGACAAGCGGCAGACGATGATCTTCGATGTTGAGAGTCGCGTCGAGAACGATCCGCGCAAATGGGAGCGCGAGCTGTTCGCGCGCGTGCCCTATATCCAGCCGGGCAGCTAGACGATCTTGTGCGAGGCGAGCCAGTTCCACAGCAGTTCGGGCCAGATCGCGACGGGTAGACCCGCAGTCTTCATCAATCCAAAGCCATGTCCGCCGCGCTCGAAGAAATGCGCCTCGCACGGCGCGCCGATGCCGCGCGTCGCCTCGCGCAAGCGAACGCTGTTCGCGACCTTGACGACATTGTCATCCTCGGCATGGAGCAGGAAGAGCGGCGGCTGATCGGGACGAACATTGCGTTCGGGCGAATAGAGTTTCTCGCGCGCCGCATCGGGCTGCGCACCGATCAATTTTTCGCGGCTCACCGCATGCGCGATCACCGGGTCCATCGACACGACCGGATAGAAACCGGCAAGCGCATCGGGTCGCGCTGACAGGCCATCCGCCGCATCGGCGGGGGCATAGACTTTGGCGTCGAAGCGCGTGAGGAGGCTCGTCGCGACCTGTCCGCCCGCCGAGAAACCCCCAAAAGCGATGCGCGCCGGATCGATCCGGTCGAGCTTCGCGCGGCTGCGCACCAGCCGCACCGCTCGCTGGGCATCGGCGAGCGGGACGTCGGCGCCGTTGGCCCACCCGTCGCCGGGAAGGCGGTAGAAGAGGACATAGACGGTAACCCCGCGCGCCTTGAGCCAGCGCGCCAGCTCATAACCTTCCTTGTCGATCACGACGTAACGATAGCCGCCGCCGGGCGCGAGGAGTACCGCGGCGCCATTGGGCTTCGCCGGACGGAAGACATCGAGCCGCGGGCGCGTGATGCCTTGCAGCATCCGGTCGCTGGCATTGGGGTCGTCGCTGCGCTGGACGACCGCTTCGACGAGGCCCGCGGGTGGTTGGATATGTCCGTCGGGCCACAGCGCGAAACTCGCGTCGGGCCGGACGTTGGCGGGCCGGCTGTTGTCGGGCGGAGGCGTCGCGGACGCTCTCGCGGCGAGCGGCAGCGCGATCCCCGCAGCGAGCAGCGCGCGGCGGTCGAGCGCCATCACTCCGCCGCCTTGTTCGGGTAGGCGATGATCAGCACCAGCGGTTCGCTGCCCGTCTGGCGGATGCCCACCTTCGCACCCCGGTAGAGCCACGCCGCGGTTCCCGCCTTCAGCGCCTTTTCCTCGCCGTCCGAATGAACGACGCCGGTGCCCGATAGCACATAATATATCTCGTCATGGTCGATCGGATGCACGCCGATCGCCGCGCCGACATGCAACGCGCGCTTGCGGAATTCGAAGCTGCGCGGGGCTGGCACCGAATCGCTGATCCGGTATGCCGTCGACATGCCAATCGCGCCATGCGGCGGGGCTTCGTCGCGCACCGTCGCCGCCTCGTCGATGACGACCATGGCGGGCGCGGCGGCGGCGCTGAGCACCAGGGCAAGGAGCGCGCTCATCGTCAATTTCCTGTGCGCGAGGCGCGGTCGCGCTGCGACAGGTTTTCCTGCGGCATCGGCGCAGTCTGGCCGGGATAGGCGCCCGACTTCGGTTCCATCGTGACGAGATTCCAGTCGGCCTCGACAAAGGGCGTGCGCACTTCCTTGACCTTGGGATAGCCGCTCACTTCCTTCTCGTCGTCGATCACCTCGCCGCGCCCTTCGGCGACGAAGAAGAGCACGCGGATCTCCTCGGCATCGCGCGCCCAGGGGCGTGCGCCGGCGGTCGCGAGCACCGAGGTTTCGACATCGCGCACCGGCAGGACCTTGTATCCACCGACTGGCGCGAGCGGTGCCTTGGCGCGGATGAGTTTTGCCTGCGTCTCGCCATAGCGGCCGAATTCGGGAAGCGGCTGGCCGTGGCGGTCGACGAACAAATTGTCCTTTCCATAATATTCAAGGTCGCCGTCGCCGCCGAGCATCAGGAAGGGCAGGCCGGGATCGGTATCGTTGCCGCCGCGCATCACATTGCCGACCGCGGTGATCTGACCCGTCACATAGTCATGCCCGACCCATTCGAGGTTCATCAGGTTGTAATGCACCGCGCGGTGCTGCGGGTTGTAGATCAGATTGTTGATCATCAGCGCCTGTCCGCCGCCCTTGATCAGCGGATTGCGCTCGACATTATGCGCCCAGACATTGCGATAGAAAACGATGCCCGTCGCATTGTCGTGGATCAGCGACCCCTTGCTGTGCTCGCCCTTCGGGTGGCTCGCGTCGGCCAGCCCCTCGGCGGCGAGATTGTTCGAGAAGGTGATGTTGTGGCTGGTGCCCCCCCGCCAGTCCTCGACCGTCTTGCCGGTGAAGCGCGGCCCCGACGCCGACATATTCTCGTCGATCCCCCACATCAGCGTGCAATGGTCGACGATGACATTGTGCGCGGCGACGGTCGAGAAAGTGTCGGCTTCCCATCCGCTGCGCTTCGGCTGGCCGTCGACGCCGGTGTAGATGCGCAGGTGGCGCATCACGACGTCGTGCGTCTTCACATCGATGCCCGTGCGAATGAGGGTGATGCCGGGTCCGGGCGCGGTCTGGCCGGCGATCGTCAAATAGGGATGTTTGATCTCGATCGTCGTGCGCCCCATGTCGATGATGCCGCCGACTTCGAACACGATAATGCGCGGCCCAGGGGTCTCGATCGCCGCTTTCAGCGACCCTGGGCCATCGGGCGTGAGGGTGATCACGCGCAGGATCTGGCCGCCGCGCCCGCCGGGCGTCTGCGCCGCCGGCCCGACCGCGCCGGGAAAGGCGAGTACCGGTGTTTCGGCCGCGAGCGCCGGGCTCACAGGCACCGCAAAGGCCAGAAAAAGCGCGGTCAGCCAAGGCTTTTTGGGCATCCAGTCTCTCCTGTTCATTGGGGTATTGACACGACCGCCCATATCCTTCAATCTTTCTGACACCGGTTACCCACATCGGTCAACGAGAAAATATTTCCAAGGGAGAGGGTTATTGCCGGGCCAGTCGTTAAGGGCGACGGCGCTGCCATCACTCTCGAAAATTTTTGAGCAGGCAAATCGGATCGATTTGCCTGGCTCGCGAAAGTAACCGGTGTCATTCCTTGCGCAAGCGAGGATCCGGGGCGATCAAGGGAGGATGACGATGATGATTTTTGCAACGCGGGGCACGCGCACTTTGACCAGGCTGGCGTGCGGCGCATCGCTTGCCGTGCTGGCGGTGTCGCCGGCCTATGCGCAGGACGCGGCGCAGGATGCCGCCGCGGCGGAGCCGGTGGGCGGCGAAGACGAGATCGTCGTCACGGGCTTTCGCGCCTCGCTCGAGGCCGCGCTCAACGTCAAGCGCGACTCGGTCTCTGCGGTCGATGCGATCGTGGCCGAAGATATCGCCAAATTCCCCGATCAGAATCTGGCCGAATCGCTTCAACGCATCCCGGGCATCTCGATCCAGCGCGACGGCGGCGAAGGTCGCGCAATTACCGTTCGCGGTCTCGGGGCGCAGTTCACGCGCGTCCGGCTGAATGGCCTCGAAACGGTCGCGACCTCGACCGATGGTGCCTCGTCGAACCGCGACCGCTCGTTTGACTTCAATGTCTTCGCGTCCGAGCTGTTCAGTAGCATCGTCGTCCACAAGACCGCCGAGGCATCGCTCGACGAGGGATCCCTGGGCGCGGTCGTCGACCTCAACACCGGCAATCCGCTCGGCGCAAAGGACGGCTTCCACGGCGCGCTTTCGGTTGTTGGCTCGTACAACGACCTGTCGAAGGACCTCGGGCCTCGCGTCGCGGGGCTGCTCAGCTGGCGTAATGTCGATGGCACCTTTGGCGTTTCGGTTTCGGGCGCCTATTCGAAGGGCGACACGCTCGAGCTTGGCAACAACAGTGTTCGCTGGGCACAGGCGCGCTTCGATTCGGTGAACGGGACGAATTGCTTCACGACTGCGAACAGCGGTGGCACCTACCTCCCGGGTGCGGCCTGCACGAAGGCCTCGCTTGCCTTTCATCCGCGCATTCCGCGCTATGGCGAAATCGAGCATCGCCGCGAGCGTATCGGCCTGACCGGGTCGGTTCAGTTCGCGCCGACGGAGCATACCCGCATCTCGCTCGATGCGCTTTATTCGCGCTTCCGTGAGGATCGCGAGGAAAAATGGGGCGAGGTGCTGCTGCGTTCGAACGAGCGCGCGATCAACGTCGTGAATCCGGTCTATGACGATAACAACAATATGATCGCCGCGACGCTCAACGACGTCTATGTCCGGACCGAGCATTATTTGCGCAAGTCGGAAACCGAGTTCACGCAGCTTGGCGGCAGCTGGGACCAGGATCTGGGCGACAGCTTCCGCTTCACGCTGCTCGGCGGTTTTTCGAAATCGAACGCCGATATTCCGGTCGAAACAACGATCGTTTTCGACGATCGCGACGCGCAGGGCTATCGCTACGACTATAGCGATATGAAGCGCCCGGTACTGACCTTCGGCACCAGTGTCACCGATCCGGCGAACTTCCAGCTCGCCGAAATTCGCGATCGCCCGTCGAACGTCACCAACAAGTTCAAGACGGCACAGCTGCGCACCGAATGGGATGTGACCGACGGCTTCCGGGTCAAGGCGGGCGCCATGTGGCGCCGCTTCAACTTCGACGCCGTCGCGTTCACGCGCGATACCGCGGTGTGCGGGAATGGCGGCACCAGCCTCGTCACCAGCACGTCGGGAACGATCGCCTGTTCGCCATCGAGCCTGTTCGGCCCGACGGCGGTCTATGGTTTCCCGGTGACCTCGCAGCTTGCCGAGCTGTTCACGCTCGGCCGCGCCGGCCAGCCTGACGGTACGACGACGCAGTGGCTGATCCCGTCCTTCCCGGCGGCGACCGATTTCACCCAGCTCTATGGCCGCACCGCGGCGCGCGATAACGGCAATACCCGTTCGGTGCAGGAAACGACCTCGGGCGGCTATCTGCAGTTCGATGTGAAGGGTGAAATCTTCGGTCTTGAATATGCCGGCAATGCGGGCATCCGCTACGCGCGCACCGGGCAGTCGTCGACCGGCGTCCTGTCGGGGAACAGGGTTACGGTGAAGCGCAGCTATGACGACTGGCTACCGTCGTTCAACGTCGCGCTCTATCCGCACGAGGATGTCATCGTCCGCGGTGCGATCGCAAAAGTGATCACTCGGCCGACGCTCGGCAATCTGACGCCCGGCGGTACGATCGACGGCTTTCAGTATCGCATCACATACGGCAACCCGCAGCTCGCGCCTTATCGCGCGACCAACTTCGACCTCGGCGTAGAATGGTATTTTGCGCCGCAAGCGGTGCTGTCGGTCGCGGGCTTCGTGAAAAAGGTCGAAAGCTTCCCGATCAGCCAGGCTTTTTCGGCGACCTATGCGTCGACGGGCCTGCCGAAGGAAGCGCTGCCGCCGAGCTCGCCTGCCTTCATCAATTTCGATCCCAACCAGCTCTATACGATCACCGCCAACATCAATGGCTCAGGGGCGACGCTGAAGGGGGTCGAACTGGCGGCGCAGATACCGTTCAGCGCATTTGTCGACCAGGGCTTTATCAGCCACTTCGGCATCCTGGCCAACGCGACTTTCATCAGTTCGGATGCGACATACCGCGTCCAGGGACCGGTGGTGAACGATTGCGTGCCGCCGACTTGTACCTTCGGTCCGTTCGTCAACCAGGACCGCAACTCGACCCTGTTCGGCGTTTCGCGGCGCGCCTATAACGGCACACTCTATTATGACGACGGCACATTCAGTGCGCGCGCGTCGGCGAGCTACCGCAGCCGCTATGTCGACGCAAACAGCGGCACCGGCAACATCTTCGAAGGCTATGGCGCGACGTGGAACGTCGATGCGTCGATCCGCTACAAGCTGACCGAGTGGATCGAACTGTCGATCGAAGGCAACAATCTGCTCGACACCTATCGCTATCGCTTCACCGATTTCGACGCCGATCGCAATTACGAGAATAACCATTTCGGCCGCACCTTCCTGTTCGGTGCGCGCGTCAAGATCTGATGCACCAGGTTGGTCCCGGTGAGGCCCGGTCTTCGCTTGCGGGGGCCGGGCCTTTCTTGTTTTGAGGAGAGAAAAGTGACCGATCGCCGCGACATGCTCAAACTGGCCGGAACCGGCCTTACCGGAGCGATGATCGGGACGCCCATGGCGTTCTCGGCACGCGCGCAGGAACCGGCGAGGTCCGGGTCGTCCGATGCGGCGGTGTGGGGCAAGGGTTTCGATCGCCAGCGCAAGGCCGACCTGGGTGACGGGCGCTTCCTCAACCCGATCATGGCCGGCGACCATCCCGATCCGTCGATCCTGAAGGACGGACACGACTATTATATGACCTTCTCGACCTTCGACAGCTATCCGGGGCTGGTCATCTGGCATTCGCGCGACCTGGTGAACTGGCGGCCAATCGGCCCTACGCTGACGAAAAACATCGGCTCGGTCTGGGCGCCCGAACTGTGCAAGCACAAGGGCCGCTATTATCTCTACATTCCCACCAAGGGGCCGAATACCAGCTGGGTGATCTGGGCCGACCGGATCGAAGGGCCGTGGAGCGATCCCGTCGACCTCGAACTCCCCAATCATATCGACCCCGGCCATGCGGTGGGCGAGGACGGATCGCGCTGGCTGTTCCTGTCGGGCGGCGACCGCGTGCGGCTGGCGGATGACGGCCTCAGCCGCATTGGCGAGCCCGAGCATGTCTATGATCCGTGGCGTTATCCGCCCGACTGGGTGGTCGAGGGCTTCGCACCCGAGGGGCCGAAGATCACGCGCCGGGGCGGCTGGTATTATATGATCACCGCGGTCGGCGGGACAGCGGGGCCGCCGACGGGGCATATGGTGATCACGGCGCGATCGCGCTCGATCCACGGGCCGTGGGAAAATTGCCCGCACAATCCGCTCGTCCGCACGGCATCGGCGGCGGAGAAATGGTGGTCGCGCGGCCATGCGACGCTTGTCGAGGGACCGGCGGGCGACTGGTGGAGCGTCTATCACGGTTATGAGAACGGCTATTGGACGCTGGGGCGGCAGGCGCTGCTCGACCCGATCGAATGGACCGGCGACGGCTGGTTTCGGATGAAGGGCGGCGACCTGTCGCAGCCTATCGTCAAGCCGAAGGGCGGGGCGGCGGGGCCGCACGGCATGGCCTTGTCGGACGATTTTACGACCCTCGCGCTCGGCGCCAAATGGAATTTCTTCAAGCCCGCCGCTGACGAGTGCAGCCGCGTGCGTGTCGAAGACGGCGCGCTGCACCTCAAGGCGCGGGGCGTAGCGCCCGTCGACTCATCACCGCTGCTGCTGATCGCGGGGGATCAGGCTTATCGGTTCGAATGCGATATCGAAACCGCGCCGGGCGGAACCGCGGGGTTGACCCTCTTTTATGACGAGCGGCTCTACTGCGGGCTCGGCTTCGACGGCGAGCGGTTTGTCACGCACCAATATGGCATCGAACGCGCGCGGCCGGCCAATCCGCACGGCCGCAAGATGCGCATGCGCGTCACCAACAACCGCCATATCGTCACCTACGACACGAGCGGCGATGGTGGAAAGACCTGGGTCCGCTTCGACCGCGGCATGGAGGTGTCGGGTTACCACCATAATGTGCGCGGCGGGTTTCTGATGCTGCGTCCCGGCCTCTATTCGGCGGGGCAGGGCGAGGCACGCTTTCGCAATTTCACCTTCAGCGCGCTCGATTAAAGCGTCACGCCCGACTTCCAGATCGCAATGTCGCGTTCTTCGTTGCGTTCGGCTTTCGTGGCGGCGCCCGAGGCTGTCGCGACGATCAGGTCGAGCAGCGCATCGGCCGCCTTGTCGAAACCGGCCTCCAAAACCTGTCCCGCGTCGAAATCGATCCAGCCCGCCTTGCGTGTGGCGAGCGGGCTGTTCGACGCGATTTTCAGCGTCGGTGCCGGGAAACCCAGCGGGGTGCCACGGCCGGTGGTGAACAGGATGATCGTCGCGCCTGCTGCGGTCAGCGCGGTCGACGACACCGCGTCATTGCCCGGCGCTTCGAGTAAGGTGAGGCCGGGGAGCGTCGCCTCGCCGCCATAACGCCGGACGTCGACGAGGGGCACCTTGCCGCCCTTCTGCACCGCGCCCAGCGACTTCTCCTCAAGCGTCGTGATGCCGCCGGCGATATTGCCGGGCGAGGGATTCTCGCTCACCGGTTCGCCGTTGCGGACGAAATACTCCTTGAAGTCCCGAACGAGCGCGACGGTCTCGTCGAAGACATGCCGCGACGCCGCGCGGTCCATCAGCATCTGCTCGGCGCCGAAGATTTCCGGAATCTCGGTCAGCACGACCTTGCCGTCCGCCGCCGCGACCGCATCGGCCATGCGCCCGACGAGCGGATTGGCGGTCAGCCCCGACAGGCCATCGGACCCGCCGCATTTCACCCCCAGCACGAGCCGCGACAACGGCATTTCGGTCCGCGGCATGTTCGCGCAGCCCGCGACCAGTTCGTCAACCAGCGCGAGGCACGCCGCTTCGTCATCCTCGACCGCCTGCGCCGACAGCGTGCGGATGTTCGCGCGGCGTTCGGGCGCGATCAACTCAAGCAATGGACCGAGCTGGTTGCTCTCGCAGCCGAGCCCGACGATCAGCACCCCGCCGGCATTGGGATGCTGTGCGAGCGCGGCGAGCAACGCGCGCGTATGGCCGAGGTCGTCGCCAAGCTGCGAGCAGCCGAAAGGGTGTTTGAACGCATGAACCCCGTCGATGCACCCGGCATGGCGCTCGCCCGCAATCCGCGCGACGCGCGCGGCGAGGTTGCCGACGCAGCCGACCGTCGGGAGGACCCAGATCTCGTTTCGCGTTCCCGCGCGCCCATCGGCGCGGGCATAGCCCATGAAGCTGTGCGATGGTGGGGTAGGCGAGGGCGCACCGATTGTCGGTGCATAGGCATATTCGTCGTCGCTGTGGAGCGCGGTTGCCAGATTATGGCTGTGGACATGCGCCCCTGCGGCAATGTCGGCGGTGGCGATGCCGATCGGAAAACCGTATTTGACGATACGTTCGCCGCGCGCGATGGGGGCGAGCGCGAATTTGTGCCCGCGCGCAATAGCCTCACGCACCGGGATTCTCACCGCTCCGACGGTCAGATCGCTGCCCGCCGCAAGGTCGCCCAGGGCGGTTGCGACATTATCGGCCGCGTGGATGCGGATTGCGTCTGTCACCTGTGAATCCTCCGGCCCCAGCCGCTATTCGCTTGCTTTTGACACCGGTGTCTCTTAGACGCTTTTGCGGAAGAGGGAAATGACAAAGATGCCGGCAAGCCCCGAACAGGAAAATGTGGCCCGCGCCTTTCTGGCCGCGCGAGCGGAAAAGACACCGCTTACCTTGTACCCCGGCGCGAGGCCGCAGACGATGGCCGAAGCCTATGCGATCCAGGGCGCGGCGATCGCGCTCGACGGGCGGCGGCTCGGCGGCTGGAAGGTCGGGCGCATCCCCGCAGACCTCGTCGAGCGCTATCAGGACAATCGCCTGACCGGACCGATCTTCAGCGACGAAATATTCGACGGTAGCGCCGGGCAGGTGCCCGCGATGCCCGTTTATGCCGCGGGCTTCGCGGCGGCCGAGGCCGAAGTGCTGCTGTGCTTTGGCGAGGTTGGCACGCGCGACTATGACCTCGACTCGGTCCGCGATTGCATCGCCGACGTGCGCACCGGGATCGAGATCGCAAGTTCGCCTTTTGTCGAAATCAACCGGCACGGCCCCGCCGTCACCGCGTCCGACTATGGCAACAACAAGGGGCTGATCCTCGGTCCGTCGATCCCCGATTGGCGCAACGCAGACCTGATCGCCATGCCCGTAGAAATGGCGATCGACGGCGATACCGTTGGCGTCGCTACGATGGAAACCATGCTCGACGGCCCCTTTGGATCGGCGCTGTTTCTTATCCGCGTCCTGCGCGCGCGCGGCATCGCGATCCCGCCGGGCACTTGGGTGTCGGCCGGCGCGATCACCGGAATTCACGAAATCATACCCGGCCAACGCGCCGACGCAGTCTTCGACGGAAAAATCCGCGTCAGCTGCACGATCACAGGCTAATAGGCCAGAACGGGAGAGAGAAATGGCACAGGCAATCGCGGGCGGAGGTGCGGCGCCGCCGGTGCCCAGGGCGGGTCGCTATCGCTGGCTGATCATCGCGCTGCTCTTCGCGGCGACGACGGTCAATTATATCGACCGGACGATGCTCGGCCTGCTCGCGCCCGTGCTCGGCGACGAGCTCGGCTGGAGCGAGAATGACTATGGCAACATCGTCACCGCTTTCCAGGCCGCCTACGCCCTCGGCTTCCTGCTCATGGGCTGGCTGATCGATCGCTTCGGACCCAAAGTCGGTTATGCGATCGCCATTTCGATCTGGACGATCGGCCATGTCGCGCACGGCTTCGCCTCTTCGGTCGTTTCTTTCATGATGGCGCGCGTCATCCTTGGGGTCGGCGAGGCGGGGCATTTCCCGTCGGTCGTCCGCGCTTCGAGCGAATGGTTCCCGCAAAAGGAGCGCTCCTACGCCATCGGCTGGGTCAACAGCGCGACGACGATCGGCGTCATCCTGACCGCGCCGACGATCGCGCTGTTCATGCGCTTTCTCGGTTTCGACTGGCGTCAGACCTTCATCACCACCGGCGCTTTCGGCGTCGTGCTGCTGATCCTCTGGCTCTGGCTCTACAGCAATCCGCGCGAGAGCGGGAAGGTCAGCGATGCCGAACTCGCGTGGATCGAACATGATCCGCCCGAACAGGTCGAGCGCCTCGGTTGGAGCAAGATCGTCACCAAGCGCGAGGCGTGGGCGTTCGCGACGGCCAAGTTCCTGACCGATCCGGTATGGTTCCTGATGCTCTTCTGGCTGCCCAAATATTTCAGCTCGACCTATGACGTCGACTTGAAGGTCGTGCTGCTGCCGATGATCATCATGTATCTGCTCTCCGACGTCGGCAGCATCGTCGGCGGCTGGACCTCGTCGAAGCTCATCCAGCAGGGCCATAGCGTCAATTTCGCGCGCAAGATCACGATGCTCGGCGCCGGCTGTTGCGTCCTGCCCTTGCTGTTCGTGACCGGGCTCGAGAATATGTGGCTCGCGGTCGTGCTGATCGGCATCGCGCTTGCCGGGCATCAGGCCTTTTCGTCGACGATCCTGTCGATCCCGCCCGACATGTTCCCGAAACGCGCGGTTGGTTCGGTGATCGGACTCGGCGGTTTCATGGGCGGCATCGGCGGGATGATCATGGCGAAGTCGACCGGCCTCGTGCTCGACGCGACGGGTGGCAATTACACGATCATCTTTGCCGTCTGCACGACAACCTATTTCCTCGCCGTACTGGCGGTGCATCTGCTCAGCCCGCGGCTTGCGCCGGTCACCGTAGAAAGCGAAACGGCAATGGCATGACGCGTCCGCTTGCCCTGAACCCCGACCGCCTGTTTCCGTCCGACCCGGTGCAGCGCGACATTGCGCGGCGCCTTTATGCGGAGGTTGCGGGCCTGCCGATCGTCAGCCCGCACGGGCATACCGATCCCAGCTGGTTCGCGGGCAACGCGCCGTTCGGCAATGCGGCCGAGCTGCTGCTCCATCCCGACCATTATGTATTCCGGATGCTCTACTCGCAGGGCGTGTCCTTGGACGCGCTGGGTATCCGCAATCCCGCTGCCGATCCGCGCGAAAGCTGGCGATTGTTCGCGCAAAACTATCATCTGTTCCGCGGCACGCCGACGCGGATGTGGATGGACTGGGTGTTCGCTGAAGCCTTTGGGATCGAGGTGCAGTTCGAGGCGGCGACCTCGGATCTCTATTATGACCGGATCACCGAGGCGCTGGCGACCGACGCCTTTCGTCCGCGCGCCTTGTTCGACCGTTTCGGGATCGAGGTCATCGCGACGACCGAAAGCCCGCTCGACACGCTTGAGCATCATGCCGTCGTCCGCGCCGCTAATCAAAGTGGCGAATGGGCCGGGCGGGTCATCACCGCCTATCGCCCCGACCCGGTCGTCGACCCCGAGTTCGAGGGCTTTTACGCCAACCTCGCCCGCTTCTCCGACCTCTCGGGCGAGGATGCGTACAGCTATGCAGGCTATCTCGCCGCGCACCGCAATCGCCGCGCCTTCTTCGCCAGCATGGGCGCAACTTCGACCGACCACGGCCACCCGACCGCCGCCACCGCCGACCTGTCGGATGCCGAGGCCGAGGCGCTGTTCGCGCGCGTGACGGGTGCGAATGTCAGCGCCGCCGATGCCGAGCTGTTCCGCGCGCATATGCTGACCGTGATGGCGGGGATGAGCCTCGACGATGGCCTCGTGATGCAGATCCATCCGGGCGCGTTCCGCAATCACAACCCCTGGCTGTTCGAGCATTATGGCCGCGATAAGGGCGCCGACATTCCCATGCCGACCGACTATGTCCATGCGCTGCGCCCCTTGCTCGGCAAATATGGCAATGCGGCCGGGCTGACGATCATCCTCTTCACCCTCGACGAGACGAGCTACGCGCGCGAACTCGCGCCGCTCGCGGGCCATTATCCGGCGCTCAAGCTCGGCCCTGCCTGGTGGTTCCACGACAGCCCCGAAGGGATGCGGCGATTCCGGAACCAGACGACCGAGACCGCGGGTTTCTACAACACAGTCGGCTTCAACGACGACACCCGCGCCTTCCTGTCGATCCCCGCACGCCACGACGTTGCACGGCGCATCGATTGCAGCTTCCTGGCTAGCCTCGTCGCCGAGCATCGCATCGAGGAATGGGAAGCCGCCGACCTCGCGACCGACCTCAGCTATAATCTCGCCAAGGCGGCCTACAAGCTGTGAGGCTGTCGTCCTTAACTGCGCTCCCGGCGTCGGTGCAGGGTCCGGGCTACGACCGCTCCGCGCAGGCGGCGGGCATCGTCCATATCGGCATCGGCGCGTTCCACCGCGCGCATCAGGCGGTCTACACCGACGACGCGATGGGCGCGGGCGGCCGCGACTGGGGCATCATCGGCGTGTCACTGCGTTCGGGCGATGTCGCGGCGCAATTGAATCCGCAGGACGGGCTCTACACCGTCGGTGCGCTCGGTGTCCAAGGCAGCAAACTCCGCCTCATCGGCGCGGTACAGCAAGTGCTGGTCGCGTCCGAAAATCCGCAAGCCGTGATCGATGCAATCGCCGCAGCGACGACGCATATCGTCAGCTTCACCGTCACCGAGAAGGGCTATCTGCGCGGGCCCGGCGGCATGCTCGACCTTGCCGCCGCGCAAGGCGCGCCCAGCCTCTACCGCTTCGTCGGTGCGGCGCTCGCCGCGCGCAAGGTGGCGGGACTGCCGGGGATCACGCTGCTCAGCTGTGACAATCTCGCGGGCAATGGCGCCGCACTCAAGGCGCTGATGCGGCAATATCTCGCCGCCCGACATCCCGACCTTTTGGACTGGTTCGACGCCGAATGCCGCTGCCCCGCGACGATGATCGACCGCATCGTCCCGGCGACCACCGACGCCGACCGCGCCGCGGTCGAGGCGATGCTCGGCGCGCGCGACGAGGGCGCGGTGGTCACCGAAGCCTTCAGCCAATGGGTGATCGAGGATGATTTCGCCGGCCCGCGCCCGCGCTGGGAAACGGTCGGCGCCGAGCTGGTCGCCGACGTCGCGCCCTACGAAACGGCCAAGCTGCGGATGCTCAACGGCGCGCATTCGGCGCTCGCCTATATCGGGCTTGGACGCGGCCACGAATTTGTCCACCAGGCGATCGGCGATCCGGCGATCCTTCCGTTGATCGAGCGGCTGATGCGCGACGAAGCTGCGCCGACAATCGACGCCGCGCCGGGTCAGGATCTTGCCGCCTACGCCGATGCGCTACTCAACCGCTTCGCCAATCCGGCGCTTGATCACCGGCTGAGCCAGATCGCGATGGACGGCAGCCAGAAGATCCCCCAGCGCTGGCTCGAAACGCTCGCGTGGCATCAGGTGCGCGGGAGCAGGTGTCTGTCGCTCGAGGCGGCGATTGCGGCTTGGATCGAATTTCTGCGCAGCGATCATCCTATCGACGATCCGCTGGCAGATAAGCTGCGCGAAGCGGTTGCCGGTCCTGGTGCGATGGAGCTGCTGTTCGGCAAGAACGGCTTGATCGCGTCGGAATGGCGGCTCGTAAGCTAGGCGTCCTCCGAACCCGTTCGCCCTGAGCTTGTCGAAGGGCTGCTCTTCCGTCTGGCGACGTCAAAGAAAAGAACGGTGCTTCGACAAGCTCAGCACGAACGGACGTGGGCCGTTATGTTTAACCCGGCACCAACAACCCCCGACTCTCCCGCACCTCGGCATCCAGCCAGTCGATAAACGCACGGATGCGCGGCTGCGGCGCGACGTCGCGGTGGAGCGCGAGCCAGAAGGCGCGCGCGATCGTTTGGCCCGGCCGCACGCGCACCAGCGCCGAATCGCCCGCGGCGAGGAAGCAGGGCAGCACGCCGACCCCCGCACCGCCCGCGATCATCCGCCGCTGCGCCAATATGCTCGACGATCGCACGGTCGCGCGCAGCCCCGGCTCGATCTCGCCCAGATAGTCGAGTTCGGGCGCATAGAGGATGTCGGGCATATAGCCGATCACCGGGATGCCCGTGCGCGACAACGGCGCGGCCGTAACCGCCGCCTGCCAGTCGGGGCGGTCGGTAGGCGCGTAGATGCCGAGGCTGTAGTCGGACAGCTTGCGCGTGATCAGCGGGCCTTTGCGCGGTCGCGCGAGCAGCACCGCCATATCGGCCTCGCGCCGCGAGGGGTTGAGGAACCCTGACGAGGCGACAAGATCGATCTCGAGTTCGGGGTGCGCCGCGACGAAGCTCGCGAGGCGCGGCGCGATGAAGCTGTTTCCGAAGCCTTCGGAGACGCTGACGCGTAATTGCCCCGACAAGGCCGACCTGCCCTCATGCGCCGAATGGATACGCGCCGCCGCCGCCGCCATCGCTTCGGCGTGCGGAACGAGCGCGCGGCCCGCCGCGGTCAGGACGAAACCCGACGGTGCGCGTTCGAAGAGCGTTTGCCCGAGCGCCGATTCGAGCGCGCTCACGCGGCGGCTGACCGTTGTCGCGTCGACTTGCAGCGCCTGTCCTGCGCGCGCGAGCGTGCTGTGGCGCGCGACGAACAGGAAATATTGCAGCTTATCCCAATCCATATGCTGCAAATATGCAGCATTGTCCTGCAAGTCTATCCCTTGCAATCATGCCCCGCATGGTCTGTTGCTGCTGCAACTGGAGACGGAGATTCACCATGCGACAGATTGACCACCTCATCGTCGGCGGCGCCGGCGGCAGCGCGCGCCTGGGCGACGTGTTCGACCCCAACAGCGGCGGCGTGCAGGCGCAGGTTGCGCTCGGCGATGCGGCGCTGCTCGATCGCGCGGTTGCCGCGGCGAAGAAGGCGCAGCCCGCATGGGCGGCGACCAACCCGCAGCGCCGCGCGCGCGTGATGTTCGAATTCAAACGCCTCGTCGAAGCCAATATGGATGCGCTCGCGCACATGCTGTCGAGCGAGCATGGCAAGGTGATCGCCGATTCGAAGGGCGACATCCAGCGCGGGCTCGAGGTCATCGAATTCTGCTGCGGCATCCCGCATGTGCTGAAGGGCGAATATACGCAGGGCGCCGGCCCCGGCATCGACGTCTATTCGATGCGCCAGCCAATCGGCATCGGCGCGGGCATCACCCCGTTCAATTTCCCCGCGATGATCCCGCTGTGGATGAGCGGCGTCGCGATCGTGACGGGCAATGCCTTCCTCATCAAGCCGAGCGAGCGCGACCCGTCGGTCCCCGTCCGCCTCGCCGAACTCTTCCTCGAGGCCGGGCTTCCCGAAGGCATTTGCCAGGTCGTGCACGGCGACAAGGAAATGGTCGACGCGATCCTCGACCATCCCGACATCGGCGCGGTCAGCTTCGTCGGCTCGTCGGACATCGCGCATTATGTCTACAACCGCGGCGTCGCGAACGGAAAGCGCGTGCAGGCGATGGGCGGCGCGAAGAACCACGGCATCGTCATGCCCGACGCCGATCTCGATCAGGTGGTGAACGACTTGACCGGCGCGGCTTTCGGCTCGGCGGGCGAGCGTTGCATGGCGCTGCCGGTCGTCGTCCCCGTCGGCGAAGACACCGCCAACCGCCTGCGTGAGAAACTGATCCCCGCAATCGCGGCGCTGCGCGTCGGCGTGTCGACCGATGCCGAGGCGCATTACGGCCCGGTGGTGACGCAGGCGCACAAGGAAAAGGTCGAAGGCTGGATCCAGAAATGCGCCGACGAAGGTGCCGAACTGGTCGTCGACGGCCGCGGCTTCTCGCTGCAGGGGCATGAAAAGGGCTTCTTCATCGGCCCGACCCTGTTCGACCATGTCACCACCGACATGGAAAGCTACAAGGAAGAAATCTTCGGCCCCGTTCTGCAGATCGTCCGCGCGCCCGATTTCGAAACCGCGCTCGAACTGCCCAGCAAGCACCAGTATGGCAATGGCGTCGCGATCTTTACGCGCAACGGCCATGCCGCGCGCGAGTTCGCCGCGCGCGTGCAAGTAGGCATGGTCGGCATCAACGTCCCGATCCCGGTGCCCGTCGCCTATCACAGCTTCGGCGGCTGGAAGCGTTCGGCGTTCGGCGACACCAACCAGCACGGCATGGAAGGCGTGAAGTTCTGGACCAAGGTCAAGACGATCACCCAGCGCTGGCCCGACGGGTCGCCCGACGGCGGCAACGCTTTCGTCATTCCGACGATGGGGTGAAGCTTGCTTCGGCGGCTGCTCCTGCCCCTGATGATTCTGTTGCTGTTGCCCGTTCAGGCAGCAGGGCAGAAGACGATCGCGCTGTCGTTCGACGATGTGCCGCGCGCCCGCGGTGCCTTTTTTACGCCCGATGAGCGCACGAAGCGCATCATCCGGGAATTGTGGCGCGCCGATGCGCCGCAGGCGGTCTTTTTTATTGTCACGGGCCAGCTAGGCCATGGCGATGGTTACGGCGGCCAGCTGCGGATTCAGGCCTATGTCGATGCGGGCCATGCGATCGCGAATCACAGCAATAGCCATCAGCGCCTGAGCGCGCTGACCACCGAGGCTTATCTTGCCGACATCGACGCCGCCGAGCTCTGGCTGAAGGGTCGTGGCGCCTATCGTCCCTGGTTCCGCTTTCCCTTCCTCGACGAAGGCGGGCGCGACAAGACCAAGCGCGACGCGGTGCGCGCCGGGCTTGCCGCACGCGGGTTGCGCAACGGCTATGTCACCGCCGAATCGTCGGACTGGCACCTCGAAAACCTGACGCGCGAGGCGGTGCAGGCGAACAAGAAGGTCAATCGCAAGGCGCTGCGCGACCTTTATGTCACCTGGCATGTCGAGGCGGCAAACTTTGCCGATACGATGATGCAGAAGGTCACTGGCCGCCAGCCGGTGCAGATGCTGCTCCTCCACGAAACCGACCTCGCCGCGCTGTATGTCGGCGACCTCGTTCGCGCGCTGCGCAAGGACGGCTGGACGGTCGTCGATGCCGATGCCGCCTATGCCGACCCGATCGGCGCGGTGATGCCCGATACGGCTGCCGCCAACGGCACATTGACCGAGGCGCTGGCATGGCAGGCGGGCCAGCCCGCGCCGCGCTGGTATCGCTACAATGACACCAAACTGGCGACCGCGATGTTCCGCGAAAAAGTGCTCGACGAAGGCGGCGGCGAATGATGCACCACCAGCCTCTCATGAAACCCGCACGCCGCGCGGGGCATTTCTCCTTTCGAAGGAGATTGCCGATGACCCGCTTCATGCTTCCCGCCGGATTGCTGATGCTCGCCGCGTGCAGCGGCGGCAATGACGACGAATCCGGCCCCGAAGCCACCGCCGCGATCAGCCCGCTGCAAAAGGCCGAGCGCCCTGCGCCTGCCGAAGCACCCGAAACGATCGACGCGGACCTGACCGAAACAGCCGAGGAAATGCCTGCAAAACCTGAAGCCGGGAACGATGGTGGCGGCAAGGCGATCCCGGCGGCGATCCAGGGTCGCTGGGCGCTCAAGGCGGCCGACTGCCAGGCGAAAAGGGGCACCGACCTCACGGCGTTGACGATCGACGCGACGAACCTGCGATTTTTCGAATCGCACGGCGAACTCGCTCGCATCCGCGAGCGCGAAGCGAACCGCATCGTCGCCGATTACAAGTTCAGCGGCGAAGGTGTGGAATGGGACCGCCAGATGCTGCTGCGCGTCGAGGATGGCGGCAAGACACTGGTCCGCCGCGACACTGGAGAGGGTGCCGCGGCCGGGTCGATGCGCTATACGCGCTGCGCCGGCTGACGGTTTTTTGAAAGGGAGACGAAAGATGGATATTCGCTGGATTGCAATTGCCGCCACCCTGCCGCTCACCGCGTGCGCGGCCGCCGATACTTCCGCCGAATCCGCGCCCACGCCGCCGCCGGCCGAAGCGGCGTGCAATGCCGATGGCGTGCAGTCGCTGGTCGGCCAGACCGCGACCGCCGCTGTCGGCGGCCAGCTGCTCAAGGGCAGCGGCGCGGCGACGCTGCGCTGGGTCCCGCCGCGCACCGCGGTCACCATGGACTTCCGCCCCGACCGGCTGACCGTCTCCTACGACGATGCGCTCAAGATCGAACGGATCAGCTGCGGCTGATGGGCAAACCGGCGGGGCCAGCCGCCGCAACCACGCTTCCGCACCGCGGTTTCGAACCATCGAGAAAAATATATGACCGACCAGTTCCAGCTTACCGACGACCAGCTTGCGATCCAGGACATGGCGCGCAAATTCACCGCCGATGCGATCACGCCGCACGCGGCCGACTGGGACGAGAAGCACATCTTCCCGCGTGAGACGATCAAGGCGGCGGCCGAGCTCGGCTTCGCGTCGATCTATGTATCCGAGGAATCGGGCGGCATCGGGCTGGGGCGGCTCGAATCGGCGCTGATCATGGAAGCGATGGCCTATGGCTGCCCCGCGACCTCGTCCTTCATCTCGATCCATAATATGTCGAGCTGGATGATCGATGCGTTCGGCAGTGCCGAGGTGAAAGCCAAATTCCTGCCCAGCCTGGTGACGATGGACAAGATCGCGAGCTATTGCCTGACCGAACCCGGCTCGGGCTCCGACGCGGCGGCGCTCAAAACGAACGCCAAACTCGAGGGCGGCCATTATGTCATCAACGGCACCAAGCAGTTCATTTCGGGTGCCGGGGTCAACGACATCTATGTCACTATGGTCCGCACGGGTCAGCCGGGGCCGAAGGGCATTTCATGCCTCGTCATCGAAAAGGACATGCCCGGTGTCAGCTTCGGCGCCAAGGAGCGCAAGCTGGGCTGGAATGCGTCGCCCACCGCGCAGGTGATCTTCGACAACGTCAAAGTGCCGGTCGAAAACCGCGTCGGCGCCGAGGGCGACGGCTTCCGTTTCGCGATGGCGGGGCTCGACGGCGGGCGGCTCAACATCGGCGCCTGCTCGCTGGGCGGCGCGCAGCGCTGCCTCGACGAAGCGGTCGCCTATACCAAGGATCGCCAGCAGTTCGGCCAGCCGATCGCCGATTTCCAGAACACCCAGTTCATGCTCGCCGACATGGCGACCGACCTCGAAGCGGCGCGCGCGCTGCTTTACATGGCGGCGGCGAAAGTGACCGCGAACGCCCCCGACAAGTCGCGCTTCTCGGCGATGGCAAAGCGGCTCGCGACCGATAACGGCAGCAAGATCGTCAACGACGCACTCCAGCTGTTCGGCGGTTACGGTTATCTGAAAGATTATCCGATCGAGCGTTTCTGGCGCGACCTGCGCGTCCATTCGATCCTCGAGGGCACCAACCAGGTGATGCGGATGATCGTCGGAAGGGACCTGCTGCGCCAATGACCGACGATGTTCTAATCTCGACCGAAGGCCGCATCGGCCGCATCTCGCTGAATCGTCCCAAGGCGATCCATGCCCTGAACCTCACCATGTGCGAGGCGATGATCGACGCGCTTTTGAAATGGCAGGGCGATGACGCGGTCGAGGCGGTGACCATCGATCATAGCGAGGGCCGTGGCTTCTGCGCGGGCGGCGACATCCGCATGCTCGCGACAAGCGGCGCGAAGGACGGCAAGGAGGCGAGGGCCTTTTTCCACACCGAATATCGCCTCAACCATCTGCTCTTCACTTACCCCAAGTCCGTCGTCGCTTTCATGGACGGCATCACCATGGGCGGCGGGGTCGGGATTTCGCAGCCGGCGAAATATCGCGTCGCGACCGAACATACGCGCTTCGCGATGCCCGAAACGGGGATCGGCCTGTTCCCCGACGTCGGCGGCGGCTGGTATCTGCCGCGATTGGAGGGCCGCGTCGGCGTCTTTCTCGCGCTCACCGGCGCGCGCCTCGACGGCGCCGAATGCCTCGCGCTCGGTCTCGCCACTCACTATCTCCCGTCCGAAAAGCTCGCCGAGGCGAAGGAGCGCATCGCCGCGCACCCCGATCGCATCGGCGGTATCCTCGGCGAGCTTTCGATCACCGCACCGTCCGCCGCGATCACCCAGCATATCGACAAGATCAACCGGCTGTTCGCGAGCGACACCTACGAGGATATTCTCACCGCGCTCGAGACCGACGGCGGCGAGTGGGCCCAGAAAGAGCTCGACGCGCTGCGCACCAAATCGCCCCAGACATGCAAGATCGCGCTGCGTCAGCTCAAGGAAGGCGGCGCGATGCACGACTTTGCCGCGCAGATGACGCAGGAATATGCGATCGGCAGCCGCGTCGTCCAAATGCACGATTTCCTCGAGGGCGTCCGCGCGCTGATCGTCGACAAGGACAACAGCCCGAAATGGAATCCGCCAACCGCCGAAGCCGTCACCGACGACTGGATCGACGCGATCTTTGCGCCCTTGCCCGATGAGGAAAAATGGACCCCGCTAACCTGACCTCGTCACCCCGGACTTGATCCGGGGCCCACGCGGTCATGGATACCGGATCAAGTCCCGGATGACGATTATCTGGAGATCATGAGAATGACATACGAAACCCTCCTCGTCGAAACGCGCGGCGCCGTCACCCTGGTGACGCTCAACCGCCCGCAGGCGCTCAATGCGCTCAATTCGAAGGTGCTCGACGATTTGATCGCGGCCTTCGCGGCGTATGAGGCCGATCCGGGGCAGCGCTGCGCGGTGCTCACCGGCTCGGGCGACAAGGCGTTCGCCGCGGGTGCCGACATCAAGGAAATGGCCGACAAGCCTGCCGCCGATTTCTATCTCGAGGATTTCTTCTCGAAATGGACGAGCGATTTCGTGAAGAAGGTCCGCAAGCCGTGGATCGCCGCGGTCAACGGCTTCGCGCTCGGCGGCGGCTGCGAACTCGCGATGATGGCCGACTTCATCGTCGCGTCGGACAAGGCGAAGTTCGGCCAGCCCGAAATCAAGCTCGGCGTCGCGCCGGGCATGGGCGGGTCGCAGCGGCTGACCCGCGCCGTGGGCAAGGCGAAGGCGATGGAAATGTGCCTGACCGGCCGGATGATGGACGCGGCGGAAGCCGAACGCTCGGGCCTCGTCGCGCGCGTCGTCCAGCATGAAAGCCTCGTCGACGAAGCCGTGAAGACCGCGACGACAATCGCCAGCATGCCGCCGATGGCCGCGATGGTAAACAAGGACATGGTCAACGCCGCGTATGAGACGACGCTCGACCAGGGGCTGATCTACGAACGCCGCCTGTTCCAGATCCTCGCCGCGACCGAGGACAAGGCCGAAGGCATGGCCGCCTTCATCGAAAAGCGCGAAGGCGTGTGGAAGGGGCGGTGAGCCCTTCGCGGCGACAGGTCGTCTCAAAGCGGGCAATTTACGCCGCCGCGATCCTGATTGGCCTGCATATCCTTGCTTACGCCTATGTCGTGGATCAACGCATCTTATATGATCAGGGCGACCTCGAAGGATTGCTCTGGTGGCTCGTCGCCTTCCTGATCTTACCCGCTGCCGCCTTGTTGACGCTTGCGGTCAGTCTGGTCGCGCAGTGGCTGAAATCGAAAAATCCTTCGGGAGAATGACATGAAAATCGCATTCATCGGACTTGGCAATATGGGTGGCGGGATGGCCGCGAATCTCGCGAAGGCGGGGCATGACGTCCGCGCGTTCGACCTCAGCGAAGAAGCGTTGGAACGCGCTGTCGAAGGGGGCTGCACCCGCGCTGTGTCCGCCGCGGAAGCCGTCACCGGCGCCGAAGCCGTGGTGACGATGCTTCCCGCGGGCAAGCATGTCGCCTCGGTCTATGAAGCCGAGGTGTTTCCGAACGCTGCACCGGGGACCTTGCTCCTCGACTGCTCGACGATCGACGTCGCGACCGCGCGCTCGAATATCGAAGCTGCGACCGCCAAGGGTCTCGTCGCGGTCGATGCGCCGGTGTCGGGCGGCATCGCCGCCGCCAACGCCGGCACGCTGACCTTCATGGTCGGCGGCACCGACGACGGCTTTTCGCGCGCCGAACCGATCCTTGCGAAGATGGGCAAGGCGGTGATCCATGCCGGCGACGCGGGGGCGGGGCAGGCGGCGAAGATCTGCAACAACATGCTGCTCGGCGCCTCGATGGTCGCGACGTGCGAGACGCTCGCGCTCGCGCAGAAATTGGGGCTCGACCCGCAGAAATTCTTCGACATCGCCAGCGTATCGTCGGGGCAATGCTGGTCGCTGACCTCCTACGCGCCGCTCCCCGGCGTCGGGCCAACGACCCCCGCCGACAATGATTACAAGGGCGGGTTCGCCGCCGCGCTGATGCTCAAGGATTTGCGCCTCGCGATGGAAGCCGCGGCAAGCGTCGACGCCGACGTTCCGATGGGGACGAAAGCGCGCGAGCTGTATGAGGCATTCGTCGATGCCGACAAGGACGGCCGCGACTTTTCGGCGATCATCCACACGCTTCAGTAAAAGTCTGCCGTCTCGCCGCCATCGCGGCGCTCGGTCCGGTGCACCTGCGTCGGCGCGTCGCGCCGGCCGGTGCGCACCTCGATCCGGTCACCCACCCGCCGCACTTCGGCGGGCACCAATATCCTCGCGCGCGCCACGGCGACCGCCGTCGCTTGCGGCGCCGGGACCGGCGCGCTGCCGGCGAGCAGAAGGGCGGCGAGGGCGGACATGGCGTTCATGCTCTACCCTAACGGCAGGTCTTGCCAGTGCTTTAACCCTGAATCGCAGGTTTTCGCTCATCCCTGCGGCCACGCGAGAGCAAATGAAAGGCCGCCTGCCCCACGCCGGGACAGACGGCCTCCTTTTCGCAAGCGATAGCGAGCTTAGAAGCCCGACTTCGCCGCCGCCTTTTCCTTGAGCAACGGCGCGATGGTAAATCCATGCTTCTCGAGCGCCGCGACGATCTTGTCGGTGCCCTCAAGCCCCGCCCAGAACATCGGGCCGCCGCGATAGACCGGCCAGCCATAGCCATAGATCCATACGACATCGATGTCGCTCGCGCGCTGTGCCTTGCCTTCGGACAGGATCAGCGCGCCTTCGTTGACCATCGGATAGAGGGTGCGCTCGATGATCTCCTGGTCGGTGATTTCGCGCTTTTCGACCCCCGCCTTCGCCCGGAACTCCTCGATGATCTCGGCGACACGCGGGCTTTCGCTCGGATTGCGCTTCTCGTCATAATCATAGAAGCCCGCCTGCTTCTTCTGCCCCCAGCGGCCTTCGGCGGCGAGCGCGTCGCGGATGCTTTCGATGCGGTTGGGATCGCGGTGCCAGCCGATGTCGACCCCCGCAAGATCGCTCATCTGAAACGGCCCCATCGGCATGCCGAATTCGACATGGACCTTGTCGACCTGCGCCGGGGTCGCGCCTTCGAGCAGCAGCTTCATCGCTTCCATCTGGCGGGGTTTCAGCATGCGGTTGCCGATGAAGCCGTCGCACACGCCCGCGACCACGGCGACCTTGCCGATCTTCTTGCCGATCGCCATCGCCGTTGCCAGCGCATCGGGCGCGGTCTTTTCGCCGCGCACGACTTCGAGCAGCTTCATCACATTGGCGGGCGAGAAGAAGTGCATGCCCAGCACATCGCCGGGGCGGCTCGTCGCGGTCGCGATTTCGTCGACGTCGAGATAGCTGGTGTTCGAAGCGAGGATCGCGCCGGGCTTGGCGATTTTATCGAGCTTGCCGAAGATGTCCTTCTTGACGTCCATATTCTCATAGACCGCCTCGATGATGAGATCGCAGTCGGCGAGCGCTTCGAGGCCGAGCGTCGGGGTGAGCAGACCCATCATCTGGTCGACCTGTTCGGGCTTGAAGCGGCCCTTGGCGGCCGACGCATCGTAATTCTTGCGGATCACGCCAAGCCCGCGGTCGAGCGCGTCCTGCGCCATCTCGACGATCGTGACGGGGATGCCCTTCTGGAGGAAGTTCATCGAAATGCCGCCGCCCATCGTGCCGGCGCCGATCACGCCGACCTTCTTGATGTCGCGCAGCTTGGTGTCCTTGGGCAGGCCGTCGATCTTCGCGGCCTGACGCTCGGCGAAGAAGATGTGGCGCTGCGCGGCCGACTGGCTGCCGAACATCAGCTTCATGAACTGCTCGCGCTCAAAGGCGAGGCCCTCGTCGAAGGGCAGGCGCGTCGCCGCCTCGACGCAGGCGAGGTTGGCGTAAGGCGCCTCGAACCCGCGCCAGCGCTTGGCGTTCGCCGCCTTCAGCTGTTCGATCACCGCGACATCGCCGAACACCGGGCGGTTGCGCGTCGGGCGCGGACCGTCGGCGATCTTCGCGCGCGCAAAGGCGATCGCATCGGCGGCGAGGCTGTCCTCGCCCGCGAGTTCGTCGACAAGGCCGAGTTCCTTCGCCTTGGCGGCGGGAAGCGGGTCGCCGGTCGAGGTCATCGTCGCCGCGGCTTCGACGCCGACGACGCGCGGCAGGCGCTGGGTGCCGCCGGCACCGGGGAGCAGGCCGAGCTTCACCTCGGGCACGCCGAGCTTCGCCGACGGCACCGCGATGCGATAGTGACAGACCAGCGCGGTCTCGAGACCGCCGCCGAGCGCGGTGCCGTGGATCGCGGCGACCACCGGCTTCGATGCCGCCTCGATGCTGTTCAGCACCGCGTTGAAATCGGGACCGCGCGGCGGCTTGCCGAATTCGCTGATGTCGGCGCCCGCGATGAAGGTCGCACCGTCGCAGCGCAGCACGATCGCCTTGACGCTGTCATCGGAAAGCGCGGTCGCGAAATGATCTTCCAGCCCCTGGCGGACATGCCAGCTCAGCGCATTGACCGGCGGGTTGTTGACGATGATGACGGCAACGTCGCCGTCCTTCTGCATCGTGACGGAAACGGGAGTATCTTCGGACATTTTAGGCTCCTTGGTCTGAACCCCGTTCGCAACGAGCGAAGTCGAGATGCCCATCGTCGGCAATTGCCTTCTGGGTGTCCGGGCTTTGCTCGACACAAACGGGAAGAGGGGTTTGCATTTTCAATCGTCGATCGCGGCGTGGACGAGGGTCTTGACCTCGCGCCGCACGGGATAGGTGGAAGAGGGCATGAGCTGGGTCATGAAGACCATGCAGATCTGCTCGACCGGATCGACGAAGAAACCGGTCGAGAACATGCCGCCCCAATAATAATCACCGACAGAGCCGGGGGTCATCGTCTGTGCGGGGCTTTCGTTCACGGCAAAACCGAGACCGAAGCCGACCCCGGCATTCTCGGCCTCGGAGAAGATGCCGACGCTGTGCTGGACAAGGTCGCCGCCGCCGACGAGGTGGTTCGCGGTCATCAGCGCGAGCGTCTTGCGGCTGATGATGCGGACACCTTCGAGCTGCCCGTCGCCGAGCAGCATCAGGCAAAAGCGGTGATAATCGTGGAGTGTCGAGGCGAGCCCGCCGCCGCCCGAATGGAAGGTGCGATCCTTCGCCCAGCGGCTCTTGTCGCCGCTGTCGAACGGCTTCATCTTGTCCTTCGGATCAAAGGCGTAGCAGTCGGTCAGCCGGTACTGCTGGTCCGCAGGCACCTTGAAGCCGGTATCGACCATGCCGAGCGGACCGAAGATCCGCTCTTGCAGCACCTCGCCAAACGGCTTGCCCTCGATCCGCTCAATCACCGCGCCGAGCACATCGGTCGCCATCGAATAATTCCAGTGCGCGCCGGGGTCGAACTGCAGCGGAATTTTCGCCAGATCGGCGATGAAGCTGTCCATTGTATAATCGGCGTCGAAATCGTCGATGCGCGCCTTGCGGTATGCGGCGTCGACCGGCGTGCGCTCCTGAAAGCCGTAGGTGAGGCCCGCGGTGTGGCGCAGCAGGTCGACCATGCGGATCGGAGAAGCGGGGGGCCGCGTCAGGAAGGGCACATTGCCCCCGCCCGCGACGAAGACGCCGGTATCCTTGAACTCGGGGCAAAACTTCACCAGCGGATCGCTGAGCGCAACCTTGCCCTCTTCGACGAGCATCATGAACGCGATGCTCGTGATCGGCTTGGTCATGCTCGCGATGCGGAAGATCGCATCTTCTTTCAGCGCTTCGCCCGGCCGCGCTTCGCCGATGCAAGAGACATGCGCGACCTCGCCGCGCCGCGACACAAGCGTCGCGGCGTGCGGCAGGCGGCCTGTGTCGACATATTTGGCGGCGAGAAACGCCGGGATGCGGTCGAGGCGCGTTTTATCGAAACCATGGCTCATGCGACGCGGACCCCTTCGAGGGTGGCGGCTGCCTCGGCGAGCAGCGCCGGATCGATGGCAAGGTCGCTGGCGGCGGCATTGTCATGGACCTGGCTCGCGCGGCTCGCGCCGACGATGACGCTCGCCATCCCGGGTTGCGCGAGCAGCCACGCGACCGCGAGCTGCGCCATGCTGCATCCCGCCTTATCGGCGATCGGGCGCAATCTCTGCACCGCTTCGAGCACCGGCTCGGCGAGATAGCGTTCCATGAAATGCTGGTCCTCGCTCGTCGCGCGGCTGCCCGCGGGCGGCGGCGCGCCGGGAAGATATTTGCCGCTGAGCACTCCCATCGCGAGCGGCGACCAGACGATCTGGCCGATGCCATTGGCGATGCACAGCGGGATCACCCCGGCTTCGGGGCGCCGGTAGAGCAGGCTGTATTGCGGCTGGCTCGACACGAATTTGACGTTGGGCGGCGCGAGCGCCAGCGCCGCGGCGATCTGGTCGGGCGACCATTCGGAAAAGCCGATCGCGCGCGTCTTGCCGCTGCGCACGACCTCGCTCAGCGCCGCCATCGTCTCCTCAAGCGGGGTGTCGGGATCGTAGCGGTGGCATTGGTAGAGGTCGACATAGTCGGTCTGGAGCCGCGTCAGGCTGGCGTCGATCTGCTTCTCGATCTGCGCGCGGCTCAGCCCCTTGTCGCTGTCCGACATCGGGAAAAAAACCTTCGTTGCCAGAATATAGCTATCGCGCGCGCGGTCCTTGAGCGCGCGGCCGAGAAATTCCTCCGCCGCGCCGCGGCCATAGGCATTCGCGGTGTCGATGAAGTTGATCCCGGCGTCGAACGCCGCGTCGAGACATTCACGCCCCGCGCTGTCGTCGACCCCGACCCCATAGGTCAGCCAGCTGCCGAGGCAGATTTCGGAGACTTTGATGCCGCTGTCGCCGAGGTCGCGATATTGCATGGATCAGCCTTTCGTCAGTGCGAGGTCTGGCCGAGCAGCTGGCGCGTCACCGGGTGCGAGCTGGTGAGCCCGCCATCGACCGCGATCGCCTGGCCATTGACATAGCTTGCCTGGTCGCTTGCGAGGAAAAGCGCAACATTGGCGAGTTCTTCGGGCTGCGCCGCGCGGCGAAGCGGATTGAGTTGCCCCAGCTTGTGGGTGACCTCCTTCGCCTTGGCATAGTCGAAGGTCGGCTTGGTCATGCCCGTTTCGGTGAGGCCGGGGCACACCGCGTTGACGCGCACACCGCTCGTCGACAGCTGCTGCGCCGCGACCTTGGCGAGGTTGATCACCCCCGCTTTCGAGGCCGAATAGGCCCCTGGACCCGCGCCCGAATTGAGCCCCGCAACGCTCGCGGTGAGCACGATCGCGCCGCCGCGGCCCTGATCGACCATCGCCTTGCCGGCGTGCTTCACCATCAGCGCGGGGCCGATCAGGTTGACGCGCAGCGTCTCGGCCCAGGCGATGGGGTCGAAATCGAAAATGCCGCCCATGTCGCCGATGATCCCGGCGTTGGCGAAGGCGACGTCGAGGCCGCCGTAGGTTTCCTTCGCGGTCGCGACGAGCTTCGCGACATCGGCCTCGACACCCGCGTCGATCTCCAGCGCAACCGCTTCGCCGCCGGCATCCTTCACCAACTGCGCGGTTTCGTGCACCGCCGCCGTCTTGTCGCCGATGACGAGCTTGGCGCCCTCGGCGGCGAAGCGCAGCGCGCTCGCGCGGCCGATGCCGCTGCCGGCACCCGTGATGATCGCGATCTTGCCGTCCAATGCTCCGCTCATACCACGACACCTCCATCCACAACGATCGTCTGCCCGGTTATGAAGGTTGACGCGCCTGACCCCAGGAACACCGCCGCCCCCGCGATCTCGCGCGGCTCGCCGATCCGGCCGAGGCAGGCGTTCGAGGTCGAGGCTTTCAGATTTTCCGGATTTTCCCACAGCGCCTTGGCAAAATCGGTTTTGACCAATCCCGGCGCGATCGCGTTGATCCGGACGTTCGCCGGACCGAATTCGCGCGCCAGATTTTTGACCATCTGGATATCGGCGGCCTTGGTGATCGCATAGGCGCCGAGGATCGACGAACCGCGCAGGCCCCCGATCGACGACACCAGGATGATCGACCCCGACTGCCGCTCGCGCATTTCGGGGGCGACCATCGTGATCAGCCAGTGCTGGGCGACGATATTGTGGTCGAGCGTCTTGCGCAGCGCCTCGTCGCTGATCGCCTCCATCGGCCCATAATGCGGGTTCGACGCGGCGTTGCAGACGAGGATGTCGATCGGCCCGAACGCCGCGCGTCCCGCATCGACCATCGCCTGCAGCGATTCCTTCGACGACAGGCTCGACGAGACGGCGATGGCGGCGCCGGGATGTTTGGCGTTGATCCCCGCCGCGACGGCCTCGCACGGCTCGATGTTGCGGCTGGTAATCACGACCCTGGCGCCATGATCGGCATATTCCTCGGCAATCGCCTGCCCGATGCCGCGCGACGATCCGGTGATGATCGCGACCTTGCCGCTCAGATCGAATAAACTCATGCGCCGGCCTTTCGTGCAAAATCCCACGCCTTTTCCGCCAGCGGACGGACGCGTTCGGACATGTCCTTGGCATGTTGCGAGGAGGCGGTACCCTCGATCACGCGCTTCTTGATGCCCTGGATGATCCCCGCGAGGCGGAAGAAATTATAGGCGAAATACCAGTTCATGTCGGGCACGCCGTCGCGGCCGGTGGCCTTGCAATAGCGTTCGACCATTTCGTCGAGTTCGGGAATGCCAAGCGCCGCGCGGTCGATATCCATGACCCCTGACCGGCCGCCATTTTCGGTGACCCATGCCATCGCGACATAAGTGAAATCGGCGAGCGGATCGCCCAAAGTCGACAATTCCCAGTCGAGCACCGCGAGAATTTCGGGGCGGCCCTTCGCAAAGATCATATTGTCGATGCGGTAATCGCCATGGACGACGCTGGTGCGCGTCTGTTCGGGAAGGCTCGCGGGAAGGAAGGCGATCAGCCGTTCCATCTCGTCCATCGTCTCGGTTTCGGACAGCCGGTATTGCTTGGTCCAGCGGTCGACCTGACGGCCGAAATAATTGCCGGGCTTGCCATAGTCCGACAGCCCCGCCGCCTCGACGTCGACATTGTGCAGCGCGGCGAGCGTATCGATCATCGCCTCATAGGTCGCGCGGCGGTTTTCGGGGGTCGATCCCGGCATTGCGCCGTCCCAGATCGTGTGGCCGTCGACCATCCCCATCACATAGAACCAGCTACCGATGACACTGTCGTCGGTGCACAGGCCATATTGGCGCGCGACGGGGAAGCCCATTTTGTGCAGCCCCGCCTGCACCTTATATTCGCGGTCGACCGCGTGCGCCGACGGGAGCAGCGGGCCGAAGGGCTTGCGCCGCAGCACATAATTGCCCGACGGCGCGCCGATCTTGTACGTCGGGTTCGACTGGCCGCCGGCGAATTTATGCTGGGTCAGCGGACCGGTGAAACCCTCGACATTTGCTTCCATCCACGCGGTGAGCTTCGCCTCGTCGAGCAGATCGGCGCCTTCGGGCGCGACGGTGCCGCTGAAGGCCTTCTGGGCGTCGAGAGTCATTGATCGAAAACGATCACCGACCGCGCGGCGTCGCCTTTCTTCATCTTGTCGAAACCGTCGTTGATCTTCTCGAGCGGGATCGTTTCGGCGACGATGCTGTCGAGGTCGAGCAGCCCGCGCAGGTAGAAATCGACAAGCCGCGGGATATCGACCGGGAAGCGGTTGCCCCCCATGATCGCGCCCTGCAATTTCTTGCCCGAAAGCAGGTCCATCGCGCTGAGGCCGACCTTTTCGGACAGCGGCATCATGCCGAGGATCGTCGCGGTGCCGCCGCGGCGTAGCGATGCAACCGCGAGGCTGGCCGAGGCCGGACGCCCGACCGCTTCGATCGCATGATCGACGCCGCCCCTCGTCAGGTCGAGGATCTGCTTGGCAGCATCCGCGTCCATTGCGTCGACGACATCGGTCGCGCCGAGCTTCATCGCCAGCGCGCGCTTTTCCGGAACCGGGTCGGCGGCGATGATGCGCCCCGCACCGGCGATCTTCGCGGCGTTGATCGTCGCGAGGCCGACGCCGCCGCAACCGACGACCGCGACGGTCTCGCCCGGGGTGACCTTGCAAGCGTTGAAGATCGTTCCCGCGCCCGTCGTCACCGCGCAGCCGATGACCGCGGCGCGGTCGAGCGGCATGTCGGGGTTGATCGCGACGCAGGCATGTTCGTGGACGAGCATCGTTTCGGCAAAGGCGCTGAGGTTGAGCATCTGGTTGACGATGCTGCCATCGGGGCGCGTGATGCGCGGCGGCTGCCCGGGCGTGCGGCGCGTGTCGCCGCCCATGCACAGCGACATGCGGCCCGAAACGCAGAACTCGCAGTGGCCGCAAAAGGCGGACAGGCAGGTGACGACGGCATCGCCGACCTTCACCGTGCGCACTTCGCTGCCGACCGCCTCGACGATGCCCGCGGCTTCGTGGCCGGGGATCGCGGGCAGCGGGTGCGGATAGGCGCCGTCGATGAAATGCAGATCCGAATGGCAAAGGCCGCAGGCGGCGGTGCGGATGCGCACCTCGTGCGGGCCGCAGTCGGCAATCTGCACCGTCTCGATGGCGAGCGGTTTGCCGGGTTCGATCAGGATGGCGGCTTTGGTCATTCATGCTCTCCGTTTGGTCCCCCTCCCGCCTGCGGGAGGGGTTAGGGGAGGGAATGTTAAATACGAAGCGGAACAGGCCCTCCCCCGGCCCCTCCCGCAGGCGGGAGGGGAGCTAGCGCGAAACCCCTATGTCGCCCGACGAAAAGCCCGGATCGGCCGCTTCGCTATGCTTGGCGAATTCGATCCGCGCGATCGCGCGCTCGTGGACCTCGTCGGGACCGTCGGCGAGCCGCAAGGTCCGTTGGTGCGCATAGGCCTTGGCCAGCCCGAAATCCTCGGACACGCCGCCGCCGCCGTGCGCCTGGATCGCGTCGTCGATGATCTTCAGCGCCATGTTCGGCGCCTGCACCTTGATCATCGCGATCTCGGCCGCGGCCGACTTGTTGCCGACCTTGTCCATCATGTCGGCGGCCTTGAGGCACAGCAGGCGCGTCATCTCGATGTCGATCCGCGCGCGCGCCAAGCGATGTTCCCAGATGCTGTATTCGGCGACCTTGCGGCCGAAGGCGACACGCGACTGCAGCCGCTTCGCCATCTTGGCGATCGCTTCCTCGGCGACGCCGATCGTGCGCATGCAGTGATGGATGCGGCCCGGGCCGAGGCGCCCCTGCGCGATCTCGAAGCCGCGGCCTTCGCCGAGCAGCATCGCGTCCTCGGCGTTGACGCGCACGTCCTTGAGCTCGATTTCCATATGGCCGTGCGGCGCGTCGTCATACCCAAAGACGGGCAGGTGGCGCAGGATGTTCACGCCCGGCGTATCGAGCGGCATCAGCACCATCGACTGTTGCGCGTGGCGCTTCGCGCCGAAATCGGTCTTGCCCATCACGATCGCGACGCTGCAACGCGGATCGCCCGCACCCGACGACCACCATTTGGTGCCGTTGATGATATAATCACTGCCGTCGCGCTCGATCCGCGTTTCGATGTTTGTCGCGTCGGACGAGGCGACCTTGGGTTCGGTCATCAGGAACGCCGAGCGGATCTGCCCGTTCATCAGCGGCCCGAGGTATTTTTCCTTCTGCTTGGCCGTGCCATACCGGTGGAACACTTCCATATTGCCGGTGTCGGGCGCCGAGCAGTTGAAGACTTCGCTCGCAAAGCCGACGCGGCCCATTTCCTCGGCACACAGCGCATATTCGAGGTTGGTGAGGCCGGGGCCTTCGAACTCGAACGTCTCGTCGACATGGTGGTGCGCGGCGCTGCGCGGCGGCATGAACAGGTTCCAGATGCCGGCGTCCTTCGCCTCGGCCTTCAGATCCTCGACGATCTGGATGACCTTCCAGCGGTCGCCGGCCTTGTCCTGCTCGTTGTAAGTGGGGACGGCGGGGCGAACCTTGCGCTCGATGAAATCGCGCACCCGGTCCCGCCAATAGACCTGCCGGTCGGTGAGATCGAAATCCATCTGCGCTTCCTTTCCCTTTACGTTCACGTAAACTCTTGGACCGATTCGACGGCCTTGCCAAGTCCCGTGGGACCCAAAATTACATCATTCCGCCGCTGCGCGACATGTTCGTTACGGATGTGCTCCGCTTGCGTCGGGTTCGGCGCGTGCGGCGTCGCCCAGCAACGCCAGTCGCGCCTCGTGATCGGCGCGCGAAATCGGGAATTTGCGCATGACGATCAGCCCCAGCGTGCCGATGATCAGGATCGCGAGCGCATAGCCAAGCGCGAGGTTGCCGAGCACGTCGCCGCCGACCTCGCCCGGTTTCGCATTCGCCGGAAAGGCCGCGAAAGACAGGATCAGCCCGGCGGCGAAGATGCCGATGCCCGTCGCGCATTTCTGCATGAAGAAATAGCCCGCGAAGAACAGGCCTTCGGACCGGCGTCCGGTCTCGCTCTGCGACGCTTCGACGACATCGGCCATCATCGAGGAGGAGAGGATCATCAGGATGATCGAGAAGCTGTTGGACACGAAAACGAGCGCGAACATCGTCGCGACACTCGGTTTTCCGGGCAGGCCGGGGAAAAATCCCTGGATCCACGCGAAATAGATGCCGCTGTTGACGAGCAGGGCGACGGCGCCGGCGAAAATCGCGCCGTCGCGCTTGCCGAGCTTTGCCGACAGCGGCGCCACGAGCAGGAAGGCCGCGATCATCGACCCGAACAGCAGGAAGACATAAGCGACCATCTCGCCCTGCGTGAACTGCCAGAAAAAGCCGAGCAGATAATTGTTCATCGAAAAGGTGATGCCCTGATTGATAAAACCGAACAGCGCCGCGAAGATCAGCCACAGGAAAGCCCGGTTCGACAGCGTGTCGCGCATGTCGCGCAGGATATGGCGAAGCGTCATCACGGGCTTCACATCGGCGAGGTTCGACACCGCGATCCGCTTATGCTGCCCCGCTGCCGAAACCAGCACTGCGCCAGCCATCATCAGCGCCCCGGCGAGGGCATAGGGGAAATAGCCCTCAGGATCGACGAGCCCTTTCGCGCCGCCGAAAAAGACGCCGTAAGCAAGCAGCAGGATGAGCAGCCCACCGCCCCAACCGAACAGGAAGCGATAGCGCATGACCGCGGTGCGTTCGTCATAATCGCCGGTGAGTTCGGGGACGATCGCGACCGACGGCACCTCGCACATCGACACCAGCGACCGCACGATGATTGCAAAGCCGATTAGCCACGCGACGGTCATCGTGTCGCTCATTTCGGGCGGGCTCCACAGCATCATCCACGCGATGGCGAGCGGGATCGGTGCGCCGTAAAGCCATGGCAGGCGGCGGCCCCAGCGACTGCGCGTGCGGTCGGTCAGCTCGCCGATCACCGGATCGACGAAGGCGTCGGCGATCAACGCGACCATGATCGCGGCACCGACGATGCCCGCGTCGAGCCCGATCACCTGATTGTAGAAGAGCAGAAGAAAGGTCGAAAAACCGTTGTCCTTGACGCCATAGGCGATGCTGCCAAGCCCATGCGTGGCCTTCAGCCAGACGGGCAGGCGTTTGGGCGCCGGAACCGTCGCGGCCGCTGCGCTCACGCGTCGGCTCCGGCCTTGGCGGCCTCCTCCATCGCAACGAGCGCATCGAACAGGCCGGGGGCTTCGGGGTCCCAGGCGTGGCGCTGGCCGATCGTCAGTCCGCCGTCGACCAGCATATGCGTGCCGGTCATGAAGGAGGATTCCTCGCTCGCGAGATAAGCGACGGCGTTGGCGATATCCTCGGGCTGGCCGCCGCGCGCGACGGGCTGCGCGGCCGCGCTCATCCCCGCGATGATCGCCTTCGCCTGATCCTTATGCGCGTCGGGCACGTCGAGCGACGAGGTGAAGATATTGGTGTTGATGAAACCGGGGCAGATCGCGTTGACGCGAATGCCGTAGCGCGCGAGGTCGGTCGCCGCGATTTTGGAAAGGTGGAGCACGCCCGCTTTCGCGACGGCATAGGCGATCGGCGAATAGCCCGCGCCGAGCGCCGCGACGCTTGCGGTGTTGACGATCGATGCACCCTTGCGGCCCTTCATGTGCGGGCTTGCATAGCGGATACCCATCGCGACCGATTTCAGTACGAGGTCCATCGTGCGGTCCCAGCCTTCGGGGGTAATTTCGTCAATCGGCGCGCGGTCGCCGGCGGCGGCGGCGTTGTTGAACACGATGTCGATCCCGCCGGCTTTGGTGGCCGCCTCGTTCATCAGCGCCTCGATGTCCGACGGCTTGGTGACGTCGCAGCGGACGAAATCGATCTTGCCGTTCGACGCGGCGGCGAGCGCCTGTCCGCCGGCATCGTCGATGTCGGCGGCGAAGACATGTGCGCCTTCGCTCGCGAGTTTCAAGACTGTGGCTTTGCCGATTCCCGATGCTGCACCGGTGACGACGGCAATCTTGCCAGCGAATCGCATGACCCATTCTCCCGTTTTCTTTTGCCACTTAGCTTAGGGGCCAAAGGACATGCGTCAACGCTGGTCAAACGGACGCTACGGCGCCGTAACGGCAGGTGCGCCCGGCCAAGTTGACGCTTGCGTAAAGCAGGCGACTGCTCCTAGATTTGGGACAGGAAGAGGAGCCTGAAACATGAGCGATCTGGACGCTTTTCGCGCCGAAGTGCGTGGCTGGCTGGAGGCGAACTGCCCCGCCGAAATGCGCGAGCCCATCCGCGACGAAGGTGACGTCTGCTGGGGCGGGCGTAACTGGGTGTTCAAGAACGACGCCCAGAAACAGTGGCTCGAAGCCTGTGTCAGCAAGGGCTATACCGTGCCTGACTGGCCGAAGCCTTATGGCGGTGCCGGGTTGACTCCCGAAGAGACCAAGGTCCTCAAACAGGAAATGAAGCGCATCAATGCGCGCTCGCCGCTCGACAGCTTCGGCATCTGGATGCTCGGCCCCGCGCTGCTGCAATTCGGCACCGAGGAACAGAAGGTCGAGTACCTCAACCCGATCGCGCGCGGCGAAATCCGCTGGTGCCAGGGCTATTCGGAACCCGGCTCGGGCAGCGACCTCGTCTCGCTCCAAACCTTCGGCGAAGACAAGGGCGACCATTGGGTCGTCAACGGATCGAAGATCTGGACGAGCTACGCCGACAAGGCCGACTGGATTTTCTGCCTCGTCCGCACCGACAAGGCGAACAAATATCAGGGCATCACCTTCATGCTCTTCGACATGGCGAGCAAGGGGGTCACGACCAAGCCGATCCTCCTCATTTCGGGGAACTCGCCCTTCTGCGAAACCTTCTTCGACGATGTCGAAGTGCCCAAGACGCAGTTCATCGGCGAAATCAACCGCGGCTGGGATGTCGCCAAATATCTGCTCGGCCACGAACGCGAGATGATCTCGGGCGGCGGCGCGGGCGGCGACATGGTCAGCATCGGCGGCGCCTTTGCCAAGGCGTTCGGCAAGAATGCTGCGGGCGAGCTCGACGACCCGATCCTGCGCGCCGAAATGGCTGCGTTCGATGTCGATGTCTTCGCGTACCGCGCGATGGGCGAGCGCTTCATGGACATGTGGAAGACCGGCCGCGCGCATCCCGCCAGCTCGAACATGATGAAATATGTCGGCACCGAGCTCAACAAGCGCCGCCACGAACTGGTGATGTCGGGGGGCGGCAGCGAAGCGCTCGAATGGGACAGCGAAGAGACCAAGGGCGGCGCAAGGGCGCGTGGCTGGCTGCGCACCAAGGCCAATTCGATCGAAGGCGGGACGAGCGAAGTCATGCTCAACGTCATCGCCAAGCGGATTCTGGATTTGCCGGGGGCATGAAATCAACCACCTCCGTTTGTCCTGAGGAGGGACTGAGCGGAGGCGAAGGCCCGTCTCGAAGGACACATACGCGACGGTCCTTCGAGACGCCATTTCGACAAGCTCAATGGCTCCTCAGGACGAACGGAGTTTTCTGATTATGCCGCTTTACCACAACGACGATCAGGCGATGCTCAAGGACAGCGTCGCGCCTTTCGTGGCCGAACAGGCGCCGGTTTCGCACTTGCGCAAACTCCGCGACAGCGCCGACGCGACCGGCTTCTCGCGCGACCTCTGGGCGCAGTTCATCGAAATGGGCCTGCCCGGCATGCTCGTTCCCGAGGGTCATGGCGGGCTCGGCATGGGGCATATGGAGGCGGGCATCGTGCTTGAGGAAATCGGCCGCAACCTGACCCCGTCGCCCTTCCTCTCGACCAGCGTCGGCGCTGTTGCCGCGCTCGCCAAAGCGGGCGGCACACAGGCCGACCGCTGGCTTCCCGCGATCGCATCGGGCGAGGCAATCATCGCGCTCGCGATCGACGAGGGCGCCAAGCACCGTCCCGACCGCATCGCGACCACCGCGACGCGCGCCGGCAACGGCTTCCGTCTCGACGGCAAGAAGAGCTTCGTGCTCCACGGCCATGTTGCCGACATGAGCATCGTCGCGGCCAAGACCGACGGCGGGATCACTTTGTTCGCGGTGCCGAGGGATGCGAAGGGCCTGACCGCTGACCCGCGCCGCCTCGTCGACTCTTCGCTCGCGAGCCATGTCACGCTCGATGGCGTCGAGGTCGATGCCGACGCGGTGATCGGCGAAGTCGATGCGGGCGAGGATGTCCTGAACGCACTGCTCGCCGCGA
Source organism: Sphingopyxis sp. (assembly GCF_036675685.1). Lineage (GTDB taxonomy): Bacteria > Pseudomonadota > Alphaproteobacteria > Sphingomonadales > Sphingomonadaceae > Sphingopyxis. Next base: position 187,028 of record NZ_JAKFEM010000005.1, read on the forward strand.
CGCGCACCGGTGCCGCCGCCGAAATGGTTGGCGTCGGGCAGGGCGCGATGGACATGACGGTCAACTACCTCAAGGAACGCAAGCAGTTCGGCAAGCTGATCGGCGAGTTCCAGGGCCTCCAGCACCGCGCCGCGCATCTTTACGGTGAGATGGAAGTCGCGCGCGCGACGGTGATGAAGGCGCAGCAGCTGCTCGACGAGGGCAGCGAGGGCGCAAAGCTGATGGTCTCGGTCGCCAAGGCAAAGGCCGGCCGCGCCGCCAACCTCGCGGTGCGCGAGGGCGTGCAGATGCACGGCGGCATCGGCATGACCGACGAACATGACATCGGCCTCTATATGAAACGCGACCGCGCGCTCGCCGAATATATGGGCGATGTGCATTATCACATCGATCAGGTCGCGCGGATGAACGGCTACTAATCTCACCCCTCCCGCTTGCGGGAGGGGCAGCGAGACTTGCGAGCTTGCTCGCTAGTCGCAGCGGGGAGGGCGGATCGCCCGACATGCCCCACCCCAACCCTCCCCTGAAGGGGAGGGAGAAAAAAGGATTGCACTATGAACCTTCAGGACATGTTCGGCCTCGACGGCCGCATCGCACTCGTCACCGGCGGTTCGCGAGGGATCGGCAAGATGATCGTCGAGGGCTATCTCGCCGCGGGCGCGGCGCGCGTCTATATCTCGGCGCGCAAGAGCGCGCAGATCGAGGAAGCCGTCGCCGATTTCGAAACGCGCTATCCGGGCAAGGTCATCGGCCTGCCCGTCGACCTCTCGACCGTCGAGGGCTGCCGCGCGCTCGCCTCGGAACTCGAAGCGCGCGAGGAGCGCCTCGACATCCTCGTCAACAATGCCGGCGCCGCGTGGGGCGAACCCTTCGAGGGTTTCCCCGAAGCGGGCTGGGACAAGGTGATGGACATCAACGTCAAATCGCCCTTCTTCCTGACGCAGGCGCTGCACGGGCTGCTCAAGGGCGCGGGCACGCACGACCGCCCCGCGAAAGTGATCAACATCGGCTCGATCGACGGGATGCGGCTCAACCCGTGGGAAACCTATAGCTATCATGCGTCGAAGGCGGCGATCCTTTATCTCACCAAGCGCATGGCGGCGCGGCTGGTGCAGGATCATATCCTCGTCACCGCGATCGCGCCGGGCGCTTTCCAGTCGGACATGAACAAGGCCGCGCGCGACCATGGCGACGCGGTCGCGCAAAGCATCCCGGTCAAACGCATCGGCGTGCCCGAAGACATGGCGGGCGCCGCGATCTTCCTTGCGTCGAAGGCGGGCGACTATGTCGTCGGCGACACGATCACCGTCGACGGCGGGCTGGTGCACGGCGACGTGCGGACCAGCATCGACGCGTAATTCTACTCCTTCGTCACCCCGGACTTGATCCGGGGTCCACGACCGCGCCGCCGGAATGGATGCCGGATCAAGTCCGGCATGACGAAGAGGGGCGCGATTGACTCGCGCGCGGCGAAGGTGTATTATGCAACTAATGCACCAAGGAGATTCCCGATGCGTCTGGCTTTCCTCATCCCGCCGATGATGCTCCTCGCCGCCTGCGGGCAGGAGAAGGACGCCAAGGACGGCACCGAAGTGTCGATCAATGCCGAGGGCGACGGTGGCGGGGTCCAGATCAAGACCGGCAAGGACGGCGGCAATATCAAGATCGGCGGCGACGGTGCCGCGATCGACATCGACATTCCCGATTTCGTCGATCTCGATATCGAGAGCGATTTCGACATCGACGGGGTGAAGCTCTATCCGGGCAGCAAGGTCACCAAGGTCGACGTCGACGCGAACGACAAGAATGGCGCCGACAAGGCGACGGTGAAACTTGGCTTCACCTCGCCCGCCGCGCCGACAAAGGCCGCCGACTGGATGGCGGCCGAATTCGCGAAAAAGGGCGTCAAGGTCACGCGCACCGGCGACACGCTCGCGGGCAAGGACAAGGACGGCGCTGATTTCACGATCAAATTCGGTCCCGACGGCGCGAACGCCAAGGGCGAGGTGGTGATCGTCAAGAGCTGACGGCAGCGAAAAACAAACCGTCGCCCCCGCGAAGGCGGGTGCCGCTAGCAACCTTGGGCAAGGCCTCTTGCGGCCCCCGCCTTCGCGGGGGCGACGTATATGTTACCCGCTATTCCTCAATGCCGTCGCGATCGCGTTGATCGTCAGCTGGATGCCCTCGGCGATGCGCGGGTCGGTCTCCCCGGCGCGGTGGCGCTTCATCAGCTCGATCTGGAGCAGGTTGAGCGGCTCGATATAGGGCAGGCGCAGCCGGATCGACGCCTCGAGCGCCGGATTCTTCTCGAGCAATCGCGTCTGTCCCGTGATGTCGAGCAGCCCGTCATGCGCGCGGTTCCACCCGTCGCGGATGCGCGCGAAGATCGTCTCATGCCCGTCGATATGGCCCGCGAGTTCGGCATAGCGCGCCGCGATCCCCATGTCGGATTTCGCGAGAACCATCTCCATATTGCCGAGCAGCGCCGCGAAAAAGGGCCAGCCCGCCGCCATGTCGGTCAGCAGCGCCTTGTCCTCGAATGCCGCAAAACCCTCGCCGGTGCCGTACCAGCCCGGCAGCATCGCGCGCGCCTGCGCCCAGCTGAACACCCACGGGATCGCGCGCAGATCCTCGATCGCATTGCTCTTGGTGCGGCTCGACGGCCGCGACCCGATCTTCAGCGTTGCGATTTCGGCGATCGGCGTCATCGCGCGGAAGAAATCCTTGAACGCCGGCGTGTCATAGACGAGCCCGCGATAGGCGGCGAAGGCGCTGTCCGACACGGCATCCATCGCCGCGGTAAAGCGCGCCGCATCCTTGTCGCTCAGCGCTTCGGGCTCGAGGCTCGCGAGCAGGCTCGCCGACACCATCGCCTCGAGGTTCGTTGCCGCGCTGTCGGCGGTGCCATATTTGGCGGCGATCACCTCGCCCTGCTCGGTGATGCGGATGCGCCCCTGCACCGTGCCCGCGGGCTGTGCGCGGATCGCGGCAAAGGCGCTGCCGCCGCCGCGCCCGACCGCCCCGCCGCGGCCGTGGAATAATTGCATCGCGGTATCGGCCTCCTCGAACACCGGGGTCAGCGCCTGCGACGACTGGTAGAGCCCCCACGTCGAGGTCAGATAGCCGCCGTCCTTGTTCGAATCCGAATAGCCGATCATCACTTCCTGATGCCCGCGCACGCCGATCTGCGGACCGATCTCGGGCATCGCGAAATAGCGCGCCATGATCGCGGGCGCGCGGTCGAGGTCGGCGATCGTCTCGAACAGGGGCACGACCATCAGGTTCGATTTGCCCGCTTCGCCGCCGCTGCGCCACAGCCCCGCCTCGCGCGCGAGGACATGGACTTCGAGCAGGTCGGACAGGTCCTGCGCCATGCTGATGATCCACTGGCAGATTGCATCATTGCCCAGCCGCGCGCGTACATCGGCGGCGGCGTGGACGATCGCGAGTTCGCCCGCGGTCTCGTCACTCCACTGGTGCCACGGCGCGGCGAGCGGCCGGTCGCTCGCGAGCTCGGCGGTGAGCAGCGCGACGCGTGCTTCCTCATCGAGCGCGGCATAGTCGGCGCACACCCCCGAAACGCGGAGCAGTTCGGCGAGCACGCGCTCGTGCACCGCGCTGTTCTGGCGCATGTCGAGCGTCGCGAGGTGAAATCCGAACACCTCGACCGCGCGGATCAGCCGCCCGAGCGCGCCGATTCCGCCGAACTGGCCCTGACCGCTCGCCGACAGACCCGTCGCGATGGTGACGAGGTCGCGGCGGAGGGACGCGGGGGTGGCATATGGCTTGCCCGCCAGCGTCGAAGGGCGCGGCGGCGCCCGCCCGACGATCTCGGCATAGGTCGCGCAAAGCCGCGCATAAATGCCCGATAGCGCGCGGCGATAGGGCTCGTCGCGGCGGCTCGGCGCGGTGTCGCCGCTCGCCTCGGCCAGCGCTTCGACCGCGTCGGGGACGACGGCGAGGCTCGCCGACACCGACAATTCGGCACCCAGGTGGTGGACGGCATCGATATAATGGCCGAGCACCGCCGCCGCGTTGCGCGCGGTCGCCATGTGCATCGTTTCGGCGGTGACGAACGGATTCCCGTCGCGGTCGCCGCCGATCCAGCTGCCGACGCGCAGGAAGCTTGCGGGGCGCTGCCCCAGCTCGGCTTCCCAGCGCGCGTAGAGTTTGGGCACCACGGGCAGGAAGACGTCGCGCAAATAAGTCAGCGCGTTGTCGATTTCGTCGGCAACGAACAATTTCTCGGTGCGCAGCGGCCGCGTCTGCCACAGCAGCACGATCTGCCGCCGTATCGCATCCTCGACGACATCGCCCTCGGGAGTCTCCGCGGCACCGCTGTCGCGCAGCAGCATCAGCTCGGCGATGCGGTTCTTGTGGTCGAGCACCGACTTGCGCCGCACCTCGGTCGGATGCGCGGTCAGCACCGGCGCGACGAGCGACGCGCCCAGCAGCGCGGCGATCGCATCGCCGTCGATCCCGTCCTCGCGCAGTTTCTCGATCGCCGCGGCAACCGTCGCTTCGGGCTCGGCCGCAACCCCCTGCCGATCCTCGGCCAGGTTCGCGAGCATCGAGAACAGCATGAAGCCGCGCACGAAGGCGATCGTGTCGTCGAGGCTCAGCGCATCGAGCCCCGGGTCGATCGCCTCGGCGCCCGCGATGCCGCGATGCCTATCGACGCTCGACGAGCGGATATATTCGGTCTGGCGGAACAGCTTGTCGCCGCCATAGGCGCGAATGACGTCGCCGAGGATCCGCCCCAAATAGCGAATGTCGGGATTTTGCGAGATCTGGATAGGCGGGCCCATGGGCCGCTTTGCTGCACCTGCGAAGGCGCGGGGTCAAGCGGCGCATAGCTATGCCTTTATTGCGCGCGCGTTAAAACTATTGAAATCGGTTGGCACGAAGGGGGAAGCATGAAGCAACGAAACGCCATGATTGCCGTGTGGGCCGCGCTGCTGGTCGCGGTCGGCTTTATCCTCTCCTTGTCGATGACGGGTTCCGATCGAGCGAGTGGGTCTGGAACTGAAATCGGAGCCAAAGGCGCCGGTGTGAAGACGGCGATACATCCATGGCCCGAAGCCGCAGAGGTTCGGGTATTCGTTGAAGACGTTCCGTTCGATGAATTCGAGCGCACCGGAAAGAATATGTCGAAGCCCGATGGCACCGTGCTGACGAAATCTCAGCGGGCTACGCTGGATAAGGCGGTGCATCTGTACCGGATGACGCCCAAGGAATATGCCAATTCCGCCGTTGCCGGTTGCTTCATCCCCCATCATTTCTTCCGGTATTATGACAGAAAAGGACGTCAGATCGGAGAGCTGGCGGTTTGTTATTGTTGCGGAGGAATTGAATTTTCACCCGCCATCAAACAACTCCGTCCCGAAGAAGAATGGCAATTCGACTTCGAGGGGGTGGAGACGATGCTGAAAGAAATGGGCGTACCAACCGACGTCAATTGCTGATGAGAGCGCTCAGCGCGTCTTCACAAGATTGAGCGTGCCCATGTCGATCCGCGGCCGGCCGTCGAAGGTGACGCTGTTGCGCGTGTCGGTGATGAACATCAGCTGCCCCGACGCATCGGTGATGCGCGCCGAAACCGCATAGCTGTTCCGCGGCTCGAGCGTGTTCTGGTCGACGGTCAGCGAAAAGGCGAAGGGCACCTGGCGGCCGTCGGCGGTGAAGCTTTGCTGCGCAATGGTGCGCGAGGGGGCATCCATCAGGCTGACATCGCTGAGCTGGATTTCGATCTGCGCCGTCGGCGGCAACGCCATGCGTTCGCGATAGCTGATGTTGCCGGTCACCGACACGGGCTGTTCGGACGGCCCCAGCGTCGCGCAGGCGGCGAGCGGCAGGGTGACGAGGCTGAGCGCAAGGGCGCGGGCGATACGGACCATGGTTGTTCTCCTGTTACGGTTGGCGGCGCGTTAGGGCCGCGTCGATGAACCGTGTCTGTCCGGCTTGTTGTACGCCTTTCATCCCTCCAGTTCGACATCCCAATAAAGCCAGTCGATCCAGCTTTCGTGCAGATAGCCGGGCGGAAAGGCGCGGCCATTGTCCTGCAACTGCCAGCTCGTCGGACGCCAGGGCTGGTGATAGATCGGCATCCGCGCCTGTTGCGGGGTGCGGCCGCCTTTTTTGAGGTTGCACGGCGCGCAGGCGGTGGTGACATTTTCCCAGCTTGTGCGCCCGCCCAATCGGCGCGGCACGACATGGTCGAAGGTCAGATCCTTGCCCGACCCGCAATATTGGCACGAAAACCGGTCGCGCAGGAACAGGTTGAAGCGCGTGAATGCCGGATGCTGCGACGGTTTCACATATTGGCGCAGCGCGATGACGCTGGGGATCGGCATCGTCCGCGTCGGCGAATGAATCTCGCGCTCGTAATTTTCGACGATGGTGACGCGGTCGAGGAAAACCGCCTTGACCGCGGTTTGCCAGGGCCACAGGCTCAGGGGATAGTAGCTGAGCGGCGTATAATCGGCATTCAGGACAAGCGCGGGACAATTATCGGGATGCCGGACGAGATCGGGATGGAACATGGCTTTAGAACGCTGCCCCCATATTTGCGCGGGTTGGCGCGCCACTGCCTTCCCCAAGTGACATGCGTATTACATGCCGCATCAGATTCTGACGTCAAGGGGGCTTTTATCGCAAGATATGGAAGGATAATCGCCCGCCTCCCACAGGATATGGAAATTGCTCCCCAACCATGCTGACCCGTTTCGCGCCCAGCCCGACCGGCGAACTGCACCTTGGCCACGCTTATAGCGCGGTGCTGGCGCATGGCGCAGCGCGCGCGGCCGGGGGGGAATTCCTGATCCGTATCGACGACATCGACGGCAACCGGTCGCGCGAAGACTATGTCGGCGCCGCGCTCGCCGACCTCGCATGGCTCGGCGTCGACTGGGACGGCGAACCGGTGCGCCAGTCGCAGCGGCTCGGCGATTATGCCGCCGCGCTGGGCGCGCTTCGCAGCCGCGGCCTCGTCTATCCCTGCTTCTGCACCCGCGCCGATATTGCCGCGAGCCTCGCCGCACCGCATGGCCCGTCCGGGGCGATCTATCCCGGCACCTGCCGCGATCTGGGCATGGCCGAGCGCGAACGGCGGATGGCCGACGAGCCGCATTGCTGGCGGCTCGATATTGCCCGCGCCGTCGTGGCTGCGGGCGATCTGACGTGGGAAGAGGGGGGGCAGGGGCTCCGCGCCGCCGACCCCCTCGCGCACGGCGACATCGTCCTCGCGCGCAAGGACGCCCCCGCGAGCTATCATCTCGCGAGCACGCTCGACGATGCGATGATGGGGGTGACGCACGTCATCCGCGGCGCCGACCTGATCACCTCGACCGACGTCCACCGGTTGCTCCAGGCGCTGCTCGGCCTCGCGACGCCGCTCTATCGTCATCATGCGCTAGTCTGCGGTCCCGACGGCAAAAGGCTGGCGAAACGCGACGCGGCGGCGTCGCTCAAGGCCCTCCGCGACGGCGGGCTCGATGGCCCCGCGCTCGCCGCCGATTTGCGTGCCGGACGGCTTCCCGCTGGCTATTCGCTGCAAAATCCCTAGAGTGGGGGCATGGAAATCCTGCTCATCCTTGGCGTCGTGGTCGCCGCCGGCTTCGTCCTCTTCTCGCTCGCGCGGGGGCTCTTCTATTTCTCGCAAGGGCACAAGGCCCAGATGGACGGCGCCGTGCACGAGAATCAGGTGATGCAGAACAAGATGATGATGGCGCGCGTGAAGTGGCAGGCGATCACCATCATCCTGCTCGTGCTTGTCGGCCTGTTCGCCGCGGGCAAATAAGCTCCGGCCCCAATGGTCAAGCTCAACAAAATCTACACGCGCACCGGCGACGACGGCACCACCGGGCTCGTCGACGGATCGCGCATCGCCAAATCGGACGCGTTGATGGCGGCGATCGGCGACGTCGACGAAGCGAACAGCTGGGTCGGCATCGCCGCCGCGGCGCTCGACCCGGCGAGCGAGGAGGCCGCGATGCTCGCGCGCATCCAGAACGAGATGTTCGACCTCGGCGCCGATCTCGCGACCCCGCCCGACATCCAGTTCGGTTTCGGCCCGCACGACATGGCATTGCGCATCGTGCCGAGCCAGATCGCGCGGCTCGAGGACGAGATCGACGCGATGAACGACGCGCTCGGCGCGCTCAAGAGCTTCATCCTTCCGGGCGGTACCGAGGCCGCGGCGCGGCTCCACCTCGCGCGTGCGGTGACCCGGCGCGCCGAACGCGCGGCGGTCGCGGCGCGAGCGGAGCGCGACCTCAACCCGATTGCGCTGGGTTATCTCAACCGTCTGTCGGACCATCTGTTCGTGCTGACGCGGCACCTCAACGCCGCGGCGGGCGGCGACATCTTGTGGAAACCCGGCGCCACGCGCTGACGTCCAACTCATTCGTCATCCCGGCGAAGGCCGGATCTCACCGGGAAGTAAGGATGCGAGGTCGAGATCCCGGCCTTCGCCGGGATGACGGGTATGTCTGAACAATGTTCCCTAAATGTTCTAGACATTCCGGCGGGCTGTAACCATAATCCGTTCACCAGCGAAACCGAATCGCACCCCGGGGGATTGTCTCACCATGGCCAGCCGCACCGACGCTTCGCCGACGACCGATACGATGGAGCAGCTCGCACGGCGCTTCGCCGCGACCCGCCGTCTGTCGCTCGATCTGGTGGCGACCCTCTCCGACGCCGATGCCAGCGCGCAGTCGATGCCCGACGCGTCGCCCGCCAAATGGCATCTCGCGCACACCAGCTGGTTCTTCGAAACCTTCGTGCTGCGCGACCATGTCGCGGGCTATCGCCTGTTCGACGAACGCTATCCCTTTCTGTTCAACAGCTATTATGAGGCCGAAGGGCCGCGCCATGGGCGCCCGAAGCGCGGCTTGCTGACCCGCCCGTCGCTCGACGAGGTCCGCATCTGGCGCGCGCATGTCGACACCGCGGTGCAGACCGCGCTTTCCGACCTGTCGCCCGCGGCGCAGGCGCTCGTCGAGCTCGGCATCCAGCACGAGCAGCAGCATCAGGAATTGCTGCTCACCGATTTGAAGCATCTCTTCGCGCAGAACCCGCTCGGCCCTGCCGTGTGGAGCGGCGATTCTGCAATCGCGAATAAAGTTGCCCAGTTTTCCGCCGTTCTGCCGCCGCGCGGTGAGGCGAGTGCGATGCGATGGGTCAAGGGTGCCGAGGGCGTGGTTTCGGTCGGCCACGCTGGCGACACTTTCGCATTTGACTGTGAAGTTCCGCGGTTTTCAGCACTTCTGACCCCGCACGCGCTTGCGAGCCGCCCGGTGAGCAACCGCGAATGGCAGCAGTTTATCGACGATGGCGGCTATCACACATCGTCGCTCTGGCTCAGCGACGGTTGGGCGTGGGTGCAGTCCGAAGATGTGGATACGCCCGCTTACTGGCGCGAGGGACGCCAGTTCACCCTTTCGGGCTGGCAGGAGATCGATCCCGCCGCTCCCGTCACCCACATCAGCTTTTTCGAAGCCGACGCCTTCGCCAGCTGGGCCGGCGCGCGTCTGCCGACCGAGATCGAGTGGGAAGCCGCCGCGGCTGCGCTCGATCCGGCATCGGGGCAACAACTCGATGCCGCGGGGCCGGTACAACCTGCCGCGCCCGGCGCTGACACCGGCTTGCAACAGATGTTCGGCAGCGTGTGGGAATGGACCGGCAGCGCCTATCGCCCCTATCCCGGCTTCCGCGCCGCGCCCGGTGCGGTCGGCGAATATAATGGCAAGTTCATGAGCGGCCAGTTCGTGCTGCGCGGCGGCAGCTGCGCGACCCCGCGCGGCCATCTGCGCGCCTCCTACCGCAACTTCTTCTACCCCCACCAGCGCTGGCAATTCACCGGCGTGCGGCTCGCGAAGGATCTTTGACATGGGCGTTGTGCGCAATCTTAGGCAAGTTGCAGCGGACGACGCGGGCGTCGATATCGCGTTTCGTGCCGACGTCCACGCGGGGCTCAGCCAGCAGCCTAAGGCGATCCCCGCGCGCTGGTTCTACGACGCGACGGGGTCTGCGCTGTTCGAGGATATTACCACGCTCCCCGAATATTATCCGACGCGCAGCGAAACCAGCCTTTTGACCCGGCATGCCGCCGACATCGCCGCCGCGATCGGCCCCGGCCGCGCTGTGGTCGAACTCGGGTCGGGCAGCTCGACCAAGACCCCGCTGCTGCTCGATGCGATTGCTCCCGCCGCCTATGTGCCGGTCGATATTTCGGGCGACTTCCTGCGCGGCAGCGCCGATGCGCTCGCCGCGCGTTTTCCCGGCCTGCCCATCTATCCGGTCGAGGCCGATTTCACCCAGCGTGTCGCGCTCCCGCGCGAGATTTGCCCGCTGCCAAAGCTCGGCTTCTTTCCCGGCAGCACGATCGGCAACATGGTCGCACGGACCGCGATCGACCTTTTGCGGGGCTGGCGCGAGGCGCTGGGCGACGGGTCGCTGATGCTCATCGGTATCGACCGCATCAAGGATGTGGGCGTGCTCGAGATGGCCTATGACGACCCGGCGGGGGTCACGGCGGCCTTCAACCTCAATTTGCTCGAACGGATCAATCGCGAGCTCGAGGGCGATATTCCGGTCGCCAATTTCTCCCACCGCGCGATCTGGAACGATGTCCATGCGCGGATCGAAATGCACCTGGTCGCGGCGTGCGCGATGGATTTCGCCGTCGACGGTCACCGCTATCATATGGCGAAGGGCGAGACGATCCACAGCGAGAACAGCCACAAATATGGTCTCCGCGATGCGAATCTGCTGCTCCGCGCGTCGGGTTGGACCCCTATCGCGACGTGGGACGATGCCGACCCCGCTTTCGCCCTGATCCTCGCTGAAGCGACGGCGTTTCGCTCCGCCCCCTGACGCGCGCTCTTGACGCGCGAGACCGAAGCCGTAGGGGCACAGGCACGGTTTTCAGCAAAAGGGCAGCATATGATCGTCGGCGTCATCGGGGCAGGGCAAATGGGCGCGGGGATCGCGCAGGTGTCGGCGGGCGCAGGCCACGATGTGCTGCTCTCCGATATCGATCTTGCACGCGCCGACGCGGGCAAGGCGGGCATCGCCAAGGCGCTCGGCCGCCTCGTCGCGAAGGAAAAGATGAGCCAGGGCGATGCCGATACGCTGCTCGGCCGCATCACGCCGGTCGCCGACTACAGTGCCTTTGCGCCCGCCGGCCTCGTCATCGAGGCGGCGACCGAGCGCGAGGAGATCAAGCGCGCGATCTTTGCCAGCGTCGGTCCGCATCTGTCGGCCACCGCGATCCTCGCCAGCAACACCAGCTCGATCCCGATCACCCGCCTCGCGCAAGCCGCCCCCGATCCGGCGCGCTTCATCGGCGTCCACTTCTTCAATCCGGTTCCGGTGATGGGCCTCATCGAACTGATCCGCGGCCTCGCCACCAGCGATGCGACCCTGCAGGCTGTGGAAGCCTATGGCCGCGGACTCGGCAAGGAAATCGTCCATGCCAACGACGCGCCGGGGTTCATCGTCAACCGCGTGCTGATGCCGCTGATCAACGAGGCGGTGTTCGCGCTTGGCGAGGGCGTCGCGACGATGCAGGACATCGACACCGGCTGCCGTCTCGGGCTCAATCATCCGATGGGGCCGATCACGCTCGCCGACTTCATCGGCCTCGACACCTGCCTCGAGATCATTCGTGTGCTTTACAGCGGCACTGGCGACCCGAAATTCCGCCCGGCGCCCTTGCTCGTCCAATATGTCGATGCCGGCTGGGTCGGGAAAAAGGCCGGGCGCGGCTTTTACGACTGGACGGGCGAGGCGCCCGTGCCGACACGGTGACATCGCCGCCCGACGCTGGCCTCGCGCTCCGCGCCTCCGGCTTCGGGCTGACCTTTTACCCGAGCCACGCCGCATTGCTGGCGGCTATCCTTCTCACTTTCGCAAAACAGGCGCCGGGCCGGCAGTTTTTGACTGGACGGATGGGGCGCCGCATCCCAATATTCGGTCGGGGTCGGAACTGCTTTTCGGAGGAAAGACTATGCGCAGCAAGCTTTTGATGAGCTTCGCGGTCGCTGCCTTCATTTTGCCCGTCCATTCGCACGCCCAGCAAGGCGCGCCGCAGGATTCGACGATCAAGGACACCGCCAATTCGGTGACCGAGCCCTTCGACGGCAAGGAAGTGCCTGCAAAGCTGTTGGCGATCGAGAACAACCCCTATTCGCTCGCCGGCCTTGGAAAATGCGCCGCGATCGTCAAGGAAGTGGGCGAACTCAACGACGTCCTCGGTCCCGATGTCAACGAACAGGTCGACAAGGACCGCGCCAAAAAGCGCGAGGAAACCGCCGGCCGGGTCGCCGGCACGGTCGCGGGGTCGGTCATTCCCTTTCGCGGGCTGATCGGCGAGGTGACAGGCGCGAACGCCGAACGACGGCGCTATGCGCTGGCGGTTTATGCCGGAACGGTGCGCCGCGGCTTCCTGAAAGGTGTCGGGCTCGAGCGCGGCTGCAAGGCGCCGGCCCGGCCCTGACCCATATCTTGCCGTCAGAGCGGCGTGTAGACGACGCGGCAACTTTCGGGTGCCGAGCGCAGCGCGGTGTTCCACATCACGCCGTTGCCCTGCCGGTGCAGCCGTGCACCGCTCTTGTTCTCGTAAATCTGCCCGCTGTTGGCGGGGGTCGATTTGAGTACCATCGTCCGGCCGCCGTTGACGCGCACGATCGCGCCGTCGCCGACATAGTCGACCTTCAGCCGTGTGCCGCGGTCGCATTCATAGCTGGTGCCCGTGTTGCGCGGCACCGAGGAGCAGCCCGCCACGGCAAGCGCAGCCGTGGCGGCAACGAAAATTGCAATCGTCCTTTTCATGGCTGTTTTCCTCTTCAATAACCTGACCGGACGCAGAGCACGTCGGCGAGATAGATCCGCCCGCTGACGGTTTCCATATGTTCGCGCGCCGACCCGTTCCAGCCGATCGAACGGCAATAATTGTCGGCAGTCTGCGCTGCGCAATTCGCGGTGCCGGACCCTGTCTGGCAGGCAAGGATACGGACATTGCCGCGCGCCGGCTGGGTGTGGAATTCGGCGAAATTGCCGCGCGTGACCTGATCGTTCGCCGGTGGCTGCCAGCCGCCGCCCCCGCCGGTCCCGACCGGGCGGATCGACTGGATGGTGAGCCCGCGCACGACGTTGTTCAGCATCGGCGTGTCGCGATCGATCGTTCGGCAATTGCCACGATAGCGGGTCTTTTCGCACAATTCCCAGCGCCCGTTCGGGACGCGGACCGAGTTGACCGGCCAGGCGAGACCGAGGTTTGGTTTTTCCTCGCCGATGAACACCGCGGGGCCGCGATAGCCCGCGTCGCGATAGATGGTCGCCTCGGGCGGTCGGTATCGCCGCTCTTCGGGTGTCTGCGCGCTCGAGGTGGCAAGGAAGCCCGCCCCGATCGACGCTGCAAATGCGGCAAGAATCGACAAACGATAAGCGGTTTTCATGGCAACCTCCCTGTTGACGAACGCGATCCGCGAATTCGCTATGATGCTGAGTTTACGCCATTCAGTGGCGGCTTGCAAATTGTCCCAACAGCCTGCGTTAACTCTCCCGGCACCGTAGCGGCAGGTCAGGACGTCTTGGTGGATTCGGTTGCTGGAACGTCCGCTGGCGCCGCTTCGGGTGCCGGAGCAGGTGCTATGGCCGCCTCTGCCGCGGGCGTCGGCGGCGGAGGTGCCGCCAGCGGCGGGGCGATGCCCAGCATCAGCCCCGCAAGCGCCGCCGACATCAGGTTCGACAGGCTGCCCGCGAGCAGCGCCTTCAACCCCAGCTTCGCGATCATCGGGCGTTGGTTCGGGGCAAGCCCGCCGGTGACCGCCATCTGGATCGCGATCGAGCTGAAATTGGCGAAGCCGCAGAGGGCAAAGGTCGCGATCGCGACCGCCGCCGCCGACATGGCGCCCTGCGCCCGGCCGAGGTCGATGAAAGCGACGAATTCGTTGAGCACGACCTTGCTGCCGAACAGCCCGCCGACGCCCGCGCTTTCTTCCCACGGTACCCCCATCAGCCACATCACGGGGCGGAAGATCGTGCCGATGATCGCCTGGAACGACAGGCCGTCGACGCCGAACCAGCCGCCAATGCCCGCGAGCAGGCCGTTGGCGAGCGCGACGAGCGCGACGAACGCCATGACCATCGCGCCGACCGCAACCGCCAGCTTGACGCCGGTCTGCGCACCCTGCGCCGCCGCCATGATGATGTTGGCGGGCTTTTCCTCGTCGTGGCTCGCCTCGGGCATCACGATCGGTTCGATGCCGATGTCCTTGGGATCGTCGGGCATCATGATCTTGGCCATCAATATGCCGCCGGGCGCCGACATGAAACTGGCGGCGAGCAGATAGGGGAGCAGGTGCGGGCCGATCATCCCCGCGTAAGCACCGAGGATCGTTCCGGCGACCCCCGCCATGCCCACCGTCATCACGGTGAACAGCTGCGGCGGGGTCAGACCGGCGAGATAGGGACGGATGACGAGCGGCGATTCGGACTGGCCGACAAAGATGTTCGCCGCCGCGCCCAGGCTTTCGACCTTGGTGATGCCGGTGACCTTCTGGATCGCGCCGCCGACCCATTTGATGATCAGCTGCATGATCCCGAGATAATAAAGCACCGAGATGAGCGAGGCGAAAAAGATGATAACAGGCAGCGCGCCGATCGCGAACACCGCCTTGCCATAGGGCGCCTGCGTCAGCACTTCGCCGAACAGGAATTTCGTGCCCTCGTCGGCATAGCCAAGAAGGTTCGACACGCCGTTCGACATCGCCTGGATCACCGCACGGCCCCACGGGGTGCCGATCACCAGCACGGCGAAACCGGCCTGGAGCAGGAAGGCGGGAATGACGATGCGCAGGCGAATCCAGCGACGGTTCGACGAAAAAAGCACGGCAATTGCGAGCAATGCGACGATGCCGAGCAGACCGATCAGGCGTTCCATAATTTCTGTGCGTCCCCCGCAAATTGTTACCCGTGTCTAACGGCCTTTGGCGGCGGGGCAAGTCTGCGCCGATGCGCCATCTTTCCACCCGCCGCAAAAGCGATTAAGCGGCCTCGATGGAAAATAGCCCTTCGCGCGTGATCGCGCCCTCGTTGCTGCTGTTCGCGATCCTCTACGGCGGCATGGTTCCGCTCGGCGGTTTTCTCGGTGCGAAGCAGGTGGCGCTCGGTTCGCTTGCGGTTGAAGCCGGGATTTTTCCTTTTCTGACACTGATCGCCATCTCCAGCGGCATTGCCGAACTCCACGGCCGCATCGTCGCCGACAAGCTGGTGCGACTGGGCTTCATTCCCCTCATTCTCGCGATCATCCTGACGGTGTTCGTGCTGCAATTGCCGACCGACGAGGGGATGTACGAGCCGGCCAAGGAGGCCTTCCCGATCATCGTCGGACAGGGTTGGCGCATGATGGCGGCGGGTATCCTCGCTTATGGCGTGTCGGTCAGTCTCAACGTCTGGCTCTTTTCGCGGATGACCGCGAATAATGGCCGGCTGCTGCCGCTGCGCGGCTTCATCGCCGCGGCATTGAGCCAGATCGTCGATACGTTGATCTTCATCACCGTCAGTTTTTATGGGGTTCGTCCGATCGCTGACCTGATGCTCGGCCAGATGATCGCCAAGGTTGTCCTGTCTGCTGTGATGGTACCGCTGCTCGTTATGGCGGTGGTTGCGCTCGGCCGCCACCTCGATGCGAAGAACGCAGGATGATGTCGATGACCGATCCTTCAAAAATGCCGGACCTGCTCGCCAAGGCCGAAACGCTCGTCGAGGCGCTGCCCTATTTGCAGCGCTATGCCGGCGAGACTTTCGTGATCAAATATGGCGGCCATGCGATGGGCGATGCCGAGGCGCAGCGCGATTTCGCCGAGGATGTCGTGCTGCTCAAAGCCGTCGGGATCAATCCGGTGGTCGTCCATGGCGGGGGACCACAGATCGGCGCGATGCTGAAGCAGCTCGGGATCGAATCGACCTTCGTCGGTGGGCTGCGTGTCACCGACGCCGCGACCGCCGAGGTCGCGGAGATGGTGCTGGCGGGCAAGATCAACAAGGAAATCGTCGGCTGGCTCGCCGCGCTCGGTGGCCGCGCGGTCGGCATTTCGGGCAAGGATGCGAACCTCGTCCTCGCCGAAAAGGTCAGCCGGACCGAGCCCGACCCCAATTCGGGGATCGAGCGGCATGTCGACCTGGGCTTCGTCGGCGAACCCGTCGCGGTCGACCCGACGATCCTCGTCAATCTGACGAAGGATAATTTCATACCCGTAGTCGCGCCGGTTGCGCTCGGCGCCGATGGCGCGACCTATAATATCAACGCCGACACGATGGCGGGGGCGATCGCTGGCGCGCTCGGGGCAAAACGCTTCTTCCTGCTCACCGACGTTGCCGGCGTGCTCGACAAATCGGGGGGGCTGCTCACCGATCTCGACCGGCCGGCGATCGACACGCTGAAAGCCGACGGGACGATTACGGGGGGTATGATCCCGAAGGTCGAGACCTGCGTCGCCGCGGTCGATGCCGGGGTCGAGGCGGCGGTCATCCTCGACGGGCGTATCCCGCATGCGATGCTGCTGGAAATTTTCACCGCGAGGGGTGCAGGCACGCTCATTCACCGCTAAGACGCCTGAAACGCCCCCTTTACGGAGAACCCGCCTTGTTTCTCATGATCCTCCAGATCGTCCACATCATCCTGACGGTGCTGTGGTGGTTCATCATCGCGCAAGCGGTGATGTCGTGGCTGATCGCGTTCAACGTCATCAACACCCACAATGATTTCGTCAATCAGCTGTGGACGGTGCTCGACCGGATCACCGAGCCGCTTTATCGCCCCTTCCGACGCATCATGCCTGACTTTGGCGGGCTCGACCTGACGCCGATGCTGGTGCTCATCATCATCATCATCCTCGACGGGCCGGTGCTGAACTATCTCGCCCGCCTGGCCTATGCCAACGGGATGGCGTGATGACGGTTGAAACCGCTGCGCAGGTGATCGACGGCAAAGCCTTTGCCGCCGGCCTGCGCGCGCGGATTGCCGATGCCGTTCCGACGTTCACAGCCGCAACGGGCCGTGCGCCTGGTCTGGCCGTGGTGCTGGTCGGCGATGATCCGGCGAGTGCGGTCTATGTCGGATCGAAGGGTAAGGCGACGGTCGCCGCCGGCATGGAAAGCTTTGAACATCGCCTGCCCGCCAGCGCGTCGCAGGCCGAGGTCGAGGCGCTGCTGCGCCAGCTCAACGCCGACGAGGCGGTCGACGGCATCCTGCTCCAATTGCCGCTGCCCGGCCATCTCGACGAGCAGGCGGCGGTCGCGACGATCGATCCCGACAAGGATGTCGACGGGCTCACCCCCGTCAGCGCCGGACGCCTCGCACTCGGCATCCCGGGGCTCGTGCCCTGCACCCCCTATGGCTGCCTGCTGCTGTTGCAGGACCGGCTCGGCGACCTCAGCGGCAAGGACGCGATCGTCGTCGGCCGCTCGATCCTCGTCGGCAAGCCGATGGCGCAGCTGCTGCTCGGCGCCAATTGCACTGTCACGATGGCGCATAGTCGCACGAAGGATCTGCCCGATCTCGTCCGCCGTGCCGACATTGTCGTGGCAGCGGTGGGGCGCGCCGAAATGGTGAAGGGCGACTGGATCAAGCCCGGCGCCGTCGTCATCGACGTCGGCATCAACCGCCTGCCGCCCGCCGCGGGCGAGGCGAAGGGGCGGCTGGTCGGCGATGTCGACTATGCCGGGGCCGCCGCGGTCGCCGATGCGATCACGCCCGTGCCGGGCGGTGTCGGTCCGATGACCATCGCGTGCCTGCTACGCAACACACTCGTCGCGGCGCACCGCCGCGCAGGGCTGGCCGATCCGGAGGGTTTTTGATGCGTCGTCTGTTGATCCCTGCGCTTGCCCTGTCGCTGCTGGCAGGCTGTGCATCGGATCCCGACGATCTCCGCAACCGGCCGCTCTCGGCCAATCCCAGCGCTTTCATCGCGGCCGAAATCGGCTTTGCACGGCTCGCGCAGGAAAAGGGGCAATGGACTGCCTTCCGCGAAACCTCGCATCCCGATGCGGTGATGTTCGTGCCGCAACGCGTGAAGGCGCGCGACTGGCTGAAGTCGCAGAAGGACCCCGCCGAAGCGGTGAAGTGGCAACCGCACGCCGTCTATGTCAGCTGCGACGGCAATGCCGGCGCAACGACGGGCGCGTGGCAGAAGGGGCCGGCGAACGGCTTTTTCAGCACGGTCTGGGTGCGCGACGAAAAGGGCCGGATCAGCTGGATCCTCGACCATGGCGACGGCCTGGCGAGCCCACGCGAAGCGCCCGATTTCATTGAATCGAAACAAGCGGTCTGCGGCTCGCGCCCCGCCGTGCCGATCGAGGCGGGCGCCGAGGGAGAGGATATGGCCGTCGGCCTGTCGCGCGACCAGACATTGAGCTGGACCTCGACCGTGCGGCCCGACAAATCGCGCCGCGTGACAATCCGCCTGTGGGACGGCACCAAGATGGCGAGCGTTATCGACGATCAGGTCGCGGCCCCCAAACAGCCATGATCGATCTCTTCATCTCGGCCTTTGTCACGCTGTTCGTGGTGATCGACCCGCCGGGCTGCGCGCCGATCTATGCCAGCCTGACCACCGGGGCGAGCGCCGAACAGCGCCGGTCGATGGCGATCCGTGCTACCGTGATTGCGGGCCTTATCCTCGTCTTTTTCGCGATGTTCGGCGAAGCGCTGCTGAGCTTCCTCCATATCGATCTCGACAGTTTCCGCATCGCGGGCGGGATCATGTTGTTCATCATCGCGATCGACATGGTGTTCGAAAAGCGCACCGAACGGCGCGAACAGCGCGCCGAAAAGGTGAAGGCAACCCCCGAGGTCGAGGATGTTTCGGTCTTTCCGATGGCGATGCCGATGCTCGCCGGTCCGGGGTCGATCGCATCGGTGATGCTGCTCGTGGCGCAGAACAACGGCCTTGACCGCGCGTTCGTGATCTTTGGCGCATTGCTGCTCGTGCTGATCCTGACGCTGGGTGCGCTGCTCGCGGCGGGACCGCTGATGCGACTGATCGGCAACAAGGGTGAGGCGGTGATCACCCGCCTGCTCGGCGTACTGCTCGCCGCGCTCGCGGCGCAATTCGTGATCGATGGGTTGAAAGCGAGCTTTCCGTCGCTGACCTGATCCTCGCTCAACCGTCCTCTTGGCCGAAATCGTAAAATATACGCAGGATATTGGCATCGACGTCCTGTGCGAAAAACTCATAGAGCCGATAAGGCTTGGCCTTCGGCGGCGCGGCGATCGTCACCCCGACCGTGGCCCATTGATCGTGCAGCACGTCGACTTCACCGCGGTTTGCAAGATTGATCCACAGGACGACCGGCGCCTGGTTGCCGAGGCCCGAGCGATAAGCCGCGTCGGCGAGGAATATCCGCGCGTCGTCGCGCGACAGCCCCGCAAGGCCGAGCTGCGTGTCCGACCAGTCGATCGTGAAACCCAGCCGATCCCGATAATAGGGCAGCGCCTCAGCCAAGTCGCGGACCGGCACTTCAGGACATATGGACGGGAAGGTCATGGCGAAAGTCCCCTGCACCTCGGATGAAGTGCATATAGCAAAAGGGCGCCGCCCGGAAGCGACGCCCTTTCTGTCCACGGGAATGGACGAGATCAGTTCGCGGCGTTGACGTCGGCTTGCGTCACCGGCGCGATGCGGATTTCGACGCGGCGGTTGCACTGATAATCGGCCTCGCCGCGCTCGGGCGAGCATTTGAGCTGCGTTTCGCCATAGCCCATCGTCGCCATGCGCGCGCGCTGGATGCCGCGGCCGCCCAGATAGTCGGCGACCGACGCGGCGCGGCGTTCGGACAAGCCCTGGTTGTAGGTGTCGCTGCCCGTCGAATCGGTGTGGCCGTACACGTCGATATAGGTGCTGGGATATTCGGCGAGGGTCGACGCGACGCTGTCGAGCGCGCTGCGGAACTGCGATTTTACCAGCGCGCTGTTGTAATCGAAGGTCACGTCGCCGGGCATGTTGAGCACCAGCTGATCGCCCTGGCGCTCGACGTCGATTCCGGTGCCCGCGGTGCGTTCGCGCAGTTTCTTTTCCTGCTGGTCCATATAATAGCCCGCGCCCGCGCCAGCGACCGCGCCGATGCCCGCGCCGACGATTTCCTCGGTGCGGCTGTTGCGTCCGCCGATGAGGTCGCCGAGCAGATAGCCGCCGAGCGCGCCGCCGACGCCGCCGATCGCGGCCTTCGAAATTTTCCGCTCGCCGGTTACCGGGTCGGTCACACAGCCGGTCAGCGCGATCGCGCTGATCGCCGCGAGGGTGGTGAGCTTGATCGTCTTAATCTTCATTGTTTCGCTCCCTTTGTTCGGCGGCCCCTCAGGTCCTGCGAATGCCGCCTTCATGCCGATAACATATCGCCGCGCATCTGGTTCCAAAATCCGGCTGAACGGCGACTGAGCTGGGCGTTCAGGCGCGCGCCATTGTGCATCGCGGCGCCGTTCAGGCGCGCGCCATTGTGCATCGCGGGGACTTTCGCTTATAGGAGGCCGATGACCGATCCTTATAGGGGCAAGGCGCCGGTGCGCCCGCAACATATCCCATGACCCCCTTTCCCTGGTCCGACGTTGCGATCATCGCTGTCCTGATCCTCTTGAACGGCGTTTTCGCCCTCTCCGAACTCGCGATCGTCTCGGCGCGCGGGCCGCGCTTGCAGGCGGCGGAAAGGCGCGGGAGCCGCGGCGCCGCCGTCGCGCGCCAGCTTGCCGCCGATCCCGGGCGCTTCCTGTCGACGGTGCAGGTCGGCATCACGCTGATCGGCATCCTTGCGGGCGCCTATTCGGGTGCGAGTCTAGGCGGTCCGGTCGGCGAGCGATTGCAGGCGCTGTTCGGTCTCGACGACGAGAACGCGCAGGCCGCGGGTTTTGCCGTGGTCATCGCCGTGACCACCTATTTTTCGCTGATCGCCGGTGAACTCGTCCCCAAGCAATTCGCGCTGCGCGCGCCCGAACCGATCGCCATTTTCATGGCGCTCCCCATGCTGTGGCTGTCGAAAATCGGGGCGCCGCTCGTCTGGGTGCTCGACGCCAGTTCGGCGCTGGTCTTTCGCCTGCTCGGGCTGAACCGCGAATCCGAAGACCGGGTGACCGCCGAAGAACTGCACCTGATCGTCGCCGAAGCGTCGAAATCGGGGGTGATCGAGGAAAGCGAACGCGCGATCATCTCGGGCGTCGTGCGCCTCGCCGACCGCCCGGTGCGCGAGGTGATGACGCCGCGCACCGACGTCGACTGGATCGACATCGCGTCGGACGCCGATAGCGTCCGCGCCAAGCTGCTCGAAACCCCGCACACCCGCATCCCCGTCGCGCGCGGCTCGGTCGACGAACTCGTCGGCGTCGTGCAGGCGCGCGACATTGCGGCGGCGCTGTTCCGCGGCGAAGCGCTCGACCTCGAGCGGCTGACCCGTTCGGCGAAGGTCATCCACGACCAGATCGACGCGATGGACGCGCTCGAAGCCCTGCGTGTGGCCGAAGTGCCGATGCTGTTCGTCCACGACGAATATGGCCATTTCGAAGGGCTGGTGACCCCCGCCGACCTGCTGGCGGCGATCGCCGGCGAATTCGCGTCGGACCAAGACATCGGCAGCGAGCCTTTTGTCGTCGAGCGCGAGGATGGCAGCCTGCTGATCGCGGGGTCGATGCCCGCCGACCAGATGGCCGAACGGCTGGGGATCGAACTGGCCGGCGACCGCGACTATGCGACCGCTGCCGGCCACGCCCTCGCGATCCTGAAGCACCTGCCCAAGGAAGGCGAGCGCTTCGCCGATAAGGGCTGGCGCTTCGAGATCGTCGATATGGACGGACGCAAGATCGACAAGCTGCTCGTCACCGAGATCCGTAAACCGAAGGATGAGGCGGACGGCGGCTAGCTTGTCCCCGTGCCGGGCTGCCGCAAATGACGGCCTTGCCGCGCCTTAAGGTGACCGGGGTTGCCGCAATCGGCAGTCAAGATGTCGCTTTGGTCACCTTACGCGACGGTCGCGGACGGTCGCTCCGCCGATGCGGGGCGATTAATGCAAACGGTGCAAAGAGCCGAGCCGAGAAGGTTGGTATGGGCGGATAATATAGGACAGCAATTTTTCGGGTGGTCGCCTGCTGTCGGCTTTGGGGTGGTGAACCGCCATGGCCTTCTTTCGTCATCCCGGGCTGGATCCGGGATCCGGTCGGCGCAAGGGCCGCGTAATATTCCAAAGTTCAGTAAAGTTCAGCCCTATGCGCCCCCCCGATTTGGACCTCGCGGTGTGCTGGGCGCGCCCGGCACGCCCCGCCGTGGTCGCCCCGCACGCCGGGCATCGACCGCTTTATCCACCAAATGAAAGAGCCGGATGAAGGCTGGCACAGCCGGATAATGTAGGAAAGGCTTATTTGAAGGCGACGCCTGCTTTGGAGTGGGGAGCGGACGTTCAATCCTTGTCATGCTGAACTTGTTTCAGCATCCACGGTCCGCACTTTAATCACGCGCGGCGCCCAAGGATACGGCGGGCCATGGACCCTGAAACAAGTTCAGGGTGACGAAGAAGGATAGGTCCACTTCCGGTCGAAAACGGATCTTAGAGCTCACCGCCGAGCGCGCCATATTTCGCTTCGAACCCGGCCTTGTCGCCGCGCGCGAGATAGCCCGCCTGGTCGACCAGATTGTCGCGCGCGATACGGCCCTGGAAGGCGCCGAGCTGCGGGTCGATTGCGGCGACATCGGCATCGGTCCAGTCGGCGATCTGGCGGAAGCTGGTGACGCCGAGGCCGCTCAGCAGTACGACGAGTTTCGGCCCGACGCCCTTGAGCAATTGCAGATTGTCGGCGGTGACCGCCGACGGTGCCGGGGCGGGTTCGGGTGCCGTCGGCGGTGGAACAGCCGATTCCTCCGGAATGGCTGCGGCGGCTTCGGTCGGCACCGGCTTGGCCGCAGCCTTCTTCGCCGCGGCTTTGGGTGTCGCTTTCGCTGCGGGCTTTGCGGCGGGCTTCGCCGCCGGTTCTTTTGCCTTCTTTGCGACAGGCTTCGCGGCCGTCTTGGGCTTTGCCGGGGCTTTGGGTGCCGCGACGACTGGCGCAGGGGCGGGAGATGCCGGCTCGGCAACGGGCTCGAGCTTGGGCGGCGGCGGGGGCGCCGCGACGGGCTGCGGCTTGGGCTCGATCGGTTTGAAGCGCGCCGGTTCGGCGGCGATGATCTCGGGCTTTACGGGTTCGAGCGGCTTGACGGGCTTGGCCGGTTCGGCGGCGGGCGGCGCAATCTCTTCGGGCTTCGAGCGCCCGAACAACCACCAGAGCAGCACGACCGCCACGACCAGTCCGACAACCGCAATAATGTAATTTTCCTGAAGCCACGCCATGGTTGTCTCCGCTCCTGATTTTGGTTCAGCCTATGCGGGCCAATTGGCTCGGTCTACCCCGAGGGATCGACCCGCATGAATTTCTTCGTCATTCCCGCGAAAGCGGGGACCCAGCGAGCCGACGTTGCAACTGGGTTCCCGCTTTCGCGGGAATGACGCGGTGGGAGAGTTCACTCCGCTTCGCGCGCGACCTCGCGCCATCCGATGTCGCGGCGGCAGAAGCCGGTCGCGAAATCGAGCTTGTCGACCGCGGCATAAGCCCGCGCCTGCGCCTCGGTAACAGTGCGGCCCGTCGCGGTCACATTGAGCACGCGGCCGCCCGCGGTGACGATCTGGCCGTCGCTGTGCGCGGTTCCGGCGTGGAAGACCCGCACGCCGCCGGTCTCGGCACCGGCGATACCGTGGATCGCGCCGCCCTTTTCGGGCGCGGCCGGATAGCCATTGGCGGCCATCACGACCGTCAGCGCATAGTCGCTCGCAAAGGCGGGTGGCGTCGCGCCGGCGAGCGCGCCGGTCGATGCGGCATGGAGCAGTGCGGCGAGGTCCCCCGCATAGCGCATCATCAGCACCTGGCATTCGGGGTCGCCGAAACGGCAATTATATTCGATCAGCTTCGGCCCCGCGTCGGTGAGCATCAGCCCCGCGAACAGCACGCCGACATAGGGGGTGCCCTCGGCGGCGAGCGTCGCGACCGTCGGACGGATAATGCGGTCCATCACGGCGGCTTCGAGATCGGGGGTGAGGACGGGCGCCGGGCTGTACGCGCCCATCCCGCCGGTGTTCGGCCCGGTATCGCCGTCGCCGACGCGCTTGTGATCCTGCGCGCTGCCGAACGCCATCACGTCGGCGCCGTCGGAGAGCGCGAAGAAGCTCGCTTCCTCGCCGGTCATAAATTCCTCGATCACCACCTCGGCGCCGGCACCGCCAAAGGCGCCGCCCATCATGTCATCGACCCCGGTTTTGGCCTCCTCGCGCGTTTCCGCGATGATCACGCCCTTGCCCGCGGCGAGCCCGTCGGCCTTGATCACGACAGGGATCGAAAAGCCTTCGAGCACCGCATGTGCTTCCTCGGCGCTCGTGCAGCGGACATAGGCGGCGGTCGGGATGCCGGCACGCGCGCACAAATCCTTGGTAAAGCCCTTCGACCCTTCGAGCCGCGCCGCCGCGGCGCCGGGGCCGAAGACCGCGACGCCCTGGTCGCGCAGCCGGTCGGCGAGGCCCGCGACGAGCGGCGCTTCGGGACCGACGACGACGAAATCGATCGCATGCGCTTTGACGAAGGCAATCAGGCCATCGAGATCGTCGGCGGCGATGGCAACGCATTCGGCATGCGCCTCGATCCCGGGATTGCCCGGTGCGGCATAGAGCTTGGCGCAGCTTGGCGATTGTGCCAACTGCCAGCTAAGCGCATGTTCGCGGCCCCCCGATCCGACCAGCAGGATATTCATGTCTGTCCCTTTTCCCGACCCGGCGTCCGACGATGACACCGCCGCGCGGCTGTTAGCCGAGGCAGCGCCCGGCGACAATGCGCCCGCGCTGTCGGTCAGCCAATTGTCGGCGGCGATCAAGCGCACGGTCGAGGACGGCTTCGCGCGCGTGCGCGTGCGGGGTGAATTGTCGGGGACGAAGCGCGCGGCGTCGGGGCATTTTTACGCGGCGCTGAAGGACGACAATGCGCTGATCGACATGGTGATGTGGAAGGGGCAGGCGGGGCGGCTTGCCTTCCGGCCCGAGGACGGGATCGAGGTGATCGCGACCGGCAAGCTCACCACCTATCCCGGCCGCTCCAAATATCAGCTCGTTGTCGATACGCTCGAGGTCGCGGGCGAAGGCGCGTTGATGCTGCTGTTCGAAAAGCTCAAGGCGCGGCTCGGCGCCGAGGGGCTCTTTGAGCGCGACCGCAAACAGGCACTTCCCTATCTGCCCGCCACCATCGGCGTCGTGACGTCGCCGACCGGCGCCGTGATCCGTGACATCCTTCACCGGCTCGCCGATCGCTGCCCGACGCGGGTGATCGTGTGGCCGGTGCTCGTGCAGGGCGACGGCGCGGCGGCGCAGGTCGCCAATGCGATTCGCGGCTTCGATGGACTCGCGCCCGGCGGGCCGGTGCCGCGGCCCGACCTGGTGATCGTCGCGCGCGGCGGCGGTTCGATCGAGGACCTGTGGGCGTTCAACGAAGAGGTAGTCGTGCGCGCGATCGCCGATTGCCGCATCCCGACGATCAGCGCGGTGGGGCATGAAACCGACGTCACGCTCGCCGATTATGTCGCCGATGTGCGCGCGCCGACACCGACCGCGGCCGCCGAAATGGCGGTGCCCGTGCGCGCCGAACTGCAGGCGCAGCTCGCGACCTGGGGCGGCCGGACGATCGGTGCCGCGAACCGCCACCAGTCGCTGGCGAGCGAGCGGCTGACCGCGCTGGCGCGGCACCTGCCGCGCCGCGAGGCGCTCTATGCGCCGCAGCGCCAGCGGCTCGACGACAATGGCGACCGGCTCGATCGCAGCCAGCGCCACCGGCTGGCGGTCATTGCCGAGCGGCTCGCGACGCGCGGCGCCGCGCTGCGGCCGGGATTGCTCGCACGGCGATGGGATCGCGACCGCGCGCTGCTCGAAGGACTGGGGCGGTTGTTGACCTCGCTCGATCCGCGGGCGCTGCTCTCGCGCGGCTATGCGATGGTCCGCGATGCGGGCGGTTCGATCGTCACGACCGCCGCCAAGGCACAGGATGCCGGGCATCTCAGCTTGCAGTTCGCCGACGGCGACGTACCGGTACAGGTAAGCGGCAGCGATGCGCCGCCATCGCCGTCGCCGAGACCGGTGCGAAAGGCGCCGCCCGCGGCGCCCAAACGGGGGCAGGGCGAGCTTTTCTGAGATTGCCGGGGGTGGCCGCGCGGCGCGATGCTGTTATAGTCGCCGTCATGACATCCCGACGAATGGACAGAGAATCATGTTGATCGCCAGCCGCAACCGCCTTGCCCGCCTCCAGTACGGACCGAACGGGTTTCGTGTCCTTGCCCCCGGCGACCATGTGCTGTGCGCGGTGACCGGCGTGCCGATCGGCCTCGACGAACTGCGCTATTGGTCGGTCGCGCGGCAAGAGCCCTATGCCACCGCCGCGATTTCGGTGCAGGCCGAACAGGACAGCGCGCGCGGGGCATGAGTTTCGCGCGATATGGGTCCCGCTATACGGTGGCGCTGCCGCTGCTGATCGTCGCGGCGAACTGCGTACCGCCGACTGAGGCTCCTGCCGCGCCTATGCCGTCTCCCGCCGCTGGCGTCACGTCGTCGACGGCGAAGGGCGCGTATGATGTTCCGATGAGGTTTCCGGACTTCATACTTTTCGGCAATCCGGAACAGGGCCGGGCGCTGAAGGCGCAGGCGCCGACCAATACCCGGCAAGTGCTGTTCAACGGCCAGCCAATCCCTCTGGCGGAGGATGGCCAATTCCTGATCGCCTTCGATCGCGACGCTCCCGCCACCGCGCGATTGGTCGCGACGCTCGCCAATGGCCGGATAATCGAACATCCCATCACCGTAGCCCCGGGCACGTGGCGGATCGAACATATCAACGCCCCCTATCGCGGCAGCGCGTCGAGCGACGCCGATTTCGCGCGCCGCCGCCCCGCCGAGCTCGCGCAGATCGCGGCGGCGCGCGCGATGCAGGTCGATTCCAACGGCTGGAAGCAGCGTTTTCGCTGGCCGGTAACCGGGCGCTTGTCGGGCTTCTTCGGGTCGCAGCGCGTCTACCAGGGCAAGCCCGGAACCTACCATAGCGGAACCGATGTCGCGGTGCCGGCGGGCACAGCCTTCGTCGCGCCGGCCGACGGTGTCGTCGTGCTCGCGGCAGCGACGCCCTTCACGCTCGAGGGCAATCTGTTGATCGTCGACCACGGCATGGGCCTGAGCAGCGCGTTTCTCCATTGCCAGCGGCTCGACGTGAAGGTCGGCGACCGGATCGTGCAGGGGCAGCGGCTCGGAACGGTCGGCCGGACCGGGCGCGCGACGGGGCCGCATATGCACTGGGGGCTGAAGTGGCGCGATGCCCGTCTCGACCCTGGAAAGCTGGCTGGCCCGATCGGCGGCTAACCGATGGCGGACCGCGCCCGAATTCGTAACCGATGAAACAAAATGTCGCAAATGCGGCGCTGCAGCATATTGTATTTCGCCGAATCCCGCGGTTGTTGCAAATACGTCACAATGGGTTTTGAAACGACGGAAAGCGGGGGGAATTTCCTTTACTCCAGATGAACCAACGGTCATCCCGCACGCTATCGGGGTGTCTATGCGTCGGCTGTCGAGCCGTCGCGTCGGGGGCCCGGGTATCTTTTATCACTCAGTAGCAAGGGACTGCACTGTGAAGAAAACCCAATATTCCAAGCTGAAGCTGGGCGCTGCGCCGTTCGTGATGAGCGTCGCCCTGGTTTCGGCTCCTGCCTATGCGCAGGACGCCGCCGAAACGACGGCCGAGGCGCCGGGCGGCGAAATCGTCGTCACCGGTACGCTGATCCGCAACCCGAACCTCGAACAGTCGACCCCGGTCAACGTGACCACGTCGGACGCGATCGAACTGAAGCAGTCGAACGTCGCCGAAGAAGTCCTGCGCGAAATGCCCGGCGTCGTCCCGAACATGGGTTCGGCCGTCAACAACGGCAACACCGGCGGCTCGTACGTCGATCTTCGCGGCCTCGGCTCGACCCGTAACATCGTCCTCCTGAACGGCAACCGCGTCGCTCCGTCGGACGTCAACGGCCGCGTCGACCTCAACAACATCCCGCTGGCCCTGATCGAGCGCGTCGACGCGCTGACCGGCGCCGCGGTGACCACCTATGGTGCCGATGCCATCACCGGCGTGGTGAACTTCATCACCAAGCGCGATTTCGCGGGTCTGGAAGTCTCGGCTTCGGAACAGATCACCGAACAGGGCGACGGCAACGTCTTCCGCGTCGACGCCACCATCGGCGCGAACTTCGACGATGGCCGCGGTAATGCCGTGCTGAGCATCGGTTACCAGCAGGCTGACCCCGTCTACCAGGGTGCGCGTCCGTTCTCGGAAAACACCCTCGACAGCTATTCGGACACATTCATCGGCTCGGGCACGTCGGTTCCGTCGCGTTTCTCGGGCACCCGCCCGCTGAACCCCGATGGCACGGTGAACACCGATCCGACGGTCGCCAACGGCGGCCTGCGCCAGGTCAACGCCGCCGGCCAGGGCGTCGGCACCTTCGCAACCTACAACTTCAACCCGTTCAACATCTTCCAGACGCCGTTCCAGCGCTATAACATCTATGGCCAGGCGAACTATGAAGTGTCGGACGCGATCGAAGTCTATGCGCGCGGCATGTTCTCGAAGAACAAGGTGTCGACGATCATCG
The DNA here is from genome assembly GCF_036675685.1 of Sphingopyxis sp. GTDB lineage: Bacteria > Pseudomonadota > Alphaproteobacteria > Sphingomonadales > Sphingomonadaceae > Sphingopyxis. The sequence goes on from NZ_JAKFEM010000005.1 coordinate 215,773, forward strand.
CACCGTCGGGTTCGTTCGGCGGCACCGTTACGGTCAACCTGAACAACCCGTATCTGCCCGCCACGCTGCGCAACCAGTTCTGCGCGTTCAACACGTCGACCGTTGCCGGCACCTACACGCCGCGCTTCACGCCGGGTGAATGTACCGCAGCTGCCGCCGCGACCGGCCGCACCGATGCAGCCTATCGCGAAGTCACCGTCACGCTGAACCGCCGTACCCCCGAAGTCGGCCCGCGCATCAGCGATTATCAGACGACCTTCTTCGACTATCGCGTCGGCGCGCGTGGCGGCATTACCGACACGATCGACTGGAACATCGAAGGCGCCTATGGCGAATCCGAAAATATCCAGACGATCCAGAACTACACGCTGCAATCGCGCTTCCGCGAAGCGTCGCTGGCCAATAACACGACCACTTGCCAGAGCGGCAACGCGGCCTGCGTTCCCGTCAATATCTTTGGCCCCGAAGGCTCGATCACGGGTCCGATGGCCGACTTCCTGACGGAAAACAGCTCGTCGACCAACCGCACCACGCTGTCGCAGGTTCGCGCGATCGTCTCGGGCGACCTTGGCTTCGCTTCGCCGATGGCGGTGCAGCCGATCGGCTTCGCGCTGGGCGGCGAGTTCCGCAGCTATACCGCGCAACAGGCGTCGGATCTTCTCGCCAAGACCCCGGGTGAACTCGGCGGTGCCGGCGGTGCGGCTCCCGACATCGACGGTGCTTATGATGTCTATGAGGCTTATGCCGAAATCGTCGCGCCGCTCGTCGAAGACAAGCCCTTCTTCGAAAGCCTGACGCTCGAAGCCGGTATCCGTTATTCGGATTACAGCATCAAGGGCGCCGGTGGTTACAACACCACCACCTGGAAAGCCGGCGGCAGCTGGGAACCGGGTGCGGGCGTCAAGATCCGCGGTAACTACAGCCGCGCGGTCCGCGCGCCGAACATCGGCGAACTGTTCACGCCGACCTCGGTTGGCCTGACCAACCTGGGTATCGATCCCTGCGCCGGCGCTGCTCCGGTCGGGAACGCCGCCTTGCGCGCGGTCTGTCTTGCTCAGGGCGCTCCGGTGGGTACGATCGGCTCGATCACCAACCCGACCGCGGCTCAGGCTAATATCACCACCGGTGGTAACCTGAACCTGAAGCCCGAAAAGGCCGATACCTGGACGTTGGGCCTAGTGTTCCAGCCCGACTTCCTGCCGCGCTTCAACCTGTCGGTCGACTATTACAACATCAAGATCGAAGACGTGTTGGGCGTGCCGCTTCCGGGCGACATCATCGCGGCCTGTTTCGACGACCTCGACGCCACCAGCGCGGCTTGTACGTCGATCCGTCGTAACCCGATCACCGGCGGCCTCGACGGCGATCCGGCGACGACGCCGGGCCTGTTCGGCACCACGAACAACCAGGGCCGCCTGTTCACCGACGGTGTCGACCTCTTGATGAACTACAACATGGATCTGGGCTTCGCGAGCCTCGACTGGTCGTTCGTCGGCAACTGGACGCGCAGCTCGAAGTTCAAGGCGAACGCGGCCGATCCTGCTTCGCTGAATCGCGAATGCGTCGGCTACTACAGCGTCAACTGCTCGTTCACCGGCTCGATCCAGCCCGAACTCCAGTTCTCGAACCGCTTCACGCTCGGCTTTGACAAGGTCGACCTGTCGCTGCTGTGGCGCTGGCAGGATAGCGTGTCGTTCGAACCGGCGCAGCTCGAAGCCGATCGTGCCGCTGCCGACGCAGCGAACCGCAATGGTGCGGGCGTCCTTCTGCCGCTCGCGGACCAGGGTTGCCCCGACTTCGACGGTGCCGATCCGGGTGCTTGCGTCGTCGATCCGAGGTTCCGCAAGATCAAGGCGGCGCATTATTTCGACCTGACCGCGCGCTTCAACGTCAGCGACAATCTGACGTTCACCGCGACCGTCCAGAACCTGCTCGACAAGAAGCCGCCGCTCGTCGGCAACACGATCGGTTCGACCACCTACAACAGCGGCAACACCTTCCCTGCGTCCTACGATGCGCTGGGCCGCCGTTATGCGGTGTCGGCAAAGCTGAAGTTCTAGTCACTTCACGCTTCGGCAAGAATTGGGGGCGGACAGCAATGTCCGCCCCTTTTTCTATGGGATGACGGAAGTTTGAATATGCGGCTTAGCGGATGAGCATCGGTCGCGGCAGGGCAAGCGGAATGCCGGCCCGATCGGCGACGACCTCGGCCCAGCCGACCACCTGGTCGATTTCCTCGCCATAGGCGGTTTCGGCGACGCCAAGGTCGCGCTGCCGTTCGCCGGCGGCAAAGGGCGCGCCCGATTTGCTGTTCCGGCCAAGCGCGGGATGCTCGGCGATGGCGGCGCGGTCGCTCGCCAGACCCAGATGATCCATCGCCGCACTGACCGCCGCTACGGGATCGGCGGTCAGTGCTTCGCTGTCGAGCGACGCGATCCGGTCGGGCGCCCAGCCGAGCAACGCGGCAAAGGCCTGTTGCTGTGCGAGCCAGCCAACCGCCGCGACCTGCAGGTCCGACTGGCGGAAATAATCGCGTGCTTCGAAGCCCAGCTGGACATAGCCATCAGCCAGATAGCCCTCGAGCAGCTCACGGCACCACAGCCGACACCACATACCCTTGCGCGCGACCGACAACAGGAAGGCGCGCAGCGGCGCATGGAGCAGGATCGCCCGCGCCTCGGGCCGCAGCATCAGCGCGCCGCGGGCGAGCGGGTTGAAGATGTTCGACGGTTTGATGACCACCGCCTCCCCCGCCGCGAAGCCGCGCTCCAGCATGGCTAGCGCATCGTCCATGACCCGCCCATGCGCACGCGACTCCGCGCCGCGCCGCCGCCATCCGACCATGTCGTTGAGCAAAACCGGCTCGGATAGGCTGGTCGCGACGCCCGGTTGATCGAGGGCCTGCGCGAGCATCGTCGATGCGCAATAGGCCGAATGAAAGAGGAAATGGACAGGCGCACGCGCCTCGCCCGGCGCCTCGCGGCAGTCGGTGCGGCGCAGCACGACCGGCGCCACCTCTTCGCCCAGATGCAAATCGGTCAGAAAGGGCACGCCGCCGCGGACGGCGCGCGGGACGCGGCGGAAATGGAATGCGTCGTGCCCCGGATCATAACGATGCGCGAGCCATTCGGCGTCGTCGATGATGGCGGTCACGGGGGGCGCGGCGGTCATCAATCGACCTTGCCGATTGCCCCTGCCGATGGCAAGCATGGCCATGACCAGCTCACCTCCACCCGCCTCGGCCGTCGAGGCCAACCGGTTCGGGATTGCCGCGTTGCAGGCCGGCGATGCCGAGGCCGCAACCCGGCATTTCACCGCGGCAATTGCGGGCGACCCGCAATCGGGCGCCTTGCAGCGCAACCTCGCTTCTGCATGGCGCGCGCTCGGGGACGATGCGCGCGAGCTTGCCGCGCTCGACGCCGCGCTTGCGATCGACCGCCGCGACCTCATCGCGTGGATCCGCAAGGCGGAGCGGCACGAGGCGCAGGGCGACAAGGGCGCCGCGCTGGCGGCCTGGAGTGCCGCCGTTGCACTCGGCGCGCAGCTGGGCCCCGCCCCGCCGGCGCTCCAACCGTTACTGGCGCATGGGCAGGCGTTTGTCATCGGGGCCACCGACGCCATGTTCGCGGCGGCATCGGATGCCTTCGGATCGATCCGCGACGATCTCTCCGAAACCGAGGCCCGCCGCGGCGAGGCTTTCATCGCGAGCGCGCTCGGCCGTCGCCGTATCTATCAGAATGAATGTGCGGGCATTTATTACCCCTTCCTGCCTGCCGACGAATTTTTCGATCGGGGTCATTTCCCCTGGCTGGCCGAAATCGAGGCACAGACGGGAGCGATCCGCGCCGAGCTGCAGGCGCTGCTGGGCGATCCCGGGGAGGCGCTCCGGCCCTATGTGCGGATGGAGGCGGGGACGCCCGATTCGATCTGGTCGGGGCTCGACAACCAGCTTGACTGGGGCGCCTGCTTCCTCTGGGAATATGGCGAGCCGAACCAGCTGGTGCTCGATCGCTGCCCCGCCACTGCCGCCGCGCTCGCGGCGATCCCGGGTGCGCGCATCCCGGGCCGCGCGCCCAGCGCCTTCTTTTCGATGCTGAAGCCCCACACCCGCATCCCGCCGCACACCGGGGTCACCAACACGCGGGCGATCGTCCATCTTCCGCTGATCGTCCCGCCGAACTGCGGCTTTCGCGTCGGCGGCGAAACGCGCATATGGGAGGAAGGCCGGGCCTTCGTGTTCGACGATACGATCGAGCATGAGGCGTGGAACGACAGCGACGACCTGCGCGCGGTGCTGATCTTCGACGTGTGGAACCCGCATTTGAGCGCGCGCGAGCGCGACCTTTTGCTGCGTTATTTTGCGTCGGCCGACGCGTCGGGATATGCGGTGCCGCGCTAGGCCTAGCGTCGCTTGGTATCCGTTTGTCACCGGACGAAATTCAGCTTTGCGAAAGGCCTCTTGCCAAATATGATGCCGGTCATGAGGCTGCGGGCGATGCCCGCGGTAGGAGGATTTTCATGAACCATATTATGCCTGCATTTTTCGCAGCAGCCTTGCTGGCTGCGCCGGCCGCCTTCGCGGCCGAAGGAACCACCGCTACCGATCGCGCGCCGCCGTCGCAGCCACCCTCGGCGATGACGCCGACCGAGATCAAGGCGTATAACGAGGGGCTCGCCCAGACCCATCCCTATTATATCAAGTGCCGCAAAACGCTGGAAATCGGCTCGCTCGTGAAGAAGAACCGCGTTTGCTACACGAATGAAAAGTGGAAAGAGGTATCGCACAAGGGCAACCTCGACGCCCGCGATACGGCCGAAGCCATGCAGAGCAAGGCGGGCAATTCCAACTGATTGCCCACCGGTCGATGATGGGAGGCATATGATGCGTAATGCAGCAATTATGACCCTGTTGATGGGCGTGTCGGCGACCACTGTCGTCGCCGCCAACGAAACCGAAGCGCCACTCGCCCGCGCGGCATCCGACATGTCCGGTGCGGAAATCGACGCTTATAACCAGGGTCGCCCGATGAGCGATCCCGGCTATATCCGGTGCCGCCGGATCGAGCAGATCGGTTCGCTGGTCAAGAAGTTGCGCGTCTGCAACACCAACGCCGACTGGAAGCGCCTATCGGACAAGGGCAACCAGGATGCACGCGATTCGATGGAAGTGATCGCGCGGGGCTGGAGCAACTCGCAAGAACCCCAGGATCAGGTCATGCAGCAGATCCGGCCCCAATAGAAAGGCCCTCCGATGTCGCCGATACTCATCATGCTGGCTTTCCTTGCCGCGTCGCCATCGCCCGCCGCGCCAGACCCCGCGGACCGCACCGCGCCCGATCGTCCGCCGTCGACGATGACGAGCAGCGAGATCAAGGCGCATAACGAGGGGCTGCCGATGACCCACCCCTATTATGTCAAATGCCGCAAGATCGAGGAAATCGGCTCGCTCGTGAAGAAAGCGCGCGTTTGCCACACCAACGAGCAGTGGAAGCAATTGTGGGTGCAGGGCAACCAGGATTCGCGCGACACGATGGACGCGATGGCGAGCAAGGCGGGCGACTGCCGCGCGACCGGGACTTGCTGACGTAATTTCATTTCCGCCTTGCGGAAACGCGCGGCACCGGCCCGCTCCCCCACCCAGCCTCCCATAGGATAAACTCGATTGGGAGGCCGGGTGGGGGAGCGGGCCGGTGCCGCCTCGCCATCAGGCGAATGGTTTTACGCCGAGGTCAGCTTCAAGGCCCCGTCGCCTTCGTCGACCTTGATCGTCGACCCGTCCTTGACCTCGCCTTTCAGGATCAAATCCGCGAGCGGGTCTTGCAGATATTTCTGCACCGCGCGCTTCAGCGGCCTGGCGCCATAGACGGGATCGTAACCGACGCGGCCGAGCCATGCGCGCGCCGCATCGGTGAGGTCGAGCGTGACCTTGCGGTCGGCGAGCAGTTTCTGCACGCGCGCGACCTGGATGTCGACGATGCCGCCCATATGCTGCTGCGCCAGCCGGTTGAAGAGCACGATCTCGTCGAGCCGGTTGAGGAATTCGGGCCGGAAATGGGCGCGGACGACTTCCATCACCGCGGGCTCGGCCTGTTCGACCGGCGCATCGTCGGGAAGCGCCGCGATCGCCTGGCTGCCGAGGTTCGAGGTCAGGATGATCAGCGTGTTGGTGAAATCGACCGTGCGGCCCTGCCCGTCGGTGAGGCGTCCGTCGTCGAGCACCTGCAGCAGGATGTTGAAGACGTCGGCATGCGCTTTCTCGACCTCGTCGAATAGCACGACCTGATAGGGGCGGCGGCGCACCGCTTCGGTGAGCGTGCCGCCCTCTTCATAGCCGACATAACCCGGAGGCGCGCCGACGAGGCGCGCAACGCTGTGCTTTTCCATGAATTCGGACATGTCGATGCGGACCATCGCATTGTCGTCGTCGAACAGGAAGCGCGCGAGCGCCTTGGTGAGTTCGGTCTTGCCGACCCCCGTCGGGCCGAGGAACAGGAAGGAGCCCAGTGGGCGGTTGGGGTCCTGCAAGCCCGCCCGCGACCGGCGCACCGCCGTCGATACCGCGTGCACGGCGTGGTCCTGGCCGATCACCTGCCTGGCAATCGTCGGTTCCATCGCCAGCAGTTTCTCGCGTTCGCCCGCCAGCATCCGGTCGACGGGGATGCCGGTCCATTTGCTGACCACCGCGGCGATGTCGTCGGCGGTGACTTCCTCACGCAGCATCGCGTTGCCGGCGATCGCCTGCGCCTCTTCGAGCTGCTTTTCGAGGCCCGGGATGGTGCCGTAGCTGAGCTCGCCCGCCTTCGCGAGATCGCCCGCGCGCTGTGCCTGGTCGAGCGCGTTGCGTGCGGCGTCGAGCGCTTCCTTGATCTTGGCCTCGGCGTGGATCTTGTCCTTTTCGGCTTGCCACTTCTGCGTGACCTCGGCCGACTGCTGTTCGAGATTGGCGAGGTCGGACTGCAAGGTCGCGAGCCGATCCTTCGATGCGGCGTCGCTTTCCTTGCCGAGCGCCGACTCCTCGATCTTCATCTGGATGATGCGGCGGTCGAGCGTCTCGATCTCTTCGGGCTTCGATTCGACCTCCATGCGGATGCGGCTCGCGGCCTCGTCCATCAGGTCGATCGCCTTGTCGGGCAGGAAGCGGTCGGAGATATAGCGGTTCGACAGCGTCGCCGCGGCGACGATCGCGCCGTCGGTGATCCGCACGCCGTGGTGCAGCTCATATTTCTCTTTCAGCCCGCGCAGGATCGAGATCGAATCCTCGACCGTCGGTTCGCCGACGAACACCGGCTGGAAGCGCCGCTGGAGCGCGGGGTCCTTTTCGACATGCTTGCGATATTCGTCCAGCGTCGTCGCGCCGATGCAATGGAGCTCGCCGCGCGCAAGCGCGGGCTTCAAAAGGTTCGAGGCGTCCATCGCGCCCTCGCCCTTGCCGGCGCCGACGAGCGTGTGCATCTCGTCGATGAACAGGATGATCTCGCCCTCGGCGGCTTTCACATCGTCGAGCACGCCCTTCAGGCGTTCCTCGAATTCGCCGCGATATTTGGCACCTGCAATCAGCGCGCCCATGTCGAGCGACAGCAAGCGGCGGTCCTTCAGGCTGTCGGGGACGTCGCCATTGGTGATACGCAGCGCGAGCCCTTCGGCGATCGCGGTCTTGCCGACCCCGGGTTCGCCGATCAGCACCGGGTTGTTCTTGGTGCGGCGCGCGAGAATCTGGATGGTGCGGCGGATTTCCTCATCGCGCCCGATCACGGGGTCGAGCTTGCCCTCGCGCGCGACTTCGGTGAGGTCGCGGGCGAATTTCTTGAGCGCTTCGTAGCGGTCTTCGGCCGAGGCGGTGTCGGCCGAACGACCGCCGCGCAGGTCGTTGATCGCAGAGTTAAGGGCATCGGCCTTGACGCCCGCATCGGCGAAGGCCTTGCCGACCGGCGTTCCGGTCGAAAGCACCATCGCGAGCAGCAGCCGCTCGACGGTGACATAGCCGTCGCCGGCTTTGGTAGCGACCTGTTCGGCCTGGTCGAGCAAGCGCACGGCGTCATTGTCGAGCCCCGGTGTTGCTTGCGCTCCCGAGCCCGACACGGCGGGGACCTTCGCAAGCAGCGCGTCGATGCCTTGCACCGCGCGCGCAGCGTCGCCACCGCTCTTCGCGATGAGGCCCGCGGCCATGCCCTCATTGTCTTCGAGCAGCGCCTTGGCGATATGTTCAGGGCTGATCCGCTGATGGTTCATACGGATCGCGATCGTCTGCGCCGCCTGCAGGAAACCCTTGGCGCGGTCGGTAAATTTTTCGAGGTTCATTCAGAAAGCCCCTTTCTCGCCGAGCAAGATAGTGTTGCCATTTGGCAACACAAGGGGCCTTCCAAGGTTCCGCAACGTCTATTCGCCGGACCGGGCCAATTGGTCGAGCAAGCGCACGCCGAAGCCGCTCATGCCCTTGGGGACGAGCGAGGTTGCCTTGTCGGCCTGATTCACCCCGGCAATGTCGAGATGCGCCCACGGCGTGGCCTCGTCGACGAAGAAACCGATGACATGCGCGCCGAGGCTGGCGCCCGGACCCTGGCTCGGGGCGATGTTGCGGATGTCGGCAATGTCTGACTTGAGCTTCTCGGCATAATTTTTGTGGAGCGGCATGCGCCACAATTCCTCGCCGCTGGCGGCCCCGGCGGCGAGCAATGCCGCCGCGAGTTTTTCGTCGCGGGCGAACAGCCCCGCATATTGATCATCGAGTGCGCCGACGATCGCGCCGGTGAGCGTCGCGATGTTGACGATCGCGCGCGGTTTATAGGTCTGCGCGATATATTCATTTGCGTCGGCCAGGACGAGGCGGCCTTCGGCGTCGGCGTTGAGCATCTCGATCGTCTTGCCCGACATGGTGCGTGTGATGTCGCCAGGCCGCTGGGCATTGCCGTCGGGCATATTCTCGGCGAGCGCCGCGACCGCGACGACATGCACCGGTGCGCGCGACTTGGCGAGCGACAACGCGGCGCCGATCGCCGATGCGGCACCTGACATGTCACCCTTCATGTCCCACATGCCCGCGCCGGGCTTGAGCGAAATGCCCCCCGAATCGAAGGTGATGCCCTTGCCGATCAGCGCGAGCGGCGCGGCCGGGGCGCCCGCGCCGCGATAGCGCACCGCGAGCAGCCGCGAACCGCGCGGGCTGCCCTGGCCGACGCCGACGAGTGTACCCATGCCGAGCCTCCGCATCGCTGCTTCGTCGAGCACCTCGATGCTGACCCCGGGCGTATTGCCGAACGCCTCGCGCACACGCGCGACGAAGCTTTCGGGATAGACGACATTGGCGGGTTCGTTGGCGAGGTCGCGCGACAGGCGAACCCCGTCGGCGAGCGGCTTCCAGCGCCCGGCAAAGGCCGCTTCGGCGGCGGCGGGATTGGCCCCGACCAGCGTCACCGCGCCCGTCGGCGGCGCCTTTTTGTCGACGGTCTTGTAGCGGTCGAAGCGATATTGGCCGAGCGCGAATCCATAGGCGACATCGGCGGCGCTGGCATCGCCGAACGCGCCGGCGATCGCAACGGGATGCGCTTCGCTTTTGAGGTCTTGCGCGGCCTTGCCGCCCGCTTCGGCGAGCGCAAGCGAGGAGGGGGTCGGCCCCGTGCCGACGAGCAGGATACGCGGATGCGCCCCGATGCCGCGAAGCGACAGCGTCGATCCCGCCTTGCCATCGAAGCTTGCTGCTGCGATTGCCGCGGTCACCGCTTGCCGCTCGGCGGCGGTGACCACGATGCCATCGAGCGGCGGCAGCGCCGCGTCGGTCATCACCACGACGAGCGCCGCGCCCGCCGGCGCGCTCGCGGCAAAACCGATCGCGCGCTCGGCGCTGTTCGCGGCGGTCGCCGGAGCGACGCCCGAACCCGCCACGCCTTGCGCGAGGGCGGAAGGCGCCAGGGTGAATGTCAGGCAGGCGGCAAGGAGCAGGCTTTTCGTGCGCATGTTGGATATTCCCCGGTTTTTCAAATCTGGGTCCCTGCATAACCGCCCCGCGCCGGGCAGCAAATCCGGCTCGACGAACGACAGTCGCTTGCCATCGGACGACATGCCCGCCACATAGCCCTGCGGGCTAGGCGCGTAAGAGGACCAGAGATGCTACGACGGATTTTGCTGGGTTTTCTGCTGCTGCTCCTGCTCACCGCCGCATCGCTTGCGCTTTGGGAGCCGCTGACCGCCGAAGCGCCCGCGGCGCCGGCGTTCAAGCCCGCCGATGTCCGTATCGCGCGCGACAAGTTTGGCGTCCCGCATATCTTCGGAAAGACCGACGCCGACGTCGCCTATGGTGTGGCTTATGCGCACGCCGAGGATGATTTTTCGACGCTGCAGGAAGTGCTCGCGATGACGCGCGGGCGCGCCGGGGCGATGCTCGGCGCGGATGGCGCGAAGATCGACTATGCCGAAGCGCTGCTCGATGTGCGCGCGACGACCGTGCGCGACTGGCCGCGGCTTCCCGAGGATGTGAAAAAGCTCTTCACCGCCTATGCCGCGGGGCTCAACCATTATGCCGACAAGCACCCGGACGAGGTGCGCCTGTCGGGGCTGTTCCCCGTGACCGGCGAGGATGTCGTCGCGGGTTTCGTGCTGCGCTCGCCCTTCTTCTTCGGGCTCGATTCGGTTCTGGGTTCGCTCGTCGAGGACAAGCCGATCGGGCGCGAGGGCGGCCCGGCGCTCGACGCGACGGGCAAGATCATCCCGCGCGCCGACACGCCGGTCGGCAGCGATCCCGCCGACAATGGGTCGAACGGCATCGCGGTCGCGCCCAAGCGCTCGACCGACGGCGCGACGCGGCTCGTTTCCAATTCGCACCAGCCGTGGACCGGCGGCGTCGCCTGGTACGAACTGGTCGTCCATTCGGAAGAGGGTTGGGATTTCGCGGGCGCCAACTTCCCCGGCTCGCCCTATCCCTTCCTCGGCCACAATAAATTTCTCGGGTGGACGAACACGGTAAACCGGCCCGACCTGATCGACGTCTACAAGCTGACGCTCGACGACAGCGGCGAGAACTATCGTTTCGATGGCGCGTGGCGGCCGCTCGAGCAAAAGCGCATCTGGCTGAAGGTCAAGTTCGGGCCGTTCGTGCTGCCGGTGCCGCGTACCATCTATCGTTCGGTCCACGGGCCCGTGGTGAAGAATGAAAAGGGCGCCTTCGCGATCCGCTATGCGGGCATCGACCAGGCGAATATGGTCACCCAATATTATCGGCTCAACAAGGCGAAGAATTTTGCCGAATGGCGCGCCGCGATGGCGGGGCAGGGCGTGCCCGCGACCAATTTCATCTATGCCGATGCCAAGGGCAACATCGGCCTTTTCTATAATGCGATGTTCCCCGACCGCCAGCCGGGCTTCAACTGGCGCGGCGTGTTGCCCGGCGATACCTCGGCCACCCTATGGACCAAGACGCTGCCGTTCGACCGTGCGCCCGCGCTGGTCAATCCGCGCTCGGGCTATGTGATGAACGCCAACAACACGCCGTGGATCGCGGCGGGGCCGGGCGACGAGCTCGACGCCGCCGCTTTTTCACCGTTGCTGGGGGTCGAGGACGATATGACCAACCGCGCGACGCGGCTGATCACCTTGTTCGAGGCGTCGGGACAGATCGACGAGGCGCGGCTGAAAGCGATCAAATATGACACCGCCTATGCGAAGGCGGGCTACGCCAAGGCGTGGATGGACCGGCTGCTCGCGCTTGACGTGAAGGATGATCCCGCGCTGACCGAAGCGCAGAATCTGCTTCGTCGCTGGGACTGGAACCTCGACGGCAAGGGGAAGGGCGATGCGCTGGCGCTGATGCTGTTGCGCCCGGCGAACGGCAGCCATTACCAGCGCCGCGCCGGCCCCGATCCGCGCACCGTGCTGAAAGATACCGTGGTGCATCTCCAGGATCATTTCGGCGGGCTCGATCCGAAACTTGGCACCGTGCTGCGCCTGCGTCACGGCGAGGGTGCCTACCGCGTCGACCTGCCGCTCGACGGCGGCAACGACACGGTGCGCGCCTCGACTTTGTGGGACGCCGAGCCCGACGGGCGGCTGAAGGTACGTCACGGCGACAGCTTCATCATGTTCGTGACGTGGGACAAGGATGGCCGCGTGCGGTCGGAATCGATCCAGCCCTTTGGCGCCGCGACGACGCGGCCCGAGAGCCCCCATTACAACGATCAGGCGCCGCTGTTCGTGCGCCACAAGTTGAAGCCCGTGCTGTTCGATCCGGCGGCGCTGAAGGCGAGCGGAGCGCGCTTCTATCGGCCTTGAAAGCCGCAAATTGCTGTCCTAAACCATTGATACAGTGCCGCCCGGCACCCGGTCGTACGCGGGCATAAAGCCTGCGCCCGTACAAGAGGATATTCATGCCCCGTTTTCATCGCTTCGCTCTCGCTTTGGCGGTCACCACCTCGCTTGTCGCCGCGGGCCCCGCGCTCGCCAAGGCGAAGGCCGCGGGCCCGGCGCCGATCGTCGACCTGGTGAAGGCGGTCGATATTCCCTACGAAGCCTTCACCCTCGACAATGGGCTGCGCGTGATCGTGCACGAGGACCGCAAGGCGCCCGTCGTCGCGGTGTCGGTCTGGTATCGCGTCGGGTCGAAGCATGAGCCCAAGGGCAAGACGGGCTTTGCGCATCTGTTCGAACATCTGATGTTCAACGGGTCCGAAAATTCGCCGGGGGATTTCTTCGAACCGCTGCAACAGGTCGGCGCGACCGACAGCAACGGGACGACCAACGTCGACCGCACCAATTATTTCGAAACGGTGCCGACCGGCGCGCTCGACCGCGCGCTGTTCCTCGAAAGCGACCGCATGGGGCATCTGCTCGGCGCGGTGACGCAGGAGAAGCTCGATAACCAGCGCGGCGTCGTCCAGAATGAAAAGCGCCAGGGCGACAACAATCCCTATGGCCTGCTGCGCTACGAGATTTTCGAGAATCTCTTCCCCACCGGCCACCCCTATCACCACAGCACCATCGGCTCGATGGGCGACCTCAATTCGGCGAGCCTTGACGATGTGAAGAAGTGGTTCACCGACAATTACGGGCCGAACAACGCCGTGCTGGTGCTCGCGGGCGACGTCGACGTCGCGACCGCGAAAGCCAAGGCGCAGGAATGGTTCGGCGACATCGCGAGCGGTCCGGCGGTGCAGATGCCCGCCGTTCCGGTGCCGACCCTGCCCGCGCCGCTGGCGAAAGAGATCAAGGATCTGGTTCCGACGACGCGCATCTATCGCATGTGGGCAATCCCCGGCCTGAACGATCCCGAAGCGGTGCCGTTGCAGATGGCGATGAGCGTGCTCGGCGGCCTGTCGTCGTCGCGGCTCGACAATGCGCTGGTGCGCAAGGACCCGATCGCGGTCAGCGTTTCGGCGGGCGCACAGCCGTTCGAGGATGCGGGCATCCTGCTGGTGCAGGCCGATGTGAAGCAGGGCGTCGACCCGGCGCATGTCGCCAAGCGGCTCGACGAGGAAATCGCGAGCTTCCTCGCCAGCGGTCCGACCGCCGACGAGTTGCAGCGCACCGCCGCCAGCTATCTCGCCGGCACGATTTCGGGGCTGGAATCGGTCGGTGGTTTCGGCGGCAAGGCGGTGACGCTCGCCGAGGGCGCGCTCTATTCGAACAACCCCGGCTATTACAAGGTCGAGCTCGACCGGATGGCCAAGGCGACCCCCGCGCAGGTGAAGGCGGTCGCGAACAAATGGCTGTCGCGCCCGGCCTTCTCGCTGACCTATACCCCCGGCGAACGCACCGAAGGCGGCGAGAATCGCGGCGGCGCGGTGACGGACGGCAAGGTGACGGCACCGGTCCAGCCCGACCGTTACTGGAACCCCGCGCTGGGCGACATCGGCCCCGACACCGGGATCGGCGGGGCGGCGGCGTTCGCCGACCGTTCGCAATTGCCGGCGGTCGCCGACCTCACCGCGCTCGATTTCCCCGCGATCGAACGCACGAAGCTGAAAAACGGCGTCGAGGTCGTGTTCGCGCGCCGCACGACGGTGCCGACGGTCAATGTCGCGGTCAGCTTCGACGCCGGCTATGCCGCCGACCCGCATAGCGCACTCGGCACCCAGTCGCTGATGCTCAGCTTGATGGACGAGGGTACGACCAGCCTCGATTCGATCGCCTTTGCCGAGGCGAAGGAACGGCTGGGGGCGCAGATCGATGCGACCGCCAATGCCGACGAGACGGTGTTCAGCCTGTTCGCGCTGAAACCCAACCTTGGCGCCTCGCTCGGCCTGCTCGCCGATTATATCCGCAACCCCGCCTTCGATGCCAAGGAACTGGAGCGCGTCCGTGCGCAGCAGCTCAACCGGCTGAAGGCCGAGCTCAACAACCCGAGCGCGATCGCCTCGCGTGTGCTGATGCCGGTGCTTTATGGCGCCGACCATCCCTATGGCATCCCGCCCTCGGGGCTGGGCGACGCGAAATCGGTGGCGGCGGTGACGCAGGGCCAGCTTGCGGCCTTCCACGCCACATGGATACGTCCCGACAATGCGCGCGTCTTCGTGGTCGGCGATACGACGCTGGCCGAGGTGAAGAAGCAGCTCGACGCGACGCTGGGCCAGTGGAAGGCACCGGCAACGGCGAAACCGGTCAAGCATTTCGACATCGCGATCCCGGCACCGAAGCCGCGTATCCTGCTGTTCGACCGGCCCAAATCGCCGCAGTCGGTGATCCTCGCCGGCAAGGTACTGAGCGCCAAGGGCGGCGACGAGCTCGAGGTGCTGCGGTCGGCCAACGACATTTTCGGCGGCAATTTCCTGTCGCGGTTCAACACCAATTTGCGCGAAACCAAGGGCTGGTCCTATGGCGTGCGCAGCCGCATCTCGGGCGAGAAGGACCGGCTGACGTGGGTCGCCGCGGCTCCGGTGCAGGCCGACCGCACCGGCGATTCGATCAAGGAGCTGCAGAGCGACCTCAAGGGCTTCCTTGGCGACAAGGGGGTGACGAAGGACGAGCTCGAGCGCACGATCAACGGCAGCGTCCGCGAATTGCCCGGCAGCTTCGAAACCTCGGGCGACGTGCTTGGCGGCCTCAGGCAGATCGTGAAGTTCGGCCGCCCCGACAATTATTACGAGACGCTTCCCGCCACCTATGAAGCGATGACTGCGGCCGAAATCGACGCCGCGGCGCGGGGGGCGCTCAGCACCGACAATCTCGTCTATGTCGTCGTCGGCGATGCCACGGTCGTGAAACCGCAGCTTGACGGACTGGGCTTGCCTGTGGAAACGGTGTCTCCCGCTAACTAACACCAGTTTCAGTAAGGAGAGTTTCGATGTCTCAGGTCGATGGCAGCTATGATTGCGTTACCAAGTCGCCGATGGGCGACCAGAAATCGGTGTTCACGGTGAACAGCGACGGCGGCAGCTTCACCGGCCAGAATGCCGGCGCAATGGGTTCGCTCGACGTCGAAAATGGCAAGGTCGACGGCAACAAGCTGTCCTGGACGATGAACATGAAGGTGCCGATGCCGATGACGCTCGAATGCGAAGCGACGATCGACGGCGACGCGCTGACCGGCACGATCAAGGCCGGCGCCTTTGGGTCGATGGCGATGACCGGCACCCGCCAGGGCTAAGCCGTCCGTCACGAACAGCAAAGGGCCGTCCCCTCCCGACACGGGTTGGGGCGGCCCTTTTGCGTTGCATAGCAATGCCCTTTGGCTTGTGGGGCTATCCAAAGCGGCGACTTGGGGGCATAGGCATGTGCCATGCACAAACCGGCCCAATCCCCCCAGCGGAGCCTGCCGGGCGACCGTGAAATGGTGGTCATGATGGCGATGGTCATGGCGCTCAACGCGCTCGCCATCGACTCGATGCTGCCCGCACTCCCCGCGATCGGCGAGGGGCTGGGCGTTCTCGTTGCCAATGATCGGCAATATGTCATTTCGGTCTACCTGCTCGGCATCGGTTTCGGTTCGCTCTTCTATGGGCCGCTCGCCGACCGCTTCGGCCGCAAGGGCGTGCTGGTGCCCGCACTGCTCGCCTATGTGGTTTTCTCGATCGGCTGCGGGTTGGCGACGAGCTTTCCGATGCTGCTCGCGCTGCGTTTCGGGCACGGACTGATCGCCGCGGCGCTCGGGGTGATCGTCGTCGCGGTCATCCGCGACCTGTTCGCCGGCGATGCGATGGCCAAGCGGCTGTCGCTGATCTTTCTCGTCTTCATGATCGTGCCGATCATCGCCCCGACAATCGGCGCCGGGGTAGCGGCGATCGCGGGCTGGCGCGCGATCTTCATCGTCCTCGCCGTCATGGGCCTTGTCATGCTGTTCTGGCTCCGGCGCCTTCCCGAAACGCTCGAGCCCGGCGACGTGCGTCCGCTCGACTGGCGGACGATGGTCGCGGGCTGGGCGACGGTAACGCGCCATCGCCGCGCCGCGGGCTATATGATCGCGTCGGGGATGATGCAGGGCGCGCTTTACGGCTATCTCAACAGCAGCGAGCAGATCATCGCCGAGGTGTTCGACGCGCGCAGCTATTTTCCGCTCATCTTCGCCTGCGTCGCGGTGGGGATCGCGATCGCCAACTTCTCGAACGCGGCGATCGTCGAACGCTTCGGCGCGCGGCGCGTCTCGCAGACCGCGGTCTTTGCCTTCATGGCGACATCGATCGCGCAGATCCTCGTCGCGCTGAGCGGTGCCGAAACGCTGTGGATGTTCACCGCGCTGATGATGGCCAATGTCGGCCTGATCGGCTTCATCGGCAGCAATTTCGGGTCGATCGCGATGGAGGACTTCGGTCACATGGCGGGTGTCGCATCGTCGTACCAGAGCTTTGCCAAGACCTTGCTTGCGGCGACCGTCGGTGCCCTGATCGGCCAGCAATATGACGGGTCGACCTTGCCGCTCGCCTATGCCTTTCTGATCAGCGCCGTCGTCGGGCTGGCGCTGGTATATTGGGCCGAGCGCGGCAAGCTGTTCACGCGGCCGGGAACGGCACCCAAGTCCCCCTTCTGACCGACAGAAGAAAGGGGGCCGAAGCCCCCTTTCCCCTCATTCCTAGCTGAACGACGGCGCTGGCGGTACCGGCGGCGGCGGCGCGTCGGGATCGTCTTCGTGCACCTCGACATGCCCCAGCCCGACATGGCTGCGTGAGCGGCTGTAGGCGAAATAGACCACGAGGCCGATGGCTGCCCAGATCAGGAAGAGGTTGATGCTCTTCTGATCGAGGTTGAAGAAGAGGTAGAGGCAACCAAGGATCGCGATCGGCGCCGTGATATAGATCAGCGGCGTCTTGAACGGGCGTTTGCGGCCGGGATCGGTCTTGCGGATCACCATCACCGCGATCGACACCGCGGCAAAGGCAAAGAGCGTGCCCGAGTTCGAGATGTTCGCCAGCTGCCCCACCGGGAAGAAGGCTGCGAACAGCGCGACCGCGATGCCCGTGATGATCGTGATCACGTGCGGCGTTTTGAACTTCGGATGGATCTTCGAGAAAGACTGCGGCAGCAGGCCGTCACGGCTCATGACGAAGAAGATGCGGGTTTGGCCGAACATCATCATCAGGATGACCGAGGGCAGCGCCAGACCGGCAGCGAGGCCGATCAGATTGCCGATCTGTGGCCAGCCGATTTCACGCATCGTCCAGGCGAGCGCTTCCTTCGAACAGACCACCGCCTGATCGCCGATCGCACCGCAAGCGGCGGCGAGTTCGCGGCTGCCGGGTTCGAGCGCATGTGCACTCGCGGCGTCGATGCCAACCGGCTGCGCGCCGACCGATCCGATGACGCCCGCGGCGACGAGCAGATAGAAGATGGTGCAGATGGCGAGGCTGCCGATCAGCCCGATCGGCATGTTGCGCTGCGGATTCTTGGTTTCCTCGGCGGCGGTCGAGACCGCGTCGAAGCCGACATAGGCGAAGAAGATCGATGCGGCGGCGGCGCCGATGCCGCCGAAGCCGAGCGGCGCGAAGGGTTCGAAATTCTCCATGTTCATCACCGGCAGGGCGAGGATGACGAAGAGCGTCAGCGCGGCGACCTTGATGACGACGAGGAACGCGTTGACCGTTGCGGATTCGCGGGTGCCGATGACGAGCAGCAGGGTCACGAGCCCCGCGATGAACATCGCCGGCAGATTGATCATGCCGCCGTCGAACGGCCCGAGCACCAGCGTCGAGGGTATGTCTATGCTGAACGCATTTTCAATGAGGCCAACGACATAGCCCGACCAGCCGACCGAAACGGCGCCCGCAGCAACGGCATATTCGAGAATCAGCGCCCAGCCGACCATCCACGCGATCAGTTCGCCCATCACGGCATAGCTATAGGTGTAGGCCGAGCCCGAAACCGGGACCATCGATGCCATTTCGGCGTAGCAAAGCGCGGCAAAGGCGCATACGAAACCGGCGATGATGAAGCTGACCATCATGCCGGGGCCCGCCTTTTGCGCGGCTTCGGCGGTCAGCACGAAAATCCCGGTCCCGATGACGGCGCCGATCCCCAGCATCGTCAGCTGGAAAGCGCCGAGCGTGCGCGTAAGCGACTTTTTTTCCGCCGTCGCCAAAATGGCATCCAACGGCTTTACGCGGTCAAATAGCATAGTCTTCCCCTTGGGAGCGGCTGAACTGCCGCCCGTCTCATGGCGGGGCAGACTAGCCGCTCCGCGCGTCAGCGCAACTTAATTTCATGGGGTCTCGCGCCGTTTACCGTACGGTAAAGCGCACCCGGTCGATCATCCGCCCGCCCGGATCGACGAGCGCGAGCATATGGCTGCCGGGACGCGGCAAGATCTGCCCACCGGCATCGGCGTCGCCGAGCGGTTTTTTGTCGAGAATCAGACGGTATCCGGCGACCGCGCCGTTGACGGTGACTGCCAGCCGCTGGCGGTCGATCGGGATGTCTGGGTCGAGCGCATAGACGCTGCCGCTGACCGGGCTGGTGATGCGCGGCCGCCGCGCGGCTTGCGGCGCGGCGGCCATTTCGGTCTGCGCGGTGCCGCGGAGGAAATATTCGCGGCGCGGCGGCTCGCGCGTGCCGGGGAGCGCGATCTGGCGCGCCTCGACGCCCTCGGGCCTCGCGGGGGGCTTGCCGGGGCTGCCCGCGTGAAGCGCGAGCATCACGTCGCGCCACACCGGCGCCGCGCCCGAGGTTCCCGAGACCGCGCGCATCGAATCGCCCTCGAGATTGCCGACCCAGACGGCGACGGTGAAGCGGTCGGACCAGCCGATGCACCAATTGTCGCGCATGCCCTTCGAGGTGCCGGTCTTGGCGGCCGCCCAGAAGGGGAGGCGGAGCGCGCTGTCGGCGCCGAAGGCGTCGGTGCGCGCCGAGGCGTCGGCGAGGATGTCGCCGACGATGAAGGCGGCGGCGGGGTTGACGATTGTACGCGGATGTTGGCGAAGGTGCCGCGTAGCGATGTAGGTGACGGGCGACCACTTCCCCATATTTGCGAATGTTCTGAATGCGTTGGCTTGTTCGACGAGGGACACTTCGGCGGAGCCAAGTGCAAGGCTGAAGCCGTAATATTCGCCGTCCTCGACGAGGCCGTGGTAGCCGAGCGCCCAGAGGCGGTCGCGGAATTGCTGGACGTCGTCGATGACGAGCGCGCGGACTGCGGGGACGTTAAGCGAGCTGGCGAGTGCATGGCGGACGCTGACCGGCCCCTTGAAGCTGTGGTCGTAGTTTTTGGGGACGTAGAGGCCTGACGCTGTGTCGAGCTGGACCGGGCTGTCGTCGAGGATCGATGCGGCGGTGAGCCAGCCATGTTCGATCACTTGCGCGTAGAGATGCGGTTTCAGCGTCGAGCCTGCCTGCCGCCGCGCGTTCGCGCCATCGACCGATGCGGCGGTCGATTTGAGCCCGACGCCGCCGACATAGGCGAGCACTTCGCCGGTGGCATTGTCGAGCACGACGACCGCGCCGTCGCGCACGCGGTCGGAGCCGAGGCCCGCGAGCTGGCGGCGCAGCGCGACGATGGCGGCGGCCTGGATGCGGCGGTCGATGGTGGTGGTGACGCGCTTGCCGGGCTTGTCGAGCAGGCGGACCGCGAGGTGCGGGGCGAGCGCGGGGTCGAGCTGGGCGGCGCGCTCGCCGGAGACCAAAGTCGCGGCGGCCACGCGGATCGCGGTGCAATCCGTTACTTGAGCAGCGCGGCAGGCGCGGCGCCCGAGCGCCTCGGCGCTCGCGGCGGGGTTGGGGAGGAGGCCGGCGAAGAGCGCGGCGTCGGTGCGGTTCAGCTCGGCGGGCTTCTTGCCGAACAGGCTTTGCGCGCCCGCGCCGATGCCCTGCGCCTCGCCGCGCAAGGGCACGAGGTTGAAATAGGCCTCGAGCATTTGCTCGTGCGACCAGCTTGCCGCGAGCGCCTGTCCGGCGCGCATCTGGCGGATCTTGGTTCGCCAGTCGCGTTTGCCGGGCTGGGCAAGGCTCGGATCGAGAAAGGCGGCGAGCTGCATCGGCAGCGTCGAGGCGCCGCGCGAGCGGTCGCCGGTCCCCCCCATCGTCAGGCGCGCGCGGATCGCGCTGGCGATCGCAAGCCAGTCGACCCCGCCGTGCGACCAGAAGCGACGATCCTCGCTTTGCACGACGGCGCTGCGGACGGCGGGGCTGATCTCGTTCAGCGGCACCCACGCGAGGCGGCGGCGTTCGAAATTGACGCGCTCGCTGTCGAGCAGGCGGCCGGCGCGATCGTAGAGCCACGCTTCGCTCGGTTTCCAATCGGCGCGCACCTCGTCGAAGGCGGGCATCGCGGGCGGTCGCGTCGCGAGATGCGCGGCGGTGACGAGGACAAGCGCCGCGAGCGCAGCCCATGCCAGCGCATTAAACCAGCGCCGTTTGGGGATGCCAGCCATCGCTCGATCCTAGAAAGACGGTGGCGCGCGATGCCGCCCTATACTCCCCGCTTCCCCGAGCGAAGACGAGGGGCCAGGCCGAGCGAAGTCGAGGCTATGACATGGCGTTTGGGTTCTCGCTCCGCTCGAACGAACCCCTCGTCTTCGCGCGGGGAAACGGGAAAGCATAGGGTGGCCGAAGAGGGCCCTCACTGCCCCACACTCGCCACCGTTACCGGCGCGTTCGGCCACTGGCCGCGGATCGCGGGCGAGTACATCGCCTCGACGCGCGTCGGCGGCAGGGTGAAGCGGCCCGAGCCGTTCAAACGCACGACATATTCGACCGCGTGGGTGCCCGCGGGCATCCAGCCGAAATAGCCGCGCCAGCTGTCCTTGCCGCGCTCGACATAGCTCGGCTGCGCGCCCGATCCGCCCGCCTGTTCGGCCAGCATTTCGGACTGGCCGCCGAGGTTGCCGACGATCGTCGCGCCGGGGGCGACCGGATCGTTGATCACGACCCACGTCCGGCCGGCGGCCGCGACGACCTCGATCCGCACCTTGATGACATCACCGCGCGTCAGCCGGTCCTTGTTCGCCGCCTTGACGATGCTGACCGAGCGTTTGATCCGGTAGCCTGCGTTGAGCGGTTCCTTCAATGGGACGGCCGCCTTGACGCTGACGGTGGCCCACGGCGCGCCGGTGCCTTCATGCTTCAGGCTCATCGTTGCCGCAGCGAGCGCGACGCGAAGCGGCGAGACCGGTTCGGCAGGCAGCGGCCAGCTTTGCGAGGCGGTTCCGCCGGCAAGGCTGATGTTGGTGACGCCGGTGATCGCGCTCGCCGGATAGAGCTCGGCGAAGCGGCGGACGGTGACCGCGCCCCATGCGTTGGCGGGGGTGGTGTCCCAATGGCCGCGACGCTGGCGCTGCGCGACGCCGACCATCAGCTTGCCCGCGTCATCCTCCCAGCCCTTGCGGCCGAGCACGGCTTCCAATGCCTTGATCGCCATTTCGTCGCCGCTGGTCATCATCCACCACGGCGCCTTGGCATCGTCGACGAGGTCGAGGCGGGTGCCTTCGTAGACGAGGCGTTTGCGCAGTTCGGCCTCGGCCGCGGTGCGCAGCGCCGGAGCATTACGGACGCTCGGCGTGCGTTCGATCGCAACGAGCCAGTCGGCGAGCGTGCCGGTCGCCATGTCGACCGGCGCGACGTCGATCGCCGCGACGAGTTGCGGGCTCGAGGCATTGTTGCGCGCGAGCGCCGCCAAGGCCGCGATGCGGACCGGACGGATGTCGTAGGGGCCGTAGCCCTTGCGGGTCAGGCGTCCGTCGACGACCGCCTGCAGCGCCTTGACCATCTTGGCCTTGGGCGCCTCGGGGATCGCGAAGCCGTTCGCCGCGGTTATGCTGAGCACATAGGCGGTCAGCTCGATCGAGCCTTCCATCCGCTCGTTGGGCCAGTAGCGCAGCAGGCCATCGTTATCGAGATAGGTCGGCATCGCCCCCGCGAGCGCCTGCCAGCGCCCGAGATCGCCGAGTGCGATCGCGCGCGATGTCGACTGTTCGAAGCAATTATACGGATAGACGCTCATATAGTCGCGCACCCCCGACAAGGGCGGCGCGAGCGTTCCCGCGAGCGCGACATCGACATAGCCGCCGGGCAGCGCGCCCGCCGGAATCGCGATCGGCAGCGTCGTATTGGGTCCGACGCGGAACAGGCTGGCGGCCCAGGTTTCGACCGGGATCGCGGGTTCGACCTGCTGCTGGAAGACCAGCCGGTCGCGCTGCTTGCCGCCCTTGGCCACCGCCTCGACCGTCCATTCGATCGGGCCGGTTTGCTCGGGCGCGGTCATCGACCAGCTGATCGGCACCGCGCCGCCCGCCGGGATCGTGACGGTCAGCGGCGGCGCGGTCGCGACGGCGGGCGACAATGTCGGGGTCGCGGTGACCTCCATCGCCTTGTCGGTGCCGTTGCGCAGCGTGAAGCGCGCGTCATAGGTGTCGCCGGTGCGCACCAGTTCGGGCATGCCGGCAAAGACGCCGAGATCCTGCACGGTGCGGACGCTCGTTTCGCCGGTGCCGAAATATTGCGATCCGTCGGTCGCGATCGCGACGAGGCGGAAGCCCGATAGATTGTCCGACAAGGGCACTTCGACCGTCGCGCGGCCCTTGGCGTCGAGCGGCACATTGCCTTTCCACAGCAGCACCGGACGGAAATCCTCGCGCGTCAGCCCCGAAAGGTCGCCGCCGCCACCGCCGCCGGGTTCGAGCGCCTTGCGGCCGTAATGGCGCTTTCCGACCACCTGCATCTGCGCGGTCGAGGTGAGCACGTCGAGCGTGCGTTCGCCCATCATCGCGGGGAGGACTTCCCAGCTTTCGTTGGGGGCGAGCTGGAGCAGCGCCTCGTCGACCGCGGCGAAAGCAACGTCGGCATTTTTCGGTGCCTTGCCGCCGGGGGTCTTGACCTCGATCGCGACTTTCGCGGTTTCGCGGACCGAATATTTCTCTTTGTCGGCCTTGATCTTGACGCCGAGCTGATGGCCTTCCCAGCCGACCTTGATGCGCGCGATGCCCATGCGGTAGCTCGGCTTGGCGAGGTCGACGAGCGCGGTCGGTGGGGCGCCCTCGCTATTCTCGATCTTGAAGCCGACCGCGCGCTTCATCTTGCGGAACCAGCTTTCTTGCCCGGTCACGCGCCCGCGCACGGCCATCACCGAGACATAGACGTCGGGGGCGTAGGTCGCGGGAAGCTTGACCTTCACGACGGGGTTGGTGCCCTTCAAGGGCATAACGAAGCTCGACAGCACGCCCTCGCGTTCGACGGTGACGAGCGCGGTCGCCTCGCGGAACGGCATGCGGACCTGGAAGCTGGCGGTGTCGCCCGCGGCGTAGCGCGGCTTTTCGGCGATGACGTCCATGCGGTCGCCATTGTCGCCCCCGAACCACCATTCGTCGTCGCCCGCGAGCCAGACCGAGCGGACCGCGCGCGCTTCGTTGCCGTCGGCATCGAGCGTCGTCGCGACGACGGTGACTTCGCCCGAGACGCCGGGCGCCATCGCGCAGCTCGCGCGGCCGAGCTTGTCGGTCGTCGCGGCGCAGCTCGCGTCGAGCTTCGTCGTGCGCATCTGGTTGTCATAGGCGTAGAAGCCGCCGATCAGGCGGCGGCGCGCGGTGATGATCTCGCGGTTGTAGAGCGCGACTTGCACGCGCTTGCCGGACAGCGGCTTGCCGTCGAGGTCGAGCGCAACGAATTTCAGGCGCAAATCATTGTCGCGCATCAGCCAGCCGTCGGTCTTGAGGCCGAGGCGGACGGCCGAGGGAAAGAGGGTGATGCGGCGGCTCGACGTCAGCGTCTCGCCATTGGCATCCTCATAATCCATTTCGACCGCCATCAGCGTCGGTTCGGTGATCGGCTGGTCGACCGCGACGCTGGTCGTCGCGCTGCCGTTGGCGTCGAGCTTGAGCGGTACCGAGCGCGCGAGCGGCAGTTCGGCGCTGGGTTCGTCGCCGCTGTCGTCGAGCTGGACGACGCCTTCCTTCACCGGCTGGCCGTCGAAATCCCAATCCATATAATCTTGCGGCGGCGACCAGCTCGACTGGAAATTGGTCCGCAGCTCGACCGGGAGATCGGGCGCGGGGCCGCCCGAGAGGTAACCGACGAACAGAGACAGCGGCACCGCGGCAGGGCGCACCGGCGATGTCTTCGGCCCGGTGACCGTCGCCTTCATCGTCGGGAGGCGATATTCGTCGACCTTGACCGACTGGCCCGACCAGATCGTCTTGTCCTCGCCGTCCCCTTTGCCTTTTGGGTCCTTGGTGACGAAAACGAGTTCGTAATCGCCCATCGGCGCCGAGGCGGGGACGTTCCAGACGGTCTCGCCGCTGCCGGTCGCGGCGATCGCGAAGGGCATTTCGAATTCGGTGTCCGAACCGCGGTGGACGAGGCGGAGTTTGCCCGCGAGCGGCTGCGGCGTCATGAAGCCGGTGCCGACGGGGCGGCGGAGCAGATGCTTCATATGGACGGTCTCGCCCGCTTTCACGAGCGCGCGGTCGAAGACGGTGTGGAGGATGTCGTTGCGTTCCGACCAGCCATAGGGGAGGTCGAAGTCATAGGGGCGGATCCCGTCGCCCCAGTCGGTGAGGGTGAAGCTGAAATCGTCGCCCGCGCGCGCAGAGACCATCAGGGCATGGCCTTCGCTGGTCGCGGGATCGGGCTTTTCCTCGCAGCTCGAATAGGTTTCGGGCTGGGGCAGGCCCGAGGCGAAGGCGAGGCGGCCCGCCTTGTCGGCGGTGCCGCGCGCGAGCAGGCGGCCGGTGCAGCTGTCCGACACCCGGATTTCTGCGCCCGCGACAGGAAGGCCGGTGTCGAGCGCGGTCACCCACGCGAGCGAGCCTTCGCGGCCCCATTTGAAATGCACCGCCATATTGGTGACGAGCGCAGCGGTCGCGACGTAACGCGTCGACTTGCGGCCGAGCAGCGCGGCGCCCAGCTCGGGACTCGCGATCTCGACGATATGAAATCCCTTTTCGGTGAGCGGGATGCCGACGACTTCGAATTCCTTGCCGCCGCCCGGGGGAGACAGTTGGAGGTCACGGCGTTCGCCGCCCGACGGCGCATCGGCGAACACCGATTTGGTGCCGGTGTAGTTGACCGTGATCTCCTTGCCGGTGCGGTCCTTTTCCTCGCGATAGTCGGTGTCATCGGCGTCATCGACGCGCTTCAGCCAGCGCGCGATCGCCACGTCGTCGTCGCCGACCCGGAGCGCAGTCGCGGGCATTTTGAGGTTCGCCTGGACGAGCGCGCTTTCGACCCCGCGCACGGTGACGGGCAGGACGCCGCCCTCGCCTGCCTCGAGGATGCCGAACTCGGCGGCGAATTTGACCAGCGGCGGGGCGCGGTCGATGTGGAATTTCAGCGGGAAGTTCGACTGGTTCTGCAAGCTTCGGCCGCTCTGGTCGGTGACGCCGGCGGGGAGGACGAGCGTCGCGTCGACATTCTGCGGCAGCGGGCCGGTGAAGCGGACGCTCGTCAGCCAGGCGTCATTCTTGTCGTCGTCGTCGATCTTGGGCGTCAGCTTCTTGCCGTCGGCGGTGCTCAGCGTCGCGGCGAGGATCGTTTCGCGCGATACCGGCGAGGCGAAGCTGAGGGTGATGTCCTTGATCGGGTTGCAGCCCGCCTGCGGATTGATGCGGCTGCACGACATCTTCGCGGTGAAGGCGGGGCGGACGTCATGGTCGAAGCGCTGGTCGCGTCCGGCGGTGCGGCTGGGCACGCCGGCCTGCGAAATGCGGGCGTCCCAGACGAGCGCCATCTCGCGGCCCGGCGGCAGCGGGCGGCGGCATTTGACGGGGACGATGCGGTCGAGCGCGGCCTCGCGGTCGGCGCCCGCGGCGGGGAAGCGCTGCGGCAGGCCGGCGTCGGAGGTGAAGGACTGGCGCGACCAGTTGTTTTCGCCGAGGCCGGTCAGGATTTCGGTCGCGGTCGCGCGCGGCAGGACGTCGAGCGGGATTTTCTCGCCGATGCCGTCGACGGCGCAATAGCCGAAGCGGCCGACCGAAGCGCGGTCGGCGGCGACGTTGGTGGCGACGAGGAAGATCTGGTCCTCCTCGATCCCGTCAGAGATGCCGCCCGCGAGCACGGCGCGCGCCGAGGGGCCGCCGGTGTCGAGCGCGAAGCGGTCGTTGCCGACGACCGACACGCCGCGCGCGGTCTTCAGGCCCGAACGCAGTTCGACATGGCAGCGCAGCCCGCCGGGGAGTGCACGCTCGAATTCGAGCACCCAGGTACGCGTATCGACCCAGCGGCCGGTCGCCGGAAGCTTGCAATCGTTGGTTGCGGGGGCTTGGGCGCGGGGATCGCCGAGCGGGACCATGTCTTCGGAAAAGCGCAGCGTGAAGCGGGTGATCGTGCCGTCGCCGGTGCCCGAGCTGCCCGGGGTCGCGAGCGTGACCTGCGGCACGGTGTCGGCGGCGGTCGCGGCCATCGCGAGGCTCAAGGGGAGGATCAGTGCGAGTTTCGCCCTGCTGGCGAACCTTCCTGCGAGCCTGCGCCATCCCTTGCCCATCATCGTCTCCCCGCTTTGACCCGTGCGCCTATCCTGCTGGAAACAGGGGCAAGTGTCTACCCGTCGCCGCGCATCATACACGCTTAATCGCATCGGGGTGAAACGCTGTGATGACGATCATAGACAGAGGCGAAATATCAGCGCGCGAGCATCGGTCCCAGCGGTTGGCCCGCGAAGATGTGGACGTGGAGATGCGCGATCTCCTGATGGCTGTCGAGCCCGACATTGGCGAGCAGGCGGTAGCCGGGGGCGACGAGGCCGGCGTCGCGCGCGACCTTTCCGACCGCGCGGACGAAGCCCGCGATCTCGGCGTCGCTACCGCGCGCGGAGAAGTCGTCCCAGCTGACGTAAGGACCCTTGGGGATCACGAGGATATGCAGCGGCGCCTGCGGGTTGATGTCGTGGAAGGCGAGCGCAAACTCGTCTTCGTAGACGGTTTTCGACGGCAGTTCGCCGCGCAGGATGCGCGCGAAGATATTGGTCTGGTCGTAGGGGAGGGTCGCATCGATCGCCATGGTTGCTCCTATTGCTGGCGGGCGGCTTTTTCGGCGTGGCCCGACGTGCCGTGCCGCCGGTCGAGTTCGGCGGCGACCCTGTCCCACGACAGCCCGCGTTCGGCGAGCAGGATGGACAGGTGGAAGATCAGGTCGGTGGCCTCGCCGATCAGCGCGGGATCGTCTTCGCCGACCGCGGCGATCACGGTCTCGACGGCTTCCTCGCCCAATTTTTGCGCGATCTTGGCGCGGCCCTTTGCGGCGAGGCTCGCGACATAGGAGGCTTCGCCTTCGCCCGCTGCGAGCCGGTCGTCGATGACCGCCTCGAGCCGCCCCAGCGCTTCGCCCATTGCCTTGCTCATCCGCCCGATCCTTTCGCCAGCGTGCCTAGCCGCGACGCGCGGCCGCGACAAGCGGGTGGCTGGGTCGCAAAACTTACCGCGGCGTAAACCATATCGAAACGCCATCGGCCTAAATTCCGACGCGCCGGGGGGCGTGATCAACTTTTATTCGGAAGAAGAAAATGAAAACTGGCACCAGTTCCCCGGTGTTTCTGGCCGCAACCGCCTCGGCGCTCGCGCTCGCGGCGACCCCCGCCGCGGCGCAGAGCGGCGACGAGATCGTCGTCACCGGATCGCGCATCGCGAAAAGCGAATTCACCAGCCCCGATCCGATCCAGGTCATCGATCCCGAAGCCGCGAAGCTGCAGGGGCAGGTCCAGCTCGCCGACATCTTGCAGTCGACCCCCGCGGCGCAGGGGTCGATCCAGATCAATTCGGCGATCTCGAACCGCTTTGTCGCCAACGGCGGCAACGATGTGCAGACGGTCTCGCTACGCGGGCTCGGCGCCGAGCGGACCCTGGTGCTGATCAACGGCCGGCGTGCGGGCCCCGCGGGGATCCGCGGCTCGGTCGCGCCCTTCGACCTCAATGTTCTGCCGCTGTCGGTGGTGCGCCAGGTCGAGGTGCTGAAGACCGGCGCTTCGTCGATCTATGGTTCGGACGCGGTCGCGGGGGTGGTCAACATCCTGACGCGCGACGACCTAAACGGGTTCGAGGGCGGCGGCTTCTCGTCGATCACCGAGCATGGCGGCGGCGAGAGCTATGGCGTCGATGCGAGTTTCGGCAGAAAATTCGATCGCGGCCATGTTTTTGCGACGGTCGACTATTTCCGCCAGCAGAACCTCACCCGCCGCGACCGCGGCTTCCTCTTCTGCTCCGAGGAATATCTGAAGCGTGAGGCCGACGGCAGCCGCGCCGACATCGTCGATTTCCGTACCGGACGTCCGGCGTGCAACAGCGCGCTCGGCAATGCGATCGTCTTCTCCGATTTTTCGGGGGTTGACCAGAATGGCTTTCCGACCTTTGGTCCCGGGCTGATCGCGCCGAACGGGCAGCCGGTCTTTGCCGGCCAATATGGTTCCGAGTTCGCGGCCGTCGGCATCCCGCTCAACGCTTATAACCCGATCGGCGTGTTCGGTCCCGCCAATTTCTTCGGGGTCGATTTCGACGGGCCGTCGAATGGCGCGCTCAACCGGTTCGAGCCGGTCGAGCAGGATTCGGACGTGTTTTCGCGGGTCAGCCGCGTCAGCGCCTTCGCCGACGCCGCCTATGAGGTGACCGACAGCATCGCGCTTCATGGCGAGGCCCTGTTCAGCAACCGCAAGTCGCATAACAACGGCTTCCAGTCGATGACGCTCGAGCAATTCACCGGCGCGTCGATGCTGCCCTTCTTCCTTTGCAACCCGGCGGCGAACAATTGCGATCCCTTCGACATGGGCGATCCGTTCAACGGCGAATTCGGCGGCAACATCATCCTGCGCCCGCGCGTGCTGGTGAAATCGGAAAGCGAGGCCGACGTCGATTATTATCGCGGCGTGCTCGGGCTGCGCGGCGAGTTCGGCGGCGGGTGGAAATGGGATGTGAGCGGCCAGCACAGCCGCTCGGACGCCAGCTATACCCAGGACGTCATCTATCAGGATGCGCTCGCGTCGCAGACCTTGCGCACCCGCTCGTGCGCCGGCACGGCGACGACGGTTCGCGGCGTGCCGTGCATCGACATCGACTTTACCGATCCGCGCGTGCTGCGCGGCGATTTCACGCCCGCCGAGCGCGCCTTCCTGATGGGGCGTGAGACGGGGCGGACCTTGTTCAAACAGACGTCGGCCGAGGCTTTGCTGACCGGCAAGCTGCTCACGCTGCCGGCGGGACCGGTGGGGGCGGCGTTCGGGGTGAATGTCCGGCGTGACGAAATCAACGACACGCCGGGCGCGGCGACGCTGGCGGGCAATGTCGCGAACTTCACGACCTCGGGAATCACCGCGGGCCGCACCGTGTCGAAGGAAGTGTTCGGCGAGGTCGAGGTGCCGCTGCTCGAAGGCGTGCCGATGATCGAGCGGCTGACGCTGTCGGGCGCGGTGCGCTACACGCATGTCGAGGCGGCACGCCGCGACGGGGTGCGGGACAGTTTCAGCGACACGACGTGGAAGGTCGGCGCCGACTGGGCGGTCACCGGCTGGCTGCGTTTCCGCGGCACCTGGGGCACCTCGTTCCGCGCGCCCGCCTTGTTCGAACTGTTCCTCGAAAACCAGACCGGTTTCCTCGGCCAGCAGGCGATCGATCCGTGCATCCAGACCGCGGCGCGGCTTGCGGCGGGTGCGATCAGCCAGCGCATCTTCGACAATTGCGCCGCCGACGGCATCGGCCCCAGTTTCGCGGGCGGGATCGGCCCCGCAACGATCGCGTCGGGCGGCGGCATCGGCCAGCTCAAGCCCGAAACCTCGACCGCGAAGACGGTGTCGGTGATCCTGACCCCCGATTTGTCGGGCGCGCTGTGGGGCGGGCTCAAGACGCGCCTTGCGGTCGATTATTTCGACATCGAGGTGAAGGACGAGATCACCCTGCTCGGCGCGGGCAATATCCTGCGCGGCTGTTATGACTCCGACGTCGCCGACGAGCCGCTGTGCGGCCTCTTCACGCGTGCGGCCACGGGGCCGGATGCGCAGAGCATCGCGAGCGTGACCGACCGCTATGTCAACATCAGCCGCCAGTGGAACCGCGGCGTCGACCTGTCGCTGGCGATCGACCAGGATCTCGGCAATCTCGGCTCGCTCGCCTTCCGCGCGCAAATGACCTGGCAGGTGAAGGACAAGGTTTCGCTGTTCCCGGGCACCGAGGTCGACGACAATGGCAAGATCGGCAATCCCAAATGGGTCGGCGATTTCAACCTTGGCTGGACCAAGGGCGGATGGACGCTCTTCTATGGCATCGACGTCACCGGCGCCGCGTCGAACATGAAGGATTTGCTGCGCGCGCAGGGCGGCGATGCGTGCCGGACCTCGGGCTTCCGTCCGGGCGGGCGCTTCTGTCCCGACGTCAGCGTGCCCGCGACCTTCTATCACGCGCTGTCGCTGAGCCGCGATGTCGCCGAGCGTTTCCGTATCACGCTGGGCGTCGCGAACCTGTTCGACACCCCGCCGCCGCGGGTATCGACCGTCGTTACCGCGACACCGCCGGTGATCGGGCAGGCGCCGGCGTTCGGGACGCAGTATGATTATCTGGGGCGGCGGGTGTTCCTGAGCGTGCGCGGGAAGCTTTAAGCCCTCTGGACAAGCCCGCGCTCCTCTGGTGAAGCGCGGGCATGGCCGAGGTCAAACTGCATCCCGACTGGCTCGCACGGATCGGCGGCGAGTTCGAGCAGCCCTATATGGCGGCGCTCAAGGCGTTTCTTGCGGGCGAACGCGAGAAGGGCAAGGCGGTCTATCCGCGCCCGCGCGACTGGTTCGCGGCGCTCGACGCGACGCCGCCGCAGGATGTGCGCGTCGTGATCCTCGGGCAGGATCCCTATCATGGCCCGGGGCAGGCGCATGGGCTGTGCTTTTCGGTCCAGCCGGGGGTCCGCACCCCGCCGAGCCTCGTCAACATCTACAAGGAAATGCAGAGCGACCTTGGCATTCCCCGCGCGTCGCATGGCTATTTGAAGCATTGGGCCGAACAGGGCGTGCTGCTGCTCAACAATTGCCTGACCGTCGAGGCGGGGCAGGCGGCGTCGCATCAGGGCAAGGGGTGGGAGAAGTTCACCGACGCCATCGTCGCCACGGTCGCGGCGGATCCGGCGCCCAAGGTCTTCATCCTGTGGGGCAGCCATGCCCAGCGCAAGGCGGCGAATGTCGCGGGGCTGGGGGCGGGGAGCCCGCACCTGATCCTGCGCGCGCCGCATCCCTCGCCCTTGTCGGCGCACAACGGCTTTTTCGGCTCGCGGCCGTTCAGCCAGGCGAATGCGTTTCTCGAGGCGCACGGCCGCGGGGCGATCGATTGGCGCCTGCCCGAAACCCCGCCAGAAACGTCAGGCGCGGCCGCCGGATGAGCATTTTGGCCGATCCGGCGACGTTGGCGATCCTGGCCATCGCGGTGATCTTGCTCGGGATGGCGAAGGGCGGGCTCGCCGGGGCCGGCGCGCTCGCGACCCCGCTTGCGGCGCTGGTGCTGCCTCCCGCGACCGCCGCCGCATTGCTGCTTCCGATCCTGATCGTGCAGGATGTGATCAGCGTCTGGTCGTTCCGTCACACGTGGGACGGCTGGATCATCGGCTGGATGCTGCCCGGCGCGGCGGTGGGCATCCTCGCCGGCTGGTATTATGCCGAGCAGGTCAACGAAGCGCAGTTGATGGCGGCGCTCGGTGCGATCACGCTCGCCTTTGGCCTGTACCGGCTGTGGGTCGAACGCGGCGGGCGGGTCGTCGCCGCGTCGCGGTCGCCGGGCTGGGTCGGCACGATCTTTGGCGGCATCATGGGACTGACCAGCCAGATTGCGCACGCCGGGGGGCCGCCGTTCCAGATGTGGGTGACGCCGCGCAAGCTGCCGCACCTGACCTTCATCGGCACCAGCGCGATCCTGTTCGCGATCGTCAACTGGATGAAGGTGCCTGCCTATCTCGCGCTCGGCGCTTTTCCGCACGAGGTGATCGTTGCGGCGCTGCTGCTGATGCCGCTCGCGATCGTCTCGACCTTGCTCACCGTCCGCTGGCTGAAGCGGATGCATCCCGAACGCTTCTATGTCCTCATCTACCTCCTGATGGTGCTGCTCGGCGCAAAGCTCTTGTGGGACGGACTCGCGGGATAACAGGCGACGCGAGGCGGCAAAGGGCGTAGGTTCTTGCGCGACGGGCACAGGTGTCCGCCGCCTTTCAAGGTATTGAACATGGCCAAGGGTCAAAAGAAAACCAACCGCGAAGTCCGCAAACCGAAGGCCGAAAAGCCCAAGAAGCAGAATGCGAGCAATCCGACGACCAAGGTCGGGGTGGTCGCCGGACTCGACAATATGAAGAAGTAACCGCGCCGCGCGCGGTGGAAACGAGGTCGACATGGTGCAGGCACGATGGAATGGCGCGGTGATCGCCGACAGCGACGACACGGTGGTCGTCGAGGGCAATCATTATTTCCCGCGCGCCGCGGTCGACGGGGCGCTGCTGTCGGACAGCGCGACGACAAGCCTGTGCCCGTGGAAGGGCATCGCGCATTATCACCATGTCACCGTCGATGGACAGGTGAACGCGGACGCCGCCTGGTATTACCCCGATCCCAAGGAAGCCGCGGCGGCGATTCGGGACCGCATCGCCTTCTGGAAGGGCGTCGAGGTCGGCTGACCCTTTCGTTCGATGTCCATGACGCCTCAAATCCTCGTCGATGCCGACGCCTGTCCGGTGAAGGACGAGATCTATCGCGTCGCGTGGCGGCACGAGGTGCCGGTGAAGGTCGTGAGCAACAGCCGGCTGCGCGTCCCCGACCATGTGCTGATCGAGCGGATCGTCGTTTCGGACGGTTTCGACGCCGCCGACGACTGGATCGCCGAGGCGGCGAATGCGGCAAGCGTCGTGATCACCGCCGACATATTGCTCGCCGACCGCGCGCTGAAGGCGGGGGCGACGGTGCTCGGCCCCAATGGCAAGCCCTTCACCATGGCGTCGATCGGTCCCGCGATCGCGACGCGCGCGATCATGGCCGACCTGCGCGCCGGGGGCGACCAGATCGGCGGTCCGCCGCCCTTCTCGAAGGCCGATCGCTCGCAATTCCTGCAGGCGCTCGATAGCGCGCTGGTGCGGCTGAAGCGCGGATAGAATTTTTCTTTCTTTTCTTTTCAAAGCTTTGTGAAATTTTTTCGAGCCAGTGACCGCGATCACGGCTGGCTGCTCGGCCATGCGCCATAAGCCAAGTCATCGGGAACGCCCCGAGCCAATTTCGAAACACACCGAACCACTTTGAAAAGGAAATGACCATGACCAAGAAGATGATCCTCGCCCCCGTTCTCGCCCTGACCGTTGCCCTTTCGGCGACCCCCGCGATGGCACAGTCGGCACAGCCCGCGCAGGGCAGCATGACGATCGCCTCGAACCCGGTGCAGATCCTGATCGGCCTGCTGCTTCCCGCGGTGCAGAAGGTCCGCGAAGCGGCACGCTAAACCAGCTTCCGAATTTTCGTCTCCGGCCCGGCCCACCACGCCGGATCGGAACCAGCCCTCCCGCCGCAGCGACCCCGGCGGGAGGGTTGAAGTTTTTGGGGAACCTAATTCCCCGCGCGGCGGTGGATGACGAAGGCGAGCAGCAGCACCGCGGTGACCACGCCGACGATCATGCCCGCGGTCGACGTCACCATGCTGATCGATGCCGCCGGATCGTTCGAATTCCACGCCCCGCTTTTGGTTTGCGCGACCATATACCAGGCGCCGATGATGACGATGAGGTCGAGCGCGACCAATCCGACCAGCGCGCGTGTCGATTTCTTCATGGAATAATCCCTCCCTGTCTAAGCCCGCGCCAACCTATCATGATGCCCGTGGACGTGGCGCTGATATTTGACATGCTCGTTCGGCAGGTGACTTGACCCCGCACGCGAGCCACCGCATCCTCCCCATCATGCCCCGGCTCTACACCAGCTTCGCCGAATTCTGGCCCTTTTACTTGCGCGAGCATAGCAAGGCGTCGACGCGGGCGCTGCATTATGTCGGGACCAGCCTGGTCGTGCTGATCGCGCTCGGTGCGGTGCTGAGCGGGCGGTGGGCTTGGCTGATCGCGCTGCCGCTGGCGGGCTATTTCTTTGCGTGGGTTGCGCATTTCGGGGTCGAGAAGAACCGGCCGGCGACCTTTGCCTATCCGTTGTGGAGCCTTGCCGCCGATTTCCGGATGTGGGGGCTGTGGCT
This sequence comes from Sphingopyxis sp., assembly GCF_036675685.1. GTDB lineage: Bacteria > Pseudomonadota > Alphaproteobacteria > Sphingomonadales > Sphingomonadaceae > Sphingopyxis. The sequence continues at coordinate 250,275 of NZ_JAKFEM010000005.1, forward strand.
CACCGGGCGGTTGGGGCGCGAGCTCGACAAGGCGGGGGTGCGACGCTGAGATAAGCGTCCGCGGGTTTAATGCTCTTTTTCGTCATTGGAGGATAGGCCGCGCGGCAAAATCGATCAGAGTGAGCGAGAGGGTGTGTTGGCGTTTGTTGCGAATCATTCTTAACTTGGCGCGTCGTCCTGCCGGAGATGCGCCATGCCCACCGACCTGATCAAGACCTTCACCTACCTCTCGATACATCTGACGATCGGGTTCGGCGTCGCTTATGTGATGACCGGGTCGGTCGTGCTGGCGGGCGGGATCGCGGTCGTCGAGCCGTGTATCAATGCCGTCGCCTTCTTCTTTCATGAAAAGGCGTGGAAGCGCGTCGGCGCGGGGCCTAAGCTGCTGTCCGCCTGAGGACCCCGAGTCCCCGGCCGTTTTTCCGTTCCACCCCCTCGACCGACCCCAAGGAGATCGTCATGACCGTCAATCGCGCATCCGCCCGCTACGAAGGCTTTGGCAGGGAAGGCAAGGGGTCGATCACGACCAAATCGGGCGTGCTCGACAAGCAGCCCTATGGTTTCGGGACGCGGTTCGAGGGGTTGCCGGGAACCAATCCCGAAGAGTTGATCGCCGCGGCGCATGCGGCGTGCTTTACGATGGCGCTGTCGTTCGGGCTCGCGCGCGCGGGCTATTCGGGCGACACGCTCGAGACCAGCGCCGCGGTGACGCTCGACCAGCAGGATGGTGGCTTCACGATCACCAAGTCGGCGCTGACGCTGACCGGCAAGGTGCCGGGGATTGGCGCCGACGAGTTCGCCAAGATCGCCGAAGAGGCCGAGAAGAATTGCCCGGTGTCGAAGCTGCTCAACTGCGAGATTACGCTCGAGCATAATCTGGAAACCTAAACCCCGATCTTAGGCAGCGCGGAGCAGCGGTGCGGGCAGTTCGTCGGCCATGAAGGCGAAACTGTTTTGCGCCGGCGGCTTCAATGTCCAGCTCTGCAGCACGCGGTGGCGCCGGTGGCCGATATGGCTTTCGATGAGCACCAGGTCGCGCGGCGTCCAGTTCCATGCGATCCGGACGGGATCGAAGTCGCAATCGCCATAACCGAGGGTGACGTGCGGGCGGAGGCCGGATTTGCGGTGCATCGGCTCGATGCCCTGCGCCGCAAGACGGGCGACGATCGCCGCATATGCCTGGCGGATGGCGCCGATGCTGCCGGTGGTGACGAGTTCGGCGCCCGCGCCGCGCGAGACGATGCGGCCGAAGGGAATCGGGCTTGCCGTGGGCAGGCCAGCTTCGAACGCCTTCGCGACCTGGCCGCGCAGGAAGGGTTTCGGCGCCATGGTTTCGGCGATCGTACAGAGCGTCAGATGATAGAGCTGGGGCTTCAGGCCCGCGAAGAGGTCGCCCGGAACGGGCGGCAATTGGCGCGCCAGCCAGCCGGCGCGATCGGCGGCCACCTGGAACCCCAGGAAATAGCGGAACATCGGGTCCATCGTCCTTCCTCCGAATCGGATCAATGTTCCCATTATGTTCTTCTTGGCACGAGGAGTCGAATCCTTCGCTATTCCGGGTCCAGCGCCATCCGCGTCACATGGATATAGGTCGCCTGCCAGCTGTCGCCGCGGCGTTTGAAAATATCGGTGAAGCGGATGCGGACGCGGAAGAGCTTTCCCGCCGAACGGCCCGACAGGATCGTCTCGGCGCTCGCGAGCCCGGCGTTGCGGCCAAGCGGGAGGATGACGCGATCGCTGAGCGTGACGGGGTCGTAATCATCGTCGGCTCCGGTCCAGCCGTCGATGAAAAAGGCCTTGCCATAGCGCTTCCCGCTGCCGTCGATGAAGACAAGGTCGTCGGCGACCATGCGGTCGAGCGCGGCGCGATCCTGCGCGATCTGCGCCGCGTCGAAGGCGTTGGCAAAGGCGCGCAGGTCGGCCGCCGGCTCTTGCGGCTGGGCGTGGACGGGGGCGGCGATCAGCATCGCGGCGATGGCGGCAGTGCAATATTCTCGCATGTTCCGACCCTTGTCCTGGCCGGTTATCCGGCGCGATCCGTGTCGCTGCATATCATCACGGCAGCGGCTGGCAATCGCGGTCGGTCAGGGGCGGCGCATCAGGTACTGAGCAGGTTCCACTCTTCGGGGGGCGTGTAGGGGCTGTCGCCGACGTCGGGGAGCTTCGTCCGGTTCGCTTGCCAGTCGCGGTGATGGTTGCGCAGCATGTAGATGGCGAATTGCGCCGACACTTCGGTGCGGTCCGCGGCGGCGATCCCGGCATCGTCGGCGGCGAGCCTTTCGATCGCCGACAGCCGCTCGCGCGGGCAGCGGAGAACAAGGCTGGTCCACAGGCCGCCGGCGTCGTGGTCGCCCGCGAAGGCCGAGGCGACGCCGACGTCAAATAGCCGCTGGCGCAGCGCGCGAATATCGGGGTCGGCGTCGAGCGCGGTGACGATCGCGACCGTGCTGGCGCTCGACGCTTCTTGCGCCGGCCCCGCGGCGTCGGCGTGCGAGATGCGGTCGGTCACCGCGATGCGATCCTCGGCATCGCCCGGATATTGCAGCGCGAAACTGGTGAGGCCGATCAGCGCGATCCGCGGTCGCAAGGCCAGGCGCAGTCGCTCCTTTACGGTGTCGATATCGAGACCCTCAACCGTCTCCATGACCCGTCATCATCCCTTCGCCCTGTCGGGACGCGGCGCGTCGCCGCCGTCCGCCGGTTCCATTTCCTGTTCCATCGCGCGGCCGATTTCGGAGCGCTGCGACGGGGCGTAAAGATTGTTGGGGCTGGAATAAAGCCCCTTGAGGAAGGCAAAATCCCATTGGGTCAGCGTGACCGGCACTTCGCTGTCGGCCGCGGCGTCGAGTATCCGCAGGATCATCGAGGGCGCCGACGCGTCGATCCGCGCCGGATCGATCCGCGCAAAGGCGCGCATCGCCGCATAATCGGCCAATTGGGTGGTCGAGAGGCCTTCGAGCGCCTTGCTTTCGATGACCACGACCGCCGCCATGAACGCGGGCCGCGCCGGGGGCGTGATGCGCGACGGCGTCCGGGTCGACCGATTGATCGGCATGTCGCTTTCATTGAATATCGCCCTGCCGTCACCGTTCACCATGGTCTGGATCTGCCACGCTGTGGCTGGGCCGGGTTCGGCGATGAGCTGGCGAACCTTCGATGGCGTCCGGTCGCCAAACATATAATAATGCTTCCTGCCTAGCGTTTTCAGGAAGGCCGCTTTGTCTGGCACCACCATGACGACCAGATTGGGTTTGCAGTGCGCCCCCCCAACATCCAGCCCGACGCCTTCGGCGACGAGCCGGATGCGGTCCTTGACCGCGGCGCGCGGCGCGTCGGGCATTCCGAAGGCGCCGGGGCATATCGCCTTTTCGAACCGCGCGATCTGGCCGCGCGGCGACGCCGGGGTCAGCGCGCCGACGAAGGATTCGATCTGCTGCTCCATATCCTTCTGGCCGGTGACGACGATCGGGGTGTCGTCCTGCGCGGCGGCAGGAACGGCGAGAAGGGCGATGGCAAAAAAGGCTGGAGCGATAAGGGCGATGCGCATGGGAACCTCCCGGATGTGGACGATGGCAACGGTGCTGCACTCCGGCACCGCCCGACGATTGCCAAGACCCACTCGCCTGTCGCGCGCGCTTCGATAAGGGGCGGGCGCGCGCCGACGAGCGGGCGAAAGATCGGGGCCGGCCGGCGCTATTGCGCGGCGCGGCAATCCTTGAGCCAGATCACATGTTTATATTCATCGAAGTCTTCGACGGTGCCGGTCAGTTTGATGCTCTTGTTCGGCTTGAGCTGGAGCGAAAAAGCGGCTTGGCCCGGCGCCATATAGCAGACGATGTCGGTCTTGAACGGCGCCTGGTTCGGCAGGCGGATTGCCTGTTCCCACGGGTTCGGAATCTTGTAGCCGACGCGGAAATCCTTGCCGTCCTTGGTCACATAATCGACCAGCCCGTCGATGGTGAACTGCTTGCCCTTATAACGGGTGAGGATGCCCGCGGCGTTGCGTTCGGTGTCCTTCGACACCTGCTGCGAAAAGGCGAGCGAGTTCATTTTCACCGGTGCGGCGGCGACGGTCGTCGCGACCGCGCCCTTCTTTGCCGCCGCGGCGCCCGCCTTGCCGCCCTTGACCTGGTTCAGCATGCCGCACATTTCGGCCATCGCGGCGTCGGCTTTGGTCGCCTGGCCGGCGCGCAGCTTGGCTTCCATCACGACGGTACCGATGCCGCCGGTCTGCGTCGCGGTGATCTGGATCGGAAAGGCGCGCACGGTACCGGTCATCGGCTGTTCGATCAGCATCGATCCATATTCGGCCTCGTCGGCCATGATGTCATAACCCTTGGCGGCGACGAGCCCGCGCATCTGGCCGATCGCGACCGCGGGCGGCAGGTCGGCGACGGTCACCGCGGCCGAAAAGCGCAGCCCGGTGATCGGGTTGCCCTTTTTGACAAAGGCCTCCTCGCAGGTGGCGGCATTGGCGGTTCCGGCGGTGAAGAAGAGTGCGGCCGGAACGAGTGCGGCGGCGAAACGGGGATAAGGCGTGGTGCGCATGGGGGCTCCTGGACAGGTTCATGATATGCGACTTATGTTGTGCGAGCGGTCTGCCGCAGCCCGCGGCCGCCCGCAATGGCTAAGTTACCAAGATGATGACGTTTTGCGGGACAGCGAACCGCTTTTCCGATCCGCGCTTGACCTTAACCGGGCTTGAGCTTTCATAAAGGCGGGCCAGATGATTCGCGAACGGAGCCTTGTCCATGTTGCACTATCCCGCTGCCCCCTCTTCCGAGCTCGATGATTTGGGCGTCGCGGCGTCGAACGCCGCCGATGCCTTCTTACCGCGCTATTTCGCGCGGATCGGCTACGACGGCCCCGTGGCGCCGACGCTGGAGGTGCTCGCCGCGCTGCAGGCCGCGCATATTGCGGCGATCCCGTTCGAGGCGATCGATGCGCTGACCGGCGCGGGGGTCGATATTGGTGCCGATGCCATCGACGCCAAGCTGATCGGCCAGCGGCGCGGCGGATATTGTTTCGAGCAGAATGGGCTGTTCCTGCGCGTGCTGCAGGCGATCGAGTTCGAGGCCGAGGGACTGATCGGCCGCGTGCGCTGGATGCTTCCCGACGACGCGCCGCCCAGCCCACGCACGCATATGGTCGTGCGGGTGACGCTCGATGGCCGGCCATGGCTCGCTGACGTCGGGTTCGGCGCGACGGTGCCGCCCGCGCCGCTCGCGATGGACAGCGAGGAACCGCAGCCAACGCGGCACGAGACCTACCGCATCGTCCGGCACGGCGACATCTGGCAGGTCGCGGCGCGGATCGGCGACGATTGGGCGATGCTCTACCGCATCGAGAACAAGCCGCCGCCGGCGATCGATTATGAGCTCGGCAACTGGTACACATCGGCGCATCCGGACTCGCATTTTCGCCGCCAGCTGATCGCGGCGCGCACGACCGCCGAGGCGCGCTATGGCCTTCGCGACAACCGGCTGACGACGCGGCTCACCGACGGACGCATCGACCGGCGTTACCTGACCGCCGACGAGATCGAGCGGACGCTGGCCGAGATTTTCCTGCTGCCCGTACAGCGCCATTGGCGCCCGGCGATCGAGCGCGCCGCGACCGCGGAGATTGCGGGCTAGGGTCACTGCGGCTTGACTCGCCGTGGCTATCGCGTTCTTTTGACGGTGAAAGAAGGGAGCGCGATTCCATGGCCGACAAAGCACCCGTCCTGCTGTCGGGCGGCAACCCGCAGATCGCGAAAGGCTATGGCGACGCGCCGGTGCAGGCCTATATCGCCGCAATGCCGGGGTGGAAATCGCACGCCTGGCGGCGGCTCGACAAGCTGATCGAACGCGTGGTTCCGGGGGTCCGGAAGGCGGTCAAATGGAACTCGCCGCTCTATGGCGCCGGGCATCCAGGCGAGCCGGCGGACAGCTGGTTCCTCAGCATCCATTGCTTCGACAAATATATCAAGGTCGCCTTCTTTCGCGGCCAGTCGCTGGATCCGGTGCCGCCGGTCGCGTCGAAGAGCGGCGACACGCGCTATTTCCATATCCACGAGCAGGACGACGTCGACGAAGCGTTATTCGCCGGCTGGGTGAAGCAGGCAGCGGCGCTGCCGGGCGAGAAGATGTGACGGGAGAGACGACATGACGGCCGAGCTGATCGACGCGAAGATTGCAGGGCTGGACGATTGGCGCGGCGAAACGCTGGCGAAGCTGCGCGCGCTGATCCACGCCGCCGATCCCGATGTCGAGGAGACGGTGAAATGGCAGAAACCGTCGAACCCCGCGGGCGTCCCGGTGTGGGAGCATGCGGGCATATTGTGCACGGGCGAGACGTACAAGGACAAGGTCAAGCTGACCTTTGCCAAGGGCGCGGCGCTCGACGACCCGGCGCGGCTGTTCAATTCGAGCCTCGACGGCAACACGCGGCGCGCGATCGACATCCCGGAGGGCGCGAAGATCGACGAGGCGGCTTTCAAGGCGCTGGTCCGCGCCGCGGTCGAGGCGAACCTCGAAAAGCCCGCGCGGGCGAAGAAATAGGGCGCGCTAGTCGGTGCGCGGCGCCGCGCGATCGGGCGAATAGGCAACCGGTTCGAGCGTGCGGATCGCGATCGCGTCGACGAAGCGGCCGTGGCGCGCGCCGGTATCCTTCTTGATCTGGATCCATTCGGGATCGGCGAGGAAGGCGTCCCACGCGGTTTTCATCGTCTGCGTATCGGGCCAGTCGAGCAGGTAGACGAACTCGACCTTGCCCTCGTTTTCGCTGCGCCAGATCGAACGGATCGCGAAACCGTAGCGCGCCATGATCCGCATCGCATGGTCGCGAAAGCGCGCATGGAAGACCGCCTCGTTCGCGGGCGGCACTTCGTAGATCCGTAGCTGCTGTACCCGGGCGGGCGGCGGCGCGGCCTCGGTTGCGGCGGCGGGAAGCGGGGCCAGCGCGAGCAGGAACGCGGCGGCGATCGTCGAGCGGCGCATTCTGGTTTCTCCTGTCATGTCTGCCGGCGCACCATCGCGCCAATCCATTCGGGCGCGAAGGGCGAGGTGCAGCCGTTCGAGGGCGTCATCGCGCGTCATCGCCGCCTCCCGCATCGCAGCCTTCGCCTTCCTTTCGCGCCGCCCAGCCGATCGCGCCATCGAGCATCTTGAGATGCGCGGGATCGCCCCAGGCCTCGGCCTTGTGCCCGAGCGCCGAATAGAAGATGCGCGCGCGGCCTTCGCAGCGCCACCAGACCAGCGCGTGACCGTCGCCCATCCGATATTTGGGCTCGAGCCGCAGCGTCGCCTCGTCGAGCCGCGCAAGGATATGCGCGTCGGCGGCGGGCGGGGCGTCCCAGCTGTAATATTCGTCGGTCCAGCGCCAGCGCGCGGGGAGCGCACGCGTCGCGGGATGGGTGCGATCGGTCAGGATCAGGTCGCCCGCCTGGAACTGGTCGGCGCCGCCGGGGTGGCCGGTGAATTGGCCGTTGCCGCGCATCTTGACAAACCAGCCCGGATGGCTGCCGTCGCCCGTACTGTGCAGCCCGACAAAGCCGCCGCCCTTGGCGATCCATGCCTGGAAAGCGGCGCGCTGGTCGGGGGTGTAGATGTCGCCGCTGGCATTGGCGAAGACGACGACATCGAATTTGGCGAGTTGGTCGGGGTTGAACACCGCGGCATTCTCGGTCGCAAAGCTGCTCCAGCCGCGCGCTTTCACGAGGCGGGTGATCGCGGGCACCGCCGCGGCGATGCTGTCGTGGCGATAGCCGTTGGTCTTGCTGACGATCAGCACCGCGGGGCGGGTGAGGTCGGGGACCGCGGGCGGGACCTGGTCGAGCGTCGGCGTAGGGCGGCGCGGGTCGGCCGGAGCGGGGGCGGCGCTCGCCGGAGCGCGGCCGGCGAGCGCTTCGGCGTTGACCATCGGCGGGGCATAGGGGCGGACCGTGCCGGTGAAGATGCCCGCGGCGACCGCGGGGTCGGCGGCGAGGATCGCATCGGCCGCCGTCTGGTCGGCGGCGCGCAGCAGGACAAGACCGCTGTCGCTGCCCACCGGTCCCGCGCTGGCGATGCGGTCCTGCCGGAACAGCGTCATCCAATAATCGAAATGCGGCCGTAGCCCCTGTTCGGCAAAGGGCCGGCCGGGCTTCCACGCGGGACCGGGGGCGAGCGCGAGCGCGAAGAGCGGCGGCGCGGCGGGCCCGGCCGCTGCGGGCCGCACCGCGCCGTCCGGTGCCGCGCGCGGTTTCATGTGCCACAGCGCGTTGACGATGACCCAGCGCTCGCCGAACTTGCCCATGTGGAAATAGTCGACGAACCACGGCGTCTCGACGCGGACCGCGGCGGCGTTGCCTGCGACGTCGAGGATCTTGCACGATCGGCTCCACTCGTTTTCGGGGGTCTTGAGCGCGCCGCGCTTGGTGAGGTCGACCAGCTCCTCGCGGCTCATGCGCTGCAGCCCGAGCCGCTCGTCGGGCGTGTCGCCGAGGACGCGGCGCTTGGCGAGGTCGGGGTGCAGCGCGCGCTTGACGCGCTCGGGATCGCCCTGAAGCTGGCCGTCGACATAATCGAAGCAGGTCGCCTCGATCGCCGCGAGGTCGGCGGGCGCGGGCGTCGGCGTTGCGGCGGCGAGGGCGAGGGTAAGCAGGGTTGCGAGCATGGCGGCTCCGGAAGCAGGGGACGGGTCAGCGTAGCGCGCTTGCAGCGGCTGTCATCGGAAAATCTGACTAAACTCGTCATTCCCGCGAAAGCGGGAACCTAGGGCGGCTTCAACTGGGTTCCCGCTTTCGCGGGAATGACGAAGCGGGGGGTGTCGTTAATCGATGATCGGTGCCCCCTCGGCCTGCAGCTTGGCGAGATTGTCCTTCATCGCTTGCAGCACCTCGGGTGCATGGGGTTCCCACGTCTCAACCTCGCCGACGATAAGCAGCGGCGACTGGCTGCGATAGCTGCGCGTCGGGTTGCCGGGAAATTTCTTGTCGGTGAGGTTGGGGTCGTCGAACCAGTCGCCGGTCGGCTCGACGATATAGATGCGCTCGCGGGCGTTTTCGTTTCCTTCTGGGCCCGCGGCAAGTTCGCAGCCCCAGATCGCGGACTCCAATGCGGCGGAGAAATAGATCCACGACATGGGCGCGGCCTGATAATTGCTGCCCCGGCCGACGGTGAGCAGGTCGCCGACGGCCAGCCCGGCGCGGGTGCCGTGGTAGAAGGTGGCGCCTGCATCGGGGCCGGTGGGGGTGGTCGTGTCGGGCATCGGCGCGCGCTCCCAGGCTTCAATAGGCGTTGCGTGTCCGGCGGATCGCGGCCTTGCCGTCCTTCCAGTCGATTTCGGCCGCCGGCTCGTCGGCCTTGCCCGGCGCGAACAGTTCGTAGATGATGGTGCCGTCATTCTGGGTGCTTTCGATGACGCGCGCGGGGACGAAGGCGTCGGGCGCGGCGCCGGCGACCGCCTTGACCGCGGCGGGCGCGTCGGCCCAGGCGATGTCGCGCTGCATCTCGACCACCTTATAGGCGCCGGCTTCCTCGATCAGGTCGAGCTCGACCGCGCTGCCGTCGGCGCGCGTCCCCTCGACGTCATAGAAGGTCATGCCGCCCCGCTCCTTCCGCTCGGCCTCGGCGATGGTCATGCCGGGAACCTTGGCGAGCACCGCGTTGCGCACCGCCTTGGGCAGGTCGGCGGCGGCGATCTCGTTGATTTCGGCCGCGGGCCCGTCGGCGAGCACCGCCTTTTCGGGCGCCGTGGTTTCAGGTCCCGCAGGGGCCTCCGCCTTGCCGCAGCCCGCGCTCGCCAGCATTACGCCCGCCATCAGCCACGCCTGTCCGCGCATCCTTGCTCTCCCGTCGTTGGTAACCGCTGTCATCCTATCGGGGACGCGGGCGCGAGTCGACCCGGCCCGGCGCGAAGCTCATTCCACATCGTCGGATGGATCGAGCCGTACGACCCAGACCGGGCGCCCGTCGGGCGACAGCGCGATGTCGTGCGAGGGGACCATGTCGGCCCCGGTCTCGATCCAGCCGCGCCCGTCGCACTTGGGGCAGCACACGCGGATCGAGCGGTGGCTGACGAGGTCGATCTGGCTGTTCCACTGGCCATGGCCCGCGCAGACCGGGCAAAGCGCATCGAGGTCGCCGGTGCGGTGGCGGACGGAAATGCCATCGAGCGCGTGGGGATCGTGCGGGCCGGAACAATATACGATGTTGGAGGGATGGGACATTGCGGTGCCTTCGAGGGGGCGGGTCTTGGGAAGCGGGCGTTGTGGGTAGAGGATCGGTGGCGGTGTCGAGCGGCGTTTTTGAGGGTCGGTTGTCCGTCAAAGTTCAGGAAAGTTCAGCCCATTGGCGATGCGATGGCGGCGGTATCAGGCGGGATGACAGGCGGGATACAGGGGCGGCGGAGACGGAGCGGAAGCCGTAGGCGGCGTTGCCGCAGCGTCCGATACAGTGGAGCAGATGTGCAGATTGTAGGAAAGGGGTTTCTGGCCCGCGCGGTGCAAAATAGGATTGGCGTGGCGTGGCGCGGACACATTCGACTGCCCGGATACGACCGGAAGTGGCCCTATCCCTCTTCGTCACCCTCTAACGAGACACGCGGCTCGTTAGACTTGATCCGGGGTCCCGCTCAGCAACGGTGAGAAACTGGACCCCGGATCAAGTCCGGGGTGACGATGATAATGAAGGTTCGCTCGGCGCGCCCTAATTCGTCTGCAACCATCCCTCAGGCGTCGCCCCCGCGGAGCGGCCAGCGGCCGTGTTCGACATGGGTGGTCTTGCCGACGACGCTTTCCATCAGGATGATCTCGTCGACCGTCCAGCCGATCGGCGGCATTTTCTGGGCATTCAGCCGGTCGCCGCGATAGTTGATCGTGATGTGCGGTTCGGGCGTGGTGCCGTCCATGATCGGCGCCTTCTCACGCAGCAGATGGTTCACCAGCGCCTTCTGGAACGCCCGCGCCTCGGCCAGCGGGTCGCGCGTGCGCAGCGTTACCGCCTTGCGGTTCTCGATCCGGTCGAAGCGGAGCGGGAAAGGCGGCGCGACGAAGCTGTCCAGCGCGACGATGGTCGCGGGCAGCCAGTCGGGCGGCGCATAATGGAGGTCGTAGAGCGAGATGAGCGTGACATGGAGGAGGTGCGGCCCGCGCGAAGGATCGTTGCGGGGCAGCGCGGCGATCTGCGCCTGCACCTCCGGGGGCGGCTTGGCCATGACGTAGATGGGGTTCCGGGCGCGCATGGGTGGGAGTTTAGCATGGTGTGGGGGCAAGGCCGACCATCGGGCGAGCGATGCGGCCTGAAATTTAGGGGTTTAGTAAACTGTCACCATAATCGAGGTTGGATCGTGCAAAATAGGAAAGTTTCACGAGTTCATCGGGTTGATCATACGTCAATGACGCGTATCGTCTCCGGCCTCTGCTTGGGGAATGGAAAGCGGCTCCTTTTCCTCGGTAACGGCTTTTGTAGAGCTGGCAACTCTACAATCGTAATGTTTTTCAATTTCGTCGTTAAATCGCTCGTTATCTCGAATGAATCTGAATACGGGCCATTGACGAAAGTTAGAAATATTGAATCCGCTTTGCTTGGCAGTCGAAATAAGAGGGGTAACTGCGTCGAGATCCTCTTTCAAGGCTGCGACGCTCAGCTTGTATTCATAAGAGCAAGCAGACCAATCTTCATCGTCAAGAATCTTATTACAGAATTCTGGACTCTGGCTCGATTTCGAAGCGCTAGCTAAATTTACTACCATCCTCTTCCGCGTGTCCTCATTTACCTTTGTACCCTTTAAAGAAAGAGCAAACTCAAGAATTCTCTGAGCAAGGGTATGATGATTATTTGTTATAATTTTATAAGCTGCTTCGTTCAGTGTCTCGAATGCTTCTACTTCTTTCTCGGTTACAAGCTTCCTCCACAACGCAAAGGAAAGGAGTATGGCGTATTCGCAAAGAACATAAAGGGACTGTATTAGGTAGCCAGCTTCAATTTTTACCTCTTGCCCAACTAAGTCAAATGAACCCTTATGGCCATTTCGGTCGCATATTTGCGCATATCTTTGATTGAATCTCAACTCGCCGTGAGCGACAAGATTCCTCCTCTCAAAAATCTCAATAAAATCTGGCCATCTCTTCCATTTTTCTTTTATTGAAATGGAGAAATTTTTCTCGATATATGAGGTCTGCGACTCATGGCTTTCTCTAGAAAATCTGTATAGTTCCTCGGCTATAAATTCCTGAACGATGTCGTCGACTGAGCTCGCGCCAATTATTTTGTCAAGCGATATTGTTTTGTCCTGAGACGAGTATCGCTCTGGATTCAATTTAATAAGTTTTCCAATAATATCTACAATAAGAGCGTCGAAAGTTGCTATCATTCCAATAAATATGGACGGGGCAATCTTTTTCGTCCCCTTTTTTATTAATTTAGCCCTCTCGTCGTTTATGCTTATTGTCTCTGATAGATTTTCTTCCAGTTCATACAGTTTATAGTGATCTGTTTCTTCTATTAGATTTGCTTTTTCTTCGAGAACCTTAAAAATGGTATTTTGTACCATGCCTTTAGATATCACAGCTTCAAGTACATCCAGAAGCAGTATGATATGATACTGGGAAAGCGCGAACTCGACTGAACTATTTAAGGTTTCGCTCAGGGCAGAGTGATGACTGAAGTCCTCCTCTGGAGCTGTTTCTTTGTTTTCTGGCGGTTCCGCGCCCTCTGCATCAGGTGACCAACGCCTCAGTACATTATCGATGTGACTTTTAGTGCCGATGGCATAGCTATAGTAGCTGTCGGTATCCCTCGTAGCAGCATATCGCTTTTTTGATTCGCTCATTTAACCCCGCCCATTTTGGGCATAGTCATCCTGCAAGGGGTTATGTTTGGCAACGTGTTTTTGACTCAGGCGCTTCGCTCCCACCAAATTCGATTTTCGCCGATCAATCATGCTCCCTTCCACCCGCGCCCAGATAAAGCTCGCTGCCCGTCTCTTTGAACTTCTCGCTCATCGCGGCCATGCCAGCTTCGGCTTCCTCCGCCGCGATGAAGGCTGTTGCAGGCTGGTTCTGCTTCGCGGCGAACTCGCGGACTTCCTGCGAAATCTTCATCGAACAGAATTTCGGCCCGCACATGCTGCAGAAATGCGCGGTCTTGGCGCCTTCCGCCGGGAGCGTCTGGTCGTGATATTGCTCGGCGGTGTCGGGGTCGAGCGACAGGTTGAACTGGTCGCGCCAGCGGAATTCGAAGCGGGCTTTCGATAGCGCGTCGTCGCGGACCTGTGCGGCGGGGTGGCCCTTGGCGAGGTCGGCGGCGTGCGCG